>NZ_LMJU01000016.1:152330-513308 GCF_001429415.1 Allobosea sp. Root670 | reverse complement strand
TGACCTGAGACCCTTTTCTCCTCCGGTCTGAGGGAGAGTCCTGGGTTTCATTTCTGGCCTCAGGCGGCCTGTTTTTCCAGCATGGATTTGAGGGCGAACTCGGCGGGCGTGAGGTTGCCGAGGGCCGAGTGGGGTCGGTGCCGGTTGTAATCCTCCTTCCATGAGGTGATGGCGCTGCGGGCCTCGACGAGCGTCGAGAACAGCGTGTCGTTGAGGCACTCGTCCCGGAAGCGTCCGTTGAAGCTCTCGACGAAGGCATTCTGCGTCGGCTTGCCGGGAGCGATGTAGTGCCATTCGACGCCGGTATCCTGGCACCAGCGCAGGATCGCCATCGAGATGAACTCGGTGCCGTTGTCGGAGACGATCGTCCCCGGCCGACCGCGCAGGCGAATGACGCCATCCAGTTCGCGAGCCACGCGCAGGCCCGAGAGTGAGGTGTCGGCGACGAGTGCCAGGCACTCGCGCGTATAGTCGTCGACGATGGCGAGCACCCTGAAGCGGCGACCGTCCGAGATCGTGTCGGACAGAAAATCAAGGCTCCAGCGTGCGTTGGCCCGATCAGGCACCAGCATAGGCCTGCGCGTGCCCAGTGCCCGTTTGCGGCCGCCACGCCGGCGCACCTGCAACTTCTCCTCGCGATAGAGCCGTCGCAGCTTCTTCTGGTTCATCACGATGCCTTGGCGGTCCAGCATGATGTGGATCCTGCGATAGCCGAACCGCCGGCGCTCCGCCGCCACGGCCTTCATCGCCTCGCGCAACAGGGCATCGTCCGGCCGGGTGCTCATGTAGCGCACCGTCGAGCGGTCGATCGTCAAGGCCAGGCACGCCCGACGCTGGCTCACTGCATGCACCGTGCAAGCATGAGCCACCGCCTTCCGCTTCGCATCGGGCGTCACCATTTTTTTGCGGCGACATCCTTCAGGATCGCGTTGTCGAGCATCTGTTCGGCCAGCAGCTTCTTGAGGCGGGCGTTCTCATCCTCGAGGGTCTTCAGCCGGCGCGCATCAGACACGTCCATCCCGCCATACTTCGCCTTGAACTTGTAGAAGGTCGCCGAGGAGATGCCATGCTTGCGGCAGACATCCGCCGTCGCAGCTCCGGCCTCCTGCTCCTTCAGCATCCCAATAATCTGCTCTTCCGTGAATCGTGAGCGCCGCATCGTCCGTCTCCGTGAGTGACGGACTCTACTCAAATCTGGAGGAAGATCAGGGGCTCAGGTCACAGCCGCCTCACGAACCCGAACGTTCATCCATTACCCTCCACGGCCGCGACGCTCGCGGCAACTAGGGGCATTATGCTGATCTCGGGCCTCCGAATTTACCTTAGTAATTCGGCATTGTCACCATTTTTTTGCGGCGACATCCTTCAGGATCGCGTTGTCGAGCATCTGTTCGGCCAGCAGCTTCTTGAGGCGGGCGTTCTCATCCTCGAGGGTCTTCAGCCGGCGCGCATCAGACACGTCCATCCCGCCATACTTCGCCTTGAACTTGTAGAAGGTCGCCGAGGAGATGCCATGCTTGCGGCAGACATCCGCCGTCGCAGCTCCGGCCTCCTGCCCTTCAGCATCCCAATAATCTGCTCTTCCGTGAATCGTGAGCGCCGCATCGTCCGTCTCCGTGAGTGACGGACTCTACTCAAATCTGGAGGAAGATCAGGGGCTCAGGTCAGGGGCAAGAATCGTTTGAAGAAGCGAAAGGAGATTAACTCGTCCCGAATCGGGGCCTCGTGAACGATCCGAGAGGATGAGTTCGTGCGCTCGTGCCAAGGATGACAGCCTCGCCTGTATGTTCGCGATGACATCCGGTTGGCTAACCGGAGCCTTGGCGCTGAGCGAGACGATCGCCTTAGCCAGCGCAAACAGGTTCTTCACACGATGGTGCATTCGCCCATGAGGAGTTGCTGTTCCTCCTGGGCTCGCAGTCGATCAGTGATGTCACGAGCAATCTTGGAGGCGCCGACGATTGTCCCGGCCTCATCGCGGATAGGCGAAATTGTCAGCGAAATATCGACTAACGAGCCGTCTTTGCGTCGCCGCTTGGTCTCGAAATGATCGACTCGGTTGCCCTTCTGGATTTCGGCCAGAATCATGGGCTCTTCGTTTAGTCGATCCGGCGGGATCAAGATGGTAATGGATTGGCCGATGACTTCTTCGGGCCGGTATCCGAACAGCCGCGTCGCACCGCCGTTCCAGCTTTGAACGATACCGTCAAGGTTCTTACTTACGATTGCGTCGTCGGAACCGTCGATAATGGCGGCTAGCCAATCGCGTGGGTCTGGTAGCTGGCTATCATGGACCCCAGCAAGTGACAGCGGTGGATTACTCGAACCTGCTGCTCGCATTTCCGTCACGCAAAGCGCTTTAGAAATGCCCGCGCTCGACTGGCGACATTATTAGCGACGGGCCCCCTTTCCACGTCAACAGCAGCACCCTCAATCATGGCTCGATAATGGCTTTCCGCTTCCGGTGAGAACTGTATGTGCGCGCCGATGCGACGAGCCATTTGCTGCGCTGCCTCGTATGTGTGCCGAATGTCCGGAGAGCGCCCATAAGCCTCGCCAGTCACGTCGCGGAAACCCCAATCCGCTTCGAAACGGCATACCGTCAACGTCTGCATCGTGAAATTTTTCCGACTTCAAGGGCGCAAAACCGGACAAGCATAGTTTTGTTCCTGCTTCGGGAAAATTTTTTCAGCGGCCGACAAAGCGTTTTCGAGGAACGTTGAACGAACGGGCGCCGTTTCACAGCCAGCGATCAGCGAACGTGCTGCGGGGGCTTCGGAACAACCGGTGGCGACCGCAGTTTGCCGCCGGTGCCTACGCCTGTGCCGGAGCCTCCATGACGTCTACTGCTGTCGCAATCCTCATATCCATTGGGATGTTCGCAGCGGCGACGATTGGTTGGCGGATCGGCCGGATAATGACGCCACGGCCGCCAGAGCTACGCGACCCGCAATCGATCCCCTCGCGGCGCGGATGCAGGCCCCATTCAGCGGAATTCGGCCTCTTGAAGCCTTGGAGGCCCCTCCTAAATCTTCCTTCGCGAAACGGCTTTGGAGGAAGGAGCAATGCCATTTTCGTCGCTAAACGATCCGGCGGACCTCGCTCGCGCATACGCTTCGTTGGAGAAGGTTTGGAACAGGGTGAAGGATACGGTGGCAGAGTGTGACCACGCCAAAGAGCGAGAGCGCATCGCGTATATGGTGGCCGCGTTCGCTCCTCTGGCGCTCGATGAAGATGACCTGACGCAAAACGTCCTGTTTCACCTGGACCGTGATGTCGCGGCCTGGCCGAAATCGCTGGCTGCGACACGACATGGAATTTCGCTGACCTCGGAACATCGTTAGAGCGGGACAGTTGCGGCCTCATTCAACAAGGAGGCCGGTATGACGACCAAGGAGGACAGGCTGCTTGAGTGGCTGCGCAATGCTCATGCAATGGAGAAGCAAGCTGAGACGATGCTGACGGCTCAAGCTGGTCGCATTGAGAGCTATCCGGTTCTGAAGGCAAAGATCGAAGAGCATCTGGCTGAGACCCGCCGGCAGGGCGACATGCTGCAGTCGTGCATTGAACGGCGTGGAGGGGACACGTCCACTCTCAAAGACCTGATGGGCAAGTTCGCGGCAATGGGGCAGGGCTTCGGTGGGGCAGTCATGGATGACGAGGTTATCAAGGGCTCCATGGCCAGCTACACCTTCGAGCATATGGAGATTGCCGCATATCGGGTCCTGATCGCGACGGCAGAGGCATGCGGTGATCTGGAAACCAAGGCTGTATGCGAACGCATCTTGGCCGAGGAAATGGCAATGGCGACCTGGCTCGGCGACAACTTGCCGTCCGTGACGTCTCGCTTCCTCAGCCTGGAAGAGACCGGGGCATCCGCCAAGCGGTGAACATCACTTTAGTCGCTGAAGCCAAGCGGAGATTTCCAATGGCAAAACAGCAAGGACGCGAGAAGCGAGCCGTGGCTGCGGCCGCGCTCGCTGGCCGACAAAAAGGAGTCAGATTGGGAGCGACGGCACGAGAGCTCGCGGAAAAACACACTTCCGCTGAGCTCGAACATATGGCGCAATCGGAAGCGGCCGCCGAAGCCAAAGCGAAAAAAGTTCGCAAACACGCTTAGATTGCCGCCATGCCCGTGAGGCTCTCAACCGAAGTAATTATGCCCCTTCCGGACGGACCACTCGTCCCGTAACGGCCAGATAGCGGTCGCTGGAATGCATGACGGCAACGAGGATGTCCGCCCCGTCCTCACATTCCACGCGCAACCGGTCGTGAAGCAAAGCCGGGTCAAGGTCCGACGTATCGCCGAGCAGGTAGCCGCCCCTGGTATCATCGTGCGCGCTGCCGAACTGATATGTGACTGCAATCTTCCGCCCGTTGCTCAGGACCAAAGAGCCTTTGCCAGTATGCATGACAGGTCTCCGCCAAGGCGGCGTCAATGCGCGCCACCAGCGGTCATTTCCAAAAGCGGCATGGATACAACTGCACTTACATAGGGCGCCGTTTGCCCGGCAGTGTCTATGTCATTTGATGGAGGGGCTACGAGAGATTTGGGGCGTCTTCGGCCCAGTCATCCACCGGAGCGTCGAGGTCAGTACTCTGGAATGCGATGTGGCCCCGATAGACGATCCGCTTGGCTTGCTGGACTTGAAAGGTCAGTTCGCCTCTGCCTCCATCAGCAAGCCCATCATGGGCTGCTTCTGAGAATGCTCGTCTGCCCTCAACTCTGGCTGACATATCGTTCGGGAGATCGAGGTCGACGTACTGTGAGCCGCCATTGTCTGTGGTGAAGCGATAGTTGGGCATTGGCGGCTTCATCAGTGCCAGGAGGTCGCATCATCGTGGGCTAGGTCCCACTCCATGATGGCTTGTACGAGCTCGGCCAGTTCGTCGGCCTGGGGCGTCCCTTCGGAGTAATCGGCAAGCGCGCGCACACGCTCTGTCGCGGACTCGTATTCGTCAATGGAGGCGATGCGAGGGGAGCCCCGGTCGTTGGCCGGCGTGGGCTTCGCAGGCGTGGTGACATGTTCGAACGGCATAGGTGCGTCTCCCGCTAATCCGGAGCCAACTGCTCGAAGGGCAGGGCGGTTCCTCGGAACGATTCAAATCGCCGCCCGTTGGCGAATCGTTTCGTTGAGTGGGTTGTGTCCATGTGTGCGCGTCGGGTTCTCAGGGCCGGGCTGGGTGTCGATACCGTAAAGGGACCGACGCACCGGAAGCGGCTTGAACGCGATCTATTCGTCGACCCGATGCCCGAGCGGGTCGAGCCTTGCCTTGCGCAGCTTCAGAGCAAGCCGCCGGTCGGCGATGACTGGGCCTTCGAGGTGAAATGGGACGGCTACCGGCTGGCGGTCCACATCGCCGGCAAGCGCGTCCGTATCATCACCCGCGGCGGTCACGACTGGACGAACCGCTTTCCGACGATTGCTCACGATGCGCTCGAGCTCGGCCTCGATAGCGCCATCCTGGACGGTGAGGCCGTGGTGCTCGATGAGCGAGGCGCCGCCGATTTCGGCGCGCTGCAGAAGGCCCTGGGCGGCCGCGGCGGCAAGCGCTTCGCCTCTGAGGCCCGGCTCTATGCTTTCGATCTGCTCTATCTCAATGGCCACGACCTTCGCGAGCGGCCGCTCAGTGAGCGGCGGGAGATGCTGGCAGATGTGCTTGCGGTCCAGCGACATGGTTCCATAGGCCTGAGCGAGGAGGTCAACGCCGACGGCGCGCCATTCTTGAAGCTCGCCTGCGAATTGGATCTTGAGGGCATCATTGCAAAAAGGCGATCGGCGCCATATCGCTCCGGCCGGGGCGGTGAATGGGTCAAGATCAAATGCATCCAGACGGAGAGCTTCGCGATCATCGGCTATGAACCTTCGCCGATTGCACTCGGCGGCATCGGCCGGTTGCTCCTGGCTGCGCATAAGGGCGGCGAGCTCGTCTATGTTGGTGGCGTTGGAACGGGGTTCACGCATGCCAGCGGCATGGCGCTTCGCAAGCAGATCGACAATAGGACCATCGATAAGCCCGCCTTGACCATGCCCGGGCGCAAGCGAACCTATCGCTGGATCAAGCCCGAGCTGATTGCCGAGATCGCCTTCCGCGGCTGGACCGAAGACGGCAAGCTCCGACATGCCTCCTACAAGGGCCTGCGCGACGAGGCGGACCAGGCGGTCGTTTTCGAGATGATTTAAGGCTGCTCCGGGGCTGTTCCTTGTCGATGAGAAGCGCGATGTCTCACGATGACGGTGCGGCCACGGACAATTCGTGCGCGGCGGGAACTCTTACACCACGAGGCAGTTCTTGAGCCGCTGGCCTCGCGGGTGACCAAGAAGCCGGCGGTGGCCCCTCTGCCAAGATGACCACCGAAAGCGAGCCGCCCTTTCATTCCCCCAGTGGGCGGCTCGCTTCTTTGTCTTCGATCGGCGGGCGTGTCGCGGATGTACCGGCCGCTCCCGATTGAGGCCTCCTTGGTGTCATTTTCAGGAGAAAGAAATGTCGTTGCGAGCTACTGTGCTGGCTTTCGCGCTCTGCACTTCTGCGCAAGCCCAGATTTCGCCGACCGGGCCGCCGCAAAACGCGCCTCCAGCCGAAACGATGCAGCCTACGCCGGCGCAAAACGAGTCAGAAGCCAGCGAGAAGTTCGCAAAAAGCGGGTATCCGAATGTGCGAGACATAAGGCGCAGCTCGGATGGAGGATGGACCGGTACCGCTGTGGTGAACGAGCGCAGCTTTACGGTGCATCTGACCCATCAGGGAGAAGTAGAGCGGAGGGATTAGCCCTTGCTGGTCAGCATACCATACCGCTCGATCTCAGCGCGGATATGGGCGACCGCGTCGCCCCCGAATGCTCTTCATGCCTCGAAGCCCGTCCTTCACTCCATCGAGTGCATCGGTCCGCTCGCGGAGCGGCAGGCCGGCGAGGAAGCGCACCTCGCATTCGTGCTTCCACTCCTCCGACCAGGTCGAAACCTCCCGGCCAGCGAGGATGGAGAAGGCGTGCGGCGGGTTTTCCAGCGGGTAGGGCATTATGGCGAAGTGTCAGATTCGATAGCCCTTGAGAATGATCAATCGCCAGTTCCCGCGCTTTGGATCCGTCGGCCGATCAGCACCACGAGTTCACGGACGGTTCGGCATTGCTGCATCGCCTCGTCAGGCATCATGTCGCAATCGAACTCGCGTTCGATCGCATTCCCAATAAGCGTCAGGTCGTCGATCGTGAACCCAATTTCATCGACCTGCGCGTGGGAATCCAGAAGTTCGGGCTTGATCAACCCTTCTGCCGCAATGATTTCGAGCAAGCGGGGGATTAGGCCGACCGCGGGAGCGAGGCCGCTTGATCCGATTTTTTCGCCCTCATCCGATTTCATGTTTCGCTCTCCTTGGGTGTGGCGGATGTTCAGGAGCGGCAGCGCCGCCAACGAAGACAGACTCTGGGAGCCAGACAGAAATCCGTGAAGACGTGCCAGATGAGTTGGCGCATCCACCGGCATCCGCCCGCGATGCTGGCGAGCAGCTTCCGCGCGCGTAAGATCGACGTGGTCGGTTAGCGATGAGAACGGCGTGTCCGCCTCTTGGATGCCCTGAAGCGCGGACGCCACTAGCCACTGCCTCAATCGAAGGGCAAGAGGCCGCTGAAACAAGAATACGGCCCGGCGCCCTATCCCGGCCGCTCATTGGCATCAAATGCGCCTTGATGGGCGGTAACCCAATGCCCGTGCCTGCTTCCGTCCCTCCGCCCGTGCCAGCGAGCTCATGCGCCGGCGAAGCAATGTCCATGGTTTCAAGTCGTAGATTGGGGGTTGAATCAACTGGCTTTCATTCGTGATCAGATTGATCTCGCTCAAGCCACCCTCCATTTCGTCGGGGCATCATTCGATGCCGGGGCCCTAGGCCCTCGTGAAGCGACCAGCCTTGTCAAAAGACAGAGCCACGGAAACGCATAAAGGGTCGGCCCTGCCGAAGCGAGAACGGGTACTATCCGCGCTGGCGAGCGAAACATCGGCTCTAGCCCGGCGCAGATTCTTACATCGCAAAGCCCAGTGGCCTCGGTTTCCCGAGGCCACCAATTATTATTGATCGTGTCAGACAACGGGTGGACGATAAGGCCCGGCGTTCTCGTCAAAGCGGGACCAGCCGCCGGCGCGGTAATCGGCCTCGCGGGTCGCACGGTCGATCGGGGTTGCGCCGTCAAGAATCGCCTGAACGGTGGCCTCGTGCTCGGGCGCCGTGCGTACCGAGACGACCGATCCGCCGCGGCGAACCGTCTCAGCATAGTAGTGGGCCTCGCCCTCGTCGTGACCTTCCTTCACGAAGGAGCCGACCAAGCCGCCCGCAGCGGCACCGGCGACAGCGCCCGCGGCGGTCGAGGCGAGCCAGCCCGCGGCGACGACGGGACCAATGCCAGGGATGGCGAGCATGCCGATACCGGCGAGCAGGCCGGCGGCGCCGCCGACGCCCGCGCCGATTCCTGCGCCCTCTGCCGCGTTGGTCTCACCGGTGTCGCCGTCGCGGCCGACGACGCTGATGTCGCTGGCTGACACGCCGGCAGCCTCGAGCTGCTCGACGACGGAACGGGCGGTGGCGTAATTGTCGTAAGACCGGGTGATGGTGCGGGTCATTTCGTTCTCCAGTTTTCGAGGTGCGAGCGGCACGGATCAGTTGCGGGTGATGTTGCCGCGGTAGTCCACGGAGACGTTGACCTGCTTGCCCGAGTGCGTGGCCTTGCCCTTCCAGACGCCGTTGTCGTCCTTCTTCAAGGCGCTGACGCTCGAATAACCATTCTCTTCCAGCCGGCTCTTGGCTTGGCCTTCGGTGAAGCTGTTGGCGCCCGGGAGCGGTGCGTTCTTGTCGGCGTCAGCCTTGGGAGCCGGCATCGGTGAGGTCGTACTCGTCTGGGCGAGGGCGCCGAATGACATCGAAGCCGCAATCAGCGAAACGAGAATTGTTTTTTTCATTGTCCAACACTCCTGGTAGCGCGCCAGTTGCGCGAAGTGGGTATCAAACTTTGAGAATGTGATTCTGTTCCGATTGGACCGGGATGACCGTCGCAACGCGCCGTATTTGTCGTCTCAGTCTCTGCCCTCGAACCTAAGATGACATCAGAACGCTATGAAAAGATCGGAGCAGGCGATGCTGACCTGCGGCGATTGAGTTGATCAACCGCTTGCTCGAAATCATTGCGGCTGAAGGGCTCGTCTACCCGAGCTGCTCGATCCTAAAGGTACGGTCGATGAGATCGGCTTCACGATCGATGACCTTACGCTGATCGGCAATGCAATTGAGCGGGAGGATGAATGCAAGACGACGCGATGCAGCGCTGCAAACGGTCCGCGGAACTTGTTGAACTCATGGGGCGTCGTATTGAGAGAGCAGCCTCGGGAGAGTGAGTTATAGCCATTCCCTTTATTGAAGCGCGCCACATTGCGACGGTGGCCGGCGCCGCGCTGCCAAGAAGGCAGTCTCCTGCGCGACGTAAAAGGTCGAGCTACGCGTTAGAGCAGACCGCACGACTGAGCTGGACCGAGGGCATGTGTGGCGGCGGCGCTGACAGGCTCCGCGTTACTTTGTGCAACTTTTTAGACTCCCCGAAGTTGCTGGATTTTGGGGCGAGGCATGTGCGCAGGCCATCTATCGTAAAGCAGGCATCGCTCGCGGCGCTGGCGGGTCTGATATCGTTGATTACGGTGCAATTGTACTCGCTCCTCGCGGACACCGGCCGCACCGGTAGCGGCCGCGGCAGTTCCGACCTTACTAATGGTGCCGATGCGGACGCGCCCACCGAAATCCCGTCGTCGGGCTGGCGCGATATCCTTTGGCGGACATATGGCGAAGTCAGTAAGGACCGGGTGCTCGCGGTCGCGGCCGGTGTGACCTTCTACGGGTTACTTGCGATTTTCCCGGCGATTGCGGCCTTCGTATCGCTTTACGGTCTGGTAGCCGATCCCGGAACAGTCGCTGAGCAGCTCTCGAGAGCGGAGGGCGTGCTGCCGGGCGGCGCGATCGAGGTCGTACGCGATCAGATCGTGCGCATCTCGACGGGTAACGAGACCAAGCTCAGCTTCGCCTTCTTCATCGGTCTCGGGCTATCGGCGTGGAGCGCCAATGCAGGCGTGAAGGCTGTTTTCGACGCGCTCAATGTCGCCTATGGCGAGGAGGAGAAGCGTAGTTTCATCCGGCTTAACCTGACCTCGCTGGCCTTCACGCTTGGCCTTCTCGTGTTCGCGGTGCTTGCGATCGGCGCGGTGGCCGCCATACCGGTCATACTCGATTACCTCTACCTCGGAGATGTAACGGAATGGCTGATATGGCTCGGCCGTTGGCCTGCCTTGATTGCGATCCTGATGACCGGCCTCGCGGCACTATACCGGTTCGGGCCCAGTCGTGACGATGCCCAATGGAAATGGGTCAGCCCCGGCGCTGTCTTCGCGAGCGGCGCGTGGTTGCTCGGCTCGTTGCTGTTCTCTTGGTATGTCGCCAGCTTTGAGGATTACAATAAAACCTATGGCGCGCTCGGCGCCGTGATCGCTCTCCTTATGTGGATGTGGCGATGGCCATGGCCTGACGGTCGTCGGCGACGATGCCCAATCGATCTATTCGTTCCGAGCAGCCACGGTCCGCAACATCCTCGACTTCCCGGCAGCCTTCGTGCCGCCGGCCGAGGTCATCACGCTGGATCAGAACTACCGTTCGACCAGCGCAATCCTTTCGGCCGCGAATGCCGTGATCGACCTCGCAGCCGAGCGCTTCACCAAGAACCTTTGGACCGACCGCGCGAACGGATCGCCGCCAAAGCTCGTGCATGTTCGGGATGAGGCCGATCAAGCTCGTTTCATAGCCGAGACGGTGCTGGAGAACCGCGAAGGCGGCTCGACGCTGAAGCAGCAGGCCGTACTGTTCCGCGCATCACATCACAGCGGACCGCTCGAAATCGAGCTCACACGCCGGAATATCCCGTTCGTCAAATTCGGCGGTCTCAAGTTCCTCGACAGCGCCCATATCAAGGACCTCTTGGCGCTGCTCCGGTTCGTCGAAAACCCGCGCGATAAGGTCTCGGGCTTCCGGGTCCTGCAGCTCCTGCCGGGCGTGGGCCCGACGTCGGCCCAGCGCGTCCTTGAACATGTGGCCCAGGCTTCAAAGCCCCTCGAGGCTCTTGAGAACGCGCCTGCTCCGCCGCGGTCTGGCGACGACTGGACTTCGTTCGTCTCCGCGATCAGCGAACTGCGCGCCGGCACAGCCGGCTGGCCGGCTGAGATCGAGCGGGCCCGTCGCTGTTATGAGCCTCACCTGGAGCGGATTCATGAGGATGCCAGCACCCGTCAGGCCGATCGCGTGCAGCTCGAACAGATCGCGGCTGGATATCCGTCGCGTGAGCGCTTCCTGACCGAATTGACGCTCGATCCGCCGGACGCGACCAGCGACCAGGCCGGCGTGCCGCATCTCGACGAGGACTACCTGATCCTGTCGACGATCCATTCCGCCAAGGGGCAGGAGTGGAAGTCGGTCTTCGTCATGAACACGGTCGACGGCTGCATCCCGATTGATCTCGGCGCCGGCGCCAGGGACGAGATCGAGAAAGAGCGCCGGCTGCTCTATGTCGCGATGACACGAGCCAAGGACGATCTGCATCTCCTCGTGCCGCAGCGCTTCTTCACGCACGGGCAGTCGGCGACCGGCGACCGCCATGTCTACGCCAACCGGACACGCTTTATCCCCAACGCGCTGCTGGGCCAATTCGAGCGAGTGGCTTGGCCGATCGCAGCTGCGGAAGCCTCTCGGGCACCATCCGGCGGTCCGAAGATCGACGTTAGGGCCAAAATGCGAGGCATGTGGCGATGACCGCGCAATGGCCGCACCAAGTCGAACTCAAGCTGGATAAGGTGTCCGCCGCAGAACGCCTTCGCCGGATCGAAGCGTGGTGCAGCGACTGGCAGATCGGCTTCCGCGTTCTCGGGACGATGTCCGAAGGAGTGATCCGCGTGGCATTCGAGAGGGCCCGCTTCGCGCGGGCCTTCCACGCTCATTTCGGGGGTGTTATTGCGCCGGGGGATGAGCTCGAGGCGGCCCTGGCAGCTGATGCCGCGGAAGTCGACTTGTATGACCGGCTTGCAGGCGAATACCCTGACTAGGGAGGGCCAGCGTCATGGCGGATGCGGTCAGGATCGGATCAGGAGTGCCGCCCATTCCGATGCGCCGGGCTGACGACCTAGTGGATCGGATCGAGGCGCTGAAGAACGAAGCAACCACCCGCGGCTTTGGTACCTTGGCCTATTTCCTTGATACCGCCCTGATAGTAGCCAGGCTGCAGGAACAACACTTCATCGACGACACGGCCATTGCGCGAGCCAAGCCCGACGAATTTTGGCGCCCCGTTGAGGATCAAGATTGATGGCCGAGCCGACGGAACTGCCGGAAATCGATCTCGACGTGGCTGACGTGAAGCGGATCGCGCTGACGACCGATCCGCAAGGCGAGACGGTGATCAGTTTCGCGATGGCCAGCGGCCAGGTGATGAACCTGGTGTTCTCGCCGGAGATATTCGCGAAGCTTGAGGCCATGCTGGCCAAGGCGAATGAGGCGCAGGCTCAGGTCTCACCGATCCAATAGGAGCGGAGCGCATGTGCGGACGGTTCAGCCAAGCCTACACCTGGGGCGAGATCTACGCCTTCAGCCAGCCTCTCACCGAACCGGCACCCGCCCGTAATCTGCAGGCCAGATACAATATCGCCGCTACGACGACGATCGATATCCTGGTCAAGACCGATGCCGGTCGGAAACTATGCAAGGCACGCTGGGGTCTGATCCCCCCTTGGCACAAGGGGACCGCAAAGCAGATCAAGCCGCATATCAATTCCCGCGTTGAGGGCATCGACACCAACAGCCTGTTCAAGCGCGCCTATGTGAAGAACCGCTGCATCATCCCTGCTAGCGGCTTCTACGAGTGGACGGGCGAGGAGAAAAACAAGACGCCCCATTTCATCAGCGCAAGGGAGGGCGCCATTCTCGCGTTCGCTGGCATCTGGGAGCGCTGGCGCGACGAGAATGGCGAGGAGATCATCAGCGCGAGCATCATCACGCGGGACGCGAACGACTGGATGTCGAAAATCCATACTCGCATGCCGGCGATGCTGCATCCAGATGATTTTGAAACATGGTTGGATGGTTTGGCCGGCAAGGAGGTTCTGATGCGCCCGCCACCGGAGCTCCAGGAGTGGATCGTCGATCGCCGGATGAACAAGACAGGTGTCGGCGATGACGACCCGGCAACAGCTGCCCCAGTCGAGATGGAGGCTAATGTCCCGTCCCCTTCACCGCCGAGGCAGGGCACCCTCTTCTGAGTGGACGATCGATCCATCGCAGATCAAAAGCACCCTAGCGACATCGGTCGCGGGGGGAACTCCGCGACCGCCTCTGGCCCATAGCGGACGTCGGGAATGTCTGCTTCCCGGCGAGCGCTTCGGGAGACGACAGCGGGGTTTAAGCTGACTCATAGCCGACGTCTGGAGCGTCCGGTTGTCGCAACCCAACGCAACGGTTGGCCATCGCTGCCGGAAAGGGAAAACTGCGTGGCCGAGTTCAACCGGTCGTCGACGACATCCTGCTTGCCGTCGTCGTTGAGGGGCTGGTGCAGTAAAAATGCCCGCGAGTGCCTATGGCGGTAAACGGCATCCTGACCCATTTTGTTTTATGAGGGATGACTTTGAGATGCCTGCGCTCTGAAGGAACGGTCGATGACAGCGCCGATGGATCGCCAGGGGATCGAAAAGCTCATCGACGGAATGACGCTGAAGGAGAAGGTCGGACAGCTCACCATGCTGAGCGGCGAGCTGGTACAGACGGGCCCGGCCTCGGCCCCCGTCACCTCCGCCGCCATCCAGAACGGTGAGGTCGGCAGCCTCCTGAACTTGGTTGGGCCGGAGCGCATCCGGGATGCGCAGCGGCACGCCGTCGAGGGCTCGCGCCTCGGGATTCCCCTCTTCTTCTCGCTGGATGTTCTCTATGGGCTGAGAACGATGTTCCCAATCCCGCTTGGGGAATCGTCGGCCTTCGATCCAACGCTGTGGGAAGCGACGGCTCGCGTGGCGGCCGAGGAATGCGCGGTCGAGGGCATCGACCTGACCTTCGCTCCGATGATCGACATAGCGCGGGATCCGCGCTGGGGACGGACGCTCGAAGGGCCGGGGGAGGACCCCCTTGTCGGCCAACGGGTCGCCCAGGCGAAGGTGCGTGGCTACCAGACGGCCGATCTCGCCTCGCCGACGGCGATCGCTGCGACCGCGAAGCATTTTGCCGGTTACGGAGCGGTCCTCGCCGGCCGGGAATATGCCTCGGTCGACATGTCGGAGCGGCTGCTGCACGAAGTCTACCTGCCACCGTTCAAGGCCGCAGTCGAAGCTGGCGTCGCCTGCATCATGCCGGCTTTCGTCGATCTCAACGGCACGCCGATGTCCATTCATGTGCCGCTTCTGCGAGGCCTGGTGCGCGAGCGCTGGGGGTTCGAGGGCGTGATCGTGAGCGACTGGAGCTCCATCGCCGAGCTGTTGCTGCACGGCGTCGCAGCCAAGCCCGAGGCCGCCGCGCTTGCGTTAAATGCAGGTGTCGACATCGACATGATGGGCAAGGGCGCTTATGTCGATGGGCTGCCCGAGGCGCTCGATCGCGGTCTCATCACCATGGCACGCATCGACGAAGCGGTGCGGCGCATCCTGCTGCTCAAGCTGAAACTCGGCCTGTTCGACGATCCCTATCGCCGATGCGGTTCGCCAGAGGCCGTCGCGGCCATCGGCGCCCAGCCGGCGCGCAGAGCTCTGGCGCGGGAGGCCGCGTGCAAGTCGATCGTGCTCCTGACCCATTCCGGGGACACGCTGCCGCTCAAGAATAGCCTGAGCTCCATCGCGATCGTTGGCCCTTTCGGCGAAATCGTGGGAGGCTCCTCGGAGCCGGCGGCCGACGAGCGCGTCGCCGAGCTGGTCGACCGGCTCAAGACAGCCTTTCCCAAGGCCGCGATATCGGCCGCCACCGGCAGCCACGTCGAACAGCCCAAGGACGGCGGTCTCGAAGCGGCGCGTCGGGAAGCGGGTCAGAGCGACGCGATTCTCCTGTGCCTCGGCGAGCGGGTCGACATGGCAGGCGAAGCCAGCAGCCGGGCTCATCCCGGCGTGCCCCAGCCTCAGCAGGAGCTGGCGCGGGCGATGCTGGATACGGGCCGGCCCGTCATCGTCCTGCTGTTCTCGGGCCGGCCGCTGATCTTGCCGGACTGGCTCGCCGCAGGCGCCAAAGCGATCCTCGCGGTCTGGCATCCGGGCTCGGAAGGTGCCGGCGCCATTGCCGATGTGCTGAGCGGTGCTCATAATCCGAGCGGTCGACTCTCGATGTCGTGGCCCGCCGATGTCGGGCAGATCCCGATTTTCTACGCCGAGCGTCCGACAGGCCGTCCAAGGCTGGAAACCGAGCATTTTTCCAGCAAGTATCTCGATATTCCGAACGACCCCCGCTTCACGTTCGGCCACGGCCTGTCCTACACGACGTTCCTCCTGACCAATCCGCGCGCGACCAGATGGACGATCACCGCGGGTGAAGCCACCGAGATCCTGGTCGACGTCAAGAATACGGGGGCGGTGGCCGGCGAGCACACCGTGTTCTTGTTCATCCGCGACGTCGTGTCCTCGATCACGCGGCCTCAGCTGGAATTGAAGGACTTCACGAAGGTCGCGCTTGCCCCCGGTGATATGAACACCGTGCGCTTCACGCTCTCCTCCGACCAGCTTCGCTTCCTGGGGGCCGATCTCGAACCGCTGCTCGAACCCGGGCTCTTCGACGTCTTTGTCGGGTCAAGCGCCGACCCGGCGCAGTTGCAGATGCTCGAATTGCGGGTGAACCCGCCCCCGAGCGTCGCCTGATGCCCGGGCCGGTGGTCGAGCCTTGAGCGCCGCGATGGACGGGAGCCCGACACCGCCCGCAGCCGCTTCCGCGCTGGACGTTTCGGCAAGCGGCGTCCTGCACCAGCTTTGGATCCTCATCAAGGCGATGCGCGCCTCGCCGCGCCGGCTGGCACTGCTGTTCCTGCCGATGGGCAGCATCGTTGTCATCGCGACGAATGCCGTATTCCAGATCCAGCTGAACAACTGGCAGGGCGCGCTCTACGATGCCCTTCAGAACCGTGACCTGGGAGCCTTCGGCCATCAGCTCCTGGTGTTTCTGTCGCTCATCGGCGCGCTCCTCCTGCTCGTCGTCGCCCAGGCCTGGCTCACCGAAGTCGGCAAGGTCAGGCTACGGGGCTGGCTGACGCGGGACATGCTCGACGAATGGCTGAAGCCTAAGCGCGCCTATCTGCTCGCCTTCGCCGGTGAGGCCGGCGTCAATCCCGATCAGCGCATCCACGAGGATGCCCGCCACCTGACGGAGCTCTCCGTCGATCTCGGCAACGGCCTGCTGCAGGCCTCGCTGATGCTGGTGAGCTTCATCGGCGTGCTCTGGATCCTCTCGACGCAGGTCGTGTTCAATTTCGGCCATGGCGACTTCACCATTCCCGGCTACATGGTCTGGTGCGCGATCGCCTATGCCTCCATCGGCTCGTGGCTGGCATGGCGGGTCGGCCGGCCGTTGATCGCGCTGAACGCCGAGCGCTATGCGCGCGAGGCCGATTTCAGGGCGTCCCTGATCAAGGTGGCCGAGCGGTCGGAAGCCATCGTGCTCTATCAGGGTGAAAGCGACGAGCGCGCCCATCTCGATCAGACCTTTCACAAAGTCCAATCGCTGGCGCGCCAGCTCGCCAACGGCATCGTCTCGCTGACCTGGGTGACGTCGGGCCATGGCTGGCTCGCCATGGCCGCGCCCTTCGTGATCGCGTCGCCCGGTTATTTCGGCGGCCGGCTCTCCCTCGGAACCCTGATGGTCGCGGTCGGCGCCTTCAACCAGGTCCAGTACGCCCTGCGCTGGTTCGTCGACAATTTCTCGAAGATCGCGGATTGGCGGGCAACGTTGTTTCGGATCATGGCCCTGCGCGACAGGCTCCAGCGTATCGAGGAGCTGCACGCCGACCAGCACCGGATCACCTTCTACGAAGCCCCGGCCGGCGTCCTAGTCCTCGAACAGGTGGAAGCCTATCTGCCCGGCTCGCTCGTCGAATGCGCCGCGATCGAGGAAAGCAGGATCGAGCTGAAGGCCGGCGAGCATGTCCTGATCGAGGGCGACAGCGCGGCGGCGAAAACAACGCTCTTCATGAGCCTCGCCGGGCTCTGGCCCTGGGGCGACGGCCGCATCGGCCTGCCGCCGCGAGCCGACATGCTGTTCCTGCCCGAGCGCCCCTATTTTCCGCGCGCCACGCTGAGGATCGCGCTGGCCTATCCCGCCGACGCGCAAGACCATACGGACGAGCACTATGCCAGCGCGCTCCACGCGGTCGGCCTCGACCGTCTGGTGGAAGACCTCGACCGCGTCGCCGACTGGGACCGGCATCTGTCGCTGGAAGAGCAGCAGACACTCGGCTTCGCGCGCGTTTTCCTGCACACGCCACGATGGGTCTTTCTCAATGATTCACTGGGCGCCGTTCGCGAAAAAAGCCGCGCCGCATTGCTGGCGGCCTTCGCGGCCAAGCTCAGCCAGTGTACCATTGTCAGCACCGGCGGCGATATCGGCCATCATTTCTTCCAGCACAGCATCCACCTCCAGCATGTCCCTCGGACCGCGAGCCGCTCCTGAAAAGAGCCGCTCCAAGAAGCCACCGGCAAAGCGGCCTCCGAAGGCGGCCTCCTCCTCCGGCGACAAACCGGTCAAATTCGGTGCTCAGGATAGTCCTGCTCCTGGTTGCCAGCGGGATCAGCCGCGTCAAGCTGCGCGCGCACAGCATTCCCGAGGTGCTCGTCGGCTTCACTGTGGGCGCGCTCGCGCTTGTGGCATGAGCCCCTTGCGGACGAGTTCGGAGAGGCCGATGCCGACCGACTTCTGACTTGAGCAGCGCCCTCTATCAGGAACGGCGGGTAGGCAAGGCCAATGGGCGGTCATAGAACAGGCTTCGGCGCGCAGAAGATGGTATGAGCGCCGAGACAAGACCTGCAACCTTCCGCTAGGTCAACCGGTAGAAGGTCTGCCGGGCCTCGCGTGGTGTCTCGACGATGCCGGCTCCCCTCAACATCGGAGCTGCTGCGAGAGCGTCGGCTGGTGAACGTCCAGCATCTTCTCGAGCTGGCCGACGGCATACTCCGCCTCCACCAGCGTGCAGACGAGCATCAGTCGGCTGGGACGGGCGAGCGCCTTGAGCAGGCCGGCGACCTCCGCCACCCGGCTCGCCAGCTCCGCCAGGTTCATCGGCACCTGAGTCATGGCGCCGTCTCGTCCCAGGCCGCTCCGTCGAAGGCATCGAGCGGGATCTTGAGATAACGCCGGCCGTTCGCTTCCGGCTCAGGCAAGCGACCGCCGCGGAGGTTCACCTGCAGCGCATGCAGGATGAGCTTGGGCATGGGGAGCGTTTTGTCGCGCGCCTGACGCAGGGCGACGAACGAGGCCTCGTCCTGCTCGGCGACGTGCGGGTTCGTCAGCTTCTGCTGGCCGACCGTGCTCTCCCAGCGCGGCGCGCGGCCGTGGGGCTGGTAGTCATGCCCCGTGAACAGCCTCGTCTCGTCGGGCAGCGCGAGAATGGCCTGGATCGAAGCCCAGAGCGCGCTGGCGCTGCCGCCGGGGAAATCGGCCCGCGCCGTGCCGGCGTCGGGCATGAACAGCGTATCGTGGACGAAGGCGGCGTCGCCAATGACATAGGTGATCGAGGCCAGCGTGTGTCCTGGCGAAAACAGCACGGAGGCCTCCAGCGAGCCGAGCCTGAACCGCTCACCATGGGCAAAGAGCCGATCCCATTGCGAGCCGTCAGCGGCGAGATCCGGGAGGTTGTAGAGATCCTTCCAGAGCTTCTGCACGGCGACGACCTGCGCGCCGATCGCGGTCTGCGCGCCGGTCTTGCCCTTGAGATACTGCGCGGCGGAGAAGTGATCGGCGTGGGGGTGGGTGTCGAGGATCCAATCCACGCGCAGGCCCTTCTCACGGACGAAGGCGAGGATGGTGTCGGCCTGGGTCGTGGCGGTCGCGCAGGATTTCTCGTCATAGTCGAGCACGGGATCGATGATGGCGCAGGCCTTCGTCGCCGGGTCGGTGACGACGTACTGGATGCTGCCGCTCCTCGGCTCGTAGAAGCCGGTGACCTGTGGCGCCCGGGCCGCACGACGGTCTAGCCAGGCCTTGGCGCCGGCGAGGTCGAAACCGAACGTCTGGCCGAGTCCAACGACCGCATCGGCCGACAGACGGTCGTCGAGGACTTCGCCCAGCACATGAAGAGTCAGCGCGCGGGTGCCGCTTTTGCAGTGTGCGAATACTGGCCCCGGCGCCCGCGCGACCACCGCGCGGAAGGCCGTTACGTCAGCCTCGGTGATGGTCGGGCCGGTCACCGGAATGAAGCTGTAGGCCATCCCGGCATCCTCGGCCGCCTTCCTCTCGGCGGCCGAGCCCGGCTGTCCCGCCTCCTCGCCAGCAGGCCGAACGTTGACGACGGCCTTGAAGCCCTGCGCAGCGAGAGGCACGAAGTCGGCCAGAGCCGGCTGACCGGCGATCGACAGTGTTTCCGTGATCTTGATGGGGTGCATGGCCGGCCTCCAGGACTCGCCGCGAATGTATATCAGCAACTTGCAGGCGTCAGAGAACGACCACCTTCGAGCCGCTCGGGATGCGGTTGTAGAGGTCGATGACGTCCTGGTTCATCATGCGGATGCATCCGGAAGAGACGGCCTCGCCGATCGTTTCGGGCTCGTTGGTCCCGTGGATCCGGTAGAGGGTGTCGTTGCCGTTCTTGAACAGGTAGAGCGCACGCGCGCCCAGCGGGTTGCTTTCGCCGCCAGCCATGCCGCCCGACCATTTCGCGTAGCGCCGCGGATCGCGCCGGATCATGTCGGGCGTCGGTGTCCAGCGCGGCCATTGCGCCTTGCGTTGGACCGTCGCCGTTCCGGTGAATTCGAGGCCGGCCTTGCCGACGCCGACACCGTAGCGCAGCGCCTTGCCATGCTCCTGCACCAGATAGAGGAAGCGCTGATGTGGATCCACGACGAGCGTCCCGGGCCGGTGTTTCGTCGGGTAGTCGACGAGTTGACGCATATTGCGGGGCTGGAGATCGTTGAGATCGACCGCCGGCACCTTGAACTTCTCGGTCTCGATCGCGGCATAGCGCTGCGCGACGTGAGGCGGGATGGCGCTGTAGGAGGCCGTTGCAGGCGGTTGCGGCTGGACCGTGGTGCAGGCGGCGATCAGCAGCGGCAAGGCGATGACGGCGAGCGGCTTCGCCGCTCGTGGGGCGCGGATCATTCTGATCTTTCCGATGAGGCTAGGGTGGCCGGCGATGCGAGGACGGCGATCAATTCTGTTTCGCCGCCTGCTTGGCGCGCGCATCGGCCACGACCTGCTTGAAGCCGGCATAATCCAGCGTCGAGGTCCGGAACGGGCCGACGAGATAGGCCGGCGTCCCCTGGAGGTCGATGGAGTCAGCCTGGGCGAGGTTGCGCCGCAGCAGCGCGGTGATGGCGTCCGCCTTGGCGTCGAGATCCGCCTGAAGGCGGACCATGTCGACGCCCGATGCCCTCACGGCTTCCAGCATCCTCTCCTTGGAAATCCGCCTGCCGGGAATGCCCATCAGCGCATGGTGCACGGCGTCGTACTTGCCCTGATAGTGGGCTGCGACCGCAAGCTGCGCGCCATAGACCGAGGCCTCCGACAGGATCGGCCAATCCTTGTAGACGAGCCTGATCCTGCCGTCGGACTTGACGATGCGAACGAGATCGGGCGCCGATTGCTTGCAGAAAGGGCAGTTGTAGTCGAGGAACGCGACGATGGTGACGTCACCCTTCGGATTGCCGGCGGTGGGCGCCTCGGGGTCGTTGAGGATGGCGTTGATGTCGACGTCCTGGCCCAAGGCAGAGGGAATTCCCAGCAGTGCGGGCCAGATCGTGGCGAGAACGCCCGAGGCGCTCAATCCAGCGAAGCGGGAGATGAAGGTTCTGCGGTTCATGGCAAGCTCCAGGGGTGACGAGATGGACATGCGAGGGGAGAGGCGGTGTCAGGCACCGGCTTTCGTGAGCATCGCCGCGAAGGCGTCGACGGTGGTGGCGCCCGTCGTGCGGGCTCCATCGACCTCGCGGCCGCTGCCGGCATCGATGAAGAGCAGGGTCGGCGGGCCCACGACGCCGAAGCGGTCCATCAGGGCCTGCCCCTCGCTGCCATAGACGGTCAGGTCGGCGCGGATGATCGTGAGCCTGTCGAGGCGGGCGCTGATGGCGGGATCGCGCATCACGCCGCGGTCGATCTCCTTGCAGATTGTGCACCAGTCGGCGGTGAAATCGACGAGGATCGGCCGCTTCGCCGCCCGGGCCTCGGCGAGCACAACATCGAAGGCGGCGGGCGTGGAGACGACTCTCGCCGTTGCCCACGCCATTGCCGCAGCCGGCTCCGACGCGCCGGCCCCGTCGAGAAAGACCGCGAGGCGTAACGGATCCGGTCGCCCCGTCGCAGCCGCCCCGACCAATACCAGGCCGTACAGCGCAAGAACTGCCCCAGCGAAACGCGGCAGCAGGCGCAGATGGTCGCGGATCAGCGAATAGCCACCGAACCAGGCGCCGGCCGCGATCGCCAGCAGGCCCCACAGCAAGAGCGTGATGCCGGCCGGCAGCACGCGCGCCAGCATCCAGATGGCGAGGCCGATGAAAACGAAACCGAAACCCTGCTTCGCCTTGACGAGCCATGGGCCCGACCGCGGCAGGATGCGAGCGCCGAACGTGCCGAACAGCACGAGCGGCAGGCCCATGCCGAGGCCGAGCGCAAACAGCGCCGCCGCTCCGCGCGCCATGTCGCCGGTCTGCGCGACATAGAGCAGCGCGGCCGCCAGCGGCGGCGTCACGCATGGACCGACGATCAGCGCCGAGCTGAAGCCGAGCATCGCTGCACCGCCCGGCGAGCCGCCGCGACCGCGGCCGGTTCCCGCAAGCCGCGTGCTCCAACCCTGCGGAAGCTGCAGATCGAAAAGGCCGAACATCGACAACGCCAGGGTGACGAAGACGAGGCTCATCAGCCCGAGGGCCAAGGGTGTCTGCAAAGCGATCTGCAGGTTGCGGCCTGACATCGCCGCGGCGACGCCCAGGGCGGCATAAGCCGAGGCCATGGCGAGCACATAGGCCCCCGACAAGACGAAACCACGCCTGGCCGACAGTTGCGCGCCCGTCTGAGCCAGCAGGCCCGACAGGATCGGGATCATCGGAAAAATGCACGGCGTCAGCGACAAGAGCAGGCCAAAGCCGAGAAAGCTTGCCAGCGTCAACGCCAAGCTGCCGGAGAACAGACCGGCCGGTGCTACGGCTGTCGCTGCGTTGCTGGGAGAGGAAGCGACAGCCGGCGAGGTGTCCGGGACGGAGGTGGACTGCGCCTTCGACAGGGCACCCGTCGCCAGATCGACAGCCTTGACGATCGGCGGATAGCAGACGCCCTGCTCGGCACAGCCCTGATAGGTCACGACAAGCGTGCCTGTTGCCGGCGCGTCGCTGGCCGCGATGCGGGCCTGCGTCTGGCCGTGATAGATTTCGGTCAGTCCGAAATTGGGATCGTCCTTCTGCTCGCCGGCCTCAGTGGAAAGCGTCAATGGCGTGCCGTCCTGCCGCTGCGCTTTCAGGCTTTCGCGATAGAGGTAATGGCCCGGCAAGGCCGTCCAGGTGAGGATGAGGCTAAGGTCGGCAGCGCGATCCACGCCGAGGCGAAAGACCTCGTCGGCCGGGCGCGGCGTGGCGGCGGACGCGACGCCCGCCATCGCCATGAGGCAGAGGGCGAGGCTGGCGAGCGCTGCGAGAAACGGACGGTGCATGGCGACCTTCGATCGGTTGAGGCCGCCATCTCGACATCGCAGCTTAAGCCAGCCTTAAGGCTGGGCTGCCTGATCGCCGGGATCGATGATGCGAGGGAGGATACCGACACATGCGCATTCTCGTGGTCGAGGACGATCCGGTTCTGGCCGATGGGCTCAAGGTGGGGCTCGGCCTCGCCGGCATGACGGTGGACTGCGTCGGGACATGCGCCGATGCGCGCGCCGCGTTGTCCACCTCTGTCTTCGATACGGTCGTGCTCGACCTGATGCTGCCGGATGGCTCGGGCCTCGATCTGCTGCGCGAGATGCGCGGATCGGGCAACCAGACCCCCGTTCTGCTGCTCACGGCGATGGACGAGACATCCGACCGCATCCGCGGCCTCGACACCGGGGCGGACGATTATCTCGGCAAGCCATTCGACCTCGACGAGCTCGGTGCCCGCGTCCGAGCCATCGCCCGGCGTGGCTCGGGGCGGGCGTCGCCTTGCCTTGCCGCCGCAGGCATCATGCTGGACCCGTCGAATCTGTCGGTCGCCCTGCACGGCGTGCCTCTCTCACTGTCCCGGCGCGAGTTTTCGGTGCTGGCGGCCTTGCTGGAGCGGCCCGGCACGGTGCGCTCCAAGGCCGAGATCGAGGATCGGCTCTATGGTTGGCAGGAGGAGATCGAGAGCAATGCGGTCGAAGTCCATATCCACCACCTGCGGGCCAAGATCGGCCGTGACGTGATCGAGACGGTTCGAGGCCTCGGCTACCGGATCAGGGTGACGTCATGACCTCCTTGCGCGGGCGCCTCTTCGCGATCCTGCTGAGCGCGACCGGGGTGATCTGGCTGTCGGCCGTCCTGTGGATCTACGCTGGGACGCGCGGGGAGCTGGAGCACGTCCTCGATACCCGTCTGCAGGAGGCGGCGCGGATGGTGAATTCGCTCGTTGCCAGCGCCGACATGACATCCCCCGCTGCCGTCCTTCCGAGCCTGCCCGCAGAAGGGGCGGGCTATGAGCGCCAGCTTTCGTGCCAGATCTGGTCGCTGGACGGCCGCCTGATGGCTCGGTCGAGCGGTGCGCCCGATAGCCGCCTGACGGAAGCGGTGGCGGGCTTTTCCGACCGCGTCGTCGATGGCGAGACCTGGCGCATCTACACCATCGCCAATGCCGCCACGGGCGCGCGGGTCATGGTCGGAGACCGGCTCGGCCTGCGCGACCGCCTCGTCTCCGATCTGATCAAAGGGCTGCTGGCGCCAGCCCTTTTGATCGCACCGCTGCTCGCCCTGCTGATCTGGATCAGCCTAGGGCGAGGCCTGCGGCCGCTGCGGACGATGGCCCGCGATGTCGGCGGGCGCGACGCCGACGATATGAGCCCGATCGATCCCGTGCGCGCACCAGCGGAGGTCAAGCCGCTGACGCAGGCACTGAACGGTCTGTTCGCCAAGGTCGAGGCGGCCCGGCGGCACGAACGGGAGGTCACGGCCTTCGCGGCGCATGAGCTGCGGACGCCGCTTGCAGGGCTCAAGATGCAGGCCCAGATCGCGATGAGCGCCGCCGCCCCGGAGGTCAGACAGGGGGCGCTGCAGCAGATCGTGCTCTCCGTCGACAGGACCACGCGCCTCGCGCGCCAGCTGCTGGCTCTCGCGAAGCTCGACGCGAATGCCGAGCCGCAGGCTCGCGAGCCCGTCATCATCGGTGACGTCTTCGACGAGATCACGGCCACGGCCCCCGCTCCCGAAGCGGGCATTTCGGTCACGATCGAACCCGCGCTCAGGGAGCTGACCGTGGTCGTCAGCCGCGAACTGCTGACGCTCGCCCTTCGCAACCTCCACGACAACGCTGTGCGGCACATGCCCTCAGGCGGCATGGTGACCTGGCGCAAGGCTGCGGCCGGGAACGGGATCGTGGTCGAAGACGAGGGTATGGGCATTCCAGAGGATGAAATCCCCCTCGTCACGCAGCGCTTCTTCCGCGGCCGCAACAAGAGCGCGATCGGAACCGGACTTGGGTTGGCGATCGCCGATGCTGCCGTGCGGCGCATGGGCGGACAACTCCGTCTCGCCAACCGCGGCGACCATGGCGGCCTGGAAGCAACGCTTCAGATGTCACCCGATTCCCGCAGTTGACTTGCTGCGTAGCCAATGTTCGCTGCTTGATCCGACCGCATTGGACCTGTCGAGCGGTTCAGTCGTAGAAAGTAGAGAAGACGAACAAGATGATCCCGGTTTTGCCTGAGCAGACGTAGTGACACACGCCGCGCAGCTGGCCTCGGCTAAACGATCGAACGCCTTTCTGCCTTCCGCCCAACGCCTACCACACGGCTGAGGCTGACGCGGTCGCGACCGATCTATTGGCGCGCCGCGACGCCTCCATGCTTGCCATTTTTGGAACTGGCCACCAGGCCCGCTACGAAGTCGCGGCGCTCGCCCGCATCCGGACGGATCTAACCGGCGAGGTGTTGGGCAGGATGCTGATGCCGATATCACCGTGTTCGATAGCTCCGGGTTGGCCATTCAAGACCTACTCGTCGCTCCCGAAATCTAACGTCCACTCGGCGACGGCAGAGGATACCCCCTTGCAGGACGGTCGTCCTCAGATCCGCCGCTTATCCCTCGCGAACGTCAGCTTCTGGGTAAGCTCCCAATGTCCGCAACTGGCGCTAAACGACCTCGCGGTCGGAGAGAGCCTCGCTACCAACCAAATGCGTTTAGCTCTTCGGCGCAGCCGGCAAGATCATCTTTGCCGGCCGCACCGTTCTGCGGCTCGCTATTTCCTCAGCTGCCGTGCGCTTCCTTGCTGCCGGAGAGCAATGCGATTGCCCTCGAGATCCAAGGCGGTAACCGCTGTTCGCCCTCGAGGCCCGCATAGCGCTGCGGCCTCCGACGCTCCCACTTTCTCCGAAATCCAGCGGACAGGGAACCGGCGTGACGCTCCGCGCGTGGCGGGCTCACCCTCACACCACGATTACCTGACCCCGGCAGCTCCGGCTGGCGGGGCTTTTTTCGTTTTCCCACGCTTCTGTCTTTTGACAGGGCTCGTCGCACCACGAGGGCCTAGGGTCCGGCATCGAATGATGCACCGACGATAACGAGGGCGGCTTGAGCGAGATCAATCCGGCCACGAACGAAAGCCAGTTGGTGCAGCCCCCAACCTATGACTTGAAATTATGGGCATCGCTCCGCCAGTGGGAGCACCTGAACTCGCTGGCACGCAAAGAGCGCCGCAAGCAAGCACGGGCATTGGGCTACCGCCCGTCAAGGTGCATTTGATGCCGATGAGCGGCGGGGATTCGGTGCCGGTTCGCTTCTTCCGCCTTCGATCGGAGCTCGTGGCGGATGTACCGGCGGCTTCCGATCGAGGCGTTCGCCAGCCGATCTCTTCCTCTTTGCTGAATGCGATGTTCGCCCGACCCGCGGCGGAACAATGGCCAGTTCCGGGCGGTTGCTCTTCCATCGTCAGGTTGGAGGCTACAATGGGCTTGCTAGAGATCGGCGTCGTTCTGACCTGCGCTTCAGCATTCGGCTTCTACATCGCCGAGCCGCAGGAGTGAACCGATGGATGACGCGCTGATTGTTGCCGTGAGCATGATGGCCGTGGCAGCCATCGCCTAGTGGGCGAGTAAGCTTTGGCGCCTTTGACTTCAGCGCAACCGCCTCAGTTTCTCGCGGGTCGCCAACCGGCGCTTTCCGCTTCCGCCGCCGTGCAGAACCAGCGCTCGCCATGTTGCGGACTGATATTCGTCTCCAGATAACGGCGCTGGCCGGGGACGTGGTAAATGCTTTCCCCCGTATTGATGCTGATGTTTCCCTTGACCTGGCAGGACGGGGACAGCCTGGCCCAGACAGCGTCTGACCTAGTCAAGCCGCTCAGGCCGGCGAATCCCATTTCTTCATCGGATAGCACCCCGGTTCCCACAGCATCGATCCGGACGCATGCGTTTGCGCGTATGATGCAGCCACCGCGTAATTATCCAGTTTTCGGGGTACGCTGCATTTGAGCTTCCTTGGTCCGGGCAGTGTTTGATTTTGGCTTGGCTCGATCGCTGACGCGGTGATGGGCACTTCGCCGTCGCTGGGCCGATCCAATGGCTACGCTGCCTTCCGCGCATCTACTTATGATGGCAGAGCTTTATCAGGCCGCGGCCGCCAGAACCCGCCCTGTGACCGCCAGATGTCGATCACTGGAGTGCATCACCGCAACGACGATAGCAGTTCCGTCATCGCAAACGACATGCAGCCGATCCTGCAGCAATGCCGGGTCGAGTGCGGATGTATCGCAGAGAAGATGGCCTGCGCGGGTCTCGTCGTAGTGCGCCCATTGCGCAGGACCAAAGAGCCTTTTCCGGTATGCATGACAGGTCTCCGCCTAGGCGGCGTCAATGCGCGCCGCCAGCGGTCATTTCCAAAAAGCGGATGGAGACAACTGCAGCGCCGATCCTGCTCCTTCCACATGGCTTGTCTATGTCTTTTGAGTGGTTGCCGCCTTTATCGCTTCGGACCCTCCTGACCGGTGAATACATCGGCCGCCCAGCAGATCTAGGGCTATTTGAAGCCCGGACGCCTCCGCGATTTCGTCTTGATCTGCGCTGCGAGCCCCGCCTGCTTAACACTGGTCTCGTTCGCCAGACGGAGCCCGCGCAGTTTGAGCATGTTGTCTTCGCGCTGCTGGGTCAGCTTTTCCGTTTCGGACATAATCCTCGCGCGAGAGAGAGCCCGCGTCTGAATCTTCAAGAACTGATTGTCGGCGGTTAAGCGCTGTTTTGAAAGTTCGAACACTACCATTTCCATTCGCAGTTAAATTGAAAACAAAAAGGCCGAGCAAGTGCCCGGCCTTTCGAGTGGCTAAAGTCGCTGGTGCCAGTACATCCGTGGTCAACGGCGACGATTGCCAGATCACGCAGTCTGGAGCTGTTCTGCAGCCATCTTGCCAGATTTGTTGTCGCGAGCGACTTCGTATCCCAGCTTTTGGCCTTCCTGCAGGTCCCGCATCCCAGCGCGTTCGACAGCGGAGATGTGTACGAACACATCCTGGCTGCCGTCATCGGGCTGGATGAAGCCGAAACCCTTGGTGGAATTGAACCATTTAACTGTGCCGGTGGTCATGAGAAACCCTCCTTTGGCTACACCTGTCGCTCGCCGACAAGACGTACGGCGAGTTCAGAACGATTTCGAAAGGGGGAGTTTATCAGAGCCGCGACAAAGCGCGAAAATAACAACGACCGTCCAAGCAATCTCGATAAAGTAGCTTACATTTCATAAATTGAAATGTCAACCAAAGCGCGCTTCAGACGATTTTTGTGCGCACAGATTGTGGTTTTCACTAGCGAGGATTTCATTTTATTTTGAGAAATCATCCCGATTTCATGCGCGGTATCTCACTGGCGAAGGCGTGCCTCAGCAATCTCGGCCGCCTTCTGCCCCCCGCCTGGGGCCAGGCTAGGTCATTTCACCTCTGGCATCGATGTCCTATAGCCGCCGCATGGCTGAATTCCCCCGAACATCAAAACGCAATCGGATGGTTGAGATGGCGAGGCTCGTCACGGATGAAGGCGCGGTCTACAGCTGCATCATCCGCGATCTATCAGCAGGTGGGGCAATGCTCCGTGTACCAGCGGGTGTCGAGATCGAGGGACGCGTGCGCGTCGTCGCCAATATCTTACGTCGGGAGCGCTCTGCTCTGGTGAAATGGCGGGATGAAACCTCGATAGGCATCGCTTTCGAGGATTAGCGGTTAATCCTCGCACCGGGTCAGCATCTTCCTCGTCGGCGTCGCGAAGTAGCACTCGTCCTCGTAATGGACCGGTGTGCCGTCTGCGAGGGAGTAGGAGACGGTCGATAGGCCGGGCTTGTTCTGCCAGACGATGACGGTGAAGCGATTGCCATCCTCGTCCTGGCATTTCTCGCGATAGAGCTCGCGGCGATTGCGCGGTGGCTGGGGGGCGACGGGATCCTGCAACGCAACCATGGCGAAATCTCACCCCAAAGATTGATGGTGGTTCAACTGTCGGCGGGCCACGGCGTTCCCGGTTATTTGCAACCAATTTTCATCTCTTGAAGGATGAATAGCTGCTCCTAAATCATCTTCTGCGAAACGGCTTTGGAGGAAGGAGCAATGCCATTTTCGTCTCTCAACGATCCTGCGGATCTCGCTCGGGCATATGCCGCGTTGGAAGCAGTATGGAACGTTATCAAGGACTCAGTGCCAGAGCACGACCGAGACAAAGAGCGCGAGCGCATTGCTTATATGGTGGCTGGGTTCGCACCTCTGGCGCTCGATGAAGAAGATCTCGCGAAGAATGTCATGTTTCACCTAGATCGCGACGTCGCAGCCTAACCGGAACGACTCGTACGAGCGCTGTTGGCTACTGGTAGATCGGAGGAGGTTCGACGCGTGGCGCGGAACCAAGCTCTGACGCGCCCGTTCGGCAGCCAGGAGGCCATTCGGCCTTACGGCTACGGAGTGCGACATGCCGAAATATCGTTTCACGACCGATGACGGGAAAAAGGTCGACCGGGGAGACAATCCTCTAGATTTCGCCGACGACAAGGCCGCAACGGACGCGGCACAGGAGGCGCTGGCCGATATGGTGCATGAGGTCTTACCTAACGGCAACTCCGTCGATCTGACGGCCGATGTTGAAGACATTGCCGGCAAGAAAATTTATCACGCCTCGCTCAAATTCCGCGGCGAAACCGCTGACGAAGGGCGCGCTAGGGCTGCCCAATTGGATGCTGAAGCTGACGCCGCGGTTGATGCGGTGGCAAAGGCTCTCGATCCCGATCGCAATAAAACGCCGAACTAGGTTTGTGCCGCCGGAACCTATCCGCGATTTCATTGTTATGCTGCCGCGCGGCTCCCATGCCAGTGAAGCCGCGCCACTCTCTACCGCCGATCTGGACGCGAGCCGCGGATGTACCGGCAGCGACCGATCGGCCGGTAGGCTAGGAAATTCAGTAGCGCTCGCCTTCTCGGCTGAGCAAGGGCCGGAGGCCCACAAACCCCGTCGGTGATCCCGGCGGGGTTTTGTTCAGAACCAAGTCCGATCCTAGCGAGCAATCGATCTCCATATAGCCTTGGAACGATTCCCTCTCGATCCCGTTTTGCTCCTGGCCACCGCAAAGAGATGGTCGACCGAAAAGGTATGGTGGACGCGAGTGGACCAGCATGAGCAGGACACCGAGCGATCTGCCGACGGCGCCGGGCGTGTGGCGAGCGATGACGGCGCCCACGCTTCTTCTTTAGCTCCTTCGCGTTTTTTGCCTATTCGCGGGGTGCTGCGATTGTTGGTGCAGGCGAGTACCTCGCGCTCGATACCAAGTCGCCTCGGGGCGTGGCTTATCCTGATCGCGGTGCTTTCGGCATTCGCATACCTCGGGTATTTCTTACCCTCGCTTATTTCGCCCGGTGCTCGATCGTAATCACGGAGCGATTTCATCGGCCGCCGATTCGCGTTGCGTTGCGGAGTAGCATTCGATGTGTGCGGGTCGGGTTTTTAGGGCTGGGCCTGCCGGCGGAAGTGGTCAAGGGCCCGGCGCGGCGACGCAGTGCCGAGCGCGATCTTCAATTTCCGTCCGGAGTTGAGCCACACAGGCATCGCCCGGAACGCCTTCATACCCTTCAGCCCATCCTTCACGCCGTCCAGCGCGTCGTTCCGTTCGCGGAGCGGCAGGCCGTCAAGGAGCCGCATCTCGCATTCGTGCCTCCACTCTTCCGACCAGGTCGAGACCTCCCGGCTGGAGAGGATCGAGAAGACGTGCGGCGGATTGTCGGGTGGGAAAGGCCTCTGCGAATCTCTGAGGCGGGCTCGCTACCAATATCCTTTTCGAGCGCGACTGGCATCTCGCCGCTTACCTCGGCCGCGGTGCCATATCGCGCCGACGCGATCGCGGGGATCGAAATCCTCGCCCTTGATTGCCTCGCGAAATTGCTCCGCCTGATCCCGATCGCCGAAGCAGTAGGCCTCATAGCTTCGCGCCCCATCGCCAACTTTAAAGCGACGCGGGCAGAGGCTCGACAGAGGTCCCGACGAATTGAAGTAGCCGAGGCCGCGCCCTTCAAAGAGTGGGACCGCTACCTGATGCGGAAAGTCGCGGTTGATCTGCGTGTCGCTCGGTTGACCCCTTGCTCTCATGCTTCACAACGCCCTGATCTGCTCCTCGAACTCCTCGGGGATCGCGCCATGGCGCGCCAGGACGTCGAGCGCGCTGACTTCGCCAGTTTCGTCATCTGCGGTCACGTGGATAACCGCCACGCCTTCGGCGGTTCGGCCGAGGCGCTCGCCTTCATTCAGAGCATGATGCTTCGTCTTCGCGAGCACCCGCAGGCCAGGCACCAGACGCTTCCGGTGCGTCTTGAAGGGCTGGAGGAAGAACGTGTCGACGCTGGCCATGGCTTGACTCCTCGGGTTGGTTTGTTCTCATAATGTTCTCGTGCCCGAGGACGCAAGCCATGTCAGCCGAACCAATAGAAGATTCCGACGAGGCGAACGAAATCGAATGGGAGATCAATGATCTCGTAGCTGAGCATGGAAGCGAGCGCGCCGCGCTACGTGCCGTTTTGCACGATTTCAATGTCCTGTTGGCAGATGCTGATCGCTCGGTCTCCCGCGGGTTCCTTCGAGGGGTGTTCTCGCAGGGAGCGCGGCCGGTACGGGAGCCGAAGGCATGAATGCCGTCTCCCCAATCGGCTATCTCGACGCTCTCAATTCGGCACAGCGGCGCGCGGTGACCCATGGTGTCGGCGCCGTGACGGCATCCCCCCTGCTTGTGATTGCCGGGGCAGGCTCCGGCAAAACCAACACGTTAGCGCATCGTGTCGCTCATCTCATGGTCAGCGGCGCCGATCCGCGGCGGATCCTGCTAATGACTTTCTCTCGCCGGGCAGCCGGCGAAATGGCGAAGCGCGTTGAGCGGATCACCCGCAAAGTCCTCGGGGAGGGCGCTGGCGTCCTGACCGACGCCCTCAGTTGGGCCGGCACATTTCATGGTATCGGAGCGCGGCTCCTGCGCGATTGTGCCGATCAGCTTGGTCTTGATCCCGCGTTCACGATCCATGATCGGGAAGACTCCGCCGACCAGATGAACCTGGTCCGCCACGAACTCGGCTTCTCCAAGACGGAGACACGGTTTCCGACGAAAGGCACCTGTCTGGCGATTTATTCGCGCTGCGTGAATGCCGAGCGGCCGATCGAGGAGGTTCTTGGGCAGTCCTACCCGTGGTGTGTTGCCTGGGCGGCCGAGCTGAAGGACCTGTTCGCCGCCTATGTCGACGCGAAGCAGCAACAGAACGTCCTCGATTATGATGATTTACTGCTCTACTGGGCGCAGGCGATGACTGATCCCGACATCGCGGCTGATATCGGCGCGCGCTTCGATCATGTCATGGTCGACGAGTACCAGGATACCAACCGTCTCCAATCCTCAATCCTGCTCGCGCTCAAACCCGATGGCCGCGGTCTGACGGTCGTGGGCGACGATGCTCAGTCGATCTATTCGTTCCGCGCGGCGACCGTCCGCAACATCCTCGACTTTCCGTCCGCTTTCGTGCCGCCGGCCGAAATCATCACGCTCGACCAGAACTACCGCTCGACCAGCGCGATCCTCTCGGCAGCGAATGCGGTGATCGATCTGGCAGCGGAGCGCTTCACCAAGAACCTCTGGACCGATCGTGCAGCCGGATCACAGCCGCAGCTCGTTCATGTTCGAGATGAGGCTGATCAGGCGCGTTTCATCGCGGAGAAGGTACTGGAGAACCGCGAGGGCGGCTCGACGCTGAAACAGCAGGCGGTGCTGTTTCGAGCCTCCCATCACAGCGGCCCGCTCGAAATCGAGCTCACGCGCCGGAATATCCCGTTCGTCAAATTCGGCGGTCTGAAGTTCCTCGACAGCGCTCATATCAAGGATCTGCTGGCGCTCCTGCGCTTCGTCGAGAACCCGCGTGACAAAGTGGCTGGCTTTCGGGTGCTGCAGCTCCTGCCCGGTGTTGGGCCGACATCGGCGCAGCGCGTCCTTGAGCATATGGCGCAGGCGTCGGCGCCGATCGAATCCCTCGATAGCGCCCCGGCTCCACCTCGATCCGGCGAAGACTGGGGCGCGTTCGTAACCGCGATCGGGGAGTTGCGCGCCGGCTCTGCCGGTTGGCCAGCCGAGATCGAGCGTGCCCGCCGATGGTATGAACCTCACCTGGAGCGCATCCACGAGGATGCCAGCACGAGGCAAGCCGATCTCGTGCAACTGGAGCAGATCGCCAGCGGCTACCCATCGCGAGAGCGCTTCCTGACCGAACTGACGCTGGATCCGCCCGACACAACCAGTGACCAAGCCGGCGTGCCGCATCTCGATGAGGACTATCTGATCTTGTCGACGATCCATTCAGCCAAGGGGCAGGAATGGAAGTCAGTCTTCGTCATGAACACGGTCGACGGCTGCATTCCGATCGACCTTGGCGCCGGCGCCAGGGACGAGATCGAGGAGGAGCGGCGCCTGCTGTATGTCGCGATGACACGGGCCAAGGACGACCTGCATCTCGTCGTGCCGCAGCGCTTCTTTACGCATGGGCAGTCCGCGACCGGCGACCGGCATGTGTATGCCAATCGCACCCGCTTCATCCCGAACGCGCTTCTCGGACAGTTCGAGCGGTCGGCCTGGCCGATCTGTGCTTCCGAAGACACGCGAGCGCCCTCTGGAGGTCCAAAGGTCGACGTTAGGGCGAAGATGCGCGGGATGTGGCGATGAACCTTTCCGTTATGCAGGCTCATCCAATCGCCTTCGGGATGCCGCTCATGCTCCCGGTGTTCCGAAAGGCCGTTCGAGCGGGCTTGCCCGTCATCCTAACGACGCCGGAGGAATGCGAGACCTGGATGACGGCGCCGTGGGAAGAGGCGAGGGCGCTGCAACGGCCGCTTGCTGATGGCGCGCTCGATATCGTGGCTCGGTGTGTCAAAAAAGATGGCGACGACTCGGAACCAGAGCTACCGAAGCAAGTATCTTTGCTCTGAAAACTTGGGGAATCTCCGTTGCCGCTGAACGAGGCACTGAAGCAGTTACGCTCGCGCGAAGACGAGCTCGCGCGCGTGCAGCGCATCGGACAAATCGGGGGCCTTGAAGTCGATCTCAGAGAAGGCGCATTTCGCAACCAGCGATCCCCGGAATACCTGGCGGTTCATGGATTGCCGGCAGATGCTGCGAACGAAAGTCACGAGGCGTGGGTTGCGCGGATCCATCCCGAGGATCGCGATCGAGTCGTAAGCCATTTCCAACAAAGCGTTGATAGCTTCGACACCGACTATGAGGTCGAATATCGGATAATCCGACCGTCCGACGGAGAGACCCGATGGATCTTGGCCAAGGCTGAAATTCAACGTGATGATCTCGGGAAACCGATCAAGCTCATTGGAGCCCACATCGACATTACCGCACGCCGTACGGCAGAAGAGCAGCGCGAGTTGATCGCCCGCGAACTGCAGCACCGCATTGGCAACATTTTTAGCGTGGTCAGCAGCCTCATTTCGATGGGCGCTCGCGCGGAGCCTGCAGCTGCAAAATTTGCAGATGAAATCATCGGCCGGTTGACCGCGCTGCACAGGGCCCACGGCATCGTCCTGGATAAGAACGGCGATGAGTCTTCGGACAATCTGCCCGATCTGATTGGCCGCCTGATTGCGCCCTACAATGCCGAAGGTAGCATTCGGATCAGTGTTGGCGGCGATAAGGTTCGCATCGGACGCTCCAGTTCGACATCCATTGCCCTTATCATTCACGAGCTTGCGACGAATGCCGTCAAGCACGGCGCACTTTCAATCCCGACGGGGAACGTGCGGATAGAAGTTAAGGGTTCCGGCGAGCACGTCGTCTTGGTGTGGGAGGAGCGCGGTGGACCAGCCGTCGTCGGGTCACCCCATAGGCAAGGCTTCGGTAGCCTGCTCGTGGATCGTGCGGCCAAAGCGCAACTCGGCGCTCTTATGCGGTTTGACTGGAATCCCGCGGGGCTGGTTGTCCAGATCGAAATGTCTGCAGACAAGATCGGTGTCTAGCCGAACACAGCCGCCCAAAGCCTCCGCGCCTAACCGAAGAAAACCGCCCACCAAATGACGGCTCCCGCCGCCATCGGGATCAGCAGCTACCAGCGGGCGAAGAACGACGGGTAGGGAGCTTTCATCGCGCGCCTGACGCCCCTTTAATCCGTCCGTAATCCGCTGGAGGGCCGCAATCCCATAATGCCTGACCTCTCGCTTCGGAATGGGCCAGCGTGACATGGAACTCGATGCGAGGGGAGAGGGCGCGCATCGTTGGGAGGCGATGAAGCGCCCTCTCCCGCGATACGTTTCAGCAATCCCAAGGCCTTGCCGTTCATGCTCGGCGCTGACGCAGGTTTCGCTGCTCTGAGCCTATTCGCCTGGGCCCGCAGCCGGCTTCTCGCTGGGCGGTACCAAAGGCTTGTCGGCCTCACCGGTATCCTTGCCCGCATTGGGATCTATGGAAATGCCGCTGACCGAGTTCTTGTCGGGAGCACCTTGGATCGAGCGCACCTTTTGCTGCTCTTCCGGGGATAGCTTGTTGCCTTGACCGTCGCGCATGAGAGCCTCCATTTGCCCCCTTCGATGAACGGTCTGCCGAACTGACTGTTCCCTCGGCTTATCGCGAAGTCCCCGTCATCCACCCAACCTGAACCGTCGCGACTCGGACCTGCATCGGCGAGACTTTCACCAACTCAGCGCTTTCCATTGTTTCCTCCCCTAGCTGCGGCCCGCTGCCGAACCTTCTCGTCTCGTTTTGCCTGCGCCATCTTTTTGAGGCTCTGGTACGCCGCCCGGACCGCGACCGGATTGGCCTCTTCTCCGCGGATCTTCATGGCCTCGAGGATGGCCTTAAGGTCGTCATCTGTGAACCGATGATGGCGACCGAACATCGAGCCGATGCCGTATCGCCTCGCAGCCCGGGCTAGAGCTTGCTTGGAAATACGCAGATGGTCTGCGGCTTCCTGCAGGCTGTAGATCGTGCCAAGCGGGCCGGTCATGGCTTCGGCCTTCTCCCGCGGGGTGGCCGCACGTAAGGTCCCTCTGGCATCACCCAGGCCGGCTTTTCCATTTCCAGGGGCGGCGCCAATTTCTGCTCAACGCTGGGCCAGTGCCATCGCATGATCTGGCCGCGGTTGATGTGCGCCCGCGGCACGAAGCCCTGTTGGAGCCACAGGTCAAACGTATCTGCACTGATTTCCATCAGCTTGGCGGCCGTCTTCCGCGTTACGAAGACAGGTCTGAGTGCTTCGTTTGGTGACATGCGCTCGCCTCAAGTGGAGGCAGAGTCGTTACGCGAATCAGACAGAGAGTCCATAGGAATCGTCTGTCATTCTTTCGTATGAGAACGAGCGCGGTGAGTAATGGTTGTCAACCGACGCGGCAGCGAATCCTAATTATAAATCGCTATACTGACTTTTGACGTTAAACATTATTTTCTCAGCTTCTCGACGCCTTCGCCGCGCACGTCGCTCACTCCTTGGCCCTCGGCGCTCTCGGCTGGCCCTTACCCCGCGCGCGCCAAACCACGGCGGGCTCGTCCGTCAGCTCTCCCCGACGCTCCGCCTTTTGCTGCGCGGTCGCATCCGAGCCGCTCAAGGCCTCGTCTACGGCACTCGCGGCTTGTGATCTGACATCGTCGGCGCTGGCCTGCATCTCCGCCTCAGTGGCCGTTTGGCGGGCCGGTAAGCGCAACTTCACCACGCCCTCGCCACGCTCATCGTCGATGAACTCGACGCCGGCGGCTTCAAAGGCAGCGCGAATGGCAGCGAGATTGTTTGGGCCGGGAATGCGCCGATTCTTCTCGAAATCGCGAATGGTGCTCTCGCTCAGGTTTGAGTGAGACGCTAGCTCCGCCTGAGACCAATCCATGAGGCCGCGTGCGGCGCGGCATTGGGCAATCGAAATCTGTTTCATGGAATTCGTGTACCACAAACGAATTCCGTTGACGTGTCATGTTTTCCGTGTTTTACGTTTATCATTAACGGAAACCACGAAACAGGAGCAGCGCTATGGCCAACATCGCATCCAACTACAATCCCGACGCCGAGCCGTCAGCGGGCTTTACGCCCCTCCCTGCCGGGGAATACACGCTGGAGATTGTCGAGAGCGAGTATAAGGCGACGTCCAAGGGAACCGGCATGCTGCTGGCCTGCAAAGCTCAGATTGTCGGCGGCGATTACGATCAGCGCCCGTTCTACATCAACTACAACCTCGAAAACGATAACCCGCAGGCGCAGGAGATCGGCCAGCGCGACTTTGCGGGCCTGCGTCGGGCGATTGGCGTGCTCGCGCCCGACGATTCTGAGCAGCTCCACTTTATCAAGTTCGGCGTGAAGATCGGCATCAAGGCCCGCAAGGACACCGGCGAGCTGGAAAACGTCATCAAGCAGTACCTGTTTGATGACGAGGCACCTGCGCCGCAGCCGCGGACCAAGGTCGAATGCACCGACTGGCGCAAGGCTGCATGAGGTAGGCGGTGCGCCACGTGTCACCGCACGATGCCTAACGTTTCCGTCCACCGTGGCGACTCGGTGGCGACTCCCCGAATGATCTGGCGGGTGTAGCCAATGCTAACTATTTGATTTTAATGGCGCGCCCGACACGATTCGAACGTGTGACCTTTGCCTTCGGAGGGCAACGCTCTATCCAGCTGAGCTACGGGCGCTAACCGTGCAGGCTGGATAGCCGATCCCCGTCGCTTCGGCAATGCGGGATTTTGGATGGCGCGCAGTTCTCCGAAGGCAAAGGTCACACGTTCGCATCGTGCCGGGCGCGCCGCGAGTGCGGCTGGGGCCTCGATGGACACGTCAGCTGCCCGCGACAGCGCTCTGATGTGTGGTTCAGCGGGGTCTCTCGCGCGGGCATGGCCGCCGATCCTGTAATTGCTAATAACTCGCACTTGCAAAATGCACGGGCTTCAAGTTAGAAGGGATTTGTTGCAATTCATTATCAATAAGGATGCCTCGATGGCCGTTGGCTCGCGCAGATCAGCTCTCATCGGTTTGATGGGCGCCGCGTTTTTCGTCGCATGCAGTGTCGTGCCCGCCGCGGCGCAGGAGAAGTTCAAGGCCGTCACGACCTTCACGGTGATCGCCGATATCGCGCGCAACGTCGCCGGCGACGTGGCCGTGGTCGAGTCGATCACCAAGCCTGGCGCCGAGATCCATAACTACCAGCCGACGCCAGGCGACATCCAGCGTGCACAGGGCGCGCAGCTTATCCTCTGGAACGGCCTCAATCTCGAACTGTGGTTCGAGAAGTTCTTCCGCAACCTCAGGAACGTTCCCAGCGTGGTCGTCTCGCAGGGCGTCGAGCCGATGGGGATCAGCGAAGGCCCCTACAAGGGCAAGCCGAACCCGCATGCCTGGATGTCGCCGGCGGCGGCGCTGATCTATGTCGACAATATCCGCGACGCCTTCGCCAGGCACGATCCGAAGAATGCCGAGGCCTACAAGGCCAATGCCGAGGCCTACAAGGTCCGGATCAAGGCCGCCGTCGACCCGATCAAGGCCGAGCTTGCCGCCGTTCCCGCAGAGAAGCGCTGGCTCGTCTCCAGCGAAGGGGCGTTCTCCTATCTGGCGCGCGATTTCGGATTGAAGGAACTCTATCTCTGGCCCATCAATGCCGACCAGCAGGGCACGCCGCAGCAGGTCCGGAAGGTCATCGACGCCGTGCGGAAGAACAAGATCACTGTGGTCTTCTCCGAGAGCACGATCTCCGAGAAGCCGGCCCAGCAGGTCGCGCGTGAGACCGGCGCAAGCTATGGTGGCGTGCTCTACGTGGATTCTCTGAGCGAGGCGGACGGCCCGGTTCCGACCTATATCGACCTGCTCAAGGTTACCGCGGACACGATCGCGAAGGGGCTGACGCGGTGAACGCTCCCGTCGCCGGTCGCTCGCTTCCGCCCGCTGCCGAGGAGGGCTCAGGGATTGCGGTGACCGATGCGACAGTCACCTATCGCAACGGCCATACGGCGCTTCGGGATGCGAGCTTCCGCATCCCCACCGGCACGATCGCGGCACTGGTCGGCGTCAACGGCTCCGGCAAGTCGACGCTGTTCAAGGCGATCATGGGTTTCGTGCACCTTGCGAAGGGCGACATCCGCATCCTCGGCATGGCGGTGCGCGAGGCGCTGCGCCGCAACCTCATCGCCTATGTGCCGCAGGCAGAGGAGGTCGACTGGACCTTCCCGGTCCTGGTCGAGGACGTCGTGATGATGGGCCGTTACGGCCATATGGGCATGATGCGCATCGCCAAGGCGGCCGATCACGAGGCTGTCGCCGCCGCGCTTGAGCGCGTCGACATGAGCGCCTTTCGCAAGCGTCAGATCGGGGAGCTCTCGGGCGGACAGAAGAAGCGCGTCTTCCTGGCACGTGCCCTGGCCCAGGACAGCCGGGTCATCCTGCTCGACGAGCCCTTCACCGGGGTCGACGTCAAGACCGAGGACCAGATCATCGCCCTGCTGCGGGAGCTCAGGGCCGAGGGCCGGGTCATGCTCGTCTCGACGCATAACCTCGGCTCCGTTCCGGAATTCTGCGACCGCACCATCCTGATCAAGGGGACGGTGCTGGCCCATGGCCCGACGGCGGAGACCTTCACGCAGGAAAACCTGCAGCGCGCCTTCGGCGGCGTCCTGCGTCATTTTGTGCTGAACGAGCCCGGCCGCAGCGGGCAGGCGCCGGTCGGCGTCTTCACCGATGACGAGCGGCCGCTGATCCTGCGTGAGGGCAAGGCATCCAGCCGGGAGGCCGAAACGCCGCAGGGTGAGCGGCAATGATCGCCGTTCTGCTCGAACCCTTCGCCTATGGCTACATGCGCAATGCGATGTGGGTCTCGGCCCTCGTCGGTGGCGTCTGCGCCTTCCTGTCCTGCTATCTGATGCTGAAGGGCTGGTCGCTGATCGGCGATGCGCTCTCGCATGCGATCGTGCCGGGCGTTGCCGGCGCCTACATGCTGGGGCTGCCCTTTTCGGTCGGCGCCTTCTTCTCCGGCGGGCTCGCGGCCGGCGCGATGCTTTTCCTGAACCAGCGGACAAGGCTGAAGGAAGATGCCATCATCGGCCTGATCTTCTCCAGTTTCTTCGGGCTCGGCCTGTTCATGGTCTCGCTGTCGCCGACCTCGGTGAACATCCAGACCATCGTGCTCGGCAACGTGCTCGCCATCACGCCGGCCGACACGATCCAGCTCGCGGCCATCGGCTTCGTCTCGCTCGCCATCCTGCTTGTCAAATGGAAGGACCTGATGGTGACCTTCTTCGACGAGAGCCATGCACGCTCGATCGGCCTCAATCCGACGGCGCTGAAGCTGATGTTCTTCACCCTGCTCTCGGCCTCGACGGTGGCGGCCCTGCAGACGGTGGGCGCCTTCCTCGTCATCTGCATGGTGGTCACGCCCGGCGCCACCGCCTATCTGCTGACAGACCGCTTCCCGCGGCTCCTGGTGATCGCAGTGGCGATCGGCGCGCTGACGAGCTTCACCGGCGCCTATATCAGCTATTTTCTCGACGGCGCGACCGGCGGCGTCATCGTCGTGCTGCAGACCACGATCTTTCTTGTCGCCTTCTTCCTTGCGCCCAAGCATGGCCTGCTGGCGGCCCGCCGCCGCGCCGCCTGCGAGCTGGAGGCCGGGTGATGGCTCTCATCGATATGCTGTTGTCGCCCTTCCGGTTCGACTTCATGGTCAACGCGCTGGTGATATCCGCGATCGTCGCGGTGCCGATGGCGCTCCTGTCCTGCTTCCTCGTGCTGAAGGGCTGGTCGTTGATGGGCGACGCGATCAGCCATGCCGTGTTTCCGGGCGTGGTCCTCGCCTATATCCTCGGCTTTCCCTATGCGATCGGCGCCTTCGTCGCCGGTATGATTTGCGCCACCGCGACCGGCTTCCTCAAGGAGAACAGCCGGATCAAGCAGGACACGGTGATGGGCGTGGTCTTCTCGGGCATGTTCGGGCTCGGCCTCGTGCTCTACGTCAAGATCCAGTCCGACGTGCATCTCGACCACATCCTCTTCGGGGACATGCTCGGCGTCTCCGGGGCGGACATTGCCGGGGCTGCGGCGATCGCCACGTTCACCGCGGCGGTGATCGCCGTCAAATGGAAGGATTTCCTGCTGCACGCCTTCGACCCGGCCCAGGCCCAGGCGATCGGGCTACGGGTGAAGCTGTTGCATTACGGCCTGCTCGGGCTGATCTCGCTGGCGATCGTCGGCGCGCTGCAGGCGGTGGGCATCATCCTCGCCATTGCCATGCTGATCGCGCCCGGTGCCATCGCGTTCCTGCTGACCCGCCGCTTCAGCACGATGCTGCTGATATCGGTCATCATCGCGGTGACCGGTTCCGTGTTGGGTGTCTATCTCTCGTTTTTCCTCGACAGCGCGCCGGCACCGACGATCGTGCTGCTGTTGTCGCTCGTCTTCGTTCTCGCGCTTTTCCATACGAGCAGGAGAGCCACCGAGGCACCGGTATAGGTGCATAGCCTGCAAAAGGAGCGCGAGGGCCGTGCTGCGCTGGAAGGCCGCGCCTAGGCTGCCCTGCCAATCGCGGCCCAAAACGAGACATGGGATCCTATTCGGCGAAAGCCTTCTCGCGCTGGCTTTGAACCGCCGGCAGCGCAACGACGACGAGCATCACGAGAGCAATAGCCAACAAGGTGCAGGATATCGGCTCCTCGACGAAGATCGTCCAGCTGCCACGCGAGAGAACCATGGCCCGCCGCAGGTATTCCTCCAGCAATGGGCCCAGCACGATGCCCAGCAGGAGCGGTGCTGCTTCGCAGTCGAGCTTGCGCCAGAGATAGCCTAGCGCCGCAAGCGGAATCGAGATCCAGATATTGAACGTGCTGTTGTCCATCGAATAGGCGCCGATGGCACAGAACATCAGAATCGCGGGCGACAAGATGCGCGTCGGGATGGCGAGCATCCGGACCCACAGCCCGATGAGCGGAAGATTGAGCACGACGAGCATCAGATTGCCGATCCACATCGACGCGATCAGCCCCCAGAACAGCGTCGGGTTGCTTGTCATGACCTGCGGGCCAGGCTGAATGCCATGGATCATCAATGCGGCGATCATCAGCGCCATGATCGGATTTGACGGCAGGCCGAGCGTCAGCATGGGAATGAAGGATGTCTGTGCACCAGCATTGTTGGCAGCTTCCGGCGCCGCGACACCCGCGACGGCTCCCCGGCCGAATTGCTCCGGTGTCTTCGACAGCTTCTTCTCGACCGCATAAGACACGAAGGACGACAGCGTCGCGCCGCCCCCGGGAAGAACGCCGAGCAAGGATCCGAATATCGTGCCGCGCATCGCCGCTGGCGCAGCCTGCCGCAACTCCCTGCGGTCCGGCAGGATCCGGCCGATCGGCGCATCGGTCGTGCTCTGGGTTCCGGCTTCGCTGATCAGTGAAATCAATTCGGCGAAGCCGAACACCGCGATCGCGATGACCGCGATATCCAGCCCGTCGTAAAGCTGTGGGATGCCGAAGGAAAAGCGGGTCGCACCCGAATTCACATCGGTCCCGATCATGCCGATCAACAGGCCCAGCACGACCATCGCCAGTGCTTTGAGGATCGACCCCTGAGCCAGAACCACCGCAGCGATCAGCCCCAGAACCATCAGCGAGAAATACTCCGCCGGCCCGAAAGCGAAGGCGAGCTCGGCCAAAGGGGCGGCCGCAACGGCTATGACGGCGGTCGCGACGGTGCCTGCGAAGAAGGAACTCAGCGCGGCTATGCCGAGGGCCGTGCCCGCGCGGCCTTTGCGCGCCATCTGATAGCCATCGAGGGCGGTAACGATCGAGGATGGCTCGCCCGGCAGGTTGACGAGGATCGCCGTGGTCGAGCCGCCATACTGGGCCCCGTAGTAGAGGCCTGCCAGCATGATGAGCGCAGCGTCGGGGCTCGCCACCTTGAAGGTCAGCGGAAGCAGCATCGCGATGGTTGCGAGCGGCCCGAGGCCTGGAAGGACGCCTATCGCCGTGCCGAGAACCACGCCTACGAAACAGAACAGCAGATTCTGCGGCTGGATCGCCGTGGTCAGGCCGAGAATGATGTTCGACGCGAAATCCATCGCTTCAGCCGCTGAAAGGCAATGATGGCCAGGCCGCGATCGGCAGGCCCAGGCCACGGATGAAGACGAAGTCGCAAATCGCCGCAAGGGTGAGAGCGACGAGGCCGGTCTCGATCAGCTTTCCGGAGCGCCCGGCCCAGGCGCAGACCGCGACCAGGGCAACCACCGCAATGACCGCACCTGCGGTCGGAAGCAGCAGCGCGAACAGGGCCACTGCGAGCAGGATCAGGCTCATTTCGCGCCAGGCGATCGCCGCGATCTCCGTGCGTGTCGCGCTGACGCGGCAGGCCGCGAACGCGATCAGGATGCCGAGCCCGGTGAGAAGGGCCCCAAGCGCCAGGGGGAACCAGCCGGGGCCCATCTGTGCCGGCAAGCCGATCTCGTATCGGGCGGCGGTGGCCGCGAATGCAACGCCGAACGCAGCGAACATCAGCCCCGAGTAGAAATCCCGCCGGTTTCTGATCTGTAATCTCATTCTCGATCCTGCCTCCCATCGAGAAGCGCTGCGCCGCAGCGGATATCGTGCGCATGGTTCGGCGCCTGAGCGGAGCCTGTCAGCTCCGCAATGCGGCGAATGTCTGTTGCGCGCCCATTCTGATGAGGCGGGTGTCGGCCATCACCGTAATGAACCGAAACCCCTGCTCGGCCCGACGTTTGGCGTCCTCGATGCTGAAGGCGTGAATGCCGGCGACTTTGCCGAGCGCCGCTGCCTGCGCGAGGATCGCGGCGATGCCCTCCTCGGTGGCTGCGGCGAGGGGCGCATCGGGTGAATGGCCGAGCGATATGTTGAGATCTGCCGGGCCGACGAAGCAACCATGGATGCCGTCCACCGCCAGGATCGCCGCAGCATTGGCCAGGCCGTCGGCCGACTCGATCATCGGCAGGACGAGAAGCTCGTCACCGGCCTTCGCGAAATAATCCGGTCCGCCATAGATCGTGCCGCGGATCGGCCCGAAACTGCGCGAGCCCAGCGGCGGGTAAGCCGTGTTCTCGACAATGCTCCGGGCCTCGCCGGCATTGTTGACGAAAGGAACGATCACGCCATAGGCGCCGAGATCGAGCACGCGCTGGATATGGATGGGGTCATTGGCAGGCACCCGGACGATCGGCGTCGAAGCGCTGGCGCTGAGCGTCTGCATCAGCACCTGGACGGTCGCCAGATTGTTCTCCCCGTGCTGGAGATCGATCACCACGAAGTCGTAGCCGCACTGCCCCAATGTTTCGGCCCCGATAGGACTGGCGAGGTTGCACATGATGCCGATAGCGGTTTGATCCGCGAGTGCCCGCTGCTTGGCGGTATTGGTTCGCATGGTCGTGCTCCAAGGGCGCGTGATGATCGAGCGTCAGACTGTTGCAGGCTATTTCGCGGCGAGGCCGGCCTGCTTGGCGATCAGGCGCCAGCTTTCCATTTCATCCTTGAGCATCGCGCTGAACTCGGCCGGCTGGTTGACGACCGGATCCATTCCGAGAGCCTCGAGCTTTTTCAGGACCTCGGGCGAGGCCATCGTCTCTTTGAGGGCGGCGTTGAGGCGCTCGACGATCGCGGGCGGCGTCTTTGGCGGTGCGAGAACCCCGAACCAGTTGTTCAGCTCGTAACCGGGCAGCCCGCTCTCGGAGAAGGTCGGGACATCCGGGGTTGCAGGAGAGCGTTCCTTGCTGGTGATGCCGATGATCTTCAGCTTGCCGCTGCTGATGAAAGCCTGCACCGGCGGCAACGATGTCCACAACAGCTGGACCCGGTTGGCGACCAGATCGGTAATGGCGGGCCCGTTACCCTTATAGGGCACATGCGTCAGCTTGATGCCGGCAACGCTCTGGAAGCGTTCGGCCGCCATGTGATTGCTGCCCCCGATGCCGCCCGAGGCAAAATTGATCGTTCCCGGTTTCGCCTTCGCTAGGGTGATGAGATCGCCTACGGTTTTCGCCGGGAAAGCCGCGTTGGCAACCAGATAATGCGAATAGCGCAGCACGAGGCCGATCGGAGCGAAATCCTTGATCGGATCGAAGGGGGCATTCGCCTGAATGATCGGGGTGATCGTGATGTCCGACGAGGTCAGCAGGATCGTGTAGCCGTCGGGAGCCGCCTGGCTGACGCCTACGGTTCCGATGGTGCCCGCCGCACCCGGCCGGTTCTCGACGATGACGGGCTGGCCGAGCTGTTTGCCGAGCGTTTCGCTGACGACACGACCGACGAAATCCGAGGTGCCGCCGGGCGGGAACGGAACGACGAGCTTGATCGGCTCGCTCGGATAGGTTTGGGCCAGCGCCGCTGTCGACAGGCCCGTAGCCACGAGCCCGGCCGCCAGAGCCATGCGAATGAATGGCATATCGTCCTCCCTCTCATTGCTCCCGGCATTGACGCCGGGTTCGATCGCTGCGTAATTGATATTTGATCAAATATCAAGGCAACGCGGATTGCAAGGGGACGAAGATGAAGCCGGAGGTCCTGCAGATCGGCCCGCTGCTGCCGGAGACGAGCGATGCGCTGTCGCGAACATATGTCGTGCGCCGCTATGACCTCGCGCCCGATCGCGATGCGTTGATCGCGGCAGTCGCGCCGCGTCTGACTGCGATTGCGACGCGCGGGGATTATCAGTTAAGCGGCCAATTGATGTCGCGCCTACCGAAGCTCAGGCTGATCGCATCCTCGGGCGCAGGCTATGACGGCATCGATGTGTCGGCCGCACGGGCCATGGGTGTCGCGGTCACCAACACGCCGGGCGTCGTCTCGGAATGTGTTGCCGACATGGCCTGGGCCCTGACGCTGACCACCGTCAGGCGCGTCCTCTTCAACGACCGTTTCGTCCGCCGCGGGGCCTGGGCAACCGAAAAACCGGCCTTGACCGACAAGGTCTGGGGTGAGCCTCTTGGCATCGTCGGCCTTGGTGGCATAGGCAAGGCGATCGCACGACGGGCCGAAGCCTTCAGAATGAAGATCGCCTATACTGGCAGGCGCGAACAGCCGGATACCGGCTACCGCTATTTCGCGGACATCCGCGATCTCGCGCGCTTCGCTCGTATCCTCGTGATCTCCGTTCAGGGCGGGCCCGGCACCGTGGGCCTCGTCGGGAGCGAGGTCATCGATGCGCTCGGCCCGGATAGCTATCTGATCAACGTGGCGCGAGGCTCCGTCGTCGATGAGCCTTACCTTGTCGAGGCGCTGCAGAATGGGCGCCTGGCAGGCGCCGGCCTCGATGTCTTTGCGCATGAGCCGAACGTTCCCGAAGCGCTGGCCGCACTGGACACCGTCGTTCTGCAGCCGCATCTGGGATCGGGATCCAACTATACGCGAATTGCGATGGGGCAGATGCTGCTCGACAACCTCACCGCCTTCTTTGAGGGCGAGCCTCTCCTCTCACCCCTACCGTGAAGCAGGGCTCGACGAACGATCGCCGCCTGCAATCAAGCGCACCAAGCCAGGATCGGAACTCCGTGGTTTACGGCAAGACATACTATCCGGATCATGCAAGCGAGGCTCCGGAGCACCTGGCGCCTGCGCTCAAGGTCGGCGCCACGACCTCCATGCAGGTTGCGGCGGATTTGCGCCGCCGCATCCTGCACGGCGAACTGGTTCCGGGGCAGCGCCTCAAGATCAACGAGATCGCCACGCTTTGCGGGGTCAGCCATATGCCGGTCCGCACCGCCCTGCAGGAGCTCGAAGCCGAGGGCATCGTCGAGCTGCACCCCAACCGTGGCGCCGAAATCCGCAGCATCAATGCCGAATACATCCGCAATGTGCTGGATGTGCGAGCCGGGATCGAAGTGATGCTGACCGGGCAAACCGCTGCGCTCATTGATGACGCGGGCGTGGCCGAGCTCACTGCCTTGGTGGACAATTTCGAGGAGAAGGCGACGACGCGCGAGGCAGCCACGATGCTGCATGCCAATTTCCGCCTCCACAATTTCATCAATCGGCTGCCGGGCAATTCGGAAGCGCTGCGGGTGCTTGATCGCGGGCGGCTACTCATCGAGGCCATTCGCGTGAAATATGCCTATGGCGGGGCGCGCATCGAGACGATCATTGCGGAGCACCGGCTGTTGTTGAAAGCCATCGCCAATCATGACGTCAAACGGGCTCGCGACATCGCGCAGACACATTGTGAAGGAGCCAGGAATCAATTGCTCAGATTCCTGAAGAACGGCGACTGGTAACGGTGGCAAGCGCCTGCCACGGCACCGCGACGCTGCCTGCCTCAGCAAGCATCAGCATAACCATTGCTTATAAGCGGCTCGCCAAACGTCATTTGACGGCATGCGGCGCGATCGGCCTCATGCGTCAAAGCATGGGGAGCACCGCGATGAACAAGACAACGATGGCCGTTCTGGCGGGCCTGCTGGCTGCGCCGGCTCTCGCCGCATCTCCGGCTCGGGCGGAAACGCTGCAGGTCGCTGTCGGCACCTCCGACATCACCAATATCGATCCGCATCGCGCCAACGGCTTCGACTCGATGCTGCTCAGCAACGTCTTCGATGGTTTGGTGCGGTTTCCGCCGGGCAGCGCTGACCCGGCCAAGCTCGAGCCCGACCTCGCCGAGCGCTGGGAGACTGCTGCCGACGGCAAGTCCTGGACCTTCCATCTGCGCAAGGGCGTCAAGTTCCAGGGCGGCTTCGGCGAAGTTTCCGCCGATGACGTTGTGTTCTCGCTGAAGCGCGCCTCCGATCCGAAGACCTCGTCCTTCGCCGGCAATTTCTCGTCGATCGCGGATGTGGTGAAGGTCGACGACATGACCGTTCGCGTCGAGCTGAAATATCCGAATGCTAGCCTGCTCGGGCTGCTCTCGAACTTCAATGGTGGGCGCATCGTCAGCAAGAAGGCGGCCGAGCAGATGGGCGCGGGCTTCTCGGCGAAGCCGGTCGGCACAGGCCCCTTCGCGATCGCCGAGCACGTGCCACAGCAATATGTCCGCCTGACCGCCAACAAGGACAGCTTCCGAGGCGTGCCGAAGATCGATGAAGTGTTCTGGCGCTTTGTGCTTTCCGACAGCAGCCGCGACCTTGCCTTCCAGTCGGGCCAGATTGACATGATCTATGGCCGGCGCGAGCAGCGTTGGGTGACGCAGGTCAAGGCACGCCCTGATGCCGTGGTCGACATCTTCGGGCTTGGCGAGTTCCGCACGCTGCATATCAACCGCAGCATCAAGCCGCTCGACGACATTCGGGTTCGGCAGGCGATCGCAGCGGCCATCGACGTCGATCAGATCGTTCGCTTCGTCGGCCCTGACGTCGCCAAGAAGGGCTGCTCGGTCGTGCCGCCGGGTTATCGCGGCGAGGACTGCTCCTGGACAGTGAAGGCTGACGTCAATCGCGCCAAGGCGCTGCTCAAGGAGGCCGGCCATCCCGACGGCATCACGCTGGCGGTTGTGGTCTCGAACATCTCCTCGCAGCTGCCGATCATGGAAGTCATTCAGAACCAGCTCGGCAAGGCCGGTATCAAGCTGGACATGAAGGTGGTCGATCATCCGACCTACCAGCAACAGATCCGCCAGAACGCCAGCGCGCTGGTGTTCTACGGCGCAGCACGCTTCCCGGTCGCCGACACCTATCTGACCGAATTCTACCACTCGGCTGCGACGGTCGGTAAGCCGACCGCGATCACCAATTTCTCGCATTGCGCCGTGGCCGACGCCGAGATCGAGCAGGCCCGCAAGGAGACCGACGCTGCCCGGCAGATGGCGGCCTGGAAGACCGCGCAGGAGAAGATCAACGCCGATGTCTGCGCCGTGCCGCTGTTCGAGCTGCAGCAGGTCTGGGCGCGCAGCAAGAAGGTCGATTACGGCTATGAGCTGAAGGGCGCGATCAACATCGCCCCGCAGATCACCGAGAAGACCACCGTCACGCGCTGAGCGCCTCCCGCATCAGCTCTCCGCCGCAGCGGCGGGCATGCCCGATGAAGAGATCGAGAAGGCCCGCATTGCGGGCCTTCTGTGCTTTGACCAGCAGGAAATGGTTGTCGATCGCCGGCTCGAAGCGCCGGATCGCGACACGGCCCTGCACCGGCCCCGCCATCAGCGGATGGACCAGCGAGAGGCCGAGGCCGTGGGCGACGAACTCGCAGAGCGTCGGCGCCGTCGTCACCTCCAGCACCAGACGTGGCTGCGAGCCGTAATTCGCCATGACCTCGTCGACGACGCGGCGGATCTCGACGCCCTCGTCGAAGCCCACGAAGGGCTCGTCATGAAGGTCCTCCGGCCGGACCACGGATTTCCGCGCCAGCGGATGGCTCGGCGGCATGATGCAGACCAGCGGATGCGACAGGAAGGGTTCGGTCTCGAGATAGGCATGCTCGACCCTGGCGTTCAGGATGCCGACATCGACCTGTCGGGTGGCGAGCCAGTCGGTGAGGCCCGGCGAGCCGCGCACGATCAGCGAGACGAAGACATGCGGTTCGCTCTCGAGGAAGCGCATCGTCACCTGCTGGATGAAATGGCCAGAGAGGGCCGGCAGCACGCCCACGACGAGCCGCCCCTTCTCCTCGCGGCGCACGGTCTCGACCGCGCGCTCGAGCTGGTGCAGCCCGGAGAAGACGCGATCCACCTCCTCATAGAGCCGCATGCCCTGGATCGTCGGCGCGAGCTTGCCCTTGACGCGGTCGAACAGCCGCAAGCCGGTGTCGTATTCGAGATTGGAGACGAGCTTGCTGACGGCCGGCTGGGTGACGTTGAGCGCGAGCGCGGCGGCGCTGACGGTGCCGTTCTCGATCACCGCGCGAAAGGCCTCGACCTGCCGTAGATTGATGCTTCTGGGCATAACTCTCTGGAATACACCGAGCCAAAAACGTTGTTGGACGTTTTAGCATTGCCTGTCGATATTCACCAGAAGGAGGTCGCGCAACCGCGACTGCTAAAAACGTCATGCAATACGCATTCAAACGAATATTGCTCGGACTACCGACGCTGCTCGCCATGTTCACGGCGATCTTCGTGATCATCCGCGTCGTGCCGGGCGATGCAGCTGCCGTGATCCTCGGCGACCAGGCCAGCACCGCGGCCCTCGACGCGCTGCGCCTCGAGCTCGGGCTGGACCGGCCGCTGCCCCAGCAATATCTCGGTTTCCTCGGCGGGTTGCTGCAAGGCGATCTCGGCACCTCGCTTGTGACGAAGCGGCCGGTGCTGGAAGAGGCGTTGCGCGTCCTGCCGAACACGCTGGAGCTCGCCGCCGCCTCGATCTTCGTCGGCCTTGCGCTCGGCCTGCCCTTCGGCATCTATGCCGCCGTCCACCGCAATGCCTGGCCGGACTATGTCGGTCGGCTGTTCTCACTGGTAGGCTTGTCCCTGCCGGCCTTCGTCTCCGGCATCTTGCTGCTCCTGGCCTTCGCCATCCAACTGCGCTGGTTCCCCGTGATCGGGACGAGCCAGAACGCTGGCCCCTGGGATCGCTTCCTCGGCGTCGCCCTGCCGGCGCTCAATCTCGGCATCATCATGAGCGCCTATGTGGCGCGGGTGACGCGCTCCTCGATGCTGGCGACCTTGGGCGAGGACTATGTCCGCACCGCCCGCGCCAAGGGCATCGGGCCGACGACGCTGGCGCTGCGCCATGTCCTGAGGAACTCGCTCCTGCCGATCATCACGGTGGTCGGGCTCTATTTCGGCACGCTGATCGGCAATGCGGTGCTGACCGAGATCGTCTTCAACCGCCCCGGGCTGGGGCGGTTGATCCTCAGCGCGCTGAACACCCGCGACTACACCTTGCTGCAGGGGTTGATGATCATCTTCGCCTCCTTCGTGGTGCTCGCGAACGTGTTGACCGACCTGGCCTATGCCGCGGTCGATCCGCGGATCAGGAACGCCTGAGCCATGAGCGCAACCTTCTCCACCCTGCGCGACACGGCGCGGTTCATCTCCCGCGGCGGTGTCTTTGCCTGGTTCGGCCTCGCCCTGCTGACGGCGATCGTGCTGATGGCGGTGTTCGCGCCGCTGATCGCGCCCTACGACCCTCTGGCGCAGGACATCGTCAACCGGCTGATGCCGCCCTCGAGCGAGTTCTGGCTCGGCACCGATTCCTATGGCCGGGACGTGCTGTCGCGGATCATCTATGGCGCGCGGGTCTCACTCTTCGTCGGGCTGGTCTCGATCCTGATCGCGATGACGCTGGGCACGGCGCTCGGCGTGATCTCGGGTTATATCGGCGGGCGCTTCGATGCCTTCGTGATGGCGTTGGTCGACCTGATGCTGTCCTTCCCGAGTCTGCTGCTCGGCATGCTGGTCGCCGCCGTGCTGGGAGCGAGCCTCGAAAACCTGATCATCGCGATCGCGATCACCGAGATCGCGCCCTTCGTGCGGCTGGCGCGGGCGCCGACGCTGGTGCTGAAGGAGCAGGAATTCGTCCAGGCGGCGCGCTCGATGGGCTGCACCCACCAGCGCATCATGCGCATCCACATTCTGCCCAACCTGATCGCCGACATCCTGGTGATGGGCTCGCTGTGGATGGCGACGGCGATCCGCACCGAAGCCTCGCTGAGCTTCATCGGGCTGGGCGTCAAGCCGCCGACGGCGACCTGGGGCGGCATGATTCGCGAGGGCTTCGAGAACATCCTCGAGGCCTGGTGGCTGGCGGTGTTCCCGAGCGTCTTCGTCTTCCTGACCGTGCTGGCGCTCAATCTTCTCGGCGACGGCCTGCGCGACGCCACCGACCCGAAACTGCGGCAGCGCGACTGACCCTGCAAGCAGCGCATGAACGACCACCCCGGAGCCTTGTCATGAGTGAAGCCAATTTCATCTATCTCAGCCAGGAGGACGCGGTGCGCTGCGGCGCCGGCGATGTCGCCGCCACGGTCGCCGACACCGAGCGGACCACGCTGCTGGCCTATCGGGGCAAGGCGATCGAGGCGCCGACCGCGACGCTGTTCTGGGGTGTTCCGGCCGAGAAACTGAAGAACTTCGTCGGCTATCCCAGCAAGAAGCGCGCGAATATCCACGCCGGCTATCTCGACGACGACGGCGTGATGAAGGTCGCGCTGAAGAACATCCCGAGCAACCCGGACAACCCGATCAATGGCAAAGGGCCGCGTGCCTCGGGCCTGGTCACGATCCTCGACCCGGAGACCGGCTATCCCCTCGCGCTGATGGACGCGATGGTGATCAGCTGCATGCGCACAGGCGCGCTCGGCGCCATCGGCGTCAAGCATCTGCGCCGGCCGGGCGCGCGCAGCGTCGGCCTGATCGGCGTCGGCCCGATCAACCAAGCCGCGATTCAGTGCACAGCCGAGGTGATGCCGGAGCTCGAGGTCGCCCATGTCTACGACCTCAACACCGAGCGCGCCAAGGCCTTCGCCGCCGAGTTCTCGCGCAAGCTGAACATCGATGTCCGCGTGGCCGATTCGGCGCGCGATGCGGTCGCCGACGCCGATGTCGTCATTCCCGCGACCAACGTCCAGACGATCGACGACGCCTACATCACGCCGGACTGGATGAAGAAGGGCAGCCTGCTGGTCGACCTCTCGATCTGGGACGCGACCTTCGAGACGCTCGCTCGCGCCGACGGCTATGTCATGAACTCGGCGATCAGCATGGAGCGCAAGACGATGACCCCGAGCGTCATGGTCGATCGCGGCCTGGCGAAGGAGGAAGAGATCATCGATCTCGGGAAGGTCATCGCCGGCGAGACCGGCGGGCGCCGCGACGACGACGATGTGATCGTCTACTTCGCCCGCGGCATGGCGATTTACGACGTGATGTGCGGCTACCGCGTCTATGAGAACGCGCTCAAGAACGGCGTCGGCGAGAAGCTGAGCCTGTGGCAGGATGCATTCTGGAGCTGAGAGCGAAGCCTAAAAAGGTGGTCGAGACAGGAACATTGCCGGTCTTGTCTCGACCGCACTTTCTACCCAAGCCTTTTGCATTCAAAGCGCAACGAACGGTCGTGATGCGGTCGTGTCGCTTCCAGCTGCGATCGGATCTCGGAACCGATCTCGCCGCTGTCGCTCCCAAGATCGGACGCGTCCCGTGCGCGCGATAGCCGCTCGCGCGCGGCAAAAAGATCAGCGGTAGACAAAATCCCGCAAGGCGAGCGAGATCCAGGGCATGTAGGTGATCAGCATCAGGCAGGCGAAGACGACGCCGATGAAGGGCAGGAGTGATTTCGTCATCCTGTCCAGCGAGATCCGGGCAACCGCGCAGGCCGCGAACAGATTGACGCCGAAGGGCGGCGTGATCATCCCAAGCGCCAGATTGACCACCATGACCATCCCGAAATGCACAGGGTCGATGCCGAAGCGCAGCGCGACCGGCGCCAGGATCGGTGCCAGCACGATGATCGCCGCCGAAGTCTCGATGAACATGCCGATCACGAACAGGAAGAGATTGACCGCGAGCAGGAAGGACCAGCCGCTGTCGAAGGTCGCGATGATATAGGCGCCGATCTGGGCAGGCACGCCGGCGCGCGTCAGCAGGAAGCTGAACAGGCCCGCCATCGCGATGATCAGCATGATCACCGATGAAGAGACCACCGATTTGCGCAGGATCGCGATCACCGTCGCGAAATCGAGCTCGCGATAGATGAAGCAGCTCACGATCAGCGCATAGAACACCGCGACGATCGAGGCTTCGGTCGGGGTGAAGACGCCGCCATAGATGCCGCCAAGGATGATCACCGGCATCATCAGGGCAAGGCCGGCAGCCCGCGTTGCCGCCAGCACCTGCATGCGCCCTTCGTGATCGTTGCGGCCATAGCCGCGGATGCGGCACCAGAGCCAGACCGAGAGCATCAGCGCGCAGGCGATCAGGATGCCGGGGCCGAAGCCGGCCACGAAGAGTTCGCCGATCGAGACCTCGGCTGCAACGCCGTAGAGGATCATCGGAATCGAAGGCGGGATGATGACCCCGAGCTCGGCCGCACTGGCCTGGAGCGAAGCCGCAAAGGAGATCGGATAGCCGTGCTTGACCATCGCCGGGATCAGGATCGCACCGATGGCGAAGGTCGTGGCTACGCTCGATCCGGACACCGCGGCGAAGATCATGCAGGTCAGGATGCAGGTGCAGGCGAGGCCGCCCTGCACGCCGCCGACCAGGCTCTTGGCGAAATCGACCAACCGCCGCGAAATGCCGCCCTCGCCCATGAGATTGCCGGCGAGGATGAAGAACGGCACCGCCGCCAGCGGAAACTTGTCGAGCGAGGCGAACGCCTGTTGCGCCACCAGCACCAGCGGCAGCGGGGTGTAGAGGCCGAGTCCCGCGACCGCCGCGAGGCCGACGGCCACAGCCACCGGCACCGAGAGCAGGAACAGCACGCACATCGTGACGAGCATCGTTGCAGTCATGGCAAATCGTCTTTCAGACCGCGGTTTCGAGCTCTTCGCGGCGTGGATCGAAGAAATGCGCGATCACGGCGAGCATCGAGACCAGCGCTCCGGTCGGGATCGCGGCATAGGCGTAGCTGATCGGAATCTCGAGCCCGGCCAGGTTCTGGAAGCGGACCCGCCAGACCAGATCGGCGCCGAACCAGAACAGGATCGCCAGCAGTGCGAAGGTCGCGATCGCGATCGCGGCTTCGAGAAGCCGGCGATTTCGCCCTTTGACGAGGCGGTAAAGCAGATCCACCGAAACGAGCGATCCGGCCCGCACCGCCGATGCCAGGCCGAGATAGGCCATCCAGATCAGCAAGGCGCGGATCAGCGGCTCGGACCAGGTTGCGGGTTCCTGGAGGATGAAGCGGGTCAGGACCTGGAAGAGCCCGACGCAGGCCGCCAGCGCCATCGCCAGGCAGCCGGCCGCGAGGCCGGCGCCGGTGACGATGCGCTCCGCGCCCAACAGCAGCGCGACCGCCCTGGACTGCCGCGCGCTCACTTCTGGTCCTTGATGCGCGCGATCGTCGCCTCGCCGAAGCGCTTGCCCAGCTCGGCGAAGGCAGGCTTGAGCAGGTCCTGGAACTTGGCGGTATCGACCTTCTCGACCACCTCGAGGCCGAGCTTGCGCAACTCGTCGATGCCGGTCTTCTCGACCTTGCCGACCTCGTCCTTGCAGATCGCCATGGCGCGCCGACCGGCCTCGACGAAGAGCTTCTGATCCTCCGGCGACAGCGCCTCGAAGGCACGGGGCGCCATGACGAAGCCGACCGGCGTGAAGGCGTGGTTGGTGATCGTCAGGTATTTCTGCACCTGCCCGAACTTGTTGTTGAGGATCGCGCCGATCGGGTTTTCCTGGCCGTCGACCACGCCCTGCTGCAGGGCCGTGAAGACTTCCGGCAGTGCCATCGGCGTCGGCAGCGCCCCCAACGCGCGCCAGATCTGGAGATGGATCTGGTTCTCCTGGGTGCGGATCTTCAGCCCCTTGACGTCGTCGGGGCCGTTGACCGGCCGGCGGCTATTGGTGAGCTGACGGAAGCCGATGCCTCCGAAAGCCAGGCCCTGAAGGCCTTTGGCCTTGAACTTGGCCAGGATCTCCTGGCCGATCGGGCCGTCGAGAACCGCCTGGGCATGGTCGAAATCTCGGAACAGGAAGGGGATGTCGAAAACCTGGACCTCGGGCACGAAATTCGCGATCACCGAGGTCGAGGGCACGGTGAGATCGACGGTGCCGAGCTGAAGTCCTTCCAGCACCTCGCGGTCGCCGCCGAGCGCGCCGCCGGGATGCAGGCGAATTTCGATGCGGCCGTTGGTCTTGGCTTTGATCTCTTCGGCAAAGGCCGTCATGGCGACGCCTTCGGGCGCCGTGACCCGGCCGACGAAGGCTAGATTGAGCACCTTCGGCTGCTGAGCCGACGCGGATGTCAGCCCGGCAAGGCAGGCCGCGCCGACGAGCGCGGAACGCAGGATGGATCTCAGTCGCATGGTCGTCTCCCTCTGGGTTCGCTCTCGGTTGAATCCGACGAGCCGATTATTCAATCGTCCAATGGTTCGTGATGAACGGCGCGAGCCGCTCGGGCGTCAGGTCAAGGCCCAGGCCCGGGGCGTCCGGAACCGCAACCGCCCCGTCGGCGTCTAGCGGATGGCTGGCGAAGGCGGTGCGCAGCGGGTTTTCGGAAGGGTCGTATTCGAACAGCGGCCAGCGCAGGCGGCCGCGCCGCTCGGGCAGGCAGGCCGCAAAATGCAGCGAGGCCTGGAAATTCACGACGGAGCCCCAGACATGGGGCACCAGGGCGACGTCGAACGCCTCGCACAGCGCCGAGATCCGCATCCCCTCGGAGAGCCCGCCGCACAGCCCGAGATCGGGCTGGATGAAGTCGAACACGCCGGCGGTGAGATAATCCCGGAAGGCGCGCAGGCCGAAGAGCGCCTCGCCGCCCGCCAGAGGCATCGGCGCCTTGGCGGCGAAGCGGCGATAACCCGGCAGGTCGTCATGGGCGATCGGCTCCTCGAGCCAGACCGGATCGACCTCCGCGAGCCGCCGGGCGATCGCGAGCGCGCCCTCGACGCTGAAGCCCTCGTTCAGATCGACCATCAGCGGCATAGCGTCGCCGATCTGGGCGCGGACCTTGTGGGCGGTTGCGCCGTCACGGGCCGGATCGCTGCCCATCCTGAGCTTGATCGCCCGGAAGCCGGCGTCGAGATAGCCGGCGATATCGGCCTCGAAGTCGCGATAGGGATCGCGGCCCGGCTTCATGAAGGGGCCGCTGACATAGGCCGGGATCCGGTCCCGCAGCTTGCCGCCGAGCAGGGCATGGACCGGCAGCCCGGCGATCTGCCCGGCGAGGTCCCACAAGGCGACGTCGAGCCCGCCGAGCGCCATCGTCGAGATGCCACGTCGGTCATAGCCGAGCCCGGCAGCCATCGCCTGCCAGCCGGCGCGCGGCGTCGTCGCGTCGCGCCCGAGCAGGGCAGGGGCGAAATGCTCGCGGACAAGCGCGGCAGCCGCGCCGGGATAGGCCCAGGTCTCGCCCCAGCCGACCGCGCCCGTATCGCTGGTGACCCGCAGGAGCAGGGCGCCGCGGCGATCGAACATCTGCCGCGAATTGCCGACGGTCTCGCTCAGCTTCGCAGTGAGCTCGAATCCGTCGATGCGACGTATCTTGGGAGGCGCGGACAGCATGAACGGCAGGCAGGTTGCGGCAGGGACTCAACCGTTAATCAGCTTTGCCATCGCCAATCCAATTGGTTTATCTGCAGGGGTATCAATCAGGAATCTCAATATGAGAATGCGCCAGGCATGAGATTCACCATCGCGCAACTCGAGGCCTTCTTCTGGACCGTTCGCCTCGGCTCGCTGAGCAAGGCTGCGGGCCATCTCCACATGTCGCAGCCCACCATCTCGCTACGCCTGCGCGATCTCGAGCAGGCGCTCGATGTCCGGCTGTTTCAGCGCAAGGGCCGGGGACTTGCGCCGACAGCGGACGGCCTCGCCCTGCTCCCGCGCGCTGCCGCCCTGCTGGAGGAAGCCGACCGGATCATGCTGCAGACCGACCCTGCGGTCGTGACCGGCAGTATCCGCGTCGGCTTTGCCGAAGGCTTCGCGATGACCTGCCTGCCGAGCCTGCTGGAAACGGTGCGGGCGGATTATCCGCTGCTGAAGGCGGAATACGTCGTCTCGATCAGCTACGAGCTGGAACGCGAACTCAATGACCGCAGGCTGGACCTCGCAGTCCTGGTCAACCCGATCGGGCGTCCCGGCATGAGGCTGGTTCCGCTTGGCGTGCAGGACACGGCCTGGGTTGCCTCGGTCAAATGGGGGCTCGGTCCGGAAGTCCGCCCCGCTGACCTCTGCCCCTTGCCGATCGTCAGCAATCAGCCGAGATCGGCCATGTTTCGACAGATCAAGGACTGGTTCGCGACTGCCGGCCTCGAACCGCTTCGCCATGATCTTTGCAACAGCGTCGCCGTGATCGGCCATCTCGTCTCGTCGGGCGTGGCCCTCGGCGTATTGCCGGTCCGGATGATGGAGGCCGACGTCAAGGCCGGTCTCGTCACGGTGCTGCGCCCGGTTCCGGACCTCAATCATGGCAGGGTCTATGCGAGCTATCCGGAAGGTGGCCTGACCGCTCCGGTCAGCGCCATGCTGAAATCGATCCAGAAGGCGCTCGACGCGATCGACTATCTCAAGGTGGACGGCCCGCGCTGACGGGCTGGGCCGATATCAGCCCTCGCACTCGCGCCCCCTCCGTGCTGGCGGCAGCAGGAACGGCATCGTCCCCAGAACCCGTCGCGCCGCCGCGATCACCGCCTCGATCTCGGCGGTTGCTCCTCCGATGCGATGGCCGGCGCAAAGCGCGGCATGCGCGAAGTCCGGCACGGCCCGCAGCTTCACGATTTGCCCGTCGGCAAGAGCGGGCTCCATCAGTTTTACAGGCAGGAAGGCGGCGGCCACGCCCTCCTGAACCAGATGGGCGATGACCATCTGGCCCGTGCAAAAGTCCAGCCGGCGCGGTTTGACGTCTGCTGCGCTGAACCACTCGGTGATCTGCCGATGCATGGCGGATGGCGGGGGGTTTGTCAGGATCTGACAGTCCTGCAGATCGGCAGGCCGCACGATCGGGCCGAGGCCGAGGCTCTTGGCGGCGACCCATGCCGCCTCCTGGCGCCCGAGCTCGACCAGCCTGATCGCAACGCCGTCGCTGGGGTGGACCAGAAAGGCGACGTCGAGCCTGTGCTCGCGGAGTTCGTCCTCGAGCTGGGAGCTCGTGGCCACGGAGAGTTCCAGCCGCAGCCGCGGATAGAGCGCTCCAAGGTCCTTGAGGATCAGCGTCAGGCAGGCGACCGCGAAGGTTTCCGGCATGCCGACCTTCACCGTGCCGTGAAGCGCCCCGGTCGAGCCTGCACGCTCGCGCATGCGGCCGAGCTCCTCGATGATCGAGATCGCATGCCCGAACAGCAGCTCGCCGTCCGGACTCAGGCGCAGCGTCGAGCCGGCGCGATCGAAAACCTTGACGCCCAGCTCGTCCTGCAGGGATTTCAGCCGAAGCGACACGGTTGGCTGCGCGAGGAATAGATGTCTCGCAGCCGCCTGCACGGAGCCGAGACGTGCCGTCCAGACAAAGGCCTCTAATTCCGCGATCGTCGGGCGCATTGAAAATTCCAATGTTGTCGCACGAGATAATCCAATTGGATTTGCGATTGCAATGCGGCTTACGCTGCCCGCCAGAAGTCGAATAATCGACCTTTCAAGGGAGAGAGTGATGCAGCGACCGCTTCGTGTATTGGCGTTTCTGGCAGCCTTTGGAATGTCGGCGCTCGGCGCCCAGGCTCAGGATTTCCCGAAGATCAATCTCAAGGTCTCCGGCGGAAATCAGACGCAGAACCTGTTCCAGAAGGTCTACAAGCCGTTCTTCACCGAGATGCTCGCGGCAAAGACGAACGGCGCGATCACCACGACGTTCGGATCGCTCGAGGAGCTCGGCCTACGCGGCCCCGAGGTGCTGCGCCTGTTGCGGCAGGGCGTATTCGACATCTCCGAGGCGACGATGTCCTACATGGCGGGCGAGGATTCCCGCTTCGACGGCCTCGATCTGCCCGGCGTGACCGTCGATATCGTCACGCAGCGCAAGGCTGCCGACGCCTTCCGCCCCGCGCTCGCCAAGGCGCTCGAGGCGAAATACCACACCAAGCTGCTCAGCATGAGCCCGGTGGCGGCTCAGATGTTCTACTGCAAGGGCGAGATCACGGGGCTGGATTCGCTGCGCGGCAAGGCGGTGCGGACCTTCAACCGGGCAATGTCGCAGATGGTCGAGGGCGCCGGCGGCTCTTCGGTGAACGTTCCCTTCGCCGAAGTCATCCCGGCGATGCAGCGCGGCGTCGCCCAATGTGCGGTGACAGGCACGTCAGCCGGCAATACCGCACGCTGGTGGGAGGTGAGCGACCATCTCTATGCGCTGCCCATGGGCTGGTCGATGACGTTTTTCGGCGCCAATCTGAGCAGCTGGGCGAAGCTCGATCCGAAGACCCGCACCTTTCTCGAACAGCAGTTCGCCGAATTGGAGGATCGCATGTGGGTGCAGGCCGGCAACGACATCCAGGACGGCGTGAACTGCAACACCGGTCTCGGCCCCTGCAAGGACGGCATCGAAGCCAGTTCCAAGATGAAGTTCGTCACCGTCTCCGAGCCGGACAAGGCGGCAGCGCAGAAGATCCTGCGCGAGCGGATCCTGCCCGATTGGGCCAAGCGCTGCGGCACCGAATGCGTCACCGAGTGGAACGCGACGGTCGGCAAGGTCGCGGGCATCGAGGCCAAGGCGCAGTAACCCGCGGGCTTTTCGGGGCAGATTGCCATGAACGCATTTCACGCGATCGTCGCGGCCATCTCGCTCTGGATGGCCCGCATCGGCGGCCTGATGCTCGTCGGATCCTCCGTGGTGATCACCATGGAGATCCTGGCGCGCAAGGTGATCCATATCCCGTTCAGCGTTGGCACGGAGCTGTCGAGCTATGCGCTCGCCATCTCCGCGAGCTGGGCCTTCAGTTACGCCTTGTTGAACCGCGCCCATGTCCGGATCGACGTCATCAGGAACTGGATGCCGCCGCTCATCAGGTTCGCCCTGGATGTCCTCGCGCTCGGTGCGCTCGGCGCCGTCGCACTCATCATGGCTTGGTTCGCCTGGGACACGGTCGATACCTCGTGGACCCTCGGTGCACGCGAGAACACCTCGTTGGGGACATTGCTGGTCATCCCGCAAGGGCTCTGGTTCGTCGGGCTGGTCTGGTTCGCCTTCGTCTGCATGGAGCAGCTCGCTCTCGTCGCGCTCGCCCTCATGCGAGGTGACCGCGCAGCCGCTGCCGCAATGGTCACGACACCCGATGTCGCCGATGAAATCGAAGAGGCGCTCGACGCCGTCGACGCGCAACCCGTGATCCAGAGATAATCGGCCATGGTCCAGACCTCGCTCGGCCTCCTCATCCTCCTGCTCGGCCTCAGCATTCCCGTCGGCGCCGCGCTTCTGCTTCTGGCATTGTCGCTGGGGGCGGCGTTCTCGCCGATGCCGATCTATCTCGCCATGGGCGAGGTCATCTGGTCGGCCTCGACCAATGCCATCCTCGTCAGCGTGCCGCTCTTCGTGCTGCTCGGGGAGATCCTGCTGCGCTCGGGCATGGCGGATCGACTCTATCGCTCGATGAGCCATTGGCTCGCCTGGCTCCCGGGCGGGCTGATGCACGCCAATATCGGTGCCTCGATGGTGTTTGCGGCGACTTCGGGCTCGAGCGTGGCGACGGCCGCGACCATCGGAACCGTCGCGACGCCGGTGATCAAGACCTATGGTTATGGCGAGAGACTCTTCCTCGGCACCATTGCCGCCGGTGGCACGCTCGGCATCCTGATACCGCCATCGATCAACCTGATCATTTATGGCTGGCTGACGCAGACCTCCGTGCCGCAGCTCTATCTCGCCGGCTTCGTGCCCGGGATCGTGCTCGGGCTGATCTTCATGGCGACGATCCTGATCTGCTGCCTCGTCCGGCCGGAATGGCGCGGCCGCGCGATCGAAACCTCCTGGAAGGAACGCCTTGAGAGCCTGAGCGGACTTGTTCCTCCCGGGTTCATCTTCGTGATCGTGATCGGCAGCATCTATGCAGGCTTCGCGACTCCGACGGAATCGGCTGCACTGGGCGTCGTCGTGGCGATCGCGTTGGCGGCGATCAACCGCAAGCTGTCCGTCAGGATGATCCTCGAAGCGCTGGATGGCACGATGCGGACATCCGCCATGATCATGCTGATCGTGGCATCGGCTTTCTTCTTGAACTTCGTGCTGTCGGCGATCGGCCTCGTTGCCGCGCTGAACGGCTTCATCACCGGCCTCGGGCTGGGGCCGATGGGCACGCTGGTCGCGATCATCATCTTCTATCTCGTTCTCGGCTGCTTCATGGAGCCGCTGCCGATGATGATCGTGACGATCCCGATCATCGTCCCGGTGGTGGTGCAAGCCGGCTTCGACCCGGTCTGGTTCGGCATCATGGTCGTCCTGCTCTGCGAGACCGCGATGATCACGCCGCCGGTCGGGGTCAATCTTTATGTCGTGCAGGGGGTGCGAGGGCGCGGCGTCATCAGCGACGTCATTCTCGGCGTTCTGCCCTTCATCGGAAGCCTGCTCCTGATGATCGTCCTGATCATCGTCGCCCCCGACATCGTCATGTGGCTGCCACGCCTGATCGGCGCGCAGTGACCCTCGTCCAACGCCTGATCTTCAATTCGGAGAATGCTGTGAGCTACCCGCGAACCGTGACAATGCGTGGCAAGTCGATCGAGATCACCGACGCCAAACGTGCCGCCCGCATCGCCGAGATGCCGGAGATCGAATGGATCAAGGATCGCGACCTGCGCGACAAGGTCATCGATGCCTGGGTTGCAGCGCTCGAAGCCCATGGCTTCACGCAGATCGGCGACATGAAGCCATCGGGCAATTACGACTCGAACCCGCTCCTGACCGGCACGCAATGCGACCATATGCGCTCGGTTTGCCGCCTTGCGGTCAAGACGGCCGAGGAGATGGCGGGCCTGTTCCCCAATTTCCGCTACGATCGCGATATCCTGATCGCGGGCGCGCTCTGCCACGACATCGGCAAGGTCTGGGAGTTCCAGCCCGACAACGTCAAGCGCTGGAAGGCTGACTCATATGCCGTCGGCTTTCCGTCGGTGCGCCATCCCGGCTACGGGGTGTTCATCTGCTTCGCCATGGACCTGCCCGAGGCCGTCGCTCATATCGCCGCGGCGCATTCTGCCGAGGGGGAACTCCTCGAGCGCAGTCTCGAGAATACGATCGTTCATTGGGCCGATGTGACATTCTGGAAGACCGTGGAGGCCGGGCGCCAGTTTGCTGCCACGGACACCTGGCTCGACGGCATGACCGGAGGCGTCAGCGGGCAGCCAAAATCTGCCAAGGCTTGATCGCACAAGGACCCCGCCGCTTCGGCAGGCGGGGTTTCGGCGAATTCACGCGAGCCTGTCGAAGCTGTCGGCGCGGGCGGCGTCCCAGTTGCGGCGATAGAATGCGTGCTCGCACTCTCCGGAGGTGAGTTCGCCGGGCTCCAGAAAGACATGGAGATCGGAGAACAGGCGAATTTCGGTCGCGCTGACGCGGCGGACGAGGTGGTGAGGACCCAGATCGGACGGGTGGGTGAGGCCGGCTGCGGCCAGCATGTCCGCCAAAGCCTTGAGGGTGTTCGCGTGGAAGAGGTGGACGCGCTGTGCCTTGTCGGGAACGACAAGCGCCCGCTGACGAACCGCATCCTGGGTCGCGACGCCCGTCGGGCAGCGATTGGTATTGCAGGACAGCGCCTGGACGCAGCCCAAGGCAAACATGAAACCGCGCGCCGCATTCGTCCAGTCCGCGCCGATCGCCAGCGCGCTGGCGATGTCGAAGGCGCTGACGATGCGCCCTGCGACGCCGATTTTCACCCTATCGCGCAGCCCCGCGCCGACGAGGACGTTATGAACGAACAGCAGGCCTTCGCGCATCGGCAGGCCGATATGGTCGCTGAACTCCACCGGTGCGGCGCCGGTGCCACCTTCGGCGCCGTCGACGACGATGAAGTCCGGCACGACGCCGCTTGCCAGCATCGCCTTGACGATGCCCATGAACTCCCATGGATGGCCGAGGCAAAGCTTGAAGCCGACTGGCTTTCCGCCTGAAAGCGCGCGCAACTGCGCTATGAAGCCCATCATTTCGAGCGGTGTCGAGAATGCGCTGTGGTTCGACGGCGAGATGCAGTCGAGCCCAACCGGAACGCCTCGTGTCTCGGCAATCTCGGGGGAAACCTTCGGCGCCGGCAGAATGCCGCCATGGCCGGGCTTGGCTCCCTGGCTCAGCTTGATCTCGATCATCTTCACCTGGGCGTCGGCCGCCTGGCGGGCGAAGCGGTCGGGATCGAAATTCCCCTGCTCGTCGCGGCAGCCGAAATAGCCGCTCGCAACCTCCCAGACGATGTCGCCGCCCCCGGCGCGGTGATAGGGGCTGATGCTGCCTTCGCCGGTGTCGTGGCTGAAATTCCCCAGACGCGCCCCGGTGTTCAGCGCGCGGATCGCGTTGGCGGAGAGCGAGCCGAAGCTCATGGCGGAGATGTTGAAGACCGAGGCCGAATAGGGCTGTCGGCATTGGTCGTTGCCGATGGTGATGCGGAAGCTGTCGGGATCCGCCACCGGCGCTGGGCGCGTCGAGTGCCCGATGAATTCGTAACCCTCTCGATAGACGTCGAGCATGGTTCCGAAGGGGTGGTCGCCGGCGATGCCCTTGGCCCGGCGATAGACCAGCGAGCGTTGCGATCGGGAGAACGGGGCGGCTTCCTCGTCAGCCTCGAAAAGATACTGGCGCAACTCGGGACGGACCAGTTCCGCGAACCAGCGGATATGGCCGATCACCGGATAGTTGCGGCGGATCGCGTGCCCGGTCTGGACAAGGTCCCATAACCCGACGAGCGCCAGAAGAGCCGCGAGCATCCCCGGGACCCATAGCCAGTGATACCGGAAGGCCAGGGGAAGCGTCGAGAGCGCGACCAGAAGGCATAATGTGAGCGTCGTGAACCGACTCAATCGCAATGTCATATCGAGAACCCGTCCGAACAGCAGCGGACCGTTGTAGCCTCGGCGCATCGCCATGGCGAGTTGGCTGAACTGAGCGGCGGGACCTGAAAGGCTGGGGGCCCCAGCCTTTCAGGTCCCCGTCGCAAGAGGATAAACTTGCACCCCCAAACATAGCTTCGGAAGGGACCGGCTCCCTGGCGCGCCGCCGTTCGGAGCGATACTTCCGATCAGCATCGCAGATCGTCAAAGCGGCGGCCTTTTCGGATAAACCTTCAGGCCGCACGTGCCGCTTGACTCCTCTCAAAAAAAATAAATTATAATTTATAATATTGGAGGAGCCGGTGTTGAAGATTTCTCGACTCAGAGCCATTCAGCTCGAAGCGCGGTTTGCGGATGTGTTCGGCGGGATCGACAAGGTGCCGGCGGAATTGCTGGCCCCGGCCGCCCATTTTCGGCGCATCCCGCGCACCGGCCAGGTCGCGACGCTCGTCGTCGTGGAAAGCGATGACGGGGCGATCGGCTATGGCGAGGCTTTCGGTCTGCCCCATGCCGGTGCTGCCACTGCGATCATCAACGGTGTCATCGCTCCAGCGCTGATCGGGGCGACGATCGCCGATCCCAGGGAGATGCTTGGCGATCTGGAGCGCTATTTCACGGCGATGGGCAGCACGCGCGGCCCGGCGATCGAGGCCCTGAGCGGCGTCGACATCGCCTTGTGGGATCTGAAGGCGCGGACCGCCGGGCTGCCTCTGGCGACGTTGCTCGGTGGCTCTCCGGGGCCGGTCGCGACCTATGTCAGTCCGGTCGGATTCCAGGATCACCCCGACAAATCGGCGCGCGCGGCGCGTGCCTATCTCGATCAGGGCTATACCGCCATCAAGCTCAAGGTGGGCCGCGGCCTTGCGACCGACATCGAGCACATCGCCGCCGTGCGCGGCGAGATCGGGCCGGGCGCGGCGCTCTATCTCGATGCCAATTGTGCCTATGACGTCGCGACGGCGATCACGGTCGCGAAGGCGCTGACCCCTTACGATATCGGCTGGTTCGAGGAACCCGTGCCGCCCGATGATCCGCAGGCGCTGGCGCAGGTTCGCAAGGCCTCGCCCGTGCCGATCGCGGCCGGTGAGAACGATTTCACGCTGGACGCTCATGCAAGGCTCGTCGCCGCCGATGCGGTCGATTTCCTGCAGCCCAACATCTCGCGTGCCGGTGGCGTGTCCGGGCTGATGGCGATCGGCGCGCTCTGCGCGCGCTCCGGCATCCGCATGGCGCCCCATGGCGTTGGCACCTGCGTCGCTGTTTCGGCAGCCGTGCATACCTGCCGGGCCGCGCCCGCCGTCCATGCCTATGAGGCGAACCGCCTGCTGAATCCGCTGCGTGACAACATGGCGGTGCGCCCGCTCATCACCGAAGGCGGACAGCTCGTCGCCCAGGATACCCCCGGTCACGGCGGCGAGCCGGATCTCGGGCGTTTGTCCCGCTATGCCGTGAACGGCCTGGGGGAGACAGAGGAGCGGGCCCATGTCCATCTTGGTGCGTAGCCCCGGCGACCTCGGTGATCTCGTCGGCAAGCCCGGCGAGACGCTCGCCGAGACCTTGCGGCGCACGCTGCTCGACATGATCGTGTTCGGCTATTTCGAGCGGGGTGCGCGACTTTATCCCGAGAAGCTCGCCGAACATTTCAACGTCAGTCTGACGCCGGTGCGCGAGGCCCTGATGCGGCTCGCGGCGGAAGGCTTCATCGAGGTCATCCAGCGGCGCGGCTATCATATCCGCGATCCCGATGCCAAGCAGGTCCTGGACCTCTGGCAGGTGCGGCTGGCGATCGAGCTGATGGCCGGCGAGCTGATGATCGAGCGGCTCAGGGACGGCACGCTCGACGGCACGGCGATCGACCGGATCGAGGAGGTCCAGCGCCGTCTCGAAGTCGATCCGCAAGCCATTTCGCACAAGGATCGGCACGAGCAGAACGCGAGCTTCCACCATCAGATCGTGGAGCTGAGCGGCAATGCGCTGCTGCTCTCGACCTATCGCGGCATCCAGATGCAGGTGCTCAACGCCTGGATCCAGCGCGGCATCGAATCCTGGCGCGGGCGGCACGCCTCGGAGGCCGTCGAGCACCGGGCGATCCTCGCGGCGCTGCGCGACCGCAATCCGAACGACTACGCCAAGGCGGTGCGCGCCCATCTCGGCCGCTCGCTCAAGGATGCGCTGGCCGATCTCAAGGCCCGCAATCTGATCGAAGAACTCGCACAGAGCCGAACCTAATTGGCCATATTTTCGGGGAGGAACCCATGATGAAGAGACGTCAGCTTTTGAACACGCTCGCGGCTTTCGGCTGCGTGCTGGCGAGCGCATTGATTCCGCAGGCCCCGGCCTCGGCGCAGACGAAGACGATCCGAATGTGGACGTTCCTGAGCGCGACCGGGACGTCGCCGCGCGAGGTCGCTCTGGCGCAGATCATCAAGAACTACGAGGCTGCGAACCCCGGCACCAACATCGTCGTCGAGACGCAGGTCTGGGATCAGATGACGCCGAAGTTCCTGGCCGCCCATCGCGCCGGCAATGCGCCCGACATCAGCTGGGTCGTCACCGATTTCCTCGGCGACGCGATCGGCTCGGGTTCGCTGGCGGACCTCAACGAGCTGTTCATCGGGAAATGGCCGGCCGAGCAGGTCAAGGACCATGCCAGCGCCTATTGGGACCTGACCAAGAAGGGCAACAAGCAATACGCGATGTTCGCCTCGCCGAACTACATCTCGATCGTCTACCGGGCGGACCTGCTGAAGGCCGCCGGCATCGACCCGGCCTCGATCAAGACCTGGGACGACCTCCGCATCGCCGCGGAGAAGCTGACGGTGAAGAATGCCGCCGGCCAGGTGACGCGCTATGGCTTCGCCCAGGGTTTCAGCGAGCAGCAGGCCGACCCGCACATGATGATTCCCTATCTCCTCGGCGAGGGGGAGCAGCTGTTCAAGGCCGACGGCAAGGCCAATTTCGCGAGTCCCGCAGGCGTCGCGGCCATGACCTTCGCGACCGATCTGATCAAGAAATACAACGTCTCGCCGGCTCAATCGGCGACCTGGACGGTGGATGATCTGTTCGAGCAGTTCTCCTCCGACCGCGTCGCGATGATCCAGGGCCCGAGCGTGCGCGTCTCGACGCTCCAGGCCAAGCTCGGCAAGGAGAATGTCGGCCTGATGCTCTGGCCCGGGAATGGCAAGACCGCTCATTCTCCCGCCGTCATGGCCGGCTGGGCCGTCGGCGTCTGGTCCAAGGGCACGCAGAAGGCGGAGGCCGGCAGGTTCGTCGACTACATGCTCGGGGCGGAAGCCGAGAAGATCTGGGTCACTGTCGGCGGGCAATCGCCCCTGATGGCCTCGACGGCCAAGGCCGTAGCCTCCTTCGTCGACCAGCCTGGCAACGGCTATATCCGCGTCGCCGCCGAGGGCGCGAGCAAATATGGCTGGCTGACCCCGATCGAGTTCAATGTCGGCGGCTACCGTCAGGCGCTGAACAAGGCGACGCAGCGCATCATCGTGGAAGGCGTTTCCGTCAAGGCGGCCCTCGAAGAGGCGGAAACCCGCTTCAATCGCCAGAACAATCGCTGACGTCACCCGGGCGGAGCCCAAAAGGCTCCGCCTTCGACCGGGGATCGCTCTTGATGACGATGTATTCGCGCCTCACCGGCGTCAACTACGTGCTGCCTGCGATGGCGCTGCTGATGCTGGTGCTGTTCTCGCCGGTCCTCTACGGCTTCTGGTTCAGCCTGTTTCGCATCCAGTACGGCGCGCCGACGGACTTCGCCGGGTTGGAGAACTACGCGCGACTGCTCGACGACCCCGTGCTTGCGGCCACGCTCGAGCGCAGCGCGGTGTTCACCTGCGCTGCCGTCGCGCTGACGCTGGTCATTGCGCTCGCTCTGGCGGTCTGGATCAACCGGCTCGGCCAGCGGCTCGGCTTCGTCGTCCAGATGATCGTCATCCTGCCCTGGATCATCTCGACGGTGGTCGCCACCCTGCTGTTTCGCTGGGTGTTCGTGAGCGATATCGGGCTGGCGGGGTCGCTGGTCCGGATGGCGGGCATTGCCGACATGCAGCTCCTCAACAGTCCCGGCAGCGCCATGGCCCTGCTGATCGGCGTCTCCGTCTGGAAGCGGCTCGGCTATGCCGTCATCATCCTGCTCGCGGGGCTCAAGGGCATTCCCGAGGACTATGAGGAAGCCGCCAAGATCGACGGCGCCAACCGCTGGCAGATCTTCTGGCTGATCGTCCTGCCCTTGCTGAAGACGCCGCTGCTGCTGGTGACGATCGTGTTGACCCTGTCCAATCTCAACACCGTCGAGACGCCGCTCGTCCTGACCGGCGGCGGGCCGGGCGACGCGACGCGCATCCTGCCGATCGAGGTGTTCGAGCGCGCCTTCGTCAATTTCGACCTCGGCTCCGCCACTGCGCTCGCGCTGGCGATGTTTGCCGGCAACATTATCCTCGTCCTCGCCTATGTCCGCCTCGCGAAGTGGAAGGCGTGATGAGCACCGCGTCTTCCGCCTCGCATCCCAGGCCGGTCGCCGTGCAGCAGGCAGCCGTGCCGGGCCGGTCCCGCATCGTCCTGCCCGGCATGCTGGGCCTGGTGATCGCCGGCCTGTTCGCGGTGCTGGCCGGCCTCAACCTGCTGCCGCTGTTCTGGGGCGTGCTGACCTCGCTGAAATCGCAACCGGACCTGTTCAGGACACCTCCGGTCCTGCTCGACTTCATCCCGACGGCCGAAAACTACCAGCGCGTCGTCGACAGCGGCTTTCTCGGCAACATGCGGGTCAGCGTGTTCTACAGCGTGCTGACCGTGGCGAGCGTGCTGGCGCTGGCCCTGCCGGCCGCCTATGCCTTCGACCGTTTCGACTTCCCGTTGCGCCGGGCGCTGTTCATGCTCGTGGTTGCGAGCATTCCGCTGTCGCTGGGCGCAGCCGCGCTGCTGATTCCGAACTATCTCTATTTCACGCGCCTCGGCCTGACCAATTCCTGGTTCACGCTGCCGCTGATCTACACCGCCTATCAACTCCCGATGGCGATCTGGATCGTCAAGGGCTCGCTCGAGAGCATCCCGCGCGAGCTCGACGAGGCCGCGATCATCGACGGCGCCACGCATTTCCAGATTCTGACGCGCGTGATGCTGCCCTTGACGCGCCCGGCACTGGGGGCGGCTGGTGTGCTGACCTTCGTTGCCTGCTGGAACGAATTCGTCGCAGGCTCGGTGATGGTCGACACCCCGGCGCTGCGGCCGATTCAGCCTGCGATCTACAATTTCATCGGCTATTTCGGGCGCGAATGGGGGCCGCTGACGGCGTCCGCGACGCTGGCCATCCTTCCCATCCTCATCGCATTCGCCCTGCTCAGCCGCCTGATCGTGTCCGGCCTGACCAAGGGCTCGGTCAAGGGCTAGACATGCACAGCGTTCTGAACATCGGCTGCGACGAAGCCGATATCGTCATTGCCGCCGCGGCGGGAGAAGCGGCGCGGATGGGCGTGCCGCAGAACATTGCGATCGTCGATGCCGCCGGCCACCTCGTCGCGTTCCGGCGCATGGACGGCGCCAAGTTTACCTCGATCGAGATCGCGCTGGCGAAGGCCTTCAGCGCGTCGGGCGCGCAGGTCGAGACCAGGGCGATCGCCGCGCGCACCCTGCCGGGCGAGCCCGGCTTCGGTCTCCAGAACCTGCATGGCGGGCGCTTCACCACCCTCGCGGGCGGGATACCGCTGCGCATCGGGGGGCAGGTGGTCGGCGCGATCGGCGTGAGCTCCGGCTCGACGGTCCAAGACCAGCAGGTCGCCGAAGCCGGAGCCGCTGCCTTCGAGGCGCTCGGGCTCTCCGCCTGATCCGCGCATGTCTTCTGTCTACGCAAGCATCGTGAGCCAAATCATGTGGGATGTCATCATCGTGGGCGGCGGTTCGGCCGGCTGCGTCCTGGCCAATCGCCTGTCAGCCGATCCCGCGCGAAAGGTCCTGCTGATCGAGGCCGGGCGCGACCTCAAGCCCGGTGAGGAAGGCTCTGCGATCCTGGACACCTATCCCGGCAAGGCGGCCTTCGACCCCCAGAACCACTGGCCGGACCTGATGGTCCAGACGCAGCCGCATCTGCACAATGCCGCGAACCGGCCGCCGCTCAAGCGCTACGAGCAGCCGATGCTGATCGGCGGCGGCTCCAGCATCAACGGCCAGATCGCCAATCGCGGCACCCCGGACGACTATGACGAATGGGGACAGGCCGGCGCCTGGGGCTGGGACTGGAGCTCGGTGCTGCCCTATTTCATCAAGGCCGAAACGGATCTCGACTATGCGGGGCCGCTTCACGGCAAGAACGGGCCTATCCCTGTGCACCGTATCCCGCGCGAGCGCTGGCCGGCCTTTTCCATCGCGGCCGAGGCTGCCATGGAGGCCCAGGGCTATCCCGACATCAAGGACCAGAACGGCGCCTTCGGCGACGGCCATTTCGCGATCACGCTGTCCAATAACGGCCAGCACCGCGTCTCGACCGCGATGGCCTATCTCGATGCCGCGACCCGGCGCCGGCCCAATCTGACGATCATGACCGATACCCAGGTCCTCTCGCTGGCGATGGAGGGCAGGCAGGTCGTCGGCGTCGACATCGCCCGAGGGCGCGGGCAGGAGCGTCTTGCGGCGCGGGAGGTCGTAGTCTCGTCGGGCGCCATGCATTCGCCGGCTCTCCTGATGCGCTCCGGCATCGGCCCGGCGGCACATCTGCGCTCGCTCGGCGTCGAGGTCCATGCGGATCTGCGTGGCGTCGGCGCCAATCTGCAGGAGCACCCCGGCATCTCGCTCTCGGGCTATATCAAGCCGGCCGCGCGGCTGGGCAATTCGACGCGCCGGCACATCCATGTGGGCATGCGCTACAGCTCCGGCGTCGAGGAATGCGGGCCCTCGGACATGTTCCTGATGGTTGCGGCGAAGTCGGCCTGGCATCCGCTGGGCCCCCGGATAGGCACGATCATCTCCTGGATCAACAAGGCGCATTCGCGCGGCGCGGTGCGGCTGGTCTCATCGGATCCGCGCAAGGAGGCGACTGCCGACTTCAACTATCTCTCCGACTATCGCGACCTCCAGCGCATGGGCGCAGCCGTACACCTGATGGCCAGGCTCTTCGCCACCCGCCCGCTGGCCGATATCGTCGAGATGCCGGGCGCTTCGAGCTATAGCGGCTTTGCCAAGTCGCTGGGCCGGCAGACGCTGCGCAACTACCTGATCACAGCGCCGATCGCGCTCGCCATCGATGCCCTGCCGCCGCTGCGAAAGCTGTTCTTCCAGCGCGCCGTCTCCAGCGGCATCAGCCTGCAATCGCTGCTCAACGAGCCGGATATCCTCGAGGCCTATGTCAAGGCCCATGCCTTCGGCCAATGGCATTGCTGCGGCACCTGCCGGATGGGCGCGGCCGATGATCCCGATGCGGTCGTCGACGGAGCGACGGGGCGCGTCCACGGCGTGGGCGGCCTCAGCGTCGTCGACGCATCGATCATGCCGACCGCGCCGCGCGCGAACCTCAACCTCCCGGTGATCATGATCGCGGAGCGGATGGCGGATCTGATAAGGGCGCGGTCGAGCTAGGCCGCGAGCGCGCGCGGGAGCACGCGCCACGCATCCTGATGCGCCGTCAGGCTCGCGACAATTCGGTTGCGACCAGTGCCCCGATCGCCGGCAGGAAGCTCTCGTCCTCGGCGATGGCCTCGCCCTGGGTGAAGACGGTGAGCCGGAATTCCTGCCCCGCAGGCAGGATCGCGCGCAGCGTGTCATGCCGGCGGAAGGAGGCGCGGTCGTCACCAAGCCAGCGCGTGCGGCCGGCCTTGGACCAGATTTGCGTGCCCCGCGGCAGCGCATCGCCGAGATAGCCGAGGAGCTGATAGATGCCGCGACCACGCTCGGGATGATCGGCATCGCGCGCGAGATGGTCGCGGATGGCGGCAAGGCGCGCCGGCGGCAGGAGGGCGGAGTCGCTGAAGATCTCGTGCATCAATCGCGCCATCGCGATCGGCGTCAGGCAGTTGTGCCCGACGTGCGAGCGGTCGAGCGCGATCTTCTCCCGGCCGTAGCGCAGGTCGTCCATCAGCTTCTGGTTGAGATTGATGCCGGCGAGTTCCGGCCAGCCCAACCCGACGAAGATCCGGTTGATCTCTTCGCGGCGCTCGCACCAGGCATCCATCTCGGCGTCATTCAGCAGCGTATCGCCGGTCGTGCCCGTCAGCAGGTCGATGATGTAGTTCGTCGCGGAGTTCGACGACCACAGGATCATGTCGCGCATGGCGCGGTCGAGCTCGCCATGGGCGGAGAGCTGCCCGCCCTCCAGCCGCAATTGCGCGGCGAAGAGATGGAACACCTTCACCAGAGAGCAGGGATAGGCGCGCCAGTCCGGCCGGAGAGCGGCGCCCTCGGGCTTGCCGCCGGGCTCCGGCGCCGGCCGGGTCAGGACATAGGCGAACTGCGTGAAGGGGACGCTGCGCGCGGCATAGATCGGGGCGGCATGGGCCTCGATCAGGGCGCCGATCCGCTTGAGGTCGGAACTGTCGGTGAAGAAGCTCATGGTCGTCTCGCAAGGCAGGTCGGTCGGTAGGATGGGTCAGCCCTTCGGGCGCAGCGCGGTGTCGAGGCCCTCGCCGATCAGGGCGAAGGTGACGCCGGTGTATATGATGGCGAGGCCGGGAGCGGTCGCGATCCACCAGGCGTCAAACATGAACTGGCGTCCGTCGGCGATCATCAGCCCCCATTCCGGGGTCGGTGGCTGGATGCCGAGGCCGAGGAAGGAGAGCGAGGTCACGGCCAGGATCGTCAGCACGACATCGGCCATGGCGTAGACGATCGACGGCGTCACGGCGTTGGGCAGGATATGCGCGGCGATGATGCGGGTATCGGTCGAGCCGAAGCTGCGCGCCGCCTGCACATATTCGAGCTCCCGCAGCACCAGCACCTCGCCGCGCGTGATGCGGGCGAACGAGATCCAGTTCACCAGCAGGAAGGCGAGATAGAGATTGGCCTCGCCCGGCCCGAGCACGCCGACGATGGCGATCACCAGCACATGGAAGGGGAAGGCCCAGAAGATGTCGGTGATGCGCATGATCACGGTGTCGACCCGTCCGCCGACGAAGCCCGCCAGCGCGCCGATCGCGATGCCCAGCAGCGCCGGGGCCATGACGCAGATGAGCGCGACCCGCAGATCGACCAGCCCGCCAGCCATCACCCGCGAGGCAACGTCGCGGCCGAGATCGTCGGTGCCGAGCCAGTGTGTGGCGGAGGGCGGCTGCAGCGTGTTGCCGTAATCGACCAGGAAGGGGTCATGCGGCGTCCAGACTTGGCCCAGCCCGACGAGCAGGGCGAGCAGCAGGAGCATGACGAGGCCGACGAGGAGCGTCGGATCGAGGCGGCGCTTGCTCATCGCTTCAATCCAGCCTGATGCGCGGATCGGCCAGCGCATAGGCGATGTCCGTCGCGAGGTTGATCAGGACCACCAGCACGGCGAAGACGATCGTCAGCCCCTGGATCATCGGGTAGTCGCGGGCGAAGATCGACTCGACGAAGAGCGAGCCGAGGCCAGGCAGCGCGAAAACGGTCTCGATCACCACGGTGCCGCCGATCACCCAGCTGGTATGGGCGCCGAGCACCGAGATCGAGCTGATCAGCGCGTTCGGCAGCACATGGACGCGCATGGTGCGTCCCATTGCGTTGCCCTTGGCGCGAGCGGTGGTGACATAGTCCGAACCGAGCACGTTGAGAATGCCGCTGCGCAGGCTGCGGATCGTCAGGGAAGCCGTCGCCAGCGCGATCACGAAGGCCGGCAGCGTCAGGTGATGCAGGCGCGAAAACAGGCCGGTGCCGTAGCCCGAGGTTGGAAACAGCGGCACCCCGATGGCGAGGATGACGACCAGCACGAGCCCGAGCCAGAAGGAGGGGATCGCGAGCAGCACCGTGAAGACGAGCTTGACCAGTACGTCCGGCGCCCGGTCGCGCTTCACCGCCGACCACAGCGCCAGCGGGATCGTCAGCACCACCGCGATCACGGTCGAGTAGGCGACGAGCCAGAGCGTCGCCGGCAGGCGTTCCAGCACCAGCGAGATCACCGGCTGGCCGTAGACGACCGACCGGCCAAGGCTGCCGGACAGGATGTCGCCGAGGAAGAGCAGATATTGCCGCCACAGCGGCAGGTCGAGCCCGAGCCGCTGCTTCATCGCAGCGATCTCGTCCGCCCCGCCGCGGGCGCCGAGCAGCAGCGTCGCCGGGTCGCCCGGCAACGCCCTGAGCAGGAAGAAGCAGGCCAGCGTGATGCCGAACAGCACCGGGATGAGCTGGACGAGCCGCTTGAGGATATAGGTCAGCATGGCAGCGGGCCTGGGGGCAGGGCGGCCGGAGGCCGCCCCGTCCTCACTTCAGCTTGACGTCTTCGAGGCGGAAATTGCCGGTCGGCAATACCTCGAACCCGCTGACATTACTGCGATAGGCGTAAGGCGTGCCGGGATAGAACAGGAAGATCGACGGCGCCCCGTCATGCGAGAGCTTGACCATCTCCCTGAACATCGCACCGCGCTCCGGCCCGTCCCTGGTGGCGCGCTCCTTCGCGTAGAGCTCGTTAACGCGCTCGTTCTTCCACTCGGTGTGGTAGGCGTTGGCGCGCTCCGGATTGACGATCAGGAAGCCGGCCATCTGGTCGGGGTCGATCGTGTCGCTGGAGGCGTAGGAGACGGCCATCTCGTAGTCGCCGGCCTTGGTGGTCGACCAATGCGTGCCGCCTTCGACGAGGCGGATCTCGGCGGTGACGCCGATCTGCGCGAGCGCGCTCTGCAGCGCCTGGCCGAGCTGGCGATGCAGCGGCCGGCCGGAATGCACCAGCAGCGAGGTCTTGAAGCCGTCGGCATAGCCGGCTTCCTTGAGCAGCGCCTTGGCCTTGGCGACGTCATGCGCATAGGGCTTCAGGTCGGGATCGGCATAGGCCATCAGCGGCATCGGCGAGTTCGCGACCTTGCCGGCGCCGTAGAGCAGCGCCTTGACCAGCCCTTCCTTATCGATGGCGTAGTTCAGCGCCTGGCGGACGCGGACATCGTCGAAGGGCTTCTTCTTGGTGTTCAGCAGCACGAAATCGGTGCGCAGCACGTTGGCGACGGCGGTCTTGATCGTGCCGGCGCGGCCGAGGCTCTGCATCTGGTTGAGCGGGATCTCGACGGCGGCGTCGATCTCGCCGGCCTGCAGCTTCAGCACGCGGCTGTTGCCCTCGGGCAGGACCATGATCTCGGCGCCGTCCAGGCTCGGCTTGCCGGCCTGCCAGTAATGCGCGTTCTTCTTGAGCGAGAGCGCCTGGCCCTTGTTCCAGGCCGCGACGGTGAAGGGGCCGGAGCCGATCGGCTTCTCGAAGAACTTGTCGGGAGCGGCCTCGAACGCCTTCTGCGGCAGGATCGCCGAGGAGAACAGGGCGAGGTTGTTGAGCAGCGGGGTGAACACGGTCTTCAGCTTGAGCACGACCGTGCGCTCGTCCGGCGTCTCGATGGCGTCGATGCCGGAGAAGAAGCGCTTCCAGCTCGACGCGTCGCTGCCGGCGCGCTTGAGCGAGAAGGCGACGTCGGCGGCGGTGACGGGGGTGCCGTCCGAGAACTTCGCCTGCCTGAGCTTGAAGCTATAGGTCAGGCCGTCATCGCTGACCGTCCAGCTTTCGGCGAGACCGGGCTCCAGCTTGCTGGCATCCGTGCTCGGGCGCAGCAAGGTGTCGTAGATCAGGAGCTGCGCATAGATCGACGGGTTGTCGCTGGTCGCGATCGGGTCGAGCGAGACGAGGTCCTGCGTCTGCGCCAGCTTGAGAACGCCCTGCGCGAAGGCGCTGGAGGGCGCGATGGTCAGAGCCGGGCCGAGGATGGAAAGCGCGAGCGCGGCAGCCGATGCCATGGAGCGAAACGTGGTCATGGAGATCCCCTGATCTTGGCCGCTCTGCCGGCGGCAGCTTGCAACCTCCCACGGGCGCGCCTAGTCTCGCAAATGAAACATTCGGCAAGTTTATCAACCAAACGGAATAGCCTGGATGAGGCTCGGCGCGCTGCAGGTGATCGATGCCTTCGTCCGGCTTGGCGGCACCGGTGAAGCGGCCCAGGCCCTCGGTGTCAGCCAGTCCGCCGTGATCAAGGCATTGCGTCTTGCCGAAAGGGAGCTCGATCTCAGCCTCGTCGCGATCGTCCAGGGCCGGCTGACGCCGACGCCCGAGGCGCTGGAGCTGCATCGGCTCGCGCGCCCGGCCTTCGGGGCCTTGCGCCGGGCGCACCACGAAGCCGACATGATCCGCGTCGGCATGGCCGACCGCCTGCGGATCGCGACGGTGCCGGGATTGGCGCACAGCATCCTGCCGCCGGCCATCGCCGGCGCACGCCGTGATCTGGCCGATCGAGCCGCCGTCGAAGTGATGTTCGACCATGTCCGCGACCACCTCAGCGCCAATGAGGTCGATCTCGCGATTTCCTACGGCCCGATGGCGACCGAAGGATTGCGCGACATCGTGCTGCGCTGCAGCCCGCTGGTCTGCGTGCTCGACGAGGCTCACCCGCTCGCCGGCCACGACAGGCTGGCGCGCGACAATCTCGAAGGCCAGCGCCTGATCAGCTACGGGCCCGACGGCATCAGTCTGGCCGACAGCTTTCAGGACGCGCTGGGGCGAATTGGCCTGTCCGACCGGATCGCGATCACCGTGCGCCATACCGACAGTGCCTGCCATCTGGCGCGCGAGGGCGTCGGCATCGCCGTCGTCGACGGCTTCGTCATCAGCAGCGGCCTGACGCAGGGGCTGGCGGTGCGTCCGCTCGACGAGAGCCCTCTCGTCACGGCCTTTGCGCATCACCGCGACGGCGCACCGCTGGACCCTGCGGCGCACGTCCTGCTCGAACATCTCGTGGGAGATGGCGCATGAAGGCCTTGACGCCATCGCACGCGACGGTGCTGCGCGCCGTCGATCGTTGCGGCACCACCGTCGAGGCCGCGCGCCAGCTCCATCTGACGCAATCGGCCGTCAGCAAGATCATCGCCCGCAGCGAGGCGACCCTCGGCATCCCGGTCTTCGATCGCAGCGACGGTCGGCTCGTCCTGCGCCCTCAGGCCCGCGGCCTGATGTCGGCGTTGGGCCATGTCGAGGACGAATGGCACATCTTGCGCGCAGCCGTCGGCGATCTGCGGTCCGGGCGCGCTTTGCCGCTGCGGATCGCTTCGACGCCCAGCATCGGCCAGGGGCTCATCGCGCAGGCGATCAGGCGACTGGTGACGGAATATCCCCACGCCCGCATCGAGCTGATCATGGGCGATGCACCGACGGAGCTGTCGAAGGGCGCGGCCGATCTCGGCGTGATGTTCTCGCCCCGCGTCACCGACGACATCGCCCTGACGCCTTTCGCCCAGGCCTCGATCATCGCCCTCGTTCGCGCGGACGATCCGCTGGCGCGTCGCGGCCGGGTCAGCTTGCCCGAGCTTCGGGAGCACCGGCTGATCTGCTTCGATCGTGAGAAATCGCCGCTGGGCTGGCTGATCGCGCGCGCTCATGAAAAGGCGGGTCTCGACTATGCACCCTTCATGACCGTGCCCTACAGCATTTCCGCCGCGCATCTGCTGGCACGCCAGGGCGATGTCATCCTGATCGACAGCCTGCTGACGCAGGCCCAGCGCTTCGAGGGGCTGGTCAGGTTGGATGTGACGCCGGAACTGCCGATCACCATATGCCTGATGACGGTGCGGAGCCGGCCCCTGGCCCGTCTGGCGGCGCGTTTCGTCGAGATCCTCGTCGAGGGGCACGGCAGCGGGCTGCTCCCGGGGACCGGCGCGCCAAGCAGCGAACCCTGACGGTCGGCTTACGTTGCGGTTGCGCAAAGGCTTCTGCCGGTGACAGTCAGTCGGAATGCCGATTCTCAGCGACATCCCAGCCGATATCCGGCGCGCGGCCTGCGCCTTTCACGAAGCCGGCCATATTATCGTCGGCTGGCATCACCGGCGCTACATCACGCATGCCTGGCTGCGGCCGCCTTATGGCTCCTCCGGCGAGACCTGTTTCGAGCCCTACAGCCGAGGATTCCAGAGCGGCAATCCGATCGATCTCCGGCGCGCGGAGATCGAGATTACGATCCTTTCCGCCGGGTATTGCGGCGAGATGATCTACTGGAACGAGGAAGGCTTGAAATGGTATCCGGGTGAGATCGCCTCCCATGAGGACGATCTCCAGCAGATGACGCCCTATATCGCGCTGCTGCAACCGCCGGATGAGGCTGTGCTGCGGGCCCGCTGCGCCAACGCGGCGACGGCCATTCTCTATCGCCCGGCGATGCTGGCGGCCCAGGCAGCGATCGCTCGGCGATTGTCCGATCGACGCCGCATCGATCGCGACGAGGTCGACGCGATCATCGGGCGCGCAAACGGCTGAGAGCCGTCGCACGCCCGAGGTAATGTCCGGCCGTCAGGCCGCCTTCTTGCCGGCGTCGAAGGGGACCTCAATATCGACGGCGAGCGTCGAGACCTGGGCGCCGCGCTCCATCCGGACGCTGACCTTGTCGTCGTCGATCTGCATGTGCTTGGAGATCGCGCGCAGGATTTCGTCGCGCAGCTTGCCGAGCAGATCGGAATTGCCGGCATTGCTGGCGCGCTCATGGGCCAGCAGGACCTGCAGCCTTTCCCGGGCGGCAGGAGCCGAGCGGGCGCGGGAGAAGAGACGAAGCAGTTTCATGCCGCCTTCCTTCCGAAGAACTTGCCGAAGAAGCCGCGCTTCTCGCCGGGGACCGAGACGGGGAGAGCCTCGCCCTTGAGCCGGCGCACGGCGTCGAAATAGGCCACGGCAGGCGCGCTGCCCTGGTCCGCCAACGTGACGGGCGAGCCGATATTGGAGGCGCGCAGCACGTCCATGCTCTCGGGGATGATGCCGAGCAGCGGGATCGACAGGATTTCGAGGACGTCGTCGACCTTCAGCATGTCGCCACGCTCGGCCCGGGCCGGGTCGTAGCGGGTCAGCAGCAGGTGCTTCTCCATGTGCTCGCCATTCTCGGCCTTGACCGTCTTGGAATCGAGCAGGCCGATGATCCGGTCTGAATCGCGCACCGAGGACACTTCCGGATTGGTCACGACGATCGCGATATCGGCATGACGCATCGCCAGCGTCGCGCCGCTCTCGATGCCGGCCGGGCTGTCGCAGATGACCCAGTCGAAATTCACCTTGAGCGCACCGATCACCGCCTCGACGCCCTTGGCCGTGAGGTTCTCCTTGTCGCGGGTCTGCGAGGCCGGCAGCAGGTAGAGCGTCTCGACCCGCTTGTCGCGGATCAGCGCCTGGGTGAGCTTGGCCTCGCCCTGGATGACGTTGACGAGGTCGTAGACCACGCGCCGCTCGGCACCCATGACCAGGTCGAGATTGCGCAGGCCGACATCGAAATCGACGACCACGACCTTGTCCCCGCCCTGGGCGAGCGCGGCGCCGAGCGCGGCCGACGATGTCGTCTTGCCGACGCCGCCCTTGCCCGATGTGACGACGATGACCTTGCCCATTGACCGCTCCTTGATGATTGTTGATGCCTTCGCCTCAGGCGAGCGCTTCGACCTTGAACGCTTCGCCGTCGAGCCAGATCTGCACGGGCTTGCCGCGGAATTCAGGGCCCATGTCCTCGGCCGTCTTGTAGTAGCCGTCGATCGCGATCAGCTCGGCCTCGAGCTTGCGGCAGAAGATGCGCGCCGCCGCATTGCCCATCGTGCCGGCCATCGCCCGCCCGCGCAGGGTGCCGTAGACATGGATCGAGCCGCCGGCGACGATTTCGGCGCCAGAGGCGACCGAGCCGATGACGGTGACGTCGCCTTCGAGGAAGACCAGCGACTGGCCCGAGCGCACCGGCTGCGTCACGATGATCGAGGGCACGGCCTTGGGCAGATCCGGCATGACCGGCTCGGCGACCGCCAGCTCAGCCTTGGCCGCCTCGGCCGCGGCGGCCGGAGGCTCGAAATCGGAGGTCGGGCGCCCGTCGGCCATGGCCGGCGGCAGATCGGAGCCGAGCAGGGCAGGCGAGGCGCCCTCGATGCCCATGATCCGTACCTGGCGTGAGCCGAGCTGGCTGACGAAGGTCCGCAGCTGCGCCCGGTCGATCTCGAGCCCGGTGATGTCGAGCACGACGGGGCGCCGCAGGAAGAAGCCGGCGGAGCGCGAGGCGAGGTCGTCGAGCCGCGCCAGCCAGTCCTCGAAGGGCAGCTCCGGGGTCAGCGTCAGCGCAAGATAGGACCGCCCCTTGAGGCGGATGGGCCGGGGTTGAGTTAACACGTCGGTTATCTTGGTAAATTTTCGGTTGCTTCGGTGTATCGAGGAAATGGTTAACAGAGGGTAAACTGCGCCTCCGAAGAGGCTCTCTCGACACGCTCCGAGGGACGCTGTCCACACGTCATTGGCGGGGCACGGAGCCGGCCAAAACGGCGCAAAATTGGGTGCCGTCATGCTCGCCCTTGTGGCGAGCATCCACGTCTTGAATGCTGCATTTTTGATGAGGGAAGGCGTGGATGGTCGGGACAAGCCCGACCATGACGGGAGCGATGCGACGGAGTGATTCCGTCGGTCGATTCTACCCCTGAAACACTTCCGGATAGGCGTAGAGTCCTGGCGCGCCGCCCGTATGCCAGAAGACGACGGTCTCGTCGGGGCCGATGGTACCGCCCCTGACCAGCGCGATCAGTCCGGCCATCGCCTTGCCGGTATAGACGGGGTCGAGCAGGATGCCCTCCGTCCGCGCGACTAGCTCGACCGCTTCGATCATCGCTGGCGTCGGCTGGCCATAGCCGGGGCCGACCTGCGAATCATCGATCTCAAGCGCGACCTGCTGGCCCCGCTGCCGGCCTTCCAGCGCATAGATGTCATTCACCAACCCGGAGACGATGGCACCTGCCTGCTCGGACGAGCGCGAGACGCTGACGCCCTGCACGCGGCAGGCAAGCCCGGCATCCTCGACGCCGGCGAGAATGCCGGCATGGGTGCCGCCGCTGCCCGTCGGCACGACGATATGGTCGATGCCGCAATCCACGGCCTTGGCTTGCCCGGCCAGCTCCAGAAGGGCGTCGCGATAGGCGAGGCTGCCCAGCGCATTGGAGCCGCCGACCGGGATGAAATAGGGGCGTTTCCCCTGCGCCGTCAGCCCGGCCATCGCCTCGTTCGCGATGGCGGTCGCATCCCCGCCGGCCGGAAGCAGGCGGATCTCGGCTCCAAAAATCTGGTCGAGCAGCCAGTTGCCGTTGGTCCGGTAGGATTCGCTGCGATTCGCCACCGAATCGGTCAGCAGCAGCACGCAGGCCAGACCGTTGCGGGCGGCTGCTGCGGCGGTCTGGCGGGCATGGTTGGATTGGATCGCGCCCATGGTGACCAGCGTGTCGGCGCCCTGATTCAAGGCCTCCGCGACGAGGTATTCGAGTTTGCGCACCTTGTTGCCGCCGCCGGCGAAGCCGGTGCAGTCGTCGCGCTTCATCCAGATCGAGGGGCCCTTGTCCTCGCGGGCGAGGGCCTGCGACAGGCGCGGGAGTTGCTCGAAGGGCGTCGGCAGCAGCGCCAGTCGGATCGTCTCGGGTCGGGTCATTCCGGCAGGCTCCCAGCTTCGTTGCCGTCGTTAGCGGGAACAGCATAGCGCGGCGCTGGAGATTCGCCGGGCGTGCGAACGCATGCCCGGCGTGCAATCCCGGCTTGAGGCTACAGCCGCCGCGACAGGCGCGGATCGAGCCGGTCCCGCAGGCCGTCGCCGAGCAGGTTCACCGCCAGCACGACGAGCGCGAGCGCGATCGCCGGGCAGAAGATCGTCCAGGGCGCGCGGGCGAGATAGAGCCGGCTCGAGGCGATCATGTTGCCCCAGCTCGGCACCTCCGGCGGCACGCCTGCGCCGAGGAAGGAGAGCGAGGCCTCCACCAGGATCGCCGAGGCGCAGATATAGGTCGCCTGCACGATCAATGGCGCGATCGTGCTCGGCATGATGTGCCGGAACAGGATGCGCGGTGTCTTCGCGCCGCAGGCTCGCGCCGCCTCGACGAAGGGCAGTTCCTTGACGCTGAGCACGATCGAGCGGACGAGCCGGACGACGCGCGGCAGCTCCGGAATCGAGATCGCCGCGATGACGATGCCGATGCTGCCCTGGTTCAGGGAGACCATGGCGATGGCGAGCAGGATCGCGGGAATCGCCATCAAGCCGTCCATCAGGCGCATGACGATCGCGTCGAACCGGCGATAATAGCCGGCGAAGAGCCCGATCGTCAGGCCGATCAGGATCGAGATCGTCGCGACGCTCAGGCCCACGATCAGCGAGACACGGGCGCCGTAGACGGTGCGTGCGAAGACATCCTGGCCAAGCTGGTCGGTTCCGAAGCGCAATTCGGGGGAGGGCGGTTGCAGGCGCCGCGTCGGCAGCTTCAGCATCGGATCGCCCGCGATCAGGGGCGCGATGATCGCGATGCCGACGAAGAAGATCAGGATGGCGGCGCCGATCAGCATCGTCGGGTTGCGGCGCGCGAACCGGCCGAAGCGAGCCAGACGGTTGCCCGGGGCGGGCGCAGGGACGGTCGAGGTATCGATTGCGGTCATCGGTCTCGCCTCCTCAATGCCGGATGCGGGGATCGATGAGGGAATAGGAGAGGTCGACCGCGAGGTTGATCAGCACATAGACGCCTGAAAAGACGAGGATCACGCCCTGGATGATCGGATAGTCGCGCTTCGAGATCGCGTCGACGACGAGGCGGCCGATGCCGGGGATGTTGAACACGGTTTCGGTGATCACGACGCCACCGATCAGCAGGGCGACGCCAATGCCGATCACAGTGATGATCGGCACGCCGGCGTTCTTCAGCGCGTGCTTCATCAGCATGGTTCGCGCCGGAACACCCTTGGCATTGGCGGTGCGGATATAGTCCTCTTCCAGCACCTCCTGCACCGAAGCGCGGGTCATCCGCGCGATCAGCGCGACATAGGCGAGGCCGAGCGTGATCGTCGGCAGCACGAGGTGCAGGAACCACGGGCCGATGCCGTCCATGATCGGCCGATAGCCCTGCACCGGCAACCAGCGCAATTCGATCGCGAAGACATAGATCAGGCAGTAGCCGACCACGAAGGTCGGCATCGAGAAGCCGAGCACGGAAAAGCCCATCAGCAGGCGGTCGACCGGCCGGCCTGCCTTCCAGGCGGCGAGCACGCCGAGCGTGACCGCGATCGAGACCGCGAAGATCATGGTCAGCACCGCGACCGACAAGGTCGGCTCCAGGCGCTGCAGGATCAGGGCTGAGACCGGGGTGCTCGTGAAGATCGAGACGCCGAGATCGCCCTGCACGACGCGCAGCGCCCAGCGTCCGAACTGGACGAGCAGCGGATCGTCGAGACCGAGCCGCTGGCGGATCGTGGCGATCTGCTGCGGCGTGGCGTAGTCGCCGGCGATGATGGCGGCGGGGTCGCCCGCCGAGAGATGCAGCAGCAGGAAGACGAAGATGCCGACCAGCGTCATCACAAGAAGGGTCGATGCCAGGCGTTGTACGAGATAACTCAGCATTGCGTCGGTCGTCCTCCGTCGGCTTGCTTGTCTGGTGCGGGACGGTCGGCAGGCCCCGCTCGGGCACGGTATCGCGTGCTCGCCCTCGCGCTGCCGGCACGATCAGCTGAAGACGGCTGGGCAAGCGGAGCCCGCCGAGGGGCGGACTCCGTGGGTGGGTTCGCGGCCGGGCTGAAATCAGCCCTTCTTGACGTTCCAGAACGGGATCAGTTCAGGCATCCCGATCAGGCCCGTGAGGTTGCGCAGGGCCGCCGGCTGGAACCATTGGCCGAAATACGCATGCGGCACGAAATCCCAGGCGTTCTGCTGGATGTCGCGAGCGATCTGCTTGCGCTCGGCATCCGATTGGGCGCTGGCCCATTTGTCGCGCAGCTGCTCGTGCTTCTCATTGCTCGGCCAGCCGAACCAGCCCTTCTCGCCATTGGCGGCGTGGCCGCTGAGCGAGACGGGATTGCCGAAGGCGTTGACCGAGCCGGAGGTGAAGAACACGTTCCAGCCGCCCTGGTCCGGCGCGGCCTTGACGGCGCGGCGGGTGACGACGGCGCCCCAGTCGGAGGCCTGCAGCGAGACGTTGAAGCCGGCCTGGCGCATCCATTGCGCGACCAGGTTGGCGGCGTTGTTCATATAGGCGATGTTGGTTGCCTGCAGCACCACGACCGGGCGGCCGTCATAGCCGGATTCCTTGACGAGCTGCTTCGCCTTCTCGATGTCCGGCGCGGTCTTGAACCAGTCGATATTGGCGTCGTTCTCCATCGGCGTGCCCATGCCGAACAGCGAGGAGCAGCCGCGGAAATATTTCTCGTCGCCGAAGGTCGCCTTCATCACCTCGGTCGGGTGGATGAGATGCAGCATGGCCTGGCGGGCCTTGACGTTGTTGAATGGCGGATGGAGCCAGTTGACGCGGCACCAGCCGAGCTGGCCCTGCTTGTTCAGCACCTCAAGCTTGATGTCCTTCTCGCCGGCGAGCGAGTCGAGCAGGTCGACATTGGGGTATTCGATCATGTCGATCTCGCCGGCCCGGATCGCGGCGATCGCGGTCGCCTCGTCGGCGATGTTCTCGAACACCACGCGGTCGACATTCACGACCTTGCCGCCCGAGGTGAAGACCGCAGGCTCCGAGCGCGGCACGTAGTTCGGGTTCTTGTCGTAGACGTAGCGCTGGCCCTGGACGACCGCGCCCTCGTTGAACAGGAACGGCCCGGAGCCGAGGATCGTGCTGATCTGCTGGTTCGGATCGGTTCCGGCCTCCTTCTCGCGCATGATGTAGCAGACATTGGTCGCGGCCTTGGCGAGCCATTCCACCACGAGCCCGTAAGGCTCCTTCATCACGATCTGGAAGGTCTTGTCGTCCTTCACCGGCGTATCGGCGAGGCGCGCCATCATGTGCTGGCCGCCACCATCGCGCGCGCCCCAGCGCCGGATCGAGGCGACGCAGTCCTTGGCGGTGACAGGCGTGCCGTCGGTGAAGCGCAAGCCGTCGCGAAGCTCGAACGTATAGGTCTTTCGGTCGTCCGAGAGCGACCATTTCGAGACCATCTGCGGCTGCGGCTCGAACTTGTCGTTCACGCCGAACAGCGTGTCGTAGACCATGCCTGCGTGATAGGAGGTCATGTTCGCCGTCGTCCAGATCGGATCGAAGACGCGAAGATCGCCGTGCAGGACGGCGCGGATGGTGCGGGCTGCTGAAGGCGTGGTCTGGGCGCGGATCGTGGCCGGTGCGGCGACGAGCGCGCCGGTTGCCAATCCGCCTTGAACGAAACGTCGGCGTGTCGTGGTCATGTCGTTCTCCTCCTCGTTGCATTAGAGGACCGCGGGCATTCGCCTCGTCTGGCCCTCATCGGGTCATGCTTCGTCTCTCCTGTTCCTTTCGGGTCGCGAGGCGTCAGACGACGAGCCGGCCCGGCGGGAGCGGATCATGCGGCCAGAGCGGCCGGTTGATCTTGCGATAGGGATATTTGCGCACGTCGAGATGCGAAGGGCCACCGCCATCAGTGTAGATCACCTCGCTGGCGATCGGACCGTAGGCCGCATGGAAATGGTTGGTCGACTTGACCGAGACGATCCGCTTCTGCGTCGGGTCGATGCCGACGCTGGTGAAGATCTCCAGCCCCAGCGCCTGCGTGCGGTGCGAGAGCAGCGCGACGTCGATGCCGTCGATGCGGATGCCGACCGCATCGCCGATCGGCACCTTGGCGGTGCCGAAGCTCTGCGTGCCCCCGCGGATGGCGCCCAGTACCGTCACCTCGCCATCGACCGGCGTGCCGGAGGTCGCGGCCGCTTTGCCGCCGAAGCGCAGCGGAATGGTCGCGCCGACGCCGGCCGTCAGGCAGAACGCGACCGCGACCGGATCCCAGACCGGGCCGACTGCGGCGTCAGAGATGCCGCGCTCGCGCAGCCGGTGGATGATGTTGGTGTTGTCGGAGGCCGCGCCGCCGCCGGCATTGTCGGTGGAATCCGCGATGACGCGTGGGCCGTTCGCTGCGCCGCCGAGTGCGCGGTCGAGCGCTTCGTCGAGCGGGGTCACCGGCGGGGCGAACTGCCCCTTGAGCGAACGGAACTCCTCGCCGAGCTTTGCTGCCAGCGCATCGCCCTTCGCCTTGTCGTTGTCGGTGATGACGAGCACGCGGGTGCCGATCTCCGGCACGTCGCCCTGCTGGAAGCCATGCGCCAGCGAGACCGAGAGAATGCCGTCCTTGCCTTCCAGCGCGCTCATCCGGTCGACGAAGGAGCGGCCGGGCTCGCGCGTCGTCGGCACCAGCTCGATCATCCGGCAATCATAGAGCGACATCACCGGCTTGATCTGCCCGCGGATCGTGCCGAGGATGATCTCGACCAGTTCCTCGGCCCGCTCGACGAAGTCGATATGCGGATATTCCTTGTAGAGGATGACCGCATCGGCGAGGCGCACGCGCTTCTCGGTGAGGTGGCAATGCGGATCGAGCTCGACGCCGATCGGCACGGACGGCCCGACAATGGCGCGGACATGCTCGATGATATCGCCCTCGCAGTCATCGTAGCCATGCGCGACCATGGCGCCGTGCAGGCCGAGCAGCACGCCGTCGACCGGCAGCGCCGCCTTGAGCTGGACGAGGATCTCATCCCGCATCTCCTCGTAATCGGCCTTGGCGCAGGTGCCCGACGGCTCGGCCCAGAAGCAGGACCCTTCAATCAGCTCGAAGCCGTCGCGCTTGGCCCGCTGCCGCGCGACATAGAGCGGGGCGGTGGTGTGGGTCGCCCGGTCGGGATGCTGGCCCGCCGGGAAATAGGCGGAAGCCTCGAAATTGGCCCGGGATGTCGGGATCGGAGAGAACGTATTGGTCTCGGTTGCGAGCGACGCAGCAAACAGACGCATAAGCTACCTTTCCGACAATGTGACCGTCATGTTCGGTTGGCCGTGAAGGCCATGTCAAGCTGCAGCGCGAGCAGAGGGATTGCAGATGCAGCATTGATGCAATGCACCTCATTATTGCTAATGAGGTGCATTCGCATTCGATCATTGCGGCTTTGACGCCGGGCCGGTTGAGGGGCAACGGCTCACTGCGCCAGCGTCACTTCCCACATCCGCAGCTTGGACTGCCAGGGCTGGAAGCCGGAGATGGCCTTGCTCATCGCCACCGCATCGAGGCCGTTATAGAGGAAGATCAGCGGCACCTCGTCGATGACGCGGCGGTGCAGCTCGTCGAAGATCTTCTGCCGCTCGGCCTTGTCCGAGATCAGCATCGACTTGTCGATCAGCGCCTGCGCGTCCGGATTGTCCCAGACCTTGCGCGGTTGCTTGTCCTTCGGGCCGGAGAACTGCTCGAAGGCGATGGCCGGGTCGAAGCGGGCCGAGAACGAGAAGGACTGCATCTGGTAGTTGCCCTTGTTGAACCGGTCGAGCTGTGTCGCCCAGTCCAGGACCTCGATCTCGGCATTGATCCCGACCGCCTGCAGCATCTGCTGCCAGACCACCGCCGCCGGGAAGCTCGGGACCGTCGGACGCTTGTTGGCGAGGATGGTGATCTTCTCGCCCTTGTAGCCGGCCTCCTGCAGCAACTGCTTGGCCCGGGCCGGGTCGTATTTATGGCCCTGCTTCTCGACCTCGCCGAAATAGCCGGAGGTCGAGTAAATCGGCGAGTTGTTCGGCGTGCCCAGGTTGTTGGAGGCGGCTGCGACCAGCTCGGGATAGTCCAGCGCCGCCGCGATCGCCTGGCGCAACTTCTTGTTGCCCATCACGGCGTCTTTGGTCTGGATCAGGAAGATGTGGCGGACCGCGTTGGGCGCGACCGCGACCTTGAGGCTCGGCACCTTCTTGAGTTCCTCGACATCGCTCGGCAGCGTCTCGCTCATCTGCAGCGCGCCGGAGATGAGGCCGGCCTTCACGGTCGCCGCATCCTTGACGACGAGGAACTTGACCTCCTTGAGCAGCGGGCGCTTCGAGCCGACATAGCCGTCGATCTTGCCTTGCCCCGGCGACTGGTAGCCGTCGAAGGCGGTCATGGTGAAATACTCGCCGCGCTTCCACTCGCCGAACTTGTAGGGGCCTGTGCCGATCGGCTTGTCCCAGCTTCCGTCGGCCTTGACCGAATCCTTGTGTAGGATCGCGGTCATCGCGCAGTCGGTTCGGGCCATCGTGTCGAGGAACAGCGCGTTCGGCTTGTCGATGGTCATGACGAAGGTCCTGGCATCGGGCGCCGAGACGGATTCGACCTTGAGACCACTGCGCCCGTCGAATTCCGAGGTGCAGCGCCACTGGGTCTTCGGGTCCATGTAACGGTTCCAGCTCCACAGCACGTCGGCCGAGGTCAGCGTCGCGCCATTGTGGAATTTCACGCCCTCGCGCAGCGTGAAGGTATAGGTCTTGCCGTCGGCCGAGAGATCGACCTTCTGTGCCAGCAGCGGCGTGGCATTGCCGCCCTCGTTGTAGCCGACGAGCCCCTCGACGAGCTGCAGCGCGAAATCGTCGGTGCTGTCGTCGCGGTTCACGCCGGGATTGTTGCTGCGGATGTCGGCGGCGACCGCGACGGTGATCGATTGCGCTGCGGCCGGGCTCGCGCAGGCCGCGAGCAGGATGGCAAGGGCGAGTGGGCGTCTCATGGCATCGGCTCCCTCAAGATGCCGCGACGAGCGGCGCGATCGATTTCGGTCAGGCGGCCTTTTCGGTCGCGAAGGGCTCGCCGGTCAGGCCGTAGCAGGTGAAATGCCGGTTAAGCGCCGGCAGCGGCGCCACCTCCATCACGCCCTTGCCCGGTTCGAGCAGGATCATCGCCACGCTGGCGGTGATATCGCCGCGCTGGCCGGGGCGTGGCGGGCGGCAGACCGAGAAGGGCGAGAGGAAATCGTCGAACAGCGCGGCCTTCAGGTCCTCGCGGCCGAGCGGCCGGCGCGGTTCGTTCAGGAGCTTGCGGACGCGCCAGTCGCGATAGGGGCTGTCGGGCGCGCTGGCGATGCCGGTCTCGCGCAGCTTCGCCAGCGCCGTCGGGCTGGCCCAGTGATTGGCATGCACGATCAGCCCGTCCTCGGGCAGGATCGGGAAGGCCTCGTCCGGCGCGCATTCCAGATCGATGCCGAAACCCTTGTCCTGGCTGAGCATCATATTGGTCGAGCAGGCCTTCGGCGTGGTCGCGACCACCTTGATCGCCAGCGCCAGATGCTCCTGCTCCAGCGCCTTGCGGCGGACCAGCGCCAGCGGCACGCCTTCCTGGCAATAGTCGCGGTCACTGCGCAGGTAATTGCCGGTGACGCAGATGCCGGCCTCGTTCATGCCGTGCCGGCCCAGCCCGCCAGCCTCGACGAAGGTCAGCAGGTCCGGCCCGTTCTTTCGCTGCACCCTGAGCACGATCGCGGTCTTCGCGCATTCCGGCTGCCAGTCCCAGTTCTGGCCCTGGATGATGCCGCCGGTGGCGCTGCGCTCGGGCAGGATTATCGCGCCGGTGCAGCCGTCATTATCGGCCTCGTCTTCCTCTTCCTCCTCGTCGGCACGGTTGGCGAGAAGCCTTGCCTTGGCGACGATCTCGGTGCGGGCGTTGATCATGATGATCGCATCGAACGGCACGCCGGAGCCGTCGGCGATGCCGCGCATCTCCTCCAGATAGGCCTCGTCGAAAGCTGCGATTCCCTGCCTTGCCTCGTCGATCAGCTTGCGGCGCAGCGTCGTGCTGGAGCCGAGCCCGTCCAGTTGGCCGGCATAGAACCGGGCGCTGCCGGCGATGCGATCCGGCACCGCGGCGCCATAGCTGCGGCCGCGCTCATAGGGCGAGCCTGACACGGAGACGAAGGGAAACGGTTCGATCATGAGACACTATCGTGTTTTTTGATTGACCAAGATGCACAGTGGCGCATCATTTCGCGGATTGTCAAATCGCTCCGGAAGAGGCGAAACCAGGGAATGGCCAGCAGCCTGCACGGCGAGATCATCGGCGATATCCTGCGGCTGGCCCGTGACGAGGGCTGGCCGGCGGGCGCGCCTGTCGGCGTGAAGCCTCTGGCGGCGCGGTTCGGCGTCTCGCGTACGCCGGTGCGGAGCGCGCTCCTGAAGCTGGTCGAGATGGGGCTGCTGGCGCGCGAGCAGAGCCAGGGCTTCAGCCTGCTGCGGCCGGTCGACGACGTGGCGATCGCCGCGCATATGCCGGCCCCGGCCGGTGGCGGCGAACTCTACCAGAGGATCCTGACCGGGCGGGCACGCGGCGAGCTCCCGACCGAGGTCACCGAGAACGCGATGCTGGCGCATTTCGGCGCGGCCAAGGGCGATCTGCGCAAGGCCCTGATGCGGCTTTCGTCGGAAGGACTGGTCCAGCGTCAGCGCGGTCATGGCTGGCGCTTCACCGAAAGCCTGGACACGCCGGAGGCTATTCTCGAATCCTACGCCTTCCGCATCGCCATCGAGACGGCGGCGCTGAGCCAGCCCGGCTACCGCGTCGATGCTGCCGAGCTCGCCCGGCTCCGCACGGCGCATGAGGCGCTGATGCGCCGCCCGGTCGGGGAGGTCACGCCGCAGCTCTGGTTCGAGGTCAACTCGACCTTCCACGAAACGCTCGCCTCATGGTCGCGCAATCGCTTCTTCCTGCAGGCTGTGAGGCGCCAGAACGCGCTGCGGCGCATGCATCAATTCGCCGATTTCTGGGAACTGGAGCCGGAACAGATCCTGCAATCCTGCCGGGACCACCTCGCCATTCTCGCCGCGCTCGACAAGGGTGACCGGCCGGGCGCTGTAGAGCTTCTCGTCGGGCATCTCGCCGGAGCGGCCCAGGATTGGGAAGGGCCATCGTCGGAAGGTTCAGGGCACCCCTGACGCTTCAGCCGGCGCCTCCGCTAAAGCGACAGCTGCGAGCCGGCCTCGGCACAACTCGCCTTGAGCGCTTTCAGGATCGCCTCCTCGTCGGTCGCGATGCCGTGGCGCTGCAGGCAGGGCACCAGGATCGCCGCCTCGGCATGGCCGCCGGGGCCGATGACCGGGCAGGCGATGTCGGTCACCGCCATGATGTCACGGCTGGCGGCGACGCGGTGCCCGAGGGCGCGGATATCCGCGAATATGCGCTCGGTCTCGGCAGCTTCGAGGCGCCGCTTGTCGGCCTCCGATGCTTCCCGCATCAACGCGTCGCGGCGGCTTTTGCTCTGGAAGGCGAGGATCAGCAGCCCGGAATTCGCATCGAGCGCCGGGCGGCCATAGCCTGGCCTGACGATGACGCTGGCATCGAGATGTCCCGAGGTCGTCGCCAGCACCACGGTCTGGGCCCGGCTCAGCACGACGAGATGCGCGACCTGCCCGCTCGCCTCGCTGAAGCGCTCCATCACCGGCAGCACGATCGAGGTGAGCTGGCGCCCGGCCGGTGTGCGGATGCCGAGGTCGAACAGCCGCCGCGACAGCTCGAGCCGGTCGGTCCCCGCCTCGCGGGCGAGATAGCCGCGCTGCTGCAGCACGAAGACCATGCGGAAGATCTCGCTCTTCGAGCGGGCGAGTCGCTCGGCGATCTCGCGCGTCGAGAGCGGCTCGCCGACCTCGGCAAGGAGTTCGAGGATGTCGAGCCCCTTTTCCAGCGCCGGCGCCGCGTAGCTGCTTTTGTCTCCGTTCTCGGTATCCGGCAGGTCGCTCATGTCTCTCTGTTTCATATATGAAGCTTGACATCAAATAAGAAACGAACCTAGCCTCGCCGTCAAAGGGGAGGCGGATGGTACGATCGTCGCATCATATCGCAGGTTCTGGGGGCGTCGCGCCGCTGCCGCGAGGCGGCCGGCCATGAAATACGGCCTGCAGTTCCGCGATGTCTTCGCCGCCTGGGAATCGATCCTCGACGGCGTCTGGATCACGCTGCTGCTCTCCGCGCTGGCGATGGTCGGCGGCCTCGTCATCGGCATCGCCTGCGCTGCCGCCCGCGTCTATGGCCCCGTCTGGCTGCGTCGCATCGTCGGCACCTATGTCGAGGTCATCCGCAACACCCCGCTGCTGGTGCAGCTCTTCCTGATCTTCTTCGGCCTGCCGAGTTTCGGCGTCAGGCTCGACGGGCTCACCGCCGCGATCATCGCGCTGGTCATCAATCTCGGCGCCTACACCACCGAGATCGTCCGCGCCGGGCTGGAGGCCGTGCCAAAGGCGCAGGTCGAGGCCGGCCATTCGCTCGGGCTCTCCGGCCTGCAGGTCTTCCGCTATGTCGTGATGTTCCCCGCGCTGAAGGCGATGTTCCCGGCGCTGGCCAGCCAGTTCGTATTGCTGATGCTGGCGACCAGCGTCGTCTCGCAGATCTCGGTCGAGGACCTGTTCCACGCAGCCTCGATCGTACAGTCGCGCACCTTCCGCGATTTCGAGGTCTACACCGTCATCGGCGTGCTCTATCTCGGGCTCGCCTTCGCCTTCCGCGGCCTGTTCGCGGGCCTCTATTACTGGGCGTTCGTCAGACGATGATCCGCGAATTCGGCCTCATCGATGTGATGTACCTGATCGCGGCAGCGCGCTGGACGCTGGCGCTGACCGCGACCGCCTTCATCGGGGCGTCGCTGATCGGCATCGTCATCGCCATCGCCCGCATCCTGCCCTTCGCGCCGCTGCGCTGGCTCGCCGCCGCCTATATCCACATCGTCCAGGGCACGCCGCTGCTGGTCTGGCTGTTCGTGATCTTCTTCGGCCTGCCGCTCACCGGCATCTCCGTCAATCCGTGGCTCGCGGCGGCGACAGCCTTCTCGGTCTATGGCAGCGCCTTTTTGGGCGAGATCTGGCGCGGCGCGCTGGTTTCCATCGCGAAGACCCAGTGGGAGGCCGGCGCCTCGCTCGGCCTCTCGCTTGGGGAGCAACTGCGTTACGTCATCGTGCCGCAGTCGATCCGGGTCGCGATCCCGCCGACCGTTGGCTTCCTCGTCCAGCTCATCAAGAACACCTCGCTCGCCGCGGTGATCGGCTTTGTCGAACTGACGCGCGAGGGTCAGCTCACGGCCGCCGGCACCTACAAGCCCTTCGCCGTCTACATCACCGTCGCCGCGATCTATTTCGCGATGTGCTTCCCCCTCTCGCAATGGAGCCGCTCGATCGAGCGGAAGCTCGATGTCGCTCGTTGAAATCCATGGGATCAACAAGAGCTACGGCTCGGTCCAGGTGCTGAAGGACGTCACGCTCGACGTCGCCAAGGGCGAGATCATCGCCGTGATCGGCCGCTCCGGCTCGGGCAAGAGCACGATGCTCCGTTGCATCAACGGGCTGGAGCCGATCCAGGCCGGCGTGATCCGCGTCGACGGCACGCAGGTCAACGATCCCGCGACCAACCTGCGCAAATTGCGGCAGGAGGTCGGCATCGTCTTCCAGAGCTTCAACCTGTTTCCGCATCTCTCGGTCTGCGACAACATCACGCTCGCCCCGCGCGTCGTGAAGAAGCAGGCGCCGCAGGCTGCCCGCGAGGTCGCGCGCGAGGTGCTCGCCCGCGTCGGGCTGGAGGACAAGCTCGACGCCTATCCCTCGCAGCTCTCGGGCGGCCAGCAGCAGCGCGTCGCGATCGCCCGTTCGCTCGCCATGCGGCCGAAGCTGATGCTGTTCGACGAGGTCACCTCGGCACTCGATCCCGAACTCACCGGCGAGGTCCTCAAGGTGCTCGAATCCGTCGCGAACGAGGGCATGACCATGATCCTCGTGACCCATGAGATGGGCTTTGCCCGCCGCTTCGGCTCGCGCGTCGTCTTCATGCATGAAGGGCGCATCCACGAGCAGGGGCCGGCGGCCGCCGTGCTGGCCGAGCCGAAGACGCCGGAACTCCAGACCTTCCTCAGCGCAGTGCTGCACTGAGGCGGAACGCCAACAACATCAACGAGGGGAGAGAAGACGATGCGTTCACTGTTCGCAGGTTTAGCCGCCCTGGCCATCGCCGCCTTCGGCGCCGCCGAGGCCAAGGCCGACAAGCTCCAGGACATCCTGTCCAAGGGCGTCGTCCGCATCGGCGTGCCGCTCGATGCGCCGCCCTTCGGCTCGCAGGATGCCAACCGCAAGGCCATCGGTTTCGACATCGAGATGGCCGAGATGGTCGCCAAGGGCCTCGGCGTGAAGCTGGAGATGCAGCAGATCACCGGCGCCAACCGCATCCCCTTCCTGATGACAGACAAGGTCGACATCGTCATTTCGGTGATGGGCCTGACGCCCGAGCGCGCCAAGCAGATCCAGTTCACGGCGCCCTATGCCAACACCTTCCTCGCGGTCTACGGCGCGAAAAGCTCGACGGTGTCGAGCCCGGAGACGATCGGCTCGGCCCGCGTCGCCGCCGCCAAGGGCACGACGCAGGAGCTCGCCATCTCGGCCGCGGCGCCGAAGGCCAGCCTGATGCGCACCGAGGACGACGCGACGGCCGCCGCCGCCTACATCACCGGCCAGGCCGATCTCCTCGCCACCAACTCGATCGTGGCGCAGGCGCTCGCCAAGCAGAACCCCAACAAGGAGTTCGAGCGCAAGTTCGTCATCCGCCGCAGCCCGGCCCATATGGGCGTGCAGATGGACCAGCATAATCTCGTGCGCTGGCTCGACGGCTTCATCTTCTTCAATTCCATGAATGGCGAGCTCGATCGGCTGCACCGCAAATACCTGGACATGCCGATGGATCCGCTGCCGACGCTGTGACGTCGTAGCGGTTCCCGCCGGGCGCGCCGCCGCGCCCGGCTTTTCCATGCTTCCCGACGGCCCGCCTCCGGCGCCGATCCCTGTCCTGCACCCTGCGTGATCCCATGAGCACAGCCAGCGCCGCGCGCCCCAAGCCGACCCCACGCCCATCCAGCGCCTTCCTCACCGTCGATCTCGATCGCGAGGGCAAGCAGACCGGCTTCCTGATGATCCCGCATTCGCCGCATGACGACGCCTGGGGCGCGACCCGCGTGCCGATCGCGGTGATCAAGAACGGCACCGGCCCGACCGTGATCATGGAAGGCGGCAACCATGGCGACGAATACGAGGGGCCGATCACGATCTGCGACCTGATCCGCGATCTCGATCCCGGCCGCGTCCAGGGTCGCCTCATCCTGATGCCGGCGAACAATGTCCACGCCGTCATGGCCGGCCAGCGCACCTCGCCGGTCGACGGGCTGAACTTCAACCGCACCTTTCCGGGCGATCCGCGCGGCACCATCACCCAGCAGATCTCGGCCTTCGTCACCGACCATATCCTGCCGATCGGTGACGCCTTCCTCGACCTGCACTCGGGCGGCTCCTCGCTCGACATCATTCCGAGCGCCATCGTCGAGCCGACCGACGACCCCGCCCTGCACAAGCGCAATGTCGCGGCCGTGCAGGCCTTCGACGCGCCGATGACCGTGGTGATCAGCAATCTCGGCGAGCCGCGCACGGCGACCGCTGCCGCCTGCCGCGCCGGGCTGGTCACGGTCGGCACCGAGATGGCCGGCGCCGGCACCGTCTCGCTGGAGGCGCTTGCGGTCTGCCGGCGCGGCGTCGCCAATGTGCTCGACCATCTCGGCGTCGTCGTTCGCGAAAAACCCGAGCCCAGGCGCAGCGAGGGGCAGATCCTCGAGCTGCCCGGCATCTCCGCTTACGTCTATGCGACGGCGGACGGCATCTTCGAGCCCTTCCATGCCAATGGCACCAAGGTCAGCGCCGGCGAGCCGGCCGGACGTATCCACTGCACCTGGGACCCGACGCGCCAACCCGAGACGCTGCATTACGCCGCTGACGGCATCCTCTACGGCCGCCGGCAGCCGGGCCGCGTGAAGCCGGGCAATTGCTGCCTGATCGTCGCGGCGCCCTATCGCGGAACCCTGTGATGATCGCGCTCGACGATATCCGCGCCGCCCGTGAGCGCATCGCGCCCTACATCCGCAAAACCCCGACGCTGTCCTATGCCAGGACGCGCGGCGGCGATTTCGGCGGCGATGTCACGCTGAAGCTCGAACTGTTGCAGGCCGCCGGTTCCTTCAAGGCGCGCGGGGCGATGAACCGGCTCCTGACTCTGTCGAAGGACGAACTGGCGCGCGGCGTCGTCACGGCGTCGGGCGGCAATCACGGCCTCGCCATTGCCCGCTCGGCCCATGTGCTCGGCGTGAACGCGACGATCTTCCTGCCGTCCAATGCCGCTCCGGACAAGATCGCCAAGCTGCGCGACTGGGGCGCCGACGTCCATATCGTCGGCGCGATCTGGGACGATGCCAATGCCGCCGCGCTGGCTCGCTCCCGCGAAACCGGCGCGACCTATGCCCATCCCTTCAGTGATCCGGTCGTCGTGGCCGGGCAGGGCACGCTCGGCCTCGATATCCTCGACGACATGCCCGATGTCGACGTGATCCTCGTCGCCATCGGCGGCGGTGGATTGATCACCGGCCTCTCGACGGCGGTGAAGGCCTTGCGCCCGCAGACCCGGATCATCGGCATCGAGCCGGTGGGCTCGCCGACGCTCCACGCCTGCCTCGCCGCCGGGCGCCTCGTCGCGCTCGACAAGCTGGAGACGCGCGTCGCCACCATGTCCTGCCGCCAGACCGATCAGGCGATCTATGAGGCGGCGGCCCGGAATGTCGACGAGATCGTTCTGATCACCGACGCCGAGATGGAGACGGCAGCGAAATCGCTCTGGTTCGAATTCGGCATCGCCGCCGACTTGTCGGGCGCCGCGGCGCTGGCGGCGCTCCAGTCGGGCCGGGTTGCATTGTCCGGTGGCGAGAAGGTCTGTGCGCTGGTCTGCGGCGCCGGCACGGATGGCTGCCTGCCGGGTTAGGCGCGTGCCTCGTTATTGAAGAAGCCGGGCGGACCCATCTGCCCGCCCTTCAGCACGATCTCGAGCCCGTCGAGACGCGGATCGTCGGAATGGGCGCGGCAGAGCGGCGCACCGGGCACGCAAGGCCCACGATAGGACAGCCCCCAGAGCGGCAGCGACCGGATCGCCATGGTCGAGGTATCGCCACCCGCGACGATGAGCCGGCCGAGGCGAGCCTCGGCGATGATTGCGGCGAGCAATGCCCCGGTCGCTTCGGCAACCGCGCTGGCCGCAGTTGGGGCGCCCTCAGGCCGTTCGGTCACCAGCATGACGTCGCCCTGAGCCAGCTTGGACAGAGCTGCGGAGCGCAGCTCCGCCCCATAGCTTTTATCCGCCAACAACCGTTCGGCATCGACGGAGAGGATCGTATAGCCCTTGGCTGCCTCGACCTGCGCGCGTGTGACCGGCGACAGGCTGCCGACGAGGGCGAGGACCGGTCCTGCCCCGCAATATTTCGCATCTGAAGTTGATGCGGAAATGACCGCCTTGCCATGCCCGGCCGCGAAGGCGCGGGCGACCGAACTTGCCCCCACCGCGAGCATCGGCCCATTCACCAGCGACGTCGCGAGCAATTCGCCGATCGCCATGAGGTCGGCCTCGGTTGCCACATCGAACAGGACCGCCGGGCTTCCGTCTGGCGGCGTCGCCGGTGCTGACGAGCCATCGGCATAGGCGCGATAATCGACGAGTCCGATACCTTCGAGCCCCTGCGCGGCAAGGTGCCGGCGCAGATCGGCTTCCGCCATCGGCGTCACTGGATGGCGACTCATCGTCGGGTGGCGGTCGATACGATGGATCGCGCCGTCGCCGCCGGCCGCGAACAGGTTTCCGAACAGGCAGAAGCGCCCGAGATTGGGCTGGCCGCCGAGGATCGGCACGAGCGGGTTCGGGAAGAACGGCTTCAGCGCTGCGACCGCCGCGCCGATGCTGCCGATACGAGGTGCGCTGTCGAAGGTCGAGCAGCACTTATAATGCATCAGCTCGACGCCCTGCTCGGCAAAGAAGCGCCCGATTTCCGTCAGTTCCTGCGCAATAGCTTCCGGCGCCATGGCTCGGCTCGCCCCGGCGATGCCGATCGCATCGAGCGGGCCGGCTGCCGCCAACTGGGCTTCACTCGGTTGGCGCAGGAAGAGCAAAGCGCGAAAGCCTCGCTCGGCCAGCGTCGCCAGTGTATCGGTCGAGCCGGTAAAATCGTCGCCGTACCAGCCGTAGAGAGGGATGCGCTTCGTCGTCACGGCGCACTAGCCCGCCTTGCCGCCGAAGGTATCGAGCGCCTGCTGCAATTCGGGATGCGTCCGCGCCGCCTCCGTGATCGGGGTGCCTTCGGCTACGGCTGCCCAGGCCTGCCGGATGCTGGCGACGCCCGCCTTCGGCCCACCGGGATGGGCCAGAATGCCGCCGCCGGCCATGAACAGCAGGTCGTCATGGCCGATCGCATCCCAGGTCGCCTGCGCCGTGCCGGCCCACTGCCCGGAGGAGAAGGCGGGCATCACCCGGTCGTCGGCGCCATCGGTCAGCGGCGTGACGCAATCCCTGGCGGAGGTCACGACCTCCTCGTCTTCCTGCGCGAATTTCCCCTGCAGGCCATGGACATGCATGTGGTCGACACCGGCCAGCCGCCACAGCACCTGATAGGCCTGGAAGCCGATGCCGAGGAGCGGATGGCGCGAGAAGGCGCCATAGCCGTTGCGATGGCCGTGCAGGGCGAGATCAGTCGAGCGGCGCAAGCTCTCGATCGCGGAGAAACCGCACCAGTTCAGGCTCGCCATCACGCAGGAACCGCCCTCGTGCGTGACGAGATCGGCATGGCGGCGCATCGCATCGGTCTCGTCGGTGATGTTGAAGGCGACCATGACGTGCTTGCCGGTCTTGTCCTGATGCCGGCGAACCGCCGCCATCGCCGCCGGGATGCGCTCGGCCAGCGGCGCATGCACCGGATCGGCTGAGATCTCGTCATCCTTGATGAAGTCGAGCCCGGCTTCGCAGAGGCTCGCGACGAGCTCGGCCGTCTGCGCGGAGCTGAGGCCCACATTCGGCTTGATGATCGAGCCGACGAGCGGTCCTTTCGCCGCCCTGGTCAGGCGCCGCGTGCCGGCGATGCCTTGCGTCGGCATCGGGAAGCGCTGGCGATAGGACCAGGGCAGGGCGATGCTTTCGAGCCTGAGGCCGGTGACCTCGCCGAGATCGTAGAGATTGCCCGCAACCACGGCGGCGAGCGTCGCGAGATTGGCTCCGACATTGTCGACCGGGAAGGAGATCGTGATGCGCGCGCGCCGCCATGGCCCGCCGACGCCCTTCCGCGCAAGCCACGCATTAGGCAGGCTGGGCTCCGTGGCGGGCTCCAGCTCCTCGATCCGCGTGACGACGGCCCGCGCCCGCTCGCGCAACTCGTCGGTCTCGCCGGCGACGCGGGCGAAGGTGCCGCAGGATTGCTCACCCGCCATCACCTCCGCGACCTTGGCCGGGTCGAGCGGGGTTTCGATGAGATAGGTCGCTTCGAAGCGTTCGCTGGTCATGGGGTCGGTATGCGAAGGGATATCAGGCTGCCGCAGCAGCGAGCTTGCTCAGGTCCGGGAAGGGCCTGACCGGATCCTTGCCGTCCCAGGTCTCGGACGCCTCGCGGATCAGGCGGAACATCTCGCCCTTGGGGCCGGCGACCTCCGAGAGTTCGATCACCGTGCCCGGATGGTAATGCGTGTCGAAATAGACGAAGCGGCCGCGCTCGCCGACCTCGCCCGACATCACCGGCTTGAAGCCCTCGGCGACGAGCCGCTCCAGGTCGGCATCGTAGTCCGAGGTCCAGTAGGCGACATGCTGCAGGCCGGTCAGCCCCGCATCGGTGAAGTCCTTGTACATGGACGGGACAGTGTTGCGGCACTGGATCAGCTCGATCTGGAGCGGGCCGGAATTGGCCAGCGCCACCGAGTTGTGCGGCTCGTAGGTCTCGCCCTTGTAGCGGTAGTTCCTGATCGGGACCTTCGGATTGTAGAAGAACGGTCCGACGCCCAGCACGCGGCTCCAGTAGTCCATCGCCGCCTCGATATCCGGGACGACGTAGCCAGCCTGACGGATCTGGCCAAAGAAGCGGCTCATGGGCGTTGCTTTCTGATTATCAGGATCGGAGGAAGCCGATGGAGATCCACGGCACGGCAGCGACGACGAGCAGGCCGAGGATCAGGGCGAGGATGTAGCCCCAGATGTATTTCAGGCCTTCGTCGGGATTGATCTTGCTGATCGCGCAGGCGCCGTAATAGCCGACGCCGAAGGGCGGGGCGAAGAGCCCGATGCCCATCGCGAAGATCACGACCATCGAATAGTGGACCTCGTGTATCCCGACCTGCTTGGCGATCGGGAACACCAGCGGCCCGAACAGCACGATCGCCGGGATGCCCTCGAGCACGCTGCCGAGGATGGTGAAGGCGACGATTGAGATGCCGAGGAAGCCCCAGCTCCCGCCCGGAACCGCTGCCATCGCCTGGGCGAGGTCGCGCGAGAAGCCGGATTGCGTCAGCCCCCAGGCCATGGCGGTGGCGCAGCCGATGATGAAGATGATCGCACCGGTCAGCGATGCGGTCTCGATCAGCATCTTGGGCAGGCGGCGCCAGTCGAACTGGCGGTAGAGCAGGATGCCGGCGAGGATCGCGTAAGCGATGCCGATGGTGGAGACCTCGGTCGCGGTCGCGACACCTTCCACCACCGCGGCGCGGATGACGAAGGGCAGGGCGATGGCGGGCGCTGCGATCAAAGCGAGCTTGGCGATTTCGCGCTTGGGATAGCGCTTGACGTTGCTGAGGTCTTCGCCCCGGCAGCGCCACCAGACCACGAAGCAGAGCGCCGCGCCCAGCACCACGGCCGGCAGCATGCCGCCGGTGAACAAAGCCGCGATCGAGACGCCGGTCACCGAGCCGATGGTGATCAGCACGATCGAGGGCGGGATCGTCTCGGTCTGCGCGCCGGTCGCCGAGAGCAGGGCGACGAGGTCGCCGGGCTTGGCACCACGCTTCTGCATCTCCGGGAACAGCACCGGCGCGATCGCGGCCATGTCGGCGATCTTCGAGCCGGAAATGCCGGAGACCAGGTACATCGCGCCGACCAGCACATAGGACAGGCCGCCGCGGACATGGCCGAGCAGGCTCGCCAGGAACTGGATCATGGCGCGCGCCATCCCGGTCATCTCGATCAGCGCGCCCAGGAAGATGAAGAGCGGCACGGCGAGCAGGATGAGATGGCTCATGCCCTCGTCGAGTCGGCCGACCATGACCAGCATCGGCGTCGAGGTGGTGCAGGCGAGATAGCCGAAGGTAGCGAGCGCGAAGGAGAAGGCGATCGGCACGCCCGAGAAGACGTTGAGCGCGACGACGCCGACGAAGAAGACGATCAGGTTGAGCTTGCCGAGCGGCTTCAGCGTGGGGCCGGCGAGCCAGAACAGCAGCACGAACAGAGCGGTGATTCCGATCGCGATCAGCGCGGGCTTCAGCGAGGCGAAGCGCAGCAGCCGGCAGCCGGCCGCGATCAGCATCAAACCGACGCCGATCGGGATCGCCGCCGCGCGCCAGGCATTGCTGATCTCCAGCGCGGGCGTGACGATGAAGTTCTCTTCCTCGGCATATTCGACCGCATGCGGCATGATCAGCAGCAGGAAGGCGATCGAGGCGGTGATCGCGACCGCCTCCAGCAGCGCCCGCGTCTGCGGCGAGACGCGGGAGACCAGCCCGGTCATCCGCATATGCTCGCCGCGCCGGAGCGCGACGACCGCGCCGAGCATCGAGAGCCAGAGGAACAGGATCGAGGCGAGCTCGTCCGACCAGACCAGCGGGGCATGGAAGACATAGCGCGCCATGACGCCGGCGCCGAGAATGATGATCTCGACGACCACGAGCACGGCCGCCACCGTCTCGACCAGGCCGCCGAGGCCGCGGTCGAGATGGCCGGCGAAGCGGCCGAGCCCGTTTGCGGGCATGGCGGCAGCGGGAAGGGTCGCGCTATGGGCATCCATCGGGGCGTTTCCTGTCTTGTGCTTTGGGGGCCTTATAGGCCCGCCCGCACCCCTCAGGCCAGCTTGCCGACGGCGTCTTCGAGCAGGCTCCAGGCGTCCTTGCCGAAGCGCTCCTGCCACTCCTTGTAGAAGCCGGCCTCGCGCAGCTTGGCGCGGAAGGAATCCGGGTCCGTCTTGTTGAAGGCAAGGCCCTTCGACTGCAGATCCGCCTGCACGGTCTCGTTGAGCTTCTTGATGTCGCCGCGCTGGGCGACGCCGGCATCGTTGATGGCGCCGGCGACGATCTTCTGGATATCGGCCGGCAGGCCGCGCCAGGCACGCCCGTTGGCGATGAACCAGAAACCGTCCCAGATATGGTTCGAGATCGCGCAGCTCTTCTGCACCTCGAAGAGCTTGGCGACCTGGATGATCGGCAGCGGGTTCTCCTGCGCGTCGACCACCTTGGTCTGGAGCGCCGTGTAGACCTCCGAGAACTGCAGGCTCGCCGGCGCGGCATCGAGCGCCTTGAACATCGAGATCGAGAGCGGGCTCACCGGCACGCGGATCTTGAGGCCGGACATCTCCTTGGCGGTCTCGATCGCCTTGCCCGAGGTGGTCATCTGGCGGAAGCCGTTGTCCCACATCTTCTCGAAGGCATAGAGGTTCACTTTCGAGATGGCCTCGCGGACATGGGCGCCGAGCTTGCCGTCCATCGCCTTCCAGACCTGGTCGTAATCGGCGAAGGCGAAGCCGACCGCATTGATCGCCGCGACCGGCACCAGGGTCGCGATGACGAGCGCCGACGGCGTGAAGAAGGTGATGCCGCCGTTGCGGACCTGGCTCAGCATGTCGGTATCGCCGCCGAGCTGATTGTTCGGGAAGATCTTGATCTCGACCCGGCCGTTCGTCTCCTTGGCGACACGCTCGGCCGCTTCCTGGGCGCGGATGTTGAGCGGATGGCTGAGCGGCAGGTTGTTGCCGTATTTCAGCTCGATCTCGGCCGCCCGCGCGATGTGCGGCATGGCGATGAGCGAGGCTGCGGGGGCGGCGGCGAGCGTACGCAGCACCGTGCGGCGCGTGAAGTTCGTCATGATGGTCCTCCCGGTATCGCTGATGCGATTTGATTGATTGCGGTCTTCTTGCCCTCAGATTAGGAAGCTGGAATGATGGTGGTCAAACTCAAATACTGATGGTTTTTGATGTGATTCTATGACGGGCACGGCAGAGAAAAACGGTAGTGGCGAAAGCCTGCAGCGCCGCCGGATGGCCCGCATCGCCGATGTCGCGGCGCTGTCCGGCGCCTCGACCGCAACCGTCGACCGGGTGCTGAACCAGCGCCCCGGCGTGCGCGCGGCCACCGTCCAGCGCGTGCTGAAGGCCGCGAGCGAACTGGGCTATGTGCTCGATCCGGCCCTCCCGGCGCAGGCCTTCACGCCAATGCGGCTGGCCTTCCTGCTGCCGGCCGGCAGCAACCGTTTCCTCGCCATGCTCGGGCGCCATATCGCCGAGGCACAGGAGCAGCTCGCTTCCTTCAACATGCGCGCCCGCGTCGAGTTCATCGAGAGCTTCAAGCCGGAATTGCTGGCCCAGCAGCTCCGCCAGGTCGGGCGCGATGTCGACGGCATCGCCTTCATGGCGCTGGAACATCCGGCGGTGCGCGAGGCGGTCAACAGCCTGGCCGAGCGCGGCGTGCCGGCCGTGACCTTGATTTCCGACATCGCGAATGCCCGCCGCGCCGCCTATGTCGGGCTCGACAATCGCTCGGCCGGGCGCACGGCCGGCTATCTCGCGGCTCGCTTCATCGGCCGGCGGCCGGCCAAGGTTGCGGTCATCGCCGGCAGCCTGAGCTATCGCGCCCATGAGGAGCGCGAGATGGGCTTCCTGCATCTCTTCGAGGAGCTGTTTCCACAGATCGAGGTCGTCGGCCTGCGCGAGGGGCTCGACGACGACGGCCGCAATTATCGTCAGGCCAAGGCGCTGTTGGCCCAGCACCCGGATCTCGCCGGCATCTACAATATCGGCGGTGGACCTGAGGGGATCGCGCGCGCTCTGAAGGAGGCGGGCCGGCAGCAGGATGTCGTCTTCGTCGGCCATGGCCTGACCCCCGAGACGCGCGCACTCCTGCTCGACGGCACGATGGATGCGGTCATCACCCAGCATCCCCATGCCGCGCTGATGAGCTGCATCGCGATCTTCGCCAATCTGCGCGCTGGCCGCCCGGCCTCGGAGGGAACGGCGCCGCCCAGCATCGAGATCATCCTGCGTGAGAACCTGCCTTAGGCTGCTGGCCGAAGCTTGCATTTCCGGAAACAAAGAGGGAACATGTGCGCATGTCCCTTCCGGATTCCGTCCTGAACCCGCCACCGGCGCGACCCGATATCACGCGCATGGTCTGCCGCGGCGCCGGCCGCCACTTGCGCGAGCGCGGCTATGCCATCGTCAAGGAGATGACCTTCGCCAATGGCCGGCGCGGCGATATCGTCGCGCTGTCGCCCTCGGGCGAGCTCTGGGTCGTCGAGGTCAAGTCGGGCATCGCCGACTACCGCGTCGACGGCAAATGGCCGGATTACCGCGACTATTGCGACGGCTTCCTCTTCGCCGTCGCGCCGGAATTCCCGCGCGAGATCCTGCCTGACGATGTCGGCCTGATCGTCGCCGATGCCTATGGCGGCGAATTGCTGCGCGAGCCGCCGCGCCATCCCTTGAGCGCAGCGCGGCGCAAGATGCTGACCATCGCGCTGGCGCGACTGGCTTCGAGCCGGCTGGCCTTGATCGAGGACCCCGAAGGCTCAGCCTGATAAAATCATCTAGCGGGCTGCGGCGATTGCTGCTTTCGGCATCGTAGCGAACCGACGCAGGTCGATCTCCGCGACCAGGAAATCGATGAAGGCACGTACCCGCGCCGGCAACTTGCCACCATGGCCGACATAGACGGCATGGATGTCCTCGACATCGCCCGGATTAAAAGCCTCCAGCACGGGGACGAGTCGGCCGGCTGCGATGTCATCGGCGATATGGAAGAGCGAGAGCCGGGTCAGGCCCTGTCCCGCCAGTGCCAGGCGCCGCGCGCTTTCGCCGTCGCCGACCGTGACGCGGCCATGGGCCGGCAGGAAGAGGCGCTGGCCATCGATGACGAAAGGCCAGGTATCGCGATGCCGGGCGAAATTGAAGGTGATGAGGTCGCAGCCGGCAAGCTTGTCGGGATGATCCGGCGCTTCATGCGCCGACAGATAATCCGGCGAGGCGACGATCGCCGAGACGCTCTCGCCGAGCTTGCGCGCGACGAGCTGGGAGGATTTGAGCGGGCCGACCCGGATCGCGACATCGGCGCGTTCGTCGACGAGATCGATCACCGCGTCGGTGATCGAGATGTCCAGCTGGATGCCGGGATGCACCGCCATGAAGCGCGGCGCGACCGGCAGCAGATAATGCCAGCCGAAGGCGACATTGGCATTCACCCGCAGGCGCCCGCGTGGAATCTGGCAGGCCGCGACCGCCCGCTCGGCCTCGTCGAGATCGGCGAGCACGCGCAAGGTCCGCTCATGGAAGGTCGTGCCCTCTTCGGTTAGCATGAACTTGCGGGTCGAGCGGACGATCAGCCTGACGCCAAGCCGCGCCTCCAGCCGGGCGACGAGCTTGCTCACTGCCGAAGGCGTCATCCGAAGCGCGCGTGCCGCCGGCGAGAAGCCGCCGAGCTCGACGACGCGGGCGAAGACCTCCATCTCGCCGGAGCGGTTGACCTCGCTGCGTGGCATCGTGAATTCAACTCACAATTGCTGATCTTTCATGCAGTCTAATTCACAAGCCCTCGCCGCGCTATCTCCGGGCCCGAACAAGCTCCCCGGAGGCATTCCATGCCTATTGCCCTTTATGCTCTCACCGTCGGTGCCTTCGGCATCGGCGTCACCGAATTCGTCATCATGGGCCTGCTCCTGCAGGTCTCCGCCGATCTCGGCATCAGCGTCCCGCTCGCCGGCCTGCTGATGACCGGCTATGCGCTCGGCGTCTTCGTCGGCGCGCCTGTGTTGACGATCGCGACCCGCTCCTTGCCGCGCAAGACGACGCTGCTCGTGCTCATGGCGATCTTCACCCTCGGCAATCTCGCCGCGGCGCTGAGCCCGAGCTTCGGCTGGCTGATGGCGGCGCGGATCGTGACCGCGCTGGCGCACGGCACTTTCTTCGGCGTGGGCTCGCTCGTCGCGACCAGCCTCGTCGCCCCGGAGCGCAAGGCCTCGGCCATCGCGCTCATGTTCACTGGCCTGACGCTGGCGACCCTGCTCGGCGTCCCCTTTGGCTCCTGGCTCGGCCTCGCTTTCGGCTGGCGCTCGACCTTCTGGGCGGTGACCGCAATCGGCCTCGTCGCTCTGGCTGTCCTCGCGGTCTTCGTCCCGGCGGATCGGGAGCGCGTCGTGCCCGGCTCGCTCGCCGAGGAGTTCAAGGTGCTGGCGCGGCCGCAGGTTCAGCTCGGCCTCGTCATGACCGTGCTCGGCTTCGGCGGCATCTTCGCGGTCTTCACCTTCATCCAGCCGATCCTCGTCCAGCTTGCCGGTTTCAGCGAGGCCGCCGTGTCGCCGATCCTGCTGGTCTTCGGCGGCGGGCTCGTCGTCGGCAACCTGCTCGGCGGGCGCTGGGCCGATCGCAGGCTTGCCCCGGCGCTGATCGGTTCGATCGCGCTCTTGACCATCGCGATGTTCGCCTCGGGCTTCGCGTTCCACAGCCAGATTGGTGCCGTCATCGCGGCCTTCGCGCTCGGCGCCGCCGCCTTCGCGACCGTCGCACCGCTCCAGATGTGGGTGTTGCAGCAGGCCGGCGGCGCCGGGCAGGGGCTGGTCTCCAGCCTCAACATCGCCGCGTTCAACCTCGGCAACGCCTTCGGCGCCTGGCTCGGCGGCGCGGTGATCACGCAGGGACTGGGCTATGGCGCGATCGCGCCGGTCGCCGCCGTCGTGCCGCTGCTGGCGCTGGGTCTCGCTGTGTTCGCGGTGTCGCTCGAGCGCCGCGCGACCCGCATCGTGCCCGCCTGCGCGACCTGAGCCCCACAAGCGAACGATCAAGCAAAAGCCCGCCGGACGGTTTGTCCGGCGGGCTTTTACGTTTTTGCGGGATCAGCGCGGAGCGCGCTTGGCCAGGATGCGCTGCAGGGTGCGCCGGTGCATGCCGAGGCGGCGTGCCGTCTCCGAGACATTGCGGCTGCAGAGTTCGTAGACGCGCTGGATATGCTCCCAGCGCACCCGGTCAGCCGACATCGGGTTTTCCGGCGGTTGCGGGCGGGCATCGCGCTGGGCCGCGAGCGCTGCATGGATCTCGTCGGCATCGGCTGGCTTGGCGAGGAAGTCGAAGGCGCCGAGTTTCACGGCGCTGACGGCGGTCGCGATGTTGCCGTAGCCGGTCAGCACCACGCCGCGCGCATCGGGCCGGCGCTCCTTCAGGCGGGCGATCACGTCGAGGCCGTTGCCGTCGCCGAGGCGCAGGTCGATCACCGCGAAGGCCGGTGCCGCTTCTTCCACGGCAGCCATGCCCGCCGCGACGCTGTCGGCGATGCGGACCGCATAGCCGCGGCCTTCCATGGCGCGGGCGAGGCGGGTCAGGAACGGCCTGTCGTCGTCGACCAGCAGAAGGGACATGTCGTCGGCCGGCCCGGCCCTGTCGGTTTCGCTCGCTGCATCCTGCATCGTCTTCTCCTTGCCGCTTCTCGGCGCGCTGCGGCGGCGCGCATTAGGGTTTCGGTTTTCCGGCTCTCCCCCAAGAGGCCGGCTCAGTCAGCTTCATTTAAGGCCGATGCGCCCGCCTGGGTACCCCCATCGCTGGGCAAGTCGGCCTCGAAATCGTCGCGGGACCAGGTAATTCGGATCGAAGCACCGCTCGCAGGAGCCGGCCGGTTCGAGAATTCCAGCGTGGCACCACCTCGCTCCAGCAGCGTCTTGGCGATGAAGAGGCCGAGCCCGAGGCCCCCGCCGGCCCGGCCTTCACCCGCTCCGCGCGAGAGATAAGGGTCGCCGGCCCGCATCAGCACATCCGGTGGGAAACCGGGGCCGTCATCGGCGATCACCAGCACCACCTGGCTCTGGTTCCATTCCGCTGTGATCGCCACGGTCGAACGCGCGAAATCGACGGCGTTGTCGACGATATTGCCGAGGCCGTAGATCATGCCGGGATTACGCCGGCAGACCGGCTCAGGCTTGTCGCCGGTCATGGTGATCTCAAAGGGCACGCCGAAGGGCCGCTGCGGCCCGGCGGTCTCCTCGATGAGCAGGCGCAGGGTGAGCTGGCCGAGCGGGCCGGCATCCTCGTCCTGCAGGCTGGAGAGCTTGCCCAGGATGCCGCGGCAGCGCTCGACCTGTTCGCGCAGCAAGGCGATGTCTTCGGCCATCTCGCCCTCGGGAGGGGCGAGGCGCGTCAATTCGCGGGCGACGAGCGCGATCGTGCCGAGCGGCGTGCCAAGCTCATGCGCCGCGGCGGCGGCAAGCCCGTCGAGCTGTGACAGGTGCTGCTCGCGTGCCAGCACGAGTTCGGTCGCGGCGAGTGCGTCGGAGAGGTCGCGCGCCTCCTTGGCGACGCGCCAGGCATAGATGCCGGTGAAGCCGAGGCCGAGCACGAGCGCAGCCCAGTTGCCGAGTTGGTAAAAGGCCGGCAGCACCGGCCGGTCGTTCCCGGCCCAGGGCAATGGCAGGTGATAGCGGCTGAGCAAGGTCGCGAGCCCCATCGCCAGCAGGCCCAGGACGAGCGTGCGTTGCGGCGGCAGGGCCGTCGCCGAGATCATCACCGGCGCCAGGAACAGGATCGCGAACGGGTTCTGCAGGCCGCCGGTCATGAAGAGCAGCGCCGCGAGCTGGGCGATGTCGAAGCCGAGCAGGGCGGTCGCGGCCCTGTCGTTGAGGCGATGGCTCAGCGGAAAGCGGATGCGCAGCGCGATATTGAGCCAGGCCGAAACCGCGATGACGCTGAAGCACCAGCCGAAGGGCAAGGGAAAGCCGAGGCCGAAATGCACGCCGGTGACGGCGAGGCTCTGCCCGGCGATGGCGAGCCAGCGCAGCCTGACCAGCGTATCGAGGCGCAGATGGCGGCTGGAGCGCGCCAGGGCCGGGGCAGAGAAGTCCGGGAAGCTCAAGGTCTGCTGGTCTCCTGCGCGGCGCCTGCCGTGGGCTTTTTCCCGGCTTCATCCACATCGCAGGAAAATCTTAGCCTTTAGCCGGGTTGAATGAGAACAAAATCAACGTAAGGTGCGATGCTGCGTCGCATCATTGCATGTTGCGCCGCCGGAAGGACATTCATCGTATGTACGGGGCCGCCATGTCGTTTGCCTACCATGCCTACGAAGCGGTTCACATGATGGTGAGCCCGGTGCGCGGGGTTTCGGATGCGATGCATCTGGCCTTCAAGAACCCGGCCAATCCGCTCACCTACACGCCCTTCGGCCGGACGGTCGCCGCATCCTGCGAATTGTTCGAGCGTATGACGCGCCGCTACGGCAAGCCGGCCTTCGGCCTCGACGAGACCACGATGAACGGCGTCAAGGTCGCCGTCGAGGAGCGGGTCGTCTGGGAGCGCCCCTTCTGCAAGCTGGTCTATTTCGACCGCAAGATCCCAAGCAGCCGCCGCAAGCCGCAGCCGAAAGTGTTGTTGGTCGCGCCGATGTCGGGCCATTACGCCACGCTGCTGCGTGGCACGGTCGAGGCCTTCCTGCCGGGCCACGAGGTCTACATCACCGATTGGGTCGATGCCCGCCTCGTGCCGCTTTCCGAGGGGCGCTTCGACCTCGACGATTACATCGATTACGTCATCGGCATGCTTCAGATGTTGGGACCGGACACCCATGTCATGGCGATCTGCCAGCCGTCCGTGCCGGTCATTGCCGCGGTCGCCCGCATGGAGGCCGAATCGGACCCCTGCGCGCCCCGTTCGATGACGCTGATGGGCGGCCCGATCGACACCCGCCGCTCGCCGACCGCCGTCAACCAGCTCGCGATGGAGCGCGGCACGGACTGGTTCCGCCGCAACTGCATCACCGTCGTGCCCTTCCCGAGCCTCGGCGCGTTCCGGCAGGTCTATCCCGGCTTCATGCAGCTCTCGGGCTTCATGGCGATGAATATCGACCGCCACGTCACCGCCCATTACGACATGTTCAAGCATCTCGTCAGCGGCGACGGCGATTCCGCCGAGAAGCATCGCGACTTCTACGACGAGTATCTCGCGGTGATGGACCTGACCGCCGAGTTCTATCTCCAGACCGTCGACACCGTCTTCGTCCAGCATGCCCTGCCGAAGGGCGAATTGATGCACCGTGACAAGCCGGTCGACCTCACCGCCATCCGCCGCGTCGCGCTGATGACGGTCGAGGGCGAGAATGACGACATTTCGGGCGTCGGCCAGACCAAGGCGGCGCACGACCTCTGCGTCAACATTCCCGCCGACAAGCGCGTCCATTATCTCCAGCCGAAGGTCGGCCATTACGGCGTCTTCAACGGCTCGCGCTTCCGCGCCGAGATCCAGCCGCGCATCTCCGATTTCATGGTCAGCCTCGACATGGAAGCGGCCAAGGATCGTCGCGACGACAGCGCCAAGGAACAGCGCAAGGCGCTCAAGGTCGTCGGCTGAAACCTGCACGGCGTAGGGCTGCTCAGGCGGCCCCGTCGCCCTCCTGCCAGACGATATCATAGGGACGCCCCGTCCGGATGGCGGGGTTGAGCCGCTCGATCCGGCGATAGCGCAGCTTCAGATAAGCGAGCACGCCCTCTTCGAAGGCCGTGCCGACAACGCGCTCGACCCCGTTCGGCGCGCGCGCCGGGCCGTGCAGGACCACCGTCTCGATCGTGTCGAGATAGCTCCTTGCCCGCGCCGTCAGGCCGTCTCCTACGAAGAGATAGTCGAGATAGTTGTAGCTCTCCCCGTGATTGCCCTGGTCATCGGCGGGAATCACGTCGACGGAATGAATGATCTCGACGGGTGCGATCGGCGGGGGCGCATGGGTTGCCATGTCGGGAAGCTTCGCGCGTGGCCTTCCCCGGTGCAAGCCGCTGCTGCCGCTCTTCCGTAACCGCTCCGAATCCCGCACAATCGCAGATAATGCGCATCTCCCTGTTCAGGCGCCAGCCGGACCCCGACCGGATCGAGGTCGTGCATGCCGGCACGCGCTATGCCGTTCTGGTCAAGCGCCGCGCCGCCGCGCGGCGGATGACGTTGCGCGTCTCGCAGGCGACCGGCGAGATCACCCTGACTTTGCCCGAGCGGGCCGATTTCGCGGCGGGCCGGACCTTTGCCGAGAACCATGGCGGCTGGATCGCCGCGCGCATGGCAAAGCGCCCGCGCCCCGTGCCGTTCGAGCCCGGCCAGAGCATTCCCTTCCGCGGCGTGCCGCATCGCATCGTCCACTGGTCGAAGGCGCGCGGGTTGACGCAGGCGGCCCGGGATGCTGACGGCGCACCTGTCATCGCCGTGGCGGGCGACGCCGCCCATGTCGCGCGCCGGGTCAAGGATTTCCTGAGAAAACACGCGCTCGAGGATCTCGAGAAGGCGGTGCGCCGCCACACCGCGACGCTCGGCATCCCCGCCCGCAAGATCACCATCCGCGACACCACGAGCCGCTGGGGCTCCTGCTCTTCGCAAGGCCATCTTAGCTTCTCCTGGCGATTGATCCTGGCACCGGCCCCGGTGCTCGACTATCTCGCGGCCCATGAGGTCGCGCATCTCAAGGAGATGAACCACTCGCATCGCTTCTGGGCGCTGACCCACAAGCTCTGCCCCGGTACCGAGGCGGCGGAGGCCTGGCTGAAGCGCCATGGCGCGAGCCTGCATGGCTATGGTTAAGCCGGCTGTGCCGCCGCAATTCCGCCGTTAACCACTTTCTGAAACCTGCCCCGGCACACTGAAGGCCGATTCGCTTTCAGCGTGAGTATGCCTATGGGTCAGGTCATCGCGTTCCGCCTTCCGCAACAACCGGCCGCCGCCGCCGAGCCGGTGCTCGGCCTGATGTCGGCCGTCGATTTCGCCTTGCGCGATCTCGCCGAGATTCTCCCTCATATCGCGCTGGATTCGGCGCGCCAGCAGGCCGAAGCCTGCCGGGCGATGCTGGCGCAGGCCTTCGACGCCGAGATCGAGGCCGAACTCGGTAACTGATCTCGCGCTCGCGCATGCCGCCCCCGGCGATGACGCGGGTTGCCGAAGCGGCTGAACTGTCGAACCTTTCCGGGCAAGAGCCGGTGATCCGCCGGCCGGCACTGCGCCTGGGAGGCTTCATCCGTGTTCTTGACCAACAGCGATATGGTCGATCTCGTCGATCTCCGGCATCGGCTGCATCGCCGCCCTGAAATCTCGGGCGAGGAGCGCGAGACCGCCGCGACCATCGTCGATTTCCTGAAGCCGACCGGCCCCGATCGTATCGTCACCGAGCTTGGCGGGCATGGTGTCGCGGCGATCTACGAGGGAACTGAGCCCGGCCCGACCGTTCTGATCCGTGCCGAACTCGACGCACTGCCGATCGAGGAATTGTCCGACAGCGACCATCGCTCCGAAATTCCCGGCAAAGGCCATCTTTGCGGGCATGATGGCCATATGACCATCCTCGCTGGCCTGGCGCGTGGCCTGCAGCGCAACCCGCCGAAGAAGGGCCGCGCGATCCTGCTGTTCCAGCCGGCGGAAGAGACCGGCGCGGGTGCCGCCGCCGTCATGGCCGATCCGAAATTCGAGGAGATCGTGCCGGACTATGCCTTCTCCCTGCATAATCGTCCTGGTGTGCCCGTGGGCCATGCCCGCATCTCGGAAGGCGCCGCCAACTGCGCCTCGCGCGGCATCAAGATCATCCTGACCGGCGAGACTTCGCATGCCTCGACACCGGAACATGGCCGCTCGCCGGCCCCGGCGATCGCGACGCTGATCCCGGCGCTGACCGCGCTCGGACCCGGCGGGCCGCTCGATGCCAATTTCCGGCTGGTCACCGTGACCCATGTCGAGATCGGGGAGCAGGCCTTCGGCATCGCGCCGGGCCATGGCGAGATCTGGGCGACCTTGCGCACCGTCAACGACGCGCAGATGGGCGCGCTCTGCGAAGCGGCCGAAAAGCTGGCGCGCGAGGCGGCCGAGGCCGGCCGGCTCACCGTCGAGATCAGCTATCACGACGTCTTCCACCATTGCGAGAACGAGCCGGAGGCCGTCGCGATGCTGCGCCGGGCGATGGACGAGGAGAAGGTGCCGCACGGCCCGACGCCGCCCTCGCGCGGCTCGGAGGATTTCGGCCTGTTCGGGCGCCGCTCCAAATCGGCGATGTTCCTGCTCGGCTCCGGCGAGACCGCGCATCTGCACAATCCGGATTTCGATTTCCCGGATGATGCGATCGGTCCCGGCGCGCGCGTCTTCATGCGGGCCTTGCGCAATCTGCTCGGCGAAACCCGGCCGCAGGGCTGAGGGAGCGAAATATGTCAGTGAATTGGACCCGCGCTGCGACCCGCGCGCAGGAGATCGTCGCGAACTGGCAGCGCATGGCGGGGCCGGGCGGCGCTGTCGTGCTGTTCGATCGCGACGGGGTGCGCGAAGCCTTTGCCGGCGGTCTCGCCAGCATCGAATACGGCGTGCCCTTCACGCCGCAGACGCCCAACCGCTTCGCCTCGATCAGCAAGCATGTCCTGGCAGTCGCATTGCTGCGCGCCGGCATCCCGCTCGATGCGCCGCTCGGCCGCTGGCTGAGCGAACTGCCGGCGCCGCTCGCCGAGGTCGAATTCAGTCGGGCCCTCGACATGACCGGCGCCCTGCCGGACATGATGGAGTGCTTCTGGCAGCAAGGCGTACCCTTCACCGCGACGTTGAATGCGGAGGAGGTCTTCGCGCTCGCCTGCCGCTTGCCTTCGCTGAGTGCCGAGCCCGGTACCGAGATGGCCTATTCCAACACTGGCTGGCGGCTTGGCCAGCGCATCCTCGAACAGGTCACGGGCAAGCCCTACAAGGACACCGTCGCGGAACTCTCCGGCGAACTCGGCCTCGCCTTCCGCCTGCCTTATGACGGGTCGGAAATCGTGCCCGGCCTCGCCACCGGCTGTTGGAACGACGGGGTAGACTGGCGGCGCGGCCATAACGGCCCGCATTTTTCCGCATCGGGTGGACTCGTGGGGTCCGCCGCCGATCTCGCCGGCTGGGCCTCGGCCCTGCTCGCGGGGCGCGGCCCGCTCGCCGGCATGCTGGAACGCCTGACTGCGCCGCGCCATTTCGCTGATGGCAGCGAGAGCGTCTACCGGCTCGGCCTTGTCGCCAGCCGGCTCGGCGAGACCGCGATCGTCGGCCATGGCGGCTCGCTCGCCGGCTATCGCAACCATTTCTGGATGTCGCCGGCCCACGGTGTCGGCGTCGTCGTGTTGTCGAATCGCGAGGAGGAGGCGCTCTGGCCTGCCCTGACGGTGCTGGCGGCGCTGCTCGAACAGGAGCTGCCGACGATCGCGAAAGCGCCAGTCGGCCTGTTCGCCAGCGACGAGGGGCCGTTCTGGGCCGAGCTTGCCGCCGATTCGATCAGCTACATGGGTGGTTTCGAGCGTCTGATCACCGATGGCAACGGCGGCCTGCGCAGCCTGCCGGCCTATCTCGACATCCGCCTGAAACAGGACGGGGAGGATCGCCTCACCGGCCTGATCGGCGGCGTGCAGCGTTCGCTCCGGCGCGTGCCGGCCGACACGCCGCTCGATGCGCGATTGGTCGGGCGCTGGCACGATCCGAATTTCGGCACCGAAATCGAGATCAGGGCGGATGGCACGGCCCTGATGCCGTGGCCTTCCGGCGGGACGGTGTCGCCTCTGACGCCGCTGCCGAACGGCCGTGCGCTCGCCGATCTTCTGCACGGACCCTGGCGGTCGCGGCCGTGTCTCTGGCTCGATGCGGAGGGTGACTTGCGGGTCGCCAGCCATCGGGCAAGGATCTTGCAGATGAAACGAGTCTGAAACGCGCCGGCTGAGGCGGCTCCGCTGAGGGGCGGGGCCGTTGGGCCGATGACGAAGGAGGAGAACGCTGATGCAACTGTCCCGTTTCACTGCTGCGCTGCTGCTGTCGGCGGCCGCGCTCCTGCCGCTTCCGGCGGCGGCACAGTCGCAGCCGGCCTCGAACCGCGTTCTGCGTGTCGCGCCACATGCGGATCTCAAGACGCTCGATCCGGTTGCGGCCTCGATCGTCATCACCCGCATGCATGGGTTGATGATCTACGAGACGCTTTTCGCCTGGGACTCGAACCTTCAGCCGAAGCCTCAGATGGTCGAGAGCTTCGAGACCTCGCCGGACAAGCTGACCTGGACCTTCAAGCTCCGCCCCGGCCTGAAATTCCACGACGGCCAGCCAGTCACGACCAAGGACGTCATCGCCTCGCTCGCCCGCTGGATGAAGCGCGATACCATCGGCGGCAAGCTTGCCGAGTATACTGATGGCATGGAGGCGGTGGACGATGCCACCTTCCGCCTCAAGCTGAAGCGCCCGCTGGCGCTGGTGCCCTTCGCGCTCGGCTCGGCGGTCGGCCAGATCCCGGTGATCATGCGCGAGTCCGACGCCAAGTCCGACCCGATGAAACCGGTTACCGAGACGATCGGCTCCGGCCCGTTCAAGTTCAACCGCGAGGAATGGCGCAGCGGCTCGAAGGTCGTCTATGACCGCAATCCCGATTACGTGCCGCGCTCCGAGCCGGCCGATGGCCTCGCCGGCGGACGCGTCGTCAAGGTCGACCGCGTCGAATGGCAGATCATGCCGGATGCGGCGACAGCCGCTGCCGCACTCCAGACCGGCGAGATCGATATCTGGGAACAGCCGAGCCAGGACCTGATCCCGGTCATCGCGACCAGCAGTCAGGTCAAGGTCGACCGCTATGCCAACCTCTCCAACCAGGCGATGCTGCGGCCGAACCATCTCCACCCGCCCTTCGACAATCCCAAGGCGCGGCTGGCGCTCGCCTATGCCACGGACCAGGCCGATTTCCTCTCGGCCGGCTTCGGCGACGAGGAATGGTGGAAGCGCTGCGCCTCCTATTTCATCTGCGGCGGCCCCAACGGCACGGAAGCGGGCACGGAAGGCTATGCCAAGCCCGATCTCGACAAGGCGCGGGCGCTGCTGAAGGAGAGCGGCTACAAGGGCGAGAAGCTCGTGCTTTCGACCAGCAACGACATCGCTCCGATCGGCCGCATGGCGGAGGTCGCGGCCTCCTCGCTCAGGAAGGTCGGCTTCAATATCGATCTGCAAGTCGCCGATTGGGGCACCGTCACCACACGCCAGCAGAACAAGGGCACGTCCGAGCAGGGCGGCTGGAACCTCTTCGTCACGACGGCGTCAGGCGCGACCATGCAGTCGCCGCTGACCAATATCGGCACCAACATGGCCTGCGAGCGCGCCTGGTCAGGCTGGCCCTGCGATGCCGAGGCCGAGAAGCTGCGCGGAGCCTTCATCGATGCGCCCGACGAAGCCGGCCGCAAGCTTGCGTTGGAGGCTCTGCACAAGCGCCTGGCCGAGATGCAGCCCTATCGCGTGCTCGGTCAGTACGACCAGCCCTATGCAAGGCGCACCAATGTCTCCGGCGTGCTGGCGGCGCCGGTCATGCTGTTCTGGAACATCGAGAAGAAGTGACGCGCTAAAGCGTCGCGCGCCAGACGAAATCGCGGCTTTCGCCCGGCGCCAGCCTGAGGATGCCGGGCTTCTCCGCGATTTCGCCCTGCCAGCCGATCGGGCTCGCCATGCTGAACCAGGGCTCGATGCAGAGGAACGGCGCGCCTGTTGGCTTCGACCAGATGCCGAGATCCTTATAGCCCTCCCAGCTCACGGTCAGGGCGCGGCTCTCGCGCCCTGACCCGTCCAATGCCGCGAAGCGCACCGAGCGGTTCACCGTATCGGGGATCACGATCGCATCGTTGACGAAGAGGTTTTCGTCGAGCGGCAGGTCAGTGCCGGAGAAGGGAAGGGGGATCGCAGGGCCGAGCAGGCCGGCCTCGACGCCGAGGCCCTGGCCCGGCTCCGCCTGCGGGAAGGTCAGGCGATGCGCTTCCTTCGCGATGTCCTCGGTCAGCGGCCAGAGAAAGGCCGGATGCGCGCCGACGCCGCAGATCAGCGGCACATCGGCTGGGTTGCTCACCCGCGAGGTGACGGTCAGCGTATCATCAGCGACCGCGTAGATCATCTGCAAGACGAACCGGAACGGGTAGATCGCCAGCGTCTCCGGGCTCTCCCGCAGCTCCAGCACGGCCCTGTCGGTGCTGCGCTCGACCCAGGAGAACAGGCTGTCGCGCGCGAAGCCGTGCTGGGTCAGGCGGTAGGAGCGCCCTTCATGGATGAGCGTATCATCGGTCAGCCGCCCGACGATCGGGAACAGCACCGGCGCATGGCGCGGCCAGTCCGGCCCGCCGTTCCAGAGCGCCGGCCCGTTCGCGTCGGCAAGCGCGATCAGTTCGCCGCCTTGGGCCCGCACCGTCGCGCGCAAACGATCGGAGGCAATTTCATGGGTCTCGGTCATCATCGTCTCCGTCGGCGGCTCACTTCCCGATAGCCGATAGGCATCGGCAAAATCCACTGGGGCTTGCGGCGGGGCGCGTTTCGCGCGATCCCGCTGCAAGCGCCGAAGGAGGCACGCCTTGCCGATCACCCGCCGTCAATTCGCCGCCGGTTCGCTCGCTGCGCCCGCCATCCTCAGGGGCGGCCGGGCTTTCGCCGCCGGCCGGCCCATGACCGTGGCGTCGCTGCTCGGCGAGGACAAGCCGGAAACCAGGATCTGGCGGCGCATCGCGGAGATATTGGCGCGCACGGCGCCGGGGCGCTTCGACCTGCGGATCGTGCCGAATGCTGCGCTGGGCGGCGAGAAGGAGGTCGCGGAGGGCCTCCGCCTCGGCTCGATCCAGGCGGCGCTCTCGACCGTGTCCTCGCTCTCCGGTTGGGTAGCCGCCGGGCAGATCTTGGACCTGCCTTTCCTGTTCCGCGACCGTGCCCATCTCGCGCGCGTGCTGGCCGGGCCGCTCGGAGCCCAGCTCAAGACACTCTACGAGGCGCAGGGCTTTGTCGTGCCGGGCTTCATCAATTACGGCGCCCGCCATCTCCTGGCGAAGGAGCCGCTGACCACGCCTGCTTCGGTCAAGGGCAAGCGCATCCGCGTCATCCAGAGCCCGCTGCATACCGCGCTCTGGTCGGGTTTCGGCGCCTTTCCCACGCCGATCCCGATCCCGGAGACCTATAACGCGCTGAAGACCGGCGTGGTCGATTGCATGGACCTGACCAAATCGGCCTATGTCGGCTTCCGCCTGCACGAGGTCGTGCCGGTGCTGATCGAGACCGGCCATATCTGGGCGAGCGGCGTCGTGATGTTCGCCGCGCCGTTCTGGGAGGGCCTGGCGCCGCAGGATCGCGAGGCGCTGACTGCCGCGGTGACCGAAGGCATTGACTATTTCGACGAATTGATGCGGGCCGACGAGGAAGCCTCGATGGCGCGGGCCAGGGCCGAAGGCGGCAAGGTCGTGCCGGCCGAGGGTCGCCAGGGCTGGCAGGACGGCGCGCGCAAGGTCTGGGAGAACTTCGCGCCGCAGCTCGGTGGTATGTCTGCTATCGAAGCCATCGCGCAGAGCCCCTGACACCAGCATTGGGAACGAGAACCATGCCGCTTTCGATCGACCATATCGTCATCGCTGTTACCGATCTCGACGCGGCGATCGGCGACTATACGGCGCTCGGCTTCACGGTGCTGCCCGGCGGCGAGCATCCGCGCGGCTCGCGCAACGCGCTGGTCGTGTTCGAGGACGGCGCCTATCTCGAGATCATCGCCTTCCCGCACCCGCTGCCGGAGTATCGCTGGTGGCAGGTGCTGGACCGTGCCGGCCCCGCCTCGTCGATTATGCCGTGCTGCCGGATGATCTCGATGCCGATCTCGCCCGCGCCCGTGCCGCCGGCATCGTCATGGACGGCCCGCTTGACGGCGGCCGGCTCCAGCCCGACGGCACGCGCATCGCCTGGCGCTCGGCTCGCCCGCCCGAGCCCGATATCCCCTTCCTCTGCACCGATGTCACGGCCCGCAGCCTGCGCGTCCCCGAAGGCGCGGCCCGCCGCCATGCCAATGGCATCACCGGGGTCGCCGGCGTCACCGTGGCGGTGCAGGACCTTGCGACCTCGGTCGCGCGCTATCGCGCCCTGCTCGGGCAGGAGCCGGTTGCGCTGGGCGGCGTCCCCGGACTGGGATTCGGGCTCGCGCAGTTCCGCATCGCCCGGCAGACGCTGTCCCTGACAGAGCCATGCGGCCCGGCCGCTGCCAGCCTCGGTGAGCACCTCGTCCGCCGCGGGCAGGGCGCCTATGCCGTCTCCTTCTACGGTCCCGACGATGCCCGTCTCGACGACGGCCTTGCCCATGGCGCCCGCCTGGAAATCATCCGCGACCTCTAGCCGCTGACGGTGTCACGATGCGGTCACGCTCGCGGGCGAGAGTGGCTCGTTACCTTAAAATAGTTCTATTTATGTAGTAATAACAAGGCCTTGCATCGAATCATCGGCGCGCCTATCTCTCCCTCGCGATCAGTGAATCAACCGACGGAGGGACCGGAATGGGTGGAGTCACCGAGGTCGATGTCGCGGCCGCGATCGGCCGCATCGACGAGATCATCATCCGCGAGATCGTCCGCACCGGTGCGAGCCGGCCGGAGCTGCGCCGGGCGCTCGCGCTCGCCAAGGGGCCGGGCGATCTCGACGCCGACGCGGCGCTGCCGCCGCGCATGCAGCGGCTTGTCGACCTGCTCGCGGTCGCCTTGCCTGAGCAGGGGCCCAAGCTCCCGCAGGGGCCCAAGCCCCTGCAAGGGCCACAGCGCCGCCGCCATGCCGCCATCAAGGGCATCGAACGTGCAGCCTGATCAGGGCAGGGCCGAATCGCTAGAGACCGCCCGGGCCGAGATCCGGGAGGCGCTCATGACGGCTTTTTGCGCGGCACTGCGCGATACTCGTCTGCCGCCGCTCACCCTGCTCGAGCTCGCGGCGACAGCGGTCGGTTCTGTCTACAGAGAGGTGGCGGATGCTCATTGCGGTGACCAGCCATGCCCTTGCGGCTGGCATCCGCGCCTCCAGGCGGATCTGGAGGCGCTTCAGGCGGCGCTGGCGCTGAACGCCATGCCTGCCGTGCAGCCCGATCTCGCCCGCATGGTCGTGCTCGGTCGGGCCTGATCTCGCATTCCGCTCACAGGGCATGCTAAGCCGCCGCGAACGGCGGAGCGGCATGCGCAACATCCTCATCATCGGCATCGGGGCCGGCAATCCCGACCACATGACGATCGAGGCGATCGAGGCGCTGAACCGCGCCGATATCCTGTTCATTCCAGACAAGGGCGAGGAGAAGGCCGCCTTGCGCGCCCTGCGCGAGGCGATCTGCGCCCGTTTCATCCGTAAGTCGGACTACCGCACGGTTCCTGTCGAAATCCCGCGCCGCGCCGAAGCGGGCAACGACTATCAAGGCGTTGTCGACGATTGGCATGAGCGCATCGCCGCACGCTACCGCGCCCTGTTCGAAGCCAAGCTGCAGGACGGGCAGACCGGCGCACTTCTGGTCTGGGGCGACCCCGCTCTCTACGATTCCACCCTGCGCATCATGGAGCGCGTCGCCGCTTCGGGCCTGAGCCTCGACTGGCAGGTCTATCCCGGCATCAGCAGCGTCCAGGTTCTGGCGGCGCGCCACCGCGTTCCGCTCAACACGATCGGCGCGCCGATCCTGATCACCACCGGCCGCCGGCTCTCGGAAGGCTTCCCGGCCGATCAGGACAGCGTCGTCGTCATGCTCGACGGCGAGCAGACCTTCGGCAAGATCGATCCCGAAGGGCTCGACATCTGGTGGGGCGCCTATCTCGGCACGCCCGACGAGATCCTGCGCGCCGGTCCGCTCACAGAGCTCTCGGCCGAGATCACGGAGGTCAGGGCGCAGGCCCGCGCGCGGCACGGCTGGATCATGGATACCTACCTGCTGCGCCGTCGTTCGGCTTGACGCAGGCGCCTGCATCCGCCATCGCTCGCGCCGATCTTTCTGGAAGCGCCGGAGCCACCTGATGTCCCTCGCCGATCTCAACCAGACCATCGACGCCGCCTGGGAAAACCGGGCCGAGATCGGCGTCCAGACCAAAGGCGCCGTTCGCGAGGCGGTCGAGCAGGCGATCGAGATGCTGGATGCCGGCCAGGCCCGCGTCGCCGAGAAGCAGGGCGCTGATTGGATCGTCCATCAGTGGCTGAAGAAGGCGGTGCTGCTCTCCTTCCGCCTGACCGACAACGTCATCATGGCCAATGGCCCGGGCGAGGGCGTGTTCTGGGACAAGGTGCCGTCGAAGTTCGAGGGCTGGGGCGAGAACCGCTTCCGTGCCGCCGGCTTCCGCGTCGTGCCGCCGGCCGCCGCGCGCAAGGGCTCCTTCATCGCGTCGGGCGTCGTGCTGATGCCGTCCTTCGTCAATATCGGCGCCTATGTCGATTCCGGCACCATGGTCGACACCTGGGCGACGGTCGGCTCCTGCGCCCAGATCGGCAAGAACGTGCATCTCTCGGGCGGCGTCGGCATCGGCGGCGTGCTCGAGCCGCTGCAGGCCAACCCGACCATCATCGAGGATAACTGCTTCATCGGCGCCCGCTCCGAGGTGGTCGAGGGCGTGATCGTCGGCGAGGGCTCGGTGCTCTCGATGGGCGTCTTCATCTCGGCCTCGACCAAGATCGTCGACCGCGCCACCGGCCAGGTCCATGTCGGCAAGGTGCCGCCCTATTCGGTGGTGGTGCCGGGCTCGCTGCCGGGCAAGCCGTTTCCGGACGGTACGCCGGGCCCGTCACTGTCCTGCGCCGTGATCGTCAAGACGGTCGACGCGCAGACGCGCTCCAAGACCGGCATCAACGAGCTTCTCCGCGACTGAGGCCTCGGTCGCTGGCTGTCATGCCCGGGCTTCCTCCGGGCCTGACGGTGCGCGAGCGCTTCTTCTATTCGCCGCCGATCGCCTTGGCGGCCTCGACCGCGCGGCCGCGCAGCGGCAGTTCCTGCATCCGGGCCAGCGACAGCCAGGCGAAGGCGAAGCCTAGGCTCGCCGCGCCGAAGACATAGCGGAACAGCACGACCATGGTGTCGCGGTCGACAGTGCCGAGCTTCAGCGCCTCGGGAGAGAGCTGCGCGCCGACCCCGCCGACGCCGCCGAGCACGATCGCGCCGAACACCGCGACGATCAGGGCCCCGCCGATCTGGCGGAAGAAATTGGCCACCGCCGTCACTGTGCCGAGCTGATGCGCCTGCACGGCATTCTGGATCGACACGGTCGCGACCGGAAGCAGCGTGCCGAAGCCGATGCTGACCACGGCCAGGATGATGCTGAAGGGCAGGATCGGGATCTGGCCGGAGAAGGCTGCGAGAACCGCCGTACCTGTCATCGCGACGAAAAGCCCGGCCAGCGGCGCGCGCTTGTAATGGGTGAGATGCGACATCGCCCGGCCGGAGCTGGTCGCGCCGATGACGGTGCCGCAGGTCAGCGGCAGCAGGCCGAGGCCGGAATGGGTGGCGCTCATCCCCATCACCGTCTCGAAATACAGCGGCAGGTAGATGGTGAGGCCGATGAAGGTGCCCATGCCGAAGCCGGCTGCCACCGTGCCACGCCTGACGACGCCATTGCCGAAGATGTCGAGCGGGATCAGCGGCTCCGCGGCCCGGCGCAGGCGCCAGGCGAACAAGGCCCAGAGCACGAAGGAGGCGCTGACGAGGGCTGCGATCGGGAGCGAACCCCAGGGATAGGCGGTGCCGCCCCAGGACAGGGCGAGCAGCAGCGAGACCGTCGCCAGCGTCATCAGCATGGCGCCGAGCACGTCGAGCTTGTGGGGGCGCTCGTGGCGCGGCAGCCGTTTCAGCGCCGCGTTCGACATCCAGTAGGCGCCGAGCCCGAGTGGCAGGTTGATCCAGAAGATCACCGACCAGTGCAGCTTTTCCGCGAGGAAACCGCCGAGGACGGGGCCGAGCAGCGAGGACGACATGAAGACGCTGGCGAAATAGACCTGATAGCGTCCGCGCTCCTTGGGAGGCACCATGTCGCCGACGATCGTCTGGGCCAGCGCGATCAGGCCGCCGCCGCCGAGCCCCTGCACGAAGCGCGCGATGACCAGCAGCCAGAGCGAGGGCGCCAGCGCGCAGGCGATCGAGCCGATCACGAAGACGACGATGCCGGCGAGCAGCGTCACCCGCCGCCCGTGGATATCCGCGAGCTTGCCGTAGAGCGGCGTGACCGCGGTCGAGGCGAGCAGGTAGATCGTGACGATCCAGGACAGATGCGTCACGTCGTTGAGGTCGCGGCCGATCGTCGGGAGGGCCGTCGCGACGATGGTCTGGTCGAGCGCGGCCAGGAACATCGCCAGCATGACCCCGATCAGGATCGAACGGATATCCGCAGGCGTCAGGGCTGCGGCCGGGGCGGGAGTGTCGAGCCGCTTGTCCATGGCTGTGATCTTGCTTGCGTCTAGGGAATGGCGGGAGGGTAATCGCGGTGGGCGCTATGCGCCAGAGACACGTTGGCGGGGCCGCCCTGCGGCGGAGGCGGGGCAAGCTGCCGTGGTTCAGCCCAGGCTGCGCAAGGTATTGCGCAGGCTCTCCGGCGCGGTATCGGGCATGGCGGCCTCGATGGCCTCGTGCATCTGCCGCCAGATCGGCACGGCCGCGGCGAGGAGCGTCATGCCGTCAGGTGTCAGGGTCAGCAATCGGCCGCGGCGATCCGCGGGGTCGACCGCGATGCTGACGAGCCCGCGCCGTTCCAGCGGTTTCAGCGCGGCGGTGAGGGTTGTGCGGTCCATCGCCAGAAGCTCCGCGACCGGGCCGAACGAGGCCGGCACCGGCCGGTTCAGGGCCATCAGCAGGGAGAACTGGCCGTTCGTCAGCCCGACCGGCCGCAATGCCTCGTCGAAACGGCGCGCCAGCGTCCTTGCTGCGCGCTGCACATGCAGGCACAGGCAATGATCACGCACATGCAGCGTCGTCGCGAAGGAAACGATCGGTTTGCCGTCCATTTCATCTGCATGTTGACTGCCGTTAGGCAAGTCAAGCGAAGCTCGGTCGTAGCGATTTCACGTTTGTTGACGAAGGCGGCACCTTGCCGCGCTATGAAGCCTCCCCGACGGCACGAAGAGGAAAGGCCGGGCCATGCCGCTGCTCACCGCGAAGAATGCCACGCTGGTGGTCATCGACTTCCAGGCGAAGCTGATGCCGGCGATCCATGACGGTGAAAAAGTGCTGTTGAATGCCGGCCGCCTCGCCGAGGCGGCACGGTTGCTGGGCGTTCCGGCGGTCCTGACCGAGCAGTATCCGCGCGGCCTCGGCGCGACGGTTCCGGCTCTGGCGGAGGTTGGTCCGGCCGTGACCAAGATGAGCTTCGATGCTTGCGGCGAGCCGGCCTTCCTCGAGGCCGTGGCCGGGGACCGCGAACTGGTGGTCTGCGGCTGCGAGGCGCATGTCTGCGTCGGCCAGACGGTATTGACCCTGCTCGAGCATCGCCGCCGCGTCGTCGTGGTGGCCGATGCGATCGGCTCGCGGGTGCCGCAATCGCGGGAGATCGCGATTGCCCGCATGGCGAGCCACGGCGCCGAGATCGTCACCACCGAGATGGTGTTGTTCGAATGGCTGCGAAGCGCAGAGCATCCGCAGTTCCGGCCGGTCTCCAAGCTGATCCGCTGAAGAGACCTCTCAGAGCGGCTTCCTGATCGCCTTCGAGATCACCCCGACGATGCCCTCGCGGAAGAGCAGGACGCAGAGCACGAAGATCACGCCCTGGACGACGGTGACCCAGGCACCGAGCGTGGCGAGGTAGTTCTGCATGGCGACGATGACGATGGCGCCGACGATCGGCCCGAAGACGGTGCCGAGCCCGCCGACCAGCGTCATCAGCACGACCTCGCCGGACATCGTCCAGTAGACGTCGGTGAGCGACGCCAGCTGGAAGACGATCGCCTTGGTCGCGCCGGCGAGGCCTGCGAGCGTCGCCGAGAGCACGAAGACCATCAGCTTGTACTGGCTGGCGCGGTAGCCGAGCGAGATGGCGCGGGGCTCGTTGTCGCGGATCGCCTTGCAGACCTGGCCGAAGGGCGAGTGGATGACCCGGTAGATCAGCAGGAGCCCGCCCATGAAGATCGCCGCGACGAGCCAGTAGAGCACACGGTCGTCGGCGAGGTCGATCAGGCCGAGGAGCTTGCCGCGCGGCACGGCCTGGATGCCGTCCTCGCCGCCGGTGAAGCCCGGTGTCTGCAGCGAGAAGAAGAACACCATCTGGGCCAGCGCCAGCGTGATCATGGCGAAGTAGATGCCCTGGCGCCGGATCGCGAGCGCGCCGAAGACGAGGCCGAGAGCCGCGCCGACCGCGGTGCCGAGCAGGATCGCGAGCTCGGGCGTCAGGCCCCAGTTCTTGGCGGTGTAGGCGCTGACATAGCTCGCCATGCCGAAATAGGCGGCGTGGCCGAAGGAGAGCAGCCCGCCATAGCCAAGCAGAAGGTTGAAGGCGAGCGCGAACAGCGCGAAGCACAAAACCTTCATCACGAAGACGGGATAGGCGACGAAGGGCGCGACGACGAGCGCGACGGCGATGGCGATGAACAGGTTGCGGTGCAGGCGCGCCGCGCCGTCATCGGTCTCGGTGACGATGGCGGCGGGGGCGTCGGTCGAGGCAAGGTCGGTCATGTCTTGAGTCCTTGCTTGCGTCAGGCCGGGCGGCCGAACAGGCCGGCGGGCTTCACCAGGAGCACCAGCACCATGATGACGAAGATCACGGTCGCGGCCCCTTCCGGGTAGAACACCTTGGTCAGGCCCTCGACCAGGCCGAGCGAGAAGCCGGTAACGATGGCGCCCATGATCGAACCCATGCCGCCGATCACGACGACCGCGAAGACGACGATGATCAGGTCGCCGCCCATATTGGGATTGACCGAGTAGATCGGCGCGGCGAGCACGCCGGCGAAGGCGGCGAGCGCGACGCCGAAGCCATAGGTCAGCGTCACCAAGAGCGGCACGTTGATGCCGAAGGCCTGGGTCAGGGTCGGGTTCTCGGTCGCGGCGCGCAGGTACGCGCCGAGCCTGGTCTTCTCGATCAGGAACCAGGTCGAAAGGCAGACCACGAGCGAGGCGACGATCACCCAGGCGCGGTAGTTCGGCAGGAACATGAAGCCGAGATTCTTGCCGCCGGCGAGCTGCGGCGGGATGGCGTAGGGCAGGCCGGACGAGCCGTACTGGTTGCGGAACAGACCCTGGATGATCAGCGCCAGGCCGAAGGTCAGGAGCAGGCCGTAGAGATGGTCGAGATGGGCGATGCGCTTGAGCAGCAGCCGCTCGACCGCGATGCCGGTCGCGCCGACGATGATCGGCGCCAGTAGCAGCGCCACCCAGTAGTTGAGGCCGAGATAGTTCAGGCACATCCAGGCGACGAAGGCGCCCATCATGTACTGCGCGCCATGCGTGAAGTTGATGATGTTGAGCAGCCCGAAGATCACCGCCAGCCCGAGGCTGAGGATGGCGTAGAATGAGCCGTTGATCAGCCCGAGAAGGACCTGACCGAACAGCGCCTGCGGCGGAACGCCTAGAAGCTCGAACATGCGGAACTCAGATCAATGTGTGGGGCGGGCTCTCGAACCTCTTCGTCATCCCGGCCAAGCGAAGCGCAGAGCCGGGATCCATCGTAGAGTTCCGGAGCTCTCCGATGGATCCCGGGTCGACCTGCGGTCGCCCGGGATGACGGCGGAGGGCTTCTGAGTGGCGTTCAGCCGCTCACTTCTTGACGAGCGGGCACTCGCTTTCCGAGAGCGGCCGGAACGCCTGGTCGGCCGGCAGCACCGCGACCTGCTTGTAGTAGTCCCACGGGCCCTTCGACTCGGAGGGCTTCTTCACCTCGAAGAGATACATGTCATGCATCTTGCGGCCATCGGCCCGCACCGAGCCCTTGCCGAACAGCGGGTCGTCGGTCGGCAGTTCCTTCATCTTGGCGACGACGGCGGCGGCATCCTTGCTCTTCGCCGCCTCGACCGCCTTGAGATAGTGCAGCATGCCGGAATAGACGCCGGCCTGGACCATGGTGGGACGCTTGCCGCCATTCAGCTTGGAGAAGCGATCGGACCAGGCGCGCGTGCCGTCGTTCGTGTCCCAATAGAACGATTCGGTCAGGACGAGGCCCTGCGCCGCCTGGAGCCCGAGGGAGTGCACGTCGGTCAGGAACACGAGCAGGCCCGCGAGCTTCTGCCCGCCCGCGACGATGCCGAACTCGCCCGCCTGCTTGATCGAGTTGATCGTGTCGCCGCCGGCATTCGCCAGGCCGATGACCTTGGCCTTCGAAGCCTGCGCCTGCAGCAGGAAGGAGGAGAAGTCGGTGCCGGGGAACGGGGTGCGCACCGCGCCGAGCACCTTGCCGCCCGCCTTGGTGACGACGGCGGCGGTGTCGCGTTCCAGCGCATGGCCGAAGGCATAATCGGCGGTGAGGAAGAACCAGGTGTCGCCGCCGGCCTTGACCATGGCGCCGCCGGTGCCCTGGGCCAGCGCGTAGGTGTCGTAGGTCCAGTGGATGGTGTTGGCGTTGCAGGCCTTTCCGGTGAGGTCGGAAGTGGCCGCGCCGGAGTTGATGTGGACCTTGTTCTTCTCCTTGGTGATCTGGCTCACCGCCAGCGCGACCGAGGAGGTCGGCACGTCGAGGATCAGGTCGACACCGTCCTGGTCGTACCACTGCCGGGCGATGGTCGAGCCGACATCCGGCTTGTTCTGATGGTCGGCCGAGACGATCTCGACCTTGATGCCCTTGTCGGCGGCCTTGAAGTCCTCCACCGCCATGCGCGCGGCGATGACCGAGCCTTCGCCGGAAAGGTCGGCATAGAGGCCGGAACGATCGTTCAGCACGCCGGCCTTGACCGAGATCTGCTGGGCGAGGGCGGGGCTCGCCATCACCGCCGCGAGCGCGCTCGCGGCCAGAAACATCTTCAGCTTCATTGTCGTTCTCCCTCGTTTGGTTGCCGGCGTTTCGCCGATTTTTTTGACCTCCGGTCCGGGCCTGTCGCCCGGGCCGTCAGACCCCGAGATATCTGTGCAGCTTGTCGATATTGGCGTCGAGTTCGGCATTGGGGATCATGTCGATGACCTTGCCCTGCTCGACGATGTAGTGCCGGTCCGCGACGGTCTGGGCGAAGCGGAAATTCTGCTCGACCAGGATGATGGTGAAGCCGTCCTGTTTCAGTTTCGCGATGGTGCGGCCGATCTGCTCGATGATGACGGGGGCGAGGCCCTCGGTCGGCTCGTCCAACAGGAGCAGATGCGCGCCGGTTCGCAGGATGCGCCCGATCGCCAGCATCTGCTGCTCGCCGCCGGAGAGCTTGGTGCCCTGGCTCTTCAGTCGTTCCTTGATGTTGGGAAACAGCGTGAAGATCGCCTCGAGCGAGAGCCCGCCCGGCCGGACCTGCGGCGGCAGCATCAGGTTCTCCTCGACCGAGAGCGAGGAATAGATGCCGCGTTCCTCCGGCACGAAGCCGATGCCGAGCCTTGCGATCGCGCGCGAGGGCAGCGCGATCGTCTCGGTGCCCTCCAGCACGACCGAGCCCTTGCGCTTGCCGATCACGCCCATGATCGACTTCAGCGTCGTGGTCTTGCCGGCGCCGTTGCGGCCGAGCAGGGTCACCACCTCGCCGGGCGCCACGTCGAAATCGATGCCGTGCAGGACATGGCTCTCGCCATACCAGGCCTCGAGCCCGCTCACCCTCAGCAGCGGGGCGGTGCCGGTCGCGGGCGTCTTCAGTGCCTCAGTGGTGGCCATGGCCGCCTCCCGAGCCGATATAGGCCTCGATCACGCGCGGATCCTTCGAGACGGTGGCGTAGTCGCCCTCCGCCAGCACCTGTCCGCGCGCCAGCACGGTGATCCGGTCCGAGAGCGAGGCGACGACCGAGAGGTTGTGCTCGACCATCAGGATGGTGCGGTTCTTCGAGATCTTGCGGATCAGCGCCGCGATGCGCTCGACATCCTCGCGGCCCATCCCGGCCATCGGCTCGTCGAGCAGCAGCATCTCCGGCTCGAGCGCCAGCGTCGTCGCGATCTCCAGCGCGCGCTTGCGGCCATAGGAGAGCTCGCCCGCCGTGAGGCCGAGGAAGGGCGTGAGGCCGACAGCCTCGATCAGGCTCCTCGCCTCGGCGTCGAGTTCGCTCAGCACCCGCTCCGAGCGCCAGAAATCGAATGAGTCGCCGCGCTTGCGCCGCTGGAGGGCGATGCGGACATTGGTCAGCACCGAAAGCTGCGGGAACACCGCCGAGATCTGGAACGAGCGGACGAGGCCGAGCCGGGCGATCTCCGCCGGCTTTTCGCGCGAGATGTCGCGGCCGTTATAGACGATCGAGCCTCGTGTCGGCGCGAGGAACTTCGTCAGCAGGTTGAAGCAAGTCGTCTTGCCGGCGCCATTCGGGCCGATCAGAGCGTGGATAGACCCCCGGCGCACGCTGAGGTCGACGCTGTTCACAGCTGTAAAGCCGGCAAATTCTTTGGTAAGACCTGAAGTCGAAAGAATAGTGTCTTCAGCCATGCCGGTTGTCAGCCCTCATCAGCTTTATCTTTCTTGTTTATGCGGTTCCCCTTGCATGTCATGCTGCACCGCGCTCCGGGCATAAGTCAACGCTCGCTGACGTCAAAGCGGTCTGGGTAGATGCGCTCTCATCCCTTCGTCTTATGCCACGCGTCTCATGCAATCGGAGGATGTCGCGGTCTTCGGGGCGGCGCGATGCTGGCGGCCGGGCGCACGCTGCGAAACAGATTTGAACCCGCAGCGCGGTTCGCGCGACGAAGAGAGGTTCCGGTTTACCATCGGAGCGTGTTGCGGTAAAAACGGCGGCTGGCTTTCGTCCATATTACTGCGTTTTTTATTCGTGCGCTGCGCCGACCGTTGCGGGCGGGCAGCCGATTGCCGAATTGGGGAGGTTGTCGTGAGCTTCGCGTCTCTGGTTCCGGGGTTCCGTGCCCGAATGGCTGTCGCCTTTGCGCTGGTGCTCTCAGCGGTGGCGCTGGCCTCGCCCGCTTCCGCGGCCGTGCCCGAGCGGCGGGTCGCGCTCGTCATCGGCAACAGCGCCTATACGGCGGTGCCGCCGCTCGCCAATCCGCAGCGCGATGCCAAGGGCATCTCGGCTGCGCTGAAGCGTCTCGGCTTCGACGTGGTCGAAGGCTACGATCTCAAGATGGACGCGATGACGGGCATCGTGCGCGAATTCGCGCAGAAGCTCGACGGCGCCAAGGCCGGCCTCGTCTATTATGCCGGTCACGGCATCGCCGTTGGCGACGACAACTATCTCATCCCGGTCGACGCCTCGCTGCGTTCGGAAGCCGATCTCGATTTCCGCGCGGTCAATGTCCAGCTCATCCTGCGCCAGATGCAGCGCGACGAGCGCGTCAACATCGTCATCCTCGACGCCTGCCGCGACAATCCCTTCGCCGCCCAGCTCGCCGCGAAGTCGCGGGCCGTCACCCGCGGCCTGACCGCGATCGAGACGCAGTCGGCTTCGGGCATCCTGATCGCCTTCGCGACCGATCCGCGCGCCACGGCGATGGATGGCGAGCGGGATGGCAACAGCCCCTTCACCAGCGCGCTGCTCAAGCACATCGAGACGCCCGAGGTGTCGATCACCACGGTGATGGACCGCGTGCGGGCCGATGTCTGGGAAACCACCAACAAGAAGCAGAAGCCCTGGACCAATTCCTCGATCATCGGCGAGTTCAAGATGAACCCGACGCTGAAGCTCGCCGCGGTCGATCCGGGCGTGGCCGCGACCAAGACCATCGACGCCGCCGTGCCCATGCCGGCGATGCCGGCCGCCCCGTCGCTCGATCGCGCCCAGATCGACATCAAGACCTGGGAAGTCGCCGAGCGCGGCAATTCCGCAGCCGACTATCGCGCCTATCTCGACGCCTTCCCGTCGGGGCAGTTCGCGACCTTCGCCCGCAACCGTCTCGCCAGCCTGGAGACGGCGAAGCCGGCGGCCGGTTTCCTGGCGACGCCGCCTGGCGTCACCGAAGAGGCGCTGAAGCAGGAGATCGGCACGGCGCAGACCGAAACCGCGATGAAGCTCGGGGCCAAGGATCGGCGCGAGGTGCAGACCCGCCTGCGCGTCAGCGGCTTCCAGCCGGGCAAGGCGGCGGCCAATTTCGGCCCGGCACACCGCAAGGCGATCCAGGCCTGGCAGAAGTCGCGCAGCATTCCGGAGACCGGCTTCCTGACCGCGATGCAGGTGAGTGCGCTCCGCGCCCAGAGCGAGACGGCCTATCAGGCAGTGCTCGCCGAGGAGAAGGCTGCGGCTGAGAAAAAGCGCAAGACGGCGAGCGATGGCCAGCCGAACGGCAAGTCGACGCGCAGCGTCACCTATGACGGCGACGAGATGTACCGGCGTGATATCGCCCGCGAGCGTGGCGAAACCTATCAGGGCTCGACCACTCCGCGCCGCGGGACGACCAGCACCGGTTATCAGGGCCGTGTCCGGACCCGTGACGGCGATACGGGCGACAGTGCCGGGGCGGCAGCCTTCGGCTCCATCCTCGGCGGCGCGCTTGGCGGGGTGATCGGCGGCGGCTTCCGCCGCTGAACCACCGGCTCCCGTTCCCAGCATCCGGAAGGCCGGCCCCTCGGGCCGGCCTTTTCGTTTTGGGGCGTCATGTGACGACGCTCAGCTGCGTTCCCAGCCGGACCTGACCAGTTCGGGCTCGTCGCATTCCTCTTCCGGCCAGCCGACGCAGAGATAGGCGACGAGCTTCCACTCCGGCGCGGTATCGAGCGCTTTGCCGATCTCGCCGGGGTCGAGGATCGAGACCCAGCCGACGCCGAGCCCGTGGATACGCGCCGACAGCCAGAACTGCGTGATCGCCGCGACCACCGAATAATCGAGCATCTCCGGCATGGTGGTCCGGCCGAGGCCATGGCCGCGCTCGGTGCCGTGATCGCAGAACACGGCGAACTGGACGGGTGCTTCCCGCAATCCCTCCAGCTTCAGGCGAGCATAGAGCGCTGCGCGTTCGCCCTCATAGGAGGCAAGCGCATCCGCATTGCAGCGGCTGAAGCTTTCCTGCACGGCCGCGCGCTGCGCCGGCTCCGCGACGGAAAGCCAGCGCCAGGGCTGTGCATGTCCGACGGAAGGAGAAAGCCGTGTCTGGGCAAGCAGCATGTCGATCAGTTCGAGCGGAACCGGATCGCGCGTGAACCGCCGGACATCGCGCCGCCAGCGCAGCAGGTCCTCGAACTGCCGGGCAAAGGCCGCATCGAAGACCGGTGCCTGGCTCACGCCGATTCAGCCGTGGCGATGGCGTGGAAGAACGAGCCGGTCACCAGCCCGCGCCGGCTTCCGGCCGGGGCCGGCGCCGAACCATGCGGGTCGGTCACCACCGCAAAAGGCAGATCCTCGCCTTGCGCGGCGATGCTCGCATAATGGAATTCATGGCCGGTCAGCGCCGCGCCCGCCGGTCCGAGCGGGCCGTCTGCTTCCAGGACCGCCCGGCGATAGCCGAGATTCATCTTCCGCTTCGCGAAGGAGGTCTCGACCGAAAGCAGGCCGGCCATCTGATGCGCGACACCATCGGCATCGGTCAGGCTGCGGCCGAGAACCATGTAGCCGCCGCACTCGCCATGCACGGGCCGGGTCTCCGCGAAAGCGCGCAAACCAGAGAGGAAACGGTTCGCCGCCGCGATCGTGCCGGCATGCAGTTCGGGATAGCCTCCCGGCAACCAGCAGGCGTCGCAATCCTCTGGCGGCGCCTCGTCCCTGAGCGGCGAGAACGGCACGAGTTCCGCGCCTGCTGCGCGCCAGCCCACCTCGACATGCGGATAGACGAAGGAAAAGGCGGCATCGCGGGCAATCGCGATCCGCCGTCCGGGCACGGGCAAGGGCGGGGACCCGCCGTCGCGCGTTGCCGGAAGCATGGTGGCACCAGAAGCTGCCATGACCGCATCGAGATCGACCGCGTTCGAGACAGCCTCTGCCAGCGCATCGAGCCTTGCATGCAGATCGGCGGTCTCGCCGGCCTGAACCAGCCCGAGATGGCGCTCCGGCAGGATCAGGCTCGCCTCTCGTGGCAAGGCGCCCAGCACGGGCAGGCCGATGCGCTCCATGCCCTGTCGCACCAGGCGTTCATGCCGGGCGCTCGCGACCTTGTTGAGGATGACGCCGGCGACACGGATGCGCGGATCGTAGAGCTTGCAGCCGAGCGCGACCGCCGCGACCGATTGCGCCGCACCGGAGACGTCGATGACGAGCACGACCGGCCAGCCCGTCAGCGCGGCGATATCGGCGCTGGCGCCGGTATGGCCCTCAGGGCCCGGCACGGCGTCGAAGAGCCCCATCGAGCCCTCGGCAATGACGATATCGGCGGCATGAGCCGCTTCGCCCGCGATCCGCCCGAGCAGGCCGTCGGTCATCGCGTAGCTGTCGAGATTGGCACTCGGCGCGCCGGTCGCGGCGGCATGGAAGGCCGGGTCGATGTAATCCGGCCCGCATTTCAGTCCGCGTACGGTAAGGCCCCGCCGCGCCAGCGCGCGCTGCAACCCGAGCGTGATCGTGGTCTTGCCGGAGCCGGAGCGCGGCGCGGCGATGAGCAGGCCGCGCGCGCTCATTGTCCGCCCCGTGGCCGGAAGCGGCGGTCGTAGTCGATCGAATAGAGCGCGCTCTCGCCAAAATCATCGGCCGCCAGCGCCGGCCCGACGAGGATCAGCGCGGTGCGTTCGAGCGCACTGGCGCGGACTTTTCCGGCGATATCGGCGAGCCTGCCTTGCAGCACGGTCTCATCCGGCCATGTCGCGCGGAACACCACTGCGACTGGGCAATCGGCACCGTAGAACGGCGTCAATTCCGCCACGACCTGTTCGATCACATGAATCGAGAGGTGGATCGCCAGCGTCGCGCCCGAAGCGGCGAAGGTTGCGAGCTTCTCTTTGTCCGGCATGGCCGAGGCGCGGCCGGAGGTGCGCGTCAGCACCAGCGATTGCGCGACGCCCGGCAAGGTCAGCTCGCGCTTCAGCACGGCGGCGGCGGCGGCGAAGGCCGGGACGCCCGGCGTCACCGTATAGGGGATGCCTGATCGGTCGAGCCGGCGCATCTGCTCAGCCGTTGCGCTCCAGATCGAGAGATCGCCGGAATGCAGCCGCGCCACATCCTGCCCGGCGCGATGCGCGGCTTCCATCTCGGCGATGATCGCGTCGAGGGCGAGCGGGGCGGTATCGACGATGCGCGCGCCCGCCGGGCACCAGTCGAGCATCGCCTTGGGGATCAGCGACCCCGCATAGAGGCAGACGGACGAGGCCGCGATCAGGTCGCGTCCGCGCAGGGTGATGAGATCGGGTGCGCCGGGGCCGGCGCCGATGAAATGGATGGTCATGCGGGGCTTCTGGCGAGAGCGCAGGTGACGCGCGCGGTTGCGATGCGCGGCTGCACCAGTTCGCCGCCGGGTCCCGCCGCGGCCAGCGCCGCAGCCTCGGCCACCGAGCCGACGCCGTAGAGCGAGGCGATCCGGGTCGAGCGTGTCGCGCAGGCGGCCTCGAAACCCTTCAACGCTTCGTCGGGAATGGCGACGAGCTCGGCCGCGCGCTCATGGGCGGCGGCGACCATGCCGGCCTCCGCGACGCGGCTCGCGAGCGTGGCGAAGCGCGGGGTCTGCGTGCCGGCAAGCCCTGCGCTCGCCAGCGCTTGGTCGAGACAGGCGAGGATATCCGCGGCCTGCGTGCCGGGCCGGATGCCGATGCCGGCAATGAGGCGGCCGGTGCTCAAGGCTTCTCGACCCGCCACTGCGTCACCGGCATGGCCGGGCGCCAGCCATGCTTGCCACCGACAGGCGCGAGCCGGTCGATCGAAATGCGGCGCAGCGAACCGCCATGCTCGGCATGGAGCGCGGCGAGTTTCGCCTCGCCCTCGATCGTCACGACATTGGCGACGAGCCGCCCGCCCGGCTTCAGCGCCGCCCAGGCGGCGTCGAACAGGCCTTCCTCGGTCAGGCCACCGCCGATGAACACGGCATCCGGCGCTTCGCGTCCGACGAAGCCGGCCGGTGCCTCACCGACCACCTCGACGGAAAGCCCGCCCAGTTCGAGCTTGTTTCGCCTGATCCGTTCGGCCCGTTCCGGCTTCGCCTCGAAGGCGATCGCCCGGTTGCGCAGATGGCGCTGGCACCATTCGACCGCGACCGAGCCCGAACCGGCGCCGACGTCCCAGAGTAATTCGCCGCCGCGTGGGGCGAGTGCCGAGATCGTGATCGCGCGGATTTCCGACTTGGTGATCTGCCCGTCATGGGCGAACCACTCCTCGTCGAGTCCCGGCGCCAGCGGCAGGATGCGGGAATCGTGGGTGGCAGCGACCTCGACGGCGATCAGGTTGAGCGGCACGATATCGTCGAGCGCGAAGGCGTCGGCGCGGCACTCACGGATCCGCTCCTGCGGCCCGCCGAGCGATTCCATCACCGTGATGCGGCTCGCGCCCATGCCGCGCGCGGTCAGGAGTTCGGCGACGGCGCGCGGCGTCGTCTCGTCCCAGGACAGGGCGAGGATGCGCGCCTCCGGCTGCAGATGCGGCACGATCCGGTAGAGCGTGCGGCCATGCAGCGAGACCAGCGCGCATTCCTCCTGCGGCCAGCGCATCCGCGTGCAGGCCATCGAGAAGGAGGAGAGCTGCGGGATGATCCGCATCTCCTCAGGCGGAATCGCCCGGCTGATGCTGTTGCCGATGCCATAGTGGAACGGATCGCTGGTCGCGAGAACGCAGACCTTGCGGCCGCGCTCTTTCAAAATTTGCGGCAGGGCGTTGCGGAAAGGCTGCGGCCAGGGGCGCAACTCGCCCGGAACGGAGCCGACCAGCGCGATATGCCGCTCGCCGCCGAAGACGATCTCGGCCTCGTTCAGCGCGGCAAGCGCCTCGCGGCAAAGGCCGACGGCCCCGTCCTCGCCGAGACCGATCAGCGCGAGCCAGGGCGCGGGCGTCTCATGGCTCGACAGAGCCTCCGATTCACGCAAAACTGGCGACATGACCGTCCTCATCCTTGGCGGAACGAGCGAAGCTGCTGCGCTTGACCAGCACCTGGCTGATCAGGCTCCCGATATCCGTGCCATTATCTCGCTGGCGGGCCACACCGTCGACCCCCGCCCGACCAATCTGCCGGTTCGCACCGGCGGTTTCGGCGGCGTCGAGGGCCTGAGGCGCTATCTCGTCGACGAGGGTATCGTCGCCGTCGTTGACGCGACCCATCCCTTCGCCGCGATCATGCCTTTCCATGCCGAGCATGCCTGCAAGGCGGAAGGCGTGCCGCTGCTCGCCATCCGGCGCGAATCCTGGAAGCCGCGCGCCGGGGACCGCTGGAAATCCGTGCCCGACATCGAGGCCGCGGCGCAGGCGTTGGGAGACGAACCGCGACGCGTCTTCCTCACGGTTGGTCGGCTCGAGCTTCCCGCCTTCGCGGATGCTCCGCAGCATCGCTATCTTGTGCGGGCGATCGAGCCGATCGGCGACCGCTTGCCGGTCCCGCATGTCGACGTCATCCAGCAGCGCGGCCCCTTCGACGCCGATGACGAGGAGGATCTGATGCGCCGCGAGGGCGTCGAGATCCTGGTCAGCAAGAATTCGGGCGGGCCGGCGACGGTCGGCAAGCTCGTGGCAGCGCGCCGGCTCTCCCTGCCGGTAGTGATGGTGGAGCGCCCGCCCAAGCCCGATGTCGAGGCCGTCGACCATATCGATCAGGTCCTGCCCTGGCTGGTGGCGCAAGGGCTCTTCGCCACCGAACGCGGCGTGTAGACGTAAGGCGCGGCGCCCTCGCGGGCGATCAGCCGCGTGCTCGACGCGCCGATCATCACCAGCGTCGCCATGTCGGCCGTGCTCGCGGCTGCAACCGCTTCCGCCAGCGTCAGGATGCGCAGGTTTTCGTCCGGTCGCCCGACTGCCCGGGCGAACAGCACGGGTGTCGCCGCGTCGCGCTGTTGCGCTGCCAATTCCAAAGCCTTGCCGAGCTGCCAGGGCCGCGCCTTCGAAATCGGGTTGTAGAGGCAGATCACCAGATCGGCGGCGAGCACCGCTTCGAGGCGTGCCGTCACCACCTCCCAGGGCTTGAGATTGTCGGAAAGCGAGATCGCGCAGAAATCCCCGCCGAGGGGCGCGCCGGCTCGCGCTGCCGCCGCTAGCATCGCGGTGATGCCGGGCTCGACTGTGATCGGCAGCGCACGCCATTCCGCCGGTCCGGCCTCCAGTGCTTCGAACACCGCCGCCGCCATCGCGAAAACCCCGGGATCGCCGCCCGAGACCACCGCGACGATCCGACCTTCTGCCGCCAGTTGCAGCGCATGCGAGGCGCGCTCAACCTCGACGCGGTTGTCGGAGGCGTGCTTGGTCAATCCAGCCCGCTGGGGCACTCGGTCGACATAGGGTCCGTAGCCGACGATATCGGTCGCGGCATCGAGCGCCGCCTGCGCAGCCGGCGTGATCCAGTCCGGTGTGCCCGGCCCGAGCCCGACGATGGTGAGCGAGCCCGTCACAGGCGCCGCCCTTCTCCGGGCACCAGCACCATCGCGAAATAGGGCGCCTCGTCGTCGGCCTTGTCGGCGAGCCGCGCCACGACCTGCCGCGCCATCGTCGCGCGCTCGACATAGATCGCGCGGCCTTCCAGCCCGGCGGCGACAAGCGCGCGGCGCACCTTCGGCAGGTTGCGGCCGAGCTTCATGATCACGGCGGCGTCGGTATCGGCGAGGCGCCGCGTCAGCTCGGCTTCCGGTAGTGTGCCGGGCAGCACGGTCATGACGTCGTCGCCCCAGGTGATCGGCGCGCCGGCCTCGCCCCAGGCGCCGGTCATGCCGGTGACGCCGGGCACCACCTCGGTCGGAAAGCGCTGCGAAAGTCGCCGCCACAGATGCATGAAGGAGCCGTAGAAGAACGGGTCGCCGTCGCAGAGTACGGCGAGCGTCCGGCCGGCCTGCATCTCCGCCGCGAGCCGTTCGGCCGCCTCTTCGTAGAAAGCGGCGATCGGCCCGTCGTAATCCGGCTCGCCGACGCTGGCTTCGATCGTTACGGGGAAGGCGAGTTCGATCTCGCGGGCCGGATCGGGCGCTATGATTGCATCCGCCGTGCTGCGGGCGTTGCCACGTCGGCCGCGCTTGCAGAAATGCACGAGACGGTCGGCGGTGGTGATGATCTCGTGTGCCCTGACCGTCATCAGGTCCGGCGCGCCCGGCCCGAGCCCGACGCCGTAGAGCAGGGTCCTGTTCGTCCCGCTCATCGCCTATTCCTTGTCCTGCGCCAGCGCATTGACGGCGGCTGCCGCCATGGCCGAGCCGCCGCGTCGTTCATGCACCACGACGAAGGGCACGCGCCCGTCCTTGGCCAGTGCCGCCTTGGATTCCGCCGCCCCGACGAAGCCGACGGGGATGCCGATCACGGCGGCCGGCTTGGGTGCTCCGGCGTCGAGCATTTCCAACAGGCGGAACAGCGAGGTCGGGGCATTACCGATCACCACGACTGCGCCGGCGAGCCGGGGCTTCCAGAGCTCCATTGCAGCGGCCGAGCGGGTCGTGCCCAACTGCGCCGCCAGCGCCGGAACCTGCGGATCATCCAGTGTGCAGAGAACCTCGTTGTTCGCTGGCAGGCGGGTGCGAGTCACGCCATTGGCGACCATTTTTGCGTCGCAGAGGATGGGCGCGCCGCTCCTGAGCGCGGCTTGCGCGGCCTCCGCGAACCCGGCGGACATTTCGACATCCCTGGGTAGGTCGGTCATGCCACAGGCATGGATCATGCGGACGACGACGCGCTCGGCCGCGCCGCTGAAGCGGGCGAGATCGGCCTCGGCGCGGATGATGGCGAAGGAGCGCTGATAGATCGCCGCGCCGTCCTGAATGTAGTCGTATGCCTTGTTCAACCCTGCGATCCCGTCGTGCGCAGGGCCTTGGCCAGCCGCGCGTGAATGTCTTGTCCGGGCTGCAATCGCGTGAGCAGCGCCGAAAGGTCAAGCGTCGCGACCGGCTTGTCCCGCGTCGTCCCGCTCAGCACGACGTCGTAGTGCCCGTCTCGCCCGACCAGGGTGAGGTCGGCAGCCGCCGGATGGGCGCAAGCCTTGATGCAGCCGGAGACGTGGAGCGTCGCGCCTACCGCCAGCAGGTCGGCCGCAGCTTCGGCGAGCGTTGCTGCATCCGCCATGGCCGGCGCTTCGGCACGCGAGCAGGCGGGGCTGCCGGCACAGGCCTGCACCGAGAGACGGGGGTCGTCGTCCTGCGTGATGAGTTCGAGACCGTCGGCCCGCGCCAGCAGGCTCTCGGCTTCGGTGCGATCGAGATCGCGGAAGGCGAGCCCGCGCCAGGGTGAAAGCCGGATATCGGAAACCAAGCCGGCCCCGGCACCGAGCCGGTCCAGTACGGCGGCATCGCAACGGCCGAAGGGCAGGCCGATAAGCGCTGCGAACCGATCTCCTTCGAGCGCGAACAATCCCGCGCGCCGTGGCGGCGGGCGCGATGCGGGGGCGGTGGCTTCAGGCAGCGTGGTCAGGCTCGTCAGAACTTCGGGTGACAGGTCCCGCAGGCGGCGGATGTGATCCGGGGCTGCGGCTCGCCGCGCCGCGAAGTCGCGCAGGATCGCCGCCACGGTTGGTGCGGCTTCGGTGACCGGGATAGGGCCAAGCCAGAGACGATCGGCGAGGCACAAGGCTGCGCTCGCGGTGCCCACTCCAACCAGCCGGATATCGCCGGAGAAGCCACTGAGGGCCTGTGCGCCGCCATCGTCTACGACGATGCCAAGCTTGGCCGGCAGGCCGGGTACGGTACGAGCGCGCTGCTCGATCTGTGCAGCCAGAGCGGCGGCGTCGATCAGGCCGTCCGGGTCTCGTCCCGCCAGCGGCGAGACCAGCGTCACGCGGTGGGGGCCGTCGCCTTCGTGCTCGTCGACGAGCTGCTCTGCCAGCAACCGCTCGACCAGCCTTGGATGGCTCTCGGCCGTCACGCCGCGGATCTGCAGGTTGGCGCGAGCCGAAATCTCGATCAGCCCGTTGCCATGCTCACCCGCCAGCGCCGCGATACGCCGCAATTGCGCGGGCGTCAGCTTTGCGCCGGGAGGATGCAGCCGCACCAGCCAGCCGTCGCCGGTCTCCATCGGCCTGAGCGTGCTCGGGCACCAGCCGCGCCGCAGGGCTTCCTTGGGAAGGGCATTCATTCTGCCGCCTCCCGCGCCAGAAAGGCACCGACAGAATTCCGCCGGCTGCTCCAGAGCCCGCGCCGCGCCGCTTCCGCCAATCGCGAACGGATCGAGGCCGCAGCCGGCGCATTGGCCGCTTCCAGTGCTGCCCAGACCTGCGGATCGGCGCAATAGGCCTGGAACACGGCATCGAACAGCCCATTCGCGACGGCATCCGTGCTCGCCGCGAAGACGAAAAGCGTGTCGACCGCCTCCGCTAGTTCCGCCGCCCCGCGCCAGCCATGGGCGAGCTGGGCGGCAATCCAGCGTGGATGCGTCAACCGGCCATGGACGATGCGGGCGATGTCCTGCGCCAGCGTGCGCGCCTTCGGCGCTTCCGGGTTCGAGCTGTCGAGACTGTAGAGCACGGGATCGGCGCCGAGCGCCTTCGCCGCTGCCGCAAGTCCGCCGATGACGTCCGCGGCGCTGCTGGCTTCGAGGATGTCGCGCCCGGCGGTATCGCTGACATGGATGAAGGCGTCGGAGGTCTTGATCCGCGCGGCAAAGCTGGGATCGGCCGTGCCGACCCCTTCCGGTCCGCCATAGGCATGATCCGAGGCGGCGAGATAGGCCGCGCCCAGCTCGTCGCGCTGCGCCCAGTCGCCGTCGAGCACGCGGTCCGCCATCGCCGCGCCATAGCGGCCGGGCGCGGCTCCGAAGATGCGCGCGCTCTGCTCGCCGCGCCGCCGGGCAGCGGCCGGCTCGTTCCAGTCATCTGGCTCGTCCAGCGCAGCCACGGCGCGTGCGGCCTGGTCGAGCAAGGCGATTTGCCCCGGAAACGTATCGCGGAAGGTGCCGGAGATGCGCACGGTCACGTCGAGGCGCGGATAGGCGAGCTTCGGCTGCGGGATGATGCTGAAGCCAGTGACGCGGGTCGAGGCGTTGTCCCAGAGCGGCTCGACGCCCATCAGGGCGAGCGCGTGGGCGATATCCTCGCCGCCCGAGCGCAGGGTCGGCGAGGCCCAGAGGTCCATGACGACCCGGCGGGGGTAGTCGCCGTGATCCTGCAGATGGCGCGAGACCACCGCCTGTGCCGCGAGCAGGCCGAGCCGGGTGGCAGCACGCGTCGGGATCGCCCTGGGGTCGAGCGTCGAGAGATTGCGCCCGGTGGGCAGCACGTCCGGCCGGCCTCGATGCGGTGAGCCGGCGGGGCCGGGCACGACGAAGCGGCCGTCGAGGGCGCGCAGCAGATTTTCACGTTCGTTGCGGGCTGAACCCGGGTCGATCTCGGATTGCCCGAAAATGTGCAGACCGTTGCGGAAGGGCAGTTCGGCGATGTCGCAGAGATGCGCGTCGAGCCGCGTCAGTGCCTCGTTCATCTCGGTATCATCAGCAACACCGCAGGAGGCCGCGAGCCCGGCCGCTTCGGCGCGGGAGCGGATTTCGGCTGCGACGATATCCGCGCGGCGCGGATCGAGCACCTGCGCCTGCGAGAATTCCTCGACGAGGTCACGCAGCAGGCCGGTCTCACCCGCGGTTCCCGTTTCAGCCAAAGGCGGCGGCAGATGGCCGAGCGTGATGGCCGACAGCCGGCGCTTGGCCGGCGCGGCCTCGCCGGGGTCATCGACGACATAAGGGTAGATCACCGGGAGCCCGCCGACCGCGAGCCGTGGCCAGCATGCGGCGGAAAGCGCGACCGCCTTGCCCGGCAGCCATTCCATCGTGCCATGCGTGCCCAGATGGATCAGGGCATCGATGGCTTCGGATTGGCGGAGCGCGAGATAGAAGGCGAGATAGCCGTGGCCAGGCGGGGCGTCGGGGTCGTGATAGCGCGCCTTGCGGTCGGGCGTGGCGTCGCGTGGCGGCTGCAAGGCGACGGTGAGGTGGCCATAGCGCACGGCGCGGAAATGGAAGGCGCCATTGCGGCAAGCCGGGTCGGTCTCGGGCTCGTCGTGGCTGGCGGCGAGGGCGTCGCGCGCTGCGGCGGGGATGGTCGCGAGCCAGTCGCGATAGGCCGCAAGCGGGAGGCTCAGGCTTGCAGGGCCTGCGGTGAGCGAGGCCATCAGCAAGGCCCCCTCCGTCAGTCCCTCATCGTCATCCCGGACAAGCCGCGTCAGCGGCGCCGATCCGGGATCCACGCCGGAACGCAGCTCGGAAAGGCTCAGGCATGGATCCCGGGTCTCCCCTTGGTCGCCCGGGATGGCCGGCGAGGGGGTGTTGGTGGACGAGCCAACCTCATATCCCGCGCCTGCCAGCAAGTCCCTGATCGCGATCACGCTTGCGGGCGTGTCGAGACCGACGGCGAAGCCGGCCCGGCCGCCGCGTGCGGGATAATCCGACATCACCAGCGCGAGCCGGCGTTCGGCGACGGGCTTCCGGGCCAGCGCGATCCAGCCATTAGCCAGATCGGCCAGTGCCGCGATGCCGTCGGCATCCGGTATGAGCTGGCGGATGGACAGGCCGGTCGCCGGGTCGGTCTCCTCGGCCTTGAAGGCGACCGGCACGGCGCCGATGCGTCCGTCGAATTCGGGGAGTGCCACCTGCATGGCGAGATCGGCGGCGGAAAGCCCGCGCGGCGAGGCGTCCCAGGCTTCGCGCGGGCTGCCGACCGGCACGGCTTGCAGGATCGGGCAATCGGCGCCGTCGAGCACGAAATCGGCACCTCCACGCGCGGAAAAGGCGGTGGTGGTGACGATCAGAGCCGGCTTGCGTATTGCGATCAGCGCCGCGAGTTCGGCCGTGGCCGACGGGTCTTTCAGGCTGGTCAGCGCGAGCGGGAGGGGGGCGAGATCGCGGGCGGCGAGGGCGGCGGCGACCGCCTCGCCCATGGCGGTATCGCCGGCCGCGACGCCGGAGCGATATTGCAGGACTGGGACGAGCGGCTTGTCGGCGGAAAGGGCGGCGAGCGCCTCGCGCCAGGGCAGGGGCGTGCCGTTGCGGCTGAGCGCGAAGAAGGAGGGCAGCGTGAGCGGAGCGAGGTCCTGAGCGTCGTGCGACGCGGCCAGGTATCGCCCGGTCTGCTCGAGCAGCCGCCGCATGTTCGCGGCGCCGCCGCCAGCCTGGAAATAGGCCAGCAGTTCGGCTGCGAAACCCGCCGGCACCGTCGCATGCTCGCCGAGGCGCGGGTCGTCGCGCTCGTCGCCGGGCAGGATCGCAAGCGGAATGCCGCGCTCGCGGCAAGCCGCGCCGAGCTGCTCGATGCCGTAGCGCCAGTAATCGAGCCCGCCGAGGCAGCGCACCAGCACGAAGCGGCATTGCGCAGCCGTCTTCTCGATCAGGAAATCGACCGAGAGGGGATGCTTCAGGCGTCGGAGCGGCGCTAGCCGCACCGACAGGTTGCTGTCACCTGCCGCCACCGCCAGCGCCGAGAGGTCGCTGTCGGTGAAGGACAGAACGAGCACATCTCCCGGCGGCAGGGCGAGATCGACGGCGTCCTCGCCGTCGTCGAGCCTGATCTCGCTGGTCGGGAGGAGGTGCATCGGCCGATGTTACGCCCCCGCGAGAGCCGCTTCCACGGCCTTGAGATCGAAGCCCTTGAGCCCGATCACGGTGAGGCGGCCGTCGCGCGGCTCGCTCGCACCCCAGGCCCGGTCGAAATGATGACCGACGCGGCGGCCGACGCCCTGCACGACGAGGCGCATCGGCTTGCCCGGTACGGCTGTGAAGCCCTTGAGCCGCAGCACGCCCTCGGCCTCGGCGGCCTTGGCGACGCGCGCCGTCAGCTCTTCCGGCGACAAGCCGGCCGGCAGCGGCAGGGCAACCGAGTCGAAATCGTCATGGTCGTGATCATGCTCGCCCTCACCATGATGCGAAGGGCGCGCGGCGAGGTCGCTTTCGGCGGCAGCGCCGAGGCCGACGATCAGTGCCGGCTCGACCTTGCCATGGGCGGTCTCGACGATCTTGATCGCCTTCGGCAGGTGTTCGGCGATCTCGGCCTTCACCCGCGCGCGGCCGGCTTCGTCGACGAGATCGCTCTTGTTGAGCAGGATCAGGTCGGCGCAGAGGATCTGGTCCTCGAACACCTCTTCCAGCGGGTTGTCGTGATCGACCGAGGCGTCGGCGGCCTTCTGCGCCGCGACAGCTTCCGGATCATCCGCGAATTGGCCCTCGGCCACCGCCGGGCCATCGACCACGGCGATGACGCCGTCGACGGTAACGCGCGAGCGGATGGCCGGCCAGTTGAAGGCGGTGACGAGCGGCTTCGGCAAGGCGAGGCCGGAGGTCTCGATCAGGATATGCTCGGGTGGGTTGGGCCGGTTCAGCAGCTTCTCAAGCGCCGGCACGAAATCGTCGGCGACGGTGCAGCAGATGCAGCCGTTCGGCAATTCGACGACGTCCTCGTCGCTACAGCCGGCGATGCCGCAGCCCTTCAGGAATTCGCCGTCGAAGCCGAGATCGCCGAATTCGTTGACGAGCACGGCGAGCTTCTTGCCCTGCGCATTCTCGAGGAGATGGCGCACCAGCGTCGTCTTTCCGGCGCCGAGGAAGCCGGTGATGATCGTGCAGGGCGTCTTGCCCAGGTTCGTGGTCTGCGGAGCGTTCATGATGTCATCCTTGCTGGCGCGCCGGCAAAGGCGGCACGCGCGCGACCACGCCCTTGCGGAAGGACTGCGGCCGCTCTTTCCAGGGAACGATGCCGTTGGCGCTGGCGGCATAGGCCTCCGCCGCGCCGACGATCTCGTCGAGATGGGTGTCGGTGTCGAGATCGCCGATCAGATAGGTCCATTTGCCGTCGGCGCTGAGCGCGATGGTGCAGGGCCGCTTGCAGACGCAGAGGCACTCGACGGGCAGCACGGGGATCGTGCTGCCCTTGGCTTTGAGCTGTGCGGCGAGGCGCTCGGCCAGTGCCAGACCCGGCTGGTCGTAACCCTCCGGGAGATCGGCGCGGGCACGGCGGCAGGCCGTGCAGACATGGATCGTGAGGTCACCCTCGGACATTGGTTTGCCTTCAGGCTTCGGCGGCCCGGCGGGTCGCCCGTGGCCAGAGCACGCCGACCATGAAGGCGGTGACGAGCCAGAGTGCGGCCTGGATGCCGAGCGAGAGCGACGCGAAATGGGCGGCGACCTCGGCCGGAACCTTGCTCTCCGGCGCGGCCGGATGCGGGGCGCCGACGACATGCGGCAGCAGGATCAGGACGATCGCCACGAGCTTCAGCCAAGGCTGATCGAAGCGCAGGAACAGGAACAGCCCGACCCCGGTGACGATGGCGGTCCAGAGCCACCAGAGCTGGCGCTGTTCCAGCGCAGCCGAGGCCGCGCCTGGCAGTTCCGGTGCCAGACCCATCGCCGGAGCGAGCCCGAGCGCGAGGAAACCGCAGGCACCCCAGACAAGCGCGCTGCGCTGGTCGATGCCGTCGCCGGCCGCGATCATGCCGGCCAGCAGCAGCGCCGCGAAGCCGATCGCGGTCGCGATCGTCACCGCGCCGGTGAAGAGGGTGCGCTGGAAGCCGTCCTGCGGCTTCCATTCGGCATGGTCGTGGCCGGGGGCGTCGCCGGCCGGGCCATGCGCGAGGATGATCTTCGCCTCGCCGTCGATCGCGGCGAGCGCCGGCGCTTTCAGCGCGAGTGCTGCCTCATAGGTCTCTGCCTTGAGGATCAGCGGGGTGGTGGTGACATGCTGCAGGGCGGCGACGATCAAGCCAGCCAGAAGCCCGGCCAGGATGCTGACCGTGAGAACACGCGTGATCATGGATGCTTTCCCTCAGTGGCAGGGAAAGGCGAGGCCGTGACGGGTGTCGTGCGCGGCGTTGTGGACATTGGTCGAGGCCGCGAAGCCGGTCGTGTAAATCAGCGCGACGCCGATCACGAGCGCGGCTGCAACCGCCTTGACGCGTTCCGAAACGCTGAGTGTGGGGGTGGAAACCGAAACGGTGTTCATATGCGTTCTCCGTGGCCGCCCCGCCGGCAGCCGGTTGGATCTCTGCGGGTTGACGGCAGGTCTCCTGGCTCACGGACTTCGCGTCCCTTGCCGCCTTCCCGGAGCGGGCGCTCCAGTGGCCGATGGCGAAGGACATCCGCTTACAGTTGCGGGGGCAGCCGCGGTCTCGCACCGCGTTCCCTTTTCACCTCCTCGCGGAGGCACCGTCAGCGACGATCATTAGCCTTCGCCGTGCCGCTGTGCAATGCAGGATGGTCTTTTGAACCCTGCTTCCACGATGCCGAACGAAATTTCCCACCTCACCCTCGTCCTCGGCGGTGCCCGCTCCGGCAAGAGCCGCCATGCCGAGGCGCTGATCGAGGCTTGTCGAGCGCCCTGGAGCTATATCGCCACCGCCCAGGCTTATGACGACGAGATGCGCGCGCGCATCGCCGAGCATCGCGCCCGCCGCCCGGCCGGCTGGCAGACGGTCGATGCGCCGCTCGACCTAGCCGAGGCGATCGCCGCCCAGCCGGCGGGCCGGCCGGTTCTGGTCGATTGCCTGACACTCTGGCTGACCAACCTCATCCTTGCGGAGCGCGACACGGCCGCTGCGCGCGAAGTTCTGATCGCCGCTTGCGAGCGCGTTTCCGCCCCGCTCGTCCTGGTCGGCAACGAGGTCGGGCTCGGCATCGTGCCGGAGAACGCGCTCGCCCGCCGCTTCCGCGACGAAGCCGGGCGGCTGCATCAGGCGCTTGCGGCGCGTGCGGCCAGCGTGGTCTTCATGGTCGCCGGATTGCCGATGCGCGTGAAATGATGCGGATTAGATAATGACCAACACCGAAGACGCCGCCCGCCACAAGGCGAAGATGGAGAAGCGCAAGGCGGTACAGGACGCCGAGGTCGCCTCCAAGACGCTCGAGAAGGGGCTGCTGATCGTCAATACCGGCCCCGGCAAGGGCAAATCGACGGCGGCTTTCGGCCTGATCCTGCGGGCGCTCGGCCATGGCTGGCGGATCGGTGTGGTGCAGTTCATCAAGGGTGCCTGGTCGACCGGCGAGCGCAAGGCGCTGGAAGCCTTCGGCGATCAAGTGAGCTGGCACAGCATGGGCGAGGGCTTCACCTGGGAGACGCAGGACAAGGCCCGCGACATCGCCGCCGCCGAGCGCGCCTTCGCCAAGGCGAAGGAGTTGATGGCCGATCCCGACATCAGGCTGCTGGTGCTCGACGAGCTCAACATCGCCCTGCGCTACGACTATCTGCCGCTGGCCGAGGTCGTGACGACGCTGGCGGCCCGCCGGCCGGACCTGCACATCGTCGTCACCGGCCGCAACGCCAAGCCGGAGCTGATCGAGGCTGCCGACCTCGTCACCGAGATGACGCTGGTGAAGCATCATTTTGCCGCCGGCGTGAAGGCGCAGGAGGGGATCGAGTTCTAAAAGCGATATCTCACTGGCTGCCGGCTCTCCGCAACGGAACGAACGCGAGCGGTTCTCATGCGTTCTTGCCCTCGATCATCGTTTTCGGGGGTGGGCCATGAGTGGTTTTCTGTGGGGAGAGCTGGATCTGCTGCTCCGGTTGCTGGCTGGTATGGCTGCCGGCATCGTCGTCGGCTGGGAGCGGACCAACAAGCAGCGGGCGGCTGGGATCCGCACTTTCGGTCTGGTCGGATTGGGCACGGCCGCTGCCGCGACGATCTTCAGCGAACCGCAGGAGGCTGACGCCGCCAGCCGCGTCGTCCAGGGCTTGCTGACCGGGATCGGTTTCCTGGGTGCGGGCGTCATCGTCCTGCGCCGGGGCGATTCGACGCCGACGGGCCTGACCACGGCCGCGGCGATATGGGTCACCGCCGCGCTCGGTTGCGCCGCCGGGCTCGGCGATTATGCCATCGTGGCGTCGGCAACGCTGCTCGCGCTCGTCCTGCTCGCCATCGATCATTCGGTTGAGCGCTGGGCCGGCCGCGGCGAGGCAGCCGGAACCGGCGAGGCGCCGCCTTCCTGAGTGCTGGGCTGACTCGAATCCCGACATCAGGACTCGCCGGAGCATGCCGTCGGCGACCTGAGCCTCCGGTTGCTCTGCGCTGCTGCTGGCCCCCGACTGCCGCCCTTGACGGCGGTTAGCTATCTCTTCAAATTGAATCCGAATTCAAATTCAATATCGGGACCGTGTATGGCCGGTATCGCACCGAAACAACCGCGCAAGGCTGGAAAGCGGGAAGCCATCCTCGCCGCTGCGCGCGGAATCGTCTCGGAGGTCGGCTTCCACGAGACGTCGATCGCCGCGGTGGCCTCGGCCAGTGGTGTCTCGACCGGCAGCGTCTATTCCTATTTCGCCTCCAAAGCCGAATTGATGGCCGAGATCGTTGCGGCCGTATCCTCGCGCGAGCTTGCCGTGCTGCGTGAGATCGCATCGAACGACGCGCCTGTCTCCGAACGCCTGACCGCCGCCGTCGAGGCCTTCGCCCGGCGCGCCTTCGCCAATCGCCGCCTTGCCTGGTCGATGATCGCCGAGCCCGCCGATCCGGCCGTCGATGCGACGCGGCTCGACTACCGGCGCGAGATCGCCGGCATTTTTCGCGCGCTCGTCGTCGAGGGCGAAGGGCAGGGCGCCTTTCGGCCCGTCGATCCCGATGCCGCCGCCGCGATGATCGTCGGCGGCTTCATGGAGGCGCTGATAGGTCCGCTCTCGCCGGACCGTCCGATCACGCCCGAGCGCGGTCGCGAGATCGCTGCGGCTCTCGCCGATCTCTCCCTCGCCGCATTGATCTCCCGTGAAGGACAGGCCGCATGACCACGCTCGATGCTTACGGCTACGACACGCATGAGGTGCTGAATCAGGCCCCGGCGCTGGCGGATTACGACGCCTTCGCCGCCGATCCGGCGCTCGGGCCGATCCTCGACGCCTTCGGCGCCGGCTGGTTCCGCGAGCAGGCGAGCGTAGTCGGCGGTCATGTCGGCTCGCAAGCGGTGCAGGATCTGGCGCGGCAGGCCAATCGCAGCCTGCCGGATTTGCGCACGTATGACCGCTGGGGTCGGCGCGTCGACCAGATCGAGTTCCATCCCGCCTGGCACGAATTGATGGAGCTCGCGATGCGCGACGAGTTCCATTCGCTGTGCTGGACCAAGCCACGAGCCGGCGCACAGGCGGCGCGGGCGGCGGTCTCCTATCTCTGGAACCAGGGCGAGAACGGCATTTGCTGCCCGCTCGGCATGACCTATTCGGCGATCCCCGTCCTGCAGCGCGATCCCGCGCGCTGGGCCGAGTTCGGTCGTTTGATCACCTCCTCCGATTACGACGGCCGCCCCTTGCCGGCTGCGCAGAAGCGGGGTGGTACGGTCGGCATGGCGATGACCGAGAAGCAGGGCGGCTCGGACCTGCGCCAGACCCAGACGGTGGCGACCCGCAATGCCGACGGCACCTATTCGCTGACCGGCCATAAGTGGTTCTTCTCCGTTCCGCATTCCGACGTCTTCCTGACGCTGGCGCGCACGGAAGAGGGCGTCTCCTGCTTCGTTGTGCCGGGCTGGCTGCCGGACGGGTCGCGCAATCGCCTGCAGATCCAGCGGCTCAAGGACAAGTGCGGCAACAAGTCGAACGCTTCCTCCGAGGTCGAATTCCGCGGCGTGATCGCCCATCTCATCGGCGAGCCCGGCCATGGCATCCGCGCCGGGCTGGAGATGAATCACTATACGCGGCTCGATTTCGCCATCGGCTCGGCCGGTTTGATGCGTCATGCGGTGGCGCAGGCCGCGCATCACACGGCGCACCGCCGCGCCTTCCAGAAGGCGCTGATCGACCAGCCGATCATGGCGAATGTCATTGCCGACCTCGCGCTCGAAGCGGAGGCTTCTGCCTGGCTCGCCTTCCGCTTCGTCCATGCGCTCGACCGCGAGGGCGACAGTGAGGCGGAGAAGCTCATCGGCCGCATCGGCGCGCCGATCGCGAAATACTGGAACTGCAAGCGCGCCACGCCGGTCGTGGTCGAGGCACTCGAATGCCATGGCGGCAACGGCTTCATCGAGGACCATCTGATGGCGCGGCTTTATCGCGAGGCGCCGCTCAACGGCATCTGGGAAGGCACGGGCAATGTCGTCTGCCTCGATGTGCTCCGCTCGATCCGCCGCTATCCGGATTGCGTGCCGGCTTTGCTCGACGAGTTGCGCGCCGCCCGCGGCAGCGATCCCCGCTACGACGCGTTTATCGCCGAACTGGAAACCGACCTCGTCGATGTGCTCCGCCACGAGCATCTGGCGCGGCGCTTCGTCGAGCGCATGGCACTGGCCCTGTCGGCCTCGCTGCTGATCCGTCACGCGCCGCATGCGGTTGCCGACGCCTATGTCGCTTCGCGATTGGCCGGCGGCTGGTCCGGTCATTTCGGCTCGCTGCCGCAGGGCGCCGATCTGCAGGCGATCGCGCGGCGGGCCGTGCCGGTGCCGAACTGAGCTTTCAGAGCAGCGTCAAGGCCGCGAACAGCGCCGCCAGCGCCCAGAGCAGGCCGCAGGAGCGGTTGTAGAGCGCGAGCGCCCGGCGGATATCTACGGCATTGGCCTCGGCCCGGCCATCGCCCATCCAATGGTCGTCGACGCGGGTCTCGCCATAGGTGCGCGGCCCGGCGAGGCGCAGGCCCAGTGCGCCCGCCATCGCGGCTTCAGGCCAGCCGGCATTGGGCGAGCCGTGCTTGCCGGCATCGCGCCGCACCGCCCGCCAGGCGCCGCCGGCATCCGCCGCCGGATCGAGTGCCGCCGAGACCACCAGCAGCAGTGCCGTCAGTCGCGATGCCGGCAGGTTGACGAGATCGTCGAGCCGCGCCGCCGCCCAGCCGAAGGCGAGATGGCGCGGCGTGCGGTGGCCGATCATCGAATCGGCGGTGTTGATCGCCTTGTAGGCGGCGATGCCCGGCAAGCCGCCAACACCCAGCCAGAAGGCCGGCGCGGTGATGCCGTCCGAAAAATTCTCGGCGAGGCTTTCGATGGCGGCGCGCGAGACGCCGGCTTCGTCCAGCGTCTGCGGATTGCGCCCGACGATCATCGAGACGGCGCGTCGCCCGCCTTCGAGCCCATCGCGCTCCAGTCCCTGGGCGACGCGGGCGACATGCTCATAGAGGCTGCGCTGGGCGATCAAGGTCGAAGCGAGCAGCGCGAGCGGGATCAGGCCGAGAAGCCCGAAGGAGAGGCACAGGTGCTGGACCAGCGCCGACAGCGCGATGACGACGGCGAGCAGAAGCAGGAGCGCCAGCACGCCCATCGCCTTGCGGGCCGCGAAGGATCCAGTCTCCCGGTTCAGTCCTCGGTCGAGCCAGCCGATCAGCCTGCCGATCCAGGTGACGGGATGGCCCATCACGGCATAGAAGCGCTGGGGATAGCCGAACGCCGCCTCGATCGTCAGGGCGAGCACGAGCAGCGGCAGGCTGGTGGAGAGGTTCATGCGGGGGCGCGGGCAGGGTCGTGGCTGAGGACGGTATCTGGCATGGCGGCGATCTCGCCACGGCCCGCGCGCTCTTTCCGGAAGCGCCTGAGCCCTGGATCGATCTCTCCACCGGGATCAATCCGATCCCCTATCCGCTTCCGGCGCTGCCGTTAAGCCTCTGGACGCGCCTGCCGGGCGCGGATGACGAGGCGGCGTTGATCGCGGCTGCCCGCACCGCCTATCGCGTCCCGGCTCAAGCCGGCATCGTCGCGGCGCCCGGGACGCAGATCCTGATCGAATTGCTGCCGCGGCTGGCGCCCTCCGGTCCGGTCATGATCCTCGGCCCGACCTATGCCGAGCACGGCCATGCCTGGCGCAAGGCGGGCTATGCCGTCAGCGAAGCCGCTACGCCTGCCGAGGTGGCTGCGACCATTGTCGTGGTCAACCCGAACAATCCCGATGGGCGCGTGCTGTCGCTGGCCGAGATCACGAGCCTTGCCGCGCATTGCGCCGCCCGCGCCGGCCTCCTCGTCATCGATGAGGCCTTCGCCGATTTCACGCCCGAAGCCAGCATCGTGCCGGGTTTGCCTGATGGCACGATCGTGCTGCGCTCCTTTGGCAAGACCTATGGCCTTGCCGGGCTGCGACTCGGTTTCGCCATCGGCGCGCCCGAGCCGATGGCGCGGCTCAAGGCAGCGCTCGGTCCGTGGTCGGTCGCCGGTCCCGCGCTCCATGTCGGCGCCATGGCGCTGTCCGATGGCGGTTGGCTCGCAGAAACCGGCGCGCAGCGTGCCCACGATGCCACCCGCCTTGACGCCCTGCTCGCCCCGCATGGCCGGATCGTCGGCGGCACGACCCTGTTCCGCCTCCTCGAAACACCGCAGGCGGCGGCGCTCTTCGCTTGGCTCGGCCGGCACGGCATCTATGTTCGCCGCTTCCAGAATGCGCCGGATCGCCTGCGCTTCGGTTTGCCTGGCGACGCGGCCTCATGGTCGCGCCTGCATGCCGCGCTGGCCGTCGATGCCCCGGAAGCATCGCCATCAGCGTGAAGCTTGCATGCGGTGGATGCGGGGACAGGAGCCGGTATGGCGGCTAACGTCGGCCGAACAAGGAATCGGGGAGAGACGACGCATGGCATTCCTGCCGCCGGAAGGCGACCTGACGATCGGCTTCGCCCATGCCGCCTATCAGCTTCGGGACGAGTTCCTGACGCGCGGCCGCACTGCGAAAAGCTTCGAGGTCAACAGCCTCGACGATCTGCGCGAGCGGGCGCCGGAAGCCGATGTGCTCGTCGTCTCCGGGCTCTGGCGCAACGACCTGCTGCCGCGATTGCCGAAGCTGCGTTTCATCCAGTCGATCAGCGCCGGCACCGACCAGTTCGACAAACCGGCGATCGGCGCCGCCGGCATTCGCCTCGCCAGCGCCCAGGGCAGCAATGAGCGGGCGGTCGCCGAGCATGCGATGTCGCTGATCCTGGCGCTGACCCGCCAGATCCATTTCGCCCGCGACAACCAGGCGAAGCAGTTCTGGCGCCCGATGATCGGCGACAGGGCGCTGCGCGAGGATGAACTCGGCGGCAAGACGCTGGTCATCGTCGGGCTCGGCCGCATCGGCCTGCGGCTGGCGAAATTGGCGGCCGCCTTCGACATGCGCGTCATCGGCGTGCGCCGAAGCGCCGAGGCGCAACCGCATGTCGAGGCCGTCATCCATCCGAGCAAGCTCGCAGAGGCTGTGGCCGGCGCCGATTTCGTTGCCCTGACCTGCCCGCTGACACCGGAGACGGAGGGGCTGATCGATGCCCGCATCCTCGGCGCGATGAAGCCGAGCGCTTTCCTGATCAATGTCGCGCGCGGCCGCGTCGTCGACGAGATGGCCTTGCTCGATGCGCTCGGCAACAGCGGCATCGCGGGGGCCGGGCTCGACTGTTTCCATGAGGAGCCGCTGCCGCCGGTCTCGTCGTTCTGGCGCATGCCGCAGGTCATCGTCACCCCGCACAGCGCTGGCGAGACGCGCGCCTATGAAGGCAATGTCGTCGATATCCTCCTGGACAATCTGGGTCGCCTCGAACGCGGCGAAGCGAACCTGCGCAACCAGATCGTCTGAGCGACAGCAGGTGGCGGCGATGGCTTCGCCCAGATTCCTCCGGCCGGGCGGCCCTTCGCTGATCCCCGCGCTCGGCGTGACGCAGGTCTTCGGCTACGGCACGCTGTTCTATGCCTTCACCGTGCTGGCGCCGCGTATGACCGCTGATTTCGGCTGGGCGCCGGAATGGACCTTCGGCGGTTTCGCGATCGGCCTTTTGCTGGGTGGCGCCGTCGCGCCCGTCACTGGCAGCCTGATCGACCGCTACGGCACGCGGCTGGTGATGACGATCGGCTCCGCGCTGGCCGGCCTCTCGCTCTTCGCCTTGGCCGAGGCGCGCGGCATCGTCAGCTACACGCTCGCGATGGTCGCCTTGCAGGCGGTGACCACCGCCGTGTTCTACGACGCTGCCTTCGCCGCGCTGACGCAGGCGCGCGGCAGCCAGGCGCGCCGCGCCATCAGCCAGCTCACCCTGATCGGCGGCTTCGCCTCGACCCTGTTCTGGCCGCTGACCTCGAGCCTGCTCGGGATGTTCGACTGGCGCGGCGTCTACCGGCTCTACGGCCTCTCGCAGTTCCTGGTCTGCCTGCCCCTGCACCTGTTTTTCCTGCCCGGGCGGGTGAAGCGGCCGGTCGTCGCGCAGGCCGTGGATGCGGCTACGCCAGCCCCGCAGGAGCCGGAGCTGGCTTATCTCCATGGCGATGCGCGCCGCCGCGCCTTCCTGCTGCTGGCGCTGGCCTTCTCGCTCCAGGGCTTCGTCGTCTCGGCTATGGCGGTGCATATGCTCGCGCTGCTCCAGGGCTTCGGGCTCAGCGCGGCCGTCGCGGTCGGCATCGGCGCGATGCTCGGGCCGTCGCAGGTCGCAGGTCGCCTTGTCGAGATGCTGTTCGGCCGCGCCGTCTCGCCGGTCACGACGGCCTGGGTCTCGGGCTGCCTGATGCCGCTCGGCCTTGCCCTGCTGCTGCTCGGCGGTTCGCTTCCGGTCGTCGCCGGGCTCTTCGCCATCGCCTTCGGCATCAGCATGGGGCTGAGCTCGATCGTGCGCGGCACCGTGCCGCTCCAGCTCTTCGGTCCGGTTGGCTTTGGAGCAACCATGGGCAAGCTCTCGGCGCCGGGGCTCGTCATCAAGGCGGCGGCGCCGCTCGTCTTCGCCGTCTCGCTGGAGCGCGGCGGCGTCATGCTCTCGACGCTGCTGCTGATCGCCTTCTCGGCGCTTGCCGCCGGCGCGCTTTTCCTGCTGGCGCGCAGCCGCTAGAGCATTCTCGAGCGAAGTGGACACCGGTTCGCGTGAAGAAAATGCGGCAAAAAGACTTAGGCCAGCATCGTGCGCCACCAGTGGCGCACGGCATCGCGTGTCCGCATCGCCAAGCCATAGGCAGCCGTGGCCCTGACCCGGGCAAGCACGCCGTCGCGCACGCGCACCACCTGTCCCATGATCCAGGCGAACCAGCGATAGCGCAGCAGTTTCTCGCGGCCGGCATGATAGATCCGCTCGACGAAGACGAAGCTCATCAGATGCGCGAAGGCGGTGACCACCAGCCCGGGCCAGAACTGCCCGCGCGCAAACAGCACGAGGCCGAAGAGCTTCAGCGGCTCGGCAATGGCGAAGGGGACCGCCAGCGCCAGCAGGACGAGCGGCGGCGGCAGGGCAGCAATGCTCTCCTCGAGCCGGCGCATGACGCGCAATTCCGCGAGCCGGCGCAGCAGCGGCCGGTAGAGCGGCCGCAGGAGCTCGTCGAGGACGACGAAGACGGTGATGACGGCGCGCAGGACCGCGAGCAAGCCACGTGTGAGCGGGCCACGCTCCGGTGCTGATGGGGGCGGAAGATCTTCGGTCATCGCAGCCGATTCATAGGCCGGGATTTGCGGCAATTCCATGCCGCCCGGCGCGACAACCCCTACCGGCGTGCGTCTTCCTTGAGCATCGCTACGCCCTTCTCGGCGATCATCATCGTCGGATTGGCGGTGTTGCCGGATGTGATCGCCGGCATCACCGAAGCGTCGATGATGCGCAGGCCCGAAACACCGCGCACGCGCAGCCGCTCGTCGAGAACCGCGCCCGGATCATCGTTGCTGCCCATCCGCGCCGTGCCGACCGGATGGAAGATCGTTGTCCCGAGCTTGGCGGCGGCGTCGAGCAAGGCGTCGTCCGACTGGACCGCTTCGCCCGGCATGTATTCCTCGGGCCGGAAGCGGGCGAGCGGCGTCTGCGCCACGATGCGGCGCGTCAGCTTCATCGCGTCGACCGCGACCTGCCGATCCTCCTCGGTGTCGAAATAGTTCGGCGAGATCACCGGAGCATCGCGTGGATCGGCCGAGCGCAGATGCACGCTGCCGCGGCTGGTCGGCCTGAGATTGCAGACGCTGGCCGTGAAGGCGTCGAACGGGTGGAGCCCTGAACCCCAGCTGTCGAGCGAGAGCGGCTGGAAATGATATTGCAGGTTCGCCGTCGCGTATTGCGGCGAAGATTTCGCGAAGGCGCCGACCTGCGATGGGGCCATTGTGAGTGGGCCGGTGCGCAAAGCCGCCCATTCCAGTGCCATCAGCGGCCGGCGCCAGAGCCTGGCATAGTCGCTGTTCAGCGTCTTGACGCCCTGGACCTTGTAGACCGGCCGGATCTGGAGATGATCCTGCAGGTTCTCGCCAACGCCGGGCGCATCGACCAGCGTCTCGATGCCGAGGCTCTGCAATCGCGCTCCGCCGCCGATGCCGGAGCGTTCGAGCAGGAGCGGGGAGGCGACGGCACCGGCGCAGAGTACGACCTCGCCATTGACCTCGACCCGGAGCTTTTCCTCGCTCGGCGTGCCCAGCCCATGGGTGAATTCGACCGCCTTCGCCCGACCATCCTCGAAGACGATGCGCTCGACATGGACGCGGGTCTCGAGTCGGAGGTTATGGCGCTCCTTCTGCTCGAGCAGCGGCTTCAGGAAGGCGCGATAGGCGCTGAGCCGCCGTCCGCGCCGCTGGTTCACCTGGAAATAGGAGGAGCCTTCATTGTCGCCGGTGTTGAAATCCGGGATCTTGGCGATTCCGGTGGCTTCCGCCGCATCGCGGATCGCATCTAGGATCGCCCAGCGCACGCGCGGATGCTCGACGCGCCATTCCCCGCCGGCCTTGTGCAGCCCGCCGGGCGGCGGCGCGATATGGTCCTCATGCGCAAGAAAATAGGGCAGCACGTCGTCCCAGCCCCAGCCGGAAAGGCCGCGCTGGCGCCAGCCGTTGTAATCGGCGGCCTGGCCACGCATATAGACCATGGCGTTGATCGCGGAGGAGCCGCCGACCACCTTGCCGCGCGGATAGGCCAGCGCCCGCCCGCCGAGGCCGGCTTGTGGCTCGGTCTGGAACAGCCAGTCGGCGCGGGGATTGCCGATCGCGAAGAGATAGCCGACCGGGATGTGGAACCAGATCCAGTCGTCCAGGCCGCCGGCTTCGAGCACCAGGGTCTTGGTCTCCGGATCGGCCGCCAGTCGGTTGGCGACGACGCAGCCGGCGGAACCCGCCCCGATCACGACATAGTCGAAGGTGCCGATCAGGCGACGGTCGGGGGAGGCGGAGTCAGGCATGGCGTTTCCGGTAGCACGATCAAGAGGCCATCTATCGTCGCGGCCGATAGGCAATCTGGCATAGCTCGGCATGGGGCGACAGCGCGCGGAAATGCGCCCTTCGTCGGCGGCCACCATCGCTCCAAATTCCCTGGTAACAGGGAATTATTCTGGTAACAGGGAATTATTAGGGATCCGCGAGCCTAGGGCAGCCTCGAACGCGCGGCGCGCATCCTCGACGCGGCCGCGCTCGTGCAGACCGATCAACTGAGACAGCACATGATCGTCGACACCGCGATCGAGCGCGGAACTCAACTGGCTCAGTGGGGTGATCGTGGGGGCAGGGCCCCGACCGGCTGGCCGAAATGGTTGCGGCTGAGCGCCGGTAACGCGCTGCGCTGGTCATCGCCTGGCCCTCCCGCTGAGAGCGGAGCAAGACGCAGCACGAAGCCGTCCGAACCACCAGGCTCGATATGCCTGGGCAAGTTCGGCCGCGCTGAGCCGGGAGGTCGAAGGCAGGAGCTCCAGGAGCACCTCGTAGGTGAGCGCCTGTGAAGCTACGATGAGCGGAAGAGGCAAAGTGCGGTGTATCGCGCCCCCTCAGTGAAACTGCTGACGGGCAAGGGCGGTCGCGGGAGCCTCATTCGCGTAGCGCAGGATGCCCGGCTTGTAGAAAGTGAGCTTGTGCTTGAACTCCAGGATCAGGGTCATCATCGTCCTTCAGCGATGAAAATCGTCGGTGACGGACGGTTCCCTTCCTGTCGGGGTACCAGACAACTGGAATAGTCGACACTCGACGAAAAGCGTTGATCAAGCTATGCTGACATTATGATCACACCAGCCCAGTGCCGCGCCGCCCGCGCGTTCCTCGATTGGAGCCAGCAGGACCTTGCCAAGGCCGCTCATCTCGGCCTTTCAACCGTCCGCGACTTCGAAAAGGGCAGGCGCGTGCCAACCCACAACAATCTGCGGGGGATCAAACTCGCCCTCGAGGAAGCAGGCGTCGAAACAGCGGCGGAGAGGTCCAGCGTCGCGTTGAAAGGGGAGCTCTGAAGGCAGTGCTATATGCTGAGTCGGGACCTGGCGGGGCTCGACCTCGTCGAGCATGCGCCGGTATTGCATAGGGCGGTGGTGAAAGATCTGTGGCCAGAGCTGGAGGCTTACAGGGGATATGGCATCAAGATCTCGAAGGATTGGACCCAGCCCGGCCCAACTTCTGGAGATGGAATTTTGGCTTGATCTCTCCGACAGCCGCCAGTATGGCCTTGATCGAAATGGCCGCCCAGTCTGTTCGCTCTTGTATGAACAGAACGAATGATTGGAGCGCGCGAAGCGAGGCAGCTATGATCGGCAGCTGAAGATTGGGGCCGGTGAGTTAGCTCTGCTGTCGATGAGGACGGCCTTTTAGATTCGCAAGCAGATTTTTCCGGCACCCCGCCGCAACACCCGCATCGATTGGCACTTCAATTTGCAATAGGAGAGTTAGATCGGTGCATCCGCAATTTTATCCAGCGCGAACGATCTCCGACCATTGCGGAGCGTGCAGCGCGAAGGACCACGACACCTTCAAATTCTCGTTCGCATGGGGCAGCGCTATGATGCGGCAATGTTGGATGTCGTCTTCGACAAGCTCGACATTCCCTCCCCTACACATGATCTCGCCATGACTTCGTTGTCCACGACGCCATGACCGAGCGTAGGATAGAGCGCTTCGAGGGGCGCTCCTGGACGAAAACCCCGGCACGGTCTTCGCTCATGCCGACACGAACTCGATGCTCGCAGTCGCGATGCTTCGTATTCCAGCGGCCGTATCGAAGCGGGACAGCGGTCTTTCAACCGGCGAACTACGCGCCCAGCGTTAATGTCGCGGACTACGGGAAGGGCGAAGCAGGCGCGGCGATCGCCGCCATCATTCGCACTTGGGCTGGAAAGGGACCGCAATTCTAGACAAGGGAGGCAACCTCCCAGGCGCGAAGTTGCCAAGCTTGGCTTTCTGCGCGGTACTCATGGATCGAGGGAGGCCGCAGGGCGCGGCGAACAAATGGCGAATTTCGACATCTATCCACTTCCGGACGATGCTCAGGTCGATAAGTGGGACAGGGAGTGGATGCTCTATCTCTCGACCGAGGCCCGCTTGCCGCATCTGATCCGCAGTGAAAGTCTCAAGGTTATTGCCGACATCTCGCAGCTTGGCAGACGGCAGGTTTTCGACTCGGCGCTGACGACGGTCCCCAGCGGAAACCTAAATGGTTCTCTGCGGATATGGGTCGAGGGTGATCGCCTCGTCGGCAAGCGCGTCGCGGAGATTGGCTGCGGCGCGGGGTTCCTCGGAAAGCAGCTGGGCCTCATTAGCGCCAACTATCTTGGGATCGACGTCAGTATGCTCGCAGTCGCGATCGCGCGCGGAAATTCGCCGCGCACCTGCCAGTATTTCCATCTCGGCGAGCGCGATGAGATCCTGGCCCAGCAGGGCGGCTACGATACCGTGGTCGGTCGCGAATTCTTCATCCATCAGAATTTCGACAACGCGCAATGGGTCGTGCGGCTGGCGGCTCATTTGCTGAAGCCCGGCGGTGTACTGGCAGCCGACTTCTATCTACCGAACCAGGCGATCCCGCAGGGCGTTCTGCATCCGGCGCGTTCACCCCTCGATCCGCAATACGCGTCATGTGCCTTCATCTTCTCGAACAAGGATGTCATTGAGACGGCGGAGGCGAATGGATTGAAGGTGCTGTCCATCGAAGACAGTCTCGCCGATCAGCGCAAATTCGTCACGATGAGAAAATGACGGAGCGCGGTCTCAAGTTGCGTATTCTCATGCTCTCACCGGATGCGCAGATGATCGATCGGCGCATTCTCCAGGAGGCGCACACCCTCATCGACGCGGGTCATCAGGTGGTCCTTCTCAGCGGGTTCGAATGCCGCGAGCCCGACGCCTACGAGGATCGCGGGATCGTGGTTAAGCGCTACACCTATGATTGGCGAGATCGCCGTCGGAGCAAGCTCAACGAGCGCTTCGGGCAGCGTTTAGGCCGCTTGGCTTGGCCGGCTCTCCGACTCATCAACCGGATGCGAGGCGGCGCCAACGCCTTCGAGGCTTTCATTCTCGAAAAGGTATTGGAACACGAATTCGATGTGATTCATGTCCATGATTTCCCGATGTTACGCGTCGGCATCATGGCGGCAAAAGCGCGCAATGTGCCCATTGTCTATGATTCTCATGAATTCTATCCCGTGCAGTCCTGCTTTACGCCTGAGGAACAGAAGCGTTATCTCGCGATGGAGCGAGTGCTTGTCCGCGCTTGTAGTCAGGTCATCACGGTCAACCCCTATCTGGCGCGAATGATCGCCGAGGCGCACGGGATCTCTGAGCCAATGGTAATCCTGAACGCTTCCGAGGCCCCTGCACAGACGTCGGCCGATCTAAGCGCCGAGGCGCGCCGCAAGGGGCGCGAAGAACGAGGGCTGCCGCCCGACGCATTCATCTTCTTATACCAGGGTTGGCTCTCACCTGAACGCAACCTGGAGCCAATGATCGAGGCAATGGCGGGGCTCGATAGCGACGCGGTGCTGCTCGTCGTCGGTTACGGCGAATATGTCGCCACCCTGAAGGAGTTGGCAAAGACGCACAGCGTGAGCGAGCGTGTGATCTTCTACGGGCGCGTTGAAAGTGCTGATCTGGCGACAATAACACAGCTCTGTGACGTCGGGATTATTCCCTATCGAGCCGTTGACGAGATGCATCGTTACTGCAGCCCAAATAAACTGTTTGAGTTCATTGCGTCCGAGATTCCGATTCTTGCCAGCGACCTGCCATATCTACGTGATATCGTTGCGGGCTATGAAATTGGCTGGCTCGGCGATTTCGGTTCGGCCCAAAATATTGCGCGGCTGATGCGCGAAATTCGCGCCGACGCAACCGGCTTGGCGGCCGCGCGACGCAAGCTTCCGAAAGCGTTCGCGGAACTCAACTGGACGGTCGAAGGCCGCAAACTCGTTGCTATCTATGACACGATCGCGACGATGGCGGGACCTCGTCGAAGCCAGTCGGCTCTGAATGTGCGGCGCCCCGACTGACGGCGCAGCACTTTTGGGATCGCCGCCGTCAAGGCGATCCCTCATTTTCTGGAGCAATTCCACAATCTCCGAAACGCGGAATCGTCCCAAGCCTTTGGTTCACCCTATTTTCGTCACGCGAACCGGTGTCTACCTCGCTCGAGAATGCTGTGCGGTTTCATGCTTGTGGTTTCGAGAGCAAAAGCTAGCGATTTGAGTAGTTGTGCGATAGCTCCATATGGGTTGTGAGTTGCTCGCAAAAGGAGTAGCCCATGTACGCAGCGTGTGGCGAGCTATTTGACCCAGTTCGGCTAAGCTCGTATTAGCCGAGTTAATGGATGAAGGTTTGAGGCCGTGACCGGTCCGTCGTCAGCAATGGACTAGAGAATGTTTGAAGTTTTTTCGTCGCGTGACAACGGAACCAGCTGGATCGGCCTGTATGGTCCACGACTGTATAACGCCGTTAAACACGACGTTCGCCAGCGCTATGCGGGCTCAATCCTGGGGAGCCTTTGGGCGATCCTCTACCCACTCGCGATGCTTTGCTTTTATGCGACAATTTATGTTGTGATCTTCCGCGTTCGCGCCCCTAATTTGACACCGGAAACCTACACCGTTCTGGTAATGAGCGGCCTCGCGCCGATTATCATGTTTTCTGAGAGTCTATCGAATGGTCTCGGCGTTATTGCCGGGCAGCGCGCGCTTCTTATGAATACTGTGTTTCCCGCCGAACTCCTGCCGCCGCGCTCGGTGCTGGCGAGCCAGGTTCCCTCGCTTGCCGCGCTGACGATGACCGTCATGGCGGCAATCTATCTCGGCTCCGCCTCGCCCATCGCCCTCATCGTGGTGCCGATGACCTGGATCCTACTCACCATGTTCCTGATCGGGCTCGTTTGGATCTTCTCGCTGATCGCGCTCGCCGTACGCGACATCCAGCAGGCCGTCGGCATCGTGAACATGGCCGTGATGGTACTTAGCCCGATGGCCTACACACCTGCGATGGTGCCAGATCAGTTGAAGTTCATCCTCTGGTTTAACCCGCTAACCTATTTCATATTGTGCCTGCAGGCGCCACTTTCGCTCGGTTCGTGGCCGGCGCCCTCGGCTATGATTGGGGCGCTGTGCCTCGGCGTGGGGACGTTCTTCCTCGGCCGCGCGTTCTTCCGGCGCGCCCGTTTTGCTTTCGTGGATTACGCCTGACATGCAGATGGATGAGCCGTCGGCAATCTCTTTCAAGAATGTCACGAAGCGCTACAAGCTCGGCGGCGGGCCGCGCGAACAGTTGCTTGACGCGTTCGGCCTTGTCTGGCTGACGCGGCGTAACACGCCGGCAGCCGAGTTCCTTGCTCTCGACGATGTATCCTTCACGCTGGGTCGCGGTCGACGCATGGGCCTGATCGGGCGCAATGGGGCGGGTAAAACCACGCTTTTGAAGCTCATATCGGGAAATTTTCGTCCGAGCGAAGGTAGCGTCGAGGTCAACGGCAGCATCCAAGCGTTGATGACCATGGGGCAAGGCTTTCATCCTGACTATACCGGCCGCGATAACATCCGCGCATCGCTGTATTACAATGGTCTTTCTCGATCTGAGGCCGAGGAGGCTTTCGACGATGTTGTTGATTTCTGTGAACTCGGTTCATTTATTGAGCAGCCTTTCAAGACTTATTCGAGCGGCATGCAAGCTCGGCTGATGTTTGCCACCGCCACCGCGATCCGACCGGACGTCTTGGTTGTTGACGAGGTGCTCGGAGCAGGCGACGCCTATTTCCTGGCCAAATCGAAGCAACGCGTTGAGCAGATCATCTCGCGCGGCTGCACTTTGCTGCTCGTTTCGCATTCGATGGGTCAGGTTCTGGAGCTCTGCGACGAAGTGATCTGGCTTGAAGGCGGACGCGTGGCCGCTATGGGAGAGGCTTTTCACGTGGTGAAAGCCTATGAGGAGGCGGTATATGGTGCGATGCCGGGCAGCGGCGACCCATCTGCGACGCGACGGCAGGTGAGCCGCGGTGGCAATCTTGTCGAGGCCCCGAAAGCCTTGAAGGCGCACGAGGCAACCGACAACTCCGATGTGAACAAGATATTCGCTGAGCCGCCGTCGGCAGCCGCGCGTACACTACAGCTTCAGCTTCCTCGCTTTCTGCCTCATGCGATCCCGGGCGAGACGCCGGCCGTGCCCGACGAAGACGGGCGGTCCTTCCGCAACACGGCGCCCGGCGGCCTTTCGCGCTGGGCGGGTTCGGGCGAGTTGTCCGTGGTCGGGTTTACAGCCAGCGGACCGAATGGGCCTACCGAACGCCTTACCTCGCTTCAACCCGCGAAGTTCACGCTGTTCCTGGAGGCGGCTGTTGGCGGGATGTTTGCCTGCACCTATGGCGTTGCAATTCACGATCTTCAGGGTCGCGCGATCACGCGGCTCTATAGTCCCCCTGACCGCTTCCAGGCCGAAGCTGGCGACGGACGCCGCGTCGAGTTGCTGCTTAATCCGAATCAGCTCGGCCCTGGCACTTACACTGTCGGGATTTCGATCCTGGGGGAGACGATGGTCGAGGACGCCGATGCGGCACTTCGTCACGATCTGCTGAGCCGCAGCTTCTCGATCATCATCGAATTGCCGGACAGTCTGCGCGCCGCAAGCGCTGGGTTTTTCCATTCCTGTGAATGGGAGTTTCACAACGCGACCCTGCCGGCGAAAGCTAGAACTGGTTCTGAACCCGACGACCAGATCGCTGCGGAATAACCGCGATGTGGAGAATTTTTCAGCCTCTGTCCGCTCGCTGGCAAGGTGCGCTCGCGCTGGGACGGATCGTGCGGAGGGCCATCCGCGGCGTCCTTCACTCTGCTGCGACGAGGCTGAAAGCACGAGGATTGATACCCCCGCGCCGGCAACCCGTGCAGCCGCCGCGCATTATCACGATGCTCGTTGCAGACGACCGGATCGACCGGCGTGTCCTGCTTCAGGCGCGCAGCCTGGTCCGAGCCGGGATGCGTGTCACCGTAGTTGCGAGCCCCCATCCGGCGGAGGAAGCGCAGGATCTCGATGCGCTGGCCTGGCCGGAGATCGAGATTCTGCGCATACGGCCGGAGATGCCTACGCAGACATCGTTCGACGCGACGGTTACTCGCCTCGGCGCGTTGGGAGCGCTGGCCGATGCGCTGTTCGTCCATCACGCTCACTTCCTGGAAGCGGCGATGATGCGCCCAGCCGACCTCGTGGTCGCACATGATCTGCCCGTCCTCGCGACTGCGCTCACCGTGGCGGATTTGACAGGTGCGCGGTTGCATTTTGACGCTCATGAAATTTTTGCTGAGCAGCGCCGCCTGCCTGTTTGGCGACGAATCATCTATCGCGCGCTGGAGCGGCGCCTGGCCCCGCTCGCCGACATAGTTACGACTGTAAACCAATCCATTGCGGACGAAATGGCACGCCGCAACCATATCCCGCGGCCAGGCATCATTCTCAACGTACCGGATGTCACAGCCAGCAGAACAGAGCAGCGCGGACGTGGTCTCCGCGAGAAGCTCGGGATCGGGGAGCAGCCCCAACTCATTCTTTTCCACGGCGCTTTTTTCGGAAACCGTAATCTCGAGACGCTAATCGAGGCGATGTCGTATGTGCGCGACCCCGCCTGCATGCTCGTGCTCATGGGGCCGGATGGAGAGGAAAAACAGGCGCTGAAAGGGCTTGCGCAGTCCCGCCATCTGCTCGGTCGTCGCGTTCATTTTCTTCCGACCGTACCCCAAAATGAGCTTATTGCGTTGGTTGCTTCGGCGGACATTGGTATTATTCCGTACCCGGGCGTCGATAAGAACACGATCTACTGCTCGCCTAACAAGCTGTTCGATTTCATCGTAGCCGGTGTGCCGATCCTGGCCAACGACCTGCCTGAATTGCGCCGCTTCGTGGTCGACGGTGGCGTTGGCCTTGTTCATGCAATGACTGATGCGCGGGCGATTGCTGCGGGAATAGATCGAATTGCAGCGGACGATAAGATTGCTATGCGCGAGGCTGCACGACGACTTGCGCCGCAGATGTGTTGGTCACATGAGGAACGGGCGTTTCTTTCACTCTACGGCCTCTCTGCGGCCGAAGTTGAGTAATAAATACTGTGGAGTATGCCTTCGTCGGCGAGCTGGCCGTTTTCAAAGCATAGATTTTGAAACAGAAATTGGGGTTTCTTAGAGTGACCTGAGATCCATTTCTTCTCCGGATTGAGGGAGAGTCCTGGGTTTCATTTCTGGCCTCAGGCGGCCTGTTTTTCCAGCGAAGATTTGAGGGCGAACTCGGCGGGCGTGATGTTGCTGAGCGCCGAGAGGGAGTGGGGCCGATTCAATGCTCCGTCCATGACGTGATGACCCTGCTCATGTCGCGCACCGTTGAGCGGTCGATCTTCAAGGTCGGCCGTCGCCGCTCCGGCCTCCGCTCCTTCAGCATCCGATAATCTGCTCCTCCGTGAACCCGCTAAGGGCGCATCGTCTGTCTCCTTCAGTGACGGCACCATTCAAATCTGGAGAAAGATCGGCATGTCAGGTCATGAGTGCCGAATCTACGCCCGCTAACGATTGGATGATAGAAATTTTCAGTGAAATGGGCATCATCTGGCATGAGGAAAATGCGTTAAAGTAAAATTTGGAGCAATTCTGCGATTCAGGAAATTTTAGAAATGCTCCAAGTGCTGCTGCATGACCTTATTTATTGCAGCATGGGTCGTGTTAATGCTTTGAAGCCGCGCAGGAGGAGGCGGTCCTGCCCGGTGAAGCTGTCCGCCTCCAATCGCAGGAACTGTACTTCGACCGGATCAAGATCGAGAGCCGTTATGCGCGCTTCACTAGCCGTCGCCTCGGCAAGAAGCGACCAGCCCGCTTCTGCATGTGCCCGCCCGGCGATGCGCCAGGATCGAGCGACGTGCTCGCTGTCATACCATTCGACGATGATTCCCTCGAGTGCGCGCACACATCCGAGATCGACCTCGAACCAATGCGGCTTTGGCGTATCAGCGAGAGCGGCAGCGTAAATGTCCGGGCCTGGCTCACCTAACACAGCGGAGGGATCGTACGGCGCGGAGAAAAAAGGCGAGGAGCCAATCACGCGAGCGCCGGCCGCGACGCTCGCGACGTCGATGAGCTCCGGTTTCTCAGGTTCGGCAGGTGCTTTTTCAACGTTCTCCACCGGTGTTACAGGTGGGCCGTTGCGCTCGAAAGCCCGCAGCGAGCGGACCAGCATTCGCTGCTGCTCTCCCTTGAACGCCGACGCCTCTACGCGCAAGAACCGCGCTAAAACTGGTCTAAAGCCGTGGCGCACCTCCACAGCATCGGCACGCGTGATGTCAACGAGCGGCGTCCATTCATCACCGGGCCCGAGTCGGCTGAGGATTTTATAGTCGGTCGCTAGAAGGTCCGGGCTGAACCAGCCAATTTCGACCCGGTCAATCACGCGTGGCCGACTGAAATCCACCTCGAACCAATGTGGCATCGGAGTGTCCTGCAAGGCGGCGGCATAGGCCCCAGGCCGCGTGGCGCGCAGAATCGCATCCGCATCATGTGGGCGAGGGTGGTGAGGCGAGCACGCGATGATCGAAGCGCCTTCTTCAGCGTCGGCGACATCGACGAGCATGTCCTGCCCCTTCGTCCGGCCGCCGAACAGCGTGGGCGAAACGGCGGCAACGTTCCGATCGCGGCCGCTTGCTACGCGCAACGTGAGGAAGCGAGCCAGGTCCGGCTCGTGCCATGGCGCAGGCGCGGGCAGTTCGCCAATGCGCGCGATAATTGGCGCCGCGAGAACGTTCCAGTTAAAGCGCTGATCGAAGAAGCTGCGCGCGCGCCTGCCGCGTTCGACCAGTTCATGGCGGCGGCCAGCTAGATCATCGATGAGTCCAGCGAATATCTGAGGGTCGTTTAAGTCTGAGACAAATCCGATGCCTTCCTTCTGAACGACATCCGCTACGAACGCCGTCGGACTCGATAGGATCGGCAGGCCCGCCGCAGCATACTGGGAAAGTTTGTTCGGCGAACAGTAACGATAGCCGAAATAGGCCGGATCGTAAGGCACAAGCCCGATATCCGCTTCGAGCGCGGCTTCAATCAATTCGGATTCCGGCACCGGCTCCGGAAAGCACACGCGGTCTTCGCCGAGGCCGAGCGAAGCGGCAAGGGCGATCATCTGCTGACGGAATGGATTGTCAGGCCCGCGCAGCACGAGAATTGCGTTAGATGTCGTCTGCGCCCAGCCGGTGATGATCGCAGGGAGGCCGCGCCCCATCGCAAAGCCGCCTTGATAAAGCGCGACAAGTGGGCGGGCAGAAGATGCTCTGCGCGTAAACGCAGCTTCAAGGTCGAGCCCCTCGCCTTCCTGGCGGAGGGCGGCGTTTGGCAGGCTGGCAAAATCGCGGCCGTATTCATGGCTCATCAACTCGGCCAACTGGGGCGTGACGGCGATCCGAAGCGCGGTCGAGGCGCAAAGACGTGTCTCGACCGCCTGCCAGAAGGCAATCTCCCAATGTTGGAAATCGGTGAAGGAAAAGGGCCAATACTCGTGTGCATCAAAGACGACGGGGCAGCCGTTATCCTCGCCGCAGGCTACCGCGGCGAAGAGTGCCTCCAGGTCGGCCGCCACGACAAGGTCAGGAGGGCCGAGGTCATCGATCGCGTCGAGGAGCGCGGCGTTTGTGTCGACCATGTAGCCGCAGAGTTCGCGAAAGCGTAGGATTTCACCTTCCACCGCCACATGCGCGCCGAGCCGTTCAGCCAGGACCGCCTGAGGCGCAGCCGCGTAACCGACAAGCGTCGCCAGCAACGCACGCGCTTCCGAAACGGCGTGAGGAAGCGCGCGCGCGGTCGGCAGCCACCCCGCCTCGTGGCGGGTGCGCTCGACGCGAAGCAACTTGATCCCATCCGGCCCTTCCTCCAGAGAAGGTCCGTCGCCGACTTCGTTGAAGCGGTAAGTTCCAAGGACGACAACTTCATGCGTTGCTGCGAGCGAGGCCGCGAACCAGCCGATGCGTGGATCGATCGTCGGATCATGCGCTGCGAGGAGATAGGCTAGTGGGCGTCGGGCGCCGCGGGATGCCGGCGCCGGTTGCCGCCCCTTGGTCGCCAGCCGTTCGTCGATCGCATCGTCGGCTGCTGTGACGAAACTCTCATACCAATAGGTGGGTTCGAGAATGATCTCCTCGAAGGCGCGCTCGGTCATGCGGGCACGCGCAATGGGATCGCGGATGAAATCAACTGCCGCGTCGAAGTCCTGGAGGTCGCGTCTCAAAGGAAAGAAATGTTCGTGTGGACGGAATATAGACGAGTAGCGTCCTTCGTAAAGGAGCTGGGCCGCGCCAGCCGCTGCAGCCTCGAAGTGGCGCGGCGAGATTTGCGCGTAGTCGACATTTCCCTCATTCCGATACAGGAATTCTTCGTGCGCACGCTGATAATAAGCGTAACTCGCCTGATCCTCACCGGCATGGCGTCGCGCATAGTCCTCGCATAGCAGCGCAACCTCTCCGTCGAAATCGAACAGGTTCGCGCCTGACTCGACGCCCAGGACGACGCCGGAACGAGCGAGGAGATTGTCCCAGGCGGCGCCCGACAACCTGTCTTCCCATCGGCTTGAAATGTCGTAAGTGATCTCGCCGCGGCCAGCGAGAGCGGCGGCTACATCATATCCGATCCCGCGCTTTTCATAGCCAAGTCGGCCAAAAGCGAGCGCCTGGATCGAGCCGCGATAGCTGACGTCGATATCGCGCGTCGCAGTTGAGAACCCCTGACGCATTTTGGGCGAGATGTAACCGGTCAGCATCTGCGTAAGCCGGCAATCGCCGATCTGGCTGCGCGGATAGACCTTTTCCTGCTCGCCTGGCGGCAGGCAAGTCAGGACGAGATCGAAGCCCTTGCCCCGCACCAGCTCAGGCAGGAGGCCAGCCATTACCTGTTCGTCCTGCTTCATGAGGATCTTGACCCCCTCGAACGCGGCTAGCCCGCGTTCGAGGCCCGCATCGAGGTCAGCGACGGTTGTTGGCGAATAACTCACCGTGGGATGGATGATCAGCCCGTCGAAATCGTCCAGGCGAAGCGCCTCCGGCAAGCGCAGGGTCCCTGCGCGGCCGGGCCATAGATTGCACAGTACGATCTCATGCCGACTCAGCGACTGCCAAGCGACAATGCTCTCTGGAATCGTTTCAATGCCGTTCGGGTCAAAATAAGCGGCTAGCAGAATCCTCTTGTCGCGCTTTCCGAAAGGTCTGGCGCCGAAGATTGGTTTCGTTTTCATCTCGAGCTCGAAGCAGCGGGAAGGCAGGACTTGGCAGATGCTTTCCATGCCCGTCACAGGGGCGCGGCGCAAGGGCTGCAGCTAAATCTCAGTTCACCGTTTTGTTCGAGCAACACCTTGTCATCGCGTGACGCACAATCCGCCCGCCGTCGTACAGGGGGTGCTACAGGTTCTTGGGCCCACTCCCTCCACCATTGCTGCTGACATCGGCAAGATGAGCAGGTTCCAGCGGTGAAGGTGTACGTAAAACCTGAAACCTACAGAACCCTCAAAAGCGAATACCAAGGGCCCCACCCTTGAACGCTGTTAAATGGCCGCGAGCTTTTCACAGCCGCTCCCGGCGAGGAGCTCAGCGTAGAGCGCCTGCAACCGTGCAGCCACGCCCGAGAAATCAAAACCGTCGACGGCATGGCGGCGTATTGCCGAACGATCGAATTCGCCGATGCGGTCGACCATCCGCTGCAAACCTATAGCGATATCTTCGGTCGAGTTGCCAACGAGCTCGCCGAGTTCGCGTCCAGTGATATAGTCAGCCGGCCCGCCGCAATCGGTTGCGAGCACGGGTAGGCCCATGGCCATTGCTTCGATACCTACAACGCCGAAAGTCTCGGTTTCGCTCGAAATGACGAGGAAATCGGCGTGTGTCATTTCGCGGCGAACGCCCTCGCGATCTATGGTTGGCAAAAACGTGATGAAGCGCGCGATGCCGAGCGTTTCGGCCTGTGCGCGCAGGACGGTCTCAAGCTCGCCGCCGCCGACAAGGCGCAAGCGCAAATTGGACTTGCGCCGGATCGCCACCGCGAGGGCATCCAGCAATCGGTCAACCCGCTTCACCTCGACGAGATGCCCAACCCACAGTGCAGTGATCGTTGGCGTATCCTCCGCTGCGTCGCTCTGCTCCTCACCCGCCTCTTCTCGTCTGGAGCTCTCCGGCAGGCCCACAGCCGCGAAGGCTGCTTGACGGGCTTCTTCGTCGAAGCCGATCAGCGTCGCCGTCTCGATGCACCGCGCGAACTCGCGGCCGGTGATGGGCCTGTCACCGATCTCTGCAAGGCTCTCACGCAGACTGGCAATGAAACGGGCGAGGACCGGCTCACGGTTGGCCGTTTGCAGCACGCCCTGGAAATTCGTTGGGTTGGGGTTCTGCGTCGAACCGAGCGTGCTCGCCGCTGGTTGGTCAACTTCAGACTGAGGTTCGAAAAACCCCGTATCGACCCCGTTCGGTAAGACGAGTATTGCCTCCTCGCGCATCTGCGGCAGATTCCGAGCGATTTCGCGGCGAAGGGCGTGGCTGACGGCAATCACGCGGTCGGCCCCTCTCATCCCTGCCAATGTGTGGGCGCGGAAAAGCGAGTCTTTTGTTACCAGGGAGAATGGTCCCGTATGTTCCGTCAGCACCATCGGCACGCCGCGATGCGTGGCAGCGGATATGCCGGCGCGGCCATCCAGAAAGGCGGTGTGAGTATGCACCACTTCGTAAGGGAAATCGTTGGCGAGCTCTGGTAGCCACGCGGAGAGCGCGTTACGATATATCCAGGGATAGAGCCAAGGCCGTGCGAAGGCGCCGGCAAAATAGCGGAACTCTGCTACCGGCACACCGTCATACGTGCGCCAAGTGAAACTATGGCGCCGTTTGGCGATCTCATCCTGCCGACGCCGCAATGCCGCCTGTGGCCTACGGCCCGAGAGCCATAGCGGTTTGCCGGAAACAACCCTCGCATCGATGCCGGTCAGACGAAGTGCTTTGACCTGCTCATGGACAAATATGCCGCCGATCGGGTTCTCCAACGTCGGATACATGTTCGAAACAACGAGGACCTTCACAATCTAGATTCCTTTTCCGGCGCCTCAGGCCGGTTTCGTGATCGGATGCGCCATCGTCGACGACGTTTGGTTCAATATGCGTCGGCTCAGTTCTGCGTTTCGGCCGCGGACGACAGGCGCCACCCCCCCGCTCGATAAGCGCTGCGACATTTCCAGGACGGACGAAAATCAAGCCGATACCAGAAGGCGAGGCGTAGGGCCTTCTATGTCCTTGCAACGGGTGTTTGGAACTCAGGTGGCAGAAGAATCGAAGCGCCACTCGTAGGTTAGCCCATAATTGCTTAAGTGTTGGGCTTCCGGAAGACGCAGGCAAGTTCGGCTGGCTGCATGAGGAGTGGAAAAATGATATCGGCGACGTCGGGGTATTGATCCCGTACGGCGATGAGGTCATCAACCAATTCCTCTTCGGTGCAGGTGAGGCAGGCTTTCAATCTGTCGAGCTCTGCAATCGCCGCCTCGGGACGCTGTAGCGCTTCTCGTAACGGATCCGACTTCTTGGGAATCCGCATTTTCAACGACGCGGCGGCGTTGAAGAGCCAGCCGCTGTAGCTGTGATGCACATATGTGTAGCCGCAGATCGTCTCAAAATAGAGGCGCAGACCGCTCAGGCTGAAGTTGCGCAAATGGACGAATTTGTATGGCAACGTGCCGCCGACGTAACTGTCAAGCGGCTCCATGTTCGGCACATTTACGATCAAGATACCGCCCGGCTTTAACATGCGGTGCAGCTGTTCAACGGCACGGTCCAGGCCGAGAACATGTTCCAGAACATCCGTCGTCACGATCGCATCGAAACTCGCATCGGAGAAAGGTGCGGTCTCGATCCGCGAGAGGCAGACTTCTTCAAGGCGACTTCTAGCTTCTTTGAGATAGGCCAGCGAGACGTCGAGGCCAAAACGCTCGTATCCCTCGAGCGGTGCCAGCATCGTCCCGGTCCCGACGCCTACATCGAGGATGCGAGACCCTACCTTCACGTGCCGTGCCACGAGCTCGCGCATAGTATCGATCGTTTCCACGATTTGACGTGATACCATGAACGGATTCCCGTTTTCGGTAGCAAGAGCTGCCAGATGCTCCTTGGCGATCCGCTCGTAGTTGTCGATATATTCGTCGGTCTGATCGAAGATGGGTATGCCTTCTTCGATGCGAAGCGGATCGCGGATGTAGAGGGTCGGATCGATCATTGGATACCGCATTTCGTGCGCCCGAGTATCACGAGCGGAAGGGCTAGGATGGCCGCAGGTCATACCCTGCAACTTGCACTCATAGCAATTGCATCGGGATGCGTGTTCTGCCTTCTCCTTAGCTCTCCCGTGCGAGACAGGCTGTCGCTTTTGACAGGGCACCACGCTACTGCCGCGGGCATTGGTTTGCGTTGGTTCAAGTTTTCGCGACAGCTCTTCAGGCGCTCGCCACGACCCGGCCAACCTGACCATCTGCCGCCGGAGCTCCGGTGGATGCGCAGCTCGAAAGCACGGCATCGCCCATTTCAGAAATTGGCTTCTAGGGGGCCGCAAAACCGAGGCAACTCCAGGCCTCGACCGATGGCGGTGCCGTCAATATAACGCACCACGAGATTGTTTTTGCCGGCGTTTCGAGATCGCTCGAGGCCGTAGCGATGAGGCTTGGGTCATGTGTGGCATATTCGGGTCGATCGGCTTCGAGCCCGACCCTCAACGGATTGATATTGTTGCTCACCGCGGCCCCGATGGGCGCGGCTGGGAGACCTATTCCAGTCCGAAAGGGCCGGTTGCCCTCGGTCATCGCCGTCTCGCTATCATCGACGTTTCCGACGCCGGCCTGCAGCCGATGTGCGATGCGGCGCGCCGCTATTGGCTCGTCTTCAATGGCGAGATCTATAATTACATCGAGCTGCGCGAGGAGATGCGGGCCAAGGGCGAGGTCTTCGTCTCCGAGTCCGATTCCGAGGTGCTTTTGCGTGCCTATATGCTCTGGGGTGAGGATGCATTGCCGCGGCTGCGTGGCATGTTTGCCTTTTTGATATGGGACGATCGCGATAAGAAGCTCTTCGCAGCCCGTGACCGCTACGGGATCAAGCCCCTCTACATCGTGTCCACGCCGCGTGGTGCCGCGTTCGGCTCTGAGATCAAGCAGTTGCTCGGTCTTCCCGGCGTTTCGCGCCGGATGAATATCGCCCGGGTCCATGATTTCCTGGCCTCCGGCATATCCGATCATACCTCGGAGACGATGTTCGAGGGCGTGTTTCAACTCCGGGGCGGCGAACGCGTTGCGATCGATGCGAGCCGCGATAGCGCTATCGATGCGCGGTCGCGCCGCTGGTATCCGGCAACGGCCGGGGACATCTCTCTGCCCGAAGATGAAGCGGCCGCTCGTTTTCGGGAGCTTCTAACCGAATCGGTGCGGCTGCATCTGCGTTCGGATGTTCTGGTCGGCTCCTGCCTGTCGGGAGGTCTCGATTCATCCTCCATCGTCGGCTTGATGGCGCAGATGATGGGCTCTAGCGCTGGTGGTGCGAAGGTCAACACCGTCTCGGCTTGCTATGCCGAGAAGAGTGTCGATGAGAAGCCGTTCATGGATGCGGTCGTTGCTCACGCGCACACTGAACCGCACTACATCTTCCCGAAGGCTGACGACGTGTTCCAGCGCGCCTCGGACATTACCTGGCATCAGGACGAGCCTTTCGGCTCGACCTCGATTTTCGCGCAATGGTGTGTGTTCGAGGAAGCGAAGCGCGTCGGCGTCAAGGTGATGCTGGACGGGCAGGGGGCCGACGAGCAGCTCGCCGGCTACCATGGCGGGTTTTCCTACTACATGGCCGACCTGACTCGGCGGCGCCAGTTTGGACAGCTGCTGACCACAATCCTTGAGCGCAACCGCTACCACGGCACGTCGATCGCCGATCAGATCAAGCACCATCTCGTGCCCCTGCTGCCGCGCGGGCTTGGCGGTCTGCTGCGGCGACAGCACCGCGCACTTACCCAGCACGACTGGCTGGGGACTGATCTGCTGCGCCAGAAGGGTAATCCGCGCACGGCATTCGAGCTGGCCAGCGACGAGCTCGGCCTGCCGTCGGTCACGGACCTGCGAACACTGTGCCTGACGCTGACTTACGGTTCCAATCTCGCCATGCTTCTGCATTGGGAGGACCGCAACTCGATGGCCCATTCCATCGAAGCGCGCGTACCCTTCCTCGACCATCCGCTGGTCGAGTTCGACCTTGCCCTCGGCAATGACCACAAGATCGTCGGCGGCGACACCAAGCGCGTCCTCAGGCGCGGCATGGCGCATGTCTTGCCGGAAAGCGTGCGTGAGCGGCGTGACAAGCTCGGCTTCGCGACCCCGGAGCAGATCTGGTTCCGGGGGCCGTTGCGCGGCCTAGTCGAGGATGGCATTGAGAAGACGCTGGCACGATATCCGGGATTGATGAACGCGGACGGGGTGCGTGCCCTGGCCAGGGATATGCTGGACGGCAGGAGGCCGCTTGACTTCACGTTGTGGCGGATCGTGAACCTGGGCATATGGGGCGACCGCGTCGGCGTCTCTCTCTAAGGAACTGGTCCGGTTTGCTAGCATGACAAGATCATATCGCCCTGTTAAAGACCGCCCCAGCGTTTGAGGATCGGGTTGTCGGCTCCGGCGGCATCGTTCCGCTCAGGGCTCCAGAGGTCAGAAAGTTTATCATGTGTGGAATCGCGGGAGCCGTCTCTCTGGCGCGTAAGCCTGTGCCGAAACTCGACCGTGCGCTGGCCGCCATGAACCAGTTGATCGCGCATCGTGGTCCGGATGGCCATGGTTTCTGGCGCGCACCTTCGGATGTCTGCGGTCTCGCCCATCGGCGCCTCGCGATCATAGACCTGTCGCCGGCGGGGCACCAGCCGATGATCGGCAATGACGGCACGGTCATCACCTTCAATGGCGAGATCTACAACTATGTCGAGCTGATGGACGAGCTGAAGGCCGATTGGTCTTTCCGCTCGTCTTCCGACACCGAGACCGTGCTGGCGGCGTATGCCAAATGGGGCGTCGACTGCTTGAGCCATCTGCGCGGCATGTTCGCCTTCGCCCTCTGGGACGGCGACCGCTTCTTCGCGGCGCGCGACCGCTTCGGCATCAAGCCGTTCTACTATGCGGTCATCGACGGCGTGCTCTACTTTGCCTCCGAAATGAAGGCGCTGCTGCCGGTGCTGCCGGAGATCGCGACCGATCCGGACGCGCTCGCCGAGTACATGACATTCCAGTACACGATCGGCGAGAATACGCTGTTCAAGCATGTTCAGGCGCTGCTCCCCGGCCATGCGCTGACGGTGGAGAACGGCGAGGTCAAGGTCTTCCGCTATTGGGATGTCCATTACGATATCGATTGGGACCATACGCCGCGCTGGTTCGGCGAGGAGATGCGGGCCCGCCTATCGGATTCGATCAAGGTGCATCTGCGCTCGGACGTGCCCGTCGGCGCCTATATCTCGGGCGGCATCGATTCCAGCCTGATCGGCATCCTCGCCGGCCGCGAGGAGGCCTCCGGCCGCATCGGCTTCCACGGCAAGTTCACCGAGTTCGAGGGCTATGACGAGAGCGTCTATGCCGAGGCGGCCTGCCGCGACGGCGGCATCGACCTGCACCAGATCGACATCACGGCGAGCGACTTCCGCAATAATATCGAGAAGGTGCTCTACCATCTAGACACGCCGGTGGGCGGGCCCGGCTCGTTTCCGCAATACATGGTCTCCGAGCTGGCCGCCCGCCACGTCAAGGTCGTCCTTGGGGGCCAGGGCGGCGACGAGATCTTCGGCGGCTATGCGCGCTATCTGATCGCCTATCTCGAGCAGGCTCTGAAAGCATCGATCGACGGCACCCAGCGCAACGGCAATTTCGTCGTGACGCCGGAATCGATTATTCCGCACCTGACCGTGTTGCAGGAATACAAGCCGCTGATCCGCCAGCTCTTCTCCAAGGGACTGTTCGGGCCGCTGGACGAGCGCTATTTCCGTCTCATCGACCGCTCCGCCGACATGGAGAACGAGGTCGACTGGTCGGCCCTCGACCGTTCCGGCGTCTTCGCGCGCTTCCAGGCCGTCTTCAATTCCGAGCGGAACGTGAAGAGGGAAGCCTATTTCGACTCGATGACGCATTTCGACTTCAAGTGTCTGCTGCCTGCCCTGCTCCAGGTCGAGGACCGGATGTCCATGGCGCATGGGCTGGAATCGCGCGTGCCGTTGCTCGACCACTCCGTCGTCGAGTTTGCCGCGACCATTCCCGCGGACCTCAAATTCAAGGGCGGCCAGATGAAGCACTTCATCAAGTCGACTTTCTCCGCCGACCTGCCGCAGGAATTGGCGCAGCGCCGCGACAAGATGGGTTTTCCGGTGCCGCTGAAGGAGTGGTTATCGGGCGAGCTCAAGGACATGGTCGCCGACATCTTCGCGACGCAGAAGAACCGCCATCGCGAGTTCTTCAACTCGGATGCCATCCTTGCCAATTTCGACAAGGCCGAGCGCTTCTCGCGCAAGACCTGGGGGCTGCTCAGCCTCGAGCTTTGGCAGCAGATCTTCCACGACCGGGCTGCTTCGTACCGGCGCATGCTCGACGAGGTCGAGCCCGCGCAGGTCGCGGCCCAGTAACTCCAGCACTCACGGGAACCAGACGATGAAGGTCTTCATTACGGGTGGCTCAGGCCAGGTCGGCTCGACGGCGGCGGACATGTTTCTGGCGCGGGGCGATACGGTCATGTCGCTCGAGAACTTCTCGACGGGCCGGCGCGACAACCTGCTTGATCAGGAGCGTCTGATCCAAGTCGAGGGCTCGATCACCGACTGGAAGCTGGTCGACCAGCTCTTCTCCGACTTCAAGCCTGACGTCGTCGTGCATACCGCCGCCTCCTACAAGGATCCGGAGGATTGGGAGACCGACGCCCTGGTCAACGCGGTTGGCGGCGCCAACATCGCCAAGGGCTGCAAGCTGCACAAGGTCGGGCGCCTGATCTATTTCCAGACGGCTCTTTGCTACGGCACCAAGCCGCTGCAGCAGCCGATCACGCTCGACCATCCGATCGATCCGGTGAATTCGAGCTATGCGATCTCGAAGACCGCTGGCGAGCACTATGTCCAGTTCTCGGGCGTCGATTGGGTGACCTTCCGCCTCGCCAACGTCATCGGTCCGCGCAACGTCTCCGGCCCGCTGCCGATCTTCTACGGCCGCCTCGCCGAGGGGAAGAAGTGCTTCGTCACGCCGGCCCGCCGCGACTTCTGCTATGCCGGCGACCTCGCCAAGGTCGTCGTCCAGGCCGCCAACGGCAAGGGCAACGGCACCTATCACTTCTCGTCCGGCAAGGACGTGGCGATCAAGGAGCTCTATGACGCCGTCGTGAAGGCGATGAAGCTCAACGATTATCCGGAGCCCGAGGTGAAGCCGCTCGGTCCGGACGATGCCGCCTCGATCCTGCTCGATCCCTCGCGCACCTTCGCCGATTTCGGCGACGTCGAGTTCACGCCGCTCGACGAGATCGCGCGGCTCTCGGTCGAGCGCTGGGAGCGGGAAGGCGTTGTCGGCGGCTACACCCACCTCAAGGAAGCTCGCGCCGACATCAAGACCGCGGCCAAGGGCTGAGGCGACGATGCGTATCCTGATCACCGGCGGCGCCGGCTGCCTCGGCTCGAACCTGACCGAGCGCTATCTCGAAGCCGGGCACGAGGTGCTCATCCTCGATAATTTTGCCACGGGCCATCGCGGCTCGCTGCCGGAGGCGCATCCGGGATTGGCCATCGTCGAGGGCAAGGTCCAGGATCGCGCCTTGGTCGACAGGCTCTTCGCAGAATTCAGGCCGAGCCACGTCGTCCATTCGGCTGCGGCCTACAAGGATCCGGACGACTGGCTCGAGGATACGCGCACCAACGTCGAGGGCACGATCCAGGTTGTCGAGGCGGCGAAGGCGGCCGGCGTCCAGCGCTTTGTGAACTTCCATACTGCGCTTGGCTATGGCCGGCCCGAAACGCTGCCGATCCCGGCCGATGCGCCGGCCCGCCCCTTCACCAGCTACGGCATCTCGAAACAGGCCGGCGAGAACTATCTTGCGGTCTCCGGCCTGCCTTTCGTCTCGCTCAGGCTCGCCAATGTGACCGGCCCGCGCCTCGCGATCGGCCCGATCCCGACCTTCTACACCCGCCTGAAGGCCGGCAAGGGCTGCTTTTGCTCCAAGACCGTGCGCGACTTCGTCGACATGGACGACTTCTTCTCGGTCATGGACATGGTGATGGCGGACGGCGCACCGTCCGGTGTGTTTAACGTCTCGACCGGCACCGGCCATACGATCAAGGAGATCTTCGACATCGTCGTCGACCATCTCGGCATTACGCCCTCGGAGCCGGTGCCGGAGGTAGAGCCAGGCGCCGACGACGTGCCCGCTGTCGTGCTCGACCCATCGAAGACGATCGAGACCCTCGGCTGGAAGCCGCGCTACTCCTTCGAGCAGACCATCCGGCGGATGCTCGCCTGGTACGACCAGCACGGCGTCACCGCGATCTACAGCCACCTCAAGGCGCCGCCGGCGAAGGCCTGACCGCCTTCGCCTGACTGGTTCGCTCTGCCTCCCTCTTCCAAACGGACATTTCCTATGACCGAAAGCTTCGCTGGCAAGAACGTGCTGGTGGTCGGCGGCGCCGGCTTCGTCGGCTCCAATCTAGTCAAGCAGATTCTGCGCGAGAAGCCCCGCAAGCTGACGATCGTCGACAACTTCCTCTCGGCTGACCCAGTGAACGTCCCGGATGATCCGGCGGTGAAGCTGGTTTCGGGTCCGATCACCAGTGATCGCATCCTGGCCGAGCTCGACGGCGATCTCGACTACGCCTACCACCTTGCCTGCTTCCACGGGAACCAGTCGTCGATCCACGACCCGCTGATGGATCACGATAACAATACCCTGACAACGCTGAAGCTGTTCGAGCGGCTGAAGGACATCAAGTCGCTGAAGAAGGTGGTCTATTCCGCGGCCGGCTGCGCCGTCGCGGCCAAGACCTTCGACGGCGCCACGGCGACAACCGAAGAGGCGCCGGTCTCGCTGTTCCACGACAGCCCGTATTCGATCTCGAAGCTGATCGGCGAGATGTACGGAAACTACTACTTCACGCGGCACGGCATGCCCTTCGTCAAGGCACGCTTCCAGAACGTCTACGGCCCCGGCGAAATCCTGGGTGCCGGCCGCTGGCGCGGGACCCCGGCGACGGTCTGGCGCAATGTGACGCCGACCTTCATCTGGAAATCGCTGCACGGCGAGGCCCTGCCGGTCGAGAACGGCGGCATCGCCACCCGCGATTTCATCTTCGTCGAGGACATGGCGCGCGGCCTGATGGCCTGCGGACTGAAGGGCGAGGCGGGCGAGATCTACAATCTCGGCTCCGGCGCCGAGATATCGATCCGCGAGTTGGCCGAGCGCATCAATGCCGCGACCGGCAACGCGACGCCGATCGCCCTGACCCCGGCCCGCGATTGGGACCGCTCGGGCCAGCGCTTTGCCTCGACCGACAAAGCCCGCGAGAAGCTCGGTTTCGTCGAGCAAGTACCTCACGAAGAGGGAGTTCGCCGCACCGTCGAGTGGACGAAGGCCAATCGCGAGACGATCATGCGCTGCATGATGAGCCACGTGCATTTCGTGCCTGACGTGAAGCGCTACTCCTGATATGCCGGCCCGTTCTTATAGCGCGAGATAGCGGCGGAACTGATGAGCGACGAGACGGAGGGGCCACAACACATACGCCGAACTGCTAGCCCGAGCGAGGGGGGTATCGGCGCCTGCCGCATCTTGAGATCGGTTTGGCGCAACCGTGCGCTTGTGCGCGAGATGACGCACCGGGAACTGACGGACATGCATGCTGGGCAGGCGGCCGGCGTGATCTGGCTCGTTGTGCATCCGCTCTTCCTATTCGCGGTCTATGCATTTCTGTTCTCGGTCGTTTTCAGCATGCGCATCGGGGAAAAGGGCCCGACGGATTATCTCGTCTACCTCTTTTCCGGTCTTGCGCCCTGGCTGATGACCGCCGATGTCCTGGCACGTTCCTCGAACGTCATCGTCTCGAACGCCGCGATCGTGAAGAAGGTCACCTTCCCGACGGAAGTCCTGATCGCGAAGACTGTCCTCGCTTCGGTTCTGGTTCAGGGGCTGCTCTTTGCTTGTGTCGTCGTCTACGCGGTGGTGACGCGCGGCTATCTGCCTTGGAGCTTCCTGCTTCTGCCGGTGGTTTTCGGAATCCATCTCGCTCTGCTTTGGGGACTGGCGATACTGCTCGCTTCCCTCACACCCTATTTTCGCGATGTACCGGAGCTCGTCCGTATCTTCGTGACGATCAACATCTATCTTGTTCCGATCGTCTACCTTCCGAACATGGTCCCGGGTGCGCTCAGATTCGTCGTCGATCTCAATCCGTTCAGCTATCTGATCTGGTGCTATCAGGAGATCATCTATTACGAGAACATCCGCAGACCGGCTGCTTGGCTCGGGCTGATCGCCTTTTCGGGGGCTGCAGTGCTTGCCGGCTCCTATGTGTTCTCCAGGCTCCGGCATCACTTCTCGAGCGTCGTCTGAAGGTTCCGCGATGAGCGACGTTGCTATACAGGTCCGTGACCTGGTCAAGGAATATGAAGTCTACGCAAAGCCGATCGATCTGGCGCTCGAGGTCCTGACACGTCGCCCGCGTCATCAGATTTTCAGGGCGCTGGACAGCGTGAGCTTCGATGTCATGCGCGGCGAGGTGCTTGGTATCATCGGCTCGAACGGTGCCGGCAAGTCGACGCTGTTGAAGCTCGTCACCGGCGTGCTGGAGCCTACCTCCGGCCAGGTCGATATCGAGGGCCGCGTTACTGCGATCCTTGAGTTGGGGCTCGGCTTCAATCCAGAATATTCCGGTCGAGAGAATATCTATCTGAGCGGTTTGCTTTACGGGATGGATCGCCAGGAGATCGACCGGAAGATCGACGATATCATCGATTTCAGCGGGCTTGCAGACTTCATCGAGCGGCCGGTCAAGACCTATTCGAGTGGCATGCATTCGCGGCTGGCCTTCTCCATTGCAACTGCGGTTGATCCGGACATCCTGATCATCGACGAGGCCTTGGCCGCAGGCGATTCAGCCTTCGTGCAGAAGTGCATGCGTCGCATCCGCCAGCTCTGCTCGAATGGCCGTACCGTACTTCTTGTCTCGCACGGCACGGGCCTGCTCGCTCAACTGTGTCAGCGGGTGATGTGGATGGAGAAGGGGCGGGTCAAGATGGTCGGCCCGGCTATCAACGTCGTCCAGGCCTATGATCTGGCAGCGCACGAGCAGGCCGATTCGGCCGGCTGGCTCGACACGGTCGAGGACGACCTCTCCGCCGCGAAAGCGGACGAGCCGAGTACGATCAAGCAGATCGTAAAGGGGAGTGGCACGACGAAACAGGTGTTCCGCCGTGGACCGGTATTCATCGAAAGTGTCGAGATGTTCGATGCCGCTGGAGAGCCGAGCACGCGTCTGACGCTCCTGAAGTCCTTTTCAATCCGTGTCCGCTATCGCGTCGAGGGAGACCTGCCCGAGGTAACATTGGGCGTGGCAGTTGCTGTGAACGGGCGTCACGATCTCGCGCCGGTCGCCCAGTTCTTCACACAGAATATCAGGCCGACCGAGACCCGGGAGAGCTACGCCGATGCCGGGGATCGCAGGAAAGCCGCCGGCAGCGGGGCTTTGACGCTGCACTTTCCCGCGGTGCCTTTCCGCAAGGGGGAGTATTTTCTGTCGCTAGGACTCCTACCCAATACGCCGGGAAGCTGGGAGTTCTATGAGTATCGCCATTTCCACTACATCTTCAGTGTCGACGACGCCGGCATGGATGTCGGCGCACCGGTCTTCCTGGATGCGAGCGTCTCGTATGAAGCTGTCCCGGCTGCTGGCGACGTCGGCGGCCGAACCGTGGCGAAGGCGGTTTCGACCAACGGACCTCTTCCGCGAGATCTCGCGCCACCCAGCATGAGCTACAAGACCTTGCGGGAGGAGGTCGAGGCTGTCTGCATCGGTCGCGGCGGCTATCCGGACGCATGGCTTCACCACCAAAACTGCCCGGCCTGCGGATCGGGCGCGCTTGCTCCGCTCTTCGAGAAATATGGCTTCAATCACTCACGCTGCGCAGCGTGCGGTTTTGTCTGCGTCGATCCTTTTCCCCCCGATCACGTCCTCGCCGAATTGTATTCTGGCGCCTATTACACACGTACGCGTCAGCTCTTCGAACTGCCGCTGCTGCGGCAGGGCGGCAGGATGACGCCGTTTTCTGCGCCGGCCGACGTGCTGGGGCAGATCGTCGAGCAGGCGACCGGGGATGTTACCGCGGGCCGATGGCTCGATGTCGGCGGCGGGCTTGGCGCCTTCGCAGGTCTGGTCAAGAGCAAACGCCCGAGCTGGACGGTGGCGTTGAACGAACTCAACCCCGAGTCGGGCGCGATCGCCAAGAGTCTGTTCGATTTGGAGGTTCTCGACGGCAACCCCGAGACGTTGCGGGCGCAGGGGCTGCTGTTTGATGTCGTCTCGTCCGTCGCTGTCCTGGAGCATATTCCGGACCCTGCTGCATTTCTGACGAGTTATGCCGGGCTCGTGAGGCCGGGCGGGTGGCTGGTGACGGTCGTGCCGCAGTTTACGAGACTGAACGCTGAGATTTCCCAGGGCTCGTCACCGAACGTCGTGCCGCCCTTCCATACTTCGCTGTTCGGGGAAGAGGCGCTGCGCCGCCTGATGGAGCGGCTGCCGGGGTTGCAACTCGATCGGATCGAACAGGCCGGGCCGGCTGCCTTCGACCTGCTGCACTTTCCGAGCACCGGTGATCATTGGGATATCACGGTACCGACCGAAGCCGAGCCGACGCCTGCTTCGATTCTGATCGATCCTTACGACGACGCCAAGGCGACGCTGTTGAACGCGCTCGCCAAGGCAGCGCCGTCGCTCTCGGAGTTCTTCGCGGAGCATGACGGCAGGCTGTACCTGATCGCCTATTGCCGGCGGACAGCCTGAGTCAACGATGAGGTGCACATGACGCACCGCCGCTATCCCTGAAGGCTGGGTGCTTCAGATCGCCGCTTTCAGGATCTCCGCGATCGTGATTGCCGATCGCCCGTCGCCATAGTCGGGGATATCACGCCGGGGCGCATAGTCTGACGTGGTCCAGAGGCGGTTCCAGCCGGCATCGACCGTTTCGACCCACTCCGTTTCGTCACGTAGCGTGACACAGGGGACGCGATGAAAATAGGCCTCCTTCTGCAGGCCGCCCGAATCCGTGAACGTGGCCGCGGACTGGTTCACCAGCCAAGCCATGTCGAGATAGCCGATTGGGTCGATCAGCTTCAGTCCGGTTGGCATTGCGCCGCGCTGCGTAAGCAGTTTCCGGGTGCGCGGATGCACCGGCATGACAATGGGGATGGACCGAGCCGCCTCCTCTAGCCACGCAACGACACGGGCAAAACGTGCGGGATCGTCGGTATTCTCCGCTCGATGGATCGTCGCGACGGCATAGCGCTTGGGCTGGACTGCGAGGTCGGCCAGGATGGTCGAGCGCCCTTTCGCCCGTTCGGTCGCGGCGATTGTTGTGTCGAACATGACGTCACCGGTTGCATGGACGCCAGCCACAATGCCCTCTTGCGTCAGGTTGTGGACGGCGGTCTGCGTCGGGCAGAAGAGCAGGGCGCTGACATGGTCGGTGACGACACGGTTGATTTCTTCCGGCATCTGTCGGTTGAAGGAGCGTAGACCGGCCTCGATATGTGCTACCGGAATGTGTAGCTTCGCTGCGGCCAAGGCACCGGCCACGGTCGAGTTGGTGTCACCATAGACAAGCACGATATCGGGTTTCTCGGCCAACATGGCCTCTTCAAGCTTCTCCAGCATCCTGCCGGTCATGGCGCCGTGGCCGAGGCTGTTGATCTCAAGATTGTAGGCGGGTTTCGGAATCTCCAGTTCCTCGAAGAACACGTCTGACATCAGTGCATCGAAGTGTTGGCCGGTATGGGCGATGACTTCCGTCATGCCTGCTTCCGCAATCGCGCGACTGACAGGAGCTGCCTTGATGAACTGTGGCCTGGCGCCCAGGACGGTGAAAATCTGAGACATGATCGTTCCGATGCTGGGCAGCCACCCGGGCGCCCCTATGCTATGCTGCGAATAGAAGATGCGAGCCTACAAAGCAATTCCGCCTCGGCTAGGTTCGCGAATTCGGCGGCGGCAGAGCTGACGATGCCGTAATGCAGCACCGTTTCAGGGATTGGTGTTCGACGCTTGACCGTCGATCTCGCTTCCACCTATCTCACGCCAACGCGGAAAAGAGGGCCTCCATTTGTCGAGCGTGAAACGAGCGTTGGTCGCGTACTCGATGTCGAGCACGCATGTTCAGACGACGTTCGACTATCTGATTGCGTTCAAAAGATTCTCCGGTTTCGAGAGCGATTTCGTTCATGTCACGCATAACGCGTCTCTCGAATTCGATTTTGATGGATATGACATTGTTTTCCATAGTTATTGTGCTAGGCTTTGCTTTGACGGTTATGTTTCTGATAGTTATCGAAAAAAATTATCGGCATTCACCGGTGTAAAAATCTTAGCTGTCCAAGATGAATACGATCAAACAGACACACTCAAGGCGGCGATCAAGGACCTGGGTTTTGATATCGTCCTGACGTGCGTTCCGCAGGACAGCCTCGAATATGTATATCCACGGTCGGAATTTCCGGGCGTGACCTTCATCACGGTCTTTACGGGCTATGTCCCAGAAACCCTTATGGCGGAACTGCCTGCTGCCAAGCCGCTGGCCTCGCGCCCGATCTTCATTGGTTACCGTGGGCGGGATATCGGGGGCCGTTATGGCCGCCTCGGCTTCGACAAGTTCGAGATCGGGCGGCGCATGAAAGAACTTTGCGATGCCCGCGGCATCGCGACCGATATTGCGATGGACGAAGCCAGTCGCATTTATGGCACGGCGTGGTTCGATTTCATTGGAAATTGCCGAGCCATGCTCGGCTCGGAATCGGGCTCCAATGTGTTCGATTTCGACGGCAGTATTGAAGCCCGTTTCAAGGAGATGACGGCGGCCAATGGCGGCGTTCCGCCGAGTTATGCCGATTTCCTGCCGACCGTCGTCGACCGCGACGGCGAAATCGAGATGGGGCAGATTTCTCCGCGTGTTTTCGAATGCGCAATGATGCGCACGCCCATGGTTCTCTTCAAGGGACGCTATTCGGACGCCATCGTACCCGACCGGCACTACATACGGTTGGAGAAGGATTTCTCTAACATCGATGAAGTGCTCGAGCGCCTGAATGACCTGCCGGCTCTGGAAGCGATGACGCAGCGCGCTTTCGATCATCTGGTCGGATCGGGCCGTTTCACCTACCAGGCATTTTACGAGGGTGTAGCCGGCGCGATCGGGGAGCGGCTTGCCCAAAAGCCGCAGCGCAGCAGTGGGCAGGAGGCTCTGCCGATGCTCCCGACTGTGCCGATTTATCGATTTGGTAGAATCGAGGAGCCGGCAACGCCCGTTCCATTGGGCTCCAAGGATTTTCTATTGCGGGTTGAGGCTGCGGATGCGGCGGTTTACCGAAGCGAAGTTCACAGGTTGATGGAAGAATTCGACCGTCTTCGTTCGATCTTCCAATCAGAGATCGAGCGGTTGCTCGGCCGTTTTGCCGCAGCGTTCGACCGCGTGATCCGATTTGCGGAGATCGAGATTTCTCCGTTTTTCTCACTGTCAGACTGCGAAATGCCTCGCCTGCTCACCGAATATGAGGCAGAAATCGCATCGGCCTCGCAGCAACGCGAGATCGCACGTGCGGCATTCGGAGCGGCGCTTTCGACCGGTATCGAAGATACGGGTTTGGAGGCGCTCCGGCATATGTGGCAGCGCGAAAAAGACGGCTACTTGCATCTCATTGAATGGATCAGGCGGCTGAACGAGTCCTATGACACCGATCGGTTGAATATGGAGCGCGCCTTTCGCAAGAGGGTTTTTGAGCTGGAGGCAATGGTTCTGCCTGGGTTGAACCCGAAGCAACGTCTTTCTATGCGACTTATGTTGCTCAAGATGCGGCTGTGGGCGATGGGTGGACATGTGCTGCGTCGAGCGGCTAGTTCTCCAACTGCACGCCGCTTATTTGTTGCTATCCCCGGCCTCAAATCGCTGGCTCGTCGCGTTGCGTGCCGAACCGGACTGCCGACATGATTTAGTAGGTATTCATTCCACGCTCCGGTGCTGATGTCATGAGCGCACGATCCATGGCGCCGGGACCGAAATTGGCCTTGCAGCGTTGCGGGACGATGTTTTTGGGGGACGCTTCGATCATGCTACTTTCGGCGGCGCGACAGCCGCGGATCGGACTGATTTGTTTTTCGGCTATTCCGGACGACCCGCGCGTCCGGCGCCAGGGCGATCTGTTTTATTCGCGTGGGTGGGACGTGATTGCAGTCGGCTTGCCGGCTGCGCGATCACGTCCACCGGAATGGCTCTGCCTATCGGTCAACGCTGACAACAGTCTCTCTCCCGTTAAGTGCGAGCAAGAGACCGCTAACGCTGACCCCTCGGGAAGAGGCGCAGCCGACCGTAGTTCTCAAATGGTGCGCGGGCAGGCAACTGCTGATGCGCTTGATGACCTGTCACCTGTGCTGTCGCCGGCTAGGTTTCCGTCGTTTCACAAGGCGTTGTCTTGGATTTATTGGCGTATGCTCGCGCCCATTCTGCGTCGGGCGAAGCGCGCTAAGGATCTGACTCTGATCTACATCGATCCGAAGCATGCCGACAATACATACTGGACGCTGAACGATCGCTTCGAAAGACTTTACGATCTTGCCAGTCGATACAAGGTCGATATTTGGCTCGCCAACGACTGGACGGCGCTGCCGATTGCACGGCGGCTTGCGGCAGAACAGGGAGTTCCCTACGTTTACGATACGCACGAACTCGCGGTCGACGAATATGCACACCGCCTGCTCTGGCGCCTAACCCAACGTCCCGTCATCGCGGCCATCGAACGGGAGGGTATCGCAGATTCTGCTGTTACCAGTTGCGTGTCGCAGGGCATTGCCGACCGCTTGCACGCTCTTTATGCCTTGCCGGAAAAGCCGTTGCTGATCCGCAATATGCCGCGTTACGAAGCGCATCCTTTGCGGCCATGCGGCGAGCAAATTCGTGTTCTCTATCACGGTGTGGTCAACGTCGGTCGGGGACTCGAAGTCTGCATCGACAGCGTCGCGCTCTGGCGCCCCGAGTTTCATCTGACGATCCGAGGTCCCGGGCCAGCCGAGTACATCGAGGCATTGGCTGCTCTTATCAAGGCGAAAGGCCTTGGTGAACGTGTCGTGCTGGCCCCGCCCGTGCCAATGATTGACCTGGTGAGAGAAGCTTCCAGCTTCGATATTGGCTTGTTCGCGCTGCCAGGTCATTCGAAGCAGAATCTTCATGTTCTGCCCAACAAGTTCTTCGAATACACCATGGCGGGGCTTGCGCTGTGCGTCTCGGATTTACCCGAGATGAGTGCATTGCTACGTCAGCATGGTCTTGGCCATTTGATACCCGATGTAACGCCACAGGCCATTGCGGACGCGATCAACGGCTTTGATCGTGACGAGATCGACGCTTGCAAGCGATATGCGCTTGAGGCAGCGAAGACGCTGAACTGGGAGTCGGAGGCGGATCGATTTTTCGCTGCGATCAAGGAGGCGGTTCTGGCCGCCAACACCAACGCCGCCGTGTAGCTGCTCTTGCAGCCCCGGAAGTAATCAAGCCACTAGAGCGTTTTTTGGTCGAGCCTAAATCGTTGAGGATTCCCAAGGGGCGTGTGTTCTGTTTCAAACTGTCTGCCGGATCGGAGGCCGGCAGCTATGGCACGCAGCTTGAAACAGCGAAGGTATCAGCCGAGCCAGGGCACGAGAGGTGAATCTTGGCCGACCATTCGGAATGGCCCACCATCAACGGCGGGAAGCACTTGCTCGTAAAGGGAAGGGGCGAGCCAGTCCTCGAAATCGCCCGCGGTTATAACGTGAGCCCGAGCACGATTTCCCGGCTCTGACGTGATTGTCTCACGCAACACTCATCTTTCTCGGAACGCCTTCGCAATCTGATCCCTGAGTGGCTTGATGATGTATTGCCAGGGCGTGCGGTCCTCGGTCTGAACGAAGGCCTCGGCCTGCATGCCGGCCGCGACATGTTGCGGCGCGAGGCGGGCATATTCCTCGGCGGGGATCGTCACGCGGATCGTGTAAAAGGTCGCGCCGGTGTGCTGGTCGCGGCTGGTATCGGCCGAGATGCGGCTGACCTGCCCATTAAGCTCGGGCGTAGTGCGCTGGTTGAAGGCGTGAAGCTTGACCTGCGTTGCCTGGCCGAGCGCGATCTGGTCGATATCCGGCGGGTTAATCCGGGCCTCGAGCTGCAAGGCGTCCTCGGTCGGGACGATCAGCATGGCCGGTTCAGCCGGGGTTATCACGCCGCCGACGGTATGAACTGCAAGCTGGTGGACAAATCCGGCGCTCGGTGCCCTGATCTCGACACGCTTGAGCTGATCCTCGGCAGCGACGCGGCGCTCGGTCAATTCGGCGATGCGACCCTGGATCTCGCGCAGCTCCTTCATCGCCTCCTCACGCAGGACCTCGTCGATCTGAATGATCTGGAGCTCGGTCTCTGCGATACGGCCTTCGGATTGAGCGACCGCCGCGATCAGCTGCCCTTTCTGGCCGTCAAGATTGGCTGCCTCCCGTTCCAGCGCAGTCTTGCGGCTGATGGCGACGAGGTTCTTCTCGTAGAGCCCGCGAACGCCGGCAAGCTCCTCCTCGATCAAGCCGGCCTGGCGATCCCGCGCCACCTCCTGCGCCTTCAATCCCAGAATCTCGTCGCGCAGCTGGCCGACGCGCTTGAGCAGTTGTGCCTTCTGGCCATCGCGGGCCGAGCGTCGCGCCTTGAACAGACTCTGCTCGGCGGTGATGAGCTCGGCGATCTCCAGTTCGTTCCGGCGAGCGATCAGTTCAGGAGCCAACGTGATCACCGGCCTGCGGTCGCGCTCGGCCTGCAGGCGGCCACGGCGAGCAGTGAACTCGTCGAGTTGCCTGGTGACGATCTGGAGATTGGAGCGTGTCACCGTATCATCGAGCCGGATCAGCACCTGGTCTTGCTCGACCCGGTCGCCTTCCTTGACCTTGAGCTCGCCGACGATACCGCCGGTCTGATGCTGGACCTTCTTCACATTGCCGTCGACCACGAACTGGCCGGAGGCAACGACTGCGCCCGACAAGGTCGTCGCGACGGCCCAGACGCCGACCGTACCGGCAAAGAGCGCGACGCTGGCCCCGCCGACGAGCCCGAGGCGTCGCAAGGTTCGGCCGTGATCCGGCTGAATGGTCTCCGATGCCTGGCTCACGATGCCACCGTCTGGCGCTGGACGCTGGGGAGGCCGCCTTGACGGAGCACCTTTTGCAGGATCCTCTCCTTCGGTCCTAAGGCCTGAATGCGGCCTTCCGCCATCATCGCCACGTGATCGACCCCGGCGATGGCGGTCTGGCGGTGCGTGACGACGATGACGATGCCGCCGCGCTCGCGCACGCCGATCACTGCCCGCGTCAGGGCTTCATCACCGTTATGATCGAGGTTGGAGTTGGGCTCGTCGAGCACGACCAGGAACGGATTGCCGAAAAGTGCGCGGGCGAGAGCGACGCGTTGACGCTGGCCACCGGAGAGAGCCGCGCCGCCTTCGCCAATCACCGTGTCGTAGCCGTTCTCCAGCTTGGCGATCAGGTCGTGAGCACCCGCCGCCTGTGCCGCCGCAATGATCGCCTCGTCGGAGGCGTCCGGCAGGAAGCGGCTGATGTTCTGCGCAACGGTTCCGTCGAAGAGTTCGATATCCTGCGGGAGATAGCCGATATGGCGCCCGAGCTCGACGGCATCCCATTGCGGAATCGCGAAGCCGTCGATCCGGACATCGCCCTTGAGCGGCGTCCAGACGCCGACGAGAGCCCGCACCAACGTCGACTTGCCGGAGGCGCTTGGACCGATGATGCCTAGCCCCTGGCCGGCTTCCAGCTTAAGGGAAACGCCTTGCAGGATCGGGTTCTGCCGGCCGGGCGCGGCCACAATCAGGTTCTCGGCCACGACATGCCGGGTCGGCACCGGTAGAGCTGTCTTGCGCTCCTCGGTGAAGGCAGGGGAATCCAGCACCTGCTTGAGACGGGCATACCCCTGCCTGGCGCCGACGAAACCCTTCCAATGCGCGACGGCGGTCTCGATCGGCGCCAAAGCCTTCGACGTCATGATCGAGGCGGCGATCATCGCACCACCTGAGACATCGCCATGGATCGATAGATAGGCGCCCATACCCAAGACCGCCGATTGCAGAACCATGCGGAAGACCTTCGCGAAGGTACCGATACCGCTCGTCGCATCCGAGCTCGCCAGCCAGCCGCCGACATGACGAAGATTGGCTTCGCGCCAGCGCCGCTGGAAGGCCGGCGCCATGCCCATCGCCGTCAGAGCCTCAGCATTACGGCGGCTCGCTTCCGCTATGGTCTGGCGCGCTCCCGAGCTCACCGTGTGAGCCTTGGTCGCCGCCTGACTGTTGCGCTCGGTCAGAAGGGTCAGCAGCAGGATGACGACACCGCCACCGACGACGAGCCAGCCGAGATAGGGGTGGAGGATGAAACAGCCGGCCAGAAAGATCGGCATCCACGGCATGTCGAACAAGGCCGTTGGCCCGAGCGACGACAGGAAGGTCCTGATCTGGTCGAGATCGCGGATCGGCTGCATCGCCTGATCAGCGCGGAAGCCCATCAAAGGCAGGCGCTGCGCCGCTGCGAAGGCGGCCGGAGAGACCTGATCGTCGAAACGCGCCCCGATCCGCGTCAGCATCCTGACGCGCACGGCATCGAGAAAACCATACAGTACGTAGGCAGCCAGCAGGAGCAGCGACAAGCCGATCAAGGTCGGAACGCTGCGCGAGCTCAGCACACGGTCATAGACCTGCAGCATGTAGAACGAGCCAGAGAGCGTCAGCAGGTTGATCAGCCCGGAGAACACCGCAACGACTGTGAAGGCACCACGGCAGGACGCTAGCGCCTTGGCGGCGATGGAATGCGGATGGGCGACAGCTGAACGGCTCAAGGCACAGCTCAAAAGGTAGAAGGGAACAGAAAAGCCGGCGCAGAATGCCACGCCGGCCATGCACATCACGCGAGCCAAGTCGCCCTAGTAGAGGTTCGACATCGTCACGTTCTTCAAGCGTGATCGTGTTATAGGCGCTGTAGGTGATTACCGTGTTGGCCCCCACCTGTCAAACAGCTCGCAAAATTGCTCCTCGATTTGAAGTACGCCCCTTGAGTTGGATTTGGTAACGCCCAGCAATTGACCGAAGAGCCGGGCTTTCGAAGGATGAAAGCCCACGGCCAGACACCGCGCTCACAGCATCGAGTTCAAGTGCCAGATGGCGCAGGATTATCTGGCAGGCAAGACACTCCACAGTCTCGCCCACCGATGATCTGTCGCGCAACCTTATCCGCATCCGGATCTAGAAGTTCGAAGCCGGTGCCTTCGACGACGAGGCGGCCGTCGCTGATGCGATCGAAGCCTACGAGGCACGCATCGCCGCGCTGGAGCGACTGGCCGATAGGCAGGCCCTGGAGATCGAGTTCCTAAAGGGGCTCTGAAGCACGGACCGCGACCGAGAGGTGCGACGACATCCGTCGTCATCGGCCCCGGGCCATCTGCGTCGGAGAAGGATGCCGGCTGATGGAGGTCGCGCGTTCGACCTATGACGACAAGCCGACCATCAGCATGGACGACACGACGCTGGTCGGATGCCGGCAGGTATCGCCTCCCGCGAATCTGCCAAAAGGGCTCATACCCTATCCGCCGGACAATCCGCGTTATCTCTATTCTGCCCTTGCCGACCGTGAGGTGCCGACTGGTCGGAGAATGCAAGCACGAATGCGAGAATCGCTCGTGGTGGAGATGCCGCTTGCGAGGCTGGATTCGGCGAGACTAGGCGATCTGATCCCAATTATTCGAATACAATCCATTACTAATGATATGACCGTCGGCCGGGTCATAGTACGTGACACTATAATTTCCATCGTCAAGCGTAATGACATCCCTCAAAACTCGGAGAGATTCATCGAACCACCGTTCTGCCTTCGTCCATTGGAATTCGTTATTCACATCGTAGTTATACAGGAATTTTGTCCCATCATCCATCGTGTACAGCTCCGTAATTTTCTGCTGAGAAGCATCATGGCGCTGCACAACAGATGACCAGGAGCCAGTATTATCTACATCATAAAGATATACATCGAGGGTTCCGTCATAATTTGTGTAAATGAGTTTGGAGCGGTTCCACTGATCGTCGTAGCGGGTCTCAATGCGCGACCAGCTTTGTGAGTAGGTCGTGTCGTACTCATAGAGGACACGGCTTCCATTGTCGTTGTTATAGAGAACGCTTACGGGTAAATCATTCGCGTTGTACTTGTAAATGATGCTCCCCCAGACATGCTGGGACATTGTATCGTATGAATAAATTGTCGACTGGCCATCGTCATAATCATAGCTAACAGTGAGGGGGCGGCTCTTCCAGTCATACCCGTATGTGATCGACGACCATGCGAATTGACCTGTGGTATCCGTCTCAATTCGCTGGGACATCGTCAGGGGCACGATCTGGTCATCGAATACGACCATCTCCATGCCAAACAGGAAATCGGTGCCGTGAGCGCCGATGACGGTAGCCGATCCGGAGCCAACATCGAACACCTTATAGTAGCTCCGCGGGCCATAGAAGACGGCGCTATCTACGCCCTGACCACCATACAGATAGTCGTTTCCTTCTTCTCCGTAGAGGAAGTCATCACTGTCGCCGCCATAAATGATATCGTCGCCCAGGCCGCCATACCCGAAATCATTCCCGCCAAGCAGGTGAAGCGTATCATTCCCTTTGCCGCCGTAGATGATATCCACGCCGGCGCTGCCACTTATGACATCGTCGGTGAGATAGCCGACGATCGTCTGTGTGCTGCCATCATCGAGCACAATGCCCATGTAGTCAGCCTGATGAGTCATCCAATCGTCGAGGGACGGCACATAGTAGATGGTGTCGCGCACCTCATACGCTCCCGTGGAGAGCGCATTCTTAACCAGATAGTCGAAGCTGCTTATGTCGTCGCGGCTATAGAACGACGTCATCTCGTCATAAGCCACCCCTGCAATGAGCCCTTCATAGGTGACGTCTTTAACGATCAGACCGATCGTCGGGTCCAATAGCAGGTCGGTTGTCCCATCCGAGAACAACATCTGAGCGTGGTTTCCGACTGCACCTCCATCCCAGCCAACGGCAGCCTGAACATCAGTGGCGATGCCGAATTCCTCGATAAACTGCCACGCGACGGCAACGTAGTGCGCACAGGAAAGCGTCGGCGAAGCCAGAAGCGTATCGAGGTCGTATGTCTGAGGGCTATCCCCATAGGGCGCCATGCCATAGGCTACCACAGTGCAAAACGCCGCTATACGCGCCTCCTCGGAGAGGCCTTCCATCCCGAGGTCAGCAGCAAACTGGTCGCGGACCGAAGCGTAATAGGTGACGATATTAGAGGAATCTTGCCTGATCTCGTCGTAAGCGAACTGCGCTAGATATGCCATTGGGGCGCCTCACCTCACCTCCACTCGGGATATTACTTGGCTCAACAGAATGCAACCATCCCCCCGCGGCAGCTCGCCCCGTCAAGGACGTTTAATCGCCCTATCGGGAAAACCTATTTGGAGGCGAAGGGCCCTGCGAGATCGATAGGCGCCTATTGGTTTCTGGCCTTCTCCTGTTGACGGCCTCTTTCGCTCTGACAACTGCCGCCGGGCCGACGTCCCGCAGCAACTGGCAGACGCGCCTACCCAGCAATTTATCGATGCAGATGCCTCAGGACGCTTTCCCAGCATCACTGCGATTGCCCCGGTCTCGGATAGCCGGTTCCTTATGGGGAATTTCTTTAAGGGTCCTCTTTTGGACGTCGCGAAAGGCGAAATCCGGAGCCTCCCGCGCCACCGCCGAAACGTGAAGGTCTAACCCACCGGGTTTACCTGTTCCACTAAGCATCAGGCTGTTGAGAGCAGGCTCGGGAAAACTGGACAGGTTGGATAAGTGGAGTTTCTGCCTGAAGGCGGCATGATGGCCGCGACAGGAGAGACCATGGCGAAACGACCGCGGCGGAACCACACGCCGGCTTTCAAGGCGAAGGTGGCCCTTGCAGCCGTGAGGGGCGAGAAGACGATCGTCGAGCTGGCGCAGCAGTTTGACGTGCACCCGAACCAGATCACGCAATGGCGCAATCAGCTTCTCGATGGGGCTGCGGGCGTGTTCGACGGCGAGGCGAAGGCCGCGGCGCCGGCTCCGGTGATCGACGTGAAGACGTTGCATGCGAAGATCGGGGAACTGACGCTGGAGAATGATTTTTTGTCCGGCGCGCTCGGGAAGGCCGGCCTTCTGAGCGTAAAGCGATGATCGACCGTCATCACGATCTGCCGCTCAGCCGGCAGGCGAAGGTTCTGGGGATCAGCCGGGGCAGCGTCTACTATCTGCCCCGCGCTGTCCCGGCCGCCGATCTGGCTCTGATGCGCCGGATCGATGCGCTGCACCTGGACTATCCCTTCGCCGGCAGCCGGATGTTGCAGGGGCTTCTCAATGCCGAGGGTCATGTCGCGGGGCGCCTGCACGTCGCCACGCTGATGAAGCGCATGGGGATCGAGGCGCTCTATCGCAGACCGAGAACCTCGAAGCGGGCTCCGAGGCACGCGATCTTCCCTTACCTGCTGCGCAAGCTGCCGGTGACGCGTCCCAATCAGGTCTGGGCGATGGACATCACCTACATCCCGATGGCGCGGGGCTTCGTCTATCTCGCCACCGTCGTCGACTGGTTCAGCCGCAAGGTTCTGGCCTGGCGGCTCTCGATCACGATGGACACCGCCTTCTGCATCGAGGCGGTCGAGGATGCCATGGCCCGCTTCGGCAAGCCGGAGATCTTCAATACCGACCAAGGCTCCCAGTTCACCAGCCGCGAGTTCACCGGCCTGCTGATCGCAGCGGACATCAGGATCAGCATGGACGGCAAGGGCGCATGGCGCGACAACGTCTTCGTCGAGCGTCTCTGGAAATCGGTGAAATACGAGGAGGTCTATCTGCGTGCCTATGCCAGCGTGTCGGAAGCTCGTGCCTCGATCGGCCGGTATCTCGACTTCTATAACAGCCGGAGGCCTCATCAGGGGCTGGCCCGGCAGACGCCCGACCAGGCTTACTTCAACGCGCTGCTGCCAATCCCGGCCGCGGCATAACCAAGGCGGAAACCCACTTAGCGACAGCGCCAAAACTGTTCAGATCAACTGAGCCAGCTCTTGCTCGCCAACGCTCTCCTCAGAGATGAACGGCCTGGAAGCCAACACTCCCTTGATCAAAACGGATACTCTAGACCGCTAGACCCGCAGCTTTCGACACGAGCGCCAGGAGCTTGGTACCTTCAGCCTCGAAATTGAGATCGCGTGCGCGTGCAAGGGCTGCACGTTTGTAGGCGTCGATCTGAGCCGGGTCGAGGCTCGCCAGGCAGGCAGCGATAATTTGCGGCGTATCGCTCGACAGCAAGACGCCGCAGGCGGAAGCATCGACCATCCGGCGGACCTCCGGCAAATCGCTGCTGATTACCATCAGCCCTGCCTGCATGTATTCGAAGATCTTGTTGGGCATCGCGAAGCGCGCATGCGTGGTGCTGTTCGACAGCAGGAAGATGCCGATATCGGCTTGCGCGGCGGTGGATATCAAGCGGTCGGGCGGAACCGCTCGTTCCAGGGCAATGCGCTCGCCGAACGGCATAGCGAGGGTGCGCAGATGCTGATCGAAGCCACCTTGGGCAGGGCCGCGGATAACGAGGCGAAAATCATCAGGCCAAAGCGAAACGCTTTCGATGAGGGTTTCAAGGCCGCGCCGGGGCACCACTGCGCCGTGATAGAGGACGGTGACGGGCCGTGTCGTCGGGCGGAAGGCCGTCTCCTGCCAGGCAGGCGTATTTGAAATCACGGTCGGTCGCACCAGGCCATAGCGCTGGGCGAGCGCGTCGGCAATGCCGTCGCTGACTGTCGCGACGGCATTGGCTTCGCGGATATAGCGATCTTCGATCCTGACGACATGCTGCCGGGCTAGAACCCGCCAGCGCCAGCTATCCGCGAACTCCTCCGGAGCGAATTCGTGACTGTCGTAGATGATGCGGGCGCCGCAACCGCGTTTGGCCGCGACGGCGAGCGGGAGGGCTCGCCAATCGTTGGCGATGACGAGGTCGGGCTTGAAGCGGAGTAAGTCGCTGCGCGTCGTCAGCCGGCTTGTGGACAGCCAATAGAGGAGGTCCGCACTGGCTGGGACAAGGGACGCGGGCGCCTGCCGGAGCACCATGCCGAGGCGTACGCGCGTGTCGCTGCCTGGGCCGGGGATTACGGTGACTGGTGCGGGCGGCACTGCGGGCAAGGGAGCTTGCGCGAAGATGCGCACGTCGTAACCCGCCCCGACGAGAAGCGCGGCATGACGCAGCACGCGTGAATCGTGCTGCAGAGGCGAAACACAGACGAGTGCAATCCGTGTCATGGCTGAGACCGGGTCCGTTCGGTGGAAGGCGCCGGCATCGAGGCGAGGGCGATCATGTCGGCGCGGCCGTTCCCTCAGTCCACTGTTCTGACGTTCTTGAGCAAGGTGAGTTGGCGCTATCAGGTCCGGGGCGCAATGCAATCCTGATCCGCAGAATAGTCGTCGAAGTTGGACAATGTCTCAAGAAATCCACATCCTGCACGGACCGGGTCGCGCTCGCGAATTATTGCGAGACGACCGAGCGCAGAATACGGTCGATCTCTTGACCGCGATGGTGCCAACTTGCCTCGCGGGCGACATAGGCTGCGCCATTGCAGCCTAGCTGCCGGGCTCCTTCAAGGTCGTCGGCGAGGCTTTTCACAGCCGATGCGATGGCTGGTGCCGCCGCAGGCGGCACGATCAACCCGGCGTCGGCATTTCGGACGAGATCGGCCTGGAACGGCAGGTCGCTCGCGATGACGGGAACACCGCAGGCCATGGCCTCGAACAGTTTCAGCGGCGCCACGCCCGAAGCTGAGCGCCCGTCCTGATTCTCGATGACGCAAAGGGACGCCAGTGCGCCGCGCACGATGGCTGGAACGGCATCATAAGGCTGTCGGCCCAACCAAAGCAGCCGCCGATCGGAGAGCGCCTGCTCGACCTTGCGGCGCTCGATACCATCGCCGACGATGACCAGCCGCAAATCAGCCGGCCAGTCCGGCTCCTTGAGAGCCGCCAGCATGGTGTCGATGCCATGCCAGGCGACGAGCCCGCCGACGAAGACCACATATCGCCCTTCGACGGGGCTCTCCGGGCCATCCGGCTTGAAAAGATCGGTATTGGCGCCGTTCGAGACGAGGCTGACGCGACCATGGCCGGCAAAAGTCTTGGCCCATTCCACGAGCCCGGGCGTTACACCAACTAGATACGCAGCTTGCCGATATTGCTTGCGGTAAAGCCACGAGAACAGCGGGGAGAACTGCTTCAGCCAGCGATAGGTTACGCCCACATCGGCGGGGGTTCCATTGATCTCATGGATCACGGGAGCGCCCCGCCAGCGCGCCCACAGTGTCAGCGGCAGCGCCATGAAGTGCGATCGGATGAAGACCGCATCGAATTCTCGCAGGCGTGTGCCGAGGGCGATCTGCGTTCGCCCATAGCCGATCAGCCGGCGGAGGAACGACGAGCGCGTGCTGGCACCGCCGCTGTTCGTCGCAAACAGCTCGACCTGCCAGCCGGCGCCGCGCAGGCCGGCGATGATCTCGTCGATATGGGTCTGTGACGCCTGGCCCGGCCGTGGCGTCTCGAGGGAGAGATAAGCCAGCCGCAACGGCCGGCTCATGCCACCGAGGCCGCCGGAGCAGCCAAAGCCTCAAGCACCTGCGCGATGATATAGTCCTGCGTCGCCTCGTCGAGATAGGGGTGCATCGGCAGCGCGACGACCTCCTGCGCGGCGCGCTCCGAGATCGGTAGGCCGTTTCCGGCCACCGGATAGTGCTTGTAGGCGGTCTGCTGGTGCAGCGGCTTCGGGTAGTAGACCGTGGTCGGCACGCCCTTGGCCTTCAGCGCCGCCTGGAAGGCGTCGCGACGGTCGGCGGCGACGCGGATCGTGTACTGGGCCCAGGTCGAGACGCAGTCGGCCATGACATGCGGCGTCGCCACGACGTCCTTGAGCGCAGCGGTGTAGCGCTGGGCCACGACCTGCCGCTTCTCGAGCTCCTCGGCATAAACCTTGAGCTTCTCGATCAGCACGGCCGCTTGGATGGTGTCGAGCCGCGAGTTCACGCCGACGCGGACATTGTCGTATTTGTACGAGCCCTTGCCGTGGAAGCGCAGCGACATCAGCAGCGCCGCATGCTCGTCATTATCGGTGAGAATAGCGCCGCCATCGCCATAGCAACCCAGCGGCTTGGCCGGGAAGAAGCTCGTGGTCGCGAAATCGCCGATCGCGCCGGCGACCCGGCCCTTGTAGCGCGCGCCATAGCCCTGAGCCGAATCCGAGATCAGAACGAGGCCGGTCTGCTTGCAGAAGGCTTCGATCGGCTCGTAGTCGCAAGCCTGGCCGAAAAGATCGACGCTGATCAGGGCGCGCGGGGTGAGCTTGTGCTGCTTCACCGTCTCCAGCGCGGCGCCGAGGCTCTTCGGGTCGATATTGTAGGTCGCTTCGTCGATCTCGGCGAAGACGGGCGTCGCGCCCATCCAGGCGACCACTTCCGCGGTCGCGGCGAAAGTGAAGCTCGGGCAGATCACGGCATCGCCGGGGCCAATTCCAAGTGCTTCGAGCACGAGAATCAGCGCATCCGTGCCATTGGCGACGCCGATCGCATGCTTCGCACCGCAGAAGGCGGCGAGCCCGGTCTCGAACTCCTGGACCTGCTGGCCGAGAATGTAGTTGCCGTCATGGACGACCTTGAGGATCGCCTCGTCCATCGCCTTGCCGATATGCTGGCGCTGGGCCTTGAGGTCGATGAACTCGATCACGGGACGCTCGCTCATCAGGCAATCTCCTCAAGCTGCTCCGGGCCCACTTCCCGATAGCGCGTTCCGGTCAGCGGGCAGATCAGGTCAGACCCGAGCCTCTCGCCCGCCTTGCTCATCCAGCCGATCCGGCGTGCCGGCACGCCCGCCATCAGAGCGTAGTCCGGCACGTCCTTCGTCACCACCGCACCGGCCGCAATGAAGCAATACGCTCCGAGCGTGTGTCCGCAGACGATGGTCGCATTGGCGCCGATGCTCGCGCCCTGTTTGACCAGGGTACGGCGGAACTCGGCCTTGCGGTTCATGAAGGCGCGCGGATTGTTGACGTTGGTGAAGACGCATGACGGGCCGCAGAAAACGTCCGCTTCCAGCTCGACGCCGTCATAGAGCGCGACATTGTTCTGGATCTTGCAGCCGTCGCCGATCGTCACCCGCGGCCCGGCCATCACATTCTGGCCGAGCACACAATCCTTGCCGACTGTGGTCTGGCCCAGCACATGCACGAAATGCCAGATTTTGGTGCCGGCGCCGAGCGTCGCGCCCTCGTCGACATAGGCGCTCTCATGGACGAGCGCGCCGGGAAAGCGCGGGTCTTCCCGCATCTGCGACGCGCCGGCCAAGGTTCAGCCTTTGAGATACTTGGCGACGAAGGGATGCGTCTCGCCGCCGGTCACCACCGGCGCATTGCGGAACTGCGAGACGACCTCGATCGAGAAGCGGACATCCTCGAGGCCATAGCCCTTGCCGGCGAGGATTTCCTCGTAGCTGCGGGTGTGCAGGTCGGTGAAGCCCTCCGAGAACTCGACCTCCTCGCCGTCCATGGTGATCGAGCGATAGGTCGTCTTCTGGCCCTTGACGCTTTCGGGCAAGTCGTTGGCATCGACCGAGAGGAACCAGCGCACATCCGCCTTCTCGTAGGAGAGCAGGCCGCTGGCGCGCTCGCCCTCCCGCAGGTTCGCGGTCTGCGACTGCAGCGGTCCGAAGACATAGGCGAGCATGTCGAAGAAATGGACGCCGATATTGGTAGCCACGCCGCCAGACTTCGCATCGTCGCCCTTCCACGAGGCGTGATACCAGCGTCCGCGGGAGGTGATGTAGGTCAGGTCGACCGAATGGCGCTCGTTGGAGGTGGCGATGCGCTCCTTGAGCGCCTGGATCGCCGGATGCAGGCGCAGTTGCAGGATCGTATTGACCTTGCGGCCGGAGTCGCGCTCGATCTCGATCAGCCCGTCGATGTTCCAGGGGTTGAGGACGAGGGGCTTCTCGCAGATCACGTCGCTGCCGGCGCGCAGGCCGAAGCGGATATGGGCGTCGTGCAGGTAGTTCGGCGAGCAGATGCTGACGAAATCGATGTGCTCGCCACGGCGGTGCAGCTTGTCGACATGCCGGTCGAAGCGCTCGAACTCGGTGAAGAAATGCGCCTGCGGGAAATGGCTGTCGATGATCCCGACGGAATCATTGGGGTCGAAGGCGACCTTGAGATCGCCGCCGACGGCCTTGATGGCCTTCATATGGCGCGGCGCGATGTAGCCGGCGGCACCGATCAGTGCGAATGACGTCATGGCGTTGATCTCTGACTTTTTCCGGGGCGTCCTGGCTCAGGCCTTGACGATATTGTCGCCGGTCAGGCCGGCCTTGGCGCAGGCATTGCGCGTATCGACCACGAGGCGGGCGGCAGCGACGAGCGCCTTGTAGTCGACCGCGTCATGGTCCGTGGCGATCAGCACCGCGTCATAGCCCTTGAGGGTCTCGGGCGACAGTGCTGCCGAGGCGCGGCCGGTCAGGTTGGCATGCTCGCGGGTCGGCGGGATCACCGGCACGTGAGGGTCGTGATAGTCGGCGACGGCGCCGCGCTCTTCCAGAAGCTCGATCAGGCGCAGCGAGGGGCTCTCGCGCATGTCGTCGATGTTCTTCTTGTAGGCGATGCCCATGACAAGGATCTTCGCCTTGCTGAGACCGCGGCCCTGCTGGCGGTCGAGCGCCTCGGCGACGCGGTCGACCACCCAATGCGGCATGGCGGTGTTGATCTGCCCGGCAAGCTCGATGAAGCGGGTGGTGACGTCGAACTCGCGCGCCTTCCAGGTCAGGTAGAACGGATCGATCGGGATGCAGTGCCCGCCCAGGCCGGGGCCCGGATAGAACGGCATGAAGCCGAAGGGTTTGGTCTTGGCGGCGTCGATCACTTCCCAGACATCGATGCCCATCTTGCCGTAGATCACCTTGAGCTCGTTCACGAGCGCGATGTTGACGGCGCGGAAGATGTTCTCGGTCAATTTGACGGCCTCGGCCGTGGCCGAGGAGGAGACCGGCACGGTCTTGACCACGAGCGCGCCATAGACCGCATTGGCCAGTTCCAGCGCATCCGCGCCATCGCCGCCGACGACCTTCGGGATCGTCGAGGTCCCGAAATCCGGATTGCCGGGATCTTCGCGCTCGGGCGAGAAGGCGAGGTAGAAATCGACGCCGCTCTTCAGGCCGGTCTTCTCGAAGATCGGGCGCATGATCTCGTCGGTGGTGCCGGGCCAGGTCGTCGATTCCAGCACGACCAGATGGCCCTTGCGCAGGCGCGGGGCGATCGCCCGGGCCGTCGCCTCGACATAGCTCAGGTCCGGCTCGCGATGCTTGGTCAGTGGCGTCGGCACGGCGATGATGATGGCGTCGACATCGCGCAGCTCGTCGAAGTCGGTCGTGGCGCGGAAGCGCTCTTCCTTGATCGCGGCGGCGATCGCCGAGGTCGGGATATGCTTGATGAAGCTCTCGCCGCGGTTGATCTGCGCGACGCGCTTCGCGTCGATGTCGAAGCCGACCACCGGGAAACCGGCGTTGCAGGCGGTCAGCGCCAGCGGAATGCCGACATAGCCGAGGCCGATGATGCCGACCCGATAGTTCTTCGCGGCGATGCGCGCGAGCTGCTCGGTCAGGGGCTGGGGCCTGTCTGAAACGAGCGGCGCTGTCGGTGATGAAGACATGACCGGCTTTCTGCGTGGGAAGGCGCTCTGGGCGCGGCAAGCGGGATTTGCGGCTGGCTTTGCCGCTGCATTGGAAAGATGTCAACCCGCGAAGGCAGCTAACAAGCCGAAGCAACGCGGCGTCGCCGAAAAATGGACGCGTTTCCAGGAATATTCGGCCGTCGGATCATCGGGCCGCATACCGTATTCGGTCCGATGATCCAGGTCTCTGATCTTGCACCGGCTTTTCCCGAAAACCGCATGCCGCCTTTCGGGCCGCCGCTTCAGGTCGATATCCCGAGTTCAGCCCTTGAGCTTGTCGATTCGGGCCGAGCCGTCGATGTCCTGGCAGCAATGGCGGACATGTCTGCGACTACCACCGCGATCCGCGGGCGGGCCGGAGAGGCCGGCAGCCACGGCGGTTGCAGGTGCTTTCCCAGACCCTGCCATTGCCGTCGATGCAGCGGCTCGCGTTGCAGTCGAAACCGCCACCGCCGCCGCCGTAATCGCCCCGGCCATATTGCCGTCCGTAATAGGAGGGAGGAGGCTCGAGGGGAGGCCCGTTACGATATCCGCCGCCAGAGCCCAGACGTCCCACCGGCCCGCTGCTCGGCCGGCAGCCATAGCGATCACATGTCGACTGCGTATAGACGCCGGTTCGCGGGTCGATGCAGCTCGCGGTCGTGCACTGCAGCTGTATCTGCGTGACGCCGGAAGCCCCCTGTATCGACGTCATCGGCAGGGCATTCGCATGTGAAGCCCAGAGCGCAAACGCGGCAAGGGCGATGTTTCGCAGGAAAAATCGCATGGCAGGACTCCTTTGGAATCTAAGGTACGCGCGCGATTCTGAACGGTTCCCTGCTGCGCCACGGGCGGGTCAGGGCCAAAAGGAATTTCAAACGGCTATGCGTTCGATGACTGCCGCGGCAGAAGTCCGTGCCGGGTGCCGGGCGCCCCCGGCTTTGCCAGGCCGGGCCGGGCAGGTTATTATCTTCCAGCCTCTTGCCGCTGTCCCCGATGAGTTGCGATGACAACAGTCGCAATATCTCTGTCTGGTGCCCCATTGACTCACAGCCTATCGTTGAACCGTGTCGTCGTGACGGGAGCCGCGGGCTTTATCGGTCTCCACGTCGCGGAGGCGCTGCTGCAGCGCGGCATCGAGGTCATGGGTGTCGATGCGCTCGTGCCCTATTATGATCCGGCGCTGAAGCAGGCGCGCCTCGCCCGGCTCACCGGCCGCAACGGCTTCGCGTTCGAGCAGATCGATGTCGCGGATCACGATGCCTTCGATGCCGCGATCGGCGCGTTCCGTCCGGACGCGATCATCCATCTGGCGGCGCAGGCGGGGGTTCGCTATTCGCTTGAGAACCCGCGCGCCTATGCCAGCGCCAATCTCGACGGCTTTCTATCGGTTCTCGAAGCCAGTCGTCGGCATGCCGTGGGGCATCTCGTCTATGCCTCCTCGAGCTCCGTCTACGGTGCCAATGCGAAGGTGCCGTTCAGCGAGCATGACGGCGCCGATCACCCGATTTCCCTTTACGCCGCGACCAAGCGGGCCAACGAGCTGATGGCGCATTCCTACGCCCATCTCTACGGGATACCGATGACGGGCCTGCGGTTCTTCACGGTCTATGGGCCCTGGGGCAGGCCGGACATGGCCTATTTCAAGTTCACCAAGGCGATCCTCGCAGGCGATCCGATCGACGTTTATGCGCAAGCGCAGATGAGCCGCGATTTCACCTATGTCGACGACATCTGCGAGGCGATCATACGTCTCGCGGCGCGCCCTGCGGCAGCCGATCCGGCCTTCGACCGCGAGCATCCCGATCCCGCGACATCCGCGGCGCCCTGGCGCATCTACAATATCGGCAATCACACCCCGGTGGCGCTCTCGCATTTCATCGACGTGGTCGAGGCCGCCTGCGGGCGCAAGGCGGTCCGGCGCCATCTGCCGGCGCAGCCGGGCGACGTGCCGGCGACCTATGCCGACGTCGCGGATCTGGCGGCTGCGGTCGATTTCCGGCCCGATACGCCGATCGAGACCGGGATTGCGCGCTTCGTCGCCTGGTACCGCGCGTTCTATCGCGTCTGAACCGCAACCGCATGCCGTCCCGGCAGCCCAGGCAAGCCTTGCCCGGCAGGCTCCGTCTGCGCGATAAGCGATGCGCCGCAACGGCAGCATCCGGCTGAACGGAGTCTCGATGAGTTTCCGCAATATCCACGCCCACGGTCTCGTCCGCATCGCCTGCGCCGCGCCACGGCTCAAGGTGGCCGATCCGGCTTTCAACGTGGCCGAGACCATCGCCATGCTGCGGCGCGCGGACGAGGGCGGTGCCTCGCTCTGCCTGTTCCCGGAGCTCGGCATCAGCGCCTATGCCATCGATGACCTGCTGCAGCAGAACGCGCTGCTCGATGCGGTCAAGGAAGCGCTGGCGCGGCTGGTTGCGGAAAGCCGCAGCCTGCGCTGCGTCGCGGTGGTGGGGGCGCCCTTGCGCGTCGAAGGGCGGCTGTTCAACTGCGCCGTCGCGATCCATCGCGGCCGCATCCTCGCCGCCGTCCCCAAGACCTATCTGCCGAACTACCGCGAATTCTACGAGCGTCGCCAGTTCGCCTCGGGCGAGAGGGCGGGGGTGCTCTATATCGATCTCTGCGGTCAGGAAGTGCCCTTCGGCACCGATATCCTGCTGACGGCCACCGATATCCCCGATCTCACCGTCCATATGGAGATCTGCGAGGATGTCTGGACGCCGATCCCGCCCTCGTCCTACGCGGCGCTTGCCGGCGCGACGCTGCTGCTCAATCTCTCCGCCTCGAACGTCACCATCGGCAAGTCGGACTGGCGCCACGCGCTGTGCAAGGCCCATTCCGGCCGCTGCATCGCGGCCTATGCCTATTCCGCCGCCGGCACCGGTGAATCGACCACCGATCTCGCCTGGGACGGGCAGGCGATGATCTATGAGAACGGCGCGCTTCTGGCCGAGGCGGAACGCTTCGCCGCCGAGCCCCAGCTCATCCTCGCCGATATCGATCTCGAGCGGCTGGCGATGGACCGCATCCGCCAGAACACCTTCGGCGACAGCGCCGATCTGCACCGCGACCGGCTCGGTTTCCGCCGCGTCGATTTCGCGCTGGAGCCGGACCGCGACCGCGATCTCGGGCTCGCCCGCGAGGTCGAGCGCTTTCCCTTCGTGCCGAGCGACGATGCCCGGCTGAACGAGCTCTGCTTCGAGGCCTACAACATCCAGTCGCACGGCCTGCGCAAGCGGCTGGAAAGCACGCGGCTCGACAAGGTGGTGATCGGCATTTCCGGCGGTCTCGATTCCACCCAGGCGCTGCTCGTCGCGGCCCATACCTTCGACGCGCTCGGGCTGCCCCGCGAGAACATCCTCGCCTATACGCTGCCGGCCTTCGCCACCAGCAAGGACACCAAGGACAATGCCTGGCGTCTGATGCGGGCGCTCGGCGTCAGCGCCGAGGAGATCGACATGACGCCGGCCTGCCGGCAGATGCTGGTCGATATCGGCCATCCCTTCGCCAAGGGCGAGCCGGTCTACGATATCACCTTCGAGAACGTGCAGGCCGGCGCGCGCACCTCCGTACTCTTCCGCCTGGCCAACCGGCACAATGGCCTGGTGATGGGCACCGGCGATCTCTCGGAGCTGGCGCTCGGCTGGTGCACCTATGGCGTCGGCGATCACATGTCGCATTACAATGTCAACGGCTCGGTACCGAAGACGCTGATCCAGCACCTGATCCGCTGGGTCGCGCAATCCGGCCGCTTCGGGACGGAGGCCTCGGATGTCATGCTCGACATTCTCGCGACCGAGATCTCGCCGGAGCTGGTGCCCGGCGACGGCGACAAGCCCGCGCAGAAGACCGAGGACTTCGTCGGCCCCTATGCGCTGCAGGACTTCAACCTGTTCTACACGACGCGCTACGGCTTCCGCCCGAGCAAGATCGCCTTCCTCTCGGAACGGGCCTGGCGCGATGCCGGGGCCGGGGACTGGCCGCCGAACATGGAGGCGGCCAAGCGCGTCGCCTATGACCTGCCGGTGATCAAGCGCTGGCTCGGCGTCTTCATCCGCCGCTTCTTCGAGACCAGCCAGTTCAAGCGCTCGGCCGTGCCGAACGGGCCGAAGGTCTCCTCCGGCGGGTCGCTCTCGCCGCGCGGCGACTGGCGTGCGCCCAGCGATGCGTCCGCTGCCCCGTGGCTGAAGGACTGGGAGCGGATTCCGGATTGAACGCCGGGGGCTCTTGTCGCCTTCTCCGCGAACGTATTACCGTGACCGCGTTCTCAGGGCGGGGCGGAATTCCCCACCGGCGGTATGCGGCCTCGGCCGCGAGCCCGCGAGCGCCCTCCTTGCGGAGGGGTCAGCAGATCAGGTGCGAGGCCTGAGCCGACGGTCACAGTCCGGATGAAAGAGAACGTGTCGCCGTCCGTGCATCCCTGCGCGGCGCTGGCCCGTGATCGCCTTGGGTGACGTGTCTGTCGCGAAAGGAGATCACCATGACACTCGCCCGCTATGCCTTCGTCAAAGCCGCCTGGCACGCCGATATCGTCGATCAGGCGCTCAAGGGCTTTTGCGAGGTTATTCCCGCCGACCAGGTCGATGTGTTCGACGTGCCCGGCGCGTTCGAGATGCCGCTGCTGGCCCGCGATCTCGCTGCCAGCGGTCGCTACGCCGCGGTTGCTGCGGCGGCGCTGGTCGTCGACGGGGGCATCTACCGTCACGAATTCGTGGCGCAGGCCGTGGTCGACGGCCTGATGCGTGCGGGCCTGGACACAGGCGTGCCGGTGCTGTCGGTCTCGCTGACCCCGCATCATTACCGCGAGGGCGCGCATCACGGTGAGATCTATCGGGCGCATTTCGTCACGAAGGGGCGGGAAGCCGCGGAGGCGGCGCTGATGATCGGGCGGACGCGCGCCCGCCTTGCCGCCTGATCTCGATCGGAAGCCTGCCTGGTCTCGCCTCGTCGAGGGCAGTCTGTTCCTGGCCTGATCATGCCGGCCCGACGAAAAAGCCCGCGGCTTGCGCCGCGGGCCGATTGTTTCGAGCTTCGGAAGGCTCAGGCCGCGATCGCGGCCGGATCCTTCTTCTCCCACTCCTCGCCCCAGATCATCACGGCATGGCCGGGAGAGACCTCGCGATACTGGCGCACCGGCGGGACATAGTCGGGCGCGCGGACCGGGCTCTTGATCTCGTCGTTCGAGACCGGGCGCTTCTGCAGGCGCCGGGCCGGATCGGCGATCGGCACCGCCGCCAGCAGCCGCTTGGTATAGGGGTGCTGCGGGTTCTGGAAGATCGCCTCGCGCGGGCCGATCTCGACGATCTCGCCGAGATACATCACCGCGACGCGATGGCTGACGCGCTCCACCACCGCCATGTCGTGCGAGATGAAGAGATAGCCCAGCCCCATGCGCGCCTGCAGGTCGAGCATCAGGTTGACCACCTGGGCCTTGACCGAGACGTCGAGCGCCGAGACCGCCTCGTCCGCCACGATCAGGCGCGGCTCGACGGCGAGTGCGCGCGCGATGCAGATGCGCTGGCGCTGGCCGCCCGAGAACTCGTGCGGGAAGCGGTTGGCCATGTCCGGCAGCAGACCGACGCGCTTGAGTAGGTCGGCGACCTTGTCGCGCGCTTCCGAGCGGCTGGCGAGGTTGTTGATCAGCAGCGGCTCGGCGATCGCGGTGCCCACGTTCATGCGCGGGTTCAGCGAGGCGAAGGGGTCCTGGAAGATCATCTGCATGCGCTTGCGCTGCTCGCGCAGGTCATGCTGGTTGAGCTTGAGGACGTCGACGCCGTCGAGCAGGACCGAGCCTTCGAGCGGCTCGATCAGCCGCATCACGGAACGGCCGGTGGTCGACTTGCCGCAGCCTGATTCGCCGACCAGCGCCAGCGTCTCGCCGGCCTTGAGGCTGAAGGAGACGTTCTCGACCGCGTGCACGCGCCCCTTGACCGAGGAGAGCAGCCCGCCGCGGATCTCGAAGCGGGTCGTCAGCCCGGCGACCTCGAGCACGGGGCGTTCGGCCGCCTTGACGGTGTCGGGCGTCTCGGTCGGCACGTCCGACTCGCCGGTATTGCGGTCGACGACCGGGAAGCGCATCGGGCGGCCCTTGCCGATCATCGAGCCGAGCTTCGGCACGGCCGAGATCAGCGCCTTGGTATAGGGCTTCTTCGGGCTGGCGAAGATGTCCTCGGTCGCGCCGGTTTCGACCTCGTCGCCGTTGTACATCACGACCGTGCGGTCGGCGATCTCGGCGACGACGCCCATGTCGTGGGTGATGAAGAGGACGGACATGCCCTCCTCGTCCTGCAGCGTCTTGATCAGCTCCAGGGTCTGCGCCTGGATGGTCACGTCGAGCGCGGTGGTCGGCTCGTCGGCGATCAGGAGCTTGGGCTTGCAGGCGAGCGCCATCGCGATCATCACGCGCTGGCGCATGCCGCCCGAGAAGCGGTGCGGATACTCGTGGAAGCGAGACTTTGCCGCGGGAATGCGGACCTTCTCCAGCAGGCGGACCGTCTCGGCCTCAGCCTCCGAACGCGACAGGCCGCGATGCAGGATCAGCGCTTCCGCGATCTGGAAGCCGATGGTCAGCACCGGGTTGAGCGAGGTCATCGGCTCCTGGAAGATCATCGCGATCTCGTTGCCGCGGATATGGCGCATCTCCGCATCCGGCAGCGTCAGCAGTTCCTTGCCGTTGAGCTTGACTGAGCCTTCGATCCTGCTCGACTGCGGCGGGGTCAGGCGCATGATCGACAGCGCGGTCACGCTCTTGCCGGAGCCGGATTCGCCGACGACGGCCAGCGTCTCCTTCGGCTTGATGTCGAAGGAGAGGTTGCGGACGACCGACTTCCATTGGCCTTCGACCCGGAAGGAGGTCGTGAGGTTCGAGACGGTCAGGATCGGTGAGGTCATGTCTAGCCCTTCGCTGGATTAGATGACGCGGCGCGGGTCGAGCGCATCGCGCAGGCCGTCGCCGATGAAGTTGATCGAGAGCACGGTAAGGAAGATCGCGGCGCCTGGGAACAGGGCCCAGTGCGGCGCGGTGTCGAGCTGGTCCTTGGCGTCGAACAGAAGCCGGCCCCAGGTCGGGATGTCCGGTGGGAAGCCGAGACCGAGGAAGGACAGCGTCGATTCGGCGATGATGGCCGAGGACACCTCGATCGTCGAGGCGACGATGACCGGGCCGACCGCGTTCGGCAGGATATGCCGGAACATCTGGCGCATCTTGGTCGCGCCCTGGGCGCGGGCGGCCTCCACGAATTCCTTTTCGCGCAGCGACAGGAACTGCGCGCGCACCAGGCGCGCCACCGGCATCCAGCGCAGGCCGCCGATGACGACGACGATCAGCACGAAGACACCGCCTTCGACGCCGAACACGGCTTTGAGCTGCTCGCGGAACAGATAGATGATCAGCAGCAGCAGCGGCAGTTGCGGCAGCGACAGGAACAGGTCCGTCACCCACATCAGGATCGGGTCGGCATATTTGCGCGACATGCCCGCCAGCGCGCCGATCAGCACGCCGACGATCGTTGCCACGATCATCGCCGCGAGGCCGACGGCGAGCGAGATGCGTCCGCCATACATCATCCGCGCCAGGATATCCTGGCCGAGATCGTCGGTCCCGAGCGGGTGCGCCCAGGACGGACCCTGGAGCTGCGCCGAGAAGTCGATGTCGTTGATCGCCACCGGCCACAGCCAGGGGCCGACGATGACGCCCAGCACGAGCAGGCCGAGCACGAAGGTGCTCGCCATGGCCAGGCGGTGGCGGCGAAAGCGGCGCCAGGTCTCGCGCCCGGGCGAGACCGAGACCTGGCTCACGGCAGCGCCCGCAGCCGGATCAGCTGAAGGAGATGCGAGGGTCGAGCCAGCCATAAAGAATATCCGCGATGAGGTTGAAAAGAACGACCAGGCAGGAGAACACGAAGGTCACCGCCATGATGACCGGCGTGTCGTTGGCCAGGATAGCGTCGATCAGCAGCGATCCGATGCCCGGCACGCGAAAGATCTGCTCGGTGACCAGCGCGCCGCCGAACACGGCGGGCATCTGCAGCGCGACCAGCGTCACGACCGGGATCAGCGCGTTGCGCGTGATGTGCCGGATCGTGACCCGGCGCTCGCTCAGGCCCTTGGCGCGCGCCGTCGTGACGTAGTCGAGCCGGATGACGTCGAGCACGGCCGAGCGGACATAGCGCGTATAGGAAGCCGCCTGGAACAGGCCGAGCACGGTGATTGGCATGATCGCCTGGCGGAACATCTCCCAATACCAGCGCCAGCCCGTGGCGGCGATGTCGGAGCGATAGACGAAGGGGAACCAGTCGAGCGTGACCGAGAAGATCAGGATGAAGAGCAGGCCGGTGAAGAAGGTCGGCAGGGAGAAGCCGACGAAGGCCAGCGTATTGGCGATCTGGTCGAAAACCGAATAGGGCCGCGTCGCCGCGTAGATGCCGACAGGCAGCGCGACGCACAGCGCCAGGATCTGGGACGACCCGACGACGAACAGAGTGGTCGGCAAACGCTGCAGGATCAGATCGTCGACATTGATGCGGCTGGCGAAGGAGAAGCCCCAGTCGCCCTGGGCCATGTTCGACAGCCAGCGCAGGTAGCGCACCATGATCGGGTCGTTGAGGCCGAAGCTGGCGCGCAGCGCCTCGCGCACCTCAGGCGGAACGTTCGGATTCGTCGCCATTTCCGAAAACGGATCGCCTGGCGCCAGCGCCAGGATGGTGAACAGAATCACGCTGATGCCAAGCAAACTTGGAATGGCGATCAAGAGCCGCCTGATAAGATATGTCGCCATGAAATAGTCTCTGTGCGCGCGGCACGTCCGCGGACTGGTGTTGATGACGGCCGGCCCGCCCCTGTGGCTGGTGGAGCCGCAGGAGCGGGCCGGCGCGCCTGTCGCCCCTCACGACAGCCGAAGCTGCCGTGAGGGGGAATCGGGGACTTAGCTACGATACCAGGCCGCGATGTTCCAGCTGTCGACGTCCCAGCCGCTATGATCGTGCGACAGGTTGTTGAGCGACGCCGCGATGCGGGTGCGCGACAGGATCGGCAGGATGACGTTGGCCTCGCAGAAGATCTCGTTGACCTTGATCAGGTAGGCCGCCCGCTTGGCCGGGTCGAGTTCCTTCTGCGCGGCCTTGTAGGCCTCGTCGGCAGCTGGGTCCGAGTAGCGCGAGACGTTGCGGCCCAGCCACTTGTTCTCCTTGGTCGCGATCTCCCAGGAGGTGAACTGGTTGAGGAAGCGCTCCGGATCGGGCTGCGGCTGCGTCGTCGTATACATCTCCATGTCGGTATAGAGCTTGGTGTAGGTGTCGGGGTTGGCTACGTCCGACGAGAAGAACACCGAGGCCGTGACCGACTTCAGCTCCAGATCGATGCCGGCGCGCTGGCAGGCCTGCTTGATGATGGCCTGGGTCTTCTGGCGCGGGGCATTGATCGAGGTCTGGTAGACGTACTTCAGCTTCTTACCGTCCTTTTCACGGATGCCGTCGGAACCCTTCTTCCAGCCGGCGTCGTCGAGGATCTTGTTGGCCTTCTCGATGTTGAACTCGTATTTGAGCTTGGTCGACTTGAACTGCTTGGGCTCGTTGACGAAGCTCGCCGTGGCGGTGCCGCCGCGGCCATAGATGAACTTCTGGATCGAATCGCGGTCGATCAGCAGGTTGATCGCCTGGCGCACGGCCGGGTCGGTCAGGGTCGGGTGCTTGGTCTTGACGCTCGAGCGCTCGCCGTCGACCTCGGTCCACGGGTCGGTCGTGTTCAGGATGATGAACTCGATATCGCCCGAGGGGACGGCGCTGATCTTGCCGCGTCCGCCGGTCTCCATGCGCTTGAGGACCTCATCCTCGACCTGCAGGTTCCAGGCATAGTCGTATTCGCCGGTCTGGAGCACGGCACGGGCCGCCGAAACTGCGTCACCGCCGCCCTTGACCTCGATCGTGTCGAAATGCGGCTGGTTCTTGACGTGATAGTCGGCGTTGCGCTCGCCGGTCAGGATGTCACCCGGCTTGAACTCGGCGAACTTGTAGGGGCCGGTGCCGACGGGCTTCAGGTTGGCCGGGGCCTCGCGCGACTTGGCGCCCTTGTACTCGCCGAAGAGATGCTTCGGGATGATCATGCCGGCGACGCCGACGAAGGGGTCGGCCCAGAACGGGGTCGCTTCCTTGAAGATCACCTTGAAGGTGTGGGTGTCGACCTTCTCGACCGTGATGTCCTTGTAGGAGCCGGTGGTGTAGGCGGCGGTCGCCGGGTCGGCGGCGTATTCCCAGGTGAAGACGGCGTCGTCGGCGGTCAGCGGCTTGCCGTCATGCCATTTCACGCCCTGCTTCAGCTTCCAGGTCACGGTCTTGCCGTCGGCGGAAAGACCGCCATTGGCCTTGCTCGGGATCTCGGCGGCGAGCTGCGGGAAGAGGTTGCCTTCCTTGTCCCAGCCGGCGAGCGGCTCGTAGAAGATGCGCGACGCGATCTGGTCCTTGGTGCCCGAGGCGAAATGCGGGTTGAGCAGGGTCGGGGCCTGCCACAGCAGCATCTTCAGCGGGCCACCGCCGCCGGCCTTGGTCGGCTTGTATTGCAGCGTGGCATTCGCCATCGCGACGTCGTTCCAGATCAGGATCTGGGTTGCGAGCGGCGCGGCAATGCCGACGGCCGCCATTTTCTGCATGAAGGACCGGCGCGACAGCGTGCCTTCCTTCACATCCGCGACCAGGCCGCGGATTTCCTGCTCTTTCATCGAATAGCCTCCACCTTCAAACAAAATTCATCCCCGGCGCCTTCGCACCGTGTTCTCGTTGATCGGCGCAGCAAGGCATGTGCCAACGAAAGCGTCAACTGTGCGGCGCAGGGCAGATGCGCGTTTGCCGCGAGGGTAAGAGTTTCTTGACGGCGATCATTGCATGAATATGTCGAATTTTATTCACAGAACGCAATATTATGCCGATCGCCCTCTGAAGACGACAGTTTTCTTTCCGTTGAGAAGGAGCCGTCTTCCGCGTTTCGTGAAGCCGGCCGTCCTCGTCCCCGTCGATGTCGTCATCCTGTGCAGCGGCGCTGCGCGTGTTTTTGACAAGGCGGGGCCTCGCGTCGTCTTGACTCGCTTATGCCAAGAATGGAATGTTTATTCCAACTAGCGGGATGTTTAAAAAATTCCTGCCGTTTCGCTTCGGGAGGCGGGTCGTTGTCGCAAGCCGGTTCGTTCAGCCGTGATCTCCACGGCAAGGTCGCTGTCGTCACTGGCGGCAGCCAGGGCCTGGGCGAGGCGATTGCCCGCGAATTCGCGGAACGCGGTGCGCGGGGGCTGTTGCTGACCGGGCGCAATGCGGCGCGCGGCGAGGCTGTCGCGGAAAGCCTGCGCGCGGCGGGCTGCGAGGCCCGTTTCCATCAGGTCGACCTCGCCGATCTCGATGCCGTCCGGCAGGTCGTGCCGGCGGCCGGGCAGGCCTTCGGCCATCTCGACATTCTCGTGAACGCCGCTGGCGACACCGATCGCGGCACGATCTTCGATACCTCGCCCGCGCTCTACGAGCGCATCATGGCGGTGAACCTGCGCGCGCCCTTCTTCCTGATTCAGGATGCGGCGGACCTGATGCGCCGGCAGGATATCCCGGGCGCCATCGTCAATATCCAGTCGATGTCGGCCCATGGCGGTCAGCCTTTCCTCTCCGCCTACAGCGTCTCGAAGGCGGCCTTGGCCGCGCTGACGAAGAATGCGGCCTATGGGCTCTTGAAGCACCGCATTCGGGTCAACGGCCTCAATATCGGCTGGATGGCGACGCCGGGCGAGGACGCGATCATGAAGCTGCGCCATGACGCCAGGGACGGCTGGCTGGAGGAGGCGAATGCCTCCCAGCCCTTCGGCCGCCTGATCGATCCGCGCGAGGTCGCCAAGGCGGTCGCCTATCTCGCCTCGGCGGAATCCGGTCTGATGACCGGCTCGAATATCGATTTCGACCAGACCATTATGGGTGCGCACGACTAGCCGCCGGATTTCGCTGCGGCGTACCGGCCGCATGACTGCCTTTAAGAGACGCGACGACGGGAATGACGAAGACCATGAAGATCGGATTGCTGGGCGCCGGCCGTATCGGGCGCATCCATGGGCTGAACGTCGCCGCGCGCGGCGATGCCGAGCTGGTCGCCGTCACCGACGCGATGCCGGAGGCCGCCGCGTCGATCGCCGCCGCGACAGGTGCCAAGGCCACGAGCACCGAGGCGATCCTTGCGGATGCCGCGATCGATGCCGTGCTGATCTGCACGCCGACCGATACCCATGCCGACCTGATCGAGCAGGCCGTTTCCGCCGGCAAGGCCGTGTTCTGCGAGAAGCCGGTCGATCTCGACGCCACCCGCATCCACCGCTGCCTCACCACGGTGGAAAAATCCGGAAAGCCGCTGATGATCGGCTTCAACCGCCGCTTCGACCCGAATTTCGCGGCGCTGGAGAAGCGTCTGCGCGCGGGTGAGGCCGGCGCGATCGAGATCGTCACGGTGATCTCGCGCGATCCCGCGCCGCCGCCGGTCGATTACGTCAAGCGCTCGGGCGGGCTGTTCCGCGACATGATGATCCATGATTTCGACATGGCGCGCTTCCTGCTGGCCGAGGAGCCGGTCGAGGTCTTCGCGCTCGGCTCCGCCCTCGTCGACAAGGCGATCGGCGAGGCCGGCGATGTCGACACCGCTGCCGTCGTCATGAAGACGGCTTCGGGCCGGATCGCCCAGATCTCGAATTCGCGCCGCGCCACCTATGGCTATGACCAGCGCATCGAGGTCCACGGCTCCAAGGGCATGCTGCGCGCCGGCAACATCCACGAGACGACGGTCGAGATCGCGACCGGGCAGGGCTTCCGCGCCGATCCCGTGCAGAACTTCTTCCTGGAGCGCTATGCCGCGGCCTATCGCGCCGAGCTCGACGCGTTCATCGCCGCCTGCCAGGGCAAGGCAGCGGCCTCGCCGACCGGTCTCGACGGCCTGAAGGCGCAGATCCTGGCCGATGCGGCGACCGAATCCGCGCAGACCGGCAAGCCCGTCCGCGTCGATCTCGGGGGTAAGTGATGACGCCGGCCGAGCGCGACCTGCGCTATTATGCGGCCCTCGGCCTCGCGGCCGAGGCGAGCCATCTGGCGCTGGGCTATTTCATCAAGCGTGAATCCCTCGGCATCACCATGAAGGGTGCGCAGGACTGGCTGACCGTCGCCGACGGCAAGGTCGAGGATTTCCTGCGCCGCCGCCTCTCGGAGCTCTTCCCGCAGGATACGGTGATCGGCGAGGAGGGCGGCGGCGAGGCCTCCGACGCGGTCTGGATTCTCGATCCGATCGACGGCACCGCGAATTTCGCCCATGGCGACCGCAACTGGTGCATCTCCATCGGCTTCCTGGCCAATCGCAAGCCGGAGATCGGCGTCGTCACGGCCCCGGCCTTGGGTGAGGTCTATGCCGCCCGCCGCGGTGCCGGCGCGACGCTCAACGGCGATCCGATCAAGGTGTCCGGCGCGGCTGATATCGCCCGCGCCTCGGTCGAGCTGGGCTGGTCGACCCGCGTGCGGGCCGCGAACTACCTCAAGGTGATCGAGCGCGGCTACACGGCAGGCGCCGCGATGAAACGGGGCGGCTCGGGCACGCTCGGCCTCTGCCATGTCGCCAATGGCTCGAGCGACGCCTATGCCGAGCTCCATATCAACGCCTGGGACGTCGCTGCCGGCATCGTCATCGCAAGCGAAGCGGGCGCCCGGATCAATGATTTCTTCGCCGGCGAGGGGATCGCCAAGGGCAATCCGATCCTGTGCTGCACCCCGGAACTGGCACCGGTGCTGAAGGAGATCACCGGAATCGTTTAGCCAGCACGATATTCAATTGATCTTTCGGCGAAGTCATCACAGCTTCGTCGCAAGCGGCAAAAAACAAAAGATCCGATCAGGGAGGTTCATATGCAGTCGAAATCCTGGCTCAAGGCGGGGCTTTTCGCCGCGCTCGCAACGGCGGCCTTCGCCGCCACCCCGGCCCGCGCTCAGGGGTCGCTCGTCATGTATTGCGGCGTCCAGGAGGAGTGGTGCCGCGCCATGTCGAACGCCTTCGAGAAGGAGACCGGCATCAAGGTCGCGATGACCCGCAAGTCGGCCGGCGAGATCTATGCCCAGCTCAAGGCGGAATCCTCCAATCCGCGCGGTGATATCTGGTGGGGCGGCACCGGCGATCCGCATCTCCAGGCGGCGGAGGAGGGGCTGACCCAGGAGTATGAATCGCCGAAGAACAAGGAGCTTCATCCCTGGGCGCTCGACCAGTGGAAGGCCGCCAAGCAGCGCTCGGTCGGCATCTATGCCGGCGCGCTCGGCTTCGGCTTCAACACCGAGCAGATCAAGGCCAAGGGCATCCCCGAGCCGAAATGCTGGGCCGACCTGCTCAACGCCAAGCTGAAGGACGACGTTCAGGTCGCCGATCCCAATTCGTCCGGTACCGCCTATAACCTGCTCGCCACCGTCGTGCAGCTGATGGGCGAGGACAAGGGCTTCGAGTACCTCAAGGCCCTCCACAAGAACATCAGCCAGTACACCAAGTCGGGCGCGGCGCCGGCCAAGGCCGCGAGCCTCGGCGAGACCGCCGTCGGCATCGTCTTCATCCATGACGCGGTGGTCTTCGCCGTGCAGGGCGACCCGATCAAGCCGGTCGCGCCTTGCGAGGGCACGGGCTACGAGATCGGCTCGATGTCGATCGTCAAGGGCGCGCGCAATCTCGACAACGCCAAGAAGTTCTATGACTGGGCGCTGACCCCGGCCGCGCAGGCTCTGGCAGCTCCGGCGAAGTCCTATCAGGTGCCGTCGAACAAGGCCTCGCCGGTGCCGGCGCAGTCGCCGAAGATGGATCAGATGAAGCTGATCAACTACGACTTCGTGAAATACGGCTCCTCGGCCGAGCGCAATCGCCTGCTCGCCAAGTGGGACAAGGAAGTCAAGGCGCTGCCGAAGTAAGGCTGCGTTCCTCCGGCTTGTTTCCCGGGCAACCTCGGAAACACGCCGTCATCCCGGGCTTGACCCGGGATCCATGCCTGAACCTCCGTCGGATACGCTCCGGCATGGATCCCGGATCTCCGCTTCGCTGCGTCCGGGATGACGCTGGTGGTTCGGGTGCAGGGTAAAGGCTGGGCCGTGAAAGCCGGGGCAACCGGTTCGGACCGACAAGGAATGTGAGGGCAGGGCAACCATGGCGCCAGCGACGAGACTCGTGCTGCTGATCGGCTGGCTCGGCTATGCGCTGATGCCCTGGTATCTCGTCGAGGGCATGAGCCTGACGAACTGGGCCTGGCTCGCCGAATATCCGTTCGGCAAGGCGGGCAGCGCGCTGGCGCTTTCCCTTTCCGGCCAGGCGCCCTGGCTCCTGCCGGTCGGCATTGCGCTCGCGGCTGCGACGATGTTCTGGGGCAGCGCTGACCGCCAGCGTACGGCGACCGTGCTGGTCTGGGCCGGCCTTCTCGGCATGGTCCTGTTCTTCGCCCAGGCCTTCTCGATCGTGCTGAAGGACCAGGGCATTTCCTGGCTTGCAGCCTTGCTCGGCGGCGCAGGTGCCTCGCAACGCGGCATCGGCGGCGGTGCCTTCCTGACGCTTCTGTCGCTGCTCTTCCTGCTCTGCCACGGGCTGGCCTATCGCGGCGTCTGCCGCGGCGACCTCTTCACGACCTCGACGATCGGCCTCGTTGTCCTGCTGATCGGCATCTTCATCTTCTTCCCGGTCGCGATCATCCTGAAGAGCGCGCTGGTCGACCAGAACGGCGCCTTCGCGCCCGCGGCATTCTTCGAGCGCTTCCTCGATTCCTCGATCTGGGGGCTGGGCTGCCTCAGTGCCAACGTCAATTGCGGCGTCGCCTGGAACACGCTGGTCCTGGCCGTGCTCTGCGGCGTCATCACCACGCTTCTCGGCCTCGCCTGCGCGCTGTTGATCCTGCGCACCGGCATGCCCGGCAAGCGCGTCATGCGCGCCCTGACCGTGCTGCCGATCATCACGCCGCCCTTCGTCATCGGCCTCGCGCTGATCCTGCTCTTCGGCCGCGCCGGCGCGGTCTCGACCGTTCTCTACGAATGGTTCGACATCCCGCGCTCGCGCTGGCTTTACGGCCTGCCTGGCGTCTTGCTGGCGCAGGTGCTGGCCTTCGCGCCGATCGCCTTCCTCGTCCTGATCGGCGTCGTGCAGGGCATCTCGCCCAGCCTGGAGGAGGCCTCGCAGACGCTCGGTGCCAAGCGCTGGCAGACCTTCCGCACCGTGACCTGGCCGCTGCTCAGGCCCGGCATCGCCAATGCCTTCCTGCTCGGCTTCGTCGAGAGCATGGCCGATTTCGGCAATCCGCTGGTGCTCGGTGGCAATTTCGAGGTGCTTTCGACCAAGATCTTCTTCGCGGTGGTCGGCGCCTCCTACAACCAGGGGCAGGCGGCGGTTCTCGCCATCGTGCTGCTCGCCTTCACGCTCGGCGCCTTCTGGGTGCAGCAGCGCTGGCTCGGCGACAAATCCTACACGACGGTCACCGGCAAGGGCGATGCCGGGCTGCCGACGCCGCTGCCGCGTCGCATCACCTGGCTCTCTGCGGCCGTGATCGTGCCCTGGGTCGCGCTGACCGTGGTGATCTACATCGTCATCCTGGTCGGCGGCTTCGTCCGCAACATGGGCCGCGACTACACCCCGACCCTGCAGCACTACATCACCGGCTTCGCCATCGATTTCAGCGACGGCATCTATTTCCAGGGCTCGGCCTGGTCGTCCTTCTTCACCACGGTGAAGGTGGCGGCGATCTCGGCACCGCTGACGGCGGTGATCGGCCTGCTCACCGCCTATCTGCTGACGCGCCAGCGTTTCCGCGGCCGGGCCGGGCTCGAATTCGCGACGATGCTCTCCTTCGCCATTCCCGGCACGGTGCTCGGCGTCGCCTATATCCTGGCCTTCAACGTGCCGCCGGTGGAGATCACCGGTACTGGCCTGATCCTCGTCATCGCCTTCGTCTTCCGCAACATGCCGGTCGGCGTGCGCTCCGGCATTGCCGGCCTCTCGCAGATCGACAAGAGCCTGGACGAGGCCTCGACCACGTTGCGCGCCCGCAGCTTCACCACGCTCTGGCGCGTGGTGCTGCCCCTGCTCAAGCCGGCGTTGGTCTCGGCGCTGGTCTACTCGTTCGTGCGCTCGATGACGGCGGTCAGCGCCGTGATCTTCCTGGTCTCGGCCGAATACAACCTCTCCACCGCCTATATCGTCGGGCGCGTCGAGGCCGGCGAGTTCGGCCTCGCCATCGCCTATTCCTCGGTGCTGATCGTCTTCATGGCGCTCGGCATCGTCCTCATCCAGTTCTTCGTCGGCGAGCGCAAGCTCGGCCGGCGTGGCCGCACCGCCACGATTGCCGCCCCGGCGCCCGCTCCCGCGATCGGATAAGGATAAAGACTCAAGATGGCCAAGGCCGGACCCGCTTCCGTCGAATTCCGCAACGTCTCGATGCGCTATGGCGCGGTGACGGCGGTCGACAACATCAATTTCACCATCGAAGCCGGCAAGCTCGTGACCCTGCTCGGTCCCTCCGGCTGCGGCAAGACCACGACCCTGCGCATGATCGCAGGCCTCGAGATCGCCAGCGACGGCCAGATCCTGATTGGCGGCAAGGACGTCACCAAGCTCTCGGCTGCCGATCGCGACGTCTCGATGGTGTTCCAGTCCTATGCGCTCTTCCCGCATATGAGCGTGCTCGACAACGCCGCCTACGGTCCGACCGTGAAGGGCCTCGGCAAGGAGCAGTCGAAGCAGATGGCGCTGGAGAAGCTGGCGCTGGTCGGCCTCAAGGGATTCGAGAACCGTTACCCGTCAGAGCTCTCGGGCGGCCAGCAGCAGCGCGTCGCGGTGGCGCGTGCCCTCGTGCTGGAGCCGCAGGTGCTGCTCTTCGACGAGCCGCTCTCCAATCTCGATGCCAAGCTGCGCCGCCGCGTCCGCGAGGAAATCCGCGAATTGCAGCAGGACCTCAACCTGACCGTGGCCTATGTCACCCATGATCAGGAGGAGGCGCTCGCCGTCTCCGACCGCATCATCGTAATGTCGAATGCCCGGATCGCGCAGGAAGGCGCGCCGCGCGACCTCTACGAGCAGCCCTCCAACGCTTTCGTCGCCGACTTCATTGGCGATGCGAATCTGATCGACGTCACGGTGAAGGCTGTGACTGACGATCGCGCCGATGTCGCGATCGGCTCCGCCACGGTCACCCTGCCGGCGCGCGGCATCGGGCCGGGATCCGCCAAGGTCGCGATCCGGCCGGAGGCTTTGCTGCTGGGCGAGCCGGGGCTGGGCGGTTCGCTGCCGGGCACGATCCGCAAATGCGCCTATCTCGGCAACCATCTCGACATCATGGTCGAGAGCGAGGTCGGTGAGCTCTTCGTCGTGCAATATGGCGGGCGTGAGATGCTGACGCCCGGTACCGCGGTCTCGGTTTCCTTCGCCAAATCCGGCGTGACGCTGATTCCGCCAGCCTGAGTGCCGACGAAAACCAGGCATCTCCCTTCGTGGAGCCACCAGGGCTGAAAGTGCCGCCCAAATATCAGCACTTTCAGTGTGTATTTCTGTTGAGTTGGCTAATCAAAAATTGATAGATTTGGCCGAAGATCAACGCCTGAATCGGGGAAAGACCGCACGAAAATGGCCATGGGCGAGAGCGCTACCAATATCCTGATCCACCTTGCCGGCGGCGTCGCGCTGCTGATCTGGGCGGTCAGGCTGGTGCGAACCGGCGCTATGCGCGCCTTCGGCTCGCAGCTTAGGCAGGCGCTGCAGAGTTTCACGCGCAATCGCTTCGCCGCTTTCGGCAGCGGCGTTGCCGTGACCATGGTGCTGCAGAGCTCGACGGCGACGACGCTGCTCGTCTCCTCCTTCGCCGGTCAGGCGCTGATCGTGCCGGCCATGGCGCTGGCCGTCCTGCTCGGTGCCAATCTCGGCACGGCGCTCGCGGCCTTCGTCATCTCGATGGACCTGGGCTGGCTCTGGGGGCTCTGCGTCGCCATCGGCGTCGCCATGTATCTCTCCAGCGAGGCGATGGAGCGCCCGCGCAATATCGGCCGCGTGCTGGTCGGCATCGGTCTGATCCTGCTCTCGCTGATCGAGCTCAACGCCGCCGCCGCCCCGCTGGCGCAGTCGCCGACCTTCCGCGTCGTCCTCAGCGCCATGGGTTCCGAGCCGCTGCTCGGCATCCTCGCCGCCATCGCCGCGACCTGGCTCGTCCATTCCAGCATCGCCATCATCCTGCTCGTCGCGACCTTCGCGGCGTCGGGCCTGTTCCCGCCGGCGACGGCGCTCACCCTGGTCATCGGCGCCAATCTCGGCAATGCCGTGATCCCGGTGCTCGACCAGCTCGGCGCGCCCGCTGCCCAGCGCCGTGCCGCCGTCGGCAACCTGCTGACGCGCCTGATCCTGGCTCTCGCGGTGCTGCCCTTCGTCGGCCCGCTTTCGACCTGGCTCATCGGCTTCTCCTCGTCCGAGGCCCGGCTCGCCATCGAGTTCCATGTCGTGCTCAACGTTGTCGGCGCGCTGGTCTTCCTGCCCTTCGTCGGGCCGATTTCAGGCCTGGTCGAGCGCTTCATGCCCGGCAAGCAGGACAAGGCCGAAGCGGTGACGCCGCGCTATCTCGATCCCAACGCGCTCGACAGCCCGACCGAGGCGCTTGCCGGCGCGATGCGCGAGGCGCTGCGCCTCGGCGATCGCGTCGAGGCCATGCTGCGCGATACCATGACACTGCTGGAGAAGGACGAGCTCAAGCTCTCGCGCGCCATCGCCCAGGCGGATGACGGCGTCGACACCATTCACGAGTCGATCAAGCTCTATCTGGTCAAGGTCTCGCGCAACGAGTTGTCCGAGGAGGAAAGCCGGCGCCTGTTCGAGATCATCACCCTGATCACCAATCTCGAGCATATCGGCGACGTCATCGACAAGAACCTGCGCGAGCTTGCCGAGAAGAAGATCCGCAAGCGCTACTCGTTCTCGCCGGAGGGCCTGGCCGAGATCCGCGATTTCCATCATCGCGTCGCCTCCGCGCTGGCACTGGCGCTCAACGTCTTCGCGACGCGCGATCTCGATCTCGCCCGCCAGCTCTTCGCCGACAAGGCGGCGATGCGCGATGCCGAGCGGCGCGCCACCGACAGCCATTTCCAGCGCCTGCGCTCGGGCAGGTCGGAATCGATCGAGACCAGCGCGATCCATCTCGACATCATCCGCGATCTCAAGCGCATCCACGGCCATATCGTCTCGATCGCCTATCCGATCCTGGAGAGCGCCAACGAGTTGCGCGAGAGCCGTCTGCGCGAGACGAAGGCCGCCGCCGAGCAGCGCGAGATGCCGACCGTGCTCATTCCCGCCGCGCATTCGGGCGGTTGAAGCTCTCCATCAGCGCGGCGCCGCCAGTATGATCGCGGCGCCAGCGAGGCAGATGATGCCGCCGGTCAGATCCCAGCGATCCGGCCTGATGCCTTCCACCGCCCAGAGCCAGCCGAGCGAGGCGGCGATATAGACCCCGCCATAGGCGGCGAAGGCGCGCCCTGCCGCCGCGCTCTCGACCAGCGTCAGGAGCCAGGCGAAGAGCCCGAGCGAGAATAGTCCCGGCACCAGCCACCAGATCGGCTTGCCAAGCCTGAGCCAGCCCCAGAAGGCGAAGCAACCGGCGATCTCGAAGAGCGCGGCGCCGATATAGGCGGCGATGGTCGGCATCGATTTGATGTTCTGGGCAGTTTCCGCTCTGAGGCGGGTAGGGTAGTGCATCGAAGCGAATGAAACACATCGTCATTCCGGACAAGCCGCGTTCGCGGCACCGATCCGGAAACCATCGAAAGGCGATGCGCTCTATGATGGATTCCGGGTCTGCGCTTCGCTACGCCCGGAACGACGGCATCGGCCTTGGAGTGCATCGTGCAAACGCGTGAAATCGCCATCATCGGCGCTGGCCCGGCCGGCCTCATGGCTGCCGAGCGGCTGGCGAGCGCCGGGCATCGCGTCACGGTCTACGAGCGCATGGCCTCGCCCGCCCGCAAGTTCCTGCTCGCCGGGCGCGGAGGCCTGAACCTCACCCATTCCGAGCCGCTGGACGCCTTTCTCGGGCGCTACCGCGAGGCGGGCGACTGGCTGGAACCGGCCCTGCGCGCCTTCCCGCCGCAGGCTCTGCGCGACTGGGCCGACGAGCTCGGTGCGGAGACCTTCATCGGCTCCAGCGGCCGTGTATTTCCGCGTGCAATGAAGGCTTCGCCGCTGCTGCGCGCCTGGCTCGGCCGGCTCGACGGATTAGGCGTTCGGCTCGCCTCTGGTCGGCTCTGGACCGGCTGGGATACCGATGGAGCCCTGATGTTCCGCCTCGCGAACGGTGAAGCCGAGACGATCCGCCCCGATGCGACGCTATTGGCGCTGGGCGGCGCGAGCTGGCCGCGGCTCGGTTCCGACGGTGGCTGGGTGCCGCTGCTGGCGGCACGCGATGTCGCGGTCTCGCCGCTCCGGCCTGCCAATGGCGGCTTCACGGTCGCCTGGTCGCCGCAGATGAAGGAGCGCTTCGTCGGCCAGCCGTTGAAGCGGATCGTCATCCGTTGCGCCGGCGAGCAAGCCGCGGGCGAGGCGATGATCGATGCCGATGGCATCGAGGGCGGTGCGATCTATGCGCTGTCGGCAACGATCCGCGAGGAGATCCGGCGCGATGGCGCCGCCACGATCGATATCGACCTGCGCCCCGATCTCTCGGCCTTGGAGCTCGCCACTCGCCTCGCGAAGCGGCGCAAGGGCGAGACGCTTAGCAATCACCTGCGCAAGGCTGCGGGCCTCGCACCGGTCGCCATCGCCCTGCTGCGGGACGCGGCCGGCGCAACCCTCCCGGCCGAGCCGGATGCGCTGGCGGCACTGATCAAGGCAGCGCCGCTGCGCCTTGGCGCTCCCATGCCGATCGCGCGTGCCATTTCGACGGCCGGCGGCATCATCAGTGACGAATGCGATGGCGGCTTCATGCTGAAACGCCTGCCGGGTATCTTCGCGGCCGGGGAGATGCTGGACTGGGAGGCGCCGACCGGCGGTTATCTGCTCCAGGCGAGCTTCGCGACGGGCGTCGCGGCTGCCTCCGGCATCGAAGCCTGGCTGGCCGGCCGGGCCTGAACCTGTGCTGGTCGGCCTCGCGTCCCCGCATCGGTCGACGCGGGCGGAGCCGGCCTGAAGTTTCCGCTCATCCCGTGCCGGTCAGTCGTCGCGCGAAGCTCTGTCCGCCATCGAGGGTCGAGATCTCCCCGACCCGCGCCAGCGAAACCAGGATGTCGCGGATCGCGCGTTCCACCTTGAGGCCCTGGCGGAAGCGCGCCGCGATCGCCCGTGCATCGATCGGCGCCGCGTTCCCCGCCAGTGCCGCGAGTACGGCGGCGACCCGCTCCACGGCCTCGGCCGGAAAGACGGGCTTGCCGGCGGCGGCCGATAGCGGTTCCGGCAGCAGCGTGTCGATCTGCTCGCCGACTTTGGCCGGGGCGCCGAAGCGCGGACGCTGATAGTCCGGCCGGAGCCAGCGCACCAACCCTTGAGCCTCCTCCTGCGCGCGTTGCCGATTGAGGGCGACGAGCCGGGCCAGCACCTCTTCCTCGCCGAGCTCGGCCGGCCAGCCATAGGCTGCGGCCACGGCGGTATCGATCGCCTTGTGGTGTTCGTCGAGGATCATGACGAGGCCGCGATCGCGGATATCCGCCTCCGCAGCCGTCAGCGCGTAGCCGGCGTGGAGCGCCTCGCGCACATTGTAGAGCTTGGTCAGCGTCAGGTCGGGATGTTCCGTCAGAACCTGTTTGCGCAGGGCATCGAGCGCTTCCGCCGGGCGGCGGATCGCTTCGCGTTGATGCTCGGTCGCATCGGGGAAGGGGAATGGGTCGAAGCAGCGGGATTTCACATAGACCGCATCGCGTTCGTAGACGCCGCGTTTGCCGGCGCTGGCCAGGTACCAGGTCTCGTGGATGCGGGATGACAGGACGCCGAGCGTGTGCGCATCGGAGAGGGCGACCGCCAGGATCTTGTTGTCCGGCAGGATCGAGGCATCGAGGAACTGAAAGATGCGGTGCTTGGCGGTTTCGACCGTGGCGATATAGCGCTGGAGAGGAGCGAGGGCTGGGCGGATCTCGTCGCGCGTTCGGCCGAAGAGCCACCACCTTGCCTTGATATCGGCATCCCTGTTGCGATCCCGCTCCGCTTTCACGGTGCGAAGCAGATGTTGATAGACCTCGGGATAATGTTCCCGAACTTCATCGGGCTGGAGTCCGTACAGATCGATGGCCATGGCGCCACGCGGGCGAGCCATCAGATCCCGGCCATTGCGGTAGGTTTGGATATGCTTCTCCAGCCCGGCTCTGCGGCCGAGACCCAGCATCTGCGCTTCCTCCTGCGACACGAGGAAGCCCTTCCCGAACAGCATCATGCCGCGCGAGCTGAGTCCGCTATTGGCCTGAAGCCCCGAGGCTTGAGCAGTGTCGGCACCGATCGTGAGGTCAGAATTGACCCGTCCCTCGCTCTCCCGCAGTTCGATCTGGGGCTGGTCGGTGTCGAGTTCGGCTTCGGACAGGACCGTGCAGAGCTTGCCCTCATGATAACCCGCTTGCGCGACCGTCATCGCGATCCGGACGGCGGCGGTGTCCCGCCCGGCCTTCGTCCAGGGATGATCCGGAATCGCCATGACGATCGAGAGCGGTCGCTTGCCGCCGAGATGCCGCTCGACCGTCCGGCGCTGGAAAAGCTGGGTGATCGAGTTCGTGGTGACGAAACCGAAGCGGCGCAGGCGCGTGCCCGGCCGCGTCAGCAGTTCGGCGGCATGGTCCCACCAGTACATCACGAAATCGGCGCTCTCGTTCATCTGCGGATGGGCGGCCCAGAGCGCTTCGGCATAGACGGTCCCGAGGCGAGTCCGCAGGTCCTTGCCGCCGATGAAGGGCGGGTTGCCGACGATGAACTCGGTCTCCGGCCATTCCGGCCGCCGCGGGTTCGGCAGGACTTCATGGCCGTCGCGCCAGTGCGGAAGCGGCCAGCCGTCCCAGCTCAGCGCCGCATCCTGCTTGTAGATATGGTCGAGCTTTTCGAGGATAGGCTCGCGCGGCGCGTGGGCACGCGTGCGGAAATGCCATTGCAGATGGCCGATCCAGAGGACGAGATCGGCGATGGCGACCGCCCTGCGATTGGTCTCCAGGCCCAGGAATTGATGCGGCCCGACCTGATGGGTCGCGAAACCGGAAAGCTCCTCGTTGCGGCCGAGTTCGCTGGCGGCGTCGAGAACCTCTCCTTCCAGCTTTTTCATAAGCTCTTGTGAAACGTGCAGAAAATTCCCCGTCCCGCAGGCCGGATCGAGAATTCGCGTGGTGCAGAGCGTCTCGTGGAAGTCCTCGACCAGCGCGAGCGCCCGCCGGGTATCGCTGCCATCGCGGGCCTGCTGCGCTGCGCCGAGGACCGCGCGCCAGTCGTCGCGCAGCGGCCCGATCACCGTCTCGACGACCAGCCGCTCGACATAGGCGCGCGGCGTGTAATGTGCGCCGAGCCGGGCTCGCTCCTGCGGATCGAGCGCCTGCTCCAGCAGCGTCCCGAAGATCGCCGGCTCGACCTCCTTCCAGTCGTGCTCGGCCGCGGCCAGCAACTCGCCGATCTCCTCGCGGCCGAGCGGAAAGACCCGGGCATCCTCATAGAGCTTGCCGTTGAAGCGCTTCATGCGCTCGCGCACGGAGGTCGAATATTCGCCCTTGTCCATCGCCTGCCACAGTTCCGAGACCAGCGGCAGGAAGGAATCCGGCGCGTCGCGGCACTCGCGCAGCAGGGCCTTGAAGGCGTCCTTGCGGATCAGCCCGACATCCTCGGCGAACATCGTGAACAGGCAGCGCATCAGGAACAGCGCGACCTCCTCCGGGTCATGCGCGCGCTCCAGCACCCGGGAGACGGCGGCCAGCCGCTCGGCGATGGCGCGGGTGACGCGGGCGGCGTGGCGGGCGGGGTCGAGCGCCAGCGGTTCGGTCCAGATCGCCGCGAGGCGCTGGCGCAGGCCCGCATCGCGTAGGTCGTCGAGATAGACGCGATAGTTCTGGCGGTCGGGGAACTGAACGTAGTTCTTACCCTGCCCGGTGAAGTCGGCGTAGAATTCGAAGCAATGCCCGACATCGCAGACGATCAGGAAGGACGGCCAGCCATGGCTCGCCGGCAGCGCCTTGGCATAGTCTTCCGCCTGGCGCCTGGCATTGAGCATCAGCACGTCCCAGGCGCGATCGGCCCCGCGCCGGCCGCGCGGTCCGGCCGGCTCGGCGAAGGGCAGGGCGCCTTGCGCCGGCAGGACCTCCTTGGCCTGCCCCTTGAGGCGGCTCTGCTTGGCTTCGAGGACGAAGGCGCCTTTCCGGTAGAGGTCGATGCGCCCGGTGCTGTGCCCGCCCAGCCCATCCGGAAATCGCACGGGATATTCGAAGCGATAGGTCACGGCATCGGAATCGCTCGTCGGCGGCTGCGGCGGCTCGACCCCGATCAGCCCGCAGAACTCGCTGAGGAACTGGGCATAGGCCGCCCGCTCCGCACCTTCCGAGAGGCGCCAGCGGGCGATGAAGGCTTCGACCGCCGCCTCGGCTTCGGACCCGCCCCCCGACATGGTCCATCTCCATAGGTTGTCATTAACCGATATATGCAATCTAAAGTTGCATTAAGCGTTCCTGTCAACTCCTGTCACCAATCAGCCCTGCGATGCGCCGCACCCCCTCGCATCATCACGCATTCCGCCCCATATTGCGGCCATGCCGAAAAGCTCCGACACCACCGCGACCAAGCCGAAGGCGGCGAAGAAGCCGTCCTCGGCCCGCACGCCCAATTCCAAGGCGACCAAGCCCGAGCTGAAGCCGCTCGAAGGCTATCTCGCCGACCTGCTGAACCCCGCGATCAATCGCGGCACGGCGGTGCCCGGCGGTGCCTCCGGCTTCAGCGACAGGCCGCAGGCCGGGTACGAGGCCAAGCCGGACTACGCGCTGGAACGGCCGGGCGGCGAGGAGAGGCCCAAGCGCAAGCTCTCCAAGAAGGCGGATTCCGCCTTCATCGGTGCCGAGGGCGCGGCCGCCGCGACGGCGACCTCGCTGCAACATCTGCTGGAGACCGGCAGCCCCTTCATCCAGCCCGGCAAGCCCTGGACGCCGCACCGGCCCGAGCGCCCCGAGAAATCGGAGGGCGGCATCGCCTTCACGATGAAGTCGGACTTCTCCCCGTCAGGCGACCAGCCGACCGCGATCGCCGATCTCGTCGACGGCATCCGCCGGCAGGAGCGCGATCAGGTGCTGCTCGGCGTCACCGGCTCGGGCAAGACCTTCACCATGGCCAAGGTGATCGAGGAGACGCAGCGCCCGGCGCTGATCCTCGCGCCGAACAAGACGCTGGCGGCGCAGCTTTACGGGGAGTTCAAGAGCTTCTTCCCCGACAACGCGGTCGAGTACTTCGTTTCGTACTACGACTATTACCAGCCGGAGGCCTATGTTCCGCGCTCGGACACCTATATCGAGAAGGAATCCTCGATCAACGAGCAGATCGACCGCATGCGCCATTCGGCGACGCGCTCCCTGCTCGAACGCGACGACGTGATCATCGTCGCCTCGGTCTCCTGCATCTACGGTATCGGCTCGGTCGAGACCTATACGGCGATGACCTTCTCGGTGAAGCTTGGCGAGCGCATCGAGCAGCGCCAGCTCATCGCCGATCTCGTCGCGCTCCAGTACAAGCGCACCCAGCACGATTTCGCCCGCGGCACCTTCCGGGTGCGCGGCGACGTCATCGAGCTCTACCCGGCGCACTATGAGGACCGGGCCTGGCGCATCGGCCTGTTCGGCGACGAGGTCGAGTCGATCTCCGAATTCGATCCGCTCACCGGCCAGAAGACCGGCGAGCTCGAATTCATCAAGGTCTACGGCAATTCGCACTACACCACGCCGCGCCCGACGCTGACCCAGGCGGTGAAGTCGATCAAGGAGGAGCTGAAAGCCCGCCTCGACGAGCTCAACCGCATGGGCCGCTTCCTGGAGGCACAGCGGCTCGACCAGCGCTGCACCTTCGACATCGAGATGATCGAGGCCACCGGCTCCTGCAACGGCATCGAGAACTATTCGCGCTATCTCACCGGCCGCAAGCCGGGCGAGCCGCCGCCGACGCTGTTCGAATACCTGCCCGACAACGCGCTGGTCTTCACCGACGAGAGCCATGTCTCCGTGCCGCAGATCGGCGGCATGTACCGGGGCGACTTCCGCCGCAAGGCGACGCTGGCCGAATACGGCTTCCGCCTGCCCTCCTGCATGGACAACCGGCCCTTGCGCTTCGAGGAATGGGACGCGATGCGGCCCCAGTCGGTGCATGTCTCGGCCACGCCCGGCGGCTGGGAAATGGAGCAGACCGGCGGCGTCTTCACCGAGCAGGTCATTCGTCCGACAGGTTTGATCGACCCGCCGGTCGAGATCCGCCCCGCCAAGCATCAGGTCGCGGACCTGCTGGACGAGGTCAAGGAGGTCACCGAGAAGGGCTATCGCACCCTCGTCACCGTGCTGACCAAGCGCATGGCCGAGGACCTGACCGAATACCTGCACGAGAACGGCGTGCGCGTGCGCTACATGCACTCGGACATCGACACGATCGAGCGCATCGAGATCCTCAGAGACCTGCGCCTCGGCGCCTTCGACGTGCTGGTCGGCATCAACCTGCTGCGCGAGGGCCTCGACATCCCCGAATGCGGCTTCGTCGCCATCTTGGACGCCGACAAGGAGGGCTTCCTGCGCTCCGAGACCTCGCTGATCCAGACCATCGGCCGCGCCGCCCGCAACGTCGACGGCAAGGTCATCCTCTATGCCGACCACGTCACCGGCTCGATGGAGCGGGCGCTGGCCGAGACCAATCGCCGCCGCGAGAAGCAGCTCGCCTATAATGCCGAGCACGGCATCACGCCGCAGACGATCAAGCGCGCCATCGGCGACATCCTCGGCTCGGTCTATGAGCGCGACCATGTCACGGTCGACAAGGGGCTGGTGGCGCCGGCCTCGGGCCACAACCTCAAGGCCGCGATCGCCGATCTCGAGAAGCGCATGCGCGAGGCCGCGGCCGATCTCGAATTCGAGGCGGCGGCCCGCCTGCGCGACGAGATCAAGCGCCTGCAGGCGACGGAGCTGGCGATCGCGGACGATCCGCTCGCCCGGCAAGGCGATGTCGAGGCCTCCGCCGGCAAGTACAAGGGCGAGCGCAGCTACGGCTCCAGCGCCAACCTGCCGCCGACCCGCGCCCGCAAGCCGACGGATGCGGATATGGGCCCGCATAATCTCGGCGGCGGCGAGGGCAGGCCGAAAGCCGGCGAGAAACCGAACCCGCTGCTGACCGGCACCTCACGGGTGCGGAAGCCGACCCTCGACGAGATGGGGCCAGTGCCGGAATCGCGGCCTAAGGGGGCGGGGGAGAGAAGGCGTCGACGTTCCTAGTTAAATTGCTTTCGAGGGATGCGATGCCGCCGAGTGAATTTCCCGTCGTTTATAAGTATACGAGCCATAGTTCGGCTGAATTAATCATAAGGAATCGTTCTCTGCGTTTCGGCAGACCAACCGAAATGAACGACCCTTTTGATGCGTATATCGATGATCTATTTGACCGCTCATTGAAGGAGCAGCATCGAGATGCTGCTCTCACCATCGTTGACATGATCGAAAATGACCCTGCTGCGCTCTCGTGCCGCTTAGGGTTGCCGTTGGAAGAAGTAGCAGCGGTATCGTCGATGATGAGGGCGGGTACTCAGAAGCAGCGTGATGAGTGTCTTGCGCTGGTTGCCTCGCCAGCTTTCGAAGAATCGTGCCCGCAGTTGAAAGCTGAGCTTGATGTCTTGGAGGTCAGACGTACCGCTCTAATTGCGCAATTCCGCGACAGCGGAATTTTTTGTGCAACGCGTCGCAAAGATAATCTTCTTATGTGGGCGCATTATGCAGAGCAGCATCGAGGAGTTGTCTTCGGCTTCAAACCGGATTCTGCTGTGGACTCGTTTCTATGTTTGCTTGAGCCCGTTTCCTATAGCACAGTTCGGCCCAGCTTTTACGACCCCGTCGATCCCCTCAAGGGGGCTCGTCCGAAGCCGGAGGATATGCGGGCTTTCAACCGGTATCTGACTGCAACAAAAAGCCCCGAATGGTCTTATGAAGAAGAGCTACGCCTCGTTGTTCCGTCTTTCGTTCCAAGGGGACAATCAGCGACTTTCTTGCCTTTTCATCCTCATGAGCTGGTGGAGCTGTATCTAGGTCATCGGTTTGACGTTGGATGTCGAGGTGAAATGATTTCCGCTGCGCAGTCTTTGAATAAGGACGTGGCCATCTTCCAGATAAAGCTCGCAAAAGACGCGTATGCACTAACATTTGACCGTATCGTGTAGACGGCCTTTCAGTCGCCATGACCGTCCCCTCCGCCTTCGTCCATGCCTCGCGCGATCTCGAACGTTTCCTGCTCGATGCGCGCGATGAGCTCGGCCATGCCACCACGCATCAGACCTGGCAGTCGGTGCTGGCCGTGCTCGTCACTTTCCGGGCGCGCCTGACGCCGGCCGAGGGGCTGGTCTTCGCCGACGCGTTGCCGCCGCTGCTCGCGGCGATGCTCCTGCAGGACTGGGACCTCGGCCAGCCGCCAAAACCCTTCGCCGAGCGCGCGGCGCTGGCGCGGGAGGCGATGGCGTTTCGCGGCGACCACAGCATTCTGCCCGAAAGCGGCATCGCTGATGTCGCACGGGCGCTGCGCCGGCATGTCGAGCCGCAAGCCTTCGAGCGCGCGCTGGCCAAGCTGCCGGCGGGCGCGCGGGAATTCTGGGCGATCTGAGCCTCAGGTCACATCGAAAGCCGCGTGATAGCGCACCGTACCGGCCGGCAGCTCCGCGCCGAAACCGAGGCGCATGAAGTACTCCGGCGGCACGCCCTCCAGCACCAGCGCCGGATCGGCAGCGAAGCCGAAGCGGCCGTAATAGGCGGGGTCGCCGAGCAGGACGCAGCCACCGGCGCCGATCGCGCGCAGGCGCCGCAGGCCCTCGCGGATCAGCTCCGAGCCGATGCCGCCGCGCTGCCGGCCCGGCCGCACCGAGACCGGCCCGAGCCCGAACCAATCGCGCTCCGCCCCGTCGATCGTCACCGGCGAGAAGGCGACATGGCCGACGATCTCGTTGCCCTCGACGGCGACGAGCGAGAGCGTCAGCGCCCCGGCCTTGCGTAGGGCATCGACGATCGCCGCTTCGGTGCCGCTGCTATGCGGCGCCGTCGCGAAGGCTTCCGTGGTCAGGGCGTGGATGGCGTCGGAATCTGCGGGCTGTTCAGTGCGAATATCCATGAGGAGCTTATGCCATGCCGGCGTCGCCGATGAAAACTAATCCCCGCCTGCGCGACCCGTGCCTATTCTCTGATCACCTCACCCCGAGGGGCAGCCATCCGGAGGCATGCTGCATGGCGGGGCGGGGACGGCGCCCTGCGGCCGGGTTTGCACCCCGGACTCGGGAGGCTGCGGGGCACCGCCCTGGGCGTACTACGGCGCCTGTGCGAGGAGCTCGCTGGAAGGCTCGGGATATCCGAGGCCGGACGCGGAATGGATGACGAGGCGATGAGCCGAACTGATCCGTGAAGCGCCGGGCATGAGGACCCCCAGCCCGATAAGCGCGGCCCGTGGCTTTCAAATCGCCGGCAAGCGGAGCGCCACGGGGCGTGCGGATGGTGGCTCAATTCATCCGCGCCGCATCCTGGCTCAACGGAAGCGGCCCGATACCCCGCGCCTCGCGGCGCTCCGCTGCCCCTCATTCTCCCCGCACGCGGCGACGCGGGCGGCCGCAGGCGCTTGCATGGCTCCTGACCCCGCCAACGCAGATGTGATGGCCCGGCTGCAACCCGGCCGTGGCAGGCTGGTTGTCGAGAGGCGCGCGGCTCGCGCGCCCGAACAGGGAGACGTTGCATGACGATGCTGAACCGCCGCCGCCTTCCCGTCCTTCTCGCCGGCCTCGCCGCCACCGTCGCGCTGCCGGCACTGGCGCATCACGGCTGGGCCTGGGCCGAGGGCGAGCAGATGACGCTCAAGGGCAAGATCAGCAAGATCTCGATGGCCCCGCCGCATCCGATGCTGATGGTCGAGTCCGAGGGCAAGCTCTGGCAGGTCGATCTCGGCAATCCCAACCAGACCGAGCGCTCCGGTTTCCGCGGCGACACGGCCAAGCCGGGCGATGCCATCACCGCGCTCGGCAACCGGCATCTCGACAAGACCAAGCTGCACATGAAGGCCGTGCGCATCACCCTCGCCGGCAAGGATTACGACCTATATCCGGAGCGCATCCGCACGAACTGAGCGTGCCCGGCTTGATCGAAGCGCTGGGGCACTGGCCTGGCGCGCTGTGGCTGCAGCGCTCCGGCACGGCCTATCTCGTCGTCAACGCCGCCCATATCCTCGGCATCGGCCTGCTCGTCGGCGCGATCCTGCCGCTCGATCTCCGATTGATCGGCCTGCTGCGCGGCGCGCCGCTCGCCGTGCTCGCGCCCTTCCTGACGCGGGCCGCCGCCTTCGGCCTCGCGCTGGCGCTGTTGACCGGCGCCTGGCTCTTCACGGTGAAGCCGGCGGAATATGCGGGCAACCCGGCCTTCCTCGCCAAGCTCGCCCTGCTCGCGCTGGCGCTCGGCAATATCGCGCTTCAGCATCGGGGCAGGGCGCTGGCGGAAACCTTGGCGACGGAGCGGGTGCCATGGCCCGCGCGGGCGAGTGCATTCGCCTCCTTCACGCTCTGGCTTGCGGTGCTGCTGGCGGGGCGCTGGATCGGTTTTGTCTAGGCCGCGACGGCGAGCTGGGTGTCGAGCTTGCGGATGGCGGTGCTGAGCTCGGGCTCGTCGACGATATCGGCGGCGTCGGCCAGCTTGAACCAATGCAGGTCGCGCTGGTGCTGCTCGGCCCAGCTGTCGAGCTGCTGCTCGACCTCGAGCAGATAGAGCTTCACCTCGCAGAGCGCGAAATGGTCGTTCATCCGCTTCCAGTAGGTATAGCGCCCGGCCGGCTTCTCGCTGACGCGGCCGATCACGCCGGCCTCCTCATAGGCCTCGCGCGCCGCGGCGTCGCGGTCCTTGAGGCCCTTCATCGGCCAGCCCTTGGGCACGATCCAGCGGCGCGTGGTGCGCGAGGTCACGAGCAGGATTTCGGTCGAGCCGTCGGCGGCGTGACGGATCGGCATGGCGGCGATCTGCGACCGCTTCTCCCCCGGTTTCCGCTTGGCCTTCTTCATCGACGCTGGAGGCTCCTTCCGCATCGGGCCGAAAAGTGGAGTGCACTTTTCGGAGAAACCCGATGCCATCACCAAAGAGCTGGATCGCCATAGGCGATCGAGCGGCTGCACATTCGTCCGGCTTCGAATCACAGATGTTCGCCGGAACGAATAAATATTGCATCGATCCGGAAAAATGGAAGAGGCGTTCCGTCGAATCGCATCAGCCCTTCGATTCGCGCATATCCTCTGGCCTCGCCAGCCGCAGCAAGAGCCAGCCGCAGATGCCGGAGAGCAGCGAGCCGGCGATGACGCCGATCTTGGTCTGGCTCTGCAGGGCTTCCGAATCCGGGAAGGCGAGCAGCCCGATGAACAGGCTCATGGTGAAGCCGATGCCGCAGAGCAGGGCGATGCCGTAGAACTGCGCCCAGGAGGCGCGTGCCGGCAGGTCGGCGAAGCCGGTGCGGATCGCCAGCCAGCTGAAGCCGAAGACGCCGATCTGCTTGCCGAGGAACAGCCCGAGCATGATGCCGAACGGAACGGGGGCGGCGAGCGTGGAAAGCCCGAGCCCGGCGAAGGAGACGCCGGCATTGGCGAAGCCGAAGACCGGGATGACCAGGAAGGCGACCCAAGGGTGCAGCCCGTGCTCCAGCCGGTGCAGCGGCGAGCCGGCATCGTCGGGCTTCGCCGGCGAGGGGGTGAGCGGGATCGTCAGCGCCAGCGCGACGCCGGCGAGCGTCGCATGCACGCCGGATTTCAGAGTGAAGTACCAGAGCGCCAGGCCGAGCAAGAGATAGGGCGCCAGCCGCATCACGCCGAGCCGGTTCAACGCGACGAGCGCCGCGAGCGTCGCCGCGGCGAGCCCGAGATGCAGGCCGGAGAGACCGGCCGTGTAGAAGACCGCGATGATGATCACCGCGCCGAGATCGTCGAGGATGGCGAGCGCCGTCAGGAAGATCTTGAGCGAGGCCGGCACGCGCGAGCCCAGCAGCGAGAGCACGCCGAGCGCGAAGGCGATGTCGGTGGCTGTCGGGATGGCCCAGCCGCGCAGGCCTTCGGGCGCGCCGAGATTGAAGGCGACATAGATCAGCGCCGGCGCGACCATGCCGCCGAGCGCGGCGAAGCCGGGCAGGACGCGGCGGCTCCAGCTCGAGAGCTGCCCGTCCAGCATCTCGCGCTTGATCTCGAGCCCAACGAGCAGGAAGAACACCGCCATCAGCGCATCATTGATCCAGTGCAGGATCGACAGACCCAGCACATAGCTCTTCAGCACGCCGAAATAGAGCGGTGCCGCCGGCGAATTGGCGACGACGAGGGCAAGGGCCGCGACGACCATCAGGACGATGCCGCCCGCTGCCTCGCCGTGCAGGAAGTCCCGCAAGGCGGAAAGGGGTTTTGTCCGGGTCGCAGCGGCGGCCATCAAGCTCTCCTTCGTCGATCAGACGCGGAGAGATACGACGGGCAGCCGCCGATGACCAAGTTTGCCGATGCCGCAGGCGGCTTCAGGACTTCTTGCCGTCCTTGTCGAACTGCTTGAGGAAGGCGGTCAGGTCCTTGATCTCCTTCTCGCTCTTGATGCCGGCGAAGATCATCTTGGTGCCGGGGATCTTGGCCCTGGGGTCCTTGATGTACTCGGCGAAGGTCGCCTCGTCCCAGGTCAGGCCGGAATTCTTGTTGGCGGCCGAGTAGCTGTAGCCCTCGACGGCGCCGGAATGCCGGCCGATCAGCCCGTTGAGCTCGGGGCCGACGAGATTGCGCGCGCCTTCGCCGATCTGGTGGCAGGCGCGGCATTTTGCGAAGGAGCGTTCGCCTGCCGAAGCATCCTGTGCCGCGGCCGGTTGGGAGAGGAAGGGGAGAAGGAGAACAAGGCTGGAGAGAATGGCTCGCATGATCACGTCTTTCGACTTGGAGGCATTCTCAGCTTAGCGCCGGGCCGGGTGCCGATGGCATGAGCCATTTCGACGCGCGGCGCGCTGTCCTTTCAGCTGGAAAATGAGAGCTCGGGGAATTCCGAAGCGATTCTCAGAGTTCGCCGATCCATTCCGCCACGGTCGCGGTGAAGGCGTCCGGCCGGGAGATCGGGAAAAGATGCCCGCCGGTTTCCATGATCGCCCGGCGGCAGCCGGGCAGGGCGGCGGCGAGCTCCTCCTGATGATAGACGGGCACGACCATGTCGTCGCGCGTGCCGAGGACAAGCACGGGCATCAGCAGCTGGTCGATATCGGCGGTGCCGTCGAAGGCGAGCAACGCGTCGAGGCGCTCGCGGGCGATCGTCCGGGCATGCTCGCTCACCGGCGCGGCTTCGATCGCGGCGTCATAGATATGCCAGTTGGCTTCGATCCAGCGCGGCTGGTAGCCGTTCAGCACCGAGGTGGCGGCATAGGCATGGGGATCGCAGCCCAGGATCGCCCGTCGGGTACCGAAGACCGCGTTGAGATACCGGCCGGGCTTGAGCCAGCTCGCGCTCAGGATCAGGCCGTCGAGGCGGCCGGGGGCCTGCTTGGCGATGGCCTGCGCGATGCAGCCGCCGGTGGAATGGCCGAGCACCACGGCGCGCGAGACACCCGCGGCGTCGAGCACGGCGAGGCTGTCCTGCGCCAGCAGGTCGATGGAACAGGGCACTTCGCCGCGGCTGCTGGCGCCGATGCCGCGCTGGTCGAACCGGATGACCTGGAAGGAGCGCGAGAGGGTCGCGGCGATCTCGCTCCAGAAGGCGGCACTGCCGCTCAGGCCGCTGACGAGCAGCAGCGGCTGGCCGTGACCTTCCTTGAACGCGTGGAGCGTCGCACCGTCCGGCGTCTCGATCTTGAAATCGATGATGTCCGTGGTGGCCGTCATGCATCACCTCGCGGATGAAGATGCCGAATGCTGCGCTGCCGGCGCTTGATGTCGTCCATGGCCCCATCCTCCCTGGAATAGTAGGTCGCCCGCCCTGATCGCTCGGTCTTGATTTGGCCGATGGGATCACTTCGTGGCAGGATGGCGCATCGGGCCCGCCCCCGCCATGGCTTGAGTGCAGGGGGAGCAATGTTCTTGACGCAGATCAAATAGACCAAAGACTAATTGGCCTGCGTGTGGCGCATATCTTTGTGCGCGGTGCCTCAGGGTCAGGAGGGGTTCAGCCCTTCGCTGAGAGCGTAGGGCGCGAGCACGTCGCGGATGTCGCGCTCGATGCGCGGCGTCAGCAGGGCGCGGGTGACGACGGCCCGCAGATGGTGGTCCATCAGGTCGGCTGCGCGGGCAGCGTCGCCGGCGCGCAGCGCGTCGATCAGCTGGCGGTGCTCGGAGACGGCGCATTCGGTCGAGTGCGGGCGCCCGTAGATCGCCAGGATCAGCGAGCAGCGCGACGAGGCCTCCTGGACATAGCGCAGTAGCAGCGCGTTGCCGGTCATCTTCGCGAGCTTGATGTGGAACTCGCCGGAGAGGCGGATCGATTCCGGGCCGTCCTGCTCATGCGCCTTCTCCTCCTGGCGGACATGGGCTTCCAGCTCCGCGACCTGGGAGGGGGTGATGCGCCCGGCCAGGCTTTCGGCGACGAGCCGCTCGAGGCCGCGCCGGACCTCGAAGACGTCGCGTGCTTCTTCCAGTGTCGGATAGGCGACCGAGGCGCCGCGGTTGGGCTTGAGCTCGACGAGGCCCTCGACGGCGAGGCGCCCGAAGGCCTCCCGCACCAGGGTGCGGCTGACGCCGAGCTGCTCGCCGATCGAATCCTCGGGCAGCTTCATGCCGGGCTTCAGCGCCTGCTCGATGATCGCCCGGCGCAGCGCCCGGTAGACGGATTCGGCGCGCAGAACCGGGGTTCGCTTCTCGCCCATCGTGGCTGTCCCTCGTGCTGGAATGGTCTTGTCCGGGGGCGTCAATGTCACGATCGCGGGCTCCGCGCCAGTTTCCGCTTGTGCTCAATAATCGCATACAATACGCTTCTAGTATCGTATGCAAGTATGCCTGATAATCGCACACGAAATTGGCGCGCAAAGCGTCAGGTGCATAACGGAACGGCAACAAGCGATCGAGGTTCGGCGGGGCCGCGGCACGTCGATGCAAAAGGGGAGAAGTCGATGAAGAAGGCCTGGTTGCTGGCGGCCGTCGCCGCCTTCGCGTTCACCGGCGCGGCGGAAGCCAAGACGCTGAAATGGGGCGCGTCACGCGAGATTGCCTCGCTCGACCCCTATTCCTACGGCGAGACCTTCACGCTCGCGGTGCTCAATCACGTCTATGAGGGGTTGGTTCGCTATACCGGCGACCTCAAGATCGAGCCGGCTTTGGCGGAGTCCTGGGAAACCGTGTCGCCGACCGTCTGGCGCTTCAAGCTGCGCCAGGGCGTCAAGTTCCATAACGGCAACCCTTTCACCGCCGATGACGTCATCGCCTCGCTGGCCCGCGTCACCCACGAGACCTCGCCGCTCAAGGGCAATCTGCCGGCCTACAAGAGCTCGAAGAAGATCGATGACTTGACCGTCGAGATCGAGGTCAACGGCCCTTACCCGCTGCTGCTGAACGACCTGACCAACATCTTCATCTTCGACAAGGAATGGATGGAGGCGAACAACTCGCTGCTGCCCACCGATTCCGGCAAGGGCGTGAAGGGCTACGCCACCGACAATGCCAACGGCACCGGCCCGTTCAAGGTCGAGAGTCGCCGCGCCGATTCCAAGACGGTCTTCGTCAGGAATGCCGGCTGGTGGGACAAGCCGAAGCACAATATCGACGTGATCGAATTCTCGCCGATCACCTCGTCCTCGACCCGCGTGGCCGCGCTGCTCTCCGGCGAGATCGACTATACCAACGTCGCGCCGCTGCAGGACCTGCCGCGCCTCTCCGCCTCGCCGGACGTCAAGGTACTGCAGACCAACGAGCTGCGCTCGGTCTTCTTCGCCTTGAACCTCGGCGACAAGCTCACCGAGAGCGACGTCAAGGACAAGAACCCCTTCAAGGACATCCGGGTCCGCGAGGCGCTCTACCGGGCCATCGACATCGACGCGGTGCAGAAGCGCGCCATGCGCGGCCTGTCGCGCAACACCGGCGCGCTCGTCGCCCCGGCGATCCCCGGCTACGATCCCTCGCAGGACGAGCGCCTGCCATTCGACCTGAACGGCGCCAAGAAGCTGCTGGCCGATGCAGGCTATCCCAACGGCTTCTCCTTCCAGATCAACTGCCAGAGCGACTCCCTCGTCAACGAAGAGGAGTTCTGCCAGGCGATCGCGGCGATGTGGTCGCGCGCCGGCCTGAAGCCAAACCTCAGCATGGCCCCGCGCAGCCAGCAGACGCCGAAGCGCGTCAAGGGCGATTTCGACGTCATCTCCTTCGGCTGGGCCAACGAGCCGATGATCGACGCCTATTCCCTGCTGGTGCAGGTGCTGCATTCCAAGAACGGCACCAGCGGTGTCTTCAACTGGGGCAACTGGGGCGATCCGCGCATCGACGCGCTGATCGACAAGGCCGGCGTCGAACTCGACACGCCCAAGCGCATCGAGATGATGAAGGAGGCGCTCAAGATCGCCAAGCAGGAGCAGCTCTTCATCCCGCTGCACCAGCAGCCGATGGCCTGGGCGATGCGCTCGACGATCGTCTCGACCGTGCAGGCCTCGGACAACAAGCCGCGGCTCTGGCTGACCATGATGAAGTGAGGCTGATGCGGTTCTGCCGTCATGGCCGGGCTTGACCCTCGGTCATCTCGGAAACCAGTGCCTCTTCTCCTGAAGTTCCCGGGTCTTCGTCGCGCGAAGCCCGGGAATGACGCCGGAACGCAGGAGTTCCCATGCCGGCCTTTCTCCTCAAGCGACTGCTCAACGCTGCCGGCGTCATGCTGGCGGTGGCCTTTCTCGCCTTCCTGATCTTCCGCTTCGTCGGCGACCCCGTGGAGCTGATGCTGAACGAACAGGCGAGCCAGCAGCAGCGTGACGAACTGCGCGTCCGCCTCGGCCTGGACAAGGGCTTCGTGCTGCAATACGCGACCTTCGTCGGCAATGCCGTGCGCGGCGATTTCGGCATTTCCTACCGCAACCAGCAGGACGTCTTCACGCTGATCTCGGAGCGCTTCCCGGCGACCTTCGAACTGGTGCTGGTCGCGACCTTCCTGTCGCTGGCCGTCGGCATTCCCCTCGGCGTCTACACCGCGATCCGGCGAGACAGCCTCCTCGCCAAGACCCTGCAATTCGTCTCTGTGCTCGGGGTCTCGCTGCCGAGCTTCGCGCTCGGCATCCTCTTCATCCTGATCTTCTCGGTGACGCTGCAATGGCTGCCGGCCTTCGGGCGCGGCGAGGTCGTGCAGATCGGGTGGTGGAGCACGGGCCTGCTCACCGCGTCGGGCCGCAAGGCGCTGATCCTGCCCGGCATCACGCTCTCGCTCTTCCAGATCACGCTGGTGATGCGGCTCGTCCGCGCCGAGATGCTGGAGACGATGCGCACCGACTTCATCCGCTTCGCCCGGGCGCGCGGCCTGCCGGCACGCGCCGTCCATTTCGGCCATGCTTTGCGCAACTGCCTGATGCCGGTCATCACCGTCACCGGCCTGCAGATCGGCAACCTGATCGCCTTCGCGCTGGTCACCGAGACGGTGTTCCAGTGGCCGGGCATGGGCATGCTCTTCGTCCAGGCGGTGACCTTCGTCGATATCCCGGTGATGGCGGCCTATCTGATCGTCGTCTCCTTCATCTTCGTCACGCTCAACACGCTGGTCGACCTGACCTATGCCTGGGTCGATCCGCGCCTGCGCGAGGACGCGCTGACGGGAGGTGCAAATGCCCGCTGATGCCCTGAAGAAGCCCGGTCGCATGCGCCGTTTCCTCGACAGCGATATCGGCTGGAGCTTCTGCCACACGCCCGTGGCCTGGCTCTCGGCGCTGGTGCTGGTGCTGCTCGTGCTGACCGCGCTCTTCGCCCCGCTGATCGCGCCGCAGAACCCCTATGATCTCAGCCAGGTCTTCATCGACAAGGCCGAGATCCCGCCGATCTGGCAGTCCGGCGGCGAATGGCCCTTCCTGCTCGGCACCGATCCGCAGGGCCGCGACGTGCTCTCGGCCATTCTCTACGGCTCGCGCATCTCGCTGATCATTGGCTTCGCGGCGGTGATGGTCTCGATGCTGATCGGGGTCTCGATCGGGCTGATCGCCGGCTTCCATGGCGGACGCATCGACAACCTGCTGATGCGGCTCGGCGACACCGTGCTCTCGATCCCGACGCTGCTGATGGCGATCCTGGTCTCGGCGATCTTCCGCGAGATGCTGCCGCCGGCTTTGCGCGAGCCCTTTTCAGCCGTGGTGCTGGTGCTCTCGATCGCGCTGACGAGCTGGGTGCAATATGCACGCACCGTGCGCGCGCTGACCATGGTCGAGCGTCGCAAGGAATATGTGCTCGCCGCCCGCATCATCCGCGTGCCGGCGACGCGGATCATGGGCCGCCACATCCTGCCGAACACGATGACGCCGGTGCTGGTTTCGGCGACGCTGAGCCTCGGCCTCGCCATCCTCTCGGAGGCGACGCTGTCCTTCCTCGGCGTCGGCATGCCGATTACCCAGCCGTCCCTGGGTACACTGATCCGCATCGGCAACCAGTACCTGTTCTCCGGTTCCTGGTGGCTCGTCGTCTTCCCCTCGCTGCAGCTCGGGCTGATCGTGCTCTCGGTCAACCTGCTCGGCGACTGGCTCCGCGATGCGCTGAACCCGAAACTGCGCTGACCATCACAAGAAACCACGAGGATACGCCCGCGATGACCGCCTCTCTCCTGATCCGCAACGTCCGCCCGAACGCGGGGCCTGCCCTCGACATCCTGATCGAGAATGGCCGCATCGACCGGATGGCCAAGGACATCGCCGCGCCCGCCGGCGTGACGGTCGAGGATGGCCGCGGCGAGATCGTCATTCCCGGCCTGGTCGAGGCCCATGCCCATCTCGACAAGAGCCTCTGGGGCCAGCCCTGGTATGTCAACGAAGTCGGCCCGAAGCTGCTCGACAAGATCGACAACGAGCGCCTGAACAAGCGCCGCCTCGACATGGACCCCGCCCGCCAGTCGGCACGCCAGACCGTCCAGTCCTCGACGATGGGCTCGACCCATACCCGCAGCCATGTCGATGTCGACACCGATCACGGGCTCTGGGGCGTCGAGGGCATCCTGAAGACCCGCGAGGATTACGCGGACATCATGGACATCGAGCTCGTCGCCTTCCCGCAATCCGGGCTGCTGCGCCGGCCGGGCACGCTGGAATTGATGCACGAGGCGATGAAGGCCGGCTGCGAGATCGTCGGCGGCCTCGACCCCTGCGCCATCGACCGCGATCCGAAGGGCCATCTCGATGCGATCTTCGGGCTCTGCCAGACCTATGGTCGGCCGCTCGACATCCATCTGCACGAGCCCGGCGAGATGGGCCTGTTCTCGCTCGACCTGATCATCGAGCGCACCCGCGCGCTCGGCATGAAGGGCAAGGTGACGGTCAGCCACGCCTTCTGCCTCGGCACCGATCCGCAACTGGTTGATCCCGTCATCCCGCAGCTCGCCGCGCTCGACATCGCGATCATGACGACGGCGCCGGCCCGCAACACGGCGCCGGCGGTGAAGAAGCTGCTCGATGCCGGCATCCGCGTCTGCTCGGGTTCGGACGGCATCCGCGACACCTGGGGCCCCTATGGCAATGCCGACATGGTCGAGCGCGCCATGTTCATCGGCCTGCGCAACAATTTCCGCCGCGACGACGAGGTCGAACTCGGCCTCCACGTCTGCACGACCGGCGGTGCCCAGGTGATGGAGATTGCCGATTACGGTCTCACTGAGGGCAAGGCCGCCGATCTGGTGATCATGCCCGGCGAGAGCCTGACGGATATCGTCGTGACCCGTTCGCCCAGGCGCCGCGTGATCAAGCGCGGCAGGATCGTCGCCCGTGACGGTGTTTCGGTGAGGACGGCCCCGTGAGCCTTGAGGCCAAGAAGCGGCCCGAAGGCCGCATCCTGATGACCGCGTGCTGGGTGGTCGGTCACAAGGATGGCCGCCATCGCCTCTACGAGAATGGCGAGGTCGTCTTCGAGAACGGCGAGGTCGTCTTCGTCGGCCATGGCTTCCCCGGCGAGGTCAGCAGACGGATCGACTACGGCCACGCCCTGATCGGGCCGGGCTTCATCGATTGCGACGCGCTCTCCGACCTCGACACCACCATCCTCGGCTATGACAACCAGCCGGCCTGGAAGAAGGGCCGCGTCTGGCCGCGCAGCTATCTCGATGCCGGTCCCTACGAGATGTACACGCGCGAGGAACTGGCCTTCCAGAAGCGCTACGCCTTCTCCCAGCTGATCCGCAACGGCATCACCACGGCGCTGCCGATCGCCTCTCTGTTCTACCGCGCCTGGGGCGAGACGGTGCAGGAGTTCGAGGATGCTGCGGTTGCCGCCGCCGATCTCGGCATGCGCGCCTATCTCGGCCCGGCCTATCGCACCGGCAACCAGGTGGTCGAAAGCGACGGCCGCGTCGTCACCTACTACGAGGAGGAGCGCGGCCTCGCCGAGCTCGATGCGGCGATCGACTTTGCCAAGCGTCATGAGGGTGAAGCCGGCGGCCTGATCCGCGCGATGTTCGCGCCCGACCGCATCGAGACTTCGACGGCCGAGCTGCTGCGCCGCACGGCGGCAGCCTCGCGCGAGCTCGACATCCCCGTCCGGCTGCATTGCTGCCAGTCAAAGATCGAGTACGATCTCGTCCTCGCCCAGCACGGCATGAGCCCGCCGGAATGGCTGGAGAGCCTCGGCTTCCTCAACGAGCGCTGCCTGCTGCCACATGGCACCGTCGTCTCCGGCAGCCGCCTGATCGACCGCCCCGGCCGCGATCTCGAGATCATCCGCGATTCCGGCGCCAGCATCGTGCATTGCCCGCTGGTTTCGGGCCGGCACGGCAACACGATCAACCATCTCGGCAGCTATCGCGCGATGGGCCTCAACATCGCCATGGGCACGGATACGAGCCCGCCGGACATGGTGATGAACCTGCAGACCGGCATGATCCTCGCCCGCACTATGGCCGGCAATGTCGGCGCGGTGCGCTCCGAGGATTATTACGATGCGGCGACCATCGGCGGCGCCAACGCGCTGCAGCGGCCCGATCTCGGCCGCCTCCAGCCGGGCGCGCGCGCCGACATCACCGTCTTCGAATTCGACCGGCCGCATAGCGGGCAGGTCATCGACCCCATCCAGACGATGATGCTGACCGGCCATGGCCGCGACTTCGCGACCGTGGTGATCGATGGCCGCTTCGTCATGGAAAACCGGGCGATCCCCGGCCAGGACGAGGCCGCCGACAACGCCCGCGCCCAGAAGCAGTTCGAGGGCGTGATGGCGCGCTATCCCGAGCGCACGCTCGGCCACCCGCCGATGAGCGAGATCTTCTCGTCGAGCTACGCGATCGAACGCAGCGAGGCCTCTGCATGACTGCATCCGCCGCAGCGCCTCTTCTCTCCGTGCGCGACCTGCGCATCGTCTTCGACGGCCGGCATGGCGCGTTGACGGCGCTCGATGGCGTCTCTTTCGACATCGCGCCCGGCGAGATCTTGGGCGTGGTCGGCGAATCCGGGGCGGGCAAGTCCCTGACCGGCACGGCGGTGATCGGCCTGCTCGATCCGCCGGGCCGTATCGCCGGCGGCGAGATCCATCTCTCCGGCCAGCGCATCGACAACCTCCCGGCGGAGGCGATGCGCAAGCTTCGCGGCCGGCGCATCGGCGCGATCTTCCAGGACCCGCTGACCTCGCTGCATCCCTTGCTCAAGGTCGGCGATCAGCTCGTCGAGACTATCCTGACCCACCTGCCGGTCAGTCGCACGGAAGCGCACAAGCGCGCACTCGACCTGCTCAAGGAGGTCGGCATCCCCGCCGCCGAAACGCGGATCGACCATTTCCCGCACCAGTTCTCGGGTGGCATGCGCCAGCGCGTCGTCATCGCGCTCGCGCTCTGCGCCGAGCCCTCGCTGATCATCGCGGACGAACCGACGACGGCACTCGACGTCTCGATCCAGGCGCAGATCACGACCTTGCTGAAGCGGCTCTGCAGCGAGCACGGCACGGCGATCATGCTGGTCACCCACGATATGGGCGTCATCGCCGAGACAGCCGATCGCGTCGCGGTGATGTATGCCGGCCGCATCGTCGAGATCGGCCCGGTCGAGGAGGTGACGCGCCGGCCGAGCCATCCCTACACCGCCGGGCTGATGGCCTCGATCCCCAGCGTCCATGTCCGCCACGAGCATCTCAACCAGATCGACGGCGCCATGCCGCGCCTCAACGCCATTCCGCCGGGATGCGCCTTCAATCCGCGCTGCGGCCGGGCGGAGGATTTCTGCCGCGAGCACAAGCCCGGCCTGCCTCTCTCGGGTCATGCCGCCGCCTGCCATTTCCCCCTGAAGGAGGCGGCCCATGCTTGAGCAGGTTTCGACGCTCGCCCCCGCCAAGGCAGCGGGTGACGACATCATTCTCGACGTCGCCGCCGCCTGCTGCCGCTTCGATGTGTCGGCGCCGGCTTTGTCCCGACTGTTCTCGCACGAGCCGCGGCGCATCCTGCGTGCGGTCGAGAACGTCTCCTTCACGGTCAGGCGTGGCACCACCTTCAGCATCGTCGGCGAATCCGGCTGCGGGAAATCGACGCTCGCCCGCATGGTCGTCGGCCTGCAGCGGCCGACCGAGGGCAGGCTCAGCTTCCGTGACATTCGCCGTGCCGACCGCACCATCGGCCCGCCGCGCGTGCAGATGATCTTCCAGGACCCCTATGCCTCGCTCAATCCGCGCTGGCGCGTCGGCGACATCATCGCCGAGCCGATCCGCGAACTGAGGCTCAGGTCCGACGAGGCGGAGGTCCAGCAGCGCGTCGGCGACCTGCTGGAAGTGGTCGGCCTCTCGCGCACCGATGCGAGCCGCTACCCGCATGCCTTCTCCGGCGGCCAGCGCCAGCGCATCTCGATTGCCCGTGCGCTCGCGACCGAGGCCGATTTCCTCGTCTGCGACGAGCCGACCTCGGCGCTCGACGTCTCCGTGCAGGCGCAGATCCTCAACCTGATGGTGCGGCTGCAGAAGGAGTTCGGGCTGACCTATCTCTTCATCAGCCACAATCTCTCGGTCGTCCGGCACATGTCGGACGAGCTGGCGATCATGTATCTCGGCCGCTTCGTCGAGGCAGGCCCGGCCGAGCAGGTCTTCACCCGGCCGCAGCACCCCTATACGCGCCTGCTGCTCGACACGATCCCCGATGTCGAGCGGCCGAACCGGGAGCGCCGGCCGATGTCCGGCGAGGTGCCGAGCCCGATCAATCCGCCGGCCGGTTGCACCTTCAATCCGCGCTGCGCCCAGGCCGCCGATCGCTGCCGCGTCGAGCGGCCGGAGCTGCGACGACTGGGCGGGGTCAGCGTCTCCTGCCACCTCGCCTGAAGCGTTAGCTGACCAGCGTCGCTTCCAGCGTGATTGGCGCCTTGAACAGTTTCGAGACCGGGCAGCCGGCCTTGGCCTTGCCGGCCAGCGACTCGAAGGTCGCCTGGTCGGCGCCGGGCACCTTGCCTTTCAGCGTCAGGTGGATCGCGGTGATGGCATAGCCGTCCTCGAGCTTGTCGAGCGTTACCCGCGCCGTGGTGTCGAGCGCATCGGCCTTGAGATTGGCCTCGCCGAGGATCAGCGAGAGCGCCATGGTGAAGCAGGCAGCATGCGCCGCGCCGATCAGTTCCTCGGGATTGCTACCGGGCTTGCCTTCGAAGCGGCTGGCGAAGCCGTAGGGATAGGCGTCGAGCGCCTTGGTCTCGGTCGAGATCGTGCCCTTGCCGTCCTTGATGCCGCCTTCCCAATGGGCCGCGCCGGTCTTGTTGATCGCCATGATGCTGTCTCCCGTTCTGGTTGGGTGGGTTATCCTGCGCCTGGAAAGCTACTCTCTGACAACGGCCCGGTGCTCGTTGGGTTCACCGGCACGTGATCGTGACGAGGAGAAGTACATCGCTTGCCGTAAGGTCATCTCTCCGAACGCTGGAGGCCGCCATGACCGCATTCAATGCCGTTCGTTTCAAGGTCAAGCCGGGGATGGAGACCGCCTTTCTCGACGCCCATCGCAATGTCGCTGCCGACTGGCCGGGCCTGCGGCACGCGAACATCATCGCCGCCGGGGAGGGGCGCTATTGCATCATCGCAGAATGGGAGAGCATGGCCGCGATGGCGGCGGCGCGCCCGCAGATGATCGCCACGCTCAACAGCTTCCGCCATACGCTCGACGATCTCGGCGGCGGGCTCGGCGTCACCGATCCGATCGCCGGCACGGTTGCCTTGTTGCTGAAATAGCGCCGTCGTTTGAACGCTGTATCGCAACAGACGAAGGCCCGTACCGATCGCTCGATGCGGGCCTTCGGGTAGGGCAGGGATGTCGTGGTTTAGCGGAACAGCGCCAGCGACTTGGACAGGGTGATCCAGACGCCCCAGGCGATCGGCAGGCCGACCACGGCCCAGGCGAGCATGGCCGTGCCGTCGAACCCGCCCTTGCCGATGCCGTAGGAGCCGTAGTGAGCTGCCCCGTCGACACTGGCCGATCGCTTCTGCAAGGCCGCGACCTCGGCATCCTTCATGAACCATTTGGCCGCGACGGGGCGGACCAGCAGGTTGCAGAGGAAGCCGAGCACCAGCATGCCGGCGAGGATGTACATGGTGCGGTCATAGACCTGCGCGCGCGGCACGCCGGCATTGATCTGCGCCTCGCGGATATAGTTCACCACCACCGGGCCGATGATGCCGGCCGTCGACCACGCCGTCAGCAGGCGGCCATGGATCGCGCCGACGAACTGCGTGCCGAACATGTCGGCGAGATAGGCGGGCACCGTCGCGAAGCCGCCGCCATACATCGACAGGATGATGCAGAAGAAGGCGACGAAGAGCGCGAGCGACCCGGCATGTGCCGCCCAGGGCGAGAGCGCATAAAGCAGGATGCCGAGCCCGAAGAAGGTGGCATAGGTCAGCTTGCGGCCGAGCTTGTCCGACAGCGAGGCCCAGAAGAAGCGCCCGGCGATGTTGAACAGCGAGAGCAGGCCGACGAAGGCCGCCGCGATCGTGGCGATCTGCGTCTTCTGCCCGGCGTCGAGCGCGGAAAAGCCGATCTCCGGCTTGCCGATCAGCGAGCCCGCGAAGATCTCCTGCAGCATCGGCGAAGCCATGCCGAGCACGCCGATGCCGGCCGAGACGTTGAGCGTCAGCACCGACCAGATCAGCCAGAACTGCGGTGTCTTATGCGCGTTCTGGAGATGCACGTGACCGGAGGTGATCATGGCGTTCTGCGTCGCCGGCGGGGTCCAGCCCTCGGGGCGCCAGTTGGCCGGCGGGATGCGGTAGCCGAAGGTGCCTGCCATCATGAAGACGAAATAGATCGCGGCCATTGCGACGAAGGTCTGCCAGACGCCGACCGAGGCGGGCGTCTTGAAATAGTTCATCAGCATGTCCGCCAGCGGCGAGCCGATCATCGCTCCGCCGCCGAAGCCCATGATTGCCATGCCGGTCGCCATGCCGCGCCGGTCCGGGAACCATTTCACCAGAGTCGAGACCGGCGAGATGTAGCCGAGGCCGAGCCCGATGCCGCCGATGACGCCGGAGCCGAGCCACAGCATCCAGAGCTGGTGCCAGTAGACGCCGAGCGCCGAGATCAGCAGGCCGCCGCACCAGCACAGGGTCGAGACGAAGGCCGCCTTGCGCGGGCCGACGCGCTCGAGCCAGCCGCCCCAGATCGCGGCCGAGGAGCCGAGCAGCACGAAGAACAACGTGTACATCCAGCCGAGATCGGCGACCTTCCAGTCGCAAGCCGTGGTGAACAGCGAGCCGATCAGGCCGACATCCGCCGCGCAGGCGACGGGCTTGGTGATGCCGATCGCCTGGCTGAGCGGCAGCCAGAACACCGAGAAGCCATAGGCCATGCCGATGCACAGGTGGATGCAGAGCGCAGCCGGGGGCACGAGCCAGCGGTTGAAGCCCGGTTTGGCGATGGTCCTTTCGCGGTCGAGCAGGCCGATGCCGCCTCCCGCCTGTCCGATATCCTGTGCGACACTCATTCCCCGGTTCCTTTCCCCATGGCTTCGCTGTTCGGGCCAGGTAGGTTCCTGGCTCGTTGCACTCTCTCGATGCGCCGCCAGGGCGGCGGCTTACGCGCTATCCTCCGCGCCCCGGCCTGATCCGCAGCAGGGCTTGCCGCAGCAGGGGCGGGAGGTCCTCCGGCCGGTCCGCGAAGGCGGCGAGGAAGTCCCCGCGCATGCGCCCGGTCCAGAACTGGTTGATGTGGTCGGCGATGGAGGCGATGGCCTCCGCTTCCGGATAGGCCTTGAAGAAATCGGCGATCTGCCCGGCCATGCGCAGGAGCTTCGCGACGTTCTCCGCGTGGTGGTCGGCCGCGGTGGGTTCTGTGGTCAGGCCGGCCTCCGTCATCGGGCAATGGTCTCGGATTCGGGCGCGAGCGCACCGGTGAAGACGATGCAGCCGTCGCGGCGCGCGACCGCGGCAAGCGTCAGGCTGAGATGCCGGGCACGCTCGATGGCGAGCGAGGTCGGCGCCGAGATCGCGACGAGCGTGCCGGCGCCGAAGATGGCGGCCTTCTCGACCATCTCGAACGAGGCGCGGCTGGTGACGAGCAGGAAGCCCCCGCTGGCATCCGCTCCGGCGCGGAGCCGTGCGCCGATCAGCTTGTCGAGCGCGTTATGGCGGCCGACATCCTCGCGCACGGCCAGGATCACGCCGTTCGCATCGCACCAGGCGGCGGCATGGACGGCGCGGGTGAGCTGGCTCAGCGGCTGGTGCTTGTCGAGTTCAGCAAGTGCTGTCTCGATTGCCGCGGCGGATACGGCGCGGGACGCTCGCGTCGCCGCATCGGCCATCGGGATCTCCTCGATGGTCTCGACGCCGCAGAGCCCGCAGGAGGTCCGGCCCGAGAGGTTGCGCCGCCGCGCCAGATGCTCGCGGAAGCGGCCCGGCGCAAGCTCGACGGTGACGATGACGCCTTCGTCCTTCGGTTCGACGTTGATGCCGCGGATCTCGGAGGCTTCCCGGACGATGCCCTCGGTCAGGCTGAAGCCGGTGACGAAATCCTCGAGGTCGGAGGGGCTCGCCATCATCACCGCATAGGGCATGTTGCCGTAGACGATATTGATCGGCGTTTCGACGGCGACCTCGATCTCGCGTGCGTCCTCCCGCGCCGCGCCGAAGCGCAGCGGCTCGGCCGTGACAGCGGCCGAGGCTGGCGGCTGGGTTTCGCGGTTATTCCGCGGCATCGGGCAGGCGTTCCGCGATCCGGCGCAAGGTCACGTCCTCCTCGAAATTCTTCTCCTGCCAGGCGGAATAAGCATTGGTGCGTCGGACGTCGACAGCGGTGACCTTGTATTCCGGGCAGTTGGTCGCCCAGTCCGAATAATCCGTGGTGATGACGTTGGCACCGGTCTTGGCGTGGTGGAAGGTGGTGTAGACCACGCCCGGCTGCATGCGCTCGGAGATCATGGCCCTGAGCGCGATATCGCCCGAGCGGCTGGCGAGTGCGACGAGGTCGCCGTCGCGGATGCCGCGGCTCTCGGCGTCGAAGGCGTGGATCTCGAGCACGTCCTCGTCATGCCAAGCGCCGTTCTCGGTGCGCCGCGTCTGCGCGCCGACATTGTATTGCGAGAGGATGCGGCCGGTGGTGAGCAGCAGCGGGAAGCGCGGCCCGGTCCGCTCGTCGGTCGGGACGTATTCGGTGATCATGAACTTGCCCTTGCCGCGCACGAAGCGGTCGACATGCATCAGGGGCGTGCCGGTCGGCGCCTTGTCGTTGCAGGGCCACTGCACCGAGCCGAGCTTGTCGAGCTTGTCGTAGGAGACGCCGGCGAAGCTCGGCGTCAGCCGCGCGATCTCGTCCATGATCTCGCCAGGATGGCCGTACGCCATCTCGTAGCCCAGCGCCCGCGCCAGCTCGATCGTGACCTGCCACTCGTCCTTGCCGGAAAGCGGCGCCATCACCTGCCGGACCCGGTTGATGCGCCGCTCGGCATTGGTGAAGGTGCCGTCCTTCTCCAGGAAGGAGGCGCCCGGCAGGAAGACATGGGCGTATTTCGCCGTCTCGTTCAGGAAGATGTCCTGGATGACGACGCATTCCATCGAGGCCAGGCCCGCCGTGACATGCTTGGTGTTGGGGTCGGACTGGGCGATGTCCTCGCCCTGGACATAGAGGCCCTTGAACGTGCCCTCGACCGCCTCGTCGAGCATGTTGTTGATGCGCAGGCCCTGCTCGGGGTCGAGCGGCACGCCCCAGAGCATCTCGAAGACCTGCCGGGTCGAGTCGTCCGAGACGTGGCGATAGCCCGAGAACTCGTGCGGGAAGGAGCCCATGTCGCAGGAGCCCTGGACATTGTTCTGGCCGCGCAGCGGATTGATGCCGACGCCGTCGCGCCCGATATTGCCGGTCGCCATGGCGAGGTTGGCCATCGCCATCACCGTGGTCGAGCCCTGGCTGTGCTCGGTGACGCCGAGCCCGTAATAGATCGCGCCATTGCCGCCGGTGGCGTAGAGCCGAGCCGCGGCACGCACATCCGCCGCCGGCACGCCGGTATAGGACTCGCTTGCCTCCGGCGAGTTCTCCTCGCGGGCGACGAAACGGGCCCAATGCTCGAAATCGCCGAGATCACAGCGCTCGCGCACATAGGCCTCGTCGATCAGCCCCTCGGTAACGACGACATGGCTGAGCGCATTGAGCAGCGCGACATTGGTGCCGGGCCTGAGCGGCAGGTGGTAATCCGCCTTCACATGCGGAGACTGCACCATGTCGATCCGGCGCGGATCGGCGACGATCAGGCGGGCGCCCTCGCGGATGCGCTTCTTCATCCGCGAGGCGAAGACCGGGTGACCGTCGGTCGGATTGGCTCCGATGACGAGGATGACGTCGGACTTGGCGACGGACTTGAAGTCCTGCGTGCCGGCGGAGGTGCCGAGCGTCGTCCTGAGGCCATAGCCGGTCGGCGAGTGGCAGACGCGGGCGCAGGTATCGACATTATTGTTGCGGAAGGCGGCGCGCACCAGCTTCTGGACGAGGAAGACCTCCTCATTGGTGCAGCGCGAGGAGGTGATGGCGCCGACCGATTCACGGCCATACTTCGCCTGGATGCGCTTGAATTCGGAGGCGGCGTAGGTGATCGCCTCTTCCCATGACACTTCGCGCCACGGGTCCGTGATCTTCGCCCGGATCATCGGCTTGGTCATGCGGTCGGTGTGGGTCGCATAGCCCCAGGCGAAGCGGCCCTTCACGCAGCTATGGCCCTCGTTCGCCTTGCCGTCCTTGTAGGGCGCCATGCGGATGACGCGGTCGCCCTGCATCTCGGCCTTGAACGAGCAGCCGACGCCGCAATAGGCGCAGGTCGTCACCACCGAATGCTCGGGCTGGCCGTGCTCGATGACCTTGTTCTCCATCAGCGTCGCCGTCGGGCAGGCCTGCACGCAGGCGCCGCAGGAAACGCATTCCGAACCCAGGAAATCGGTCGGCCCCGCCGCGACGCGCGAGTCGAAGCCGCGGCCCGTGATCGTCAATGCGAAGGTGCCCTGCACCTCCTCGCAGGCCCGCACGCAGCGATTGCAGACGATGCATTTCGACGGGTCGTAGGTGAAGTACGGATTCGAGGTGTCCTTCGCGAGCCAGTTCTCGTTGACCGCGCCGTCCTTGCCCTTGGCGAAGACGTGGTTCTCGCCCTCATAGCCATAGCGGACTTCGCGCAGGCCGACCGCGCCGGCCATATCCTGCAATTCGCAATCGCCATTGGCCGAGCAGGTCAGGCAGTCCAGCGGATGGTCGGAGATATAGAGCTCCATCACGCCCTTGCGTAAGGACGAGAGGTTCTCCGACTGGGTGCGCACGATCATTCCGTCTTCTGCCGGAGTCGTGCATGACGCGGGCGTGCCGCGCCGCCCCTCGATCTCGACGAGGCAGAGCCGGCAGGAACCGAAGGGTTCGAGCGAGTCGGTGGCGCAGAGCTTGGGGATCTTGGTGCCCAGGCTCATCGCGGCCGCCATCACCGAGGTCCCGGCCGGCACCGTGACGCTCTGGCCGTCGATGGTCAGCGTCACCGTCTTCTCGGAAAGCCGGATCGGCGTGCCGTAGTCGATTTCCTTGATCAGGCTCATCTCAGCCTCCTCACTCGGCCGCCAGAGCAATTTTTTGCCGTGGGCTGGGAGTACGGTCGAAATCCTCGGGGAAATGGTCGAGCGCGCTCAGCACCGGCATCGGGGTCAAGCCGCCCATGGCGCAGAGCGATGCATCGATCATCAGCTTCGAGAGATCGCGCAGCACGGCGATGTTCTTCGGCACCTCGGTGCCCGCGATGATGCGGTCCATCACCTCGACGCCGCGCGTTGCGCCGATGCGGCAGGGCGTGCACTTGCCGCAAGATTCCTTGGCGCAGAACTCCATCGCGAAGCGCGCCTGCCGGGCCATGTCGACGCTGTCGTCGAAGACGACGATGCCGCCATGGCCGAGCATCGCCCGCATCGCAGCGAGCGCCTCGTAGTCCATCTGCACGTCGAGCTGTTCGGCCGTGAGATAGGCGCCCAGCGGCCCGCCGACCTGCACCGCCCGGATCGGCCGGCCCGAGAGCGTGTCGCCGCCCATATCCTCGATGATTTCGCGCAGCGAAATGCCGAAGGCGAGCTCGATCAACCCGCCGCGCCTGACATTGCCGCCGAGCTGGATCGGCAGCGTGCCGCGCGAGCGGCCCATGCCGTAATTCGCATAGGCCTGAGCGCCATGGTCCATGATCCAGGGCACGGCAGCGAAGGAGAGCACGTTGTTGACGACGGTCGGCTTGCCGAACAGGCCCTGAAGCGCCGGCAGCGGCGGCTTGGCACGGACGACGGCGCGCTTCCCTTCGAGGCTTTCGAGCAGCGAGGTCTCCTCGCCGCAGATATAGGCGCCGGCCCCGAGTCGGACTTCGAGATGGAAGGCGTGCTGCGAGCCCAGCACCGAGGCGCCGATCAGCCCGGCGGCTTCCGCCTTCAGGATCGCGCGCTGGAGGGTACGATGGGCATGCGGATATTCCGAGCGCAGGTAGATGTAGCCGCGCGTCGCGCCGACCGCGATCGCGGCGATCGTCATGCCCTCGATCACCAGATAGGGGTCGCCTTCGAACAGCATGCGGTCGGCGAAGGTGCCGCTGTCGCCCTCGTCGGCGTTGCAGACGATGTATTTCTGCTCCGCCCTGGCGTCGTGGACGGTCTTCCACTTGATCCCCGTTGGGAAGCCTGCGCCGCCGCGGCCGCGCAGGCCCGAAGCCTTCACGGCGTCGACGATCTCGCCGCCGGTCAGGCTGAGCGCCTTCTCCAGCCCCCTGAACCCGCCATGAGCGCGATAATCGGCGATCGAGAGCGGATCGATGACGCCGACGCGCTCGAAGGTGAGGCGCTGTTGGCGTTTCATCCAATCGAGCTCCTCGGTCTTGCCGAGGCGCAAGGGATGGGCGCCGCCCGAGGCGAAGTCGGCATCGAAGAGCGAGGGCACGTCCTTGGCCGCGACCGGCCCATAGGCGATCCGCCCCTCGGCTGTCTCGACCTCGACCAGCGGCTCCAGCCAGAGCATGCCGCGCGTGCCGTTGCGGACGATCTCGATGGCAAGCCCGCGCTTCGCCGCTTCGCTGGCGATGGCCTGCGCGACGGCTTCCGCGCCGACCGACAGGGCGGCGGCGTCGACGGGGACGAAGATGCGAACCGGGTTGGCGCTCATGAATGCGCCCTTCCGTGCTGGCAGAACCCGGCAATGCGGGCTGCGTCGACGCGCCCGATCAATTCGCCATCGACCAGGGCGGAAGGCCCGAGCGCGCAATTGCCGAGACAATACACCGTTTCGACGATGGCGTCGCCGGCATGGTGCTCGTCGACCGCGATACCATGCTTGGCGGAGAGTTCTGCGACGACGCTTTCGCAGCCCAAAGCCTGGCAGGCCTCCGCCCGGCAGAGCTTGACGATGCGGGCCGGCTGCGGGGCGGTCTTGAAATCGTGATAGAAGGAGATCGCGCCATGGACCTCGGCGCGCGACAGGTTCAGCACCTCCGCGATCAATGGCACGGCCTGCGGATCGACGTAGCCGAACTCGTCCCGAAGGGCGTGCAGCATCGGCAGCGTGGCGCCTTCCAGATGCGCCAGCCCCGCGACGATCATGCGTGCGCTGTCCTGATCCCAGGCCGGATAACCCGCCATCTTTCCTCCATAGGCCCGGTTCGCCGGGCGCTCGTTAAGGGGAGCGTGGTTGAAACTGGAATGATTTCAAATCGTTTCTTTCAACCGCATGATAGCTTATGACTATCAATCGGTGCGATATGAAGCTGCCTTTCCTCAGGGGATGGCTTGCAGCGCCTCGAAAGTTGCACCAAGCGCCGGTTTTGCGCTGCACAATGCTGCGGTGCTTCTACGACGATAGGCGAAGTCTATCGTACGATGGGCCGCCGCGGCAGCCCGGCATCGGTCACGGGCTTCGTCATCATCAGCAGGTTGCGGGCAAGCGGCGCCACCGGCTGACGGTCCGCCACGATCAGCCCGATCGTGCGCTGCGCCTCCGGCTCGACCAGCGAAAGGGCCCTCGTGCCGAGTGGCACGCCGAAGAATTCCAGCAATTGCAGCGAGACGATGCTGGCGACGCCCTGGATGCCGGCATGGGAGCACAGGTTGAAGATCGAGTTGGTCTCGATCATCGGCCGCGGCGCGGTGCCGACCGAGCGGAAGATGCCGTCGATGATGCGCCGGTTCTGCATGTCGCCGGTGAGCAGGCAGAGCTTCTGCTCGGCCGCTTCGGCCCAGGTGATGGTATCGCGCGCGCCAAAGGGTCCATCCTCGCGCGTCAGCAGGACATAGGATTCCTGATAGATCGGCTTGGAGATCACCCGGTCGAGCGGCTCGTTGTCGAGATAGGTCAGCCCGACATCGAGTTCGAAATCGTCGATGCCCTGCTGGATCTCCTGCGAGGTCAGCGAGAGCACGGTCAGTGACACCGCCGGATAGCGCTCCGAGAAGGGCGCGGTGATATGGGCGATCATCGGCAGGGCGGTCGGGATCGCGCCGAGCCGGATCCGGCCGGAGACGCCCTCGCGCAGTTCGGCGATCGAATCCTTCATCACCTCGGCCTCGGCCAGGATGCGCCTTGCATGGGCGAGCACGACCTCGCCCTCCTTGGTGAAGCCCTGGAAGCGCCGCCCGCGCTCGACGATCAGCACGCCAAGCTCCTCCTCGAGCTGCACGATCGCGGCCGAGAGCGTCGGCTGCGAGACATGGCAGGCCTCGGCCGCGCGGCGGAAATGCTTCTCGCGGGCGAGCGCGTCGAGATAGACCAGCTGGCGAATGATCATGGCGTCGGCTCGGAGGCGGCGGAGGTCGCCGCGCATCCGAGCATCGGCAGAGTTCGCTGCCGTTGCAAGCGAGGCGGTTGCATTCGTGCAAACAGGCTGTTGCTGCCGGGGCAACGCCTGGAGAATTGCGCTGCGGCAATCCCGACCCTAACTCCCGGAAGCCGGGATGGCCGGCAGGCAAAGGGCTGCGCCGCGGCCTCGGGATGATCATGGCACAGGAACTGGAATTCGGGCTCGACACCTTCGGCGACGTCACCAACGGGGCGGACGGCAAGCCGCTGCCGCATGCGCAGGTGATCCGCAATCTGGTCGACGAAGCCGTCCTGGCCGACGAGATCGGTATCGACTTCATCGGCGTCGGCGAGCATCACCGCGCCGATTTTGCGGTCTCCTCGCCGGAAACGGTGCTGGCCGGCATGGCCACGCGCACCAGCCGGATCAAGCTCGGCTCTGCCGTGACCGTGCTGAGCTCGGACGATCCGATCCGCGTCTTCCAGCGTTTCGCGACGGTCGATGCGCTCTCGAACGGGCGCGCCGAGGTCATCCTGGGTCGCGGCTCCTTCACCGAGTCCTTTCCGCTTTTCGGGCTGGACCTGCGTGATTACGAGAAGCTGTTCGAGGAGAAGCTCGACCTGTTCGCCGGCCTGCTGCCGCAGGAGCCGCTGACCTGGAAGGGCTCGATCCGCCCGCCGCTCAAGGACCAGCTGGTCTATCCGCCGATCGAGCATGGTTCGCTCAAGACCTGGATCGGCGTCGGCGGCAGCCCGGAATCGGTGGTGCGCGCGGTGCGCTACGACCTGCCCTTGATGCTCGCCATCATCGGCGGCGACCCGTTGCGCTTCAAGCCGTTCGTGGACTTGTACCACCGCGCCTATGGCCAGATCGGCAAGCCGGCCAAGCCCGTCGGCGTGCATTCGCCCGGCTATGTCGCGGCCACCGACGAGCAGGCCAGGGAGGAGTTCTTCCCGGCCTACAAGCAGATGCGCGACCGCATCGGCGCCGAGCGCGGCTGGCCTCCGATGGGTCGGGACGAGTTCGAGCAGGAGGTCGCGCGCGGCTCGCTCTATCTCGGCTCGCCCGAGACGGTGGCCCGTAAGATCGCCGCGACAGCCAAGGGGCTGGGCATCGCGCGGTTCCAGCTGAAGTACAGCGCCGGCCCGCTGGCGCATGAGAAGGCGATGGAGTGCATCCGGCTCTACGGCGAGAAGGTCGCGCCGCTGGTGCGGGAGATGCTGGCCTGACGCATCCATAAAGGCCGTCATTCTCGGGCGAAGCGAAGTGGAGACCCGAGAATCTCAGGCAGGATGAGGCTCAAGGAGCCTCTTTCGGCAGGAGATGCTCGGGTCAAGCCCGAGCATGACGGCCATTTAACCGACCACCTTCAGCGGATCGACGGACAGCGTCCGCTTCAGCGCCCGCAACCCGAAGGTCGTGCGCGTCTGGCGGACGCCCGGAATGCGGTAGATCGTTCCGCGCAGGAAGCGCTCGTAATGGTCGGTGCCGCTGACCACGACCTTGGCGAGATAGTCGTACTCGCCCGTCACCAGATGAGCCTCGACCACCTCTGGCGCGCGGCTCAGCGCCTCGCCGCATTGATCGAGCACCTTGTCGTCATGCTTGTCGAGCGTGATCTCGACGAAGACGATGTTGTTGTAGCCGAGCGCCTTATGGTCGAGCAGCGCGACATATTTCTCGATTGCGCCGGACTCCTCCAGTCGTTTCACCCGCGTCCAGCACGGGGAGGGGGATAGCCCGACCTTTTCGGCCAGGGCCTGCGTCGTGAGCCGCCCGTCGTCCCGCAACGCAGCGAGAATCTTGCGATCGATCAGATCGAGAGCAGGACCATTCTGGCTCTTTTTGTTCATCGGGATATCATTCTGAGAAAAGCGGCTATGGCAGACATTTCTTCTGCCTGATTTCGCCCTTCCCCGCAAATTCGGAATGAACCTCCGAACCGTCCCCGCTAGCGTTGGTTGCAAGGGGAACGATCGCCGGTCGGCTATGCGCCTTGGCCCGCATCTCTGAAGAGCGCCACAGGCGCTTGCGGGATGCGCGCGAAGGCGGAATGCTGGTGGCGTCAGGGATGGAGGCGCTCATGAGCAGCGACAAGTCAGGCCAGGCGCCGGCAGCAACCCAGCCACTGCAGTTCCACGTCCCCAAGCCGGCGAGTCGTCCGGGCGAAAAGCCTGACTTCTCCCATGTCGTGATCCCGAAGGCGGGCTCCGTCGCGCGGCCACCCGTCGATGTCGATCCCAAGGACATCCGCGATCTCGCCTATTCGATCATCCGCGTGCTCAATCGCGAGGGCGAGGCGGTCGGTCCCTGGGTGCCCGATCTCTCGCATGACGACCTGATCCGCGGCCTGCGCCACATGATGACACTGCGCACCTTCGACGGGCGCATGCAGATGGCACAGCGACAGGGCAAGACCTCGTTCTACATGCAGCATACGGGCGAGGAGGCGGTGAGCTGCGCCTTCCGTATCGCGCTCCAGCCCGGCGACATGAACTTCCCGACCTATCGCCAGGCAGGGCTCCTGATCGCGCACGACTATCCGCTCGTCGACATGATGTGCCAGATCTACTCGAACGAGCGCGACCCGATGAAGGGCCGGCAATTGCCGGTGATGTACTCCTCCAAGGAGCACGGCTTCTTCTCGATCTCCGGCAATCTCGCGACGCAGTACGTCCAGGCGGTCGGTTGGGCGATGGCCTCGGCGATCAAGAACGACACCCGCATCGCCGCTGCCTGGATCGGCGACGGCTCGACGGCGGAATCGGATTTCCACGCCGCGCTCGTCTTCGCCTCGACCTACAAGGCGCCGGTCGTCCTCAATGTCGTCAACAACCAGTGGGCGATCTCGACCTTCCAGGGCATCGCGCGCGGCGGCTCCGGCACCTTCGCGGCCCGTGGCCTCGGCTTCGGCATCCCGGCTTTGCGCGTCGACGGCAATGACTACCTCGCGGTCTATGCGGTCGCGCAATGGGCGGTCGAGCGCGCTCGCCGCAATCTCGGGCCGACGCTGGTCGAATACGTCACCTATCGCGCCGGCGCCCATTCCACCTCCGACGACCCTTCCGCCTATCGCCCCAAGCACGAATCCGACGACTGGCCCTTGGGTGATCCGCTGATCCGCTTGAAGCAGCATTTGATCGCGGTCGGCGCCTGGTCGGAAGAGCGCCACAAGCAAGCGGAGGCCGAAATCCTCGCCACCGTCATCGCCGCGCAGAAGGAGGCCGAGAGCTTCGGCACCCTGCATTCCGGCGGCAAGCCCTCGGCGCGCGACATCTTCGAGGACGTCTATGCCGAGCTGCCGCCGCATCTGCGCCGCCAGCGCCAGCAGATCGGAGTCTGACGCGATGGCACGCATGACGATGATCGAGGCGATCCGCTCCGCCATGGACGTCTCCATGGGCCGCGACGACGACGTCGTGGTCTTCGGCGAGGATGTCGGCTTCTTCGGCGGCGTCTTCCGCTGCACCCACGGGCTGCAGCAGAAATACGGGATGTCCCGCTGCTTCGATGCGCCGATCAGCGAGGCCGGCATCGTCGGCACCGCGATCGGCATGGCTTCCTACGGCCTCAAGCCCTGCATCGAGATCCAGTTCGCCGACTATATGTATCCGGCCTATGACCAGATCGTCTCGGAGGCTGCCCGCCTGCGCTATCGTTCGGCCGGCGACTTCACTTGCCCGCTGGTGATCCGCATGCCGACCGGCGGCGGCATCTTCGGCGGCCAGACCCATAGCCAGAGCCCGGAAGCGCTCTTCACCCATGTCTCCGGCCTGAAGACGATCGTTCCGTCCAACCCCTATGATGCCAAGGGCCTGCTGATCGCGGCGATCGAGGACCCCGACCCGGTGATCTTCCTGGAGCCGAAGCGGCTCTATAACGGCCCCTTCGACGGCCATCACGACAGGCCGATAACGGCCTGGTCGAAGCATGAGCTCGCCGAGGTGCCGGAGGGCCATTACACCGTGCCGCTCGGCAAGGCGGTGACGCGGCGCGCGGGCTCTGCCGTCACCATCCTCGCCTATGGCACCATGGTCCATGTCGCGCTGGCGGCCGCCGAGGATACCGGCATCGACGCCGAGGTCATCGACCTGCGTACCCTCGTCCCGCTCGATCTCGACGCGATCGTCGCCTCGGTCCAGAAGACCGGCCGCTGCATCGTGCTGCACGAGGCGACGCTCACCTCAGGCTTCGGCGGCGAGCTTACGGCGCTGGTGCAGGAGCACTGCTTCTACCATCTGGAGGCGCCGGTGATGCGCGTCACCGGTTGGGACACGCCCTATCCGCATGCGCAGGAATGGGATTATTTCCCCGGCCCGGCCCGCCTCGGACAGGCGCTGCGCGACATCATGGAGGCACGCTGATGGCCGAGCGCATCATCAAGCTGCCGGATGTCGGCGAAGGCATTGCGGAAGCCGAGCTCGTCGAGTGGCACGTTAAGGTCGGCGACATCGTCCGCGAGGACGATCTGCTCGCCGCCGTGATGACCGACAAGGCGACGGTGGAGATTCCCTCGCCGGTCGAGGGCGAGGTCACCTGGGTCGGCGCCGAGGTCGGCGATACCGTCGCGATCGGCTCGGCCATCGTGAAGCTGAAGGTTGCGGGCGAAGGTGCGGCAGCCGAGGAGCCTGCTGAGGAAGCGCTCGCCGAGAAGCCGGCCGCTGCTTCCGCGGCCCCAGCGCCCAAAGCGGAAAAGCCAGCCGCGCCGGCTGCCCCTGCCAAGCCGACAGCACCGCCTCAGCCGGCTCCCAAGCCCATGCGCGCTGACGCCGCCCCCGCTCAGCGCCGCACACCGGGCGAGAAGCCGCTGGCCTCGCCAGCCGTGCGCCTCAAGGCCCGCGAGGCCGGGGTCGATCTGCGCCAGGTCCAGGGCACGGGCCCTGCCGGCCGCATCACCCATCAGGATATCGACGCCTTCCTGCTGCGCGGTCCCGAGCCGGTCCGTGGCGGCGGGCTCGTCGAGCAGAGCGCCGTTACCGAGGTCAAGATCGTCGGCCTGCGCCGCCGCATCGCCGAGAAGATGGCGCTGTCGAAATCGCGCATCCCGCACATCACTATCGTCGAGGAGATCAACGTCTCGCCGCTGGAGGATTTGCGCGCGACGCTCAACAAGAGGCCGACGCCGGAGCGGCCGAAGCTGACGCTGCTGCCCTTCCTGATGCGCGCCATGGTCAAGGCGCTCGCCGAACAGCCGGCGCTGAACGCGCTCTATGACGATGATGCCGGGATCGTGCGCCAGCATGCGGCGATCAACATCGGCATCGCCACGCAGACGCCGACCGGCCTGATCGTGCCGGTGGTGAAGCATGCCGAGGCGCGCGATCTCTGGGGCTGCGGCATCGAGCTTGCTCGTCTCGCCGAGCGCGGCCGCGACGGCACTGCGACGCGCGACGAGCTGACCGGCTCGACCATCACCATCACCTCGCTCGGCGCGCTCGGCGGCATCGCGACCACGCCGGTGATCAACTATCCTGAAGTCGCCATCGTCGGCGTCAACAAGATGGTCGTGCGCCCGGTCTGGGACGGCACCACCTTCGTGCCGCGCAAGATGATGAACCTCTCCTCCAGCTTCGACCACCGCGTCATCGATGGCTGGGACGCTGCCGTCTTCGTGCAGCGGCTGAAGGAGCTGCTGGAGAACCCGGCCACGCTCTTCGTGGACATCTGAGGAGCGTGCCATGACCGAAATCACCTGCAAGCTCCTCGTCATCGGCGCCGGCCCCGGCGGCTATGTCTGCGCCATCCGTGCCGGCCAGCTCGGCATCGATACCGTCATCGTCGAGAGCACCAAGCTCGGCGGTTCCTGCCTCAATGTCGGTTGCATCCCCTCCAAGGCGATGATCCATGTCGCCGAGGAATTCGAGAAGGCGGTGGAAGCCGCCGCCGGCAAGACGCCTCTCGGCCTGACTGCGGCCGAGCCGAAGCTCGACCTGAAACAGGCGGTGGCCTGGAAGGACGGCATCGTCCAGCGCCTCAACAACGGCGTCGCCGGCCTGCTGCGCAAGGCCAAGGTCAAGATCGTCCATGGCAAGGCCCGCTTCCGCGACGGCAAGACCGTCGTGGTCGAGACCGAGACCGGCCCGAAGACGATCCAGGCAGAGGCCATCGTCATCGCGACCGGCTCCGCCCCGGTCGAATTGCCCTTCCTGCCCTTCGGCGGGAACACCATCTCCTCGACCGGCGCGCTGGCGCTGACCGAGGTTCCGAAGCGTCTCGTCGTGGTCGGCGGCGGCTATATCGGGCTGGAACTGGGCACCGCCTTCGCCAAGCTCGGCGCCAAGGTCACCGTGGTCGAGGCGCAGGACAAGATCCTGCCGCTCTACGATGCCGAGCTGACCGGCCCCATCTCCAAGCGCCTGACCGCGCTCGGCGTCGAGGTGCTGCTAGGGGCCAAGGCGCTCGGCCCGACGCCCAAGGGCGATGGCCTGCGCATCGAGACGGCAGACGGCAAGGAGCGCAGCCTGCCGGCCGACAAGATCCTGGTCACCGTCGGCCGCAAGCCGGTCACGGACGGTCTCGGGCTCGAAAATCTCGTGCTCGACATGGACGGGCGCTTCATCCGCATCGGCGAGCGCTGCGAGACGGCGATGCGCGGCATCTACGCCATCGGCGACGTCACCGGCGAGCCGATGCTGGCGCATCGCGCCATGGCGCAGGGCGAGATGGTGGCGGAGATCGTCGCCGGCCTGCCGCGGGCCTGGGACAAGCGCGGCATCGCGGCGATCTGCTTCACCGATCCCGAGATCGTCTCGGTCGGCCTCTCGCCAGACGAAGCCAAGCGCGCCGGCCATGAGTTGAAGATCGGCCAGTTCCCCTTTGCCGCCAATGGCCGGGCCATGACTCGCCATGGCGAGGCCGGCTTCGTGCGCGTCGTCGCGCAGGCGGGGAGCGAATTGGTGCTCGGTATCCAGGCGGTCGGACAGGGCGTCTCGGAATTGTCGGCGGCTTTCGGGCTCGCGATCGAGATGGGCGCGACCCTGCAGGACATCGCCGGCACGATCCACGCCCATCCGACGCTGGGCGAGGCCTTCCCGGAAGCCGCGATGAAGGCGCTGGGTCACGCGCTGCATATCTGACGCTCCCGCGACCGATCCGCGCAGGCAGTCAGCTAAGATGCATACAATCTTGACATTGTCTGTATCGAGAGCGATCTGAAGGACGACGCCAAATGAACGGCGCCGTCCCGAGGAGACATTCCATGTCCGGCGAGCACTGGCCGCCACTCTCTCCGCTCCAGACCGGCCTGCGCGGCCGCTGCCCGCGCTGCGGGCAGGGCAAGATGTTCGAGGGCTTCCTGAAGCTGAAGCCGAAATGCGAGAATTGCGGCCTGGATTATTCCTTCGCCGACCCCGCTGACGGCCCGGCCTTCTTCGTGATGATGTTCCTCTGCATCCCGGCCGTGGCGTTCCCGCTCTGGCTGGAATTGAGCTACAACCCGCCGACCTGGGTGCATCTGGTCACGACATTGCCGCTGATCCTGGCGACCTGCATCCCGCCCTTGCAGCCGCTCAAGGGCTGGCTGATCGCCTCGCAATATTTCCACAAAGCGGAGGAGGGCCGGCTCGCCCGCGCGGTGCCGCAGGACAAGCCGGTCGCCTCCAACTGAGCCAGCCGGGCGCTCAGCCACCGTCGCGGATCAATGCGGCGAGCAGGCCGAGCGCTTCCGCCAGCCGCGCCCGTTCCGGAATCGCACCCAGCGCAATCCGGATCGCATCCGGCGCCACGCCGCCCGTGCTGAAGGCATCGGCGGCCATCACGCCAAGCCCGGCCTCGCGGGCGCGCTCGATCAACCGGTCGCGTGCCCAATGGGTGGGCAGGGGCTGCCAGACATGCAGCGCATGCGGATGAGCCTGCATCGTCTCGGGCAGGATCCCCCGCGCCAGCGTTTGCCGTTCAGCCGCCTCGCGCCGCACGCCATCCAGCAGGTCTTTCGCCGCGCCGATCCTGATCCAATGCGCCGCGAGCGCCGTCATCAGAGGGGCGGGCATCAGCGCTGTCGCCCGCAATGCGGCGAGGAACGGCGTGCTGTCGGCCCCCTCCGGCATCGCCATGAAAGCCGTGCGCAGGCCGGGCGTCAGCACCTTCGACAGGGTTGCGACATGCCATGTTCGCTCGGGCGCCAGCGCTGCCAGCGGCACGGGCGCATCGCCCGCGAGCAGGCTGTAGGGGTCGTCCTCGATCAGGGTGAGATCACGCTTGCGGGCGACGGCGATGAGGTCGATGCGGCGCCTTTCCGGGATCGTGGTGCAGGTCGGGTTCTGCAGCGTCGGCGTCAGGGCGAACAGTTTTGCGTCGTAGCGGCTCGCAGCCTCGTCGAGCGCATCCGGGAGCGGGCCGTTTTCATCGCTTGCGACCGGAGCCATCGCGAGCCCGCGTTGCCGCGCCGCACCGATCAGGCCGGGATAGGCCAGCCGCTCCAGCAGGATCGTCTCGCCGGGCCGGGCCAGCAGCGAGAGCAAGGCGTTGAGCCCGGTCTGGGCACCGGGAACGACGGCGATGCGCTGCGGGGAAACCGTGCCCATCAGAGGCGCGAGCCATGCCGCGCCGGCCGCGCGCTCGGCCAATGAGCCCGCGCCGCCATGATAGTTCATCAGCTGGTCGACATCGCTGCGCGCCAGGATTTCGGCGATGCCGCGCTGCATGAACTCGCCGAGCCGCAGGCCCTTCGGCGCCGGTGGTATGGTCATGCTGAGATCGAGCGGCGGGCCTTCCCGCTCCTGCCTTGCCGAGATGAAGGACCCGCGCCCTGTCACCGCGTCGATCAACCCGCGTTCGCGCGCCTCGCCGAAGGCGCGCGTCACGGTGGTGAGGTCGACCGCGAGATGCTCGGCGAGGCGCCTTTGCGGCGGCAGCCGGTCACCGGGCCGCAATAGTCCGGTTGTGACGGCCTGTTCGAGCTGCGCGACGATCTGCAGGTAGCGCGGCCCGGCTGCCGGATCGAGCCGGCCGGTCCAATGGAGCGCCTCATCGCTATCGGCCATCGCCAAACCTGATTTCCATACATTCATTGGATTGTAGGTATCGCATAGCGCGACCGAGCTCAGCGCGCCAGCGCTATGCGCCGCCGACGCTCGCTTTCGCGGAGATGCCGGTGGTGGCGGGCGGTGTCTCCTGTCATAGAGCGATTTCAGCCGGGACCGGAGACAAGGCATGGCACGCCTGCGCATCGATGCGCTCGACCGCAAGATTATCGCGGAATTGCAGATCAATTCGCGCCTCTCAGTGCAGGACCTGGCCGAGCGGGTGGGGCTTTCCGCCTCGCCCTGCGCGCGCCGCATCCGCATCCTGGAGGAAGCGGGCGTCATCACCGGCTATGCCGCGATCATCGACCAGACCAAGGTCGGCCTGCCAATCAGCGTCTTCGTCTCGATCAAGCTGGAGCGCCAGCGCGAGGATGAGCTCGACCGTTTCTCGCAGGCCGTGGCGCGCTGGCCCGAGGTGGTCGACTGCTACCTGATGACCGGCCAGCGCGACTATCTCATGCGCATCGTCGTGCGCGACCTGCCGGCCTATGAGCGCTTCCTCAAGGACAAGCTCACCCGCCTCGACGGCGTCGCCTCGATCGAGTCGAGCTTCGCGCTAGGCCAGGTGAAGCGCTCGAGCGCCCTGCCGATCGCGGCGGTGCCGGAGGAAGATTAAGGCGGCGGAGCGGTCTACCGCTCCGCCGAAGCCGCCCAGATATTGATCCCGCCATCGACCGCATGCCTGTCGATCGCAGCCAGCTCCTCCGCCGAGAATTCCGGGTTCTTCAGCGCGGCGACGCAATCCGTCACCTGCTCCGGCCGGCTCGCGCCGATCAGGGCGGAGGTCACCCGCCCGCCGCGCAGTACCCAGGCGATCGCCATCTGGGCGAGGCTCTGGCCGCGTGCCCCTGCGATCTCGTTCAGCGCCGCGATGCTCCTGAGATTGGCCTCGCTGAGGAAGCCGTCGCGGAAGGAGGGCGCCTTCTTGTCGGCTCGGCTGCCGGCCGGCACACCCTTCAGGTATTTGTCGGTCAGCATGCCCTGCGCCAGCGGCGAGAACACGATCGAGCCGATGCCCTCCGCGTCGAGCGTGTCGAGCAGGCCGTCCTGCTCGATCCAGCGGTTCAGCATCGAATAGCTCGGCTGGTGGATCAGGCAGGGCGTGCCGAGCCGGCGCAGGATCGCGACCGCCTCCTGCGTGCGCTTCGCATTATAGGAGGAGAGGCCGACATAGAGCGCCTTGCCCTGGCGCACGATGGCGTCGAGCGCGCCCACCGTCTCCTCCAGCGGCGTGTTGGGGTCGAAGCGGTGCGAATAGAAGATGTCGACATAGTCGAGCTTCATCCGCTTCAGGCTCTGGTCGAGGCTCGAGATCAGGTATTTGCGGCTACCCCATTCGCCATAGGGGCCCGGCCACATCCGGTAGCCGGCCTTGGTCGAGATGACGAGCTCGTCGCGATAACCCGCGAAATCCTGGCCCAGAATCTCGCCGAAAGCGGTCTCGGCCGAGCCGGGCGGGGGGCCGTAATTATTGGCGAGGTCGAAATGGGTGATGCCAAGATCGAAAGCCGTGCGGCAGATATCGCGCATGTTGGCATGGTTGCCGGTCTCGCCGAAATTCTGCCAGAGGCCGAGCGAGAGCGCCGGCAATTGCAGCCCGCTGCGGCCGCAGCGGTTGTAGCGCATCGCGTCGTAGCGGTTCGGATTCACCATGGATCGGCCCTCTCAATCGATTGAAACGGAGAATAAAATGAAGGCCCGGCGGTTTTTGGTTCACCGGGCCTCGTTGTCGTCAGGTCGCGATACGATCAGGCCGCGGCGTAACCGACCGTGCCCTTGATCTCCAGGAACTCCTCGAGGCCGAAATCGGCATATTCGCGGCCGTTGCCGGACTGCTTGTAGCCGCCGAAGGGCGCGCCGGCGTCCCAGGCCGGATAGTTGATATAGACATTGCCCGCGCGCATCTGGCCCGCGATCTTGCGGGCGCGCTCCTGCGAGCCGGACTGGACATAGGCAGCCAGGCCGTAGGGCGTGTCGTTGGCGCGCGAGACCACCTCGTCGTCGTTCTTGTAGGGCAGGATCGAGAGCACGGGGCCGAAGATTTCCTCGCGGGCGATCGTCATCTCGTCGGTCACGCCGCCGAACACGGTCGGGCGCACATAGTAGCCGCGGTTGAGCCCTTCCGGACGGCCGGCGCCGCCGGTGACCAGCGTCGCGCCTTCCTTGATGCCGGCCTCGATCAGGCGCTGGATCTTGTCGTACTGGACCTCGCTGACGACGGGGCCGAGGAAGACGCCATCCGCCGAGGGAGCACCGACCTTGAGCGGCTCGGCCACCTGCTTGGCGATGGCGAGGGCCTCCTCATGCAGCTTCTCCGGCACGAACATCCGGGTCGGCGCATTGCAGGACTGGCCGGAGTTGCGCATCACGCTCTCGACGCCGAGCTTCACCGACTTCTTCAGGTCGGCATCATCAAGGATGATGTTGGCCGACTTGCCGCCGAGCTCCTGATGCACGCGCTTGACGGTATCCGCCGCCGCCTTGGCAACGAGGATGCCGGCGCGCGTCGAGCCGGTGAAGGAGACCATGTCGACGCCCGGATGGCGCGAGATGGCTTCGCCGACCGTCGGGCCGTCGCCGTTGACGAGGTTGAACACGCCCTTCGGCACGCCGGCCTCTTCCATCGCTTCCGCGAAGATGATGGCGTTGAGCGGCGCGATCTCGGAGGGCTTGAGCACCATCGTGCAGCCGGCGGCGAGCGCAGGCGCGACCTTGCACATGATCTGGTTCAGCGGCCAGTTCCACGGCGTGATCATGCCGACGACGCCGATCGGCTCCTTGGCGATCAGGGTGGTGCCGCGCAGCTCCTCGAACTCGAAGTTTTCGAGAGTTTCGATCATCTTGGCGAGATGGGCGGTGCCCATCGCCGCCTGCGCCCGATGCGCCAGCTCCTTCGGCGCGCCCATCTCGCGAGAAAGGATGTTCGCGATGTCGTCGTAGCGCTTCTTGTAGGCTTCGGCGAGGCGGCGCATCAGGGCGAGGCGCTCGGCCTTGGAGGTGGCGGCGAAGGCGGGGAAGGCGGCGCGGGCCGCGGCGACGGCCTTGTCGACATCGGCCTGCTCGCCGAGCGCGATCGTGGCGAAGACCTCCTCGTTCGACGGATCGATCACGCCGAGCGTGCGATTGCCGGACGGCTTCACCCACTGGCCGTCGATATAGAATTCGAGCTCATGCGCCATGTCTGGTCTCCTGCCTTGGTCTTGGCCCAAGACGCGGACGGCCTGCCGGGAAACGGCCGATCATCCATGCCCCGAGCGGGAACTGTGGTTGTCCGACGCGAACGGGCAGCCCTGCGCGATCATGCATCGCCGGCCGCCACCAACGCTGTATCTGACGAGGCATAACGTTAGGGGGCGGATGCGCGCCTGTCACGAGGCGCCGCGCCGCGTTTGCGGATGGCCGCCATGCAGCGGCGCTTCTTGTCGAGACTAGAGCCGCGCCTTGACGCTGCGCGGCGTCGCCAGCAGCAGGCTGGTCTCGCTGTTGGTCACGCCGGGGATCATGCGGATATGCCTGAGCACCTGGTCGAAGGCGATCAGGTCGGAGGTGCCGAGCTCGACCACGAGGTCCCAGTTGCCGTTGGTGGTGTGGATGTTGGAGACCTCGGTGAAGCCGGAGAGAGCATCGATCACCGAATCCGCCGCCTGCCCGGCGATCTCGATCATCGTGATGCCGCGTACGGGTAAGTCGATGGCGTCCGAGCGCAGGATCACGGTGAAGCCGATGATCTCGCCGGATTGCTCCAGCTTCTCCAGCCGCGCGCGGACGGTCGCCCGCGTCAGGCCGAGATCGGCGGCGAGGTCCGAGATACTGCGGCGCCCGTCATGGCGTAGCAGGGTAATGAGCTTGCGGTCGAGATCATCCATTAGCCGAAATGGATAGATGACTTTGTCATATCGATCAATCTTGGCGCCGATCTGGTCGTTTTGGCTTCTATCGCCTGCCGCCGAAAACAGGGACAATCGCTCCTTCAACGAGAACAGCGCGGGGACCCATGATTCAGCAGCTCAACGTCGTGCCTTTCGTCAGCGTCGACCACATGATGAAGCTGGTCCATGCGATCGGTATCGAGCGGATGCTGTCCGACATCGCCGGCTATATCGAGGATGATTTCCGGCGCTGGGAGATCTTCGACAAGACGCCGCGCATCGCCTCGCACAGCCTCGAAGGCGTGATCGAATTGATGCCGACCAGCGACGGCAAGCTCTACGGCTTCAAATACGTCAACGGCCACCCGAAGAACATGAAGGCCGGCCTGCAGACGGTCACGGCCTTCGGCCTGCTCTCGGATGTCGCGACCGGCTATCCCGTTCTGCTCTCGGAGATGACCTTCCTGACCGCGCTCCGCACGGCGGCGATGTCGGCAGTGGCGGCGAAGCATCTTGCGCCGAAGAATGCTTCGACCATGGCGATCATCGGCAATGGCGCACAATCCGAATTCCAGGCCTTCGCCTTCCGCGCGATCCTCGGCATCGAGAACCTGCGGCTCTACGATGTCGATCCGGCTGCGACCGAGAAATGCGCCCGGAACCTCGCGCGGCACGGCTTCAGGATCACGCGCTGCGCCACCGCAATGGAAGCGGTCGAGGCCGCCGAGATCGTCACCACCGTCACGGCCGACAAGCAATACGCGACGATCCTGACCGACAACATGGTCGGCGCCGGCATCCATATCAACGCGGTCGGCGGCGATTGCCCCGGCAAGACCGAGATCCATCGCGACGTGCTGCTGCGCTCCTCGATCTTCGTCGAGTATCCGCCGCAGACCCGTATCGAAGGCGATATCCAGCAGCTCGACGCCGATCATCCGGTCGAGGAGCTCTGGAAGGTCATCACGGGAGCGGCTCAAGGGCGGACCGATGCCCGCCAGATCACGATGTTCGACTCGGTCGGCTTCGCGATCGAGGACTTTTCGGCACTGCGTTATGTCTACGAGCGCATCCGCGAGGCCGGCACCTATGTCGATCTCGACCTGATCGCCGATCCCGATGATTCCCGCGATCTCTTCGGCATGCTGATGCGCGCCGCACCGGGCTCGGCTGCGGCAGCCTGAGGTTCAGCCAGCCTGACTAAGCGCGAGGAACGCCGCCGCCGCCTTGGCGAGGTAGCGTTCCTTGTGGCGCAGCGCGAGGAAGCGGCGCTTCGGCAGCGGCAGCGCCACGGTGGCGAGGCGTCCGGCGGCGATGGCGTTGGCGGCGACGAGCCGCGAGATCGCGGTCGCGCCCGCGCCGGCCGCAACCGCGGCGCAGATCGCCTCGTTGGACGGCAGTTCCAGCGCCACGCTGAGGTCGTCTGCCGCGAGGCCGAGTCCCGGCAGCGCCGCCTCGAACATCGCCCGTGTCCCCGAGCCCGCTTCGCGAAGGACCCAGCCGCCTCGCGAGAGCTCCTCGGCTGATGGGGCGCTTTTCGCCCAGGGGTGGCCAGCCGGCACGACGATAACGAGTTCGTCTTCGTCGACCTCAGTCATGGAGAGGGCCGGGTCGTCGATCTCGCCTTCGATGAAGCCGAGATCGGCCACGCCGTCACGGATGGTGGCGCTCACGGTTTCGGTATTGCCGATCGCGAGCGAGACGGCGATGCCGGGATGCTTCCGGCGAAAGCGCTGGATCACCGGCGGCAGCCAGTAATTCGCGACGGTCTGGCTCGCCACCAGCGCAAGCGAGCCGCGCGCCAGCCCCGAGAGATCGGAGAGTACGGCTTCGGCAGCTGTCGCTCGCGCCAGCACGGCGCGCGCCTCGATCAGGAAGAGCTTGCCGGCCTCGGTCAGGGCGATGCGCCGGCCGATCCGATCGAACAGCTTGGTAGCATAGCGCGCCTCCAGCGTCGTAATCGCGGAACTCACCGCCGATTGCGTGAGGTTGAGGGCCCGCGCGCCTTGCGTCAGGTGCTCGCGCTCGGCGACGGCGACGAAGATGCGCAGCTGTTCGAGCGTCATGCTTCCACCTTAAGCCGATTATTCACGCCGCCGGCATCTCCGCCAGGAACGACAGATAGGCCGGGTTGTCGCTCTCGCTCCAATAGGGATAGCCGAGCGCATCGAGTCGCTTCGCGAGCTGCCCGCGCTGGGCCGGCGGGATCTGGATGCCCGCGAGGATGCGGCCGTAATCGGCGCCGTGGTTGCGGTAATGGAACAGCGAAATGTTCCAGTCCGCCGAGAGGCTGTTGAGGAATTTCAGCAGCGCGCCCGGCCGCTCCGGGAACTGGAAGCGGAAGATCAATTCGTCGCCGAGCCCCGGCGCCTTGCCGCCGACCATGTAGCGGATATGCAGCTTGGCGAGTTCGTTGTCGCTCATGTCGAGCACGGGGTATCCATGCTCGGTCAGCATCGCGATGATCTGGTGCTTCTCGGCATCGCCCTCGGAGAGTTGCACGCCGACGAAGATGCGCGCGGCCTTCGGATCGGAATAGCGATAGTTGAACTCGGTGATGGCGCGCCGGCCGAGCAATTCGATGAAGGCGCGATAGGCGCCGGGCTTCTCGGGGATCGTCACCGCCAGCAGCGCCTCGCGATGCTCGCCGATCTCGGCCCGCTCGGCGATATGGCGCAGGCGGTCGAAATTCATGTTGGCGCCGCTGTTGATCGCGATCAGCGCGCCGCTGCGCTTGGCCTCGCGCGCCGCATAGGCCTTCAAGCCCGCGAGGCTGACGGCACCGGACGGTTCGGCGATGGCGCGTGTATCCTCGAAGATGTCCTTTACCGCCGCGCAGATCTCGTCGGTCGAAACGGTGACGACCTCGTCGAGCAGTTCGCGGCAGAGCCTGAAGGTCTCCTCGCCCGCCTGCCGCACCGCGACGCCATCGGCGAAGAGCCCGACCTGATCGAGCACTACGCGTTCCCCGGCCGCGATCGCACCGGCCATGGAGGCGGCATCCTCGGGCTCGACGCCGATCACCTTGATCTCGGGCCGCAGGAACTTGGCGTAGACCGCGACGCCGGCCGCGAGCCCGCCGCCGCCGATCGGCACGAAGATCGCCTCGATCGGATCGGAATGCTGGCGCAGGATCTCCATGCCGACCGTGCCCTGGCCGGCGATGACGTCCGGGTCGTCGTAGGGGTGGACGAAGGTCAGCCCCTTCTCGGCTTCGAGCTTGCGGGCATGGCCATAGGCCTCGTCGAAATTCTCGCCGTGGAGCACGACGCGCCCGCCCATGCTGCGCACGGCCTGGACCTTGATGTCCGGCGTGGTGCGCGGCATCACGATGGTCGCCTTGATGCCGAGCTTCTTCGCCGCCAGCGCCACGCCCTGCGCGTGGTTGCCGGCCGAGGCGCAGATCACGCCGCGCTCGGCCTCGATGGCGGAAAGCCCGGCGATCTTGTTGTAGGCGCCGCGCAGCTTGAACGAGAAGACGGGCTGCAGGTCCTCGCGCTTCAGCAGGGCGCCGCCGCCGATGCGGGCGGACAATCGCGGCAGCGGGTCGAGCGGGCTTTCGATCGCGACGTCATAGACGCGCGCCCCGATGATCTTGCGGATGTAGTCTTGCATGGCCGGCCCGTCCTTCCCGGTCGCGATAGTCCTCCGCGCCGGGATGTCAATCGCGACAGTTGCGTGCGGCGAGGGGCAGGTGGCGTCGGCCATGCGCGAGGCGGGATTGCCAAGCCCCCGGCTGGCGCGCGAAAGCGTTGAGCGAAACAAGGCGCCGCGCAGCGATGGTGCCGCAGAGGTGGAGACGAGCATGAGCTGGGGCAATCGCGATTTCATGGTGCCGGGCCGCCCGGTTACGGTCGGTGACCGCGGCATGGCGGCGACCTCGCATCCGGCCTCGACGCTGGCCGCTGTCGATATCCTGCGCGCCGGCGGCAACGCCATCGATGCCGCCATCGCGGCGGTGGCCGTCCAGGCGGTGGTCGATCCGCATATGACCGGCATCGGCGGCGATTGCTTTGCGATCTATGCCCCGGCCAATGGCAAGATGGTCGCGATCAACGGCTCGGGCCGCTCGGCCGCCAAGGCCGATCTCGGCTGGTTCCTCAGCCAGGGCATGACGTCGATCGCGGCGGATTCGCCCCATGCGGTCACGGTGCCTGGCGCCATCGACGCCTGGTGCCGCCTCGTCGCCGACCATGGCAGCAAGAGCCTGGAGGAAATCTTCTCAGCCGCGATCCGCGCCGCCGAGGAGGGCTTCGTGGTGACGCCGCGCGTCGCGCTCGACTGGGCCAAGGCCCGTGGCCGCATCGAGAAGCACGGCCTCGGCAACGCCGTCTACCTGCCGGGCGGCAATCCCCCGGCCGTCGGCGACAAGATGGTCCATCCGGCGCTCGGCAATATGCTGCGCCGCATCGCCCGCGAGGGCCGCTCGGCCTTCTACGAGGGCGAACTCGCCGAGGATATGGTCGGCGTGCTCCGTGCCGCCGGCAGCTTGATCGGGCTTGATGACTTCGCCGCCTCGAAGCCGGATTATGTCGATCCGATCGGCGCCGATTATCGCGGCCACCGCCTCTGGGAATGCCCGCCGAACGGCCAGGGCATCGCCGCGCTCCTCATCGCGCGCATCCTTGAAGGCTTCGACATGAAGGATGAGAAGCTCAGCGAGGCCGACCGCATCCATCTCCTCGCCGAAGCCAGCAAGGCCGCCTATCGCCAGCGCGACGCGCTGGTCGCCGACCCGGCTGTCAGCCCCTTCGACACGGACGCCTTCCTGTCGGACCCGTTCGTCGGCCGCATCCGCCAGCAGATCAGCCTGGAGAAGGCGGCGAAGCCCGAAGCCTTCGACATGCCCCTGCACAAGGACACGATCTATCTCTGCGTCGTCGACGGTGACGGCAACATGGTCTCCTTCATCAACTCGCTGTTCTCCGCTTTCGGCAGCGGTATCTATGCGTCGAAGGCCGGCGTGATGCTGCAGAACCGAGGCTCGGGCTTCCGCCTGATCGAGGGCCATCCCAACGCCATCGCCCCGCGCAAGCGCCCGTTCCACACGATCATTCCGGGCATGCTGGCCAAGGATGGCAAGCCGATCATGCCGTTCGGTGTGATGGGCGGCCAGTACCAGTCGACCGGCCATGTCCATTTCCTCTCCGGCATCCTCGACCGCGGGTTCGACCCGCAGCAGGCCTCGGATGCGCCGCGCAGCTTCGCCTATGACGGCAAGCTCTCGCTGGAGACGACCATTCCCGCGAGCGTCGCCGCCGATCTCAAGGCGCGCGGCCATGACGTGGTCTGGTCCGAGGAGCCGCTCGGCGGCTGCCAGGCGATCTGGGTCGATCACAAGCGCGGCGTGATGTTCGGTGCCTCCGATCATCGCAAGGACGGCTTCGCGCTCGCCGTCTGAGGAACCTGCCCTTAACGCCCCTCCGCTATCGCTCGTCGACAGCAACGGAGGGGCGCTTGGCGCAGGACAAGCCATTCGGCTGGGGGATCATGGGCACCGGAGCCATCGCCGGGCTCTTCGCCGCCGATCTCGGCCTGCTGCCGCAGGCGCGCATCGTTGCTGCTCATTCGCGCTCCCTTGAGAAGGCGCAGAGTTTTGCCGCGCGCTTCGACGGGGCGAAGGCTTACGACGACGAAGCCGCTTTTCTGGCCGATCCCGCAATCGATGCGGCCTATATCGCGACACCCAACCATCTCCACGCCGCGCAAGCGCTGAAGGCCATAGCCGCCGGCAAGGCGGTGCTGATCGAGAAACCGATCGCGTTGGCCAGCGTCGATGTCGAGGCGATCGCGCAGGCGGCAGGCAAGCGCGGCGTCTTCGCGATGGAAGCCCTGTGGAGCCGTTTCCTGCCGGCGGTGCACCGGGCGCGAGAGCAGATCTCCGCAGGCCGTATCGGTGCAATCCGGCGCATCCGGGCCGATCTTTCGTATCTCCATCCCGAGGAACCGGGCAGCCGCTTCTACGATCCGGCTCTCGGGGGTGGAGCTGCCTTCGATCTCGGCGTCTATCCGCTGTCGCTGGCCCTGCATCTGCTCGGCGAGCCGCAGGCCGTGAGGGGAAGCTGGTTCGCCGCCGGCACCGGCGTCGACCGGCGCAGCAGCTTCCGGCTGGACTATCCAACGGCGGTCGCGGAACTCGCCTGCGGTTTCGACCGGAACGGAGCGAACCGGCTCCTGATCGAGGGCGAGGCTGGCGGGCTCATGCTCGAGGCGCCATTCCTGAAGGTGCAGCGGCTGTCGTGGTATGCCGATGCCGACAAGGCAGTCGCGGCTTACGATCGCGGACTTGGTAGCCTGGCGCGTCTGCTCGACCGCTTGCCTCAGTCAGGGCGGCTCAGCGAAAGCTTCGCCTTTCCCGGCAATGGCCTTCAGTTCCAGGCGCAAGCCGTGATGGCGGCAGTGCGTGCGGGGAAGAGCGCCTGCGCGCAGATGCCGCTCGGCGAAAGCGCGGCCGTGCTGCGGATCATCGAGGCGGTAAGGGCCGGGCCGGCGGGGGCGGCCTGACCGGTTTGTTCAGTGGCGCGTGCCGCAGGTGAAGGCGCCGCAGCGGACCTTGTCGGCCAGCGTCTCGGCGAAGGTGGCGGTCGCGTCCTCGCCATAGGTCTCGACCAGCGTGCGAAGCGCCGCGAACAGCGCTGCATGGGCCATGGCGTCGGGATCTAACCCGTCCTGCTGCGCCTCGTTGAACGCGTCCTCGACATAGCCATAGGCAACGCGGCGGACGTCGCCATGGTCCTCGGCGAGATTCGGGTCGAGCATCGTGTCGTCTGGCTGGATCGGCATCGAAACGGGACTCTTCAGCCTTCTGTCTGGCGCGAATCGCGGCGGTTTTGCCCCGGATCGCGACGGTTGGGCGATGCCCAAGACATAAGCCGTGCCAGAGCGGCACGCTACCATGGCCTTTAAGAAAGGTTAACGCGACCGGAAGAATCCGGTGGAAGTGCGCATTCCGGCAACAGCTGTTGCCTATCCGCCATAGCGCCCGGCGAGCGCCCGCGACAGCACCTCGCCTTCGGCTGCAAGTCGGGAAGAAGCCTCCTGGCTTGCCTCGGTACAGGAGCGATGGGTCAGGGAATAGGCCTTGAAGCCGCGATTGAAGGCTGAGGTTAACCGGTCGCGGCGCTGCGGCGTCCGGCCCTCGGCCTCGATCAGCGCACTCATCCGCGCGCGCCAGTCCTGCGCCTCCCGGCCGCCGCAGAGCGTCCGGAGATATGCCAGGGAACCCATGATCTCGGAGAGCTGCAGGAGCTGCGGCTCATAAGGCGGAGCGGCCGGTTCCGGGGCAGGCTGCTCGGCAGGCTTGGCTGCGGGCGGCTTCGCGCCCGGCTGTGACCGCTGCTGCGCCGCGGCCGCCATCGGCAGCAGCAGGAGCGCAACCAGAAGCGCCGAATGACGAAGCCCGGTTCTCATGGCGCGGGGATACCCGCGATGAAGAGCTGGTGGGCGCGGCGCAGCACGTCGCCGAGCTCGCGCGTCGTCGCCAGCCCGCCGAGCTTGAGCGGATCGGCCCATATCACCGCGCCGGCCTCAGGCCCCGTCCGCGGCTCACCGGAGAGCCACTCGCCGATGAAGGAGGCGACGACGAAATGATGCGTCACGGCGCCCTTTGCATCGCGGCCGAAGATCTCGACATGGCGGTTGAAGCCAAGGATGCGGGCGGCGACGCCGACCTCTTCCTCCAGTTCGCGCAGGGCCGCTTCTTCAAGCGTCTCGCCGGCCTCGACCTTGCCGCCCGGCAGCGACCAGAGACGGTCGGCCGGCGGCTTGGTGCGCGTCGCCAGCAAAACCTTGCCGTCGCGGAAAACCGCGACGGAGGCTGCCAGAACCGGCCGCGCCGCGGCCCGGCCGGGCGTCGGGAAGCGGATGACCTGGCCGCCATCTCCCATCATGGCGCGGGCTCACGCATCAAACGTGCTGCCCGCCATTGATGTGAAGCTCCGAGCCGGTGACGTAGCTCGACTGGTCGGTGCAGAGGAAATAGATCGCCTTGGCGACCTCGTCGGTCTTGCCCAGGCGCTTCATCGGCAGGGTCGCGACGATCTTCTCGGTACCCGGCGAGAGGATGGCGGTATCGATCTCGCCGGGCGAGATCGAGTTCACGCGGATGCCGAAGGGCCCGAAATCGGCCGCCATCTCGCGGGTGAGGCTGGCGAGAGCCGCCTTGGAGGTGGCGTAGGCGGCGCCCGCGAAGGGGTGTACGCGCGAGCCGGCGATCGAGGTGACGTTGACGATCGCGCCCTTCGCCACGGTGAGCTCGTCGAGCAGGCCGCGCGCCAGCATGATCGGCGCGAAGAAATTGACCTGGAAGACCTTGTGCCAGTCGTTGAAGGAGGTCGTGGCGGCGCCCAGCCGCTCGCCCTTCGGGCCCTTCGGCGAGATGCCGGCATTGTTGACCAGCGCGTTGAGCTTGCCGCCCTCGGCGGCCAGCCGCTTCTTGATCTCGGCGATGCCGCGCATCGTGTCCTCGGGGTCGCCGAGATCGATCTGGACATGGTCGTCGGCGCCCGACGGCCAGGGGCATTTGTCGGAGAAGGCCTGGCGCGAGCAGGACAGGATGCGCCAGCCCGCCATGGCGAACTGCATCACCGTGGCATGGCCGATGCCGCGGCTCGCCCCGGTCAAAAGCATGACCGGGCGCTTGCCGGCTTCGGTCTTCGGGAAATCGAACTTGGGCATCGCCATGGGGCAGGTGTCCTCAGGGGTAGAAGCGCGTCTTCGTCCAGGACGTGTCGGGCGCGTCGCGGCGGAAGATGATGCGGTCATGCAGGCGGAAGGCGCCGTCGCGCCAGAACTCGATATAAGTCGGGGTGATGCGAAACCCGCGCCAGTAGGGCGGGCGCGGAATCTCGCCGATGCCGAATTTCAGCGTGTAGCTCGCGACAGCCTTCTCCAGCGCGAAACGGCTTTCCAGCGGGCGCGACTGCTGCGAGGCCCAGGCGCCGATGCGGCTGTCGCGCGGGCGGGACTGGTAATAGGCATCCGATTCGGCATCGCTGACGAGCGTCACCATGCCGCGGATGCGGATCTGTCGGCGCAGGCTTTTCCAGTGGAACAGGGCGGCGGCCTTGGGCTGGCCGAGCAGTTCCTGGCCCTTCTGGCTTTCGGTGTTGGTGTAGAACACGAAACCGTCCGGTCCGTGGCCCTTGAGCAGCACCATGCGGCTGTTGGGCATGCCCTCGGCATCGACAGTCGAGAGCGCCATCCCGGTCGGGTCGTTCGGCTCTGATTTCGTGGCCTCGTCCAACCACTTCTGGAACAAGGCGAAAGGCTCGTTTTCCTCGGTGAAGTCACCGCTCGTTAACGGTTGCACGTTCTAATCCTCGGTCAGTGGAAATGGGCGTCGGGCGAGCGCAGAAGTGATCCGGATTCGGGCGGCTGGTTTATATAGGGCAGGGGCGGGGGCGTTCCAAAGCCTCAACCGTTGCGCAGCCCCCATGCGCCCGCTGGCTGCCGCGGTGCTGCTGGGGCTGTTCGGCGCCGGCTGTTCGGTCTCCTTCCCCATCCTCGGCCTGTCGAGCAAGAGCGAGGACGAGGTCGCCGCGACCTCGGGGATGACGACCTCCTCGGTCCTGCCGGCGCGCGGCGGCGACCGCGCCAGTGCGCTCGCGGGCCTGTCCTCCGAGCTCGGGCCGGAAGACATGCGCCGCGCCGACGGGGCGATGAGCGTGGCGCTCGATCCCCAGGGCAACGGCGCTCCCGTTTCCTGGGACAACCCCCAAAGTGGCATCAAGGGCTCCTTCATCCCGGTCGGTGGCCCTTTCCTGCGCTCTGACGAAATCTGCCGCGCCTTCATCGCCAGCGTCGAGACGCAAAGCCGGCCGGTCAAGTTGCAGGGCACGGCCTGCCGCCCTTCGGGCGGCGAGTGGGCAGTCAAGGACATGGAGCCCTGGAAGGGCCTGGGCTGAAGCTTTTCACCTGGCTTGCCTTGCCGCGAGGCCGGGTGCAGAACGGCCCCCGCCAGGTGTTGCGCACACGCCACACCGCCCCCACATTGGGCGAGGCGGACGGCTGGCGGTTCTCGCGCCGGCCGTTCGACTTTGTCTGAAAGAGGTTTTGGATGCGCGATCCCTATCAGGTTCTGGGCGTTGCCCGCGGCGCGAGCGATGCGGAGCTGAAGAAGGCCTTCCGCAAGCGCGCCAAGGAGCTGCACCCGGACCGCAACCGGGACGACCCGAAGGCGCAGGACAAGTTCTCCGAGCTCAACGCCGCCTATGAAATCGTCGGCGACGAGACCAAGCGCAAGCAGTTCGACCGCGGCGAGATCGATGCCGAGGGCAAGCCGCGCTTCCAGGGCTTCGAGGGCATGGGCGCCGGCCGGGGCGGGCGCAGCGGTGGCTTCGAGTTCAATTTCGGCCAGGGCGGTGGCGGCCATCCCTTCGGCGGTCGCGGCGGCCCGGGCGGGGGCGCGGGCGATGCCGGCTTCGACGCCTCCGACATCTTCTCCTCGCTCTTCGGCGAGGCCGGCCGGCGCGCGCGCGGCAAGCCCGAACCGCAGAAGCCGCCGGAGCAGAGTTTCACGCTGGAGGTCACGCTGGCGCAGGCCGCGACCGGCGGCACGCGCCGGGTCAAGCTGCCGGGCGGGCGCGAGGTCGAGATCACCATCCCCGTGGGGGTGAGCGACGGCAAGGTGATGCGCCTGCGGGGGCTCGGCCAGATCGATCCGTATTCCGGCGAGGCCGGCGACGTGATGATGACCATCAAGGTCAAGCCGGATTCCCGCTTCACGGTCGATGGCAACGACCTGCGCACCCGCGTCGCGGTGCCGCTGGCCAAGGCGGTGCTCGGCGGGCCGCTGCATGTGCCGACGCTGACCGGCGCGGTCGAGATGAACATCCCGCCGCTGACCGGCACGGCCCGGCAGTTCCGCCTGCGTGGCAAGGGCCTGAAGGGCGAGAAGGGCGCGGTCGGCGATCTCTTCGTCGCCATCGATATCGAGATGCCGGCGAGCGACGCGGAGCTGACGGCGCTGATGAAGGGGCGGGACGGGGCGAACTGAGCCGGCTCGGCCGCCAGCCGAAAACGAGCCGCGCGGGCTACGGAACGCGGTCTTATGCGTGATTCAGCCGTGGAGGCGGGCATCAAAGCGGTTCCCGTTTCCCTGCGACTGTTCTAAGAGACCTGCTCATCGTTCATCTGCGGGTTTCCCATGCCTGATTCCAACGCCGTTTCGCCGACCGCCAATCTCCTGAAGGGCAAGCGCGGGCTCGTGATGGGCGTCGCGAACAATCGGTCCATCGCCTGGGGCATTGCCAAGGCTGCGGCCGATGCGGGCGCTGAACTCGCCTTCACCTATCAGGGCGACGCGCTGAAGAAGCGGGTCGAGCCCCTCGCCAAGGAACTCGGCGGCCATGTCGTCGGCCATTGCGACGTCACTGACGGCGCGACCATCGACGCGGTCTTCGCCGAGGTCGAAAGGCTCTGGGGCAAGCTCGACTTCGTCGTCCACTGCATCGCCTTCTCCGACAAGGACGAATTGACCGGGCGCTATGTCGAGACCACCGAGGCGAACTTCTCGAAGTCGCTGCTGATCTCCTGCTATTCCTTCACCGCGATTACCCAGCGCGCCGAGAAGCTGATGCCCGATGGCGGCTCGCTGCTGACGCTGACCTATTACGGCGCCGAAAAATGGATGCCGCATTACAACGTCATGGGCATCGCCAAGGCGGCGCTGGAATCGAGCGTGCAGTATCTCGCCGCCGATCTCGGCCCCTCGAAGATCCGCGTCAACGCGATCTCGGCCGGCCCGATCAAGACGCTGGCGGCCTCCGGCATCGGCGATTTCCGCTACATCCTGCGCTGGAACGAGTACAACTCGCCGCTGCGCCGCACCGTCACCATCGAGGAGGTCGGCGAGACCGCTGTCTTCCTCGTCTCCGACATGTCGCGCGGCATCACCGGCGAGATCATGCATGTCGATGCCGGCTACCATGTCGTCGGCATGAAGGTGCCGACTGCGCCGGACATCTCCCTCGACAAGGGCGAGTGAGACCGCTCATCGGATCGACCGACTGTTCCGTCTGATCGATCCGATGCGGTGAGTTAACTGGCCAGCAGAGTCTTCAAACGATCCGTCGCGATATCGTCGCGGCGGATCGTTTCGTCTGTGGCCGCCGCCAGTAGCTCGGTGACGCTGCGCCCGCCGATCAGGCGCTGCGGCAGGATCTCGGCCAGCGGCGTCAGCACGAAGGCGCGCTCGGGGATGCGCGGATGCGGGATCTGCAAGCGCGCCTGGTCGATGATTGCGTCGCCATAGGTCAGGATGTCGATATCGAGCGTGCGTGGCCCCCAGCGCTCGCGGCGTTCCCGGCCGCCGGCGCGCTCCAGCTCGAGGCAGAAGGCGAGCAGGTCCTGCGGCGGCAAGGAGGTCTCGACCAGCGCGGCCATATTGAGGAATTCCGGCTGGTCGGTCTTGCCCCAGGGCGGCGTGCGATAGATCGAGGACAGCTGGCCGAGCGTGATGTCGGGATGCGCGCGCAGCCCCTTCAGCGCCGCGGCGAAGGCCGCGACGGGGTCGCCGATATTGCCGCCGAAGGCGAGTGCGGCCTCAACCTTCACGCTGGAACCTCAGCTGGATGCCAACCGAGCCGAGCGTCGCCGGGATCGGCGGCGCCGGCTTGCGCAGGGTGACCTCGACGGCCTCGATCGTCGGGAAGGCATCGAACAGCGCCAGTGCCACGGCGCGCGCCGCGCCTTCCAGCAGGTGGTAGCGGCGGGCCGTGAAGGCTTCGGCGACGATCGCGACGGCGCGGCCATAATCGACGGTGTCAGTGAGGCGATCACTGGCGGCGGCGGCGCGCAGGTCGACATCGAGCACGAGGTCGATGACGAAGCGCTGGCCGAGCCGCTCCTCCTCCGAGAAGAAGCCGTGATAGGCGTAGATGTCGAGTTTCTCGATCAGGATGCGGCCGGTTTCGCTCACAGGTCTGCTTTCATGCTGTCTTCGATGGCGGCCCAGGTCTTGAGCGCGTCGATATGCGGGGCAACGTCATGGGCGCGGATGATGGCGGCGCCGCGGCTCGCGCCATAGAGATGCGCGGCGATGCTGGCGGCGAGCCGCTCGGCCGGAACCTCACGGCCTGTGATGCGCCCGAGCGTCGATTTCCGGGAGGCGCCGAGCAGGACCGGGCAGCCGAGCACGGCGAGCCGGTCGAGATGGCGGATCAGGTCGAGATTCTGGCGTGCGGTCTTGCCGAAGCCGATGCCGGGATCGACCACGATCTGGCTTCGCGGCAGGCCGGCTTGCGTGGCGATCGTGATCGAGCGCTCGAGGAAGCGCAGCACCTCCTCGAAGATGTCGAGCGAGGCGTCGATCGTGTCGCGGTTATGCATCAGGATGATCGGCGCGCCGGCTCGCGCCGCGACCTCGGCGATGCGCGGATCGCGCTGGGCGCCCCAGACATCGTTGACGATCGAGGCGCCGGCCGCGAGCGCCGCTTCCGCCACGTCGGCCTTGTAGCTGTCGATCGAGATCGGCGTGTCGATCCGCGCCTTCAGCCCGGCGATGACCGGCAGCACGCGCGCCATCTCGGTCGCGGCATCGACGGTGGCATGGCCGGGTCTCGTCGACTCGCCGCCGATGTCGACGATGGCCGCGCCTTCCGCGGCGAGGCGCGCGCCATGGGCGATCGCCGCCTCGGCATTCTTCAGCAATCCGCCATCCGAGAAGGAATCGGGCGTGATGTTGACGATACCCATGACGAGCGGCGTCGCGGAAAGCGCGAGGCTGCGGCCGTCGGGCAAGGTGAGGGCAGGGGACATGCGGTTCCGCTGGTGATTGGCAAGGGCGCTATACACAGGCCGTGTAAATTCGGCCACAGAAAGCGGCCAATTGTCGCCATCGGCTGAAAGCATGGCTGCGGGCGGCGCAAGGGCTTTGACCCTGTCCGCGGCAGCGTGCAGAAGCCCCGCATGGTCCCGCTCTCGCTGCCTCACCGTCTCATCCTCGTCCGCCATGGCGAAACCGACTGGAATCGGGAAGGCCGGCTGCAGGGCGGTCAGGACATCCCGCTGAATGATCTCGGTCGCCGCCAGGCCGCCGAGGCCGCCGGTCGGTTGAAGGCGCTGGAGCCGGCTTACGCCGATCTCGCCTATATCGGCTCGCCGATGCAGCGGGCGCGCGAGACCATGGACATCCTCCGCCGCGAACTCGCCCTGCCGGCCGGCGAATACCGCATCGACGACCGCCTGCGCGAATTGACCTTCGGCGAATGGGAAGGTTTCACCTGGCGCGACGTCCGCAAGGCCGAGCGCGAGCAGGCGCATCTGCGCGAGCGCGACAAATGGGGTTTCGTGCCGCCGGGTGGCGAGAGCTACCGCATGCTGGCCGAGCGCGTGCGGCCGGTTCTCGAAGGATTGCAGCGCGAGACGGTGATCGTCAGCCATGGTGGCGTGGCGCGGGCGGTGCTCGCCCTGGTCGGGGCGGTGGCGCCGCGCGAGGCCTCGATGGTCGAGATCTGGCAGGGCAAGCTGCTCGTCGTCAGCGGGAACAAGGCCGACTGGCTCTGAGTTAGCACGCAGCCGGGCCGTGGCATTCATGGCCCGTTCACCCGTGATTTTGCAGGGAGAATATGCTAGCGAGACAAGCGTGATGCGGCGGCCTGCCCGGTCGGGGGGCTCACGCGGATGTCGCGATGCACAGGCGACGATTCCGGTTTTCTTCACGAGGTGCGTGATAAGGCGCCAGAGGGCCGAGGGCAGGACCTGCCGCGGCATCAGCGACGGGCCTTTCAGCGCAGCGGGGCGCGATGAACGATATGACGAAGCTGTCGGCGGCGTCTGACGCGGCTGCTGCCAACACACTCGCCATGCTGGCAGGCGAGAAGCGTCCCGATCTGATTCGGGACGAGGTGCTGGCCGAGATTTTCGCGGCGACCGCCGCGCTGCGCCCTGACCATCCCGCCCTCACGGATCTCGAGCGGCGCCTGAGCTATGCCGAGGTCTGGGCTGCCGCTGGCCGGCAGGCACGCGGCCTCCAGCTCGCGGGCATCGGCCCGGGCGACATGGTCGGCCTGTGGATGCCGCGCGGCATCGACCTTCTCGTCGCGCAGATCGCGATCACGCGTGCCGGCGCGGCTTGGATTCCCTTCGACGCAGAGGCGCCGGTCGAGCGCATCGCGACCTGTCTCGACGATGCCCAGGCCAAGGGCATCGTCACCTGCATCGGCTGGGCCGGTCGGGCCGAGGCGACGGAGCGCGCCGTCTGGACCCCTGAAGGCCTTGCCGCCGGTGCTGACGGAACCGAGCCGCCGGCGCGTCCGGCCGGCCTGACCGCCGATCATCCGGCCTATCTGATCTACACCTCGGGCTCGACGGGCACGCCCAAGGCGATCGTCATCAGCCACCACAACATCTGCCATTTCCTGCGCTCCGGAAACGCGCTCTACGGCTTCGGGCCGGACGATGTCGCTTTCCAGGGGGCGTCGGTCGCCTTCGACCTGTCGATGGAGGAGATCTGGACGCCCTATCTCGTCGGCGCGACCTTGTTCGTCGCCTCGCCAGAGATGATGGGCGATGCCGAGAAGCTGCCAGCGATCCTCAACGAGGCCGGCGTCACCATCATCGACACTGTGCCGACGCTGCTCGGCATCCTGCCCGCCGACGTGCCCTCGCTGAAGCTGATCCTGCTCGGCGGCGAGGCGCTGCCGCCCGCGATCGTGCAGAAATGGTCGAAGCCCGGCCGGCGCATCCTCAACACCTATGGCCCGACCGAAGCGACCGTCGTCGCGACGGCGGCCGAAGTCGTCCCCGGCGAGACCGTGACCATCGGCAAGCCGATCCCGAACTACACGGCTTACGTCGTCGGCGAGGACCTGCGCCTCGTCCAGCCGGGCGAACAGGGCGAATTGCTGATCGGCGGCCCCGGCGTGGCCAAGGGCTACCATGGCCGGCCGGAGCTGACGGCCGAGAAGTTCATCGCCAACCCGTTTGCAGGGATCGCAGGCGAAGGCGATCCGATCCTCTACCGCTCCGGCGATGCGGTCAGCCTCGACGAGAACGGCAATATCGTCTTCCACGGCCGCATCGACGACCAGATCAAGATCCGTGGCTTCCGCGTCGAGCTCGGCGAGATCGAATCGAAGCTCGCCGACGAACCCGGCGTCGGGCAGGCCGCGGTCGTGCTGCGCACGGATGACGGCATCGAGCGGCTTGTCGCCTTCGTCGTGCCAGAGCCCGGTGTCGCGGTCGACGGCCCGGCGCTGCGCGCGGCCCTGCGCGAGAAGCTGCCGCCTTATATGGTGCCGGCGCATTTCGAGGCGGCCGGTTCGCTGCCGCGCATGGTTTCCGGCAAGGTCGACCGCAAGATGCTCAAGGCGGCGCCATTGACGGCGCCGAGCGCCGAGGGCGAGCAGGAGCCGCCGCGCAATGCGACGGAAGCCGCGCTGCTGGAGGCGGCCAAGCGCGTGCTCGGCACGGCGAGCCTGCCGCTCGAAGCCGATTTCTTCATCGATCTCGGCGGCCATTCTTTGCTCGCGGCCCGCTTCATCTCGATCGTGCGCGAGACCCCGGCCTATGCCGGCATCACGCTGCAGGACGTCTATGCCGCCCGCACTTTGCGTGGAATGGCGGCACTCCTCGACGAGCGCGGCGTCGCCGAAGCCGAGGACCTGTCCTTCACGCCGCCGCCCTTCCTGCGGCGCTTCCTCTGCGGCCTTGCGCAGGCGGTGGCGCTGCCGGTCATCATCGGCCTGGCGACCGCGCAATGGCTCGGCGTCTTCGTCACCTACATGATCCTCTCGGGCGAGGACCTGCCGCTGCTCGGCCAGATCTTCGCGCTGCTCGGCGTCTATGTCGCGATCATCGTCGTGACAGGCCTGATTGCCATCGCCCTGAAATGGCTCGTGCTCGGCCGGACGAAACCGGGCGTCTATCCGCTCTGGGGTGTCTATTACTTCCGTTGGTGGTTCGCCGCCCGCGTCGCCGGGCTGGTCCACATCAAGTGGCTGCAAGGCACGCCGGTGATGCGCTTCTACTGGCGCCTGCTCGGCGCCAAGGTCGGGCGCGATGTCATCATCTCCGATTACGAGGCCGGCGCCATCGACCTGATCGAGATCGGCGACTTCACGACCTTCGGCTCCAAGACCACCTTCGCCAATGGCGAGGCGATCGGCGACAAGCTGGTGATCGGCCGCATCACCATCGGCAAGGACGTCTCGGCCGGCGCCTCCGTGGTGCTCGGCCACGATTCGGTAATCGGCAACCACGCTGAAATCGGCGACCTGACAGCCATTCGGCCCGGAGCCCATGTCGGCGAAGCCGAGATCTGGGACGGCACGCCCGGCCGCAAGATCGGCACGGTCGATCTCGCCGCGCTGCCGCCGCAGGCCGAAGCCTCGGCCGGCCGCCGCGCGCTCATGACGGCCTTCTACATCCTGATGCTGGTGGTGCTGCCGCCGGTCAGCCTGCTGCCGATCTTCCCGGCCTTCTGGCTGTTCGACAAGATCGACTACTTCATCGCCGGCTGGACCGATATCAGCTATCTCTGGTTCCTGCCGATCCTGACCTGGCCGACCGCGATCGGCCTGATCGCCTTCACCGTGCTGCTGATGGCTGCCTTGCGTTGGGCGATCCTGCCGCGCGTGACCTCGGGCTCCTGGTCGATCCATTCCGGCTTCTACGCCCGCAAATGGACGGTCGCCCTGGCGACCGAGGTGACGCTGGAGACGCTCTCCTCGCTCTTCGCCACCATCTATATGCGCGCCTGGTATCGTCTGATGGGCGCCAGCATCGGCAAGGGCGCGGAGATTTCGACCAACCTCTCCGGCCGCTATGACCTGACCGGCATCGGCGCCGGCAACTTCATCGCCGACGAGGTCGTCTTCGGCGACGAGGATATGCGCCGCGGCTATATGCGCCTCGACGCGACGCGCACCGGTGATCAGGTCTTCGTCGGCAATGACGCGGTGGTGCCGCCGGGCGCCGTCATTCCCGATCGTGTGCTGATCGGCATCAAGTCCAAGCCGCCCGCCAATGATCGCATGCAGCCCGGCGACACCTGGTTCGGCTCGCCGCCGATCCGTCTGCCGACGCGGCAGAAGGTCGATCTCGGGGCGGACTGGACCTACAAGCCCTCCTTCGCCAAGCAGTTCGGGCGCGGCGTCTTCGAGGCGCTGCACACCTCCTTCCCGGCGATGCTGTTCATCACCTTCGGCACGATCGCGGTCGACATGGTCTTGCAGCAGAAGATCAACGAGGGCGATTGGCTCGGCCTCGTGCTCTCCTTCATGGGTGTCGCGATGGCGATCGCCATCGTCCAGGCCTTGATTTGCGCTGCGGTGAAATGGCTGATGATGGGCATCTACAAGCCCGTCATGAAGCCGATGTGGTCGTGGTGGGCGATGCGCACCGAGGCGGTTGCGGTGATGTACTGGGGCCTCGGCGGCAAGGTGCTGTTCGATTACCTGCGCGGCACGCCCTTCCTGCCCTGGTTCCTGATGCTGTTCGGCGCCAAATACGGCAAGGGCGTCTGGCTCGACTCGACCGATATCACCGAGTTCGACTGCATCAAGGTCGGCGATTTCTGCACGGTGAACGCCCATTCGGCGCTGCAGACCCATCTCTACGAGGATCGGGTGATGAAGGTCGGCCGCGTGCGGCTCGGCAAGGGCGTCTGCGTCGGCGCCGGCGCGACCGTGCTCTACGACACCCATGTCGGCGACTACGCCCAGATCGGGCTGCTCACCGTCATCATGAAGGGCGAGAACCTGCCGGCGCATACGCGCTGGGAGGGCGCCCCGGCAGCGCCGGCGAAGGGGCCGGCGCACTGACGGAGCCGGCTGCTCAAGCCATGTTGATGCGAAGCTTGCCGACGGGATAGCCGGCAAGCGGCAGTGTGGTTTCCTCAGGGGCCAATTCGCGGATGGCGCCCTTGGCGAGATCGCCGAGCTCGAGTTCGCCGATCCTGACCCGGACGAGGCGCAGCACCGCGGCGCCGGCCGCTTCGACGATCCGCCTGATCTGCCGGTTGCGGCCCTCGTCGATCACCATCTCGACCCAGGCATTGCGCTCCCCGCAGCGCAGCAGGGCGGCCGAACGGATCGACAGCACCTCGTCTCCATCGACCGCTCCCTCTCGCAGCCTGGCCATGAAGGCGTCGTCCGGCACGCGGTCGATCTGGACATGGTAGGTCTTGTCGACCCCGGAGGCGGGATCGAGGATGCGCTGCGCCCAGCGCGTGTCGTTGGTCATCAGCAGCAGGCCCTCGCTCGCCATGTCCAGGCGCCCGACCGGGGCGAGATGCGGCAGGTCTTTGCCCTCCAGGCAGGCATAGACAGTCTGGCGCCCTTCCGGGTCGCTTGCGGTCGTCACCATGCCGCGCGGCTTGTTGAGCATCAGATAGATCCGCCGCACCGCTGTCACCGGCTGGCCGTCGACCGTAAGCCGCGCCCGCTGCGGATCGATACGCAATTCGACCTGCCGCACGCTGCGGCCGTCGACCGTGACGCGCCCTTCGCGCACCAGCTTCTCGGCCTGTGTCCGCGAGCAATAGCCGAGCTTGGACAGCGCGCGGGCAAGGCTGACGCTGGCCGTCGATGCCGGCGCTGGGCGCCTGCGGAGAAATCTCATGATGAGTCTGGCCGTTGATCGCAGTGCCGCGAACAGGACCGGCCGCGCTCGAGTGGTCGCGGCGGGCCAATGCTGGGGCAGCGGGGCGGCTTCGTCGCGGAAGCCTGTCTATGTCGGAAAACATGTGGCTCGCCGCCCGCAAGCAGGCTGGTCTAAGGCCGGATCGACCCCGAAGCGGCCCTGCCGGGCGGCTCGGGGCTAGGCTCCCGCGATGATGGGGCTCCCGGGGCGCCAGGAGCGCGAGGGGCAGGACGTCCGGCTCATGGCTGCGTTGAAGCGGCCAGGGCAGGCCTTGTCAACGGCCGTGGCGGCCCATGCGGGGTTTCGCCGCGCGCCGATCCGGCTTAAGAGCCGGTAGGAAACGTATCGGGCTCCCATGTCGCATAACAGCTTTGGCCATCTCTTCCGCGTCACCACCTTCGGCGAGAGCCATGGCCCTGCCATCGGCTGCGTCGTCGACGGCTGCCCGCCGCTGCTGCCGTTGACCGAGGCGGATATCCAGGACGATCTCGATCGCCGCCGGCCGGGCCAGTCGCGCTTCACTACGCAGCGCCAGGAGCCGGACCAGGTCCGCATTGTCTCCGGCGTCTTCGCCCGCGAGAGCGACGGCGTGCAGGTCACGACCGGCACCTCGATCGGGCTGATGATCGACAATGTCGACCAGCGCTCGAAGGATTATTCCGACATCAAGGACAAGTACCGGCCGGGCCATGCCGACTACACCTATGACGTCAAATACGGCATCCGCGACTATCGCGGCGGCGGGCGCTCCTCGGCGCGCGAGACGGCGATGCGGGTCGCCGCGGGCGCCATCGCGCGCAAGGTCGTGCCGGGCATGATCGTGCGCGGCGCCCTCGTCCAGATGGGCCCGCACAAGATCGACCGCGCCAACTGGGATTGGGACGAGATCGGCCGCAACCCGTTCTTCTGTCCCGACGCCAAGGCCGCGGCCTTCTTCGAGAGCTATCTCGACGGTGTCAGGAAATCCGGTTCCTCGATCGGTGCCGTGCTGGAGATCGTCGCCGAGGGCGTGCCGGCGGGGCTGGGCGCGCCGATCTACAGCAAGCTCGATTCCGAGATCGCCGCGGCGCTGATGAGCATCAATGCGGTCAAGGGCGTCGAGATCGGCGAGGGCTTTGGCGCGGCCGAGCTTTCCGGCGAGGCCAATGCCGACGAGATGCGCGCCGGCAATGACGGCAAGCCGCTGTTCCTGTCCAATCATGCCGGCGGCATTTTGGGCGGCATCTCGACCGGTCAGCCGATCGTGGCGCGTTTCGCGGTGAAGCCGACCTCGTCGATCCTGGCGACGCGCGCGACCGTGACGCGCACCGGCGGCGAGGCCGAGATGTTCACCAAGGGCCGCCACGACCCTTGCGTCGGTATCCGCGCCGTGCCGGTCGGCGAGGCGATGGTCGCCTGCGTGCTGGCCGACCAGTATCTGCGCCATCGCGCACAGGTCGGCGTCGTCGAGCCGCGCTGGCCATTCCAGGAGTGAGGCGGAGCGGGTTTCGCCGCTGCGTCGCATCTTGCATTTCAGCAATACTGAAAATGCATCGATCATTCATTGCAGGTGAAGCGCCGCCGTATTAGCTTTACGGCATGAAGCTCGACGTCTGGCTCCGGCAGAACAAGATCGCACGCAGCGCCTTCGCCAGGCAGGTCCGCCTGTCGCCGGCCAGCGTGACCGCGCTCTGCAATGATCCGGCCGCCTGGATCTCCCGCGAAAGCGCCGAGCGCATCACCGCCGCCACCGGCGGCGCCGTCACTCCCAATGATTTCCTCGGCCTGTCCGGGCCGCGCGAGGCTGCCATGTCCAATAATGTCGCCGAGACCATCGAAGCCTTTGCCCGTGGCGAGATCGTCATCGTCACCGATGACGACGATCGCGAGAACGAAGGCGATCTCATCGTCGCCGCCTCGCTCTGCACGCCGGAGAAGATGGCCTTCATCATCCGCAACACCTGCGGCATCGTCTGCGCGCCGCTGACCGCGGGCGAGGCCCGGCGCCTGCGCCTCGATCCGATGGTCTCGTCGAACGATGCCCCGCTCGGCACGGCCTTCACCATCACGGTCGACGTCAAGCACGGGCTGACCACCGGCATCTCGGCCGAGCAGCGTAACAACACGGTGCGCGCGCTCGCCAACGGCAATATGGGCGCCGCCGATTTCGTCCGCCCCGGCCATGTCTTCCCGCTGATCGCCAAGGACGGCGGCGTGCTGATGCGCTCCGGCCATACCGAGGCCGCGGTCGACCTGTGCAAGCTCGCCGAGCTGCCGCAGGTCGGCGTTATCTGTGAGCTCGCCAATGACGACGGCACGGTGATGAAAGGCGCACAGATCACTGCCTTCGCCGAGAAGAACGGGCTGAAGCAGATCACCGTCGCGGACCTGATCGCCTATCGCCAGCTGCGCGAGAAGCTGGTCGAGCGCGTGCATTCCTTCCCGGTCAAGACCGAGTTCGGCGATGTCACCGGCCATGTCTATGTCACGCCTTTCGACAGCACCCAGCATTTCGCCTTCGTCATGGGCAAGCTCGGCGATGGTGAGAAGGTGCCGGCCAGGCTGCACCGCGCCGACGTGGTGGCCGACGTGCTCGGTGGCGCCGGCTCGATCCAGTGCGCGCTGCGGCGCTTCCAGCAGGAAGGCAAGGGCGTGCTGATCTACCTGCGCGACGGCAGCGCCGGCGTACCGATCAAGAGCGTCGACGAGGAAGGTTCGGACGAATTGAGGATTCAGCAATGGCGTGAGGTCGGTCTCGGTGCGCAGATCCTGCGCGATCTCGGCGTCCGCTCGATCGTGAATCTGGCCTCCTCGCCGCGTTCCTTCGTCGGCCTCTCCGGCTTCGGCATCGAGATCGCCGAGACGTCGCCGCTGGAATAGGCGGCGCTTCGGGCGCTCAGCCCTCCATCAGCGCCGAGACATGGGCGGCCGCCGATTTCGCGAGAGCGTCGAGATCGTAGCCGCCCTCCAGCACCGAGACGATGCGGCCTCCGGCATGGCGGTCGGCAGCCTCCATCAGCTTCGAGGTCGCCCAGGCGAAATCGGCCTCGCGCAGGTTGAGGTCGGCGAGCGGGTCGCGCCAATGCGCGTCGAACCCGGCCGAGATCACCACGAGATCGGGGCGGAACGCATCGATCCGCGGCAGGATCGCGGTCTCGAAGACCTCGCGGAATTCGTCGGAGCCGTCCCCGGCCCGCAAGGGGGCGTTGAGGATCGTGCCTTGCGTGCCGCGTTCCATAGCCGCGCCGGTGCCGGGATAGAGTGGCATCTCGTGCACGGAGGCGTAGAGCACGCTGGCATCGTCCCAGAAGATGTCCTGCGTGCCGTTGCCGTGATGCACGTCCCAGTCGACGATGGCGACACGCTCGGCCCCATGCGCCTTCTGCGCGTGGCGTGCCGCGATCGCGGCATGGTTGAAGAAGCAGAAGCCCATCGCGTGTTCGCGCTCGGCATGATGGCCGGGCGGGCGCATCGCGACGAAGGCGTTGCGCGCCTTGCCGGCCATCACCTCGTCGACGGCCGCGACCGCGCCGCCGACACCGCGCAACGCCGCCTCGATCGTACCGGGCGACATCAGCGTATCCGCATCGACCTGCACGAACCCGGCCGCAGGCGCGGAGGCGATCAGCGCCTGCGCGTAGGATGCGGGGTGGCACAGCGCCACCTGGTCGAGCGTGCCGAGCGGCGCTTCCAGCCGAATCAGTGCCGCGAAGCGCTCGGCTTCCAACGCCTGTTCGACCGCCTTGATCCTGTCGGCGCATTCGGGGTGGCCCGCCGGCATTGCATGCGCACGGCTTGCCGGGTGGGTGAAGAGCAGGGTCGTCAAGAGCCGTTATCCGCGCGCTGGAGCGGGCCAAAGGGTCATGCGTGGCCGGTTTGCCACGCCAAGCCGCCTTCCGAACGCCTGAAAGGGAACCGGATTGCGCCATCGCCGTTTGAGGCCTAGTGCTTCGCCGAGCGGCCGCTTTTGGATAAGCGCTGGGCCGATACGAAGCGTTAACGTTCGATTCATCATAAAGGCTGCCTTCGGGTTGGCTCGGTGGGGACTATGAAGAAGACCGTTTTCGTAGCACTGGCGCTGTCGGCCCTGCTCGGCGCCTGCCAGTACAAGAGCGTCAGCGCGCCGGAGCTGTCAGCCCGCGATGCCGAATATATCGCGCTCGTCCCCAAGTTCGACACCTACCTGCCCTATCTCCCCTACGAGATCGCCGATCCGACCGGTCAGGCGCCCGGTACGGTCTATGTCGATACGAAGGAGAAGTTCCTCTACCTCGTCCTCCCCAACAAGAAGGCGATCCGCTACGGCGTCGCCACCGGTGACGAGGCTTTTGGCTGGACCGGTGAGGCTGTGGTGCAGCGCAAGGCGGAATGGCCGCGCTGGACGCCGCCGGCCGAGATGGTCAAGCGCTGGCCGCATCTGAAGCCGGTTGCGGGTGGGATGAATGGCGGGCCGGAAAACCCGCTCGGCGCCCGCGCGCTCTATCTTTACCAGAATGGCCACGACACGCTCTACCGCATCCACGGCACCAACGAGCCGGAGACGATCGGTCGCTCGGCCTCATCCGGCTGCATCCGGATGCGCAATATCGACGCGATCGACCTCTTCAACCGCGTGCCGGTCGGCGCGAAGGTCATCGTCGTCTGATCGCATCGGACATGTCGGAGATTTCAGCGGGCGGTCTTTGGGCCGCCCGTTTTCGTTGGGGCACCTCCCGCCCAAGAAAAAGGCCGGTGGGAGCAAGCTCCGCACCGGCCAAGTCATGGGTCTCGAAGGGGAGGTTTCAGTCGTGGAAACCGTGGCGGAGAACGCCGGGCAAATCGGCCTTGCGTGCTTCGCCGTGTTGTTTCAACGCAGGCGCGGCCTGTCGGGTTCCCGCGGCGACCGCCCGAATTGCGATCGGGCGGAAGCGGGAGGCATAGGTCGCCCGCGCCGTGGCGTCATGGAAACCCTTGCGGGCCGGTGTCGGGGCGTGCGTGTCGCGTTGAAACATGGCTCCTGACTCAGCTGATGACCTCACGCCGGCGGCTCGCGCCGGCCGGTCTTGCCTGTCTGACGGCGGATCGGGACGGCGCCGGGGCGCCTCTGTGATCTGTTCGTGGCGTTTTCGGGCTGATCCGCCACATTGCTGAACATGAAAAAGGCCGGGCATCACCGCCCGGCCTTCCGTCGTTTCAGCGCTGAACGGCTGTCAGGCCAGCAGGCCTTCCGCCTTGGCCCAGTTCAGGGTCTTGTCGAGGGCGCGCTCGCAGCGATTGAACATTTCCTCGATCTCGGCCTCGTTGATCACGAGCGGCGGGCAGAAGGCGAGGCGATCGCCCATGGCGCGGGTGATGAAGCCCTCTTCCAGCGCATAGGCGACGGCCTTGGCGCCGACGCCCTTCTTGCCTTCGAAGGAGGCCTTGGTCTGCTTGTCCTTGACCAGCTCGGCGCCGCCGATCAGGCCGACGCCCTTGGCTTCGCCGACGAGCGGATGCTCGTTCAGTTTGTTCAGGCGGCGCAGGAAGGTCGGCGAAACCTTCTCGACATGCTCGACGATTCGGTCGCGCTGGTAGATCTCCAGCGTCTTGACCGCGACCGCACAGCCGACCGGATGGCCGGCATAGGTGTTGCCGTGGCCGAAGGTACCGATCTTGCGGCTCTGATCGACGAGCACGTCATAGATCTTGTCGTTCATCATCACGGCGCTGAGCGGGAAATAGGCCGAGGTGATCTGCTTGGCGAGCGAGATCGAGTCGGCGTTCATGCCGTAGGTTTCGGTGCCGAACATCTTGCCGGTGCGGCCGAAGCCGGTGATGACCTCGTCCGAGATGAACAGCACGTCGTACTTGGCGAGCACGGCGTTGATCTTCTCGAAATAGCCCTCCGGCGGAATGATCGCGCCGCCGGCGCCCATCACCGGCTCGGCGATGAAGGCGGCGACCGTGTCCGGCCCTTCGCGCAGGATCATCTCTTCAAGCTCGGCGGCGAGGCGCGACGAGAAGTCCTGCTCGCTCTCGCCGGGCTCGGCGAAGCGGTAGTGATGCGGGCAGGAGGTGTGCAGGATGCCGGGCAGCGGCAGGTCGAAATCGATATGGTTGTTCGGCAGGCCGGTCAGCGAGGCCGAGGCGACGGTGACGCCGTGATAGCCCTTCAGCCGCGAGATGATCTTCTTCTTCTGCGGCCGGCCGAGCGCGTTGTTCAGATACCAGACGATCTTGACCTGGGTGTCGTTGGCATCGGAGCCCGAGGCGCCGTAGAACACCTTGGAGATCGGAACCGGGGCGATCTCCTTGAGTTTTTCGGCGAGCTCGATAGCCGGGTCATGGCTGCGTCCACCGAAGATATGGGTGAAGGGCAGCTTCTTCATCTGCTCATAGGCGGTCTCGACCAGTTCCTGGTTGGAATAGCCGAGCGAGGTGCACCAGAGCCCCGCCATGCCCTCGATATATTCCTTGCCGGTGGAGTCGTAGACATAGATGCCCTTGCCGCTCTCCAGGATCAGCGGGCCCGTCTGCCGATGCGTGGCGAGGTTGGTATAGGGATGGACGAGGGTCTCGATATCCCTGACGGCGACATTCGACAGCATGATGGGCTCCCGGTTCTGTTTAATATTCTTGCCAACATACGCTGATATGGTTGCAAATGTTGAGCGAATTTGACGCAGGGGACAGTAGACTCTGCCGCGGGGCGGGGGAAACGGAAAGGCCTCGCCTCAGGCGGGTGCAACCGCCCTCCGAGCGGTTCAGTTTGCGAGCGGCGGTGACGCGAAGCGGCCGCCCAGTTCTTCCAGCATCGCCCCGACGGCAATGGCGGTGCGATCCTCGCCGAAGGGCGCGATGATCTGGACGCCGAGCGGCAGGCCCTCGCGCGACCGCATGACCGGGGCCGACAGGGCCGGCAGGTCCGCCCCGGTGGCAAGCGCGGCCCAGAGCAGGAAGTCGAGATAGGGCCGCGGCTCGCCGTTCACGGTCAGGCGGCGGGCATGGATGTCGGGGCCGTGATCATGCGGGATCGCGGCGACGGGGGCCGGCGGGCAGAGCACCACGTCGTAGCGCGAAAAGAAGCTGGCCCATTGCCGCTTCTGGGCGAGGCGGCGCTGGCTGACCTGCTGGTAGAGGCCGGGCGTCATCCGGGCGCCGCGGGCCTGCAGGGCCTGGTGCGACAGGTCGTTCGGGCTGAAGCGTGCGGCCTGCGCCTGGATGCGGGCGCGCACCTTCGGCGGCAGGCCATAGGCGACGACGGCATGGTTCAGCAGCGCATAGATTTCGAACGCGTCCGCGAAGCGGATCGAGGGCCGCGCCGTCTCGTCGACGATGGCGCCGGCCTCGGCCAGGCGGCGCGCCGCCTCGCGCACGGCATCCGCGACTTCCCGGTCGACCGGCGCGAAGGGATCGTCGGCCCAGAGCGCGACGCGCAGGCCCTTCGCGTCGGTCCGGCGCGGCTCAGGCAGCGCGGGCGCGGGCAGGGCCGTATCGCGCGGCCCGGCGATCACCGGCAGGATCAGGTCGAGATCCTCGGTGGCGCGGGTGATCGGGCCGGCGACCATCAGATCGACATTGCGCAGGGTGCGGCGCTCCGGCGGTGGCGGGATCGCCCCCCAGGTCGAGACCAGCCCCCAGCTCGTCTTGAGACCGAAGACGCCGCAGGCATGGGCCGGCCAGCGGATCGAGCTGCCGAGATCGGAGCCGAGCTCGAAGGCGCTCATCCCGGTCGCGACCGCGACCGCCGCCCCGCCTGACGATCCGCCGGGCGAGCGCGTCTCGTCCCAGGGATTGTTGGTGACGCCATGGGCCGGGTTGTAGCTCTGGAAATCGCCGGAAAAGACCGGGACGTTCGTCTTGCCGATGATGACCGCGCCGGCGGCCCGCAGCCTTGCGACCGCGGCGGCATCCTCGGTCGGCACGCGCTCGCGATAGGCCGGCAACCCGCCGGACGAAGGCAGGCCGGCGACGTCGAATGCATCCTTGATCGTGATCGGTAGCCCTTCGAGTGGGCGAGCCGTACCGCTGGCGATGCGCTCATCCGAGGCTTTCGCCATTGCACGAGCGGCCTCGCGATCCTGCGTCGCGATCGCGTTGAGGCGCGGATTCAGCGCATCGATGCGGGCGAATGTCGCTTCGAGAAGATCGGTGGCGCTGAAGCGGCGGGCGAGCAGGGCCTCACGCAAGCGCGTGGCGGATGCGGTCAGGTCGATGCCGTCAGCCATGGCCGCTCACTCGGCATCGACGGCGCGGGCGAAATCGCGCCAGAGCAGCACCAGCCGGTCGAGCTCGACGAGATCGTCCGTTTCCAGCTTGCCGAGCGTGTTCGCGACGAAATCGCGCTGGGCGGCGATGCCGGCTTCGGCGAGCCGGCGGCCTTCCGGCGTCAGGTGCATGGCATAGGAGCGCCGGTCGCCGGCGATGGCGCGCCGCTCGACCAGCCCGGCCTGCACCAGCCTGTCGACCAGCCCGGAGACATTGCCCTTGGTGACGTAGAGCCGCTCGGCCAGTTCGCTCTGGCTGATGCCCTCCTGCTCGGTCAGGGTCGAGAGAAGGTCGAATTGCGGGATCGAGAGGCCGAGCGCGCGGATACGGGCCGTCATCTGCATGAGCATGCGCTGATGCAGCCGCATGAAGCGGAACCAGACCCGGTCCGGTTCCGTCGCGGCCTGCTGCACGATCTTCGGTGCGGTCATGGCGTTTCCCCCCGCTCTTGAAGGATCAGGCCTAAACCATCTGGCGGGCGCAGGCGAGCCTTCGATGGGATGACTTCCCTTTCGCGGGAGCGCGCCGCTATCCTCCGGGCAAACGGATTTGGGAGGATAAGCGCATGCTCGGCCTGATGCAGGACTGGCCCCTTCTGCTCCACCGCATCATCGACCACGCCGCCGTCCAGCACGGCACCCGCGAGGTGGTCAGCCGCGCCGTCGAGGATGGCTCCTTGAGACGGCGCAGCTATGCCGAGATCCGCAGCCGCGCGTTGAGCGTGGCGAAGCGCCTGCACCGACAGGGCATCACGCTGGGCGACCGCGTCGCGACGCTGGCCTGGAACAGCGACCGCCATCTCGAACTCTGGTACGGCATCAGCGGCATCGGCGCGATCACGCACACGGTCAATCCGCGGCTGTTCCCGGAGCAGATCGCCTGGATCGTCAACCACGCCGAAGACCGTCTGCTTTTCCTCGACCTGACCTTCGTGCCGATGGTCGAGGCGATCCAGGACAAGCTGCCGACGATCGAGCGCTATGTCGTGCTGACCGATGCCGCGCATATGCCGCAGACCAGCCTGAGGGGCGCTGTCGCCTATGAGGATTGGCTGGCCGAGGTCGACGACGATTTCGCCTGGGGCCGGTTCGACGAGAACACGGCGTCGGGGTTGTGCTACACCTCGGGCACGACCGGCGGGCCGAAGGGCGTGCTCTATTCGCATCGCTCGAACGTGCTGCATGCGATGACCTGGGCGACGCCGGATTATCTCAACCTGTCGTCGCGTGATTCGGTGATGCCTGTCGTGCCGCTGTTCCACGCCAACAGCTGGTCTCTGGCTTATTCCGCACCGATGACCGGCGCCAAGCTGGTGATGCCCGGCGCGAAGCTCGACGGTCCTTCGCTCCATGCCTTGCTGGAGGGCGAGGGCGTGACCATGACGGCGGCGGTGCCGACCGTCTGGCTCGGCCTCCTGCAGCACCTGGAGGCGACGGAGGGCAAGCTCTCGACGTTGAAGCGCGTCGTCATCGGCGGCTCGGCCTGCCCGCGCGCGATGACCGAGACCTTCGAGCGGAAATACGGCGTCACGGTCGCCCATGCCTGGGGCATGACCGAGATGAGTCCGCTCGGTTCCTTCTGCTCGGTGAAACCCGTCTACGAGCATCTGGAGGGCGATGCGCTCTACGATCTCAAGGTCAAGCAGGGGCATCCCGGCTTCACGGTGGAATTTCGCCTGACCGACGATGCGGGGCGGGATCTCCCCTGGGACGGCGAGACGTTCGGCCGGCTCAAGATGCGCGGGCCCGCCGTGGCGAAAGCCTATTATCGGCGCGAGGACGAACCGACCCTCGACGAAGAGGGCTTCTTCGATACCGGCGATGTCGGCACGATCGACCCTGCCGGCTACATGCAGATCACCGACCGCTCGAAGGACGTGATCAAGTCCGGCGGCGAATGGATCTCCTCGATCGACCTCGAAAACCTCGCCATCGCTCATCCTGATGTGGTGGAAGCGGCGGTGATCGGCGTCGCCCACCCAAAATGGGACGAGCGGCCGCTGCTGGTGATCGTACCGAAGCCCGGCCGCACGCCAGGCAAGGACGAAATGCTCGCCTTCATGACCGGCAAGATCGCGAAATGGTGGCTGCCGGACGATGTCGTGCTGGTCGAGGCGATCCCCCACACGGCGACCGGCAAGATCCAGAAGACGGCGCTGCGCGAGATGTTCAGGGATTACCGGCTGCCGGGGTGATGTGCGGCCAGCGCCGCATTCCTGAAACGCCAACGGCGCCCGTTCGGGCGCCGTTCGTGTCGTGTTCGAGCGGTTCGGAGGCTGTGCCGCCTCAGAACTCCTCCCATCCGGAATCGTTGGCCCGGCCGCCATTGGCGACTTTGCGCGGGGCGGGGGCACGGGACTGGACGAAGGCGGCCTCGGCGAGCTGCCGCAGCCGCTCCGGCTCGCCGGAGGTGGCGGGAGCCGGCCTGGCGGTCCGCATCGGCGCCTTCGCGCGGGCCGTAGTGGCCGGTTGCGCATAAGCCGCCTGGCCGGTGGGCTCGCGCCCGGTGCGGAAGGTGGCGACCAGTCCGTTGAGCTGCTCGATCCGGCCTGAGAGCGCGTTGGCCGAGGCCGCGCTCTGCTCGGAGAGAGCCGCGTTCTGCTGGGTCATCTCGTCGAGATGCGCCACCGCCTGGCTCATCTCGTCGATGCCGTTGGCCTGCTCGCCGNGCCGCGCTCTGCTCGGAGAGAGCCGCGTTCTGCTGGGTCATCTCGTCGAGATGCGCCACCGCCTGGCTCATCTCGTCGATGCCGTTGGCCTGCTCGCCGGACGCCGCCGAGATATCGGCGATCGTCGCCGCGACCTTCTGCGAGGCCGCCAGGATGCGGCTGAGCTGGTCGCCGGCCTGCCGCACCAGCTTGACGCCCTCGCCGACCTCGACATTGGACGAGGAGATCAGCCCGGAGATGTCCTTGGCCGCCTCGCTCGAACGCTGCGCCAGCGTGCGCACCTCCGAGGCGACGACGGCGAAGCCCTTGCCGGCATCGCCGGCGCGGGCGGCCTCGACCGCGGCGTTGAGCGCCAGCAGGTTGGTCTGGAAGGCGATGTCGTCGATCACCCGGATGATGTCGGAGATCTTCTGCGAGGCGCTCTCGATCCTGGCCATGGCGTCGACCGCCTGGCCGGCAATGGCGCCGCCGCTCTCGGCTGCCTGCATCGCCTCGTCGGCGATCCGCGCGGCATCCTTCGAGGCCTGGGCCGAGGCCTTGACCGAGGCTGCGAGCTCCTCGGTCGTGGCGGCGGTCTCCTCCAGCGATGAGGCCTGTTCCTCGGTGCGCTTCGACAGATCGTCGGCGCCCATGTTGATCTCGCGGGCGGCCAGCCCGACATCGGCCGAGGTCGTCTGGATCGTCGCCACCGTGTCCGAGAGGCGATCCACCGTCTCGTTGATCGCGCCCTTCAGGTCGGCGAAGCGGCCGCGATAGGCCGTCTCGATCCGGTTCGTCAGGTCTCCGCCCGCTATCGCCGACAGGGCCCCGGCGAACTCCGTCGTCGCCCCGTCGACAACCGCGTTGATCTCGTTGATGCCCTCGACGAGTTCCTTGAGCGGGCCTTCCATGCCCCCGACCTGCGCCTTGCCGGAGAAATTGCCGTCACGGGCATCGGCAACGATGTTGGCGACTTCGCCGAGCAGCTTCTGGACATGGGCAGCCTGCTCGGCATCGGCGAGCATCGCGAGTTCGCGGTCGCGCCGGTTCTGTTCGAGGGCAAGCGCGTTCTCGCGGTAGATTTCGAGGGCGCCGCTCAGCGAGCCGATTTCGTCCGGCGAGGGGGCGGCCGGGATGGCCTGAGCGAAATTGCCCGTCTGCATCTCGTCCAGCGCGGATTTCAGCGAGACCAGCGGCCGCGCCACCCGGCGCTGCACGCCGCGCCAGCTCAGGACGCAGATCGCGAGCAGCACGGCCAGCAACGAGCCGACGATGGCGAGCCTCGTCCAGGCAGCGTTGAGCTCCTTCTCCGTCCGCGTGACCATGTCGTCGAGCGACTGAGTGACGGCGGAGACGATCGCGGTGAACGGTGCGTTGCACTGCTTCGTCCATTCTTCCGCCGCGATGACGGGGCCTGAACCCTGCCCGAGCTTGCCGATCAGGTCGTCCATCCTGCGGTTCGAGGCTTCGACCTCGGCCGACATGATGCCGATCTTCCGGACGAGCTCGCTGCCGACGCCGGGCCGCGAGGCGAGTTGCTTCAGCGTCTCGCCGGCCGCGTTGGAGATGCCGCGCAATTCGCCGAGCTTGCGGATCTGCGGCGTCTCGAGCGCCTTGCCCGAGCCGAAGGCCGGGCGCAGCACCGAGCATTGCGTGCCGTAGTTCGAACGGACATCCCAGCCGGCCGACTTGAAGCTCTGCAGGTCTGCCAGGATCGGGTCGGCGAGGCGGGCGGCATTGGAGGTCTCGTCGGAAGCCTTGACGATCGCGCCTTCGATCGAGCCGACGCCGTTATACCAGGGCATGGTGGCGGCGAGGCTGCGCTGCGCCTTCGGCTTCGCCGCCTCGGCATAGAGATCGGCCATCCTGGCGTCGGTGAGCTTCTGCTGCTGCTGGATGCCGGCGATCAGCTCCTTGCGGCTCGGCAGGTCGGTTTCGTCGAGCTGCGTGATCGCCTCGGCGATGCGGCTGCGATTGCTGTCCTCGATCTGCTTCAGCACCGGGGCGGGATCGTCGGCGACCTGGATGCTGGTCTGGGCCTGTCCGCGCGCGGTGCGGATCGCGTTGCCGGTGAGCAGTAGGGCCTTGTCGGCATCGACCAGCTCGGCCAGCCGCATGTTGCTGCGCACTTCGACGATGGATTGTTGCGCCATGTAGGCCAGCGCACCGATGCCCGGCACGCACAGGCAGGCCATGGTGGCGACGAGATAGTTCTGGATCGAAGAGGGGAAGAATTTCACGGCGGGACTCGAGCGAGACATGCGGCGGTAAGGCGGTGGCGGAGGCCGAGAGGCAGCAACGAAACCTCTTCCTGCCCACTTATTGCCGATTTGATTAAGATTGCGCTTCACGCGCTCGCCGGCTTGCGTTCCGGGTTCGCCACGGGCACGAAAGGGCCATGCACCGCCGTCTCGTCTTCGAGGAACCGGTTTCGCGCGCCGCTGTCTGGAGCAGGCGACTGGCCTGGTTTGCGTTCGCGGTGCTGCTTTTGTCGCTGCTGCGGGTCCGTTTGCGGGAGCCGAGCATCGAGGGGCTCGCCCCGGTCGCCGGCGCCTATGTTCTCGTGCTCGCGGCGCTCGGTCTTGCCATCCTCGCCTTCATCCGCATCTGGCATTCCGGCCATCGCGGCGCCGGCATGGCCGCCGGCGCGCTGCTGCTCTCGCTCCTCCTGCTCGCACCGGCAGGCTTTATCGTGCTCAGGCTCGTGACCAGGCCGGCTCTTGCCGATGTCTCGACCGATATCGACGATCCCCCCGCCTTCAGCCGTTCGCAGGCCGCGTTGACGGCGCGTTCCGGCCGGGTCCCGCCCGACGTGCCGGCGCTGCAGCGGCGCTTGCAGCGTCAGGCCTATCCCAAGGCGGTGCCGATCCTGCTCGAACTGCCGGCGGAGGCCGCCTTCGATCTCGCCAGGCGAGCGACATTGGGACTGGGCTGGCAGGTGCTGGAGACCGCGCGGCCGGGCGGGCGCAGCGGCGCAGGGCGGGTCGAGGCGGTGGCCCGCGGCCGCATCCTGCATTTCTCCGAGGACATCGCCATCCGCATCAGGCCGCGTGTCGACGGCAGCCGGATCGACATCCGCTCGGCTTCGCGCCTCGGTCGCCATGATCTCGGCGCGAATGCGGCGCGTGTCGCGGCCTTCACCGACGAGATCGAATTGCTGATGGAGAGCCGCTAGAGCATCGGCTCGAAAAGTGGAACGCGGGTTTTGGAAAAAGCCGATGCTCCAGGTGGCGGCTTCAGGCGAGCCTGTAGCGGCTGGCGAGGGCCGGAATCGCGTCGCTGGACTGGACGGCGCTGCGCAGCACGAGATCCTCGATCTGGGCCAGCACGGAAAGCGCCGCGGCGCCGTGCAGGGCCGGGGCCAGGCCCTGATAGATCACCGGCACCATCGCGGCGATGGTGTCGTCGCCGGCGCCGAGCCGGTTCAGGATCGCGGCCTCGCGCTGGCGGCGGTGTTGGACCAGTCCGCGCAGAAACCGCTGCGGCTCGGTGACCGGGCCGCCATGGCCCGGCCAGTAGCGGGCGTGCTCCAGCCCGCGCAGTTTTTCGATCGAGGCCATATAGGCGGCCATCGAGCCGTCGGGCGGGGCGACCACCGTGGTCGACCAGGCCATGACATGGTCGCCGGAGAACAGCGTCTCCTCTTCGGCGAGTGTGAAGGCGAGATGGTTGGCGGTGTGGCCGGGCGTCTCGATGGCGGCGAGGCTCCAGCCGGGCCCGGAGACGGCGTCGCCGTCGGCCATCGCCCAGTCCGGCAGGAAATCGGTATCGGCGGCGGCATCGAGCACGCGGCCTTCGCCCGGTCCGAGCTCCCGCGACGGCCGATGCGGCCCGCAGCCGACCACCGTCGCGCCGGTCGCCGCCTTCAGCGCGGGCACCGCGGGCGAGTGATCGCGATGGGTATGGGTAACGACGATATGACTGACCGTCTCGCCTTGGACCGCCGCCAGGAGGCGCTCGATATGGCCTGCATCGTCGGGGCCGGGATCGATGATCGCGACCGTGCCGCGGCCGACGATATAGGAGCAGGTGCCCGTGAAGGTCATCGGTCCGCCATTGCCGGCGATGATCCGGCGGACCAGCGGCGACAGGGTGGCGACCGTGCCGGCCGCCGTCGGCGCGCTTCTGTCGAACTCGATCTCGTCGGCCATCTGTCCCGCTGGCCTTAGCTCGTCGACTTGCCGCCGCAGCTCTTGGTGTCGGACGCCCCGAACAGCGGACCGAAATTGCCGCACTTGTCGCAGCCGGACAGAAACACGGCCAATCCGAGGATGCCGGCAAGGAGGGTGATGCGCTTCATGGACCCGACCGTTCGATTCGATGAGGCGGTAGTCTAGTGGCTGTGGGTGTTGGACGACAGGGGCAATTCGGTCGGAAAGCGCGCACTCAAAGGCTGAGATCGGCAAGCCAGCCCAGGATGCAGATCGCCGACAGGGCGATCAGGGCAAGGGTGGCCTTGGCGTCGGGCGGGCAGTCGCGCAGCATGGTCGCCTCCGTTTCGGAGCCGACGCAATAGTCGTGCCGTTTGACAGATGGGTGACGGTTCCGGCGATGCAGCCGGGACCAGGCGAGCGAACCGGTTGGGTCCTCGCCGGAAAAAGAAATGGCCCGTGAGGGCCATTCGTTCGTCACTTGAAATATCTCGGGAAATTTTGGTCGGAGTGGCAGGATTTGAACCTGCGACCCCCTCGTCCCGAACGAGGTGCTCTACCAGGCTGAGCCACACTCCGATCTGCTGGTGGCCGGCTTATAGCCAGCGCGCGGCTCCTGTGCAACAGGCTCTTTGCAGGTTGTGGAGGAATTCTTCCGGCAAGGCGCGGGGCGAGGTCGCTTGCCGGTTGCGCGCTGCGCCGCCGCGTTCTAGAAGGCGCCGCATATTGGGGCGTCGCCAAGTGGTAAGGCAGCGGTTTTTGGTACCGCCATTCGGAGGTTCGAATCCTCCCGCCCCAGCCACGCAGGCTGCTGAACCGACACTTTTAGACAGCAGAGCAATTCCTGCGACAGTGTCGAGAGTTAGGTCGCCAAGTCGGTCTGGTGAAGCGCGATGTTCGCCCGCTCTCGCAGGATCAGGCTGATTTCTCGGCCCATGTCTGGACTATCCCATTTTGGTGTTCCGCGGCGATCGGAGCTGAGACCGGTTTGCATCTGATCATTGCGAGACGGGTTCGACATGCATCTCGGGCAGCAAAAAGCCCGCCGGCGTGGCGGGCTTTTTGAGCAGCGTTCTTGGTGAGTGTCAGGGCACGAGGATGCCCTGCTCCTGGGCCATCCAGTCGTGGGGCAGGGCTGCGCAGAGCCGGCTGATGGTGAGATTGGCGGGAGCGGTGCCATCGGCTATGGCGCGGATGATGTTCGGCGAGAGGCAGGCCAGCGGCAGAAGCTTTCGGATATTGCGTTCACCCACGCCTTCGCGAGCGGCGATCTCATCGGTCGATGCGACAGAGCCATCGATCAGCTGTCCCATCCAGCGGCTGGCCCGGGCGATCATCGTCAGGATCGGCTGCGCGGTATCATGGTCGAGGCGTGGCTTCCGTGCGGGTTCATGCGCGATGCCCTTGCGCCGTCCTTGAGCTTGCCAGGCGAACGGTACCGTGGTGGTCGTACCGGCATCGGCATCGGCATCGGCATCGGCATCGGATTGGGGTTGAAACGCGATCGCGAGACAGTCTCGATGCAGGGTCACGCGCGTGATGCTCTCGGGAGTTGGACACGCGGCCAGGACAGCGGCTTCGATCTCGGGCGCGGAGATGCGGGCGATCGATCCGGCTTCGGCCTTGCGATGCTGGATCAGCGCCTGCGAGACATAGTAGCGATAACGCGCACCATTCTTGCGGGCATGGCTCGGGCTCATCCGGTTCCCGGCATCATCATGGAGAAGGCCCGCGAGGCTGAAGGCTGTGTTGGCCGTCCTGCCCTTGCGGGCGATCGCTGCAGCTTGAATGCCGCGCTGCACCGCATCGAACATCTCAGGGCTGATGATCGGCTCATGCGCGCCGCGATAGGACGCACCGCGCCAGACAATCTCGCCAAGATAGAAGCGGTTCTTGAGCAAATGCGCGAGCATGCCCACCCTGAACGTGGCGCCCTGCCGGGTCCGGATGCCGTCACGATCCAAGGTCTCAGCCACGGCCCCCACCGAGCCCAGATCGAGATAGAGCTGGAAGATGCGGCGGACGAGCGCGGCATCCTGTTCGACGACGATAAGCTGCTTCTTCTCGCTGCGATAGCCCAGCGGGATCGGGCCGCCGACCCAGAGCCCCTTGGTCTTGGATGCAGCGATCTTGTCGCGAACACGTTCGCCGATGACCTCGCGCTCGAACTGGGCGAAGGAGAGCAGCACGTTCAGCGTCAGTCTTCCCATGCTCGTTGTCGTGTTGAAGGACTGCGTCACCGAGACGAAGGAGACGCCGTGCTCATCAAAGAGCTCGACGAGTTTGGCGAAGTCCGCGAGTGAACGCGTCAGGCGATCGACCTTATAGACGACAATGATGTCGATCCGCTTGACGCGCACCGCATCGAGAAGCTCCTGCAAGGCTGGACGCTCCAACGAGGCACCCGACAAGCCGCCATCGTCGAAGCGATCACCGACCAGGCTCCAGCCCTCATGGGCCTGGCTCTTGATATAGGCCTCGCAGGCTTCTCGCTGCGCATCGAGCGAGTTGAAGGCGAGATCGAGATTATGCTCGGTCGACTTGCGCGTGTAGATCGCGCAGCGCTGTGGCTTGGTCGCGGGCTCGCGGTTCATGGTGTGTTCCTCGCAGGCTGCTGCTGCCGCAGGCCGAAGAAGCGCGGGCCATTCCAGGTGGTCCCTGTGATCCGCCTGGCCAGCGTCGAGAGACTGCGATGCGTCTCTCCATTCCAGAGGAAGCCACCGGGCACGATCACAACCTCATGGCTGACCCCGTCATGTTCGCGGACCAGGACTGAGCCGGTCTTGATGCGCCGACGGGTCTCCTGACCTCGCGCGAGCTTTGCCATATATCGGGCCAGCTCGTCGTCGAGCTTGCCGAGCTGCTGCTCCTGCAGGCGATGGGCGACAAGCCGAGCGATCAAATCACGCGATAGGCCAGCCGGGGCCGCTCGTCGATACAGTCGGCGATAGCGGGCTCGCAGCTCGTCAAAGCTGAGGCTTGCCAGATTGAGCAGCGCGTCAGCCAGTCCCAGCGGTGCGAGCCCGGCTCCGTGACGGCGTGGCAGCGTGCTCATCGTGCTTGCCCCGTCACGATGCGGTAGATCGAGCGCTTTGCTCCGTCGGCATCGGTGACTTTGTCGGTCGCGATCAGGTAGCCGCGCTTTCGAAGCCCGGTCAACGCGGCCCGCGTCGTGTGCGGCAGCCAGTTCGTCACGGCAGTAAGCTTTGCGAGGCTTGCCCCCTCGTCTGCCTGAAGCAGGCCGAGCACGATCCTGAGCTTGCTGTCGGGACGGGGCGGCGAAGGACACTCGGGGGCCAACGTTGAGGCGTTCTCAACCTTGAAAGCGGCGGACTGGCCGATGGCAGGATCTGGATTGGCCTTGCGGCTGCGGCGTGTCATGGCGATCTCCTCGCGGTCCTTGCGGGGTCATCCCCGCACCAGCGCGACCCCGCCTCGGCTCAACGCCGGCGGGGTTCTCGAGAAGATCGGCGCGTCACCTCTGCGCCGCCGACGACACCAATGCGTGCTCTGCCAGCGAAGTCCAGTCGGATGACGGCGATGAACCCGGGGGGCCGGCGCAGCCTGAACCAGCGGGCTGGCGTAAGGTCGGCGCTTCCGGAGCTGGCCCTTTGCTGACATTGCGAAGGGCTGCTTATGGGCAGTGCGATGAAGGCGGCGGGTGAGCAGCCGGACCTTGCCCTTCGCTGCTGGCGCGGGTGAATGGCTCCCGGGACTGGGCCGCACCGGCCGCTCGGGACGGCAGGACCTTGCTCGCCTTTGATTGTGGTGAAGATAGCTCGTTTCCCGATGACGGGAGCATTTATACAACCGCAGGTTGGAATAACCTCGCGAATCACTTGTACTGGGTGCCGCAGCCATGCGCGGGCGCCTCAGCGCCCCTTCGACGAGAGTAACCGCTCGTTAACCGGCGTTAACCAATGGTGAAGACATGACGATGCTGTACCGACATCGGCACGCGTGCCTATGAGGGCCTGGAGCTTCATCAATCGGATGTCTTCTGACAGGCTCCGTGATGTGTCTGGGCCCCTTGCAGGGATGCTCGCGGCATGTGGACTACCTCTCCTCCTTACAGGCTGCGGCGAGCAACGGTTGTCGAGCGATGAACTCGTGTCGGCCTCGCGCGCGATAACCGTCGACGTGGGCCGCGCCCTGGCGCTGCCTCCGCCCGGCAGCCTGCCTGTGACCGCAGTCTCCCAGAGAACCTATGAGAACGCCGTCTCGCAGACCGTCTCCCTGGCAACCCGTGGCCGGACGCCGGGCGAGAACGCAATCCATGTCGCCTTTTTCACGGCGGCAGATGTTCCTGAGGCCACCGGCGTCGAGGGCAACCTGCTGAAGGAGCCCGGCATCGACGACTTCGCCATCGGCAAAGAGATGGAGGAACGTCTTCCCGGTGTCGCGATGGCCCCTTCCGCCGTTTTCGTCCAGAACAGTTACGGTCCATTCGGCTATGCTTTCGGTCGCGGTACCGGCGGCGAGGCCTGCCTCTACGCCTGGCAGCGACTGGCGGGCAAGGACAGTCTCTTCCGCCCGAAATCGGGCATGATCTCGGTGCGCCTGCGCGTCTGCGACCCCACCGCGACCGAGGCCTCGCTTCTGCGCCTGGCCTATGGCTACGCGTTCAACGCCAAGCTGAAGCGGCCCGGCTGGAATCCGATCGGCGATGCACCCGCGCCGGCGCCTGAGCTCGGCCAGGCCGGCGCTCCGATCTATCCGCAGGCGCCGCAGTCCTCCTTCGGCGAGACCCCGCCGCGCCCGCAAGCCGTCCGCCCCCGGCCGGAGCGCCGGCGCAGTGCGGTTCGCGCGGAACCTCAGGCTCCCGAACCGATTTCGACCAAACCACTCGAAGGATATCCCACCGTCCCGCCGCCGCCCGCGCCCTGAACCCACCCGGATTGCCGAAAGCCCGATGCGAACTGCGAGCTACGTCATCTTCTGGGCCGTCATCGCGATGGTCGTTATCGCGCTGATCACCCTGCCGATCAGCCTGCAGGCGCATCTGATTGCCGGGGCGATCGTGGTCGGCGCGATGATGGTCCTGAAGTTCCTGCGGCCTTATGGCGTCTGGCGCCTGATCGCGCTCGGCTTGGGCACCGCGATCGTGCTGCGCTACGTCTACTGGCGCACGACCAGCACCTTGCCGCCGGTCAACCAGCTCGAGGATTTCATCCCGGGGCTGATCGTCTACCTCGCCGAGCTCTACAATATCGGCATGCTGGGCCTCAGCCTCTTCGTCGTGGCGATGCCGCTGCCGAAGCGCAAGACGCCGCCGATCGACCTCGCCAACGCACCGACGGTCGACGTCTTCGTGCCGACCTACAACGAAGAGCCCGAGATGCTCGCGACGACGCTCGCGGCTGCGCTGGCGATGGATTATCCCGCGGGGCGCCTAAACATCTTCCTGCTCGACGACGGCGGCACCGACGAGAAATGCAACGCCGACGATTTCGCCGCGGCCAGCGCCGCCCGCGAGCGCCGCGCGACGCTGACGAAGCTCTGCGAAGGGCTCGGCGTCACCTATCTCACGCGCGAGCGCAATCTCAGCGCCAAGGCCGGCAATCTCAATAACGGCATCGCCAACTCGCAAGGCGAGCTGATTGTCGTCTTCGACGCCGACCATGCCCCTGCACGCAGCTTCCTGACCGAGACGATCGGCTATTTCGGGCAGGACCCGAAGCTTTTCCTGGTCCAGACCCCGCATTTCTTCATCAATCCGGACCCGCTGGAGCGCAATCTCCAGACATTCCGCTCGATGCCGTCCGAGAACGAGATGTTCTACGGCATCATCCAGCGCGGTCTCGACAAATGGGACGCCTCGTTCTTCTGCGGCTCGGCCGCCGTCCTCCGGCGCACGGCACTGGAAACCACCAACGGCTTCTCCGGACGCAGCATCACCGAAGATGCGGAAACGGCGATCACGCTGCACGCCACCGGCTGGCACAGCGTCTATGTCGACAAGCCGTTGATCGCCGGGCTTCAGCCGGCGACCTTCACCAGTTTCATCGGCCAGCGCTCGCGCTGGGCGCAGGGCATGATGCAGATTCTCATGTTCCACCGTCCGATGTTCAAGCGCGGCCTCTCGCTGCCGCAGCGGCTCTGCTACTCCTCTTCGGCGCTGTTCTGGCTCTTCCCCTTCGCGCGGCTGACCTTCCTGGTCGCGCCCCTGTTCTACCTGTTCTTCGGCCTGGAGATCTTCACCGCCTCCGGCGCGGAATTCATCGCCTATGTGCTGAGCTACATGGTGGTGAACCTGATGATGCAGAACTACCTCTATGGTCGCTATCGCTGGCCGTGGATTTCGGAGCTCTACGAGTTCATCCAGTCGGTCTACCTGCTGCCGGCCGTGGTCTCGGTGCTCATCAATCCGACCAAGCCGACCTTCAAGGTCACCGCCAAGAACGAGTCTCTGGAGACCCGGCAAGTGTCGGAGCTTGGCCGGCCGTTTTTCATCATCTTCGCGGTGCTCTCGCTCGGTGTCGTCGCCACCTACTGGCGCATGCTCACCGAGCCCTACAATGCAGACATCACGTTGGTCGTCGGGCTGTGGAACATTCTGAACCTGTTGATGGCCGGCTGCGCGCTTGGCGTGGTCTCGGAGCGGCCGGAGGGTCGCGGCGCGCGGCGCTTCGCCGTGAAGCGTCGGGGTGAGATTACCATCGACGGACGCAAGGCCCGGATCGTCACCGAAAACGTCTCCGTCGACGGTATCGCCGTCCGCGTCATGTCGAAGGAATTCGATAAACTTCCGGTCGGTTCGACCGGGGAGATTACCGTCGAGACCACGATCGACATGCCCCGGGGCGCCCTGCCTGTGCGCGTCCGCCGCCTCGCGCCCGACGACAAGGGATTACTGCTGGGCTGCAGCTACGAGCCGGCGGAGCCGGTGCATAACCGCATCATCGCCGACCTCGCCTTTTCCGATGCCGAGAACTGGAGCCGGTTTCAGAAGGCGCGGCGCCACAATCCCGGCGTCATCTACGGGACGCTACGCTTCCTGCGGCTCGCCATTTTCCAGACGAGCCGAGGATTGTCCTATCTCTTCGGTCTCTACCGCCTGTCCCGCTCGACCACCCGGCCGGGAGCGGCGGAATGAAGCGCCTCCGGTTCCAGGCCCATCTCGCCGCGCTCACATCCTGCGCGCTCCTTGTCGGCTCGCCGCTCCCGGCACAGGAATCTCCGGTCGTCCAGCCCGGCCCGGCACCCTTCATGATCGCGCCGCCCGCGCCGTCCCCGGCTCCGACGAGCCCTGCGCCTTCCGCGAAGCCGGCTCCGGTTCCGGTACATGAGACCAGCCCGACGCCAGCCTCGCTGCTGTTCAAGCCGCTGCTGCCGGCGGGGCGCGTCACGCTGGAAGGCGAGAGCGATGTCCGCAGTTGGGGGTTCTACCTGACGCAGGACGAGGCGACAGCCGATCTGAACCTCGACATTGCCTTTCAGAACGCCCTCGTGGTGATGCCGGAAGCCTCGCGATTGACGGTGCGCATCAATGGCGAACGCGTCAGCGAAATGCCGATCGCCTCCTCCGACCGCCTGAAGCGCAGCTCCATCGCATTGCGCAAGGGCCTGCTCCGGACCGGACAGAACACGATCAGCTTCGAGGCCGTGCAACGCCATCGCATCGATTGCACAGTCGGCTCGACCTATGAACTCTGGACGCGTATCGATGGCGCCGGCACGCGGCTGGCTTTCAGGAATGCGAACACCCGATCCTTCGCCCTGCGGAGTCTCGACGATCTGCCCGCTGTCGGCGCCGACGAAAACGGGCTGACGACGATCGCCATCGTCGCGCCCGGCGCGGCGCGCGCGAGCGCCGCGAACAGCATCCTTGCCGTCGCCCAGGCGCTGGCATTGCGCGGCCGCTATGGGCAGGTCACGGTCAGCGTAACCGAGCAACTGCCCGCCCGCATCCGGCCGGGCACGCTGACCGTCGCGCTCGGCACGAGCGAGGAGATGCGCGCGCTGCTCGGCGCATTACCGGCCGATGCGGGTGGCCGCAGCTTCGTCGGCTTCGTCCCGAATCCGCAGAAAGGCGCCGATCTCCTGCTCGTCACCGGCGAAGGCTGGCCCGATCTTGAAACCCTCATCGCCAAGTTCCTGACCGCGCCTGTCGCCCGGCCGGCCAATATCAACCGCAAGACCATGGATACCGCGAGCTGGCACGTGCCGGACGCGCCCTTCATCTCCGACAAGGAGGCGATCCGCTTCTCCGAGCTCGGCATTCCCACCCAGGAATCGACCGGCCGGCGCATGCGCGTGCGCGCCATCGTCGCGATGCCCGGCGATTTCTACGCCAATGCCTATGGCGAGGCGACGCTCTATCTCGACGGCGCCTATTCACAGGAGGTCCTGCCGGGCGAGAGCCATATCGAGGTCTTCGTCAACGGCAACGTCGCGGCAACCGTGCCGCTCAATGCGGCGACGGGCGGGTTGCTCCAGCAGTTCCCGATCACGATCCCGCTGCGGCATTTCCGGCCGGGGATCAACGAGATCTGGTTCGAGGCGGTGACGCTGGCCAAGTCCGATCTCACCTGCGGCCCCGGCGCGACCCTGGCCGGCAAGAGCCGCTTCGCCCTGTTCGACACCACCGTCCTGTCGATCCCGAACTTTGCGAAGATCGGCGTCAGCCCCAATCTCGGGGCCATCGCCGGCACCGGCTTCCCGTATTCGGTCGCCTCCCGCGTCGCGCTGGTCATGGGCCGTCAGGACAATGCCAATCTCAGCGCGGCAGCGACGCTGCTTGCGCGCATCGCCCGCAATGCCAGCCGCCCGCTTGCCATCGATCTTCTCGCCGGGACAGCGGCCGTGGGCGACAGGCCGGCGCTGATCGTCGGCGCCGCCGGCCAGATGCCGGCCGGCCTATTGCCCCGGGTCGGCGTCGCCGACAATGTCCGCGCCACCTGGCCACAGCGTGCCGATGCCGTGGTGGTGACGCCGGATGCCGAGGGTGCGGCCGTCTTCGACGCCGTCATCAACCGCCTGCAGGGCCGGGAGGCCACGCCCGAGGCCTCCGGCGGCGTGGCTCCGACCACCGAAGCGGTCCGCGATCGCTGGCGCGGCTCGCTCGGCGGCCCGCTGGCGCGCTATTTCATCGGCTTCGACCAATGGCTCCAGCACACCTTCGATCTCTCCTTCGCGCAATTGCGCGCGCCATCGCGCGCGGCCTCGCTCTACGAGCCGGCGGAAGGGACGGAGCTGATCGCGGCTCAGGCCGCCGATCCCGAGACGCGGCAGGTCTGGACCGCTTTCATCGCCCGCCGCGATGAAACCCTGCAGAGCGCCGTCAACCGGATCGTCACGCCGGGCAACTGGGCGGGCATGGCCGGCCGGATCACCGCTTTCCGCGGCGCCCAGGACGCGCATGTCATTTCCGCCGACAGCACCTCCTTCGTCATGACGCGGCCCTTCAGCCTCGCGAATATGCGGCTCGTCTTCGCCAACTGGATGTCCAGCAATATCGGCATCTACGCGCTGGCGCTGCTGATCGCCTGCATCGGGCTCGGCATTGGAACCTCCCTGATGCTCGGGCGGTTGGGTCGGCGATCATGAGATGGACGCTGGCAGCGATGATGGCGACCTTCCTCGGTCTGGCGCCGGGCGTGCGCGCAGCCGTGCCTGCGGATGCCTGGGCGCTCTACCGACAGAAATTCGTCACTGCGGAAGGGCGGGTCGTCGACGATCTCAACGGCGGCATCAGCCATAGCGAGAGCCAGGGCTACGGCCTGCTGCTGGCCTGCCTGGCCGATGATCGCACGACCTTCGCCAGCATCTTCGCCTTCACCCGGACCGAGCTTCTGATCCGCGATGACGGACTCGCAGCCTGGCGCTGGGACCCGAAGGCGAGCCCGCACGTCACCGATATCAACAATGCCAGCGACGGCGACCTGTTGATCGCCGATGCCCTCGCTTGCGCAGGCACGCGCTGGAACATGCCGGCCCACAGCGCCGCCGCACGCCAGATCGCGACATCCCTCGCAAAGGTCGCGCTGCGCCAGCACGCCGGACAGACCTGGCTCATGCCGGGCGCTGTCGGCTTCTCGGAGAAGGACCGCGCCGACGGGCCGGTGATCAATCCGTCCTACTGGATCTTCGAGGCCTTCCCGACCTTGGCGAAGCTGACCGGGGACCCGCGCTGGATGCAGGTCCAGACCAGCGGTCTGAAGCTGCTGGACGATCTCGCCAAGCGGAAGATGCCGGCGCCGGAATGGCTCTCGGTCAAGGCCGAGCCTCGGCCGGCGGAGGGCTTTCCGGCCCAGTTCGGCTACAACGCCATCCGCATCCCGCTCTACCTGCTGCGCGCAGGGCTGGGCGACAAGGCGCGGCTCGCGCCGTTCCGACAGGCCTGGGCTGGCGGCACGGCGGTCGTCGATGTCGCCAGTGGCAAGCCGGTCGAGCCCTTGCCGGACGCAGGCTACCGCATCCTCTCCGCGTCGCTCGCCTGCGCACTCGACGGCACGCCGATTCCCGCCGAGCTCAAGGCCTTCCAGCCTACCGCCTATTACCCGTCGACGCTGCATCTCCTCTCCCTCTCGATGCTTGGCGAGAGGTATCCGCAATGTCTGTGAAATCCATTTTGATCGCCGTCGCCGTCTCGGGTCTCGCCTTTTACACGCTGGGCCGCTACGGCCATGACATCGCCTCGCGTGAAGCCGTGCAGCCCGTGATCCAGCCGGCACTGGCGCAACAACAGCCTCCGCAGGCGCCGGCCGAGGCTGTGCCGGCACCGAACGATGTCGCGCAAGCCAAGGCCCCGGACCGCCCCGCCGCCGCCCAACCCGCTGCGCCGAAGGTCGACGAGACCGCGCTGCGCTATTTCGCGGGGCAGGGCGACACCCGCCGCTACGAGGCCGAGCTCGCGCGGCTCAGGGCGCTCTATCCGGATTGGAAGCCGCCGACGGACCTGAGCTCGCAAGGGAAGGGACAGGCCGGCGATCCTGAGCTAGAGCGGATGTGGCGGCTCTTCGCCGAAGGCAAATATGGCGAGGTCCGTGCCGCGATCGCCCAGCGGGGCAGCACCGATCCGAACTGGCGCGCTCCGGCCGACCTAACAGCCCAGCTCGACACCGCCGAGGCACGTCAGCGCCTCGTCAACGCGTCGAACGCCCGGCAATGGGAACAGGTCATCCGTCTGGGCACCGAGACCCCGGCCATGCTGACCTGCGCCAGTGTCGATGCGCTCTGGCGCGTCGCCGAGGCCTTCGTCCAGACCGGTAAGCCCGAGCGTGCGCGCGACGCCTATGCCTATGTCCTGACCAATTGCACCAAACCGGCCGAGCGCACCGGCACGATGCAGAAGGCGCTCGCCACCCTACCGGAAAATCTCGTCGAAGCCTTGCTGTCGCAGGAACAGCAGAACGAGTTCGCGAGCATCCGCGACGAGATGGCACGACGCCATATCGGCAAGGCCGCCGACGATCCGACGCAGAAGGCGACGCCCGCGGAAATCCAGCGCATCGAAGCCCTAGCCAATGCGGCCTCGACGCCCGATGACGCCATCCTGCTAGGCTTCTACACGCTCCACCATGACGAGCCGGCCAAGGCCGCGACTTGGTTCCAGACGGCGCTCGCGCGCAACGGCGGGGCCAAGGCGGCCGAGGGAGCGGTGCTCGCATTGGGCGACACCAAGAAGTATCAGGAGGCCGAAACGCTCGGCGCTCAGTGGCTCGAAGCCGGCGCGGCCAATCGCAAGGCCTATCTCGATGCCATCACCGCCCTGCTCACCCAGGAGCCTCCGCCACGCCTGGACCGCGCCGTGATCGAGCGCATCGTGAAAACCGTGGGGCAGGACAAATACGCCGCCGGCGCCGGAGCGCTCGGCTGGTATGCCTACAACGCCGGGCAGATCAGCCCGGCGGGAACCTGGTTCGAGACGGCGCTCTCCTGGGATCGTGGCAATGAGCCGGCGGCTTACGGGCTGGCCCTTGTCCGCGAACGCCTGCGCGACCAGGCTGGCTTGCGCACGCTCGTTGCCGAATGGGGCAGCCGCTCGCAGAGGATCGCGGACATCCTCAATCCCCGGCGCCCGCGCTCGGCCCCGACAGCCGAGCATGAGCGCCAAACACGTCAGATGCCGGCGGCGGAATCGGCCCATCGCCGACCAACACCCATCGTCAGGTCCGGCCCCGACGAGCCGATCGCACACGACGCGGCTCCGGAGCCGGCGAGACGGTCGGACGCTTCCCGCGCGACCGGTGGCAATTGCGGAGGTGGCAGCTCAGGCGCCGCCGCCTTGCAGCGCGGCTGGTGTCTCCTCAATCTCAAGCGGCCGGTCGCAGCAGCGCAGGCTTTCGAAGCCGCACGGCGCGGCGGCAATGCGCAGATCGCCTCCGATGCCGCCGCAGGCGTGGCTTATGCCAAGATGCAGCAGGGGCTGACGGCCGAAGCGACCGTCGCGGCCAGCGCCGCCAACCTGCCGCCGGCGCGCCGCAAGGAGCTGTCCACGCTGCTCCTCGCCGAACAATTCTATGCCCAGTATGATGCCAAGGATTACAACGGCGCGCTCATCACCCTGTCGCAGCGCCGCCGCCTGGCGCCCGAGACGACCGACCTGATGCTGATGCGCGGATGGTCCTATTACAATCTCGGCCGCTACGACGATGCCGCGCACATCTTCGAGGCGCTGTACAAGGCCAACAAGTCGCCCGAGGCCCTGTCCGGCCTGACGGCGATCCGTGATGTCACCAAGCGCAACGCCCAGTGATCACGGCGTCATGCGAAGCTTCGTACCGACATCTCCGGGAATGTGTGTCGGCTTCCTAGCGCAACATGCCAATCTTCTCCGTGATTGGCGACGACGGCTAATGATTGCATTTTTTCCGACTAAAATGGCTAAGTCGCTCTGAACGTTGAACGATGGATGCGAGCCTGCAAGCCTCATGAAGCGCCCCCTGTTTCAGGCTCGCATCACTGACCTCGAAGCCCTTTTCGAGCGTCGCGTCGATGATTGCTAGCGGCGCCCTGCCCGTAGCTTCGCGCAGTACATCGACGTTTCCGAGGCCTTGATCCGCGTCGCGATGGTCCCCGTTTGCAGGCCAGCCACTGAACTCAATCTCAAACGGTCACTGAGGCGATCGACGCGCCTTGCCGTCAGGGAAAGGTTCCCGGGGGTAGCGGTGGCTCCGCATTGAGGAGCGTGATCGTAACGCGTCGGTTAGACGGGCTGTAAGCATCGTCGATGAAGAGCGGCTCGGTGTCGGCGTGTCCCACCACGGAAGCGAAGCGGTTGCTGGGAAGCCCGGCTCCCGACAGGATCTCGCGCACGGCGAGTGCGCGCCCGGCGGTGAGGGCCCAGGAATCGGTGGCCTGCACCGAACCCGGGCGCGCGGCGGACGTGTGGCCGGCGACAGACAGTTGGTTGGGCAGCCGGCGCAGGGTGGGCGCGAGCGCCTCCAGCACGAGACGGGTGCGCTCGTAGGGCCGGACCGAGCCCTCGGGGAACATGGAGCGGCCGTACTCGTCCACAAGGGAAACGTTCAAGCCCTCCTTGGTCGGCTCGATCACGATGTTGCGCGACAACTCGGAAATTTCGGGCATTTTCTGGAGCGCCTGCCGCAGGCTGGCTACGGCGCTGTAGTTGGCCTGCATGTCGGCGGCCGGGCGGCTGGCCTCGCGGTCGCTGGCGCGGCCCGAGCTGGTCGGGCGCGCTTTGTCGTCCTGCCCGGAAGTCCCCCTCGCCGCGTCGCGGGGCACTGAGGGCCTGTTGCCTGACTTGTCCAGGGCACTGCCCATCAGGACGCCACCAGAGCCGCTGGTCGTCGGACTCACAGATGCCGGCGCAAAGTATTCCGCCAAGCCGATCTTCTGCTCTTGCGTCGTCATGCTGATCAGCCACATCAGCAGAAAGAACGCCATCATGGCGGTTACGAAGTCCGCATAGGCGATCTTCCAAGCCCCGCCGTGGTGCGCATGAGCGGCCTTCTTGACCTTCTTGACGATAATCGTCGGCTGGGTGGGCTTAGTCATCGAGTCTCTGCCGGAGATTGGATCAGATCTAGGCGGGGAGGCCGGCGGTTGCCGCTTCCACTTCGTTGAACGTTGGGCGGACGTCGCTCATCAGAGCCTTGCGGGCAAATTCTACCGCCATCACCGGCGGCTGGCCGCCGATATGCGCGAGGAGACCCGCCTTGAGTGAAAGAAAGTATTTGGATTCCGCCTCGAACGTGCCCTTGAGCGACTGCGCCATGGGCCCGAAGAAGCCGTAGGCGACGAAGACACCGAAGAAAGTGCCTACGAGCGCGCCGCCGATCAGATGTCCCAGCACCTCCGGCGGCTCGGTGATCGCCCCCATCGTCTTGATCACGCCGAGCACGGCGGCGACGATGCCGAGCGCCGGTGTACCGTCGGCAAGCGACTGCATTGCCGCAACCATACGCTCCTGCTCCTGATGGTGCGTCTCCAGTTCCTCGTCCATGAGAGCGTCGATCTCGTGGACGTTGTTGGCACCCATCGTCAGCATTCGCATGTAGTCGCAGACGAACTCAACCGCATGATGGTTCGCTGCAAAAGTCGGGAAGGCATTGAACAACGTCGACTCGCTCGGATTTTCGATGTGCTCCTCGACAGCGAGCATGCCCTTCTGCTTTACAAACTTGTACAAGGAATACTGCATCCCGAGCAGTTCGACGTAGCATTCCTGCTTGTACTGGGGACCCTTCATGAGCGTGCCGAGCATGGCGGGCACAGCCTTGAGCACCGGCGCAGGGTTGCCGATGACGAAGGCACCAATCGCTGCACCGAGGATGATGACAAACTCGAACGGCTGCCAAAGCACCTCAAGGTGGCCGCCCATCGCCGCGTAGCTTCCGAAGACGCAGACGAAGACGATTATTGTGCCGACGATCAGCCGCATGGTCTGCCACCCTCGCGCCGCAGCAGGTACAGCCCGCGCGAAGCCACTAACTAGCCCAACGAACTGACCGATTAAGGTTAAGGGCGAGTTTATGACCAGTGGACGACAGGCTAGTAAGCGCCGTCCTTCGACGACGGCTTTGAAGTTTGGGTCGGTAGGGTAAGTGATCAGGAGTGCCCGGATTTGGGCATTGAGATCGAGCCGGCGGGTCTCGGCGAACGTCAGCAATCGACCCAAAGCTGACGTGAAGGCATGCCCACTTGTGATGGACGAGCTTTGCTCGTAGCGACGCTTCGCATAGTTGAGCCGACAGGATCGGAATGGAGAAAGACATGTCTCGCGCTTTCAAAGTCGTCGATGCGTTTTCGGCAAAGCCGCTTTTGGGCAATCCCGTGGCTGTTGTGCTCGATGGTTCGGGGCTGACCGACGCTGAGATGCAGGCCATCGCCAGTTGGACGAACCTCTCCGAAACCACATTCGTCCTGCCGCCGACCAATCCGAATGCGAGCTATCTGCTGCGAATTTTCAACCCGAGCGCGGAGATGCCTTTCGCCGGGCATCCGACATTGGGGAGTGCTCATGCTGTGCTTGAAGCGGGCATTGCGACGCCGAAGGATGGAAAGCTCATTCAGGAATGCGGTGTTGGATTGGTGGACGTTGCGGTGAATGGCGATGGTCCTGACCGGATTTTGACCCTCTCGCTGCCACCAGCGACACTTACCTCTTTGACCGGCGAAGAGATCGACGAGGTCGAAGCGATCCTGCGACATCCGATTATGCGCGATGCTACGCCTGCGATTATCAATGTCGGGGCCGTCTGGATCGTCGCACAACTAGCCAGCGTGGACGCCGTGCTGGGCCTGGAACCCGATTTGATCCGCTCGGCTCAGTTCGAAAAACGAAAGGGCGCGACCGGAATCACCGTGTTCGCTGGGCGATCAGATAGCACGCCGGACATTGAAGTCCGTACCTTTGCCCCGTCATGCGGGGTCAGTGAAGACCCCGTGTGCGGGAGCGGCAATGGCAGCGTCGCCGTTTTCCGCGCGAGCCGGGGGCTGCTTCCTGCGAGCGGCGTAAACTACAAAGCTGAACAGGGTCGGCGCGTCGGTCGCGACGGCAAGATCAGCGTCACGGTCGATGCTCAGGGGCAAGTTCAAGTCGGCGGCGCGTGCGTCACCACCGTAGATGGGTTCATTGCGGCATAGCTCGCACTGTCCGCTTCCGACCCATTGCGGACACAACTCGCGAAAAAGCCCGCTAGCCGGAGTTCCGAGGCTACAATGAGTGGCGGCCACTCAAAAGACATAGACAAGCCATGTGGAGGGAGCATGCTCGGCGCTGCAGTTGTCTCCATCCGCTTTTGGAAATGACCGCTGGCGGCGCGCATTGACGCCGCCTAGGCGGAGACCTGTCATGCATACCGGAAAAGGCTCTTTGGTCCTGCGCAATGGGCGCAACCTTCCAATTTGGCAGTGACTACGACGATACCCGCGCAGGCCATCTTCTCTGCGACACATCCGCACTCGACCCGGCATTGCTGCAGGATCGGCTGCATATCGTTTGCGATGACGGAACTTCTATCGTCGTTGCGGTGATGCACTCCAGTGATCGATATCTGGCGGTCACAGGGCGGGTTCTGCCGGCGGCTGCCTGATACAGCTCTGCCATCATAAGTAGATGCGCGAGAGGCGCGTTGCCACTTGATCGGCCCAGCGGCGGCGAAGTGCCCATCACCGCGTCAGCGATCGAGCCAAGCCAAAATCAAGCACTGACCGGGCCAAGGAAGCTCAAATGCAGCGCACCCCGAAAACTGGATAATTACGCGGTGGCTGCATCATACGCGCAAACGCATGCGTCCGGATCGATGCTGTGGGAACCGGGGTGCTATCCGATGAAGATTCCGATGGCCGGGATCGCGGCGGCAGTGGGATTCGCCGGCCTGAGTGGCTTGACTGCGTCAGACGCCGTCTGGGCCAGGCTTTCCCCTTCCTGCCAGGTCAAGGGAAACATCAGCATCAATACGGGGGAACGCATCTACCACGTCCCCGGCCAACGCCGTTATCTCGAGACCAATATCAGCCCGCAACACGGCGAGCGCTGGTTCTGCACGGCCGAGGACGCCGAACGCGCGGGATGGAGGCCAGCAAGAAGCTGAAACGAAAAAGGCCCGGCGCCGCGCGAGCGGGCCGGCCCCCTGTCCGCTCTTGACCCGTAGCCGACGTCTGGAACGTCTGCTTCGGGGCAGTCTGGCGAGGTCGGCAGTCAGGCGGCCAAGGCTGACCCCTTGCTGACATCCGGAGAGTTCGGTTCCGGACGATCCAGTTCATCAATGGCGGCGCAACCGGTCGAGAACCGCTTCATGCAGTGTCGGGCTGCCGCTCGCCACGACACAGCGATGGCCGGAATGGATCGTGAGCTCGCGGCCTTCCCAATCGGTGATCGCGCCGCCGGCATTGCGCACGATCGGCGTCAGCGCGCAGTAGTCGAACGGATCGAGCCCGCCATCGAGGCTGATGTCGAGCGCGCCGTCCGAGACCCGGCCATAGGCGTGGCAGCCGCCGCCATAGACGCACCACTTCGTATCGCTGCGCAGGCGCTCGAAGGCGGCACGCTCGCCGGCGTCGAATGGCTCGGGATTGCCGTTGCCGAGGATGGCATCGGCCAGCGATGCCCCTTTACGGGTCTGGACCGTCTCGCCATTGCGGCGCGTCGGCAGGCCGTCGCCGCCGATCCAGCGCTCCGCCGTGACGGGGTTGTCGATGACGCCGAGGATCGGCGTGCCCTTGTAGGCCAGAGCGATCAGCGTGCCGAAGGTCGGGATGCCCGTGATGAAGGCCTTGGTGCCGTCGATCGGGTCGATGATCCAGACGAAGTCACGGTCGAGCCCGATGGATTCGTATTCCTCGCCGAGGATGCCGTGATCGGGATGGGCGATGGCGATCTCGCGACGCAGGCTGTCCTCGACTCGGCGGTCGATCTCGGTGACCGGGCTGTGATCGGCCTTGGTGTCGAAGCTGCGGCCCTTGGCGATGGCTTCGCGGATGATCGCGCCACTGCGATCGGCGAGGCGCTCGGCGAAACCGGCGAAGGCGTGGATGTCAGGCTTGGACATGAGCTTCTCCGGCGATCACCGCCGTGGTGCTGGCGGGCGCGCGCTGGTGTCTGGCGAGCCGGTATTCGAGGGCTCGCAGGGCTGCGGTCAGGATGGCGGCGATGACGAGGTAGATCGCAGCCGCTGTCACGAAGAGCTCGTAGGGCGCGAAGGTGCGCGCCACGATTGTATTGGCGGTGCCCGTCAGCTCCATGAGCGTGATGGTGCTCGCCAGCGACGTCGCCTTGAGCATGCTGACGACCTCGTTGGCATAGGCCGGCAGGGCGAGCCGGAAGGCGCGCGGCAGGATGATGACGCGATAGGCCAACGGGCCGGACATGCCGCAGGCATGGGCGGCCTCGATCTCGCCGGCCGGCACCGCCTGGATCGCGCCGCGCAGGATATTCGCCGTATAGGCGGCGGTATGCAGCGAGAAGGTCAGGACGGCGCAGAACCACGGCTCGCGGATGAAGGGCCAGAGCGCGCTCTCGCGGACGAAGTCGAACTGCGACAGGCCGTAATAGACGAGGAAGATCTGGACCAGGAGCGGCGTGCCCCTGAAGAACGAGATGTAGAAGGCGATCACCGCTCGGACCGGGCCGGGCGCCTCCAGCCGGGCGATCGCCATCGGCACGGCCAGCGCCATGCCGAGCACGAGAGCGGCGGTCAGGAGTTGCAGGCTGAGCCAGGTGCCTTCCAGCAGCGCCGGCAGGCTCTCGATCATGAGGCTCGGGTTCATCGCGCCAGCTCCCGTTCGCCACGGCTGGCGCGGCGTTCCAGTTTCGCGACGATGAGCCCGTTGCTGGTGGTCAGCGCGTAGAAGATGATCGCGGCGATCAGGTAGAAGCGGAAGGGCTCGCCCGTGACAGCCGTCGCCATGCCGCTGACCCGCATGATCTCCTCCAGCCCGACGACCGAGACGAGCGAGGTGTCCTTGATCAACGAGATCCAGTTATTGCCGAGTCCCGGCAGGGCGAAGCGCCAGATCTGCGGCAGGCGCACCGTCATGAAGGCGTCCCACCAGGAGAAGCCGAAGGCCTCCGCCGCCTCGATCTGGCCTTTCGGGATGGCGAGGAAGGCGCCGCGCAGCACCTCCGCCGCATAGCCACCGAAGACGAGGCTGAGCGCGAAGACACCGGCGGCGAAGGCGGGAATCTCGATGAAACCCGCAGCCATCCCGATCGACTTGGCGAGCCCGGTCAGCGTGACCGAGCCGCCGAAATAGATGATCAGGATGATCAGCAGTTCCGGCGTGCCGCGCATGATCAGCGTGAACAGGAAGCCGAGCTGCCGGACCAGCCACCAGCGGGAGAGCTGGGCGAGCGCGCCGAGAATGCCCCAGACGAGCCCGAGCGCCAGCGCGGCGAAGGCGACCTCCAGGGTCGTCAACGCGCCGTGCAGGAGCTGGCCGCCCCAGCCCATCAGGACATCCATCGTCACGACCTCCGCCGCTCTCGGGTCCGCTGCCTCGTCGCGCGATCAGGGCAGGACACTGAACGACCAGTAGCGATCGTTGATCGCCTTGAAGGAGCCGTCCTTGAACGAGGCGTTCAGCGCCGCGTCGATCTGGTCGCGCAGCGCGCTGTCTTCCTTGCGGAGCGCCACGCCGACGCCGGGACCGAACAGGGCGATGTTGTTGATCTCCGGGCCGACGAAATGGAACTTCTCGCCGCGCGGCTTCTGCAGGAAATCGCCGTCGAGCTTGATCGGCCCGGCGAAGGCGAGGTCGATCCGGCCCGATTGCAGGTCGAGCAGCAGGTTGTCGACCGTGTCGTATTGCGCGAGCTTCACGCCGGGGAATTCCTTGGTCATGAACTGCTCATAGGTCGAGGAGCGCTGGAGCCCGACCGTCTTGCCGGCGAGCGCCTTAGGGTCCGGCTTGCCGTCGGCCCCGATCGGCTGGACGTTCAGCGTCTTGGCGCCGACGAAGCGGGCGGTGGAGGAGCGGTAGGGCACGCTGAAATCGATCGACTTCTTGCGCTCGTCGGTGATCGACATGCTCGCCACGATCAGGTCGAACTTGCCGGCGAGCAGCGCCGGGATCATGCCGTCCCATTGCTGGCAGACGAAGACGAGATTGACGTTCAGGCGCTTGCCGATCTCGCGGGCGACGTCGATGTCGAAGCCCTGCAATTCACCCTTGGCGTCGCGGAAATTGAACGGCGGATAGGTGCATTCGCTGCCGACCTTGACGTCTCTTGCCGCGGCTCCCGTCGTCAAGGCACTGAGCAATCCGGCGGCGACGAGTATGGGCTTCAGCATGTCGTTCTCCCCTTTGAATTGACGGCTCGGTTCACAGGACGCGTTGCAGGAAGGCGCGGCAGCGCTCGGAGCGCGGATAGCCGAGGACCTGTTCGGGCGGGCCGCGCTCCTCGACGACGCCCTGGTGCAGGAACAGCACCTCGCTGGAGATCTCGCGGGCGAAGCCCATCTCATGCGTCACGATGATCATGGTGCGCCCCTCGGCGGCGAGCGTGCGCATCACCGCGAGCACCTCGCCGACCAGTTCGGGATCGAGCGCCGATGTCGGCTCGTCGAAGAGCAGCAGCGCCGGTTCCATCGCCAGCGCTCGGGCGATGCCGACGCGCTGCTGCTGCCCGCCGGAGATATGGGCGGGATAGGCGTGGCGCTTCTCGATCAGCCCGACCTTTTCGAGATAGGCCTCGGCGCGCTCTGTCGCCTCCTTGCGGCTGAGGCCGAGCACCTTGATCGGTGCCACCGCGATGTTCTCCAGCACGGTCAGGTGCGTCCAGAGGTTGAAGCTCTGGAACACCATGCCGATGCGGCTGCGCATCCGGTTGATCTGCTTGCGGTCGAGCTGGGCCCGGCCGCCGCCTTGCTGCGCCAGCCGGACCGTCTCGCCCTCGAAGCGGATGGTGCCGGCATCGGGCAGTTCGAGGAAGTTGATGCAGCGCAGGAAGGTGCTCTTGCCCGAGCCGCTGGCGCCGATCATCGTCACGACGTCATGGCTGCGGGCCGTCAGGTCCAGTCCCTTGAGGACGGCCAGGTCCCCGAAGCTCTTCCGGATACCCTTGACCTCCAGGACGGTGCTGCGTTCGACGTTCATGAGGGCTCCGCTGCTGACGGCAGAATGTGAGGCGGTTCGTGGCCCCCCAAGGTCCAATTCGGAGCTTTCGCTAGGGTCCAGTTCCCGACGTCGCACAAAAGGGCGGCAGGCTGGGTCCGTGGCGGGCGCCTACTGCATCGTCACGCGGCGTTAGGCCCCGTCGCAGGCGGCATCGATCGCCTCGGCCACCGCCTCGACACAGGCCGGCAGCTTTTCGGTCAGGGTGTTGCCGAAGCCGAGGATCAATCCCTGCCGTGCAGGCCCGCGGCAATAGCGCGACAAGGCCGGGCAGTCGAAGCCGCGGTGCAGAAGCGCCGTCGCGGCCGCGACATCGTCGAACGAGATGCGTGGCCGAACCGTCATGTGCAGTCCCGCCGTCACATAGGGTATGACGAAGCGGTCGCCGATGCGCTGCTGCAGCCCGTCTGCCAGCAGGAGCGAGCGTTCCCGATAGATCGCCCGCATCCGCCGCAGATGCGCCGCCAGATGCCCCTCCGCCATGAAGGCCGCGACCAGCGCCTGGTCCGGCTGCGGCGCATAGAGCGAGAAGACGCGTTGCGCCTGGGTGAAGGCCTCGACAAGGCCCGGCGGCACGACGAGATAGGCCAGTCTCAAACCGGGCGCCAAGGCGCGGTTGAAGGAGCTGGTGTAGATGACGCGCTCTCGCGTGTCTGTGGCGAAGAGCGGCGGCTGCGCCTGTCCCAACCAGCGGATCTCGCTGTTGAAATCATCCTCCAGCACCCAGCCGCCATGAGCTTGCGCCCAGGCAAGCAAAGCCTGGCGTCGCGCCGGCGGCATCGAGGATCCGTACGGGAACTGCTCGACCGGTGAGACGACAACCAGCTTCGGCAGCGTTCCTCCGTCCGCCTGCGTCGGAAGGGCGGCCGCGTCGAGCCCCATTTCGTCGATCGGCACAGGGTGGATTCGCACGCCGCTGAGCTCGAACGTGGCAAGTTCGGTCAGGTGGCCAGGATCCTCGACCGCGACCACGTCCCCGGCATCGAGCAGGACATGGGCGACGAGCGCCGCCGCCTGGAGCGTGCTGCCGATGACGATGACCTGTTCCGGCGCGCAGGCCAGGCCGCGTGCTTCCGCGAGATAGGCCGCGATCTGGTGGGTGAGGCCGGCGCGCGGATGGCCCACGCCGTAGCCCGTCTGCGAGATCGCGCGGGAACGCCAGTGCCGGGCCGCGATCCGGCTGAAGATCTCGTAGGGAAATTCGTCGAGGGCAGGCACGCCTGGACTGAGGCCCAGCGTCTCGGAGCGCTCGGGCGGCAAGCGAGCTTCGAGGAGCTGCGTTGCACGCTCCGACAACGCGGTCTTGCCGGGCAACAGCGCGGACGGATTGGGCCTCGCCCGCGTCTGGTGATCCTCGGGAAGCACCTTCTCGACGAAAGTGCCGGAGCCATGGGCGCGCCGGACATAGCCTTCCGCCTCCAGGCGGTCATAGGCCTGAACCACCGTGTTGCGGGCGAGAGCCAATTCCTTGGCCAGCGTGCGGCTGGGGGGCAGGCGCGTCTCGCGCGGAATCACACCTTCGGTGATGCCCGTCTGGAACCGGGCGAATATCTGCTCGTAGAGCGGGATCTCACTGTCGCGCTCGAGCCTGATCAGGTTCCAGACGGGATAGTTGAACTGGTTGGCCATTCGCCCTCGTCAGGCTGACACACTCCTTCCGAATGGACGCGGGCGCCGGATTCTCCAAGCGGATTTCGTGGAACGGCGTTCGAATACGAGGCCGAGGCTGCCCTACGGCGCTTTCAACCCGAAGACGGCCTCGGCGGTCTGCCCGGCTTTCAAAGCGTCCTCCCATTTCGCCTCCAGCACCAGCCGGGCTTCGGCATCGGCGATGCGGGCGCGGATCGTCGCGGGCGTCAGGGCAACCAGCCCGTCATCGTCGCCGATCAGGAGGTCGCCGGGCGAGACGATCGCGCCGCCGATCGTCACCGGCCGGTTGATCTCGCCGCGCTCGGCCGAGGACGGCCCGCGTGGCGTCACCGAACGCGTGAAGACCGAGAAATCCGTCCAGCTCGCCAGCGTTCCGACATCACGGATTGCTCCGTCGCAGACCAGGCCGACGGCGCCCTTGCGGCGGATATGCCCGCCCAGGATCTCGCCGATCATCGCGCTCTCCGCATGCCCCGCCGCCGCGATGACCAGGACGTCGCCGGGGCCGATCACGTCCATCGCTCGCACGACCGAGCCGAAATCCGGCGCCTCGCAGAACGCCGTCACCGCGCGCCCGAACAGGCGCGGCTGCTGACCGGGCGGCAACAGGGGGCGGATGGCATGGTCGATCTGGTTGAGATTGCGGCCGAGATCGACAGCGACCGCGACGGGGATCGCGCGCCAGCGCTCGATCTCGGCCTGTGTCAGGTCGCTTTGCGGAACGGGATGGATGGTCACGGGCATGGTGCAGTCCTCATCGTCGCGATGTGGCGATCTGGTGGTGTCGGGGGGACAGGGGGCGGCTTCAGCTCCGCAGCCGCGATCCCATGCGGGCCTTCAGGACATTGCCGAGCGCCGTGATGCCGGCGACGAGCCGCTCGTCCGTCTGGGTCGAGTAGCTCAGGCGGGCATGGTTCGGCCGCTGGTCCAGCGCGAAGAAGGTGGCGCCGGGCACATAGGCGACACGGGCCTCCGGCAGCGCATGGTCGAGCATGAAGGCGGCCGTGTCGAAGCCTTCCGGGAAGGTCAGCCAGGTGAAGAGCCCGCCGCTTGCGTCCGTGCAGGCGATCTCCTGTGGGAAGCTCTGCCGGATCGTGTCCAGCATCAGGTTCTTCTTGTGGCGATAGGCGCTGCGGATCGTGCCGATATGCGCGTCGATGTCGTATTCCGCCAGGAAGCGCGAGGCGACCGCCATGTTGAGCGTGCTCGTCTGCGTGTCCGCCGCGAGCTTGAGCAGGCCGAGCTGCTCGATCAGCTCGCTCGAGGCCACGGCCCAGCCGAGCCTCAGACCCGGCGCCAGGATCTTCGAGAAGCTGCCGAGATAGATCACCCGGCCCTCGGTATCGAAGCTCTTGATCGGCGGGATGCGCTCGCCCTCGAAGCGGATCTCGCGATAGGGCGAATCCTCGAGAATGATGATGTCATGGGCGTTGGCGATCTCGACCAGCCGCTTGCGTCGCGCCAGGCTCATGGTGACGCCGGTCGGATTGTGGAAATCCGGAACCGTGTAGATGAACTTCGCGCCCGGATTGGCCTTCAGAGCCGCGTCGAGCGCTTCGACATCCATGCCGTCCTCGTCCATGCCGACCGTGACATAGCGCGGCTCGCAGGGGTTGAAGGCGATCAGCGCGCCGAGGAAGGTCGGGTCCTCGACGACGATGACGTCGTCCTTGTCGACCAGCATCTTGGCGACGAGGTCGAGCCCCTGCTGGCCGCCCTGGAGGATCAGCACCTCGTCGGTGGTGCAGGGCACGCCGTCGCGCGTCATGCGTTCGGCGATCTGTCGGCGCAGCAGCGGCATGCCGTTCGAGACGGTGTATTGCAGCGCCTCCTGCCCGTTCTCGGCCAGCGTCTTGCGGAAGACCTCGTCGAGCCCCGCGATCGGGAACAGCGAGGCGTCGGGATAGCCGCCGCCGAAGGAGATCACATTGGGATCGGCACCGAGCCGCAGGAGCTCGCGGATGGCCGATGGTTTGACCCGGCTCATCCGGGCAGCGAGGCGAGACGTCATGATCGTACTTTCCGGCACTCAGGCGGTGACGTTGAGCTCGACGGCGCCGATGCCTTCGAGCTCGAAGCGATAGGTTTCGCTTTCGGTGGGGAAGCGGGTGGTGACGAGGCTGCCGGTCATCACGATCTCGCCGGACTTCAGGCTCTGCCCCTTCACCGCCAGCGCATTGGCGAGCCAGGCGAGCGGCGCGAAGGGATGGCCCAGCGCGTCGCGACCATAGCCGCGATCGATCTCCGTGCCATTATGGCTGATCGTGCCCGAGACGGCGTCCAGCGCCGGCCAGTCGCTGCAGAATGTCGACAGGATCACGCCGCCATTCCAGGAATTGTCGGCGACCAGCGAAAGCACGTCGAGCTCGGCATAATCGGCGGCCCGGTCGTCGACGATCTCAATGGCGGCGCAGACACCGGCGACATGCTCGGCGATGCTCTCCTGCGTCCAGGCCGGGCCTCCGACGGGGAGATCGCTGGCCATGCGCACCGCGATCTCGAATTCGAGACCCATGCGGCCGTAATCGGCGATGGCGAGGCGTGCGCCGGAATGATGCAGCCGGTCGGCCAGTACAACGCCCGCGATCGGATGGGGAATGCCGCACATCGTCTGCATGCGCTGCGAGGTCAGGCCGATCTTGTAGCCGACGGCAGCGCCGCAGCGCGGCTTCAGCAGCGAGACATAGCGCTCCTGCACCGCGTAGGAATCCTCGAGCGAGGCGATGCCGTTCGCCGCGGCGAAGGGCCGGAACTGCTCGTTCCGGTCATGCTCGTCGATCAGCCTGTTGGCCAATCCGTCCGTGTCGATCATCCCGTCCTCCTGTCCCGGCCTTGCTGATGCCCCGGGTAGCGATCGATTCCAAAAAGCCCTAGGCGGCGGCCATGATCTCGGCAAAGCGCCGCACCGCCGGAGTTATGCGTTCCGGCACGGTATTGCCGAAGCCGAAGACGAAACCCGTCGCCGTGCGGTCCTGCAAGCGGTAGCGCGACAAGGCAGGCGCATCGATGCCGCGCTGGCGCGCAGCATTGGTGACGGCCGCATCATCCAGCGGCCCCAGCGCGTGGGCCGTCAGGTGCAATCCGGCGGTGACATCAGGGATGAGGAGCCGGTCACTGAGAGCCTGACGCAGCGCGTCGACCAGGATGGTTGCCCGCTCTCGATAGATCAGCCGCATGCGCCGGACATGCTTGGCGAGAACGCCGCGGCCCATAATGTCGGCCACCATCTGCTGCAGGGGCGGCGGCAGGTAGCAGGAGAAGACGAGCTTCGCCCGGTAGAACAGCTCGACCAGGTCCGGCGGCAGCACCAGATAGGTCAGGCCCAGCGAGGGCGAGAAGATGCGGTTGATATTGCCGATGAAGATCACGCGCTGGTCGGCATCGAGCGAGAGCAGCGAGGCGAGCGGCTGGCGGTTGATGCCGATCGGGCTGCTGTAATCATACTCGATCACCCAGGCGTTGCGGGCCCGCGCCCAGGCGAGCAGGGAAAGCCGGCGCTCCATCGACATGGTCGAGCCATAGGGAAACTGGTTGGTCGGCGAAGCGATCACCATGCGGGCATCATGCGTTTCCGGCCCGAAGCGGTCGACGCAGAGCCCCTCCAGATCGACGCGCTGCGGCAGGATGCGGGCGCCGTTCGCCACCATGGCGGCTGTCCGCGTCGGATAGCCGGGGTCCTCGATGACGACGCCGTCGCCAGGGTCGAGCAGCAATTGCGCCAGCAGGATGAAGGCCTGCGTCGTGCTGGCGACAACGGCGATCTGCTCCGGCCGGCAAGGCACGCCTTCGTATTCCCCCAGATATTTCGCGATCTGCTGGCGCAAGGCGGGCAGGCCGAGGCGCTCGCTGAAATTGAACTGGGGCCAGGGCTCCGAACCCCAGTACTCGGCGGTGCTGCGGCTGATATCCGCGAACGGCAACTCGTCCAGCGCCGGCAGCAGGGGGCTGAGATCGTAGCCGAGCTCGCGCTCGCTCGGCAGTGGCAGCCCCATCAGGGCGCAGCCGCGCGCCGCCAACACGCGCGGCTGCGGGGGCGGCTGCGGAGCGGGCGACGGCTCGCCGATCCGGCGGTGCATGTCTTCGGGCAGATCCTTCTCGATATAGGTGCCCGCGCCTGTACGCCCATGCGCGTAGCCTTCGTTCTTCAAGCGGTTATAGGCGAGCACGATGGTCGAGCGGGAGACGCCGAGCTCGTCGGCCAGCTTGCGCGAAGGCGGCAGATGCATGCCGCGGGGGATCGCGCCGTCGACGACAAGCGCCCGAATTTGCCCGGCGATCTGGTCATAGAGCGGCTCCGGCCCGTCCGGCGCCAACGCGATCGTGTTCCAGAAGGGGTAGTTGAAGCTCGCGTTCATATCCTGTCGCGGTCGGGGGGCGGGTCCGGTCGGTAGCTCTCGGCGATTGAGCGGCGCGTCGCGCGAGCGGTCAAGCATGTCGCCGGATTGGTATGCTCGACTCGAAAGAATTGGTACTTGAGGCTGTTTTTAGCCGTCGGTACCGTCCCTGCCAATCGCGATCGGACAAAGCCGGTCATCCAGCGCAAGCGGAGGGGAAAACGTGTCTCGACCCGAGGCGAAGACCGTCCTCACGGCGGACGGCATCCACAAGAGCTATGGCGACTTCCCGGTTCTCAAGGGCGTCAGCCTGGCAGCCCGCGAACGCGACGTCATTTGCATGATCGGGGCGAGCGGCTCGGGGAAAAGCACCTTCCTGCGCTGCATCAACCTCCTTGAAACGCCCGAAGCCGGCTCGATCCACTTCGAAGGCGAGCAGCTGAACCTCGGGCGCCGTGGCAATGGCGCTGCGGCTCTGGACGCCCGCCAGATCAACCGCATCCGCAGCCGGATGGGCATGGTCTTCCAGAGCTTCAACCTCTGGAGCCACCTCACCGTCCTCGACAATGTCACGATCGCGCCGATCAAGGTTCTGGGCGTGCCCAAGGCGGAGGCCAAGGAGCGAGCCGAGATCTTGCTCGCCAAGGTCGGCCTGTTCGACAAGCGCTTCCACTACCCCGCCCATATCTCCGGCGGCCAGCAGCAGCGCTGCGCCATTGCCCGTGCGCTGGCGATGGAGCCCAAGCTCCTGCTTTTCGATGAGCCGACCTCGGCCCTCGATCCCGAACTGGTCGGCGAGGTGCTGGGCGTCATGCGGCAGCTCGCGGAAGAGGGACGCACCATGATCGTCGTGACCCATGAAATGGCCTTCGCTCGCGAAGTCTCGAACGAGGTGCTCTTCCTTCACGAGGGGAAGATCGAAGAGCGCGACACGCCGGAGAACATCTTCGGCAATCCGACGTCCGAGCGGTGCAGGCGCTTCCTGCAGCGGGTTCTGTGAGGAGAAGAACCATGAAGAAGACGGCACTCACCCTACTGACCGGCGCAGCGCTGCTGCTGGCCGGCTCCGCCTTCGCCCGCGAGGTCAAGGTCGGAACCGAATGCACCAACCCGCCCTTCAACTATCGTACGGCTGGCGGAGAGCTGACCGGCTTCGACGTCGACCTCGCCCGCGAGATCGGCAAGCGGGCGGGCTTCGAGTTGCAATTCGTCTGCCAGGCATTCGAGGGACTGATACCGGCCCTCTCGGCCCGCAAGTTCGATCTCATCCTCGCCAGCCTTTCGATCACGGAAGCGCGCCAGAAGAGCATCGATTTCAGCATTCCCTATCGCGCCTCGACCGGCCGCTTCGTCGGCCCGAAGGGTTCCAAGCTGGAGCCTGTGACCGCGGATGGGAAGCCAAATCCCAAGGCGCTCGACGGCAAGGTCGTGGGCATGATCCGCGCCAGCACCTATGACCGCTATTTCACCGAGCTGTTCCCCGGCGTGCAGATCTCGCGCTACGAGAATTACGAGACCTTGCTGCTCGACCTCATCTCGGGCCGGGTCGACCTGATCATGGCCGGACCGATCAAGATGGCCGGCTTCTTCGAGGACAAGCAGGGCAAGGACTTCGCCTTTGTCGGCCCCGAGCTGGAAAGCATCAAGTATTTCGGGCCGGGCGTCGGCGTCGGGCTGCGCAAGAACGAGCCGGAGCTGCTGGCCAAGGTCGACGAAGCGCTGAAGGGCATGTTCGCCGACGGCACCTTCAAGGCGATCAACCAGAAATACTGGAAGTTCACGGTCATGCCGAGCGTCTGGGCCGACTGAGCCGCCCCGGCTGCAAGGGCATGGTCCGATGCCGCAGGTGCCGGCCATGCCCGGCGCCATCCTCCCCTGACGGGAACGCAATATGACGGCAGACCTCTTTCAGGGCTGGGGAACCCAGCTCTTCTGGGGAACGATGGTCACGCTCAAGGTCGCGTTCCTGGCCTTGGCGGCGGGGCTCGTGATCGGGCTCCTCGTCGCGCTCGCCAAGCTCTCTTCGTCGCGGTTTCTGCGCGCGGCGGGCGACCTTTACACCACCTGCATCCGCGGCACGCCGGAGCTGCTGATCATCCTGCTCGTCTATTTCGGCAGCACTGTCGCCTTGTCGGCCGCGCTGCGCTGGATCGGCGGGCCGAACACCTCTTTCGAGATGCCGGCGCTCGGCGCCGGCGTGCTGGCGCTGAGCCTCGTCTTCGGCGGCTACGCGGCCGAGATCTTCCGCGGCGCCTTTCTCGCCATTCCGCCCGGCCAGATCGAGGCGGCCAAGGCCTTCGGCATGTCGCCGCTGACGCTGTTCATCCATATCCGCCTGCCGCTGATGTGGCGCTACGCCCTGCCGGCGCTCGGCAATATCTGGATCTCGCTGATCAAGAACACCTCCCTGATCTCGGTGGTCGGCCTCGAGGAGCTGATGCGCGTCAGCTACATCGCGACCTCGGTGACGCGCAGCCCATTCCATTTCTACATGCTGGCGGCGCTCATCTATCTCCTGCTGACGATCGCCAATTCCCTCGGCATCGAATGGCTGGAGACCCGCGCGAACCGCGGCGTCCGGAGGGTCTGATCATGGACATGTCGCTCATGATCGAGAGCCTGCCGCGCCTGCTGGAAGGCGCCGTCCTCACCCTCAAGCTCCTGCTGCTGACGGAGCTCATCGGCTTCATCTGCGCGCTGCCGCTCGGCATCCTCTATGCCAATGGCAGCCGTGCCGCCCGCACGCCGATCTACGCCTTCGTCTATTTCTTCCGCGGCACGCCGCTGCTGGTGCAGATCTTCATCGTCTATTACGGGCTCGCGCAGTTCGATTTCGTCCGCCAGAGCGTCCTCTGGCCCTGGCTGCGCCAGCCCTTCGTCTGCGCCCTGCTCGCCTGCGCGCTGCATTCCACCGCCTATACGACGAACATCCTGCGCGGCGCGATCCAGGCCGTGCCGGCCGGCGAGGTCGAGGCGGCGCGCGCCTGCGGCATGTCGGCCTTCCAGGTCCAGCGCTTCATCGTGCTGCCGATCGCGTTCAGGCTGATGCTGCCCGCCTACAGCAACCAGGCGATCGGCATGTTGAAGGGCACCTCGCTCGCCAGCACGATCACGCTGATGGAATTGACCGGCGTCGCCAACACCATCGTCGCCAGCACCTTCCAGCCCTACGAGGTCTTCATCATGGCGGCGCTGATCTACCTCACGATCACGCTCGTGATCACGCGCTGCTTCAAATACCTCGAATATGCGCTGAGCAAGCACCGGCGCCCCCTCAAGAGCAGTGCTGCGATCCCCGGACAGGTCCGTCATGCCGACTAGCGACATCAGGAACTTCATTGCCTTCGCCCAGGGTCTGGCCGACGCGAGCGGCACGATCATTCGCGAGGCCGCCAGCCGGAACAACGCCTTCGTTTCCAAGGGCGACGACAGCCCGGTCACGGAGATCGACCGCGGCGTCGAGACGGAACTGCGCCGCCGCATCGGCGCGGCCTTTCCGGATCACGGCATTCAGGGCGAGGAATTCGGCGCGCAGGCGACCGATGCCAAGTATGTCTGGGTGCTCGACCCGATCGACGGCACCAAGGCGTTTGTCGCCGGCATTCCGGTTTTCGGCACGCTGATCGCGCTCACCCGCAAGGGCATCCCGATCCTGGGCGTCATCGACCAGCCGATGACGCGCGAGCGCTGGATCGGTGCCGAAGGCTACCCGACCACCTTGAACGACACCCGCGTCGCGACCTCGGGCCGGAAGCTCCTCCCGGAATCCGTCCTCTCGACCAGCAATATCGAGCTCTACGATCCCGATACCTTGCCGGTTTTCGAGGCGCTGCGCACGTCGGTGCATTGGTGCGTCTATGGCGGGAGCTGCTACTCCTATGGGCGCCTCGCCTCAGGCGGGATCGATATCGCGATCGACCGCTTCACGACACCGCATGACGTGCTCGCCCATGTCCCGGTCATCGCTAATGCCGGCGGCGTCATCTCCGACTGGGACGGCGCGCCGCTGACCCTGCATTCGAGTGGCCACTGCCTCGCGGCGGCCAATTCCGATCTGCACCGGGCGGCGCTCGCCCAGATCGCGGCTCCGCGCGCCGGAATGATGTCGGCGGCGTGAGCCGTCCGAGCTGTGTACCAACTCAACCAGGCTAGCCGTCATGACCATCAAGCCCCGGACACGCAAAGAGATCGTCGAGGCCATGAAGGAGGCCGCGCGCATCGGCGGCGCCTCGCTCGCCGCGAATTTCGCGCGCCTCTCCGCGCTGCCCATCCTGGAAAAGGGTCCCTCGGACTTCGTCTCCGCCGCTGATATCGAATCTGAGCGCCTGATCGTCGCCCATCTCAACGCGAAGCTGCCCGAAGTCGCCGTGCTCGGCGAGGAGGGGGCGGCCTCTCCCGATGCCGGCAACGGGCTCAGGATCATCATCGACCCGCTGGATGGCACCAACAATTTCCTGCATGGCATCCCACAATTCTCGGCCTCCCTCGCCCTGATGGAGGGCGACGAGGTGACAGCCGGCGTGACCTTCAATCCGCTGAGCGGTGAGATGTTCTGGGCCGTGGCCGGGAAGGGCGCGTATCTCGGCGAGAAGCGACTGAACGGCTCCAGCCGCAAGTCCCTCGCGCATGCCGTCGTCGGAACCTGCTTCCCCTATAATGGCAAGGGTGACACCGAGAAGGCGGCTCGCGAGATGGCGGCGATCATGCCGCGCGTCTCAGGCATCCGCAGCCCGGGCTCGGCCGCGCTGGAGATCGCCTATGTCGCGGAAGGCCGTTTCGATGGCTTCTGGACCTCCGGTGCCAAGCTCGATCTCTGGGATCTCGCAGCAGGCGTGATTATCGCGCGGGAAGCAGGCTGCCTCGCGACCGAGATCGACGGCAAGGGCGATCCGCTCCGGTGCCGCAGCCTCGTCGTCGCGCCCAGGCAGTTCCATGGCCAGTTCATCGACATCTTTGGTCCGACCTGTGCGACAGGCGCACCGAACAAAACCGCTCTTGCCTAGCCACGATTTCAAAGTCCGGTTTGAAGTCACCTTTCAATGTCTGCAGCTGGCGCTCCGCGGTACTTTGTATCGGCCATGCACCGGCCTGGGCGTGCCTCTGGATCAATCCGCATTGCGCGGATTGAGTACGTCCCGGAGTCGGTCTCCGATCAAGTTGATGGCGACGACCGTGATCAGCAGCGCGATGCCCGGATAGAAGCTGATCCAGAACTTGCCCGAAAGCATATGCTGGTAGCCGTTGGAGATCAGGAGGCCCAGGCTGGGCTCCGTCACAGGCACACCAAGCCCCAGGAAGGAAAGCGTCGCCTCAAGCGCGATGGCGCGGGCGACCTGAACCGTGACAATCACCATCAGCGGCGGCAGGCAGTTCGGCAGCAGATAGCGGAACAGCACGCGCAGCGGGGACGATCCGTAGGATAGCGCCGCCTCGACATATTCCTTCTTCCGCTGGACCAGCGCACTGGCGCGGGCGGTGCGCGCATAGGCCGCCCACTCGACAATCACCAGCGCGAGGATGACATTGCCCACGCCCTTACCGAGAAATGCCAGGATCATCAGCGCGACGAGAATGGCTGGAAACGATAATTGCAGGTCGACAAAGCGCATGATCGCGTTGTCGGTCCGCCCGCCGGCATAGGCCGCGATCAGGCCGAGCGTCGTGCCGATGGCCGCGGCGGCGATGGCAGAGCAGAATCCGACCAGCAGGGAGATGCGAAGCCCGTAGAGGATGGCGGAGAGCATGTCGCGACCCTGCTCATCGGTGCCCAGCCAATAGGTCATGCCGGTCGCAGCCTGCGATCCCGGCGGTAACTGGCCGTCCATGATGTCGAGCTGCATCAGGTCGTACGGGTTCTGCGGCGCGATCCACGGCGCGAACACCGCCAGCGCGACGATGCAGGCCAGCACGGCAAGGCCGAGCATGGCGAGGGGCGAGCTGGCAAAGGCGCGGAGCGTCCGCTGGAGAGGGGTGCGGGTCGCAGGGGCCGAAGTGATTGCGGACATCTCAGTTTTCCAGCCGTACGCGCGGATCGAGCACGGTGTAGAGCAGGTCGACGATCAGGTTGATCAGCACGAAGAGCACGACGATCACCATCAGGTAGGCCACGATCATCGGCCGATCGAGCAGATGGATGCTGTCTATGATCAGCTTGCCCATGCCCGGCCATGAGAAGATCGTCTCGGTCACGACCGAGAAGGCAATGACCGAGCCGAATTCGAGCCCCACGATCGTGACGACCGGGATGAGCGTGTTCTTCAGGACATGGGTGCGGATCACCGAGCCCTCGGACAGGCCCTTGGCGCGCGCGGTCCGGATATAGTCCTGCGGCACGACCTCCCGGGTCTCGGCCCGTACGAGTCGCATCACCAGCGAGATCTTGAACAGCGCGAGATTGAGCGCAGGCAGCGCGAGATGGCGCAGGCCATCGAGGGTCAGGAACGACCATCGCACGCCGAGGAACTCGGCCGTCTCACCGCGCCCGCCGGCGGGCAGCCAGCCGAGCTGGACCGAGAACAGCATGATCATGACGAGACCGACCCAGAAGGTCGGGAGCGAGAAGCCGAGGATCGAGCCGGCCATCACGGCCTTGGCGCCAGCGGAGTTCGGCCTGACGCCGGCATAGAGACCGAGCGGGACGCCGACGATCACGGCCAGCAGCATGGCGGCGATCGCCAGCTCCAGCGTCGCCGGCATCCGCTGCAGGATGACCGACAGCGCCGGCTCGCTGAAGACGAAGCTGCGCCCGAGATCGCCACGCAGCGCACCGGCCAGGAACGAGAGATATTGCTCCCACAAGGGCCGGTCGAGCCCGAAGGAGGCGATGACGCGCAGCCGCTCATCCTGCGTCGCGTCGGGCGGCAGCAGCACCGCGACCGGATCTCCGATCACGTTCACGCCGATGAAGACGATGACGGTCATCGCAAGGACGACCGCCACCGCCTGGATCACGCGCTTGGCAAGCCAGCTGATCATGGGACTTTCCTGTCAGCGGCGGGCTCCGGAGAGCCCGCCGGCGATACTCACTTTGCGGGACGCGCATCCATCGCGAGCGTGCGCTCGTCGCGGCGGGCGTCGATGCTGATCCCCTTGCGAGTCACCCAGGCGTTGTCGAGGATGTAGAGCGGGATGATCGGCAGGGTGCGGGCGAAGGTCTCGGTCGCGGCGACGAAGAGCTTCTCGCGCTTGGCGTCGTCGATCGTCGCGAGAGCCTCGACGATCTGCTTGTCGAGCGCCGGGTCGCTGTAGCGGCCGTAGTTGAAGACGCCGAGGCCGCGCGCCGGCGTGTTGGTGGCGACCACGTTCGACAGCAGATAGCCGGCCTCGCCGGTCGGGCTGCCCCAGCCCCAGAGACCGACACCGAATTCCTGCTTGCCGCCACGGCCGACATAGCTGCTCCAGGGCAGCGTCTCGACCGCGGTCTTCACGCCGATGCGGGTCCACATCTGCGCGATCGCCTGCGCCGTCGCGGCATCGTTCGGATAGCGGTCATTGGGCGAGAACAGCGTCAGCTTGAAGCCTTCGGGGAAACCGGCCTCGGCCAGCAGCGCCTTGGCCTTGTTGGGGTCGTAGGGCGGAACCGCCACGCTCTTGGCATAGGAGTAGGTGCCCGGCGGCAGCCACTGGCCGGTCGGGCGGGCCGTCTTCTGCATGATGCGGTCGGCCAGCCCCTGGCGGTTGATGGCGATGGAGAGCGCCTGCTTGACCTTGAGATCCAGCAGCGGGTTCTTCGGCAGCGGCTTGCCGTCATTGGCGGTCACCGTCGCGGCGACCGGTTCCTGCGAGTTCACGGCGAGATAGATGACGCGCAGGCCCTCTGTCGTCGCGATGGCGACGCGCTGATCGGTCTTCAGTTTTTCCAGGTCGCCAGCCGGCGGAGTGTCGATCACGTCGACATCGCCCGACAGGACGGAGGCGACGCGTGCACCGGCATTGGTGATCATCCGCAGCGTGACCTTGTCCCAGGCCTGCTTCGGCCCCCACCAGGCATCGTTGCGCGTGAGCTCGACGCGATCGCCGGGGGTGTAGCTGACGAACTTGTAGGGGCCGGTGCCGATCACGGCCTTTCCGGTGTTGTAGTCCTCGGTCGTCGCCTTCTCGCCGACATGGCGCGAGATGATCGGAACGAAGGCGAGTTCGCGCGGCAGGTTCGGAGCCGGTTCGCCGGTGTCGATGCGCAAGGTCAGCGGATCGACCACCTCGACCTTCTTTACCGCCCGCAGGAAGCCGCCGAAGCCGCCGGGGCTGTTCGGCACGTTGCGGGCACGCTCATAGGTGAAGGCGACGTCGTCGGCGGTGAACGGCTTGCCGTCATGCCAGGTCACGCCTGGCCGCAATTTGAACTCCCAGACCGTGTCGGAGATCGTCTTCCAGCTCAGCGCAAGGCCCGGCTTCAGGCTGACATCCGGTGCGCGATCGACAAGACGGTCGAAGATATGCATCGCGACGGAGTGGTTCGGCGTCGCGTTGTAGAAATGCGGGTCCATCGAGGTGAAGGCCCCGCCGATCGCGATCCGCAGCGGCTCGGCCTGAACCGCGCCCGTGCCTGCGCCAACCATGACGGCACCGGCAACGAGCAGTCCTCGCATGAGTTGTTTCATCGGTTCGTTCCCATCCTTTTCTGGAAATCTCTCGGCTGCGGCTTCAGCCGCGCAGCCACATGCCGTCGCGCTGCGGATCGGCCCCCGCCGACAGGCGCCCGTCCCGGTTCAGCACCGCGTGCAGGGCCGCGAAGGCGAAGCCCTGATAGGAACGGGCGACCCTGTAGCCGTCGCGCTCCAGTTCGGCGGTGACATAGCGCGGGATGCGGTTGGAGACGTCGATCGCGTTGCTGGTCACGCTGATGCGCGGCGCGGCGACGGCATCGAAGATGGGCATGCCGAAATCGACGACGTTGCTGATGCCCTGCGCCATGGCCGGCAGGATCGCCGTGCCGCCGGGGGCGCCGATGACGATGAAGGGCTGATCGTCCCGGAAGACGATGCTCGGCATCTGCGAGCTGGTGCGGCCCTTGTTCGGCGCCAGCGATCCCGGCCGGCCGGGCCGTGGGTCGAAGGCGCTCATCAGGCCGTTATACATGAAGCCGAGCCCGTCGGTGATGACGCCGCTCGGGATGTTCAGCGTGTGCGTAAGGGTGACGGCGTTGCCGTCCTGATCGACGACGCAGACCTGCGTGGTGTCCTTCGGCTCCTGCTTGAGCTTCATGCGCTCCAGCGAGGCTCTCTCTCCGCGCCGGATGCTGTCGGCGAGCGTCGCCGCGTAGTCCTTCGACAACAGCCGATCGACCGGCACCTCGACGAATTCGGGGTCGCCGATATGGGTGTCCTTGTCGATGGTGACGCGCTTCAGCGCCTCGGTGAGGATGCGCAGGTGCTCCGTGCCGTTATGCTCGAGGGCGCCGATGTCGAAGCCTTCCAGCACATGCAGGAGCTGGATCAGCGAGACGCCGCCGCCGGGCGGCTGGACGCTGGCGATCCGGTGGTCCCGGTAGCGACCCCAGACAGGCGCGGAGCGCCGCAATTCGTATTGCGCGAGATCGTCATAGGAGAGCAGGCCGCCATGGGCTTGCATGTCGGCGGCGATCTGCTCGGCGATCTCGCCGCGATAGAAGATGTCGGGGCCGGCGACGGCGATGCGTTCGAGCGTGCGGGCAAGGTCTGGATTGGCGACGATGTCGCCCGGCCGCTTCATGCTGCCATCCGCCCGGAAATAGACGTCGCGCCCGGTCGCGCTGAAGCGCAGCAATTTCTCGTTCGGCACCCGGCCCATGGCCGATGGATCGAGCGCCATGAAATAGTGCATGTAGGGGCGGATCATGAAGCCGTCGCGCGCATAGGCGATGGCCGGCGCCATGATGTCGGCGAGATTCATCGTGCCGTAGTCGGACAGGGCCGTCGTATAGCCCTTCAGATTGCCGGGCGAACCGATCGACTGATAGCCGATCTCGTTGACCTGCCCCTCGACGATGAAGGAAAAGCCGTCCGGCGCCTCGCCCAGCACCTTGTCGGCCCACATGTCGGCGCGCGTGGCGCGCGGGCTGCGCGCATAGAATTCCAGGACCTCATGCACGCCGCGCCGCGGCATGTAGACCTGCATCGAGCCGTAGCCGGCGATGCCGGTCATCTGCGGATCGACCACGCTCTGGACGAAGGCGCAGGCGATCGCGGCGTCGACGGCATTGCCGCCCCGGCGAAGAACCAGGGCTCCGGCCTCGACGGCTTCAGGCTGTGCGGCGACGATCATTCCGGCCACGGCAACGCTCCCCTCAACCGGCTTGCTGATGGAATGCGGCAGGGGCGTATCGCGCCAGTTCCTGCAGCAGCATCGGCCAGGCCCGGAGCCCGAGCGCGACCGAAGGAACATGGAAGAACTCGTTGGGCGCGTGGACGTCCTCGTCCGGCAGGTTGAAGCCGAACATCAGCGTGTCCAGGCCCATCGTCTCCTTGAAGATCGCAGTGATCGGCACCGTCGCGCCGAGCCGGACATGGACGGGCTCCTGCCCGGAGGTCCGGCGCAGCACGGCCGTCGCCGCCTGGACGAGAGGATGCTCGGCTGCGAGCGTGGAAGCCGGCGAGCCGCCGCCGATCGCCTCAAAGCCGACCTGAACCCCCGGCCTCGCGGTGGCGAGGATATGATTCTTCAACGCCTCGCTGGCCTGATCGGGGTCCTGTCCCGGCGCCAGGCGGATGGTGATCTTGGCGCGCGCCTCGTCCGGGATCACGGTCTTGGAGCCGGTGCCGGTGTAACCGCCCCACATTCCGTTCACGTCGATCGCGGGGCGCAGCGTCAATCGCTCGCGGATGCTGTAGCCGGGCTCGCCGGCGGCGATACCTCCGACATCGGCGACGAAGGCAGCCTCGTCGAACGGCAAGGCGGCCGTATCGCGCCGGTCGCGCTCGGAGAGCGGGCGGACGGCATCCATCAGGGCGGGAACGGCGATGGCGCCTTCCGCGTCGTGGAGGGAGGCGACGATGGCTGCGAGCTCGTGCAGAGCATTGCGGACCGAGCCGCCATAGCGGCCGGAATGCAGCTCCTTGTCGGCGGTCCGGACGACGAGCTCGAGCTTGGTCAGGCCGCGCGCGCCGACATTGATCGTGGGCACGGTCGGGCTCGCCCGGCCGCCATCGGCCGAGATCATCGCATCGGCCTTGAGCAGGTCGCCATAGCGGCGGACGATCTCGTGCAGGCTCGGACTGCCGGTTTCCTCCTCGCCCTCGATGAAGAGCTTGATATTGACCGGGCAGCGGCCCTCGACGGCGAGAAAGGCCGCCACCGTCTCGATCGCGATCGTGGTCGAGCCCTTCACATCCGAGGCGCCGCGCGCATAAAGGCGCCCGTCACGGATCGTCGGCTCGAAGGGCGGCGATTGCCAAAGCGCCAGCGGGTCCGGCGGCTGCACGTCGTAATGGCCGTAGACGATGATGGTCGGCGCACCCGGCGCGCCGAGCCAGGCGCCATAGACGGCCGGCTGCCCGCCGCCATCGAGAAGCTGGACGTCGGTCAAGCCGATGCCTTTCAGCCAATCCAGCAGGAAAGCGCGCGTGTCGGCCATGCCTTGCGCATAGGCGGGGTCGGTGCTGACGCTCGGCAGCCTGAGGAAGGCGTCGAGCCGCGCCATCACGTCGTCATGGCGGCGCTGCAGGTAGTCGACGACGGATTCGGCGCTCATCGCGAGCCTCCGCTCATGAGTTCGGGAGCAGGCTCTTCGACCAGAGACAGCAGCCCCGCCGGCATCTCGATCTCGGCCGAGAGCAGCAGGAACGAGAGTGTCTTGCCGTGGCCGTCGAGCCCGAGGCTGCCGTTGACGCCGCCATCCAGCACGTCATCGAGGACGAAGTTGAAGGCGTGGAGCTTTGGCAGCTCGTAGCGCCTGACGGCGGTGGGCTTGCGATCACGGAACACGGCCGCGACGAACGTCTCCGTCAACCGCTCGCGCAGCGGCTCGAAGAACCGCGGCTCGCGGCAGACAACCGCGATATTGAGCCGGTTGCCCTTGTCGCCGGAGCGGGCATGGGCGAGCTCGTAGAGAGAAACCGCGCAGGTCATGCCGTCTCCAGAAGCGAGATCTGCGGGGTGACGCGCTTGCGATCGACCAGGCAGGACGCGCTGCGCAGCCGCGGGGTCAGGCGCTTGCGGACGCCACCGCCGCCGGCGGGGCCGGCGCAATACAAGGCCTCGACCTCGTCCAGCAGGCATTCCGCCGCGGCGCGATCGGCCGTCTCGGCCGCGAACCGGACGCGCAGATCCCCGTCGCGGACACCCGGAATCCCGGCACTCAGCAGCGCGCCGGACGTATCGCCGAAGACGCTGACGATCCCGATCACATCCGCGCGGACATGCAAGGACGGATGAAGGAAGGCCAGGCGCTTCGTCACCGTTTCGATGGCGAGCGCGGCGCGGGATTTCGCGTTCGGGCCGGCATAGGAGATCTCGGCTTCGGCCAGCAACCCACCGTCGAAACAGACCGTCGCCTTCAAGGTCTCGGGCCGGGCACGGCCACTTGCGCCTGTCACGCGGATGCGATCGGGCCCGACCTCCGTCAGCTCGACCTGCGTGAGATCGAGGATCACATCCGGCGTCAGATAGGCGGCCGGATCGTGGATTTCGTAGAGAATCTGCTCGGTGACAGTCCGGCGGTCGACCAATCCGCCTGTCCCGGCCGGCTTGGTGATCGTGAACATGCCGTCCGGATCGACCTCCGCGATCGGATAGCCCAGCACATCCATCCCCGGCACGTCCTTGACGCCGGGATCGGCGAAATAGCCGCCCGTCACCTGCGATCCGCATTCGAGGAGATGACCCGCGAGGATACCGGCCGCGAGCCTGTCCCAATCGTCATCCGCCCAGCCGAAGCTGTATTTGAGCGGGCCGAGCACGAGGGCGGGATCGGCGACGCGCCCAGTCACGACGACATCAGCGCCCCGATCCAACGCCTCGGCGATCGCATCCGCGCCCAGATAGGCATTCGCCGAAATGATCGCAGGTTCACTGCTTAACAGGGCGCCATCGATCTCCATGCGGGCGAAATCGGCCGGTGCGAAGGTGTCACGCATGTCGTCGCCCGAGACGATCGCAATCTTCAGATCGGCACAGCCGAGTTCAGTAGCCCAAGCCTGGATCTTTGCGGCCGCGCCGAAAGGATTGGCCCCGCCGAAATTGCCGATGATCTTGATACCCGCCGCTGCGCAGGGCGCCAGAGCCGGCCAGAGCAGGCGCTTCAAAGCCGGAACCTCGCCGCGCGCCGGATCGGCAAGGCGGTCGAGCTGCGCGAGCGCGAGCGTGCGCTCCGCCAGGGTCTCGAAAATCAGAAAGCGCGGTCCGTCGTGACGCGCAAGCGCCTCGATCAATGGACCCGAAGAGTCGGGACGATCGCCTGCGAAACCGGCCGCCGCTCCGATCCAAACCTGCTGTGCCACCACTGCGTTAGCGTCCCGCCTGCGCCTTGTCCCACGCGATCGAGGCAGGAAACGCCCGTATGGCAAAATGTCAAATAATGGCTATTAATTTATACATAGCCTTAGGTTATGAATTGCGGACTTCTCCCGCCTCGGCGCCACGATGAATCTTACCCTCCGCCAGCTCGAAATCCTCGTCGCCATCGGCGATACGTTGAGCCTCACCGCCGCCGCGGAGAAGCTCGGCGTCTCCCAGCCTTCCGTTAGTGAAACCTTGAGGCGCGTCGAGGGCGAGCTGGGCTGCAAGTTGGTCGACCGGACGACGCGGCAACTGGCCTTGACCTATGAAGGTCACCATGTCGTGGCCAGCGCTCGGGAAGCGATGCGAAGCCTGGCCGGCACCTTCGAGGCGATTGCGCGTCGTGGTGATGGGGTCCATGGCCGCTTGTCTATCGCCGCTTTGCCATCAGCGGTCTGTACTTTGCTGCCGCCCGCGTTACGCAGCTTTCGCAAACGTTATCCGGGCATCGCGGTTTCGGTCCGCGACGCCCTGCAGGATCGAGCAATGGCGATGCTCGAAGACGGCAGCGTCGATCTTGTCATCGCCGGCCAACCGGCGTGGCAGGGTGGCTTCGTCTTCGAGGAGATCGCGAGTGATCAGCTCAAGTTGGTGGTGTCGCGCCATCATCCCTTGTCCGGGCGAGACAGAGTCGGCTGGAGCGAGCTGGCTGCTTTCGAATTTATCGCCATGTCCACGTCCTCCTCCGTCCGGCGCCTGACCGATGCCGGTTTCATCCACGCCAATCTGCAGACCGCGCCGGCTTACGAGGTCGATCAGATTTCTTGCGCTGCGGCGCTCGCAGCCGCCGGGCTTGGTATAACCGCGCTCCCAACGATGACGTTCGCCATGTTCAATGCCGATGAACTGACCGTGATCCCGCTGATCGCGCCGACCATCGAGCGCAGCATCGGCATGACGTGGTTGAAAGACCGGCCCCTCTCGGCCAGTGCGATCAAGTTCGTCGCCGTCTTGCGCGCCAGACGCGCTTAGTTTGGACGGGCGAGCTTGCGCAGGCTTTGCTCTTCAGTTTGTGCGGCGTGAATGTCTGCTGCTGGGCACTACCCCAAGGTCCGCTCTTGGCACAACGCAGCTAAGAGCCTCTTAGTTGGCTCGAAGGCCTCGGTTGGGTGGAGAGCCGACGCTCACTGTGGATCCGATTGAGCGTCGGATCGCGTCAACGGTGCGCATTGGCCCTCCGACCGAAAGCGGACTTCAAAGCGGAGACGTCGCGCCACCGAGTTGGTCCACGATCAGCAAGGAAAGCTGCACGCGAAGCGCTCCACAGGGGGACTAGACTGTCGTGGTCACGGAAGCGTGAGGTCGGTCTGGCTAGCGGAATAATTGACGCCGCCGCGCATCTCATCTGCTCAACCAGGAGCAGGGCATGTCCAGCAGTTATCCGTTCGAGCCGAGCCGTCGCGCAGTGCTTCAGGGAGCCGTGTCGGTCGCGTTGACACCGGCGATCGCCAGTGCGCAGAGCCGATCCACGGAAACGGGGCCACGCGCAGGCGACCGGGTCTTCCTGACCAACGAAGATTCCAACACGTTAAGCGTGATCGATCCGGTGACGGACGAGCTCCTGCCGACGGTCAACCTGACCAGTTTCGACGAGGATTCGCGCCCTCCTTTCCGCTTCGTGACGGGCAACGTCACTCCCACCCATGGCGAGATGGTCCAGAAGCCGCTCTATCACGGGGCGATCTCGATCCATGGCTGCGTGCCTTCGCCCGATTCCAGCATGTTCGCGACGGCCGGCCGCGGCACGAGTAATCTCTATCTCGTCGACACGACCAAGCTCAAGGTCATCGGCAATCAGCCGAACCCGCAGGCCGGCGCGACGACATCGCCGGACATCCTGACCTCCGGCATCCTGGTCGGGCGCGAGCCGCATGAGCCGACCTTCACCCGCAACGGCAAGGAAGTCTGGGTCGCGCTGCGCGGCGAGAGCAAAATCGCGGTGATCGACGTTCAGCGTGCCGTCGCCGAATCCGCTGGCGAGCTCCCTCGAGGCGCGGCGATCCGCCGGTTCATGCCCGTCCTGCCCGGCCCGGCGATGGTCTGGTTCTCGGCTGGCGGCGAGACCGCCTTCCTGATCTCGCAGAAGCAGCCTCGCATCGAGGTCTACAACGTCAAATACGACGCGCAGGGCTTCTCGACGACCGAGCGCAAGATGACGATCGACACCTCCGCACAGGACCGTTTCGGCTTCGCGCCCTTCGTCAAGATCACGCCGGACGGCCACGAGTTCTGGGTTTCCCAGAAGCTGGCGGATTGCCTTTCGGTTTACGAAGCCCGCGGGGAGCATCGGCTGCTCGACCACGTGCCGCTGGGCGAAAAGGCCCGGCCCAACCATGTCGAGTTCGTCAAGAACGCGCGCGGCAGCGTCGCCTACGCCACCTTCGCGCGGGTCGACGATGACGGCCCGGAAGGCCGGACATCGAGCCGGATCGCGATCATCGACCGCTCGGCGCCAGCCGGAAAGCGGCGCGTCGTCGGCCATTTCTTCAGCCACGGTCGCGAGTCGCACGGGATCTGGACCGATCCCTCCAAGACGAAGCTCTATGTCGCCCATGAGCTCGACGAGCTGCCCGGCTCGCCCCATGCCGGGCAGACCGTCTGCAGCGCGTTCGATATCAGCGACCCGCTGCAGCCGCGCTTCATCAAGCAGATTCCGCTCGGCACGCTCGACCTGCCATCCGGCAAGCTGCGCAACAAGAAGTCGATCAACCTGGTCTATGTGCGTCCCGGCGCGCGCAGCGAGACAGCGTGACGGGAGCGCAAGATGAGATTTTCTCTGGACACCATGTTGGCCCGGGTCGTCGGAGGAGCCGTGCCGGTGCACGATCATTCCAATCATGGCGGGGCGATGCCGCCTTCGCCTGACAAAACCACGGCTGCGGCCGCCGCCGCGCCGAAAGGCTATGATACCTATCTCAGCGACATGCATGTCGGCATGGAGAAGATGATGCGGGACATGCACGCCGACCCGCCGTCCGGAGACCCCGACATCGACTTCCTCGCCATGATGGTCCCCCATCATTGGGGAGCGGTCGAGATGGCGAGGCTGGTATTGCGCGACGGACGTGACCCGATCGTCCGCGAGATCGCCGAGGCCATCCTCGCCGGCCAGCAGACCGAGATGCAGGGTATGCGTGGCCGCCTCGAAGCCTTGCGTCGTGGCGACGACGACTATCCCTCGCTGAGCGGCAACCGGGGACCGTGACATGTTCGGCTGCGTGTCCGACCTCGAGATCGAGGCCCAGATCCCGGCGCTACGGCGGTTCGCGCGCTCGCTGGCGCGCAATCCCGACGATGCCGACGAGCTGGTTCAGGACACGCTGCTGCAGGCGCTCTCGCGCTGGAGGCAGCTACGGAGGCCGGAGAGCATCCGAGCCTGGCTGTTCCAGATCCTGTTCAATCTCCACCGCACCAGCGGGCGCGGTCGCCAGCGCGACCTCGCCCGCTTCACCGACGATGACTGTGCCGACCATCCCGACCCGACCGGCGATCCGACGCAGGCTTTGCACCTCGGCGATACGCTCGCGGCCCTGGCGCGGTTGCCGCAGGATCAGCGCATCGCGCTCGAACTAGTGGCGATGGAGGACATGACCTACGAAGAAGTAGCCAGGGTGACCGAAGTGCCGATCGGAACTGTGATGTCGCGCCTGAGCCGTGCGCGCGAACGTCTGCGCTCCGAGCTCGAAGGCAGCAATGTGACTCCGCTACGGAGGCTGAAATGACGCAAGGCTCGCGCCCGATCGGCGACGACGATATCCAGGCCTTCATCGACGGAAGGCTCGCGCCGGCCCGCCAGCGGGAGGTCGAAACCTTCCTCGCATCGGAGCCTGCCCTGTGGAGCCGCGTCGAGCAGTTCCGGGCGGATGCCCAGGCGCTGCGGGCTGCAACGCAGCGCCGCTCTACCGAGCCGATTCCGGCCTCCTTACGGCTGAGCGAGGTCAGGCGCCGACGCGCGGCAGGAAGCTTGGCGTTCCATCGGCGGATAGCGGCCGGCATCTGTATCTTCGCCCTTGGCGCCGTGCTCGGCATGGCCCTCCCCCGACAGGAAGCGGAAACACCGACGGCACGGCCCCAGATGACCGATGCGGTCGTCGCCTTCCGTGCCTTCTCCGGGGGCGCCGGCGACGCGGTCGAGGTCCCGGCGGCCCAGACCGTCGCGTTGAAACGGATGATATCCCATCATCTCCGGCAGGACGTCGCCATCCCCGATCTCTCGGAGCTCGACCTGACGTTTCGCGGTGGGCGCCTGCTCGCGAGCGACGAGGGGCCGGGCGGCATGTTCGTTTATGACGAGCCCAGCGGCGGGCAGGTCGCGCTCTATGTGAAGACCCTCGCCAGCCCTCGCAAGGCGGCGCTGGCTTCGCGCCGCGACGGTGATCTCGTTGCCTATTTCTGGTTCACAGGCGCGCTCGGCTACGCGGTGCTCGGCGCTCCCGGCTCCACCTTCGTCAAACGGGCAGCCGAGCAGTTGAGCAACACCTCATGAAGCGGTGCTGAGCCATGGCAACCTTCCGTGGGTCGCATATTGCCGCGTCTCCAGGGCTCTCGCTACCTCATCGCACAGGCGATGGCGCCGCGTTTCGCGAGCGACCGAACGGCCTGCTCTTCCATTTGGTCTCGCGTACTCGATCGTGAGCTCCCTCAGTTCAAATACAACCAGCTGCGGCTTGGGACTCGTCGCGTTGCGCCATGCCGCACTGGTGGGCGTCGGCATCGTCCAGATACCGACCATGGTCATAATCGACGACATCAGAGCCAGGCGGCTGAGTTCGGGAGCCTTCATCGTGTCTCGCACAGGCTCATACCGCCGCAAATCGCGGCAACTTCACCGTGAAGCGCGCGCCGCCATCAGGCGCATCGTCCACCGCAATCGTCCCGCCATGGCCTTCGACGAGGCTGCGTGCAATGGCCAGCCCCAAGCCGGCGCCACCGGTGCGTCGGCTACGCGAGTTCTCGGCCCGGACGAACGGCTCGAACAGGAGGTCGCGCAATTCAGGCGCCACGCCCGTGCCTTCGTCGTCGACGGTCAGCGTCAACAGCGGCTCGTCGGCGTGCAGGACGAGGTGAGCGGCATGTCCATAGGCGATCGCGTTGTCGATCAGATTGGCGGCGATGCGGCGCAGCGCGAGCCGGTCGCCGAGCACGGTCGCGCCGCGTGCCGCCCCGCTCAGGCGTAAATCGACGGGCATGCCGGCGCCCCGACGATCATCGACCTCCAGGCGCAGAAGTTCGGCGAGTTCCACCATCTCCTGCGCGAGTTCGCCTGCCCCGGTGCGACTCGCCAGCAACGCATCGTCGAGCAGCAGAATCATGGCCGCGATATCGGCAATGGCACGCTCGCGATGGACCCCCTCGGGAATATGGTCGGCGCGCAGCCGCAGCCGCGTTGCGAATGTGCGCACATCATGCGAGATGCCGCCGAGCAGGGCCATCCGGGCCCGCAGGAGCTGCGAAAGCCGGGCCTGAAGCCGGTTATAGGCATTGATCAGGGCCTGGATCTCGGGCGGGTGTGTCCGCGAGGCGGGCAGAGGCAGCGGGTCGCCGGAGAGGTCCATGGCATCGAAGGCCACAGCCAGACGCATCAGCGGGCGCGTTGCGCGATGCATGACCAACAGCGCGACGAGCGCGATCAGCGTGCCGACGAGCCCTGCTGCGAAGCCGACAGGCAAGCCGAAACTCGTCACCAGCACCGGGCTGCGGCTGGCGATCACCAAGGTTTCCCCGGTGGAGAGGGTAATCCGCAGCGTCGGCGGGCCGGTGACACCGGGCATCAACAGGGAGAGGAGGCTGCGCGGCCGCTCGACCACCGGCGAGACGATGGTCACCGGTCGGCCGCCGAGCGCGGCGCCGTAGGCCTCCCGCATCGCGGCGCGCGCCGGCGGATTCTCGTTCGGTGCGGACGGGATATCGGCCGCCTCCAGCCTTACACCGAGGTACTCGCTGCCGAAGGCGGCGAGCGCGAGCTCGCGCTCCCGGCCAGAGAGGCGCTCGAGCAGGTCCGCCATCGCCGCGACCTGGGACGGTGCGGGCGGCATGCCCTCGCGCTCGCCATCCTGCGAGCGGTAGTAGAAGCCCAGTGACACGATCCACACCGCCAGCACGGCGCTGAAGACGATCAGCGTGATGCGGGTCGCGATGCTGAAGCGCGGCGTCATGGCAGGGTCCGCACCGGAGCTGTGAAGAGGTAGCCGCGATTGCGCACCGTGCTGATCAGACTCAAGCCAGGGCTGGCGGCGTCGAGCTTGCGTCTCAGGCGCGAGACCAGCATGTCGACGGTCCGGTCGAACGGGTCTGCCGTCCGCCCGCGCATCCCGTCCAGCAACTGGTCGCGGGTCAGTACCCGGCGCGGCCGCTGTACGAAGCAGGCGAGCAGATCGAACTCCGCGCTGGTCAATATCAGCATGCTGCCACCGCCATCCGTGAGCTGGCGCGCGTCAAGATCGATGACAAAGCCTTCGAAGCCGAAGCGGCGCGTCGGCGGCGCAGCCGGGCCGGCAGAGCCGCGCCGCAATACGGCACGCACCCGGGCCAGCAACTCGCGCGGCCCGAACGGCTTGGGCAGGTAATCGTCGGCTCCCATCTCGAGCCCGACGACGCGGTCGATCTCCTCGCTCTTGGCCGTCAGCATCAGGATCGGGACCCCGTCACGGGCCCGGATGCGTCGGCAGATCGAGAGGCCATCCTCGCCCGGCAGCATCAGGTCGAGAATGATGAGATCGGGCCGACTTCTGGCGAGGACGGCGTCCATGGCCGGAGCGTCCTCGGCCTCATCCACCACGTATCCTTCCTGGCGCATCAGTTCCGCGACGAGCTGGCGGATATCGGGATCATCCTCGACGATCAGGATCGTGGCAGCATTCATGATCATGATGACGTTCTTGAGGATACGCAGCGCGATGGCAAGCACCGCCGGCCGGCTTTTACATTTCGTTACAGACGGTTGACGTGATCCGACAAAACGATGCGCGCCGTTCAAACGCTGCTGACGTAGCCACGCCAGTTTCCTCGCATCGGCCGACGACCAGCCCTCGTCGATCACAGGAGACACGGACATGACGCACTTCCTCATGCTCACAGCCGGCGCCGCCACACTGACCTTCGTCGGCGTCGCCATCGCACGGCGGCTTGCCCGGGCCATCGATCACGCCGATGCGCGCCGCTGAGGTGTGCGGACGCAACCATATCGGCCTCCTCGCATCGGCTGACAAGGAACCTCGCCGATCACAGGCGGTGAGCGACATGACCATGTCCTCATGCCCGCGGCCGGTGCTGCAAGAGCACTCCCAATGATCACGACCCGGCATCCCGCCGACCTCCGCCTCGCCTGGGCAGCGCTTGTCCTCACGATCGGCTCCGCCGAAACCGCCTGCGCCCAGCAGCGCGCGAACCCGGCGATACCGACGGAAGCGAAAGCCTTCATACAAGCCTGTTCTCCGGATTATGTCCGGCACTGCTCCGGCGTGCGACCCGGCGGCGGGCGAAGTCTGGCCTGTCTGCGCGCGCTGGATCGCCAACGCCTGTCCTCGTCCTGCCGCGAGGCGTTGCCGGAGGGCGCAGCCCAGCAATCGAAAGCCACCGCTGCCGGCGCCATGCCGCGGTGAGTGGGGCCGGCGCGGGCCATCCATCACCCCTTGGTCCCGCGCCCGTCCAATCCCTATGCCATATGCCATCGCAAGGAAGCGAGAAGCCGATGAACCGGTTCATTACGAACTTAGTTGTCCTGGCGGCGACGGCGCTGTTGCCGGCTGCGGCACAGGCCGCGAGCCCGGCGCGTGCGGTCAACACGGTCAATCTGCGCGCCGGTCCGGGCACACATTATCCGGCCATTGTCACCGTTCCGGCCGGGACCCGGATCACCACCTTCGGCTGCATCGCGAATTACAGCTGGTGCGATGTCGCCTGGGGGCCGAACCGGGGCTGGATGGCGGCCTCGATGATCCAGCTGTTCCATGCCGGCCGCCCTGTTGCGGTGACGCCAGCGGTGATTGCGGGCGCCGGGCTCGCCATCGTTGCCTTCAACCGGGCCTATTGGGCGACCCACTATCCCGCCCAGCCCTGGTACGGCGCCTGGCATCGCTATTATGGCCGGCCGCACCCAGCCCCGGTCGGCCGGGTCAGCGGCGCCACTTGCGGACCGAATGCGTGCGGCTACGGCGCGATTCGCCGGGGCCCCTACGGCACGACGGTGCGCCACGGGCGCATCACGCGGCCCTGACGGCAGACCGACTATCCGATGGTCGCGATGGCGGCGCTCCTGGTGGTGGCGGTGCTCCTGGTCGGGGTGCTGTTTCTACATCTGCACACCTTGCCTGAGCGCATCGCGCACAAATCGAAGAAGATCCAGTTCGAGATCGTCGCGGTCCTAGGGCTACTGGCCCTGTTCACGCATATTCATGTCCTCTGGGTCGCGGGCCTGCTGCTCGCCCTGATCGACCTTCCCGATTTCTCCGGGCTGTTCGGCCGCATGGCCGGTGCGCTCGAGAAGATGGCAGGCGTCAGGTCCGGACGAAACGAAGACGTCGCGCTGCCCCAGCCGGCACCGAACCTCACTTCGCACTCCGCGGCGGATCACGCAGACGCTCCGGAGGAGCTGACGCGTGCTTGAGCTCCTTTTCTGTGCGCTTTTGACCGTTTGCCCCGATTATCTCTATCGCCGGTTTCGTCAGGGAAAGCGGATCGGTAAGGAGATCACGCTCTACTCGGTCTGGTTCGAGCTGCGCTGGGGCATTACCGCCTGCGTGATGCTGACAATCGCGCTCATCACGGTGATCTTCTACTACCATCCGTCCACGACCAGTGCGACGCTGTATTATCGGACGATCCCGATCATGCCCGAGACGATCGGGCGGGTCGCCGAGGTCCATGTCGGCACCAGCGGCATGGTCGCCAAGGGCGCGCCGATCTTCAGGCTCGACAGCACGAAGCAGGAGGCTGCCGTCGAGACAGCCCGGCGCAGGATCGCCGAGGTCGATGCAGCCCTCGTCGTCGCGCGGGTCGAGATCCTGCAGAGCGAGAGCAGGATCCTCGAAGCCAGGAGCGCGCATCAGCAGGCGCTCGACGAATTGCGCACGAAGCAGGAATTGCGGCGTCGCAATGGCGATATCGTCGCCACCCGCGAGATCGAAAAGCTCGAAAACCTTGTCGCCGGACGCCAGGCGGCCATGGACGCGACCGTCGCCGCCCGCAACACCGTCCAGGTCAAGATCTCGACCTTGCTTCCGGCCGAACGCGCCAGCGCAGAGGCTGCGCTCGCCCAGGCTCAAGTCGATCTCGACAAGAGGGTGATCCGCGCCGGGGTGGACGGACGCGTCGAGCAGTTCGTCTTGCGGGTCGGAGATCTCGTAAACCCGGTGATGCGTCCCGCCGGAGTACTGATTCCACAGGAGGCGGGGCGCAAGGTCCTGCAGGCCGGATTCTCGCAGATCGAGGCGCAGGTCATGAAGGTGGGTATGGTCGCCGAAGTGACCTGCATGTCCAAGCCTTGGACGGTCATCCCGATGGTGGTGAGCAATGTCCAGGACTATATCGCGGCCGGGCAGTTCCGGGGCGGTGAACTCCTGATCGATCCCCGGCAGGTGGCGCGGCCGGGAACGATCCTGACCTTCCTCGAACCCCTGTATGCCGGTGGACTCGAGGGCGTCAAGCCAGGCAGTAGCTGTATCGCCAACGCCTATTCCAGCAACCATGAGGAGATCGAGGCGAAGGAGACCGGCGCCTCGCGGCGGATCGCCTTGCATGCGGTCGATGCGGTCGGGATCGTCCACGCGTTTCTGCTTCGAATCCAGGCGCTGGTGCTGCCGATCCGGACACTCGTCTTCAGCGGCCACTGATGGCCAGACACCACGGCGGAACGTCGCCAGCGTGGCCGCAGACCACGAGAGCGTCTCCTGCAGGTCACGCCGGGCGATCGCACTCGAACGGACGGCGCGTTGGGGATATCAGCTCAGGGGGCGACCGCTGCGCTCCGGGACCTTTGGAGGGACGATACATCGCGTGCCCCTCGTCGAATTGGTTCAACGTGAAGTTATGTCTCGAGGCAGAGAGGTCGCGCTGAGGAATTGCCATAAACCAGGAGAACGTCGCGAAGCTACGCTAGATAAACTCTGGTTTCGCGGGGCCGATCCGTTGCCGGAGCGATCCGCTCGACGAAGGCGACGGCGGTTGCCTTCGTTGCCAAAAAGGAGGGTGACTAAGTTATTTCGCACGGAAGCACTGCGCGCCTTTGTCTTAGGCATAGGCTCGGGGTAAAAAGGGTACTTATGGACACACCGACTGTTGTTAGAGATTTTGCTTCGATCATACAAACGTCTCTCGCACCCGTGTTCCTATTGGCGGGCACGGCGGGTTTTGTAAATATTTTCGCGATGCGTCTTGGCAGGGTATCGGATCGCTTGAACGATGTCGCGGACCGGACCGAACAGAACAGGATGTCGCTCGTTCAACTTGCCTATCTACGGCGGCGAGTGCTCGCGCTCGAGATAGCGTTGGTCATGGGCGTAGGGGCAGGGTTCTGCACGGGCGGTGCGATCTTAAACCTGCTTGCCGGAGCACTGCAGTTCGGTCTTCGCGAGCAGAATGTCTTCTGGTTCTTTGGTGGCGCCATAGCCTTGCTCATCGGGTCCCTTGCCGCATTCCTGGTTGAGCTGCTCATTGCTGCACGGAACATGTTGCGACAGATGCAGATGGCTCGAACAACCGCCGGGCAGGACTAACTTTTCTCTGCGGTGGTGCGCGAGCGGGATTGCCGGGACTCGTCGAGGGTGGTGACCGCACCAAGGCGGAACCGGCCCGTTGAACCAGCTTAGGAGAACGACGGCAGAGGGTAATCTCGCGAGCTGACCCGTGCAGGGCAGCGGATCCCGAAAGGGCATGGATCCCGAAAGGGCATCTGGCGCGACGGGCGTTGCGGTTAGCCGCTGCCTGGTCTGCCAAGGGTAAAAAGAGAGAGCATCCACACGGTCAGACGGGCAGCGTCCGGTTTCGGGCAAGGAGGCAGAGTCCGCTTGTGGCGCGACGCTGACGGGGAACTTTTTTGAAGTCCACAATGTATCGAGAGCGGCCCTCACAGTCGGACTACCGAAGCTATCGCGCTCTAAATCAGATAAAGGGCTTGTTGTGCGTGGAGTAGAACAGCAGGAAGTCCTTGGGCGGAAGCGCCTTCGAATAAAGCCAACCTTGTCCAAACTCGACGCCGGCCTTTTTCAGGTAGCGATCCTGCTGCTCAGTCTCGATGCCCTCCGCAACGAGGACGAACTTTAGCCTGTGCGCCATTTCTATAATCGCAGGTGTGACGATGCTCGTTGCAGCCTCACGCCCGATGGCGTCGATAAAGGACTTGTCGATCTTCAGAACGTTGAGGGGTAGGCTTTCAAGAAGGGACAAGCTCGAATATCCCGTTCCGAAATCGTCGATCGCGACCGCATGACCTAGCTGGCGAGCTCGCGCGATCGTTCCGCGAGCGGCATCGGCTTCCATGAAGCCGCGCTCGGTAGCCTCGAGCCAGATCTGCTCCGGATTGATCTCCGTACGCTTTACACCTTCTTCGAGGACGTTGAGAAAGCGACCGCTCTGAATGTCCTCGGCGGAGATATTGATCGCGATGTGAAGTGATGGATCTGATTGCAGGGCTGCTTTCATGTCGTCCAGCACCCGCTCGATCATGATGTCGGTGATCGGAGCAATCAGATGATGCTCTTCGGCGTAGGGGATGAATAGGTCCGGGCGCACCCATGTGCCGTCCGGTTTCCGCCATCTGATGAGCGCTTCGGCCCCCACGCAGCGTCCGGTCGCCAGCTCGATGATCGGCTGGTAGTGAGCGATGAATTCCCGATATGCAATGCCCGTCCTCAGCTCTCCCGCAAGGGACATCCGCTGGCGGGACATCCAGATAATGAGGCCGATCACGAGCGCGGACACGGCCACCGCGATGGGAAGAAGCTTCCAAAGTTCTTCGCTCGTGCGTGCGTCAACGACGCTTCGTTCCGAAACAGCGAAGGCCCTGAAATCGGAGCCTCGAACAGACGCGAAAACCTCTCGATCAGTCGATCCGCCCATCTCCGAACTTGAAAGCTGATCCACCATCCTGGAGTTCGTCACACCGGATTTGGCGACGAGCCGCCCGTCGAGAGTGGCGATCCCAAGCGTCATTGGCGTGTCATGAAGGACATCGACCAAACGGTCTCGATTGAGGAGAGCCTGATACGGTCCAAAGGACACTACCAGCATTTCCGGAAATGGCGATCCCATGCCCCATCCCAAGGTGAGGCCGATGTCGTCCGAGATCATTACATTGGGCTTCGCCATTGAAACAAGCCGTTGGGCCGGACCCCGGCTATCGCAAACCAGGCGGTCGTTTCTGAAGACGCGGATGTCTTCGATGGAGAGAACATCCATCGTTATTTGCTGCAGGCGCTGAAGATGGCGCGGCGTGCACAAGTCGTGATTTTCCATAACCAGCCGGCGCAGCCCGGCCTTGGCTCGCGAGATGGCCAGGTCAGCTCGTTGCAACGTCCAGCGGGCGTAATCCTGAAGGTGCTCCTGCTCAGTCGCGACGGCACGTTCTCGTGACAGGTAAAATGCGGCACCGAGCGGTAGCAGGCCCGCGATCAAGCCCAATCCGATTGCGACAGGAAGGATCAGGCGCCGCCGCATGAAAGATCCTCGCAACGTTCGTAGCGGGAAGGCTACGTAGAAACGACTGGACTTTCTATTGGGTTGGTTGAATGCGGCTAATGGGGTCTAAATGCCGCAGCGTGTCCTTTGACAGGGCGCGCCGGCCCTACGGTAGACGGGCCCAACGCCCGCTCTCGGGCAAAGCTCCAATGTCCGCAAATGGCGCAGCGCGGCTGCCAGCTTACCTCCCGGCTTGCAAGCCGGGCTAAACCCCGCTCTATCGTCGCCATGACGAGGACGCCGAGCGGTGGGGCGATACTGTGACACAAGGCGACACGGCCCCCGCACCACTGTCACTTGCGGCGCTGGGCTGGACGGATTTCTTTGCGGATCAATGCGAACCAGATGACGCCTGCCTCCAGCCTGCGCGCGTCGACTCTGTGCACCGCGCTCGCATAAGCGCCCTCACGCCCGACGGGCCGATCAGACTCAAGCTGCCGGTCCATACCAATACAGGCGACTTCACTGTGGGCGACTGGGTTCTGGTGGAGCCCGGCACGTATCTGCTCAAGCGCAGGCTGGAGCGCGCGACGGTGTTGGCGCGGCGCACCGAGGGCAGCAAGACGCCGCAGTTTGCCGGGGCCAATATCAACACGCTGTTCATTGTCACCTCCTGCAATGCCGATTTCAACGTCGCGCGCCTAGAGCGCTATCTTGCGCTGGCCAATGAGAGCGGAGCTGATCCCGTCATTCTGCTGACCAAGGCCGATCTCGTCCCGGACGTGCAGCCCTACATCGACCAGGCCACTGCCCTGCAGCGCGGGCTGGCTGTTGCAACCGTCAATCCGCGCGACCCTCACGCGGCGGCTGCGTTCGCGTCCTGGTGTGGTGAAGGCCGCACTCTGGCGCTGGTCGGTTCGTCGGGCGTCGGCAAATCAACACTTGTGAACGCGCTTGCCGGCACCATCGAGGGCGAACCGCAGCAGACCGGCGATATCCGCGCCCACGACGCTAAGGGACGCCATACCACGACGTCGCGCTCGCTGCATGCGATTGCCAGCGGCGGCTGGGTGATTGATACGCCGGGCATGCGCACGCTCCATGTCAGCGATGCGGCGTCTGGTCTCGAAACGCTGTTCGCCGAGATCACGGAACTAAGTCCGCTCTGCCGCTTCCGCGACTGCACCCATGAGCACGAACCCGGCTGCGCGATTCAGGAGGCACTCGCCAAGGGCGTGATCGACCCTGAGCGTCTGGCACGCTGGCGCAAGCTCGACCTAGAGAACAGGGCAATTGCACCGGGGGTGAAGCGGCCGAGGGGGAAGGGGCGGTAGGCGGGCCGTTTGCTTCGCCCGAGCCCAAACCTCGGCCGCTCGCGCCTTTTTTCGCTGGGCGGGCTCAAGTAGCCGCAAACCTGGCTGCCTCTCGGCCCGCGAACCGAGCAGACAGGTCGATCGCTTTGTGACGCAGATCCGGAAAACCATTCCGACCGCGGTGGATATGCGGCAGGTAGTAGTTTGGTCGCGCGACCAACCAAGTGCTGCCTACGCTCGAATCGTTTCCGGGCCCGCCCTTTGCCGCGGTGTCCCAGCTCTGGATGATTGATTGACGTGTTGGCCCGTCCAGGACGTTTCTGGGTGCCGCGGTTACAGCGCCCCTTCCACCACCTCGTCGGTCCAGACCTTGAACCCAGTCAGAGTGTTCGGCCCGAACGTGGTGGCGATGGCAACATCGGCGGCGTCACGGCCGCGCGCGATCAGCACACGGCCAATGCGCGGCGCGTTGTTGCGCGGATCGAACATCTGCCAGCCGCCTTCTAGATACGCTTCGAAGGACGCCGCGAAATCGCCGGGTGGATAAGGCGGGGGCGTACCGATATCACCGAGGTAGCAGGTGCAGTAGCGCGCCGGGATGTTCATCGCCCGGCAGAAGGCGATGGCGAGGTGGGCGTAGTCGCGGCAGACGCCACGGCCTTCACCATAGGCGTCGGTCGCCGTGCGGGTGACGCTGGCGTCATTGTAGTTGAAGGAGATGCGCTGGTGGACGAAATCGCAGATTGCCTGAACGCGCGGCGCGCCCGGCTGGGTATGCCCGAAGAGCTGCCAGGCGAGATCCAGCATGCGGTCGCTGTCGCAGAACCGGCTTGCCAGCAGGAAGATGAGGCTTTCCTCCGGCAACCGTTCAACGGGAACCTGTCCGGCATTGAGGTCATGGCTTTCGGGCAGGCCGCTATCGGAGATGATCGCGTCTGCGGTGATCCGCATCAGCCCCTGTGGCGCCAGCAGCCGAGTGCACCAATTGCCGAAGCCGTCACGATAGGCACTGACGGGAACTGAAGGCTGGATGCGGATATGGTCTGGTTGGGCTAGGTCCGATACCCGGCTGAAATGCACGTTCAGCATTAGGATGACGGGTGTCGGTTGCGGAAAATCGTAGTCGAGCTGGTAGCCGATCCTGAGTTTCACGCGATGCCTTCTGCGCGGAGACCGCGCGAACGTTGGCTGGTCGATCGACCTGCCAGATCATCATGCATGTTGCCGGCCACCGCGATAGAGGCTGCTGGGCTGGATCGCATATAAGGGGCAGGTCCAGCTGGATGTCGGCTTTCAGGCGGCCTGGCAAATTCAGGTCATGGCGCATCTCGCCCTGCCAGCGTCGTTCGTCACTCCCGGCATGCGCGCAAAGTCGGCTAGGTGCATGATACGAACGCGACTAGCGTTCCGAGAGCGCCGGTCGTCGTTTGTCGTGACTTGTCAGGCGATCGACGATCGTTGCGGTGGCTTGGTNGGTCAGCTTATGGCGCATCTCGCCCTGCCAGCGTCGTTCGTCACTCCCGGCATGCGCGCAAAGTCGGCTAGGTGCATGATACGAACGCGACTAGCGTTCCGAGAGCGCCGGTCGTCGTTTGTCGTGACTTGTCAGGCGATCGACGATCGTTGCGGTGGCTTGGTTCATGCCCGCGACCTCGACGGGAATATCGTTGGCACGGTAGCGGCCGACCACCTTGTCGAGCGCGGCGACCGCCGTCACGTCCCAGAAATGCGCCTGGCTAACATCGATGNACCTCGACGGGAATATCGTTGGCACGGTAGCGGCCGACCACCTTGTCGAGCGCGGCGACCGCCGTCACGTCCCAGAAATGCGCCTGGCTAACATCGATGCGCACGCTGGTTTCGTCGTGCGATCCGAGATCGAAGGCCTCGATGAATGCATCGGCCGAGGCGAAGAAGACCTGGCCGGTGACATGATAAGTCAGCCTGCCCGTCGCGGCATCCGGTTCGGCCCTGACCTGCATCAGCCTCGCGACCTTGAAGGTGAAGAAGACGCCGCTGAGCAGGACGCCGACGAGGACGCCCAGCGCCAGATTATGGCTCACYACCGTCACCGCCACCGTCGCCAGCATGACCGTGCTCGACATGCGGGGATGGGCGACGACGGCCTTCAGCGAAGACCAGTTGAAGGTATCGRCCGAGACCATCACCATGATCGCGACCAGCACCGCGACCGGCACCTGCGAGACCCAGGGCTTCAACGCCACCATCAGCACGAGCAGGAAGGCGCCGGCAAACAGCGTCGAGAGCCGGCCGCGCCCGCCATATTTCACGTTGCTGACGGTCTGTCCGATCATGCCGCAGCCGGCGATGCCGCCGAACAGGCTGGCCGCCATGTTGGCGAGGCCGAGGCCGGTGCATTCCCGGTTCTTGTGGCTCGGCGTCTTGGTGAGGTCGTCGACAACG
>NZ_LMJU01000016.1:0-152281 GCF_001429415.1 Allobosea sp. Root670 | reverse complement strand
GCATAGGTCTGCCAGGCCTCGCCCATCAGATGCGGCATTTGCGCGGCGAAGATCAGGATCGCCAGCGCGTTGACAAAGCCGGTGCGGACCGATTGCGAGAYGAAGCGCATCAGYACGCCCAGTCGCAGCACGCCGAAGATAATCTGGAGCAGCCCCGCCAGCAGGCCCGCCGCCAGCAGGTAGGACAGGCCGTGCGAGGCGACGAGCGGCGCYGCAACCAGAGCGACAGAGCCYGCGGCGGCCGAGACCATGGCCGGGCGCCCGCCCGTGAAGGCGATAACGATGCCGATGACGAACGATCCGAAGAGGCCGACCTGTGGATCGACGCCGGCNGCGGCGGCCGAGACCATGGCCGGGCGCCCGCCCGTGAAGGCGATAACGATGCCGATGACGAACGATCCGAAGAGGCCGACCTGTGGATCGACGCCGGCCGCGAATGAGAAGGCGATGACCTCGGGAATGAGGGCGAAGGTGGCGACCGCGCCGGCAAGAAGTTCACGCGGCGKATTGGTCAGCCATTCGCGCCGAAGGGTGGTSATGAGCATTGTGGTCTCGCAAGGCAACGTCGGCGGCCGGCTGATGAGGCGGGCACGAAGAGCGACGGAGAGGCCTGTTGCGTGGTCCGGCGGATCGGCGGCCGGAAGAGCCACCCGGGATTTCACCGGGTCCGAGTTAGTGGGAGCGTTATAACCACCAGATCGAGCGGCACAACCGCCGATCGAGCGGCAACTGCTTAACTGCCTGACTGCAAGACTTTGATGAGTCCGCCTTGGGGCGAAATAGGCCNGAGAGGCCTGTTGCGTGGTCCGGCGGATCGGCGGCCGGAAGAGCCACCCGGGATTTCACCGGGTCCGAGTTAGTGGGAGCGTTATAACCACCAGATCGCGCGGCACAACCGCCGATCGAGCGGCAACTGCTTAACTGCCTGACTGCAGGACTTCGATGAGTCCGCCTTGGGGCGAAATAGGCCGTTCAGCCGCTGATATGTAATGTCCGCTCCAGGGCAAGTACCCAGCGTCCGCTTGTGGCGCGAGGCTGACGGCAAGCCAGGTTAGCCCGAGACATCCGGTATGGGCCGAGAGCGGAAGGCCAAGCAGGCCTCTATGAACTACGATCCGACTTAGACGTTGACGATTGCCTCTGCCTCACGATGCTGCAAAGCAAGGGGGGCGCCGTCGCCATGAATTTCCGCTTTCTCGTAGCAAGCCTGCTGATCGGAATTGGCATATGCTTCGGTCTTTCGCTCATAATTGGCAGTCGATCCTTGCGGGCTCATTTCTTACCGCCGAGCGGTCCGTTCGCTGAGCGTCTCGCGAAAATTGAGTATGACAACAGGGGACGTCCAATCCAAAGCGCCACGGAAGCTTTGAATGACCTTTTCCCCTCGAATCGATATAAGATAACGTTGAAGGGTCCGCAGAGTCCCGTAAATCGAGCTTTACAGGCAGCAAGATTTACCTGCTCACCGCTTCATAAGGGCTTAGGGATCGAGTCTCGTGTTTATCGGAATGATGCTGCGGGTTACAGCCCTCAGGGCTGTCGGCTCGACTGGATGATTATAATCGATCTTTCCTCGACAATGCCCGAGAGACGGCACGCATACGTGCGAGCTGATTGCTGAGTGGGTTCAGCGTCGGCTGCACGCCAGGAGCGGTCTCTACGCGGCTATCGCGCTAGGTTCATTGTCTTCAGAGCGGCTAGGGCATGATTTGTCTGCCCGGCGAGGCCGTCGATCGCGAGTAGGATTTCGGGAATGCGCAAATCGTTCGACACAGCCGTAATAACACTGTGCCGTGCGGTGGCTTTGATCATCTGCTTCGTGCTGGCAGTCACTCTGCATGCTTCCGGGCTGCAATGGTGGGCTCTATCGTTCATTGGAGGCTTGGTGCTGGGCCGCCGTCCGATGAGAACCTCCATCTTGGGGGGCGCGATTTTCATGTTCTTGATCACGGCCGTGTCGCGAGAAGCACTGGGGGGCTGGTTAGTTGCGGGCCTAATCATGGCAGCCGCATTCCTGATGGGAGTTTGTCTTATCCGGGTCGCGCAGAGGGGGCGGACAGTCCTATGACAAATCGACTTTAATGACCGTACCGGGTCGGAAACGGACTTAGGGGCCACTTTTCGTCAATCGGCTCTGTTTGCCGATGCGGCTCCTAAGTTCATCCATCAAGTCTTTGATCTCGCATTCAACGACGTAGAGGTCGCCGAGCGAGTGTCCCGTCACTGCGCCGACAGTCAGACGGCCCCGCAGCCGATAGAAGATGCGAGCGTGCAATGGCCCTCTCCCAAATGGCATAGCAATGCCGAGACGGAAGGCCCATCGATTTAGCGCGTTCTTCGTTTCCGATATGAGCCAATTGCGCTGGGTGATGCGGGCTTCCAGTTGGTCGGGTAGCTCGTTTTCGCTAAGCTTGGCGAGGTCGTCCCGAAGATTGATGCCAAGCCTCAAGGGTGCCCCCGAATTCGGTGGCTCACGATGGCCCGAATTCCGCGTCGCGACAACTGCTGCAATGGGTCGAAAGCGGCATCCCTTGCCGAGATCGCGACTACGTTCAAAATTCTTCCGTGTCCTCAATGGCGATCTTCACGTAGGCGTCGTCGTCCGGGAGAACCTCGCTGTCATCCCACTTCTCAAGCTCCACAGATGTTGCGCTATGCACGAAGACGAAAAAGGGGTGATGGCGGTCATTGATAGTGAAATTCGCTTGGAAGCGCCTGTATCTCAGCTTTTCTAGGCGGTGTGGACGGATTGCCGCATGTCCCTCGGGGAGGATTCCTCTGATGCCGATTGTCTGATTCATGGAGAGCCGACTGATTTGGAGGTCGGTGATGTCCACGAAGATGGCGGATAGGGACTGGTCGGTGGCGCTGGACGTGTTCCGCGCCTCGCTGCCGCGCCGGGGCGACAAGGGCCGCAACGATCGGCTGTTCCTCGAGGCCCTGCACTATTTCTCGGTCCACAACATCACCTGGCGTGCGCTGCCGGAGCGCTTCGGCAAATGGAACAGCATCTGGAAGCGCTTCGACCGGCTGAGCAAGGCGGGCGTGTTCGAGACCTTCTTCGATCACCTCGCCTCGCTGTCGTCATCGGCACACCTCGTGCAGCTGTTCGACTCGACCATCGTGCGCGCCCATGTCTCGGCGGCAGGAGCCAAAGGGGGCAGAACGGTCAGGCGCTCGGGCGTTCCCGTGGCGGCTTCTCCACCAAGATCCACCTGAAGACCGATTTCGACGGCCATCCCATCGCCTTCGACCTGACGGGCGGCGAGAAGGGCGATGCGCCACATTTCCCGATCCTGCTCGGGCTCGGCCCCGAGGTCGATCCACGCGCTGCCGTCGCCGACAAAGGATATGCCAGCAAGGCCAACCGGCACGCGGCGCGCTCACGAGGCATCATCCCGGTCATTCCGCACAAGACGAACGAGAAGGACAAGCCCGGCTTCTTCGCGAAAGCCCTCTATCGCGGGCGAGCCCGCATCGAGCAGGCCGTCGGAAAGCTCAAGCGCTTCAAGCGGGTCGCCCTACGCTGCGAAAAGACCAGGCGAAACTTCGCATCCATCGTCGCGCTCGCGGCGGCGTTCATCTTGGTCAAATCCGTCCACACCGCCTAGGCCTAGGGGCGAAGTGAGTTCAACGCGTAGGTAGAACTGGAGATCGTAACCCTGGACTGCGCCCGGTCCGTTAGACATCGCCGACCTATCCTTTGAGCATAGGAGGTTGGTCATGAGTTCGCAGAGATTTGCACCGGAATTCAAGGATGAGGCGGTCAGACAGGTCGCCGAGCGGGGCTACTCCGTGCCCGATGTCGCGGCGCGGCTGGGCGTCTCGGCACACAGCCTTTACAAGTGGGTCAAGGCTGCTTCACCCGACAGATCCGAGCAGCAATCGAAGGAGTTGCTGGAAGCCAGAAGCGAGATCCTCCGGCTGCGAGCTGAGATGCGAAGGGTTGAAGAGGAGCGTGATCTTCTAAAAAACCATCGCGGATCGGTTCCGCCTGTGGGGGAGAAACAGCTCGGTGCCATACTGTGGCGGGAAGGGAGCGGCCGTTGGCTTTTTGGTGGCGTTTGACCCCGTTAAAAAACATGGTCCATGGGCTGTCGCGAGCTTGAGAGTGGTGACGTCCTCGGACGATCCCGATTAGGAAGTTGATTGACTGCGCTGCCCAGCCCTTCGCCTCGAAAATCAGGAGAGGTGAGATGAAGCGCGATAAACCCTCTGGTTCCCGGTCTTCCGATTTGACGACGGTGCATGTGAACGCGGCTGCGATCGACATCGGAGCCACGATGCATATGGCGGCGGTGGGCGCGGATCGCTCGTCCGAGCCGGTGCGCAGCTTCGGCACGTTCACGGCCGATCTCTGCCGCTTGGCCGACTGGTTCGCGGAATGCGGCGTGAAGACCGTGGTAATGGAATCGACCGGTGTCTACTGGATCCCAATCTTCGAGCTGCTGGATGAGCGTGGCTTCGAGGTCTTTCTGGTCAACGCAAGCGATGCCAAACATGTACCCGGGCGCAAGACCGACGTCAGCGACGCTCAATGGCTGCAGCGGCTTCATTCCCATGGTCTGCTGCGCGCCAGCTTCCGGCCGAAGGGCGAGATCGCCGAGCTTCGGGCCTATCTGCGTCAGCGGGAGCGCCTGCTGGACTATGCCGCCTCGCATATTCAGCACATGCAGAAGGCGCTGACTGAGATGAACCTCCAGCTTCATCACGTCGTGTCGGACGTCACGGGAGCGACCGGCCTTCGCATCATCCGGGCGATCGTGGCCGGCGAGCGTGACCCGGCCGTGCTGGCCATGCTGCGCGATACCCGCTGCCATGCGGATGCCGAGACGATCCAGAAGGCCTTGGGGGGCCACTATCGATCCGAGCATCTGTTCGCCCTCGAACAGGCCCTCGGCCTGTACGAAGCCTACCAGGAACGAGCCCAGGCGTGCGACGTGCGGATCGAGGCCGTCCTCAAAGCACTGAGCACCCTTCGCGATCGGCAAACCGTTCCCATGCCGCCGCCGCGTCAGCGGGGAAGCCGGCAATCGAACGGACCCGGGTTCGATGTGCGCGGTGCGCTCTACGGTCTGCTCGGCAAGGATTTGACGCAAATCCACGGCATGGGGCCCTATCTCGCGCTCAAGCTGATCGCCGAATGCGGCGACGACCTCTCAGCATGGCCGACGGCAAAGCACTTCACGTCCCGGCTCTGTCTGGCTCCCAGCAACAAGATCTCCGGCGGCAAGGTTCTGTCGTCACGGACACGACGCTCGGGCAGCAGAGCGGCGGCGCTGTTGCGACTGGCCGCGACAACCATCGGTCGAACCGACACCGCCCTGGGAGCCTTCTACCGTCGCCTTTCAACCCGTACCGGCAAGGCGAAGGCCGTCACCGCGACCGCTCGCAAGATCGCGGTGCTGTTCTACAATGCTGTCCGCCACGGGATGGATTACGTCGATCCAGGAGCTTCGTCCTACGAGGCACGTTATCGGGCCCGGGTCATCGACAATCTGCAGCGGCGGGCTAAGACCTTCGGCTTTGTCCTCCAGCCTGCCGGCCTCGCGGTGGATGCCGTTTCTTAGGAAGCCGCGCGGTACTTTGCCAGGCAACCCGAGTGAAGTACCGCTTCATGAACGAGCACCGGCATGAATATGCCGTCACGCTGATGTGCCGTGTCCTGCGGGTTGCCCGGGCCGGATTTTATGCATGGCTTCATGCCCCGGTGTCTGATCGCGACACCGAGGATGCCCGGTTGCTGGAGCTGGAGACCCGCAAGAACCTGGTGATTTCGGCGAGGGCGGCGGTGGCGCCGGGCGCGAGAGCGAAGATCGGCGTCTGCGGGGTCTGATCAGCGACCGACGGTGGCCGATTTCAGTGCGTCTACCGGATTCCGGGCGGACTCATCCCCTGGCGCCGGCACGCTCATGGAAGATCAGCCTGTCGAAATTGTAGGCGATGTTGGCGAGGGTCAGTTTCGCCTCGGCTCTCGCCAGGCCAATGGTGCGGATGAACAAGCCGAACCGGTTCTTCTGGCGGGCGAAGACATGTTCGACGGCTGCCCGGATCACTGACTTGCCGGCATTGGCGCGCGCGACATGCTGCGGCATCGGCCGCCCCGCCGGCTTGCGGCGATGGATCCGGCTGACCAGCATCTTCGCCGAAAGCCACTTCTCGTTTGACTGCGAGCGATAGGCGCTGTCGGCCCAGACTTCGGAAGAGGTGTTCTGCGTCGTCACCAGCCGCGGCAGCATCCGCCCGTCCGCCTGTGAAGCCGAGGTTACCGCGCTCTCGCGGATGAAGCCGAAGCGCCGGTCGATGGCGATATGGGATTTGTAGCCGAACACCGGCAAGGCGATCTGCGGCAAGGGTGTGCCGTCCGGCCGATACCGGATCTTGCCGCCGATCTTGAGCGTCCAGCGCGCATCGACGTCCTTCTGCGCCGCCTTGTTCGGCTCGTCCGGCCAGATCTCCTTCGCCGTCTTGCCGGCCTTGATCGCCTCCTTCTCGCCGTCGCTGTTGCGCTGCTTCGGTGCTGGCACAAGCGAGGCATCGACGATCTGGCCCGACATCGGGATGTAGCCCTTCTTCTGCAATTGCCAGTCGAAGGCCTTCATCACCCGCCGCAGCGTGCCGGTCTCGGTCAGCCTGTTGCGGAAGTGCCGGATCGTGTTCTCGTCCGGGCTCAGTCCGCCGAGGTCGAAGCGCAGGAAGCGCATCCAGGACAGACGGTCCCGGATCATGAACTCCATCTTCGCGTCACTGAGATTGTGCTGAACCTGCAGGATCAACGCCTTGAACATCGGCGCCCACCCTTGCTGCCGTCGCCATAGCCGAGCCCTTCGACAAGCCAGCCGCGGAAATACTCAAAATCGACGGCCTGCTCCAGGACCTCCAGTGGATCGCCAATCTGGCTCAGGCGCTCAAGATGCTCCGACAACCCGAAAAACGACCGCTGTTCCATGAGCCCGCCCGCCGATCGTGCTGATGGCCGAGTGAATCATGAAACCGACGAGATCGGTAGGTTCTTGCGGGTCTCCAGCTGGGGAACTCCCAGGATCGCGCAGGATTCGCTAGCCTCGGATAGACTATCCTATCCTATCCTATCATTTGATGGCGACGACTATCATTTGGGGTCACGCAGCTTCCAGCGCTACCACCCTGGCCTGCCGGTCCTCGATCGCCGCCTTCGTGGTCGCCGTGAACTCGTCCAGCAGGACGCCGATCGACATCAGGATAACCGAGCTGCCCGGGATCAGGCCTCCGAATGCAATCCTCGCCCACGCGGCGGACGCGCCAAGCGCCTCGTTGACAGTGAATTTGTTTGCGATCAACAAAGTCCGGGCTCGATCCTACCGGTACCATCTCGCCTAGGCTGTAATTCTTGGTGCATCATACCGCTGGACGGCGGTTTCTCGATTGGGGGTAAAGAACAGGCCGACTGAGAAGTCGGCGAGATCCCGTTGCGAATATCGAGAGCGATGTCCTAGACGTCTTTCGACGGGAGAGACGGGCGGCAGACGAGCTGATCGCCCTCGATTCGCGCCGAGATAACATGACCGACGACGCTCTCCGTATTGCAGTCATGGTCTCGGAGAAGCGGCCAGTTGGGCGCTTCAGTGAAGTTCGCGAGGCCAGCCATCGACCGCACCTCGTCGACCAGCTGATTGCCTCGATAGGTCAGGCCCGGCGTCTCGGTTGCGAGAACGAATTCGAGCTCGTTCAGATCGGCGTCAGAGGTGCTAATGCCTTCGCACACGACGATAGCTGCAGACCGCCTAGTTTGGCGCATATCTCCGGTTGAGGGCTTTGGCGGCGGCATTCGGATGTCCCGGTGTGAAGGGATTATCCCGAAACTCGGACTGCGAATTATAGTATACAGGCTAGCGAGAAACCTGAGTTGCGGTATGCCTCCGTTGATTACCAGTGACGAGGCGGCAGCGGCCGCTCGGGCCGTCGTCCATGTGGTCGCTCGCTGGCGACTGAGCGACGCCCAGGCCTGCGAAATCTTGGGTGGGATTTCGCAGCGAACTTGGTCACGGTGGAAGGCTGGTCAATTTGGCCGGATCAGCCGGGACCTGGCAGATCGGCTGGGGATGCTTGTCGGCATCCACGCCGCCCTGCGCGTGATCTTCACCGACAAGGAGCGCGGGTACGCTTGGGTATCAAGGCCCAACGCCATCTACGGCGGCCGTTCGCCTGCCGAGGTCATGGCTGATGGATCGATGTTCGCGCTCGCCCGTGTCTACAAATACGTGACAACAGAGGTCGCAGCCTGATCCCATTGGCGCTCAATACCGATGGGTGGCGGGCTGTGCGCGCGCGGTGCAGGTGCAGTGCACGCGCTCTGCGCCTCACGTTAGAATGTTGACACTGTCGCCAGACGCGGCCTCGAGGATGTCGCGTTCTCGGTTTCCTTCGCCGCGATGCGGTCGATTTCCTGTCCCTGCAAGCCAAGGTACTGCCGCGAGACCTGGCCAGTGTCGTCAGGCCGGCGTTCACAGTCTCGATCATATCTGCCAGTCTGTCTCATAGGCGTCCCAGAGCGGGCGGCCGGCCGGAGGCGTCCAAATGCCCGCTGCAGCGCAAAGGTCGATGAAGTGCTGTCGTATCGGGTTCAGCATCTGATGGATCAGCGCTTCGTGATGGATATTCACTCTCCGCTGCGTTCCGAGACCTCGGAACTTGATCGAGCGATCCGAACGATGTCTCGGGCCGCGGGGCCGAGCCCGACCGGGAGCGCAGGCCGACTTCACCACGTCCGGCTGCACGGCCCCCCGCCGTGACCGGCCCGACACTCCGCGTCGGCAGCGGGCGGTCGCGCTGCGGCCATTGGAACGCGAACATCGCCGCGGCCAACCCAAGCCCGAGTAAATCCGTTAGCCAGTCCGGCTTCACCAGGCAGAAGGCCGCGCCGACGAGAAGCACGCGTTCCCAGGAAGCGCAGCGCCGCAGCAGATAGCCATGCAGACCGGCTGCGACCAGCCCGATCCCCAGGCAGGAACAGACGAAGCGCCAGATGATCGTCGGCCAGTCACCGATCATCAGCAGCGCGGGCTCGTAAACGAACATGAAGGGCACGATGAAGCCCGTTGCGCCGATCTTCACCGCCGCCCAGCCGCTAGTCCAGAGATCGGCCTTCGCCAGCCTGGCCGCGGCATAGACCGCGAGCGCGACCGGCGGTGTGATCGCCGACAGGATGGCAAAGTAGAAGGCGAACATTTGCGCCGCCGGCATCATGACGCCGAGCTTGATCAGGGCCGGCACAAGCAGAGAGGTCATCACGATATAGGCCGGTGTGGTCGGCATCCCCATGCCGAGCACGATGCCGGCGACACCGGTCAGGATAAGGGCCAGCAGCAGATAGTTCTGCGACAGGCCGATCACGGCCTGAGTGAAGACGATGCCCGCCCCGGTCAGGGCCACGATGCCGATCACGATGCCTGCACAGGCGCAGGCGAGCGCCACGGCGAGCGCGTTGCGGGAGCCGTCGATCATAACGTCGATGATGATCGGGACGCGCACGTTCACGCGCGCCGAAGCCCGCGGGGCCGCGACCGGAAAGCACAGGAAGCATTCCCTCGAAGCGCGGCGCCGCTTCCATGTCGAACGCTATACCTGTCTCATTTCACGAAGCGGGTGCGAGCCGCCTCGCAATTTATCTGGATGATTTGAATGTGCTCCCTGCTGAGGATAACAACAACGCTAAATACGGCCATCAAGGGCTTTTCGGTAGATCCGGTTCTTAATCCTTGCAAAGGACGATTCGAGGATCCGCCAAAACGCGATGCCGGCCTGGTAATTGAATTAGGCTTTCAAATAATCGAAGTTGAATAACAATTACAAGATATTCCGTGGATCGAGAAATTTGGTTTTTGACGCTGTGGCGAATGCAGATGTGTCACGCGTGACCATTACAGCTGTTACGGTTTTCAGCGCATCACAAAGTCCGCGATAACGGACATTGGAAATTTATTGTGACGTTCTACGCTGAATTTGCTTGCGTTGATGTCAACGATTGCAGCAACTGTCAGCATGCGATTCAGCGATGATGATCTGCCGCCGGAGGAGGACGACGAGGGTGATGCCTCAGCGCCCGACCTGCGACGCGTTACCCTCTGGCGGTACGTCCTAATGGAGAAGCTGCGGCCTGACACTAAGCGTGAACTCGTGGCTGAAATACTCGCTGAGGTGCCGCACCTCTCCACAGCATGCCAGAGCTGGATCGAGGCCGAGGCAGATCAGGCCGGTATCTCACTCGCTGATCAGCTCGATGTCGAGGCTGGCCGAGCAGGCCATCCACTCCTGCGAGAATTCGCTGACACCGTGCTTGCGCTCAGCATCTCTGGGCTGGAGCTCCATCGGACGCATCAGCAGCGGCTCACGGGCTCGCTGGTGAATTCCTGGAAGCTCGGCGGGCCGAAGACCACGGATCCCCGCGCTATCGCCAGGGCCATCACAATCACAGTCGGCGCAATGTTAATTGCGCATTGGATGCGGCTGAGCGTGTTCAATCGCGAATTCATCACCTCGTGCGAGGTCACAGGGGGAGTCATCACCGACGAGCTAGCGAAGGCCGAGCGCGAGGTACTGCTAAGCGATCTCCGCAAGAACGGTGGCCTTGCAGATCACGCCGCCGAGCTTTGGATTGATGACACGCCGTCCAAACCTACATCTGGCGTGATCATTGGCAAGGGCGAGGTCGATACCGGCCGTGACCAGCCCTATTTCAAGGCAATCAAGAAGGTGATTGGCGTCCCGGTGCCTTTGATCGAGTCGCCTGACCTGGCGGCCGTTCAGGCGGTGCTTCTGGGAGAGACACCTTGGGCGGCCGAGGCGATCAGGCTGATCGTCGCTGATCTGGCCGGGCGAACCAGCGCTCGCCTATCGCCCATCTTGCTCGTGGGCCCGCCCGGCGGCGGCAAATCCGAGCTGGTGAGGCGACTCGGTGAGCTCCTTGGAGTTGGCGTCTGGATCGCCTCGGCGACGACCGAGGCATCGTCGGCAATCGCTGGCACCGCTCGTCGATGGTCGTCAGCTGAACCTTGTCATCCTTTCCAGGCGATCGCTCGCTTCGGCCACGCTAACCCGATTTTTCTGATTGACGAACTCGATAAGGCCGGGACGGGAACGCTTAATGGCCGGTTCTGGGATGCGTTGCTGCCATTCGTTGACCCCGCGTCGGCTGCTCGCTTCATGGACCCCGCTGCGATGATCGAGATCGACCTCGGCCACGTGAGCTTCCTCGCCACAGCCAACTCGATCGCGGCCATTCCACAGGTGCTCCTGGACCGCTTCCGCGTGTTCGAGATCCCGGCGCCGCGTCGTGAACATCTGCCCGACATCTTGCCAACCATGCTGAGGCGCGCAGCCCAGTCACGCGGACTGCGACACGAGTGGATCGAGCCGTTCGACGAGGCGGAGACAGCCGTCATCCGTTCGAGGTGGACCAACGGTTCGCTCCGGTCACTGCAGCGCCTGGTGGCTGGCATCCTACGCAGTCGAGAGAAGCTGGCCTTGCGCCACTAGGAGATGACGTGCGCATTCTGCTGATGAGCGATTTGCATCTGGAACTCGCTGGCTTCGAGATTCCTGACGACCTGCCGGAATTCGACGTTGCGGTTTTCGCCGGGGACTTATGGGAGCCGATCCGGCATTCGATCCAGTGGATTTCTCTCAACCAGGTCACCAAGCTCCGCGCCAAGCCAGCGATCCTAGTGAACGGCAATCACGAATTCTACGGCCACGAGGTCCACCTATCGCGCCAGCACGGTCAGCAGGCGGCCAAGGACCTTGGGGTCGATCTCCTCGATCCTGGCTCTGTCGTCATCGACGGCGTTCGCTTCATCGGCGCAACGCTATGGACTGATTTTGGCCTCCTCGGCACGCCCGAGGCCAGCAAGGACCGCGCTCACCGGGGCATGAATGACTACCTCGCGATCAGCATCACCGAGGGTAATCGGATCAATTATCTTAGCCCTAACGACACGCAGCGGCTGCATCGATTCGACCGGGCGTTCATCGAGTCGGAGTTGTCTAAGCCATTCGACGGACCGACGGTTATCGTCACCCACCACGGTCCGCATCTGAACTCGGTGCCGGCGATCTACCGTGGCGACCCGTTATCGCCTGCCTTCTGCTCAGATCTCTCAGAGCTGATCGAGCAGTACCAGCCGGACGTCTGGGTCCATGGTCACGACCACCACCACCACGACTACCACGTCGGTCGGACCCGGATCCTCGCCAATCCGGCTGGCTACGAGCGCGACGGGGTGCGGGACAACGTACTCTGGGACCCGCGCTTTATCTTCGAGGTTTAGGCTGCCCCGGCGGGCTTGTTCGCGCGGCGTTCTGCCTTCCAGCAATCCCAGATCTCCTGCTGGATCTCTGAGGGCTCGGCACGATCTTCATCGATAAACTGAGCGTTTAACCAATCCAATGCAGGCCTGCTCTCTTCGGCTCGCACATCACCTTCATCTCAACGATACTTGGACGCGCCGTCTAGTCGAACTCCAGTGCGACCTCGTTGTGGGTACGACGACATTCCGATGTCGCGCTACCCAGAACTCGACTCGCTCTCCATGCGCGCCTGCCAGCACTTCGATTCTCGCGGGCAGAATGGCTTCGGAGGTTTCGTTCGAGACGACGTTTGCAAGGTGTGGGGTAAGCGCCAAGGGCCACCGCGTAGCGGTTCTGGCGCTGATCTGAGATTCTTCACGCTGTTTGGAGACGAAGGATCTGCTGATGAAAATTTCTATATCTACGCCGATGCCTGATGACAGAAATTGTCATGTGATCGATGCCTTGGAGATTCGGCCGTTTTGGGGACGGCGGGGCTGGTCGGTTGAGGCAAAGGTGCGGCTTGTCGCGGAGACCTACACAGCCGGGGCGAATGTTTCGACGATCGCTCGACGAGCCGGGATGGCGCCGTCGCAGTTGTTCGGCTGGCGGCGGCAGGCACTGGACAGCGGGGCGTTCGCCCCCGCAGCCGAATGCGACCCGCCGCTGAGCTTCACGCGCTTTGAGGCTGCGCGCAGCGCGCCGGTCGAAATCGTGGTGGGCGACTCGTGCTGGCCCCGATGTCACGAGCGACCATCTTGCGCCGGTGCTGCGAGCGGTTCAGGCTCTCTCGCGCGTGGTTCTCGACCATCGAGCGCATGCCGCCATTGTCGTTCGCGGGCTCGACGACGATGACGTCGATCTCTTCCAGGCCGGCGCAATGGCCTGCTTCACGCAGGGGTGGCCGCTATCGATGATGTAGGCCTCGCCGCCGTCCGTTTCCGGCGTGACGATAGAGGACTGGACGACGCCGACTGCCTTGATCGTCGGCAGCAGCACATCTGCGTGCGGGCTGGATTTCGTCTGGCGAGCACGGTTGGGATTGTCCTTCAGCGCGCGCGGACGGACTTTCGTGAGACGCATGGTGTTGTTCCTTCAAGGAGTTGCGGACGCAGGCCTTTGCCGGTCCTTTTCCGTCGTCTTCCCGAAGCCCCTCCGGCCCGCGGACCGGGCAGGCCGGTGCAACTGCGGCCGAGCAGCCCCGCCCGGCCGCACAAGCGGGCGGGCGGGGCTGCACGTGACGACGGGCTGGGACCGCGAGCGATGCGATTGAGCGCCAGCGTCACCAGCCTGTCCGAGATGGGCCTTGCCCAATATGCCGATGGCGGACTGTTCTCTCCGCGCAAGATCGCCAGCGCCCTGCGCACCACGAGCGAAGAGATCGCCCGGACGGCCGGCCTCGGGAAGGACGCGATCCAGCGGAAGGATCGCATTCGCTCGGACAAGACACAGCGGCGTCTCCGGGAAATGACCGAGATCGTCAACAAGGTCGAGCCGCGGTTCGGCTCAGCCCTGATGGCTTATGCCTGGTATCGGTCCGAACCGCTGCCTGGTTTCTCGGGCTTCACGGCGATGCAGGTCGTCCGCGACGGCCGCGCCGACGAGGTCCTCGACTTTATCGACGCGGTCGACGCCGGCATTCACGCCTGATCTCGCCGATGGAGTTTCGAGGGACGCTCTACCGGGCGCTCAACCCGATCTATGCGCGCGAACCGATGTCGGGACGCGGCGCGGAGCTCCACGGAGGCCGGTTCAACCGAAGAGGGACGCCGGCGCTCTACACGTCGTTGTCGGTCGTGACCGCCCTGCGCGAGGCCAATCAAGCAGGCTCGCTCCATCCAACGACGCTCGTCTTCTATGGCGCGGAATTCGGGAAACTCTTCGACACGCGGGACGATATCGCACTGCGATCCGAGGGCATGGACGATGCCCGCCTCGCCGACCCGACCTGGCGCGATCAGATGAAGGCTGCCGGAGAGGCGAAGACGCAAGCCTTCGCCGGGAGGCTCGCTGTGGCTGGCTATCACGGGTTTCTGGTAAGGAGCTTCGCGCCCGGCGCGACCCGAGACGATGTGAACCTCGTTCTTTGGGACTGGAGCGATGCGGCGCCCTGCCGGCTTACGTTGATCGACGACGAAGGTCGCCTGCCGCGATAGCTGCGGCGCGGACCTTCCTATCGGCATGAAAAGGACCAACTGCGCGACGGCGCAGCCGGCCGGGCCGGTGGCTCAAACGGCGATAGCCCCCGACATTTGAATGCCATCGATATCCTTCGACAGTGCGGCATCCACCTCTGTGAGTTGCCGATGCTTTTCGGCGAGTTCCTCCGCAGAGGCGAATTCGCCCTCCCCGCACGTCCGGTACGAGCCGAGCCTGCGGCGGGCATCGCCCAGGCGCTGGCGATAGCGTTCGCGCTCACCCTTGAAGTCTTCGAGGGCATGTTCGAGACGGAAGACGCGCCGCGTGGTGTGACGGTCATCGGAAGGTTGATCTCGTGGTCGGCGGGGTGCGCATGAGCTGGGTCGTGTAGCGATAGCCCTCCTTACCGAAGCGCTGGTCTTCATATTCGAGATCGAAGCCGCCGATCGAGGCAATCACGACCTGCCTCTCCTGCTGGAGCTGCACGAGCGTCAGGATCTCCTTCATCAGGGCGCGGCCTCCCTCCTTGCGCTGAACATAGGTGGTGTCGGTAACGCGCATCGCGAATTCATCGCCGGCGGTCGGAACGCGGCGCGCGATATCGCGGCCGACTTCGTCGATCCGCCGGGTCGCGATCTCTATGTTACGCTCGGCATCGCGGACGTGCCGGCGCACGGCGAACAGGTCGTCGCGGTGTGCGGTGCGAAGCCGCTCAAGCCGGGCGATATCGGCTTCGAGATCAGCCTTCTCCATGAGCCGCTGATCGTCACTGGCGATCGCTTTGACCATGGCGAACTAGTTGGCCTGTTCTTCGCCGAGATCCTCTAGCCTGCGGATCGAGGTATAGCCTGAGAGCGCGGCGGCGATGGAAACGGGCGTTGCGCTCGCTTTTCTGCCGCATGGTCGCATCGAGCGAACCTTCCGTCGCATATGAGTAGATATCGACTTGCGTATGCTGATTGCCTTGGCGGACGATGCGACCTTCGCGCTGCTCTATATGCGAGGGCAGCCATGGCATATCGAGGTGATGCAGCGCCTTCAAGCGGAGCTGGGCATTGACGCCGGAGCCCATGGTCTGGGAAGAGCCGATGAGGACGCGAACCCTGCCGGCACGCACGTCCGCGAACAGCCGCTGCTTCGCCTCGGACTTTTTGTAATCCTGCATATAGGCTTCCGCCGCCGGTACGCCGCGGCGCACGAGCTCGTCCTTGATCCTACGATAGGCGGAAAACCTCAACCCCAAATCCGTAGGGTCTCGACGAGGCGCTTACCTTCGAACGAGAACTTCGACGGCATAACGCCGGTGGCTAGCCGGATCGCAGCGGAGGCGCTGGACGCGGAAGCCGCGAGCGCGACATCGTCGAGGCTGCGTCCGGCGACAGGTCAACATCCCGACCTGACGTGCAATGCGCGTGCTCTGCGCCTGCACAGCGGGAGCACTGCATGCCATTCATCGGTGCTGAACACCAATGAGGCTCATCTGGCAGCCTCTGTGGCCACGTACTCGTATATGCGAGCCAGCACGAACATGGACCCATTGGCCATGACGTCAGCGGGCCAGCGGTCGTCGTAGAAATCATTGGGCCGCGAAACCCACGCGTAGCCACGCTGCTTATCAGTGAACATCGTGCGAAGGTCGGCGGGGATGCCGACGAGCATTCCCAACCTCGCCGCTAGATCATCGCTGATCCGTCCGAGATGACCTGACTTCCAGCGTGACCAGGACCGTCTTGAGATGCCGCCATGATCTCACAGGCCTGCCGAGCACTCAGATCCCAATGGTCGAACAGCTGCGCGCTAGCTCGTGCCGACGCGCCAGCTTCATTATTGATGATCGTCAGCTCGGCAGTCCAAGTGGTCATGACGTGTACACGATACGACGAGGTTCCGGGCGTCGTTGATGTGCTGCTCGCCGATACCTGGACGGTCTTATGGGATTGGCAAGGCTACCAAGGCTACTAGGCTCATTCGTAAAGATTGAGCCGCGCGGCTGTCGGAAAGCTTCTCCTGGTCGGCACTTCAAAGTCCATCGATGGGTGCTCGTCTCTGCGATGAACGGCGCTTGAGCTGCTCTCAGGCAGGGTCGCTTCTTCTATGCATCCTGGGAGGCTATCCGAAGATAGCCAGCAGGGCGCGGTTACACCGCATCGTCTGGCCAGGGGGCTGCCGCCCCATTGGAACCCCGCCGGAGGCGTTTACGATCCATGGCATCCGAGAGCCGTAAAACTACGAAAACCATAGGGCTGCGTCTGACGCCAATCGAGCACAAGCTTGTGCTCGATGCGGCGACGTCTGTCGGGCTCGGGCCGTCGACTTTCGCTCGCGAGGCGATACTGGCGAGGGCTAGTGCCCCGGTGTCTCCTCGGCGTCGGAAGCGCGATGGTCTGCGAATCCAGGTTGGTAACTGGACGGGCGAGGCAAATAGGCTCGGCAATGATCTTAACCAGCTTGCGAAACACGCCAGTCAGGGCGGGCGCGTGGATGCTGGTGCTCTCAATGCGCTGCAGGCCGAAATCCGCGCGCTCCATGAGGCTGTACTGACCGTTGCCGGATCTTCCGGATGATCGGGAACGTTGTCTCGCACGGTCGAAATGCACGTGACGCCCGCAACCTCGTCTCTCATCTCCTGAAGACGGAGATGAACGAGCGGATCGAAGTGCGTGTCGATAACATGCTTGTTGGAGACTTTCCGGGTGCGCTGCGGGACATGCAGTCGATGCGGGATAGTACCAACGCCGATGCTGCCTTTTTTCACATCAGCATCAGTCCGTCCATACAGATGAGCGACGAGGATGTGCATCGTGCAGGCGATATTGTGCTGCGGCACCTTGGCATGGCTGATCACGGCTGTGCCCGGGTGCTGCATGATAAGCCGCGAGTCGCTGGCACCGGCGGCACGCATCTTCACCTAGTAGTGGCTCGGGTGGGGCCGGACCGGACCGTGATGCGGGCGGGGCTAGACAAGATCAATGTCGAGACAGCCTGCAGGCTCGCGGAATTCGAGCTTGGCGAGATGCGAACGCTCGGGCGCCACTATCGCAGCTCCCTCCGGTATTTCGAGAAGTTCCGACCTGAAGTAGCTGCATGGCTAGCCGCCGGCCTTGGGCCTCAGCCGGAGCTGCCGCGCGGCACTGTCACCCCGGATCAGCGCAGGGTATTGGAAAGAAAAGGTGTCGACTTCCGAGAGACGCGCGAGGTCGTGCGCGAGGCATGGGCGCGAAGCGACGGGCCTCAGGCAATGTGCGCGTCCCTGTTGGAGCAGGGCTTATCGGTGCTTGCGGGTGACAAAACGGGGGTGTGGATCGTCAAGCGCAACGGCGAATTCGTCGGGGCGCTCGACCGCCTCGCGAAGGTAACACAGGCCGAGGTCTCGGCTTTCATGAAGAAGCCGTATGAGCTAGCAAGAGTCTCCGATCCGCGCGTAGGCCGAGACGATCTTGGCCCAAACCAAACAGATGGGGTGCATCGCGAGCCGCAAGAGCGACCTAGCCCAGTTCTTGTCGGAAACGTTTCTGCCGGACTGCCGCCAGGAGCTGGGCGAGAGACCAGTTCTTACGCCGCTGGACGACGTATTGAAAATCCTCTTATACCAATGCGAGATGCTGCTCCGCATCGACGCTCGGCTCGACGTGCTCGAACAGCAGTCATCGATCTAGCGCGGGCAGATCTTCCACCGTCGGCCCATGATCTTCGGGGCGCTACCGCGCGGATACACGCGCAAGCGAGTACGGAATATGCGGTTGCGATGGGTGAGCTCGATCGGCGAGCAGCTGCGGCGCGCGCCCGGATCGCCGACGCGGTCTCGGTGATTGAGGTGCCGTCCAGTCTCGTCGATGCCTCTGATCGGGCCGTTGTCGCGCGTGGGGCGCTGATAAAAGCTGAAGGCAGGGAGGCGGCCGCGCGGGCTACTTTGGAGGCAGCGAAGGCGACGCGGCCTAGCGGACCAATTGCGTGGATCACCGGCAGGGGCATTGCCGCTGACGAGCAAATTCAGTTGCTCGAACGTAGACTGAGGGCCGCAGTGGCAGACGTTGAGGCGCGCCGGATCGTTGCCGCTGGAGCTGACGTGCGCGAGAGCAGGGAATTTCGCGCTCATGCCGCAATCGAGGCTGAGCATCGGCTCCGACAGGTCGAATTGCAGGAGCTCGGGCGCAGGGATCTCGCTTGGGTCGACCGGCTGCGCAATATCCTGGAAGCCCGGCCAGCGTGGGCCGCATATGGCGTGGATGCGCTGTCGCAGCACATCATGCGCGCTAACATCGTTCGTCTGGCTGAAGAAGCTAGGTTGCGCGAAGAAGAGCATCGTAGCCGACAAGCCGAGTTCCGGAATTATAGGCCGCGAGGGCCCACCCGCTGATGTTACCGGCCGGGGTAGCCTCCCTGCTTCCAGCTAAGACGCTTCAGCACTGCGGAGCGCGTCACGGGCCCCGCTCCCGCTCGACTTTGCCGACCGTTCCTCGCGCATCTTGGCCGGGAAGGCCACCTCCTGGGTGACGAATGAAGGCGCGGCCTCACCAGCGCGCCGCTGTGCTTTGCCAGGATGAAGGACCACGATCCGCGCCACCGCTCCCTTTTCAACCGAGCGTCGCATACCTTCCTTGCGAAGGAAACGGCCGTCCGCGTTCGTGCTCATCATACCAGCGGCTGCTGAGGCTGACTCACGATGGCTTTTCGAGGGTCGGTTTCGCTGATTCCATGGACGCGGGAGGATTCGCGCCATGCCTGCTGCGGTGGGCCGGCTCCAGACACGCCAACCAAAATCGCCGACTTTTGTCGTTGGCCGCTGTTCTCGACGGCATGGATCGGGAGCAGGCCGCACGGATCGGCAGGAGGGACCGCCAGACGCTACGTGACTGGGTCCATCGGTTCAACGAGCACGGCCCGAGGGGCAGAAGGATATCCGCTCGAAGGGCCATCCGCCTCGGCTTTCGGCTGATCAACTCGCCGCCTTGGCGACCCTCGTCGAGAACGGCCCCGACCGCGCCGTCGATGGCGTGGTACGCTGGCGCCTCATCGATCTGAAGCGGGTGATCGAGGAGCACTTCGGCGTCGATTATCACGAGCGCATGATCGCCAAGCTGCTAAAGTAGATCGCCTTCTCCCACATCAGCGCCCGCCCGCCCGCACCACCCAGCCCAGGATGAGTGCGTGATCGAGGCGTTCAAAAAAACTTCGCGGCGACGCTGAAAGCCCATCTCGCCCACGTCTCCAGACGCAAGCGAATCGAGCTCTGGTTTCAGGACGAGGCCCGCATCGGCCAGAAGAATGGCCTTGTCCGGCGATGGGCCAAGCGCGGAACCAAGCCGCGCCAGCCTGCCGACCAGCGCTATGAAAGCGCCCATCTCTTCGGGGCGATTTGCCCGGCCCGCGGCGTCGGCGCGGCGCTGGCCACGCCCTTCGCAGACACCCACGTCATGCAAGCCCATCTCAGAGAGATCGCCAGGACGGTGGCCAAGAGCGCTCATGCTGGCCTGCTGCTCGACCGTGCTGGATGGCACACCACCGGCAAGCTTGCCGTACCTAGGAACGTCTCCCTGATCTTCCTGTCCTCGCGCGCTCCGGAGCTCAACCCGGTCGAGAATGTCTGGCAGCATCTGCGCGCCAATTGGCTCTCCAATCGCGTCTTCGACACCTATGCCGATATCCTCGATGCGGCCTGCGACGCCTGGAACCGCGTGATCGACGAGCCAAAAACCATCACATCCATCGGGATGCGGAATTGGGCTCATATCAGTCAATCATGAGGGCCGATGGTATGATTGGTGCCTTTCGCGAAGGCGCCGGGAACGACGATCGTGGTCTCAATGCCCCAGCGCGCGAGTTCGCGGGCATGTGTGTGAATCGGCGCAGGGTCTCGAAGCTGATCGGCATTGCAAGTCGCTGGAGTTGAACAACATGGCAGGGTCATTCGGTGGCGCCGGATGACACCTATCGATGTCGCGCCGCACGAGCGAAAGCGTCACCGCCTGCGCCAAAGATCTCCTGACGCGCAGGACAGGAGCTCGATCAGCCATGATCACGCTCCTCATCCTCGTCATCATGTGCCCAGACCGGTTCGAGTTGGACTGCGTCGTCAGCCAGCGGCCTGACGCGTCAGCCTCCCGCCGAAAAGCACGGGCTGCCATAGGGATAGTAGTCTGCCAGCGTGAGATGCTTGTAGGCGAGTGCGTCGAGATGCACCGTGCCCATGAAGGGCTCGGGCGGCTCGACCAGGAGGATGGTGGGCGCAAAGCCGCTATCGTCGAAGCCCCGGCGGAAATGCACGCGCGACTTGATCGCGATCACATCGAAATCCCGGGGTTCAAGCCCGAGCTGCCAGAGCTCCGCAGGCTCGACGATCTGGACGAGATAGAGGCTGAGCACCAGCACATTGCCCTTGCCGAATTCGACGCAGATCCAGTCCTTGCCATTGCCGCGCGCATTCGTTGCCGGGCCCACGGATCGCAGCGTGCCGGAGATGCGGACGGGCGCACCGGCCGATTCGTCGAAGAGGCCGCCGATCTCCGCATCGAAGGCGTCGCCCGGCTTCGCGCCGGACGCGATCACGGATCGAACCGCCTCGGGTGAGGCGATCGTGGCGATCAGGGTGCGCTCCAGCTTTTGCGCCACGATCTCCTGAAGGAGCCAGGTGGCGTAGCCTGAGCGATCGCTGTAGTCGGCGAGCACGACGGGCCCCTTGCCGCCGGCGACAGCCTCGCGGGCCAGAGCGACAGCCTCCTTCGCCTTGTAGATCTTGACGGTATCTAGCAGCGCCTGGCGCCGGCGCCAGATCCAATCCGCCATGTCGCGCAGGACGCGCTCGGCGAGGCCGGGGTCGTTGTTTGTCAGCACCTGCAGCGACATGCCGGCATCGGGGACGTCGGACCAGGGAAAGCCGAAGAACACGTTGACGAAGACATCGGGCTCGCGTGCCTCCCAGATCAGCGCACGCTGGATGAGGTCGGACCAGGGCGAGGCGCCGGTCCACATCACCACCGTCGGCGCGATGATCGGGATGCGCAGGGTCCGATGCACAGGCTTGAAGCTGCCGCGGATCGAGCGGACCAGCATGCGCGCCGCGCGCTCGCCTTGCAGATGCATGTCGTAATGCGGGAAGTATTTCACGCAGAACGCCATATCGGCCTGTTCGAGGAAGGCTTCGTCCTCGTTGCCGTGCGGGTCGAAGGTCGCGGTGATGAAGGCGCTCTTGCCCACCACCTCGCGGACGCGCCGGGCGATGTCGGCTTCCGGCTTCGGCACCCCGCGCACGGCGAGCGCGCCATGGAGCGCGAGATAGACGCCGTCGAATTGCGGCTGCGCCTTTAGCTCCGCGATCATGATGCCGAGGAAATGCTCGTAGGCGTCCTCGGTCACCCAGCCCGAGCCCGTTCCGGTCCGCGGCCAGAGCGGCGAGGTGATGCCGATCAGCTCGACATCCTCGAACTCGCTGATGACCTGCACGAAGCCGCCCATGTAGCCTTTGGGATCGGTGGCAAGCAGGTCCTCGCCGGAGGCCGGAGATCCCGGATAGATGAAATCCTCCCGCGTCGTGTCGTTGGGAAGGAACGTCACCGTCTCATGAGCGAACTGAAGAACGGCGATCCGAAGCTTGGAATGTGTCACAGCGGCCTGACGTCGTAGAACTGGGCGAAACCGATACGCATGCCGGTGATCCCGCGATAGGCCGTCTTTTCGTAGTAGGCGCCGAGCGGGATATAGGGCACGTCGATGAAGAACTGCTTCTGGATCTCGGCACAGATCGCCTTCTGGGCCGCGACATCCTTGGCGGCGAACCAGTCGAGCCTGAGCTCTTCGAGGCGCGGCGATGTAGGCCAGCCGAACCAGGCCTTGTCGCCATTGCCGCGGATGCCGAGCTGGCTGGCGGGATCGAAATTATTGGTGCCGTTCAGATAGGTGAGGAAGATGCTCCAGCCACCCTTGTCGACCGGCTGCCGGCTGGCGCGGCGCTGGACGACCGTGCCCCAGTCGGTCGAGACCAGCTCGACGTTCATGCCGGATTTCTGCAGGGCATCGGCCGCCACGGCCGCGAGCGCATGGGTCGAGGGGTAGTCGGTCGGATCGAGCAGCACGACGCGCTCGCCCTTGTAGCCGGCCTCCGCCAGGGCGCGTTTGACGGCGGCGAAATCGCGCTTGCCGACCAGCACCTCGGTCCCGGCCGTCGTCGCCATTGGCGTGTCCGGGCTGAAGACGCCGACATGATCCTTCCAGAGCGAGCGCTCGTCCCCGGCAACCGCCGTCATGCACTCGCTCTGGTCGATGGCGCCGAGCAGCGCCCGCCGGATCGCCGGATTGTCGAAGGGCGGGTGCAGCGCGTTGAAGCGCAGGCAGCCGATGCCGCCGGCCGGGTCAAGACCCTCCAGCTTGAGGCCCGGTTTGCCTTTCAGCGCAGCCTGGAGATCGGGCGTCGGGTTCTGCCACCAGTCGATCTCGCCGTTGCTGAGCGCATTCGCGGCCGTTTGCGGATCGGGGATGATGTGCCATTCGATTCGCTCGAAATGCGCCTGCTTCGGGCCCGCGGTGAAGGTGGCGGAGCCATCGGCGCGCGGAACATAATCGGCAAACCGCTCATAGACGGTCAGCGCACCCGGGACGCGCTCATCGGCCCTGAAGCGGAACGGCCCGCTGCCGATCATCTCGGTGACCTGTTTGTTGGGGTCGGTGATGGCGAAGCGCTCGGGCATGATGCAGGGCATCGAGGTTCCCGTCTTGCCGAGCGCCGCCGGCAGCAGCGGGAAAGGCCGCTTGAGCCGGAACTTCACGACGCGATCGGATTCGGCCGAGAGCTCGTCGGTCGCATCCATCAGGGCGCGGCCGAAGGCGTCGCGTGCCGAGAAACGGCGAATGCTCGGCACGACGTCCTGCGCGCGGACCGGTTCGCCATCATGGAAGCGCAAGCCCTCGCGCAGCGTCAGCCGCCAGAGCTTGCCATCGTCCTCGACCGTATGACCGGCCACCATCTGCGGCTCGAAACCGTAGGCGGCGTTCTGGCCGTAAAGCGTATCGAAGACGAGGTAGCCGTGATTGCGCGTCACGGTCGCCGTCGTCCAGACCGGGTCGACGATCGCGACGTCCGATTCCGGAATGAATTTCAGCAGTTTCGTCGGCTGCGCGAGAGCCGGCTTTGCAATCGCGGAGACCGCAGCACCCGCAGCGACACCCAGAAATGTCCGACGCTTCATGCCGTGAGCCCTCTGTCGAGGAGATGGAAAGGACGCTTAAGGTCGCGTCGCTGCAATCCCAATGCACCGATCCTAGAATGGCCGAATTGGCGGGCGCAAGCGCTTTGCGGACCTGTGTACCGGCCGCGCCATGCACGTTGAGCGCATCACCGCCCTTCCATTCCTCGGCATTGAAACCGTGTCGCACCCTTGCGAAACTCGGCCTTCGAATGGCGTTGCGGAAAGCCGGAGCCTGATAATAGGGCGGCAATCGGTGCGTGATGAACGTAAGCCAACAACGCGGTTCATGAACCGTTGAGGCGTTGGCGCGTTTAATACGATCGGATCAAGGAGAAAACATATGCGCAAATTCCTCGTACTTGCTGCCCTGGGCCTTGGCGTTTCGCTGGCCGCCCCGGCGATGGCTTCGGAACAGCTGCCCGCGTCGATGGCGCAGCGATTGGACAAGCAGAACGCAGAATACACCTGGTCGGCCGCCGCCGAACGGCGGCACATGATTATGCGCGAGTCGATGCGGCAGCAGCGTCACGGGCGAGGCGGCGGCTATGGCTATGGTCCCCGTCGTGGCTATGGCCCGGGTTATGGCTACGGCCCGCGTCCCGGCTACGGCCCGCGCCCCCATTATCGTCGTCACCGCGGCTGGTAATCGGGACGCAGAGTACTCGCAACGGATCGGCGGCCCGGTGACGGGCCGCTTTTTTTCGACCTCGATCGGAGCTGTTCGTCAGATCGGGGACAGCACGCATCCTTGCCGCAGGATGTCGTGTTCCTGACGGACGATCTCGCCGACCTGCATGAAATGCTCGGCCAGGGGATTCGTCTTGCGCCAGACCAGGCCGATGCTGCGCGCCGGCCGCGGCTCCGCCAGCCGGGCGATGCTGACCTCCACGGCGGATGTTTCTGCGGCTACCGCCATCTCCGGGATCAGCGTCACGCCCATGCCGGCGCCGACCATGCGCACCAGCGTCGCCAGCGAGCTGCCTTCCATCGGGTCCTGCGACAGGCCGGGCGTCATCCTGCAGAAGGCCAGCGCCTGATCGCGGAAGCAATGGCCCTCCTCCAGGAGCAGCAGGCGCATCGCGCGCAGGCTCTCGACGCCCGGCGGCGGCTTGCCGCGGTCGGCCAGGGCGCGCACCAGGACGAACTCCTCCTCGAACAGCGGATGATCCTGAAGCGACGGCTCGGAGACGGGCAGGGCCATCACCGCGACATCGAGGCCGCCGGTGATGAGGTCCTCGGTCAGCTTGCCGGTCACCGCCTCGCGCGGACGCAGGTCGACGGCGGGAAATCGCTCCGTCAGGCGCCGGATCACTGCCGGCAGCAGATAGGGCGCGACCGTCGGGATCATGCCGATGCGCAATCGCCCGCCGAGCGACGGGCTCGAAGCCCGGGCCAGATCGGCCAGTTCGTCGACCGAACGCAGGATCTGCTGCGCCCGCCCGGCAAAGGCCTCGCCGAGGCTGGTCAGCCGGATCTGCCGGCGATCGCGCTCGACCAGCTGCGCGCCGAGCAGCGCCTCCAGATCCTTGACCTGCAGCGACAGCGCCGGCTGGCTGATGGCGCAGGCATCCGCCGCGCGGCCGAAATGGCGGTGCTGCGCCAAGGCCGCGAAATAGCGCAGATGCTTGATCGATATCATTTGAAAAAATTATCGTAGTGATTTGAAAATTCAAGTTCTCATTATGGTCGCTTTTCCCTAGAACCATTCGAATGGAACGGCGCGGTATCTGCGAGGGCGGATGCGGGACGTAGCCGTGTTCCGGCGTGAGGCGGCGATCGCCTTCCGGAAAGATCCAATTCAGCAGGCTCCGAAGGGGGATGTCATGGACGGTGGTGACGTGAAGACGGCCGGCAAGTGCCCGGTCATGCATGGCGGGATGACCCAGACCGGCGGCTCCGTCACCAGCTGGTGGCCGAACGCGCTGAACCTCGACATCCTCCACCAGCAGGACAGCAAGACCAACCCGCTGGGCAAGGACTTCAACTACCGCGAGGAGCTGAAGAAGCTCGACGTCGCGGCGCTGAAGAACGACCTGCGCGCGCTGATGACCGACAGCCAGGACTGGTGGCCGGCCGACTGGGGCAGCTATGTCGGCACCATGGCGCGCATGACCTGGCATGCCGCCGGCACCTATCGAATCTCCGACGGCCGCGGCGGCGCCGGCACCGGCAATCAGCGCTTCGCCCCGCTGAACTCCTGGCCGGACAACGCCAATACCGACAAGCCACGCCGCCTGCTCTGGCCGATCAAGAAGAAATACGGAAACCGCGTCAGCTGGGCCGATCTGATCGCGCTCGCCGGCACGATCGCCTATGAGGTCGCCGGCCTGAAGACCTTCGGCTTCGCCTTCGGCCGCGAGGACATCTGGCACCCCGAGAAGGACATCTACTGGGGCGAGGAGAAGGAGTGGCTGGCGCCGAGCGACAACCGCTATGGCGATCTCGCCAATGCCAAGACGCTGGCGAACCCGCTCGCCGCCGTCCAGATGGGCCTGATCTACGTCAATCCGGAAGGCGTGAACGGCAAGCCCGACCCGCTCAAGACCGCCGCGATGATGCGCGAGACCTTCGCGCGCATGGCAATGAACGACGAGGAGACGGTAGCGCTGACCGCCGGCGGCCACACCATCGGCAAGAGCCATGGCAATGGCGATGCGGCCAATCTCAGCCCGGCGCCGGAAAGCGGCTCGCTCGAGGACCAGGGCCTCGGCTGGATGAACCGCAAGGGGCGCGGCATCGGTCGCGACCAGGTCGTCAGCGGCATCGAGGGCGCCTGGACCACCCATCCGACGCGCTGGGACAACGGCTTCTTCGAGATGCTGCTCGGCCATGACTGGGAGCTGCGCAAGTCGCCGGCCGGCGCCTGGCAGTACGAGCCGGTCTCGATCGCCGATGCGGACAAGCCGGTCGACGTCGAGGACGCCGCGATCCGCCACAACCCGATGATGACCGATGCCGACATGGCCCTGAAGGTCGACCCGGCCTACCGGGCGATCTCGGAGCGCTTCCTCAACGATTTCGAGGCGTTCTCGGATGCCTTCGCCCGCGCCTGGTTCAAGCTGACCCATCGCGATCTCGGCCCGGCCTCGCGTTATTTCGGCCCGGACGTGCCAGCCGAGGAACTGATCTGGCAGGACCCGGTCCCGGCCGGCCGCGTCGGCTACGACGTTGCTGCCGTCAAGGCGAAGATCGCCGAGAGCGGCCTCTCGGTGGCCGATCTGGTCTCGACCGCCTGGGACAGCGCCCGCACCTTCCGCGGCTCGGACAAGCGCGGCGGCAGCAATGGCGCCCGCATCCGTCTCGCCCCGCAGAAGGACTGGGCCGGCAATGAGCCGGCGCGCCTGGCGAAGGTTCTCGCTGTGCTGGAGCCGATCGCGGCTGCGACCGGCGCGAGCGTTGCCGACGTCATCGTGCTCGCCGGCAATGTCGGGGTCGAGAAGGCGGCGAAGGCCGCCGGCTTCGACGTGACCGTGCCCTTCGCGCCCGGCCGTGGCGATGCCAGCGACGCGCAGACCGATGTGGCTTCCTTCGCGGTGCTGGAGCCGCTCGCCGACGGCTTCCGCAACTGGCAGAAGGAAGCCTATGTCGTCACCGGCGAGGAGATGCTGCTCGACCGGGCCCAGCTGCTGGGCCTGACGGCGGCGGAGATGACGGTGCTGCTCGGCGGCATGCGCGTGCTCGGCACCAACCATGGCGGCACGAAGCACGGCGTGTTCACCGACCGGGTCGGCGCGCTGACCAGCGACTTCTTCGTCAACCTGACCGACATGGCCTACGCCTGGGTGCCGACGGCGAACGGGCTCTACGAGATCCGCGACCGCAAGACCGGCGCGGTGAAGTGGACCGCCAGCCGCGTCGATCTGGTCTTCGGCTCGAACTCGGTGCTGCGCGCCTATGCCGAGGTCTATGCCCAGGACGACAATGCCCGGAAATTCGTCGACGACTTCGTCGCGGCCTGGGCCAACGTGATGAACGCCGACCGCGCCGATCTGGCCTGAGACGATCGAGCGAGCATTGCTCTGCCATCAGCCCCGCCGGCCCAGCCGGCGGGGCTTTCTGTTGGGACGGCTCTCCATGGCGAGGCTTGGAGCTGTCTTGCAGCTGGGCTAGACAGGCGACAGCCGCTGCGGAGGGCTTCGTCCTTGCGTATCATCATCGAGCGTGCGCTGCGCCAGAACTGGGAGCGCCTGTTCTCCTATGCGTTGCGCCTGAGCGGCAACCGCGACGGCGCGGCCGATCTCCTGCAATCCTGCGCGACGAAGGCGCTTGCCGCCTCGCCGCCGGAGGAGGGCGACCGCGTCCGGGCGTGGCTCTTCGCGATCCTGCGCAATATCTGGATCGACGAGCATCGCCGCAGCGCGGTCAATGCCGCGGCAGCCGAGGAGGCGCTGGAAGACGAGCAATGGCGCCGCGACGACCGGATGATCGCGGTCATCACCGTCCGGCAGGCGCTGGAGCGTCTCGACCAGCCTCATCGCGAAGTGATCGAACTGGTCGATCTCGCCGGCTTCCGCTATGGCGAGGCGGCGGATATCCTGGGCGTGCCCGTGGGAACCGTGATGAGCCGCCTCAGCCGGGCGCGGCTTTTGCTTTTGAATGCGATCGAGGGCGGGACCGTCCGCCCCTTTGCCGCGCGACAGCGCAAACGATCTGGCGATTAAGTGACCGACCGCGACATTCTCTCCTGGACCATGCTCAACGCCTATGTCGACGGCGAGCTGGAGCCCGATCAAGCCGCCAAGGTCGCGGCGGCACTCGCCGATGATCGCGCGGCTGCCGCTCAGGTCGCGACGCTGACGCGGCTGCGGGCAGCGGTGAAAGCCGCATCGCCGATGCCCGCGCCACCGCCCTTCGCGCTGCCGCGAGCCCGTTCGCGGGCGATGCGCTGGGCGCCTTGGGCTGCCGCGGCCTGCCTTGCTCTGTTCATCGGTGCAGCTTCGCTCGGCATCGGCCAGCGGCAGTCGGGCGCCTCGTCCCTCTCCGCCGCGATCGCCGCCCATCAGCTCTGGCTGGCGCAGTCTCCGGCGGGCACGGCGCCGCGTCTCGGCGTCGAACTCGCTGGTGTCGAAGCCGGGGCTCTGCCGGACCTGTCGCTCGCCTCGCTGCGTCTCGTGCATCTCTCGCTCGACCCTGCCGGGCGTGGCGGCGGCGGCATGCTCGCCGGCTATGTCGGTCCGAATGGCTGCCGCGTCGGTCTCTGGATCGCGCCGGTCGAGGCGGCGCTGCCACAGCAGCCGGCCGTGCAGGATCGCGATGGCCTCTTGGTTCGTGCATGGCGGGGGGAGCGCGCGAGCTATGCCCTGCTCGGGCGCGGCATCGACCCCGCCCGCCTCGACGGCATCGCCGCGCTGGTCGCAAGGATCACGCGCGACGAGCCCGGCGTCCCGCGCGAGCAGGTCGCGGCGCTGACTGAGGCCCGCAGTGTGGGGCCGGCCTGCCTCGGCTGAAAAAAGATTCTCTCAGCTTGGAATAAATCGAAGAGCTGATGCGTCGTCTCCAGTGAGGAATATGTCCTCGGGAGAAACGCCATGCTCAACGAAGTAGACCTGCGCGATGGCGCAGCCGCTACCGATGCCGTGCCTGCTGCCGGCGCCCTTGATACCCCCCGTACATCGCGACGTCTTCTGCTCGGCGGCAGCCTCGCCGCGCTCGGCCTCGCTGCCGGCGGTCTCGTCCGCCCGTCGCCTGCTGCCGCGCAGGGCGCTGCCCCCGCCGCCGCGCCGCCCAAGGGGCCGCAGCCCTTCGACTATCCCGGCAAGGACAAGGGCCTGACCCTGCTCGGCGACCGCCCGCTCGTCGCCGAGACGCCCGCGAACCTGCTCGACGACGACACCACGCCGATCGCCAAATTCTTCGTCCGCAACAACGGCCAGATTCCGGAGCCGATCAAGGATGTCGATGGCTGGCAGCTCAAGATCGAGGGCGAGGTCGACAAGCCGTTGACGCTGACGGTCAAGGAGCTGAAATCCCGCTTCAAGGCGCAGACCTTCCGCATGGTGCTGGAATGCGGTGGCAACGGCCGCTCCTTCTACACGCCGGCGGCGCGCGGCAACCAGTGGACGAATGGCGGCGCGGGCTGCGCCGAATGGACCGGCGTGCGCCTCGCCGACGTGCTGAAGGCGGCCGGCCTCAAGGCCTCCGCCAAGTTCACCGGCCATTACGGCGCCGATCCGCATCTCTCCGGCGACACCACCAAGGACGCGGTCTCGCGCGGCATGCCGATCGAGAAGGCGCTGGAGCCGCATTCCCTGATCGTCTGGGCGATGAATGGCGAGCCGCTGCCGCATATCCATGGCGGCCCGCTGCGCCTCGTGGTGCCCGGCTGGCCGGCCTCGCTCTCGTCGAAATGGCTCAACCGCATCCTGGTGCGGGCGACGCCGCATGACGGGCAGGGCATGGGCGGCACCTCCTATCGCGTGCCCACCGTTCCGATCGTTCCCGGCTCGAATGCGGACGGCAAGACCAATTTCGCCGACCTGACCTCGATGCCGGTGCGCTCGATCATCAGCGCGCCCGCCAACGGCGCTCGCCTGCCGGCGGCAACGCGCGAAGTCGCCTTGCGCGGCGCGGCCTGGGCCGGCGACCACAATGTTGCGAAGGTCGAGGTCTCCTTCGATGCCGGCCAGCGCTGGCACGCCATGACCCTCGCCAAGCCGAAGAACCGCTATGACTGGGTGCGCTGGACCGGAAAGGTCAAGCTGCCGAGCGACGGCTATTTCGAGCTCTGGGCCCGCGCGACCGATTCCCGTGGCGTCGCCCAGCCGCATGTCGCGACGAACTGGAACCCGCAGGGCTACGGCTCCAACCCGCTCCACCGCATCGCGGTTCTGGTTGGCTGACGATGGTGCTCGCGCAATCGCTTCGGATGGCCGCTCTCGCGGCCATCCTCCTCGCCCCCTCCGGCAGCTTCGCGCAGGAGGAGACCGCCGAGACGCTGCCCGATTTCCCCGGCCGCGAAGAGACCTTCGGCTACTGCATCGCCTGCCATTCGATGACGGTCGTCGGCCGGCAGGGCATGGATCGCGCCCGCTGGGACGAGACGCTCCACTGGATGGCGGAAAAGCACGGCATGCCGGAACCCGATCCGGAGATGCGCAAGACCCTGCTCGATTATCTCGCCCAGGCCTTCCCGCCGAAGGCGCCGGCCCAGAACGGTGGCTGGGTCAATCCCTTCGCTCCGAAGCCATAGGATATCTCGTGATGAAATTCGCAGTCCTCGCCGGCGCCGCCTTGCTGGCGGCCGCCGTCCAGCCCGCCCGCGCCCAGGACGCCGCTGCCGGCGAGAAGGTCTTTGCCCAGTGCCGCGCTTGCCATCAGGTCGGCGAAACCGCCAAGAACCTGGTCGGCCCCGCGCTCAACGGCGTCATCGGCCAGAAGGCCGGCGCGCATGAAGGCTACAGCTACAGCGCGGCGATGAAGGCCTCGGGCCTGGTCTGGGACGAGGCGACCTTCGCCGAATACATCCAGAACCCGCGCGCCAAGGTCGCTGGCACGAAGATGATCTATGCCGGTCTCAAGGACGAGAAGCGCGTCGCCGACCTGCTGGCCTATCTCAAGCAGTTCGACGCCGCCGGCAAGAAGGCTGAGTGACGACGTTCCGGTGCCGGACCTCGTGAAATGGTCCGGCTGCTCTTGCTCAGAGACAGTCGGCAATGGCGTCGAGCTGTGCCCGCAAAGCCCGGCCGGAGGCAGGAAAACGGCCTTCCAGCGCGGCCGTGCCGATGGTGAAGCCGGCGGCTCGGCAGCGATGGATCGCTGCGATCTGCTCGGGACGCTCGATCGAGCCGGCGACGAGGACGGGCTTGTCCGTCGCAGCGCAGACCGCCGCGATCAGCGCTTCCGCATCCGTATTCGAGCGGTAGGCCAGCAGATCGAGCCCATCGACGCCGTCCCGGTTGGCGATGGCTCGGGCGCTGCCGGCGATCTCGGCGACGGAACCTTCCAGAATGCTCGGATGGCCGGAGATGCGTCCGGCAAAGGGGTAGTAGCGGATGCCGGTGCCGCGCAGCAGCGGCAGCACGTCCTCGGCATGGGTCCCACCGAGCAGGTTGTCGACACCGAGATCGATGGCCGCTCTCACCGAGGCGATCTCGCTGGAGCGATCGAGCGAGACGACTTCGAGATAGCTCGTTGCGCCGCCGGCCTTGATCAGGCGGTGGACGGTCCGGAGTTCGGCGAACGGCAGGCCGATATCCTTGAAGCCGATATGGCGGATGCCGGCCGCCAGTGCGGTCGCGACATGGTCGATGGCGTCCGGCACCGTCCGGTCATGGCGCGTGAGCATGAAGATGAAATCGAGCCGGGCCATGGCTTCCTCACGGAGCTGAGCCTTCAGGCATGCCACAGGTTTCGAGCGGAGAGGAGGCCTGCTCCTCGCCCTCTGCTCAGGCCATCACCAGCCCGCCATCGACATGGAGCACTTGGCCCGTGACGAAGCGGCCCCAGTCGCTGGCGAGGAAGAGCACCGGGCCAGCGACATCCTCCGGCGTCGCGATGCGGCGCAAGGGCGTCTGCGTGATCAGCATCTCCCGCACCTCTTCCGGCGTCGTCGCGCTCGCCTGCGTCGGATAGACCAGCCCCGGCGCGACGCAGTTGACACGGATACCGAGCGGGCCGAGCTCGGCCGCGAGATTGCGGCTGAAGCCGACCAGTGCCGCCTTGGCGGTGGTGTAGTCGTGATAGGGAATGCTCGGCCGCGTCACCAGATCGCTGGCGAGATTGACGATGGCCCCTCCGCTGCGGCGCTGGAGTAGCGGCAGCATCGCGCGGCTGACCGTGTAGGCGGCCTTCACCGCCCCTTCGAACTGCTGCTCATAGGCTTCCCACGGCGTCTCCCAGAAGCGGGCGCGGTTATCCGGGTCGAAGCGATAGGGCGCGAAGGCGTTGTTGACGACGACATCGAGCCGGCCGACCTCCTCCGCGATGCGCGTCGCCATGGCCGCGACCGCGTCGGAGGACGTGACATCGGCGGCGATGGCCAATGCTTCGCCGCCGAGCGCGCGGCATTCCGCGACGACGGCCTCGGCAGCCGCCTCGTCCGTCCGGTAATTGACGATGACGATACCGCCCTCAGCGGCGAAGGCTTTCGCGATCGCAGCCCCGATGCCGCGGCTCCCGCCGGTGACGAGGATGGCCCGGTCTCGGAACTTCATGGCGCGCCATCCTTCGGCGGGATCAGGTCGCTCTTCACGACGGCCTTCATGTCGATCTGACGGGCGATCAGGCCAAGGCTGCGGAAGGTGTCGGCGCCCTTTTGCAGGGCCTCGAGATCGAAGCGGCCGAGCCCCTCGCGCTCGGTGGTCGGCGAGCCGCTCGACGCATTGCGCAGCTTGATGATCTCGAGGTTCATGGCCTCGTCGCGGCCGTTGATGGCACGGGTGACGGCGATGCGCGCGGCCTCTTCGGGCTTGGCGATCATCCAGGCGGCGGAATCGCGATAGGCGGCGAGGAAGCGCTTCAGCAGCGGCTTGTTCTGCTCGTAATAGCTTTCTTTCACGACGAAGATGTCGCTCGGCAGGTTGAGCTGGTCGCGGACTTCGATGACGTTGGCTTCGCCCAAGCCCTTGGCGCGGGCGACGAGCAGTCCGGTATCGGTCGCGGCGGTGGCATCGACCTGCCCCTGCATCAGCGGCGCGAAATTGAGCAGGCCGGTTGGCTGGATGGTGACGTCCTTCTCGCCGAGTCCGACCTGATGCAGCAGTACGAGCAGGTTCTGATAGGTGCCGCTGGCGAGGCTGTAGACGCCGATGCGCTTGCCCTTGAGATCGGCGGCGGAGCGGATGCCGCTGCTCTTCAGCGCGACGACGTTGAAGACGTTCTGCGGATAGATGTTGTAGATCGCGACGAGCTTCTCGCCCTTGTCGAGCGCGAGATAGAGCGCGGCCGGATCGGTGAAGGCGATGTCGGCCTGGCCCGCGAGCATGTTCTGCAAGGCCGCGCCGCCGCCGGTGCCGGGCACATAGTCGAGCGCGATGCCCTTGGCCTTGAAGAAGCCCTTATCCGGCTCGGCCAGGAGATTGGTGATCTCGCTGATCGGCTGGCTCCAGCCGGCGACGGTGACCTTGTCGAGCGATTGAGCCGTCGCGGGCGCCGCGACGAGGCAGGAGAGGGCAAGCATGAGGAAGGCGCGCAGCGCGGACATGGGGATCAGCCTTTCGAGAAGCGATGCAGGACGCGGCGCTCGATCAGGCGCACGGCCTCGTAGAGCAGCATTCCAAGGGCGGTGATGACGATGAAGAGCGCGAAGATCAGGCTCGAATCCATCACGCTCTGCGCGGCGATGATCGAGGCGCCGAGCCCGATGCGCCCGCCGATGAACTCGCCGACGACCGCGCCGACCAAGGCCAGCACGACCGCGACGCGCAGGCCCGCCATGATGATGGGCAGCGCCGCCGGCAGCTTGAGCCGCAGCAGGGTCTGGAGGCGCCCGGCACCGAGCATGCGGAAGAGTTCGCGCCTGGAAGCATCGACCTCGCTGATGCCGGTCAGCGTGTTCTCCATCAGCGGGAAGAAGCAGATCAGCGCGGTGATGACGACGGTCGGCGTCATGCCGAAACCGAACCAGATGATGAAGAGCGGCCCGAGCGCGAGTTTTGGCACGAGCTGACTCGCCAGCACATAGGGCCGCAGCAGGCGGCTGAGCGCCGGGAATTCCGCCAGCAGGATGCCGACACCAAGTCCGACAACGGCGCCGATGCCGAGACCGAGCGCCATTTCCGTGGCCGTCATCGCCAGATGCGGCCAGAGCCGGCCGGTCGCGATCTCGCTCCACAGCGTTGCGAGCACGCTGGAAGGCGTCGGCAGCACGAGCGGCGAGAGCCCGCCGAGCCGGCACCAGGCTTCCCAGCCGGCGAGCAGGGCGACGAGCAGCAGCAGAGAGGGCAGGCGGGCGATCATGCCGCCGGCCTCCGGCTGGCCGTGGTTGCGCCGTCCATCGCATCGCGCAAGGCGCGGCATGCCGCGATGAAAGATGGCGCATAGCGCATGTCGCGATGACGCGGGCGGACGAGCTCGATCCGGCGCACATGCGTCAACCGGCCGGCCGCCATCACCGCGACTTTGTCGGCGAGATAGACGGCCTCGCCGATATCATGCGTGACGAAGAGCGCGGTCGTGCCGTTGAGCGCGCAGAGGCGCAGCAGATCGTCCTGCAATTCCTCGCGCGTCAGGGCATCGAGCGCAGCGAAGGGCTCGTCGAGCAGCAGGAGATCGGGATTGCCGACCAGAGCGCGGGCGACCGCGACGCGGCTCTGCTGGCCGCCGGAAAGCTCGGCCGGGCGGCGCATCGCGAAATCCGCGAGGCCGACACGCTCAAGCAGGTCGAGCGCGGCATCCTTGTCGGCGATGGTCGGGCGGCGCTTCAGCGAGACCGGCAGCAGGACGTTGTCGAGCGCGCTCAGCCAGTCGAGCAGCGTCGGCGCCTGGAAGACGAAGCCGGCGTGTGGGCTCGGCCCGGCCAGTGCCTCGCCGCCGATGCGGATCGTGCCTTCGCTCGGCAGCAGCAGGCCGGCAGCGAGCTTGAGCAAGGTGGTCTTGCCGCAGCCGCTGCGGCCGAGCAGGCAATGGATCTCCCCGCGCGGGATCGTCCAGTCGATCGCATCGACAACGGCCGGGCCGGTCGCGTCATAGCGATAGCTGGTACGTTCGATCGTGACGAAATCGGTTTTGGTGGGGTCAGTCGACATAGGGCGCAAACCCTTCTGACGCGGCTTCGGCTGATTGTTCGATCTCGGTAAAGGTGACGAGGTCGAGCAGGCTGAAGCGCCCGTCATGGTGCCAGCCGGCCTCCGGCGCGGTCATGCGGCCGAGCGGGGCGATGCGGCTGACGCCGACTGCTGCGAGCTGCTCCGAAAGCCGGAACAGCCGCTCGGGCGCAGCAGCGACACCCGCCGTCTGCAGGAAGCTGCGATAGGGCGCGACGAGAGCAGGGACCTCGTCGAGGCTGTCGATCGCGACCAGCTTGAGCGTGCGGTTCAGGCCGGTCGGGCTCAGGGCTTCCGGCGTCTCGACATGGGCGACGCTCCAGGGATCGGACAGCTCGCCGAGAAGTTCGGCGGTGCCATCCATCGCGCGCGCCTCTTGCGCGCCGCGCCATGCCGCGATCGACGCCGCTTCGCCCTGCGACAAGGCACGGCGCGGATGGCGGGAGGAGAGGGTCGCCAGTTCCTGCGCGACATGGCGCGCGAACTCGGCCGGGCTGACCCGCCCGCCTTGCTCGACGAAGAGCATCTGCGGCGAGTAGCAGCCCTGCTGTTCGTAGCGGGTGACGTCATGCGCCGCGAGCCGCGCCAAGGCAGGAGTCTTGCGGCTGTCGAGCGCCTCTCGCGCGATCACGCCGAAGCCGATCTTGTGGCCATGCGGCAGGAAGCGGGTGGTGATCGGCAGCTTGGCGCGCAGCGCCGTCAGCGTCTCGTTGCCGCCATAGGCCATGACGGTATCGGCCGCGCGCAGGAAGGTGGGCTCGGCAGCCGCTTCGCCGCCTTTCCACCAGGTGATGGCGAGGCATTCACCGATCTCGGGATCGATCTCGGCGAGGAGGTTGGCGAACCAGCCGGCCGTCAGTGGTTCGGCCGAGGCGAGCTTGCCGATGTTGCCGGCCTTGACCAGCAAGCCGCAGATCAGGCTCCAGAGCGAGAGCGCGGGGACATTGCCGGCCCATACATGCAGCAGCAGGTCCGGGCCGTGGGCGCGCAGGTAGCCGCCCTTGGGCGTCGGCTGGAAACCGTCGAGCAGGCCGGGATTGGCGAAATCCTCGGCCAGGAAGCACAGGAGCTGCGGCTTGCGGAAGGTCTTGAGATAGCCGGTCAGGCCTAGCCGCACCGTCTCGCGGTCGTAGCCGGTGACGATCGGCAGAAGGTGCTCGGCCTTAAGCCGCAGTGGGTGTGAGCGGTCGAGCAGGCGCGCGATGGCGGCATCGATCGCCGTGACGATGCGGGCTGTCTCCATCCGCTTCAGCCGGGCGCGCGCGTTGTCGCGCACGTGAGCACAGAGCGCCGCGGCCTGCACTTCGTCGAGCTCCGGCAGCGCGATGGCGACGCTCTCGCCCCAGGCGCTATGGCTAACTTCGCGCCAACGCAGCGCCTCGCGGTTCAGGCTCGGCAGATGGCCCGCATGCTCGATCACCGTCGTCAGCCTCGTGCCGCTGCGAGGAATTCGGCGGCGGCGACCGAGCAGCCCTTCGAGGCCTCGCCATCGACGCGGCCGAGCAGCTTGAATCCACCCGGCACGATCTCGCCGGCATCCTCGGTCAGGATCGCCGCGACGCAGTTGAAATGGGCGAGGTCGTGATGGACGATCACGCCGCGTTGGCCCTCCGGCAGGTCGATGCCGGTGAGGGGATCGACGACGCGGCTGCGGATCCAGTGCGGGCCGGATTTGACCGACGGGCAGACGGCATTGCCGTCGTCATAGAGCTGTGAGCTCAGCTCGGTCATCCCGTACATGTTGATGCAGGACGCGCGCGGCACGCCGAAGGCAGCGCTGAGACCGTCATAGAATTCGTCGGGCCCAAGTTCGCGCGATTGGCCCTTGAAGCCGCCGGTATCGAGGATGCGGCTGCCCTCCGGCAGGGCGAAGCGCCGACCGCTCGCCGCGAGCGCGTCCAGCACGGGCACCAAGGAATAGCTCGCGCCCAGCAGGGCATAGGGCTCGCCGCTTGTCTCAGCCTGCTCCAGTGCCGACAGAAGACCGTCGAGATCGAGCCCGGCGGCGTTGATGAAAGTCTCGGAATCAGCCGTGCCGCATTCGCGCTTGGCGAGCGAGAGATAGGTGGCGAGCGAGGAATTCGGCAGCTCCGTCTCGTCGGGAAAGAGGATGCCCATGCGGATGTGCTCGCGGCCCTGCATGAAGTGCGCGCGGAAATTGACCAGCATCGAGCGCTTCCAGACGTCGAGCGTCGGATGGTAGCTGCGCCCACGAATGCCTTGCGTTGTACCGCTGGTCATGAAGACGCGTTCGGCGGCTTCCGGCAGGCTGCAGCTCAGCGTCAGGTCCTTGAAGGCGGTGATCGGTACGGCCGGGATGTCGCGCCAGCGCTTCACCGAGAGCGGCGTGCGGCCGCGCTGCAGGCAGAAGCGCTTATAGGGCTCGTTGTTGCGGAACTGATAGGCGAAGACCTTGAGCGCCATCGCCTCGAACTCGGCTTCCGACGCGTCGGGAAGCGCGATGAATGCCGATAGCGCCGCGATGATCTCGGCTTGCGTCACTTGAAGCCACTCCGTTCGGACGCAGACGGGCAAGCCGGAGCGTCGATCGCTGGAGGATCACGAGCGCAAGCTGGAATCAGGGCCTCAAGGCCGCATGTCCCGCATCCCTACGCCGGTATGATCCGGATCAGGTTCGGAGGGTCACCGCGTTGCCTAAGGCTCGAAAGCCCAGCCGGCGGAATCTCAGCCTCCTAGCGAGGCCCCCCTGGGAACGGGAGCAGATGACGAGCGGCGGGCCTTGCTGTCAAGCGATAACGGAGCGGGGCGGGTATCCGTAAGGGGCTTGCCGAGAGAGCCCGGCATCTCCCGCTCAGCCGGCGATATCCCGGGCCATCCGCATGAGGTACTGGCCGTAATCGCCCTTGGCGAGCTTCTCGCCGAGCCGTGTCAGCTGCGCCGTCGAGATCCAGCCCTGTCGTGCCGCGATCTCTTCGGGGCAGGCGATGCGCAGGCCCTGGCGGCTTTCGAGGGTCCGGACGAACTCGCCGGCTTCCAGCAGGCTGTCGGGCGTGCCGGTATCGAGCCAGGCGAAGCCGCGGCCCATCGATTCCACCGAGAGCTGGCCGCGCTCCAGATAGATCCGGTTGACGTCGGTGATTTCGAGCTCGCCGCGCGCCGAGGGCTCCAGCGACCGGGCGATCTCGACCACCTCGGCATCGTAGAAGTAAAGGCCGGTGACGGCCCAGCTCGACTTGGGAACCTCGGGCTTTTCCTCGATCGAAACCGCCTTGCCGGTCTGGTCGAAGGCGACGACGCCGTACCGCTCGGGATCGCTGACATGGTAGGCGAAGACAGTGGCGCCCTGCTCGCGCGCCTTGGCTCGCGCCATCATCGCGGGCAGGGAATGGCCATAGAACAGGTTGTCGCCGAGAACGAGAGCGGAGGGCTCGCCGGCGACGAAATCGGCGCCGATCAGGTAGGCCTGCGCCAGCCCGCCGGGATGCGGCTGCTCGGCATAGGTGAGGCTCATGCCCCAGTCGGAGCCGTCGCCGAGCAGGCGCTTGAAATGCGGCAGATCGTGCGGCGTCGAGATGATCAGGACGTCGCGGATGCCGGCGAGCATCAGCGTCGAGAGCGGATAGTAGATCATCGGCTTGTCGTAGACGGGCAGGAGCTGCTTCGACATCGCCAGCGTCATCGGGTGCAGCCGGGTGCCGGAACCGCCGGCCAGGATGATGCCCTTCATCGTTAACTCTGGTCCTTGGCCTGATCTTCGAGAAGTCGTGCGACGCAAAGCCGGAGCGAGCTTTGCCATTCCGGCAGCCGCACCTCATGGGCGAGCGCGAGCTTGCTGCAATCGAGCCGGGAATTGGGGGGCCGGCGCGCCGGCGTCGGATAATCGGCCGTGGCGATGCGCCTGACCCTGACCGGTGCGCCGCCATGCCGTTCGCGCTCGGCGAAGATCGCCTCGGCGACATCGGCCCAGACGGCTTCGCCCGCCGCGCTCATGTGGAACACGCCGCGCAAGTCCGCATCATCCGCCCGCGCAGTCAGGTTGCGCGCCACGGTGAAGATCACATCGGCGATGTCGAGCGCGCTGGTCGGGCATCCCGCCTGGTCGGCGACGACGCCGACCTCGTCGCGCGTTTCGGCGAGGCGCAGCATCGTCTTGACGAAGTTCTTGCCGAAGGGGCTGTAGATCCAGGCCGTGCGCAGGATGGCGTGGTTGTCGGTGGCGGCCGCGACCGCCCGTTCGCCGGCGAGCTTGCTCGCGCCATAGGCCGAGATAGGGCCGGTCGCATCGTCTTCGCGATAGGGCCGGTCGAGCCCGCCGTCGAAGACATAATCGGTCGAGAGCTGGATCATGGGGATGCCCAACGCCGCTGCGGCACGCGCCGCTTCGCCGGCAGCCTCGCCATTGACGCGCATGGCGAGTTCGGGCTCGCTCTCGGCCTGATCCACGGCGGTATAGGCGGCCGTGTTGACGATCACGTCGGGCCTCGCCGAACGCAGCGCCGGCGCGACCGTCTTCGGGACGGCGAGGTCGAGATCGGGCCGGCGCAGCGCGATGACCTCGACGCCGACGGGCACGCGCTCCAGCATGGCGCAGACGACCTGGCCGGTCCAACCGGTGACGGCGATGCGAAGTGTCATCAGTCGAAATACCGCAGCATCTCGGCGAGGCGCGGATGCTTGCGGTCCTTGTCGGAGAGGGTGAGGCCCGAGAGGGGCAGGCGCCAGTCGATGCCGAGCGCCGGGTCGTCGAAGGCAAGGCCGTGGTCGTTCTCGGGCGCGTAAGGAGCGGTGACCTTGTAGAGCACCTCGGTATCCGGCTCGAGCGTGACGAAGCCATGGGCGAAGCCGATGGGGACGAGGAGCTGCCTCCAGTTCTCGGCGGAGAGCTCGACCGCGACATGCTTGCCGAAGCTGGGCGAGGAGGCTCGGATATCGACGGCGACATCGAGGATGCGCCCGCGCGTGACCCGCACCAGCTTGTCCTGCGCGCAGGGCGGGGACTGGAAATGCAGGCCGCGCAGCGTTCCGACCGGGGCCGACAGAGACTGATTGTCCTGAACGAAATCGAGATCGAGCCCAGCCTCGGCAAAGGCGTTGCGGCTCCAGGTTTCCGAGAAGAAACCGCGATGGTCACCGAACTTCTTCGGCGTGACGATCTTGACGGCGGGGATCGCCGTGTCTTCGACGTTCAGCATGTCTTCTCCCGCTCAGGCCGCGCCGAGGCGTTCGCCACGATAGGTGCCGGAACGGATGTCGCCCCACCATGTCGGATTGGCGAGATACCATTCGACCGTGCGGCGCAGGCCCGTTTCGAAGGTCTCCTTCGGCGCCCAGCCGAGCTCGCGGCCGATCTTGCCGGCGTCGATCGCATAGCGTGCATCATGGCCCGGCCGGTCGGTGACATAGCTGATCAGGCGTTCGCGCGGACCCTTCGAGTCGGGTCGGAGTTCGTCGAGGATGGCGCAGATCGCCTGGACCACCTCGATATTGGTCTTCTCGTTATGGCCGCCGATATTGTAGCTCTCGCCGAGCTTGCCGGCGGTGGCGACGGTGAGCAGCGCATCGGCATGGTCGTCGACATAGAGCCAGTCGCGCACATTGAGCCCGTTGCCGTAGACCGGCAGCGGCTTCCCCTCGAGCGCATTGATGATCATCAGCGGGATCAGCTTCTCCGGGAAGTGGTATGGCCCGTAATTGTTCGAGCAGTTGGTCATCACCACCGGCAGGCCGTAGGTATGGTGCCAGGCGCGGGCGAGATGGTCCGACGCCGCCTTGGAGGCGGAGTAGGGCGAGTTCGGTTGATAGGCCGTGTCCTCGTGGAAGAAGCCGTCGCTACCCAGCGAACCGAAGACCTCGTCGGTCGAGATATGGTGGAAGCGGAAGCGCCCCTTGCGATCTTCCGGCAGCCCTTGGAAATGCCGCAGCGCTTCCTGAAGCAGGGTGAACGAGCCGACGACATTGGTCTCGATGAAGGCGGCCGGCCCGTCGATCGAGCGGTCGACATGGCTCTCGGCGGCGAGATGCATGACGATATCGGGCCGGAAATCGGCGAAGATCGCCTTCATCCGCTCACTGTGGCCGATATCGGCCTGCTCGAAGCGATAGCGGTTGCTGCCGGAGACCGGCTCCAGCGAGGCGAGGTTGCCGGCATAGGTCAGCTTGTCGACGACGCAGACCTCGTGCTCCGTCTCGCCGATCAGCTTGCGCACCACCGCCGAGCCGATGAAGCCGGCGCCGCCGGTCACGAGAAATCTCAGAGGCATAAGGGGTAATCCTGGCGGCCGTGATCGCGAAGGCGCGGAGAATGAGCGGACGAGGCGCACGCGCCCGGATCGGCGGTTCTGGCCGTCGGTCTCAACTCATACCCCCCTTTTCACCCTGCGGCCCTATCATGAACTGCCTTCGCGCGACAGCGAAACGCCCGAACCGCGGCGAAACAAAGGCCCTTATGGTTAGGGGCGGAGCCTGTGGTGCGGGAGAAAATAGCCGTGACGGCGCTTACGCCCGTTCCAGCGCGACGGCGATACCCTGGCCGACGCCGATGCACATGGTCGCCAGCGCGCGCTGCTTGCCGGTCAGGGACAGCTCCAGCGCGGCGGTGCCGGTGATGCGGGCACCGGACATGCCGAGCGGGTGGCCGAGCGCGATCGCACCGCCATTCGGGTTCACATGCGCCCCGTCCTCGGCGATGCCGAGTTCGCGCAGCACCGCGATGCCCTGCGAGGCGAAGGCCTCGTTCAGTTCGACGATGTCGAAATCGGTGGGCTTCAGGCCAAGCCGCTCGCAGAGCTTGCGCGTGGCGGGGATCGGGCCGAGGCCCATGACGCGCGGCGCGATGCCGCAGGTCGCTCCGCCGAGGATGCGCGCGATCGGCGTCAGCCCGTATTTCGCGGCGGCCTTCTCCGAGGCGATGATCAGCGCCGCGGCGCCGTCATTGACGCCCGACGCATTGCCGGCTNATGCGCGCGATCGGCGTCAGCCCGTATTTCGCGGCGGCCTTCTCCGAGGCGATGATCAGCGCCGCGGCGCCGTCATTGACGCCCGACGCATTGCCGGCTGTGACCGTGCCGCCCTCCTTGCGGAAGGGCGTGCCAAGCTTGGCGAGCTTCTCCAGCGTGGTGTCGCCGCGCGGGTGCTCGTCGATCTCGACGCGAACGGGATCGCCCTTGCGCTGCGGGATCAGCACCGGGACGATCTCCTTGGCAAGCCGGCCATTGCCTTGCGCCGCGACGGCCTTCAGCTGCGAGCGCAACGCGAAGGCGTCCTGGTCGGCGCGGCTGACATGGCAGTCGGCGGCGACGTTCTCGCCGGTCTCCGGCATGGAATCGATGCCGTACTGCGCCTTCATCAGCGGGTTGACGAAGCGCCAGCCGATGGTGGTGTCGTGGATCTCGGCATGGCGCGAGAAGGCGCTGTCGGCCTTGGGCATGACGAAGGGCGCGCGCGACATGCTCTCGACGCCGCCGGCGATCATCAATTCGGCCTCGCCCGCCTTGATCGCGCGCGCGGCTGCGATGACGGCATCCATGCCGGAGCCGCAGAGTCGGTTGATCGTCGTGCCCGGCACTTCCTTGGGCAGGCCGGCAAGCAGCAGCGACATGCGCGCGACATTGCGATTGTCCTCGCCCGCCTGGTTGGCGCAGCCGAAGATCACATCGTCCACGGTGCCGAAATCGACTTGCGGATGACGCTCGACCAGGGCCTTCAGCGGCACCGCGCCGAGATCGTCCGCACGGACGGAGGAGAGCGAGCCGCCGAAGCGGCCGATCGGCGTGCGGACATAGGCGCAGATGAAAGCTTCGGTCATGTCACGGATCCTGCTGTCTCGAAGGCGGTTTGGTCAGGCGCGGCTTCGAAGGGCTTTGCCGGTCTGGCGGATGGGCTGCAAATCGTCACTCAGCGCGTTTGCGCCGCTGCGAACGCGAGATTCTCGGCGAGCAGGGCTTCGGCCGCTGCCAGCACCGGGGCCTCGACATAGACGCGCAGTTCCGGAGCGTTGCCCGAGGCCCGGAAATGCACCGTCGCGCCATTGCCGAGCGTCAGGCGCAGCCCGTCCCGGCGATCGCGCGCCGCGACCCCGCCATGGGCAGCGAAAGCCGTATCGCGGAATCCGGAATCCTCGGCGTCGAGCCGGGCGATCAGGGCGGTGGTCCTGTCCTGCGGGACCTCCTGAAGGCGGTTCGACAGGGCGATGGCGAAGCGGGCTTCCGCCGCAATGGCGCTCAACGGCTTTTGCGTGGCGCGCGCCAGTGCGAGCGTCGCCACGATAGGCAGCATGGCGTCGCGCGTCGGCAGGGCGGCAAGCCGCCGGCCGTCCCGCACGACCTCCGAACCGAGCAGGACGCCGCCATTCGCCTCGAAACCGATGACGGTCCTGGCACCTTCGGCCTGGGCCTGCGCCATGCCCGCGATCACATAGGGCGAGCCGACACGGGTGCGCACGACCCTCGCGAACGATCCGGGGCGGTCCAGCGCCGAGTTCGACGTGACCGGCGTGACGATCGCATCCGCGCCGAGGAAGCGCGCGGTGAGCGCGCCGACGAGGTCGCCGCGCAGGAAGCGGCCGGTTTCGTCGGCAACCAGCGGACGGTCGGCGTCGCCATCGGTCGAGACGATCGCGTCGAGCCTGCGCTCGCCGGCCCAGCGCCGGGCCAGTTCTTCATCCTCCGGACGGAGCGCCTCGGTATCGACGGGGATGAAGCTGTCGCTGCGCCCCAGCACGATCGGTGTGGCGCCAAGCGCCGACAACACGTCGCAGATGACGTCGCGGCCGACGGAGGAATGCTGGTAGACGCCGACGGTGAGGCCTTCCAGGGCGCGCCCGAAGAAATCGACATAGCGGGCGCGATAGCCGGAGACGACGTCGCGCCGCTGCGGTTCGGCCGAGACGTCCGGAGCAGCCGTCAGTGCCAGCGCTTCATGATGGGCGAGGATGCGCGCTTCGTCCGCCTTGTCGATTTCGCCCTGGGCGCGGTAGAATTTCAGGCCGTTCCGGTCATCGGGGATATGACTGCCGGTCACCATCACGGCCGGGCTTCCGGCGGCCATCGCCGCCTGTGCCAGAGCAGGCGTCGGCACGGCGCCGCAATCCACCGGCTCAAGCCCGGCATCGGCGATGGCTTGCGCGCATTGCGCCGCGATGAGCGGGCTCGACGATCGCAGGTCGCGGCCGATCAGGACCTCCCCGCGCGCTCCGGCCGCCCTGTCCTCCTGCAGCATGGCGCAGAAGGCGCGGACATGGGCATAGGTCGGCAGGCCGACCAGCTCCGTAACGAGGCCGCGCAGGCCGGAGGTGCCGAATTTCAGGCTGGTCATGCCGGGTGGTCCGTCGATATCAGGTTCGGGCGCATGCCTTGCCGGGTCCGCGGAGGCGCGCCCGCTTCGATGCGCTCCGAAGCGGGAATATGTCAAACTCCGGTACCTTATCGTGGTGCAGGATAGGCTGCCTGCCGATACAGGGGCATCTGCGCAGTGGTGGTACGGCCGGCCGAAAGGGCCGCCATCCCGCGGTTTCCCTGAATGGGCTGGCGAGAACCCGGTTTTGGTTTTGCAACGATTGCACTATGCCAAAGCGACAACGGCGCCTCCCGGGTTGCCGGGAGCGCTTGATACGTTGCCGGGAGCGCTTGATACAAGGAGCAAACGATGAAGATCGTGATGGTGGGCTCGGGCTATGTCGGGCTCGTCTCCGGCGCCTGCTTTGCCGATTTCGGCCATGAGGTCGTCTGCGTCGACAAGCTGGAGAGCAAGGTTTCGGCGCTGAAGCGCGGCGAGATCCCGATCTTCGAGCCCGGCCTGTCGGATCTGGTGCGCAGCAACGCGGCGGCGGGACGGCTGTCCTTCACGACGGATCTCGCCGGCCCGGTCGCGGGTGCCGATGCGGTCTTCATCGCGGTCGGCACGCCCTCGCGCCGCGGCGACGGCTTCGCCGACCTGTCCTATGTCTACGCCGCGACCCGCGAGATCGCCGGGGCGATCAGTGGCTACACGGTGATCGTGACCAAGTCGACGGTGCCGGTAGGCACCGGCGACGAGGTCGAGCGCATCATCCGCGAGCTCCGGCCCGATGCCGATTTCGCCGTCGTCTCCAACCCGGAATTCCTGCGCGAAGGCGCGGCGATCGAGGATTTCAAGCGGCCGGACCGAATCGTCGTCGGCACGGATGACGAGCGCGCTCGCGCCGTGATGGCCGATATCTACCGACCGCTCTATCTCAACAACGCGCCGATCCTGAACACCGGCCGGCGCACGGCGGAACTGACGAAATACGCGGCCAACGCCTTCCTGGCGACGAAGATCACCTTCATCAACGAGATCGCCGATCTCTGCGAGCAGGTCGGCGCCAATGTCCAGGACGTTGCCCGCGGAATGGGGCTCGACAACCGTATCGGCGGCAAGTTCCTGCATGCCGGGCCGGGCTATGGTGGCTCCTGCTTCCCGAAGGATACGCTCGCGCTGATCAAGACGGCGCAGGATCACGGCACGCCTTCGCGCATCGTCGAGACGGTGGCGGCGGTGAACGAGCAGCGCAAGCGGGCGATGGGGCGCAAGGTGGTCGCGGCCTGCGGCGGCTCGGTGCGGGGCAAGACGATCGCGGTGCTCGGTCTCACCTTCAAGCCGAATACCGACGACATGCGCGACGCGCCCTCGATCGCGGTGGTCACCGCCCTGATGGACGGCGGCGCCACGATCCGCGCCTACGACCCGGAGGGTATGGAGCAGGCGAAGGCTGTGCTGCCGGCGGGCGTCACCTATTGCCGCGACGCCTATGAATGCGTGGCGGGCGCCGACGCGGCGGTCATCGTGACCGAATGGAACATCTTCCGCGCGCTCGACCTCGACCGGGTCAAGGCAGCGATGGCGGCGCCGGTTCTCGTCGACCTCCGCAATGTCTATCGCGCCGAGCAGGTGCGCGAGAAGGGCTTCACCTATGTCGATGTCGGCCGTGGCATCGCCGCGCCGGAGGGCAGGGAAGCCGAAAGCGCGGCTTGAGTCCGGCTGCAAGCTTGCCGAAAGCCATCAATTCGATCGCATGTCCTTGAAGACGAGCGCGGTATTGAGCCCGCCGAATGCGAAGGAATTCGACATGGCGACCGGGATCGGCATCGCACGGCCCTGATGAGGGATGCAGTCGATGTCGCATTCCGGGTCCGCTGCATCAAAATTGGCGGTCGGCGGGGCGATGCCGTTCTCGATCGCCATGATCGTCGCAATCGCCTCGAAGGCTCCGGCGGCGCCAAGCGCGTGGCCGGTCACGCCCTTGATCGATGATGTCGGGGGCACGGGCCGGTCGCCGAACAGGCGCTTCAGCGCCTGCGTCTCGGCACGGTCATTCGCGCGGGTCCCGGTGCCGTGGGCATTGATATAGGCAACGTCGCCAGCCTGTAGCCCCGCATCGGCCAGCGCGAGGGACATGGCGCGCGTCATGCCGTCGAGATTGGGCGCGACAATATCGCCTGCATCGGCGCTGAAGCCGAAGCCAGCGACCTCGATCGCAGGAATGAGCCCGCGGTCGCGCGCATGGGCCTCCGTCTCCAACACGAGGATGCCGGCACCTTCACCGAGCATGAGGCCGTCGCGACCGAGAGAAAACGGCCGGCAGGCGGTACGCGACATGATCTTCATGGCGTCCCAGGCGAGCAGGGTTCCTGCCGAAAGTGGGGCTGCCGTGCTAGGCAGATAGTGGACCGGCCTCGGCTGATCCCGAGAGCCTTCGCCCGCTGGATGAGCGGCAGGTCGTGCTGACCGTCGATCATCGTTTGCGCTCAGAAGGCTAGGTCGGCTGATTTTTGGCCTTGCGCCGCGGGTACGATATGCGCTGCTCGTCTAGGGCCGATCTGCCTGGGTACGGAGGCGCCGGCGGCACCACATTCAGTGCGTTTAATGGATGGTCTCGCGCAGGGCGAGGGGGACGTGGTCCTTCTGAACATGGAACGCCTGTTTGGCGGGGTCGACGACTTCGCAAAACCCTTCCAGCGGGACGCGCTGATCATTCGAAACATCACGGAGCGCATGGCGGTTTTCACAATCGGGGGGCAGCAGTTCATCGGTCTGTTCGAGGGCGACACCTTGGCCTTGAGCGGCGATGGCCTCAGCGGCACAGTGCGCCTTGACCGGCTGCCGCGCTGAGTCGGAAAAGCGATCCGCCGCTGGCCGCTCCCCCGACGCGATCTCCCGATCGGCCTCACGGAGAAGCGCTATCGATCCCGGCACAGAGTGCTTGCCCGGAATGGCCATTCAAAGCGCTGGCCTACTCCGCCATTGCAGGTGAAGGTGCGGGAAACGGCGATTGACCCGCACCTACGCCAGGGTGTTAAATTCCCCTAATCAACCCGCCATCGATGCGGATTTTCGCGCCCGTCACATAGCTCGCGCGTTCGCTGGCGAGGAAGGTGACGACATCGGCGAATTCCTGCGGCTTGCCGTAGCGCCCGGCCGGGATCGTCGCGATAGAGGCTTTGGCCACGGCCTCGCGCGTGCCGCCGCTGCGAGCTGCCGCAGCATCGTCGAGCTGGTCGACGCGCTCGGTATGGATGCGGCCGGGCAGCACGACATTGACCGTGACCCCGCTGCCCGCGACCTCCGAGGCCAGCGTCTTCGACCAGCCGATCACGGCGGCGCGGATGCCGTTGGAGAGAGCAAGCCGCGGAATCGGCTGTTCGACGCCGGAGGAGGCGATGGTGACGATGCGGCCGAAGCCGCGCTCCGTCATCCCCGGCAGCAGGCGCTGCGTCAGATGGAACAGGTTGGCGGCCATCCCTTCAAAGTGCTTCAGCCAGTCGTCGCGCTTGGCATCGCGTGCCTCGCCCGGCGGCGGGCCGCCGGAATTGCCGATCAGGATATCGACGCCGCCTTCCGCGATCAGCTTGTCGGCGAGAGCATCGATCGAAGCGAGATCGGTGAGATCCAGCTTGGCGGAGCTGGCACGGCCGCGCTGCTCGGCCGGCAGGCCGGCGATCCAGCTCTCGGTCGCATCGCTGCTGCGCGCGGCGGCGATCACCGTCGCGCCCTCCGCAGCGAGCGTCTGCGCGATCACCGCGCCGAGCCCGCGGCTGGCGCCCAGCACGAGGGCGCGCTTTCCGGCAAGTCCCAGATCCATCAGCCGATCTCCTTGAGGCGGCGCTCCTGCCGCGCGACGAGCCGTTCGATATCGGCGATATCCGCCTTGGACAATGCCCCACCCGGCTTGCGCAGGGTGGCCGCGGCGATCGCGCCGCGCTTCGCCAGCGTATATTTGCGGATGGCGAGGCCGAGGCCGGGCTGCTGCTCGTAGCGTGCCAGCGGCAGATAGGCGTCGAACAGGTCATGTGCCCGCTCAACGTTTCCGGCAGCATGCGCCTTCCAGACATCGACCATCATCTCGGGATAGGCGAAGCCGGTCATGGCGCCGTCGGCACCGCGCGACAGTTCCTCCGGCAGGAACATGCCGCCATTGCCGACGAGGATCGAGATGCGTCGGCCGCCCTTGTCACTGGCCGCGCGCAGGGCCGAGATCTTGGCGAGACCCGGCCAGTCCTCGTGCTTGAGCATGACGCAGGACGGATGCGCGGCGATGATCTTGAGGATCACGGCCGCCGTGATCTGCACCTGCGTGACCAGCGGGAAATCCTGCAGGACGAAGGGCGTCTTCGCGCCCAGGGTCTCCGCGACCATCGCGTAATAGGAGACGATCTGGTCGTCGGTGCGCAGATTGGAGGGCGGAGCGACCATGACGCCGGCCGCGCCGTCGCCCATCACGCTCTCGCTGAGCTCGGCCATCGCAGCGAAGCCCGCTGCCGAGACGCCGGCGACGACCGGCACGCGGCCATCCACCCGTTTCAGCACGCGACGCACGAAGATGTGGGATTCCTCCGCCGTCAGCTTCGGGGCCTCGCCCATCATGCCGAGCACGGTGAGGCCGGTCGCGCCCTTCTCCAGGTAGAAATCGACCATGCGATCGGTGCTGTCGAGATCGAGTGCGCCAGTCTCGGTGAAGGGCGTCACCGCAATGACGTAGACGCCGTCAGCGGTCTCATTGAGCAGAGCCATGGTGGTCCTCAGTTGCTGGTGGAAGGGCAATCATCTGCCCGGATGAAGAGGTTCTTTCCCGTCGGGCGAGCACTGCGCCCGACAGGCCTGATTACCTTCCGGCCTTGCTGTGCGGGGCGCCGTTGGCACGCTGATTGATGGTGCGGCCGAAGGCGTGGTTGCGAAGACATCTATTGCAAATGCTATTCAGTCTTATCCGCGATAAGCGATTTCAGCTCTCGGCCAGAGAGCGCCCGCCCCAGCCCAGCCGGACGCGCCCGATCGCCATGGTCACCGCGGCCTGCGTCGGCTCGACGACGGGTACGCCGAGCTCGCGCTCCAGCGGCTCGCGGAAGCGCGCCATGCCGGCGCAGCCCATCACCAGCACATCGGCATGGTGCGTGTCGCGCAAGGTCCGGCCGACGCCGATCATCCGCTCCAGCGTAATCCGTTCGTCGGCCATCTCCTGGATGGTGAGGTTCACCGGCAGGTCGCCGGCGAACCGGTCCATCATGCCCATGGCGCCGAGATAGCGCAGATGCCGCGGGATCGAATTCTGCAGCATGGCGACGATGCCGAAGCGCTGGCCGAGCGTCAGCGCTGTCAGCACGCCGCATTCCGCGATGCCGAGCACCGGCTTCGTGCTCTGCTCGCGCAGTGAATGCATGCCGGGATCGGAGAAGCAGGCGACGACGAAGGCGGCGGCCTCGTTCTCAAGGCCAGCGGCGCGCTTGAGCAGGGCCGGGATCAGTCCGTCGACATCACGCTGCGACTGGATGCCGGGCGGCCCCTCGGCGAGTGTCAGGCATTCGATCGCCGGGCCGCCGGCCATGCGCAGCGGCGCGATGGCCTCATCGATGCCCCGCGTGACGCGCTCGGTCGAGTTCGGGTTGATGACGTAGATCGTGCCGCTCACGAGGCCTCTCCTTCTGGAATGGTGGGGCGGACCCGTTCGCGCCAGTCGTCCAGCGTCCGGCGCGGCTCCTGGAAGCGGTCCCCCAGGCCGAGATACCAGTCGGCGCCATGCAGCCGGCCGACGAGGTCGAGCTTGTCGATATCGACATGCAGCCGCTCGTCGACGATGCCGTCGCGGATATGAAGATGCACGATCTCGCCGACGACGAGATTGCGATGCCGCGTGCCGAGCGAGAGCGAGACCGTCTCGCGGCATTCGAGCTGGACCGGCGAGGCTGTGAGCCGTGGCGCCGCGACCTTGGCGCTCGCCGCGATATCGAGCCCGGCCGCTGCGATCTCGTCGATCTCGGAGGGGAAATCGATGGCGCAGACCTGCATCGCCGCGACCATCGCCCGGTCGACGAGATTGACGACGAAGCCGCCGGTTTCGCGGATATTGCGCATTGTGTCCTTCAGCGGCGCCGCGCCGCTGCGTCCCTCGATGCCGAGCACGACCAGTGGCGGCGCATGGCTGAACACGTTGAAGAAGCTGAACGGCGCGGCATTGGCGCGTCCCTCCGCGTCGACCGTGGTGACGAGCGCGATCGGACGGGGCAGCACCGTGTTGACGAGGAGCTTGTAGAGATCGCGCTCCCCAAGGTCGCTTGCGGCCCAGTCCATCGCCTCAGCCCAGCTGCGCGTCGAGCAGGCGCACTGTCTCGGCCAGCACGCGGGCGCCGTCGCCGGCCTGGTCCGGCGTAATCGATTCCTCCGGAGCATGGCTGCGCCCTTCGAGGCAGGGCACGAAGAGCATTCCGACCGGGCCGATATGGGCGATGTGGACGCCGTCATGGCCGGCGCCGCTCGGCAGGTCGCGCGTGGCGAGGCCCAGCGAGGCGGACGCATTGGCGATGGCCGAGCGAACCTCCGGCGCGCAGGCCGTCGGCGCGACATGGCTGATCGGCTCGACCGCGATGGTGAGACGCAGTTCTTCGAGGGCCGGGCGCAGGTCGCGCACCAAGGCCTCGCCGAAGGCCTTCACCGCCGCCTCGTTGCCGGAGCGGACTTCGAGCGTCATCACCGCCTCGCCCGGCACGGCGTTCGAGGCGTTGGGGCTGACCTCGATGCGCCCGAAGGTGGCGACCAGCGGCTGGTTGTCCCGCGCGGTCGAAAGCGCGCGCTTGTAGGCGGCTTCGATGAGCTTCGCGGCGCCGACCAGCGCGTCGGCCCGCAGCGGCATCGGCGTCGCGCCGGCATGGTCGGCCCGGCCGGTGACGATGATGCGCTCGCGGCGGATGCCGACGATATCGGTGACGATGCCGATCGGAATGCGCTCGTTCTCCAGTACGCGGCCCTGCTCGATATGGACCTCGACATAAGCCGCGATGCCGTCTGCCGGCCGCTTGACCGAGGCCAGCGCCTCCGGCCGCCCGCCGACGAAAGCGATGCCCTCGCAAAGCGTCATGCCGTCGGGGCGGGTCATTGCCAGATGGTCTTCGCTCAGCGTTCCCGCGAGCGCGCGGCTGCCGACGCAGGAGAGGCCGAATTCGCTCGGCTCCTCCGCCAGGAAATCGACGACCTCCAGCGTATGGCGCAGGCGGTCCCCGCGCTCGCTGAAGCTCTGTGCGACTTCCAGCGCGGCGAGCACGCCGAGAATGCCGTCATAGCGCCCGCCCGAGGGCACGGTGTCGGAATGCGAACCGATCAGGATCGGCTTCAAGCTTGGATCGGCGCCAGCGAGCCGGCCGATCAGGTTGCCGGCCGCGTCGAGCTCAGTCTCCAGCCCGGCTTCGCGGAACTCCGCCGCCAGCCATTCGCGCCCTTCCAGGAAGCGCGGGGTGAAGGAGCGACGCGTCCAGGGACGCTCCGGGTCGGTGATCCCGGAGAGAGCCTCGATGCGGCGCCAGAGCCGGTCCTGATCGATCGACATGACGGTCACGCCGCCGGGCGCAGGAAGCGGCCGTCGCCGGCCTTGTTGCGGATCTCCTTGCCGTCCCAGGCGAGCTGGCCGCGCACATAGGTCGCGGCGACGCGGACGCGGAATTCGCGGCCCTCCATCGAGCTCCATTTCACGGCTGCGAGGCTCTTGCTGGGGTCATGGATGAAGCGGCCGGGCTCCAGCACGGTGATGTCGGCATCGGCGCCGGCTTCGAGCCGGCCCTTGTCGGCGAGCAGGAAGGCCTTGGCCGGACCCTCGCAGAGCTGCTTCACCACGATGGTCGGCGACAGGCCGTGCTCCTCGCAGCCGGTCCAGAGCGCCGGCAGCAGGGTTTCGATGCCGGGCCCGCCCGAGGTGTTCTTGAAGATCATCGGATCGCCCTTCTTCTCCAGCCCCCAGGAGACGTGGTCCGACGAGATGAAGTCGCAGTGGCCGGCGGCGAGATGGCTCCAGAGCAGGTCGCTCTCGGCCTTCGGGCGGATCGGCGGGTAGTGCTTGATCTTGGCACCGAAGCGCGGGCCGTGCTCCTCGGCATTGAGCATGAAATACTGCACGCAGCTCTCGACCGTCGCCTTGTACCCGGCCTGCTTGTACATGTTGCAGATCTCGAAGCCGCGCGAGGTCGAGACGTGGACAGCGTGCGCACGCGCCCCGGTCTCGGCGCCGATCTCGTAGATCCGGGCAGTGGCGAGGTTCTCGACGAGCGGGGGATGGGCGCGCAGGAAGGCGTCCGGGCCGGTATCGCCGGCCTCGATCAGCTTCGCGATATTGCGCCGGGTCATCTCCTGGTCCTGGTTATGGACGCCGCAGAGCAGCCCGGTCGGCTCGATCAGCTTGAAGGCCTCGTAGAGCGTGTCGTCGCCGATGCGGGGGAAGCGCGTCGGGTTGGCCTCGAAGGTCGAGAACTTGAAGGCGCAGGCGCCGGCCTCGACGAGGCCCGGAATGGCATGCAACCCGTTCTCGATGGTGATCGTGGCGTAGAGCGCGACATCGACATGGGCGTCGCGCTCGACCACCGCGACCTTCTCGTTGAAGAGCTTGGCGCTGGTGACGGGCTCCGGCTCGTCATAGGGCATGTCGACCATCACGGTGACGCCGCCCGCCGCCGCAGCCCGCGAGCACATGCCGATGCCCTCGTGATTGGCCTGGCTGCCCGAGTGGACCTGCCCGTCGATAACGCCGGGAATGATCCACTGGCCGCGGAAATCCTGGGTTTCGCGGGCTGCCGGCGGCGTGCCCTGGCCGACCTTGCCGACCTTGCCGCCGCTGACGGCGACATAGCCATCCTCGATGATCCGGTCGGACAGCACGATATTGCCGCGGAGGACGAGATCGAAATCACTCATGTCAGGGTATCCGGTTGATCCTGCGGGAGGGAGGCGGAAGAATGTGTGCTCAGCCTTCGCGACCGAGCGCGTAATCGGTGAAGTTCATGCCGAGCGCCTTCTCGACGATCGGATAGACGCTGGGATCGGTGACGCTGGAGCTCAGCGGGATCTTGTCCTTGGGCACGCGCAGCACCGAGAGTTCCATGCCCTCGCGGACATGGCCGGAGCTGACCGGCTGGCCGTCGGCGTCGAGCGTGGTGATCACGTCCGGGAAACAGGCGTGCCGGGTGCCGTCGGGATCGGTCACCGCCATGTACTCGTTCATGACATGGATGACGCGGGCGGCGGCGCCGGTCCCGACCTGGATCGTGCCGATGTCAAAGGCCTCGTTGGTGTAGCGCACGTCCTTCTTCACGACCGTGCCGCGCGCGATGATCGAGCCGCCGGTCTCGTCGCAGATCGCGTCGATCACCGCGCTGCCGCCCTTCGGCTTGGCGGCGAGGATGCGTTCGCCCAGCGCCAGCGCCATCGAGATGCCGCCGAGCGCGGCGTTCTTGCGGACATAGGCCGCCGAAACCGGGTTGCGGCAGGAGGCGATGAAGCCGCCGGACATGTCCGACGCCGTACGCAGGATCGGCGAGATCTTGGCGGTCGCGCCGCGTGTCACGAGTTCGATGTACTGGTTCTTGGAGCGGTTGCCGCCGACCGCGACCTGGATTGTCGCTTCCGGGCTGTTGGCGAGGCCGATCGAGCCCATGTCGCCGGTGGGATGGGCGCGGATATCGCCGACGGCATCGACCACCTTGACGCCGAGGATCGCGCTCGGGAGCCAGGCGTTCAGCGTGCTCGACATGCCGTTCTGGCCGATGATCAGGCCGTAGATCGGCTTGCCCAGCGCCTCCTGCAGCAATTGCACGGCCTTGACGTAGTCGATGCCCCACATCTCCCACTCGGTCGTGCCGCCGGGCGCGCCGATGGCAGCGGCGGTCGCGATGATCGCGTCGTCGGGAATCTCGTCCATGGTGACGAGCTCGGGCCTGCCGGTATTGACCGCGGCTGTGCCGAGCATGCGGCCGTGATCAGCCCAGCCGCCGCCGCCCGCTGCGAAGACGGACCCGCCGGCCACGGCGGCCTCGACATCCCTGCTCGTCAGAAAGCGTCTCATCGGCCGGCCTCACCCTGCTTTGGTTGGGAGCATTGCTGAAGCGAAAAACCGGTTCCCACTTTTTCGCGCCATGCTCTGTCGAGCCGGTCGTTACCGGCACGAGGTCGAGCTTAGAGCGCTAGGCGCGAAATGAATCATGCTTATTATGCGGCCGACCATAAACGGATGTTATCGCCATGCGTCTCAATCTCCGGCAGATCGAAGTCTTCCGGGCCATCATGATCACCGGCTCGATCAGCGGTGCGGCCCGCCTGCTCTCGGTCTCGCAGCCGGCGATCAGCCGCCTGCTGGCCTATACCGAGGACCGATTGGCGCTGCGCCTGTTCGAGCGCGTGCGCGGCCGCGTCCAGCCGACGCCGGAGGCGCGCCGCCTGTTCCAGGAGGTCGACCAGGTCCATCAGGGCGTGGTCAGGGTCAACGAGCTCGCCGAGGAATTGCGCGAGCGCGGTACAGGCTCGGTGCGGATCGTCGCGAGCCCGAGCGTCGGCCAGGCGCTGGTGCCGGATGCCATCGCGCGGCTGCGCGAGCGCTTCCCGGACCTGCGCGTCGAGTTCGAGGTGCTGACGCTTCTGGAGGTCGTCGCCAAGGTCGTGGCGGGCCGTGCCGATCTCGGCGTCTCGATCATTCCGGTCGACGAGCCGACGCTCAATACGGAGATCCTGACGGAAGGGCGGCTGATGGTGATCATGCCGCGCGACCATGCGCTGGCGCGATTGCGCGTGGTCCGCCCGGCCGATCTCGCGCCTTATCCGCTGATCGGGTTCGGGCCGCAGACGCCCTATGGCGATGTCGTCGGGCGTGCCCTCACATTGAAATCCGCGCCGCTCAGGATCAGCACCGTTGTCCGCTTCACGCCGGTCGCCTGCGCGATGGTGCGTGCGGGGGCGGGTGTCGGGGTCGTCGACGAGTTCGTGCTGCGTGGGCGGACCTGGCCGGAACTGGTGTCGCGCCCGCTCGCACCCAAGACGCGCGTCCGCGCCCATCTGCTGACGCCGCGCTTCGAGCCGCTGTCACGCACGGCGAGTGCTTTCGTCGATATCCTGCGCGGCCTGGTGCCGTCGCCTCCCGCCGCCTCCGGCGAGGACGGTGAGGCCGGAACTTAACATCAGGTTATGGCCACCCGACAATAAATGATTGGCTGGGCATGATTTCGCCCTGTTAGGCTCCCCTTGGACATGGCCGGATTGTTGCAGGGACAGGGGGCAGCAATCGCGGCGTAGCCACAACGTATAACGGGAGCGGGAAAGATGAAGCTGAATTCGATCAAGCTGACACGTGCCTTTGCAGCGGGCGCCGTGCTTGGCGCCATGCTCGCCATGCCGGCCCTGGCGCAGGATGCCGACCATCCGCAGGGCGAGAAGCTGAAGGTGGCCTGCGATCTCGGCTTCGCGCCGTTCTGCTTCAAGACGCCGGCCGGCGAGGCGACGGGCTTCACCTACGACATGTCCGCTGCGCTGGCGAAGCAGCTCGGGCGCCCCGGCGTCGAGGTCACGGATTCCAATTTCTCGGCGATTTTCGCGGGCCTGTTCTCCAAGCGCTACGAGATGATCCCGGCGCCGACCAACATCACGAAAGACCGCGCCGCGCAGATGCTGTTCAGCGAGCCCTATATGCCGACGGGCCTCGGCTTCCTCGTCAAGAAGGGCGCCAAGATCGCCAATCTGGAGGAGCTGAAGGGCAAGGCGCTGACCGTCAATAACGGCTCGATCTCCGACAAGTGGCTGACCGACAACGAAGCCAAATACGGCTACACCATCCAGCGCTACAACAAGAATGCCGACGCCGTGCAGGCCGTGATGATCGGGCGCGCCTTCGCCAATGTCGCCGACGTCCCGGTCTCGCGCTATGTCTCGACGCAGACGCCGATGGCCGAGGTCGCCTTCGTGCTCAACAGCGGCAACAATTTCGGCATCGCTTTCCGCAAGGAGGACGCGGCGTTCCGCGCCAAGGTCGAGGCCGCGCTCGAATGCATCAAGAGCGACGGCACGCTGGCCGCGATCCATGAGAAGTGGTTCGGCGTGAAGCCGGCGGCCGATTCCTCCAGCGCCAAGGTCTATCCGGGCATCGGCGCGCCGGATTTCGAGGGTTACGACGCGACCCCGCACAAGGCCGCCTGCAAGTGACCTCAGCGCCCGCCATGACGGCCACGCCTTCCGAAACGATCGTTTCGATCGAGGGCTTGCGCAAGAGCTTCGGCAATGTCGAGGTTCTGCGCGGTGTCGACCTCAAGGTCGGCAAGGGCGAGGCCGTCGTGATCGTCGGCTCCTCCGGTTCGGGCAAGAGCACCTGCCTGCGCTGCATCAACCGGCTTGAGGAGCCGACGGCGGGCACGATCCGCCTCGGCGGGCAGGAGGTCACCGGCCCCAAGGTCGATCTCGACCGCCTGCGCCGCGGCATCGGCATGGTCTTCCAGGGTATCCATCTCTACCCGCACAAGACGGCGCTGGGGAACGTCTCGCTCGCGCTGCGCAAGGTCGTCGGCTTGAGCAAGCAGGAGGCCGAGGCGAAGGCCCGCCACCATCTCGAAGTCGTCGGCCTCGCCCACAAGGCCGATGCCTATCCGGCCGAATTGTCCGGCGGTCAGCAGCAGCGCGTCGGCATCGCCCGCGCCATGGCATTGGAGCCGCAGGTCATGCTCTTCGACGAGCCGACCTCGGCGCTCGACCCCGAACTCGTCGGCGAAGTCCTCAACGTCATGGTCCGGACCAAGGACATGGGCATGACCATGATCGTCGTGACCCATGAGATGAAGTTCGCGCGCGACGTCGCCGACCGCGTCGTCTTCATGGACCATGGCGCGATCCTGGCCGAGGGCACGCCGCAGGAGATCCTGATCAACCCGCAGCACCAGCGCATCCGCGACTTCGTGATGCGCTCGCACGGCTGACGGCGCATGGATCAGATCGTCCGCTATTTCTTCGATTTTTCGCTGATGTCGGCCTATTGGCCGGACATCCTGCGCGGCTTCCTGATCACCGTCCAGATGTCGATCCTGACGGTCCTGATCGGCATCCCGCTCGGCCTCGCATTGGCGATCCTCAGGCTATACGGCATCCGGCCGCTGAACTGGCTGATCATCTTCTATATCGATTTCTTCCGCTCGATCCCGCAGCTCGTCCTGATCGTGCTGGCCTATTTCGCGCTGCCCTATTTCGGGCTGGTGCTGGAGCCCATCACAGCGACGGTGCTGGCGCTGGCGATCGTGCTCTCGGCCTTCGCCGAGGAGATCTTCTGGGCCGGCATCAACGCCGTGCATAAGGGACAATGGGAAGCCGGGCGCTCGACCGGCCTCAGCTTCAGCAAGACGCTTGCCTACATCATCCTGCCACAGGTGGTGCGCATCTCGATCCCGCCCCTGACCAACCGCGCCATCGGCATCAGCAAGGGCACCACGCTGGGCTCGGTCGTGGCCGTGCCGGAGCTGCTCAACGTGACCTCCAGCATCCAGTCCAACGTCGCCAACCCGACCGCGCTGACCGTCGGCGCCTTGCTCTTCCTCGTGCTGTTCCTGCCCTTCGTGCGCTTCACGCGCTGGCTCGAACGCGCCTATGCGCATCCGAGGTCATGATGGACGATCTCGTCACGACCTTCCTCAATATCGACGTCCTCAAGCAGGTCTGGCCGCTGCTGCTGCAGGGCTTCTGGATGACGCTGGCATTAGCCGCCGTCGCCGTGCCGCTCTCGGTCGTCAGCGGTATCGCCATCGCCATGGCGCAGGACGTGCCGAACCGGCTGCTGCGCTTCCTGCTGATCGCCTATGTCGACGTGATGCGGGCCATCCCGCCGCTGGTGCTGCTGATCTTCATCTTCTTCGGCCTGCCCTTCCTCGGCCTGAAGCTCAACGAGTTCACGGCCGCCGTGCTGGCGCTGACGCTGAACGGCTCGAGCTATTTCGCCGAGATCTTCCGCGCCGGCATAGAATCCGTGCCGAGGGGCCAGCGCGAAGCGGCCCGCTCCACGGGTTTGAGCTGGTACAAGAGCATGATCCATGTCGTGGTGCCGCAGGGCACGCGCAACGTGCTGCCGGACCTGATCAGCAACACGGTCGAGCTGGTGAAGCAGACCTCGATCGCATCCGCCGTTGCACTTCAGGAACTGCTGCGTTCGGCCCAGCTTGCCCAGGGCCTGCTCTACAATCCGACGCCATTGATCGCGGTGGCGATCGTCTATTTCCTGATGTTCTGGCCCTTCGTGCGGCTGGTCTCGCGCCTGCAGAACCGCACGGCCGTCTCCGCCGCATGAGGGCGCGGTGGCCCGTCGCGTCAGCTCGCGACGGGGAAAAGCCGCGTGATGCGGTTGGGGTTGGTCTCCGCGAGGAAGATATCGCCGGCCGTTCCAAGCCACAGGCCATGGGCGCCGTTGAGCACCGGCCGGCAGCGGCCGAGCAGGGCGCCATCCGCCGAGAGCAGGCTCAGCGTCGGGATCGAGTCGCAGACATAGATTCGATCATCCGCATCGGCGACGACATCCTGCGGGCGCAGGAACGCATCCCAGACCGCGAGACGTTCGCCCCCGGCGGTGAAGCTCTGCACGCGGCTGTTCTCGCGATCGGCGACGATCACGCGCCCGTCGCCGAGCACGCAGATGCCGTGCGGCGTCAGGAACGCGCCCGGCGCCGTCCCGACCGAGCCCCAGCTCGCGATCAGGCTGCCGCCGGAGTCGTAGCGATGGATGCGGCCATTGCCATAGCCATCGGCGACATAGAAGCCGCCATCCGGCGCAAAGGCGATATCGCTCGGATGGTTGAAGGGCTGCCCCGGCCGATGGCTTTCGCCGATCTGCTGACGGACGTGGCCTTCGACGTCACAGAAGAAGATGCGATGGGCGTCGCGATCGACGATGGCGAGGCCGCCATCCGGCATCGTCGCGATCTTGTGGGCATCCACGCAGAGCGCCTCGCCCCAGCTCCTGACGAAGCTGCCATCGCTCGCGAGCGTGATCACGCAGGGCCCCTCGGGATCGACGGCGCTGTCGCGGCGCAGCAGGACATGCACCAGCCCGTCCTTGCCGACTGTGAGATCGGTGATCCGCCCCGGCGTCGCCGGCAGGGCGCCCCAGGGGCGCTCGATGCCATAGAGCCTGTCGCCGAGCGCGACGCGCAGTTCCGTTTTCATCCTGACCTCGTCGCTGTTCGCGCGCTGCGGGCTGCCGTTTCACGGCCCCCGTCGCATGGAGAGAAAGACCATGAGCGATTTCGATCTCGTCATCCGCGGCGGCACGGCCGTCACCGCCTCCGACATCGGAGCTTTCGATATCGGCATCGCCGGCGGCACCATCGCCGCGATCGGCGCGGGGCTGCCGCGCGGCAAGGAGGAGGTCGATGCAAAGGGCCTGCTCGTCCTCCCCGGCGGGGTCGACAGCCACGTTCATCTCGACCAGCCCTTCTCCTCGGGCGCCGACATCGCCGACGGCTTCGATAGCGGCACGGCCTCTGCCGCAGCGGGCGGCACGACCACGGTCGTCTGCCATGCACCTCAGGTTCGCGGCGGCTCGCTCGCCGGCGCGGTTGCCGCCTATGCCGAGAAGGCGAAGCAGGCCCGGATCGACCATGCCTTCCATCTTCTGGTCAACGATCCCACTCCGGAGGTGCTGGACACCGAGTTGCCGGCGCTGGTCGAGGCCGGGCATCGCTCGGTCAAGATCTTCATGACCTATGACAGCAACCGTCTCGGCGATGCGCAGATTCTGCAGACGCTGGCCGCGGCGCGGCGCGCCGGCGCGCTCGTCTGCGTCCATGCCGAGCATCACGAACTGATCACCTGGCTGACGCAGGCGCTGCTGGCGGCCGGGCAGACGGCGCCGCGCCATCTCGCCTGGGCGAAGCCCATGGTTGTCGAGCGCGAGGCGACGCATCGCATTCTCGCCCTGGCCGAGGCGCTGGATACGCCGATCCAGGTCTTCCACGTCTCGGGCCGGCAGTCCGGCGAAGAGGTCGAGCGGGCGCAGAAGCGCGGGCAGAAGGCCTGGGCCGAGACCTGCACGCAATATCTCGTGCTCGACGAGGCCGACATGGATCGTCCGGGCTTCGAGGGCGCCAAGTTCATGATCTCGCCGGCGCTGCGCTCGACCGCCGACCAGGAGGCGCTCTGGCAGTTCCTGCGCGACGGCGTCATCGACATCGTCTCGTCCGACCATTCGCCGCTGCGCTACGACGACCCGCGCGGCAAGAAACAGCACGGCGAGGGCGCACCCTTCAACAAGATCCCGAACGGCGTGCCCGGTCTCGCCGCACGCCTGCCCATTCTCTACTCGGAGGGTGTCGCCAAGGGGCGCATCGACCTGCGCCGCTTCGTCGATCTCGTCGCAACCAATCCGGCGCGGCGTTTCGGGTTGGCGCCACGCAAGGGCGCGCTCGCGGTCGGGGCCGATGCCGATATCGTGCTGTTCGATCCCAACCGGCGCGTCACCCTCACCAATGCCATGCAGCATCATGGCAGCGACTACACGCCTTATGAGGGCATGGCGGTGCAGGGCTATCCGGCGGCGACCTATCAGCGCGGCCGCCTCGTCTTCGATGGCGAGCGCGTGCTGGCGCAGCCGGGGCAGGGGCAGTTGCTGGCGCGCGCGCCTTACGCCGAGATCACGCCGACCGGTCGCTTCCCGACCCCGTTCGACCCGTTCCGGTAAAGCCGGCAACGAGGGCGCTCAGGCGCCCTCGGGCTTTCCGAGCGGCGCGCCGACGCCGGTGCGTTCGGTGATCAGGCCGTAATGCTCGACACGGCGATGGCGGATGAAATCGAAGATCGTCGCCTTGCCGAAGCGGGTATCGTCGAGATCGCAGGGATGGACGAGCACGCCGTCTTCCTCATGGTCGATCTCCCCGACGATCTTGCCGTCCGGCGCCGCGATCAGCGTTCCCCCGAAGAGATGGTGTCCGTCTTCGGTTCCGGCCTTGCCGACGGCCACGACCCAGGTCGAATTCTGGTAGGCGCCGGCCTGCACCGACAGGCGGTGGTGGAACAGCCGGTCGGCTGCCGTCTCGTTGGGCGATTGCGAATTGGCGGACGGGGTGTTGTAGCCAAGCACGACCATCTCGACGCCCTGCAATCCCATGACGCGATAGGTCTCGGGCCAGCGCCGGTCGTTGCAGATCGCCATGCCGAACAGCCCGCCTTCGAATTCCCAGACCGGGAAGCCGAGATCGCCCGGCTCGAAATAGCGCTTCTCGAGATGCTGATGCGTCCGCTCGGAGTCGAACTCGACATGGCCGGGCAGGTGGATCTTGCGGTATTTGGCGACGATACGGCCGCCGCGGTCGACCAGGATCGAGCTGTTGAAATGCCGGCCTTCGGGCGTGAGCTCCGCATAGCCGAAGCTCATGGCGAGGCCGAGCTCCTTGGCCTTGTCGAACAGCGCCTGGGTATCCGGGCCGGGCATGCTGCGCTCGAACCATTGATCCGCCTCGGCGCGATCCTCATGGTACCAGCGCGGGAAGAAGGTGGTCAGCGCGAGCTCGGGAAACACGACGAAGGTCGCGCCTTGCGCCTTGGCCTTCTCCAGCAGCGCGATCATCCGGTCGATGACCTGCTTGCGGCTGTCGGCCCGCTGGATCGGACCCAACTGTGCGGCGGCAACGGTGATGAGGCGGGACATCGACGGATTCCTGGATTGGCGTATGACCTCGGGACCGGACGCGACGGGCCGAACCCCAGGATAAGGTCTAGAGGCCCCGCCTCCATTGTTCTCATGCTTTATTCGGGATCAGGTATAACCTGATGTTATCCGGATCTGCGGAGCGATCAGGCCTGCGCCGAGCGGCGCAGATGCCAGAGAGCGAAGGCCCCGAACACGGCAAGCTGGCCGGCGACCAGCAGGAAGGGCCAGTTGAAGCTGCCGGTCCGGTTTGCGATCACGGCAAAGACCAGCGGCCCGCAGATCGAGCCGACGAAGCCGAACAGGCTCGCCCCGGAGGTAACGTCGCCGATCAGCGCGGGTGGCGAGACGCGCGCCAGCTCGGCCATGTGGACGCCGTTCCAGCCCATCGAGGTCGCGCCGACCAGGGCCATGCAGGGGTAGATCAGCCAGGGGCTCGTGCTTGCCGTGCCGATCAGCAGGGCGATGGTCGAGCCGGCGGCGAGCGCCAGCAGGCAGAGCAGTCGCAGGCCGCCGTCCATCCGGTCCGCCAGCCAGCCGAAGAAGATGCGCGCGACCGTGCTCGCCACCAGCAGGGCCGCGACGAGGTGCCCGGCCTGGGCCAGCGTCTTGCCGTGCTGGGTCACCATATAGGTCGCGGTGAAGGCGGTGATGCAGGCCTGCGTGATCGAGAAGGAGACGCCGAGCGCGGTGAGCATCGGCAGCGAGGAATGCGAGCTCAGCACCCGCGCCGATCGCGCCAGCGACGACGGCGACAGGAACATCCGCGCCCAGGCGCGGTTCTGCGTGCCTTTCTCCGCGTCGAGACTCCCGCGGAAGGGCTGGACCGCCAGCGCGCTGACCAGGACGATGGCGACCACGGCCCAGATCGCCCCGGTGAAGCCGAAACCCAGGACCATGGGTGCGACGGCGAAGCCCGCGATGGCGCCGCCGAGTGGGACGCCGGCCTGCTTGATCGAGAAGACGAGGGTCCGGTGATCGACTGGCGCCGTGCGCATCAGGATCTGGCTGCCGGCCGGAGTGTTGGGCGCGAGGCCGAGCCCGACCAGGAGCGCGCCGGCAAGCCCGATGAGTCCGAAGGGCTGCGACAGCAGCAGAAGGCCGGCGGCGACGAAGGCCAGCCCGATCTGCAGCGCCCGAACCGGGCCGTGATGGTCGAGCATCGGATTGCCGCAGGCGAGGAACCAGCAGATGCCCGTCGAGACCACGGCCGAAACATAGCCGATGCTTTCGGGCGCAAGGCCCCAGCGCAGGGGCAGGAGCGGGCCGAGAAGCGGGATGGCGGCTCCGGCGAACGAGCTCACGACCTGGACGAGCAGAGTGGCGCTGAGCGCGCTTCCCCACAAAGGCAGCTTCAAGACGGTTCCCCCGATCCCGTCGCCGCGCGCTCGTCCCGCTTCAGGATTCGGGCGGGTGAAAACGTCAGCGTTGGTTCGTTCTTCCGGCAAGGGCCGCGAGCGGTCGAGATGGATTGATGGGTTGACGGGGCTGCGCCAGGAGCATGCGCGCTCCCGCGCAGCCCCGCCGCGGCCTTTATCGGGTCGTGTGCCGGTTCGGTGGCATGCGTCCGCCCGGTATGTCTACCGGGTGACCCACACGCCCCAGGCCCGCGTCTTGCCGGAACTGGTGAGTTCGACGCCGGCGATGCGGTCGGTCGAGGCCTCGACGAGCGGGGTGTTGTAGAGGCTGATGATCGGCACCTGCTCGATCATGCGCTGGTGCATCTCATCGAACATGGCCTGTCGTTTGGCCGGGTCGAGCTCGGTCGCCGAGGCCAGCAGCAGCTCGACCGCGCGCTTGTCCTCCCATTGGACATCGGCATCCTCGTCCTTCGAGCCGACGAAGGTCTTGTAGTTGAACGACGGGTCGAAGCGTGCGGTGAAACGGAAGGACTGGAGCTGGAAATTGCCCTTGCTGTAGCGGTCGAGCTGCGTCGCCCATTCCAGCATGTCGAGCTCGACGTTGAAGCCTGCCTGCTTGAGCATCTCCTGCAGGATGATGGCGGTGTCGTAGAGATGGACCAGCTTCTGTGAGGTCTGCAGCTTGATCGGGCGCCCGTCATAGCCGGCTTCCTTCAGCAGCTTGCGGGCGAGGTCGGGGTCGTATGTGTAGCCCTGGTCATGGATCGCCGTATGGCTCCCGCTGGTCGTCGGGATGGCCGAGGGATTGGGCTTGCCCAGCCCGTCCGTGCGGTTCTCGACCAGCGTCTTCAGGTCGATCGCATGGGCCAGCGCCTTGCGGATACGGGGATCGGCGAGGAGCGGGTCGCGGGTCTGGATCAGCAGGACGTTCCAGCTCAGCCCCTGCGCCGTCGCGACCTTGACGCCCTTGGCTGCACGCAATTCGACGATATCCGCGACATCGGTGATGATCCAGTCGATCTGCCCGGCCTGCAAACCGGCGCGCCGGGTCGCATCGTCGGGCACTACCATCCAGCGCACCTGGTCGACATAGGCCTTGCGCGCCCCAGCATAGCCGCTCGTCGGCTCGCTGCGGGATTTGTAGTCGGCAAATTTCTTGAGCAGGATGAAGCTGTTCTTGCGCCATTCCGTGAAGGCGAAGGGGCCGGTGCCGATCGGCTTCACCCATTCGCCGGCGGCATTGACGGAGTCGCGATGCAGGATGCCGGTCATGCACTGGATATTGGCGACATAGTGCAGGAACAGCGCCGAGGGCTTCGCGAGCCGGAACACCACCGTCTTCGGATCGGGCGTCTCGATCGCTTCGACCTTCATGTCCTGCGTGCCGTCATACCAGCCGCGGCATTGCCAGCGCGTCGCCGGGTCGAGCATCCGATCCCAGCTCCACTTGACGTCGGCGGAGGTCATCGGCGCGCCATTATGGAAGGTGATGCCGTCGCGCAGCTTGAAGGTGTAGCTGCGCCCGTCCGGTGACATCGCGTAGCTCTCCGCCAGCATCGGCGCGATGCTGAGATCCTCGCGATAGGCGACCAGCGCCTCGACGACATGGTGCAGGACCGCGTCGGCATCGCCGCTGCGGCGCACGCCGGGCTCGCTGCTGGTGATGTCGCCGGAGATCGCGATCCGCAATTCGCCGCCGGGTTTCGGTTCCTGCGCCAGGGCGGGCGTGAGGCAAGCGAATGCGGCGACGGCCGCGAGCCATCCAAGCTTCATGGTCTGCTTCTCCCAAGGGGCGGGCCCGGCTTTCCGGTGTCACCGCAGAAATCGTTAATCCGCGCTGCCGCTAGTTCCGCCGGCGGCGCAGCATGTCGCCGAAGAAATCCTTCACCGGCGGGTGAACGAGGTAGCCGATATGCTCGATGCCGGGCACGACATCGAAGCGCACGGCAATGCCGCGCTTCAGGAAGGCGGCTTCGAGCGAGCGCAGGCGCTCGACGCGCGTCGCCCCGGTCTCGTTGATCCCCTCCATCCAGTTCGAGGATTTCGGCGAAACGGTCACGTCCCAGGTCTCGATATCGTCGCCGCCGACGACCATCTGCACGGCGACCTGGCGCATCGCCGCAAGGTCGGGCTCACGCCCGAAGATCGCCTTCATGTCGCCGGTGCCGCGCCACCACGGCTTGTCCGGGTCCGGCAATGTCACCACGCCCGGCGCGCCGATCGAGACGGCGGCGAGCCGCTCGGGGTGGAGATAGAAGAAGCGGTGCACGAACTGGCCGCCGCCCGAGAAGCCGTGCATCAGCAGCTTGTCGGTCTCCAGCCGGTAGAGACCTGCGATCTCGTCGATCATCGAGAGCAGGATCTGGTCGTAGCGGATGCCGCGATAGAGGATGCGCTTGTAGTTATGGGTATCGCCGGGTTCCTCGATCCCGCAGGGGAAGAGCGGCGCCAGCAGCACGCACTGATTGGCCTCGGCGAAATCGATGAACTGGTCGCGCAGATTCGTCGCATCGCGCAGGCTGCCATGGACGAGAACGGCAAGCGGATAGCGCCGCGTGCCGGTCTCCTCATAGCTTTCGGGCAGGTAGCAGCAATACGAGAAGCGCTGGTCGGCCCGGCAGGCGGCGAGCGCCGTGCGGCCCATCAGGTAGTAGGAGATGGTCTGGCCGTGTCCCTTGCGCATTCCGCCCTCTCTTCAATGAGCCGCTGGCTGGTCTGATGGCTCAGGCGATCGTGTCGAGCGCCTTGCGGATGCTGGCGAAGATCCGGTCGATCTCGTCGGGCTCGATGGTAAGCGGCGGCGACAGCACGATGAGATCGGCTCCGGCCCGGACGAGCACGCCGTCCTGGTAGCAGGCCTCGGCGCATTCGGCGCTGCGCTGGCCGGGGCCACCGGGTCGCGGCGTGAATTCGATCGCGGCGACGAGGCCGATATTGCGGATGTCGATGACATGCGGCGCGCCCTTCAGCGCATGCGCGGCCTGCTCCCAATGATCGGCGATCTTGCGGGTGCGCTCGAAGAGCCCTTCCTCCTCGTAGACCTGCAAGGTTGCGAGCCCGGCGGCGCAGGCCAGCGGATGGCCGGAATAGGTGAAGCCATGGAACAGCTCGATCGCGGATTCCGGCCCGGTCATGAAGGCGTCGTAGATGTGCTTGCCGACGACCGTCGCGCCCATCGGCACGGCACCGTTGGTGAGGCCCTTGGCACAGGTGATCATGTCGGGCGTGACGCCGAAGGCCTCCGCCGCACAGGAGGCGCCAAGCCGCCCGAAGCCCGAAATCACCTCGTCGAAGATCAGCAGGATGCCGTGCCTGTCGCAGATTTCGCGCAGGCGCTTGAGATAGCCCTTCGGGGGCGGCAGGACGCCGGTCGATCCAGCGACGGGCTCGACGATCACGGCGGCGATGGTCGAGGCGTCATGGATCTGGACGAGCCGCTCGAGATCGTCGGCAAGCTCGACGCCATGCTCGGGCTCGCCGCGCGAGAACACGTTGCGCGCGAGGTCGAGCGTATGCGGCAGATGGGCGGCGCCGGGCAGCAGCGGCCCGAAATCGCGGCGGTGGCGGCTGATGCCGGCGACCGACAGCCCGCCGAAACCCATGCCATGATAGCCGCGCGCCCGTCCGATCAGGCGATAGCGGCCGCCTTCGCCACGCTGGCGATGATAGGCCAGCGCGACCTTCAGCGCGGTATCGACGGCTTCCGAGCCTGAATTGGAGAACAGGACATGGTCGAGCCCGTCAGGCAGCATGCCGACCATGCGGTTCGCCAGCGTGAAGGCGTCCGGATGTCCCATCTGGAAGCAGGAGACGTAGTCGAGCCCGTCGGCCTGGGCCTTGATCGCCTCGCGGATGCGCGGATGGCCGTGGCCGGCATTGACGCACCACAGCCCGGCCATGCCGTCGAGGATCCGGCGCCCGTCCGACGAGAGGTAGTAGTTGCCCTCCGCCCCGACGAAGAGCCGCGGCGCGCTCTTGAAGCGGCGGTTCGCCGTGAAGGGCATCCAATGTGCATCGAGATCATTGGGGCGGGCGGCGGTGGCGGGCACGTTCGGTCTCGCTGCTGGATGAGGATGAAATGAATTATTTGGAGAAAAAATACAATGTCAAGCGAACGTGCGAGTCGATGAGAAAAGTGCTGTCGCTGCTGTGATCAGCCTGCGGGCGGCGCCGCGCCGTTTACCGGTCGGGTCAGGTGCTGGCGCATCAGGATCACCGCCCAGTTGAGGTCGCCCTGCTCGAGCGCGTCGAGGATGGCGAGATGCTCGCGGCAGGACTTGAGCAGTGCCGCGGCGTCGAGCTCGCCGTAATCGGCATATTCGGTCAGCCGCCGCAGCGCGTTCTGCGCCTCCATGGCCTGCAGCAGGAAGCGGTTGCCGGAGCAGGCCGCCAGCATGGCGTGGAAGCCGGCATTGATCTCGAAGAAGCGCTCGACCGAGGGCGAGCGATGCAGGTCGGCGATGAAGGCTTCATGCGCCGCCCGGCTGCGTGCGAACTGGTGCCTGTCGACACGGAAGCCGGGCTCCTGAAGCCCCATGCATTCGATGATCAGGCGGAAGCGATAACTCTCCTCGCGGGCCTCGGTCGAAGCGAGCGACGGCACGAAACTCCAGCCATGGCCCCTGCGCCGCTTGATCAGCCCGTCTTCGGCGAGTTGCAGCAGGACCTTGCGCAGGCCGCTGCGGCCGATGCCGTAGCTCTCCTGCAGATCGGTCTCGATCAATTGCTCTGGGAGCCGCCCGGCCTCGCGGTCGCGCAGGATGGCGCGGAGCACATCGTCTTCCTGCGCCGCCGGCAGCGATCGTTCCGCTGTTTCAAGCTCGGCGCCCTCGCGCGACAGGAAAAAGCCAAGGTTGGTGCGGTTCTCGACCAGGCCCTGGGCGGCCAGCACGCCAAGCGCTGCCCGAACCGGCGTTCGCGACACCTCGAAGGCGCGGGCGATTTCCATCTCGCGCAGATGGAAGCCGGCGGGCCAGCGCCGCTCGGCGGCCAGCGCGGCAATGCGCCTTGCCAGCGAGAGATGCAGCCCGCTCGGCTTGGCCGCAGCCTTTCCGGGGCGGGGCGCGTCGCTCATGTCGGTCATCGGTTCTTTGCTGTTCTGGTTCTAATCGCTGAAAAAAGACACCTTTCTTTCCATCCCGCAAGCAGAGAGCAATTGCGCTGATGCTTCAAGCGGAGGGCGGCTCGATCAGCACGAGCCTCTTGCCGGCCTGGACCGTGTCCCCCGGCTGGCAGGCGATATCGGCGACCACGCCGTCGACGCCGGCCGAGAGCGAGGTGAAGAGCTTCATCGATTCGAGCACGGCCACGATCTGCCCGGCTTCGACCTTGTCGCCCGGCGCGACGCGGATCTCGGCCACAACCCCCGGCATCGGGGCGAGCACCGCTCCGGAACCGGCTCCGCCGCCGCCAGTCGCCGCCGCGGGCCGCGCCTCGCTGCCGATCCCGATATCGAAGGTCTCGCCGTCGAGCGTCAACCGGATGCCCCCGCCGGCCGTCGCATGGCTGCCGCGCAGGATGCGATCCTCGAAAGCGAGTTCGAAGCTTTCGGGACCTGTGCGCAAGGCCAGCTCGATCTCGCCGTCGGCGTCGCCGACGCGGCGCCTGCCATCCGGCAGCAAGCGAATTGCCAGCTTCGTCGCTTCGTCTTCCTCCTCGGCGATCAGGCGGCTCGTCGCCACGCCGCCGGCCGGCGCCAGCAGGCGGAAGCCCGGGAGGCTATTCCAGGCATCGACGTTCGGACGCGCTGCCTTCTGTTTCTCCAGCCAGAGCAGGGCCGCGACGGCTCGTGCCAGCCGTTGACGCGGTCGCTTCGCCGTCCAGCCATCGGGAAAAGCCTCCTCGATGAAGCGCGTCGTCGCCTTGCCGCCAGCGAAGAGCGGATGCTCGACCGCATCGATCAGGAAGGGCAGGGTGGTCGCGGGGCCGAGAATGGCGAAATCGCGCAGGCCGGCCGCCAGCCTTGCACAGGCTGTGGCACGGTCAGGCCCCGCCGCGATCGCCTTGGCCAGCAGCGAATCGTAGAACAATGTGACCTCGGAACCTGCCTTCACACCGCTGTCGATGCGGATCGAGGCTGGCTCGGCATAGCCCTCGATCCGCCCGGTATCGGGCCGGAAACCCTGGTCGGCGCGTTCGGCGGTGATGCGGGCCTCGATCGCATGCCCGCTTTCGCGGATATCGGGCTGCAAGGCCGGCAGCCTCTCACCGGCGGCGATACGGATCTGCCACTCGACGAGGTCGTAGCCGGTGATCGCTTCGGTCACCGGATGCTCGACCTGCAGGCGCGTGTTCATCTCCAGGAACCACGGCTCGTCGAAACCGTCCTCCAGGATGAATTCGACCGTGCCGAGATTATCGTAACCGATGGCCTTTGCCAGCGCGACGCCGCGCTCCAGCAGCTTGCCCCGGATCGCCGGAGCGAGATGGGGGGCGGGCGCCTCCTCCAGCACCTTCTGGTTGTTGCGCTGGACCGAGCAGTCGCGCTCGAAGAGATGCACGACATTGCCATGCTTGTCGCCGGCCACCTGCACTTCGAGATGGCGCGGGCGCATCACTAGCTTCTCGATCAAGAGCGCCGGATCGCCGAAGGCGGCCTGCGCCTCCGCGCGCGCCATGTCGAGTGCCGGCAGCAGTTCCGCGGCCGTGAAGACGCGGCGCATGCCCTTGCCGCCGCCGCCGGCCGAGGCCTTGATCATCACGGGATAGCCGATCCGCGCTGCAGCCTCCGCCAGCGCCGCGTTCGACTGGTCGTCGCCGGCATAGCCGGGCACGCTTGGAACGCCGGCCTTCTCGGCGATCAGCTTCGAGCCGATCTTCGGCCCCATCGCAGTGATGCATTCGGCCGAGGGGCCGACGAAGATGCGCCCCGCCTGTCGGCAGAGCAGCGGCAGGTCCGGCTTCTCGGAGAGGAAGCCATAGCCAGGATGGATCGCATCAGTGCCGCTGCGCGCGGCCGCCTCCATGATCGCTTCTGCCCGCAGATAGCTGTCGCGCGCGGCGGCGGGGCCGATGCGCACGGCTTCATCAGCATAGGCGACATGCTGCGCGTCGCGATCGGCATCGGAGAAGACGGCGACGGTGCGGATGCCCATGCGCCGGCAGGTCCGCATGATCCGCACGGCGATTTCGCCGCGATTGGCGATGAGGAGGGAACCGATCATCGGGATTACATCCGGTAGACGGGGCGATGCCCGGGCAGGTCGATCTCGCGCGCGGCGAGCGAGAGGCACAATCCGATCACGTCGCGGGTCTGGGCCGGCTCGATGATGCCGTCATCCCAGAGCCGGGCCGTTGCGTAATAGGGCGTGCTCTGCTCCTCGAACTGGCGGCGCGTCTCCCGGTCGAGTTTCTCGATCTCGGCTTCATCGGCATTGCCGCGCGTCAGGCTGGAGCGCCGGAGTTCGGTCACCACGGTCGCGGCGACATCCGGCGACATCGTCGCGATCCGCGCATTCGGCCAGGCGAAGAGGAAGCGCGGCTGGAAGCCCCGGCCGCACATGCCGTAATTGCCTGCGCCGTACGAACCGCCGATGATCACGGTATAGCGCGGCACGCGCGCATTCGAGACGGCATAGACCAGCTTGGCCGAATGCTTGGCGATGCCGCCGCGCTCGGCCTCCGTGCCGACCATGAAGCCGGTGATGTTCTGCAGGAAGAGCAGCGGAATGCGGCGCTGGTCGCAGAGCTCGATGAAATGCGCGCCCTTGAGCGCGCTGTCGGAGAACAGCACGCCGTTATTGGCGATGATGCCGACCGGCTGGCCGTGGATATGGGCGAAACCGGTGACCAGCGTCGCGCCGTAATCCGGCTTGAAGGCGTCGAAGACGCTGCCGTCGACCATGCGGGCGATAATTTCGCGCACGTCGCAGGGCTGCTTCAGGTCGGTGCCGACGATGGCCTCGATCTCGGCGGGGTCGTAGAGCGGCGCCGTGACAGGGCGCGCGAGCGTGCGCGGCGCGGGCCAGTTGAGCGCGCCGACGATGTCGCGGAGCTTGGCGATCGCCTCGAACTCGTCCTCGGCGAGATAGTCGCTGACCCCCGAGACTTGCGTATGCATCGCGGCGCCGCCCAGCGTCTCACCGTCGACGATCTCGTTGATTGCGGCCTTCACGATCGGCGGCCCGCCGAGATGGATGCGGCCGGTGCCGCGCACCATCACGACCTCGTCGGACAGCGCCGGGATATAGGCGCCGCCCGCCGTGCAGCCACCGAACACCGCCGAAACCTGCGGCAGGCCGGCCGCCGACATCCGGCATTGCTGCAGGAAGGCGCCGCCGAAATGGTCGCGATCGGGGAAGACGCGGTCCTGCTCCGGCAGGAAGGCGCCGCCGCAATCGACGAGATAGAGGCAGGGCAAGCGGTTCTCGAAGGCGATCTCCTGTGCCCGCAGGTGCTTCTTGACCGTCTCATGGAAGAAGGAGCCGCCTTTCACCGTCGCGTCGTTGGCGATGATCATGCAGGGCGTGCCGGCGACCACGCCGATGCCGGTGACGATGCCGGCGGCAGGTACTTCGTTGCCATAGAGCTCCCAGGCGGCGAGCGGGGAGAGTTCGAGGAAGGGCGAGAGCGGGTCGACGAGCAGGTCGATGCGTTCGCGCACCGGGATCTTGCCGCGCTCGCGATGGCGCGCCTGCAGCTTCTCGCCACCACCCCCGAGGACACGCGCGTGGCGTTCGCGCAAGGTCTGGATCAGCGCCCCGTAGGCGGCTCGCTTCTCCTGCTGCCCGGCTGCCGTGCCGACCCTGGTTTCGATGACCGGCATGTGTCTGAGCCTCCGCGGACGCTCCTGTCGGCCAGCTCGCCAGCAGGGTGCATTCATTTACCTACCTGCCGGTAGGCAGTTGAGCAAGAGGAAACGATGGTGCTGCCATTCCGGCGGGTGATGGGATGTGCGCTCTGGCTTTCAGGGAACGTTCGGCTGTGGCCGGAATTCGTATGCTGACACGCATGGGGTAGATATCTTGATATCAATCCAATCGGGGAGCTGTCGCGCTCCTCGGCTCCGCCGGAGGAGCGCCGAGGCCCCAACAGAAGGGAGACGACCATGAAGATCGTGACCAGCTTGAGCTTCCGAGGAGAGTGCCGGGCGGCATTCGAGTTCTACGCCCAGGTCCTCGGCGGAAAGATCACCGCCGCCATACCCTATGGCGACGCGCCGCCGGGGATGCCGATCACCGACGAGAAGTACAAGACCTGGCTGATGCATTGCTGGCTGGAGGTCGGTGACCAGGCCCTGATGGGCGCCGATATGGATACCGCATGGGCCCCCAATGTCGACAAGCCCAAGAACGGCTTCGACGTCACCCTGCATACCGGCGACAAGGCAGAGGGGCAGCGCTGGTTCGAGCAGCTCGGCGCGGGCGGGCGGGCCGTCATGCCGTTCAGCGAAACCTTCTGGTCGCCGGGCTTCGGCTCGCTCGTCGATAAATTCGGCATCCCCTGGATGATCAACACCATCCCCGCTGCCGACTGGAAGCCGGCGCAGGGCTGAGCCGCAGCTTCAGAAATCCGACGCGATCCTGAGAGGTGCTTCGCTGCGCCTCTCAGACGCGCCTGTAGATGTCCTCGATACGAACGATGTCGTCTTCGCCGAGATAGGAGCCGACCTGAACCTCGATCAGCTCGAGCGGTATCTTGCCGGGATTGGCCATGCGATGCAGGCAGCCGATCGGCAGATAGATCGATTCCGTCTCATGCACGATGATGGTCTCGTCGTTGCGCGTCACTTCGGCGGTGCCGCGCACCACCACCCAATGCTCGGCGCGGTGATAGTGCTTCTGCAGTGAAAGAACGCCGCCCGGCTTCACGGTAATTCGTTTGACCTGATAGCGCGCGCCCATGTCGACCGAGAGATATTTCCCCCAGGGGCGCTGGATTTCGCGATGGGCACCGGCTTCCGACTCGCCATGGGCGGTGATCAGCGCCACCATCTCCTTGACCTGGTCGGCCTTCGCCTTGGGCGCGACGAGAACGGCGTCGCGTGTCGAAATGACCGCGATGTCGTCGAGGCCGATCACCGCCACCACCGCATCCTCGGACCGGATGAGGTTGTTCGCGCCGTTCAGCACATAGCCGCGCCCGTCGATGACGTTGCCGTCCGGGTCCTTCTCGGAAAGCTCCCAGACCGCCGACCAGCCGCCGACATCCGACCAGCCGAAATTACCGGTGACGACGGCGGCTTTCCGGGTACGTTCCATCACCGCATAGTCGATCGAGATGGTCTTGGCCTGGCCGAAGGCTGTGGAATCCAGCAGCAGGAAATCGAGATCGGGCTCGGCCCGGGCAATGGCCTCGGCAACCGGGGCCATGACATCCGGCTCGAAGGTCTCGAGTTCAGCCCGCATGGTGGCCGCGTCGAAAATGAAATTGCCGGAGTTCCAGAGATATCCGTCCAGCAGATATTGTGCTGCGCGCCTGGCGTCGGGCTTCTCGACGAAGGCGGCGATGCGGCGGGCTCCGTCCTGGAGCTCGTCTCCGGGCTGGATATAGCCGTAGCCGGTGGCTGGAGACGTCGGAGGAATGCCGATCGTGACGATCTGCCCCCGTGCGGCGACGAGCCCCGCGATGCGGCAGGTTTCGACGAAAAGATCGCCATCCTGGACGACATGATCGGCCGCGAAAACGCCGACGATGGCGTCGGGGTCGCGGGCAAGCGCAAGCTCGGTCGCCGCTGCGACGGCTGCCGCGGAATCACGCCGCATCGGTTCGAGCACGATCTGCCCCGTCGCCCCGCAGGCCTGAATCTGCTCCTGAACCGTGAAGCGATACGCGACATTGGTGATGACGATCGCAGGCGCGAAGACCTTGTCATTCGAAACCAGCCTCATGACCCGCTGGAAGGTAGAATCCTGGCCGAAAAGCGAAATGAACTGCTTCGGCATCGTGTCACGCGAAACCGGCCACAGCCGCGTCCCGGAGCCGCCACACATCACGACAGGTATAATCTTCGAAGACATGGGCGATAGACCTGCACGATTCTCTATGGCGGGCGTTCGATCGAGCATATCGAACGGTCATTCGATGAGTAGGGAGAACTCCTTGGAGCGTGGCCTCATAATACCGCAGGTGACCTTTCCACGACGTTACGCGATACCGGCCGCCTTCAAGCGGCGATCGCTACCTGAGCTCCTGCCTGGCCCGTTCACGCCAGCAGGAACGACTGCTCCAGCACATTGCGGGAATCGAGGCCGAGCTGGACGTTGAACTGCCCGTTCTCGATCACCTCCTTCAGGTCGCCGTTGACGAATTTGAGCTGGTCGGGGCCGATCTCGAAACGCACGACTCTGGCTTCGCCGGGCTTGAGCGAGACCTTCTGGAAGCCCTTCAGCTCTTTCACCGGCCGGGCGATCGAAGCATAGGGATCGGCGATGTAGAGCTGGACGGCATTGGCGCCTTCGAAGCTGCCGGTATTGGTCAGCGTCGCCTCGGCGGTCAGTTTCTCGCCGCGCTTGATGCGGCTGGCCGAGAGCTTGAGGTCGGTCAGGGTGAACGTGCTGAAGCTCAGTCCGAAGCCGAACGGATAGAGCGCGCCCTGCTCCTCCTCGAAATACTGCGAGGTGTAGTTGCCGGGCTTGCCCTCCGTATAGGGGCGCCCGATCCGCAGCGCGTTGTAATAGGTCGGAATCTGCCCGGCCGAGCGCGGGAAGCTGATCGGCAGCTTGGCCGAGGGGTTGTGGTCGCCGAACAGGATGTCGGCGATGGCGTTGCCGCCCTCGGTGCCGGTATACCAGGTCTCCAGCAGCGCGTCGGCATTGTCCTTTTCCCAGCCGATTGCGAGCGGCCGGCCGTTCATCAGCAGGACGACGAGCGGCTTGCCGGTCGCCTTCAGCGCTTGCAGCAGCTTGCGCTGCGAGCCCGGCATCTCGATCGTGACGCGGCTCGATGATTCATGCGACATGCCGCGGACCTCGCCGACGACCGCGATCACCACATCGGCTTGGTTGGCGACGGCGACGGCCTCCTCGATCATCACGTCGATCGGGCGCGGGTCCTGGATGACCTCGGGTTTGTCCCAGTTCAGGAAGTTCAGGTATTCGACGATCTTCGGGTCGTCGAGCACGTTGGAGCCGCGCGCGGTCAGGAGCCGCGCCTTGCCCTCGATCGCCTTTTCGATGCCGGCCTTGACCGTGACGGCCTGCTCGGCGACGCCCTGCGCCGACCAGCTGCCGAGGATGTCGAGCCCGGAATCGGCCAGCGGCCCGACGAGCGCGATCGTGCCCTGCTTCTTCAGCGGCAGGGTCTGGTTGCGGTTCTCCAGCAGCACGATGGTCTCGCGGGCGATTTCGCGGGCCGGCTCGCGATGCAGGCGGTCGTTGGAACGCACGTCGACGGGATCGTCCTCCGCCTTGCCCATGCGCAGGAACGGGTTGGCGAACAGGCCCATGTCGTATTTGGCGCCGAGCACCTCGCGCACGCAGGCGTCGAGCTCGGCCATCTTGATCTCGCCCGAGGCGATCAGGCCGGGGACCTCGGCGAGATAGACCTGATCGGCCATGCTGAGGTCGATGCCGGCCTTGATCGCGAGCTTGGCGGCCTCGCGGTTGTCGCGGGCGACGCCGTGGCGCGTCAGCTCCGTGATCGCGCCGTGGTCGCTGACGGTGACGCCCTTGAAACCCCATTGCTTGCGCAGCAGATCCTGCATCAGCCAGGTATTGGAGGTGGCCGGCACGCCGTTGACCGAGTTGAGCGCGACCATGACGCCGCCGGAACCCGCGTCGATCGCCGCCTTGTAGGGCGGCAGATAGACCTGGTGCATGCGCAGCGGGCTCATGTCGACCGTGTTGTAGTCGCGCCCGCCCTCGACCGCGCCGTAGAGCGCGAAATGCTTCACGGCGGCCATGATCGTGTCCGGCTGGTCGGGCGAGGTGCCCTGGAAACCGCGCACGCTGGCCCGGGCGCATTCGCTGACCAGATAGGGATCCTCGCCGAAGCCCTCCGAGGTGCGGCCCCAGCGCGGATCGCGGCTGATGTCGACCATCGGCGCGAAGGTCATGTCGACGCCGTCATTGCAGGCCTCGACCGCCGAGACGCGGGCCATGCGCTCGATCACGGACATGTCGAAGCTTGCCGCGAGGCCGAGCGGGATCGGGAAGGTGGTGCGATGGCCGTGCACCACGTCATAGGCAAAGAAGAGCGGGATCTTCAGGCGGCTGCGGTTGACGGCGGCCTCCTGGAGCGGCCGATTGTCGCGCCGGACCACGGTGTTGAACGAACCGGCGATCCGCCCGGCCGCGACCTCGTCCATCAGCTTGGCATGGGGCATTTCCGGGCCGATGCTGATCAGCCGCAATTGGCCGACCTTCTCGTCGACCGTCATCCGGGCGATCAGCTTGTCGACGAAGGCCTTCTTCGTGGCGGCCGGATCGGCGGTGCGGGCCATTTTGGGCCTGGCATCGGCGGGAAACGCGGCCATTCCGGCCGCAAAGGCCGCCGTCGCCATGGCGCCGAGCGCCTGTCGGCGGGACAGGCCGTTCCCTGTCTCGTCCTGGCAGGACACCGTCTCCAGCTCGCGGGAAGCCGGCGCACCGTTCGAATGATCCATGCTGAGTTCGTTCACTTGAGAAGAGAGGGCGGCTGGGTGGAGGGCGGCGAAGAATAGCGCGGGAGCGGTTCGGAGAGAACGGCGCTCATTCCTTGACCCTTGTGGCGATGATGGGCATTTGTGCTCGGGTGCGCCACTGCCAAGATAGGGCGGGCGCGCTCCGTCCCGTCGATGTCACCTTTAAGGAGCTAGCTTGAACTTGTCGACCCGTTCCGCTGGCGGGGCCCGCATCGCGGCCCGGCTTTCGTCCTCGGCTCGAAGCCTGCTGATGCCGGTACTGGCTTGGTGTGGAACAGGCCGGGGCAGGCCCGGCGTCGCGCGGCTTGGCATGGTGCTCGGCTGGCTGGCCGTGGCGGCCTTCGCCGGGTCGGCGGCTTTCGCGCAGCAGCGTCCGAAATTCGGGCTGGACGACGTGGTCGCCAAGGCCAAGGCGCTGGCGGATGCGCCTTATGTCGCGCCGGTCAGCAACCTGCCCGACGTCTTCAGCAAGATGCAGTTCGCCGATTACCAGAAGATGCAGCCCAAGCCCGAGCGCTTCGCCTGGATGGAATACAAGACGCCGTTCAAGCTGGCCTTCTACCATCAGGGCATGCAGTTCAACACGCCGGTGAAAATCAGCGAGATCGTCGACGGCGCCGCGCATGAAATTCCCTACGATGCCGGGCGCTTCGATTTCGCCGATCTGCATTTCGACCGTGAGGCGACGAGCAAGCTCGGCTGGGCGGGTTTCCGCGTGGTCTATCCGATCAACCAGCCCGGCAAGCTCGACGAGATCATGAGCGTGCTCGGCGCCAGCTATTTCCGCGTGATCGGCAAGAAGCAGATCTACGGCCTGTCGGGCCGTGGCCTTGCGATCGATACCGGCTTGCCGATTGCCGAGGAGTTCCCCGCCTTCCGTGAATTCTGGCTGCGTCGCCCGAAGCCGAAGGACCGGCACCTGACCTTCTATGCCCTGATGGATTCGGTGCGGGCTTCCGGCGCCTATGAGTTCACGCTGGTGCCGGGCTCGGACGCCGTGCTCAGCGTCAAGGCGCGCATTTTCCTGCGGCAGGGCGCTTCGCCCACGACGCTCGGCATCGCGCCTTTGACCAGCATGTTCCTCTACGGCCCGCAGCAGCCGTCGCAGACCCCGAATTTCCGCCCTGCGATCCATGATTCCAACGGGCTGGCCGTCCGCGGCGGCAATGGCGAGTGGATCTGGCGCCCGCTGGTCAACCCGTCGATGGTGGCGATCAGCGACATCGCGGCCGAGAATCCGAAGGGCTTCGGCCTGCTCCAGCGCGGGCGCGAATTCTCGCGCTATGAGGACCTGAAGGACCGCTACGATCTGCGCCCCAGCGCCTGGATCGAGCCGACCAATGATTGGGGCAAGGGCAATGTCCGCCTCGTCGAGATCCCCACCGCCGACGAGACCAACGACAATATCGTCACGCTCTGGGTGCCCGAGAACAGGCCCCCGTTCGGCGAGCCGATGCGGTTCGATTATCGCATGCACTGGACGATGGACGAGCCGGCGCTGATGAAGGGCGACGTCTCCCATGTCGCGCAGACGATGCGCGCGACCGGCGAGGTCTATCAATCCAACCTGATCCGCGCCGGCGACGGCACGCTCGCCTTCCTGATCGATTTCCAGGGGCCGTCGCTGCGCAAGCTGCCGAAAGGCGTTCGGCCGACCGCTGCGGTCAACGCCAGCGACAATGTCGAGATCGTCGGCACCGAATTGCAGCCCAACCCGGCGACCCAGGGCTGGCGTCTCACCTATCGGGTCAAGCTGAAGAACCCGGCCGCTTCGTCTGATCTCGATGCGGTCCTGAAGCTGGGCGACCGCGCGCTGACCGAGACCTGGAAGTTCAGGCTGCCGCCGTCGCAGGCCGCGACGAACAAGGAAACCTATCTGAACCGCTTCAAGGCGATGGAATAGCCGGCGGGAGCATCGCTTCTCGACGATAGCGGGCGCCCTAACCGGATCATCGGGCGTTCGACCAGGCGATGGACGAGCCAGGACAGCGCCAGGGTCAGGCCGATGCGGAGCAGCATGGTGGCGAGGTCGCGCGCCAGCGAGAGCGACGAAACCGTCAGCACCGCGATGAGCTGCGTGAAATTGAGAGTCAGCGCCGCAAGGCCCGCGCCCGGTCGCCGGCGCCCCTGGCTTTGCCTGCCTTGTTCCGCGCGTTCGGCGCGTGCCGCCACGGCTCTGCGCTATTCCATGACCATGGCGTGATCGTCCGCCGGCGCAGCCTCCCGGCGCGGTGTGCGCAGCAAAACGAGGAAGGGCAGGGCCGCGAGGCAGAGGATCATCAGGAGCTTGAAATCGTCGATATAGGCGATGATCGTCGCCTGGCGGGTGATGACCTCGTCCAGCGCGGCGCGTCCGGCGAGCGTCGCCGGATCCCAGGCATGCTTGATCGCGGGGATCTCGAAGAGGCGGTTATAGGGCGTCACGTAGTTGGCGATCTCGGCATGGTTGACCTGCACGTTGCGGGTCAGGAGATAGCTGACCAGCGAGATGCCGACGCTGGAGCCGATATTGCGCGAGAGGTTGTAGAGGCCGGTGCCGTCGCCGCGATATTCCGCCGGCAGCGTCGCGAAGGTGATCGTCGTCAGCGGCACGAAGAGCAGGCCGAGGCCGCCGCCCTGGACGAAGCCGGTGAACATGATCCGCTGCTGCGAGACATCCGGCGTCCAGCCGGCCATGTCGTACATCGCCCAGGCGCTGACCAGGAAACCGGCGCCGAGCAGGATGCGCGTGTCGACCTTGCCGATCAGCCGGCCGACCAGGAACATGCAGGCCATCGTGCCCAGGCCACGCGGGCCCATGACGATGCCGGCGGTCACCACGGGATAGCCCAGCAGCGTCTGCAGGAAGGGTGTGAGCAGCGCGAGCGAGGCCAGGTAGCAGATGCCGACGATGAAGATGAAGATCAGGCCGACATTGAAGTTCCGGTCGAGGAAGAGCCGCGGCTTGATGAAGGAATTCTCCGCCGTGAAGGTGTGCACGACGAGGATGTAGAGCGCCCCGACGCAGATCGCCGCCTCGACGATGATCTCCGGGGAGTCGAACCAGTCGAGCTGGGCGCCGCGGTCGAGGAAGAGCTGGAGTGCGCCGATCGCGATGCTGAGGGCCCCGAACCCGGTCCAGTCGAGCTTGGCCAGCGCGCTCGACCGGGTCTCCGTGACGAAGGCGGAGACCCCGGCCAGCGCCAGGATGCCGAGCGGCAGGTTGATGTAGAACACCCAGCGCCAGGAGATGTTCTCGGTCAGCCAGCCGCCGAGCACGGGCCCGAGCACCGGCCCGACCATGACCGAGATGCCGAACAGCGCCATGGCGGAGCCGCGCTCTTCCGGCGTGTAGATGTCGAGCAGGATGCTCTGCGAGAGCGGCACCAGCGACGCTCCGAAAAACCCCTGCATCAGCCGGAAGCCGACGATCTGGGTCAGCGATTGCGCTGCCCCGCACAGGATCGAGGCCACGACGAAGCCGATGATCGCGACGGACAGCACCCGCTTGCGGCCGAAGCGGGCAGCGAGGAAGCCGGAGGGCGGCGTCATGATCGCCGCGGCGACGATATAGGAGGTCAGGACCCAGTTGATCTGGTCCGCGCTCGCCGAGACGCTGCCCTGGATATAGGGCAGCGCGACATTGGCGATGGTGGTGTCGAGCGCCTGCATGATGACCGCGAGGATCACGCAGGCGGTGATGGCACCGCGATTGGCGACGGGTGCTCCGGCCGGAGTGGCGGCACTGGCCATGGCAGGCGGCCTCTTTGTTACTGGCTGACCTTGCCGACGGCCTCGCCGACGAAGCCTGGCAGGCCGCGGGCATGGCCGGTGTCGATGTCGAGCGTCACGCTCATGCCGGCGCGAAGCCGGGGCTGGTCAGGCGGGGTCTCGATCTTCACGCGCATGGCGATGCGCTGCACGACCTTCACCCAGTTGCCGCTGGTGTTCTGCGCCGGCAGCAGCGAGAAGCTCGCGGCCGAGGCCGGGCTGATGCTGTCCACCGTGCCCTTCCAGACGGCGCCCGGATAGGTGTCGACATAGACCTCCGCCTCCTGGCCGGGCTTCACCCAGGTGAGCTCGGTCTCCTTCGGATTGGCCTGGATCCAGACATGGTCGGTCGAGACCAGGCTGAAAGCGTTGGTCGCCGCCTCCAGATACTGGCCCTTCTGCAGGGAGGGCACATTGGTGACGATGCCGTCCATCGGCGCGCGCACCGTCGTGTGGTCGAGCTGGCGCTGGGCCTCGGCGCGGGCCGCGACGGCATCCTTGTAGCGCGGGTGATCCTCGGCCGGTGCATCGGGCTTGCCGTTGAGATTGGCGGCGATGCCGGCGAGCTGGCTTTCGAGCTGCGCCAGCTTCAGCCGGGCGCTGTCGAGATCGTGCCTGGCCTGGTCGAAGGTCGCCTGCGATGCGACCGACTTGGTGGCGAGGTCCTGCTGGCGCTTGAACGCGGTCTCGTAGAAGGCGATGTCGCTATGGGCCTGCTCGATCTGGCTCTGCATGCCCTTGTAGCTGGCCTTCAGCGCCGCGAGGTCGTTGCCGACCACGCCGATCTGGGCGTCGGCCCGCTCCAGCGCGAAGCGGAACTGCCTGTCGTCGAGGCGGAACAGCACGTCGCCGGCCTTCACCTGCTGGTTGTCGCGCACGTCGATCTCGCCGACGATGCCCGCGACATCGGTCGAGATGCCCAGGATATCCGCCTGCACATAGGCGTTGTCGGTCGACATCACCTGCCCGCCGGTGACGTAGTAATAGCCGCCGACGACGAATGCGATCGGCAGCAGCACGAAGAGCAGCCGGCGCGTGCGGTTGCGTCGGTGCCGCGGCGTCGGGCCAGGCACGACCTGTGCAGGAATCTCCGGCTTCGTCTCCGGCACCTCCTTCGCAACCGTTTCGGCGCGGGGCGAGGTCTTCGGCTCGAATTGCCGGATTTCCGCCCCGCCGCCTGAGGAGCCTTGCTCGGCCTCCTCGCGGGCGGCCGCTTCGGTGTTTCTGGCTGCGTCATCCATGGTGGGCCTGCCTTTCGGCCACCGGCATCTGGCAGGCGGCCGTGAGATTCGCTTTCATCTGCCCCAGCGTCGCGAGAAGCTGCTCGCGATCGGCGGCTGAAATCGCGCCGAAGGCCTCGGACCGTGTGACGTCGCCGAGCGCGCGGAGTTCCGTCAGCTTCGGCCTGGCCTTCTCGGTCAGGTAGAGCTGCCAGATGCGGCGGTCGGTGGCGTGCGGGCGGCGTTCCGCCAGGCCGCAGCTTTCGAGCTTGTCGAGGATGCGCCCGACGGTGATCGGCTCGACATCCATCAACTCGGCCAGGGCGCCCTGCTGGATGCCGGCATTCTGGTCGAGATAGGCCAGCACCTGCCACTGGGAACGGGTCAGCCCGGAATCGCGCGCATGCTGCTCGAAGCGCTTGCGCAGGAGGCGCGCGACGTCGTGGAGCAGGAAGCCCACGGTCGGCGGCGGGGTCTTAGGCATGCTGATCATAAGCATCTATATAAAATTCGGCTGACGAGGGGTCAACGCGAGCTTTGGCAGGTCCGATGCGCACCCGACGCCTTGACGAGGCGCCGGCAAACCTGCCGCTGAAGCCAGGAAGCTTTCGACGCGGCAGGGCTGTTGGACTAGGTTGGCGAGCCGCAGCCGGGCCCTATGGCTCGCCGAAGCAGGAAAGAGCCATGTTTCTTTTCGACGGTCCCGAGAAGGCCGATGTCACCATCCTGCTGGCGCATGGAGCCGGAGCACCGATGGACTCGGCCTCGATGACGGCGGCTGCAGAAGCGCTGGCCGGAGCCGGTTTTCGCGTGGCCCGCTTCGAGTTCGACTACATGGCGGCGCGGCGGACCGGAGCGGCGCGGACCCCGCCGCCGCGCGCCGAGAAGCTCAATCCGCAATACATCGCCGCCATCGATGCGCTCGGCGCGACGGGGCCGCTGATCATCGGCGGCAAGTCGATGGGAGGCCGCGTCGCGAGCATGGTGGCCGACGAGCTGTTCGCGCAGGGCCGGATCCGTGGCCTTCTGTGCCTCGGCTATCCCTTCCATCCACCCGGCAAGCCCGGGCAATTGCGAACCGCGCACCTCGCCGAGCTGAAGACCCCGACGCTGATCGTGCAGGGAACGCGGGACGAGTTCGGCACGCGCGAGGAGGTCCCGACCTACGGGCTTTCGCCTGAGATCGACATCCTGTGGCTGGAGGATGGCGACCATGATCTGAAGCCCCGCAAGCGGGTGTCCGGTTTTTCAGCCGCCGATCATCTCGCGACCATGGCCGGGGCGGTTTCTACCTGGGCCAAGCGTTAGAACATCGCGCGATGATGCCGGGTCAGCCCGCGCGTTCGAAGATGATCCTGCGCTGCAGCGGATCGGCTGATGTCAGCTTGATCCTTATCCTGTCGCCGGGCTTCTCGCCCGGCCCGCGAACCCTTGCGACGATCGGCAACTCGCAGAGCTGGATGCGCAGGCCGTGCTCGTCCGCGTCGGTCACCACCGCATCGAAGGTGGTGCCCTCGCTGCCTTGAAGCATCAGGGCCTCGGCCAGATCGATCACGTTCCGGTCGATCTGGCCGTCGCGCGCATCGGCCCGCGCCATCACCGCCGGCAGCTCCTCGAACGCGGCCGATACCTCCGGCGGCACCGGCTGGCCGTTGGCGACCGCGAGCGCGGCACGCACGACATAGCGGTCCGCGAGGCGTCGCAGCGGCGCCGTCGCATGCGCATAGGTCGCCGCCATCGGGGCATGCCAGGGCACGATGCCGTCGCGATAGGGCACATAGCTCGCCCCGCCGCTGGCCCTGCGCACCGCCAGCATGAAGGCCGCGTGGCTGCTGTCGGCGGGATCGAGCGTCTTCTCGAACTGGACGAGCGTTTCCATCTCCGGCCAGGACAGCCCCAGTGCCCGCGCGCTCTGGCGCAGGCGCTGCACGGCCTGCTCGTCCGGTTCAGGCATGACCCGGAACAGGCCGGTCCGGGCCGCCAGGAGCGCGTCTGCGATCGCCATATTGCTGGCCAGCGACAGGGTCGCGTTCTGCTCCTCGGAGCGCAGGCGCGGGCGGAAGAGCAATTGGTAGCGGCCGTCTCCGAGAGCATCGACCTCCTGCTCGGGCGGGTCCACGCGCGCTGCGCCGCGCCGGCTCTCAGCAGCCTCGATGCGGCGGGCCAGCTCATCGAAATCGGCAGGCAGGTCCGAAGCCTTGACCGCATCATAGGCGAGCTTGGCGCTGCTGCGGATAATGGCGCGCTCGGCACCGTCCAGGCGGGCATTGCCATCCCCGTCGATCCGGGTCGTGAAGATCACGGCTGGCCTGATGACGGCGGGCAACAGGCTTGCGGCACCTTCGGCGAGAACAGGCGGGTACAGCCCGGCCCGGCCGTCCGGCAGGTAGATCGTCGTGCCGCGCTGCCAGGCTTCCCGGTCGATCGCATCGCTATCCCCGACGAACCAGGCGACATCGGCGATGGCGTAATGCAGCAGCAGGTCGTTGCCGCTGCGCTCGATCGCGAAGGCCTGGTCGAGATCCGTCGAGGTCGCCGGGTCGAGCGTGACGAAAGGCCGGTCCGTGCGATCGGCATGCGCGGTCGGTTGGCGCCGTGCAGCGCTGTCGGCTGCCGCGAGGACCGCGGGCGGAAACTGCTCGGGAACGTTGAATTGCCGGCGGATCGCGGCCAGCCCGCCGATCAGCGCATGGGTGGAGTCGATCAGGGTCTTCATCGTCACCGGGTTACCGGAACACTCGTCAGGCCTCCAGCCCCGCCTTGCGGCTTTCCAGCGCCGAGATGATCTGGAAGCCGATCGACCGGAACGGCTCGGGTGCGATCCAGCTTGCCGTGCCCATGACCGCCTCGACCTCGCCGGGCGTGCCGGCGCCACGGATCAGATCGGCGAGCTTGCGGCCGAGCATCGTGCCCTTGGCGATGCCGCTGCCATTGCAGCCGCCCGAGGCATAGAGCCCGTCCTCGATCTTCCCCCACCAGGGCGCGCCGTTCATGGTGAAGGCCGTCGTCCCGCCCCAGACGAACTCGAAATCGACATGCCGCAGCCCGGGCCAGCGGCGATGGAAGCGATCGCGCAGTTCCCGCACCGCCGTGGCCTGCGCGATTTCCGCGTCATGGGCATAGAGCGAGCGAACCATGAGCCGGTCGCGGCCGATGCGACGCAAGGTGGTGCCGAGCCGGTGAGAGGGCAGCACACCCCAGGCCGGGGACTGGCCGAGATGTCCGATATCGCTCTCTTTCACCGCCTCGGTGACGGCGGCATAGGTGAAGATCGTCGCCATCCGCGACTTCAGGAAGCCGAGCCTCGGGATGAAGCCGTTATTGGCCAGGACCACCGTCCGGCAGCGGACGGCACCGCCTTCGGTGATGAGCCGCCAGCCGGAGCCTTCCCGGCGCATCTCGCGAACCGGGCTGTTTTCATGGAGCGTGACACCCGCCGGCAGCGCATCGGCGAGGCCGCGGATCAGCGCCGCCGGCTGCAGCAGCCATGTGTCGTGCAGGTAGATGCCGTAGCGATAGTAATCCGCGCCGATCCGCTCGCGGATATCCGCTCGGTTGAGGATCGTGTGCGGCAGGTCATTGGCCCGGGCGACGTCCGCGACCTTGCGCAGCGAAGCCTCTCCCGCTTCCGTCGCGGCGGTGCGGATCGAACCGACCTTCTGCATGTCGCAGGAGATGGCGTTGTCGCGGAGAATGCCGGTCAGCCAGTCGAAGGCTTCGGTGAAGAGGCGGGTCTGGTTGCGGGCCTTCTCGGCCATCTCCATCGACGCCGTGCGAGGCAGGACATCGGGGGCGGTGAAGCCTGAATTGCGGGCCGAGGACCCTTCGCCGACCGTCGTCGCCTCCAGCAGGACGATCCGGGCCTGCGGGTCGAGCTCATGCAGGCGCCGGGCCGCCGCGACGCCGGTATAGCCGGCGCCGACGACGGCATAATCGACGGTGATGTCCCCGCTCAGCGGGGCCTGCGGCGTACGTGCGGGAAGCATCGCGTTCCAGCCGCAATGGTTAGTGTAGTTCGGATAGGTCAGCTTGGACATGGCTCGGCCGCAGATGGAGGGGGCCGCGCCCGAATGGGCGCGGCCGATCGGTTCAGTCGACGAAATGGGTCTGTTCGGTCACGAGCGGGCCGAGCGACATCGAGCCCTTGAGGTCGAAGCCCCAGTTGAGCTTGTCCCGGCGAGCCCAGACCTGCCCGGTCTCGGTGATCGGGATGACGCAGACATTGCCGATGATCAGCTTCTGCGCCTCCTGCCAGAGCGCGATCTGCTTCTTGGGATCGGTCTCGCCGCGCGCCGCCTCGATCTGCTTGTCGGCGACGTCGCAATGGCTGAAGTTCACGACCTGCCCGGGTTGGCCGATGGCGCTCTTCGAATGGTAGAACTGCGTCAGGTAGTTGTCCGCGATCGGGAAGCGCGCGGCGCCGTACATGACGAGCGGGCTCAGGTCCTTGCGGATCATCTGGTGCCAGGTGGCGTGCTCGACCGGCTGAAGATTGAGCGTGATGCCAGCTTCGGCGACCTGCCCCTGAATGATCTGCGCCGTCGATTCCAGGCTCGGCAACTGGCTGGCGAGCATGGTCACGGTCAGGCCGTTGGGGAATCCGGCCTCTTTCAGCAGCGCCTTGGCCTTGGCCGGATCATGCGGCAGGACGCCGGCATCCTCGGTGAAGCCGAGATTGTTCGAGGGGATCGCGGATTTGCCGGCGCGGGTGAAGCGGGGGCCGCGATACTGGGCGATCTTGGGCGCATCGATCGCATAGGCGAGAGCCTGGCGAACCTTGATGTTGTCGAAGGGCGGCTTCGTCACGTTGACGCTGAGCGTCGTCAATTCGGCCGGGTCGAAGCTGTCGACGACCACGCCGGGATTGGCGAGCGTGCGCTGCAGCCAGCGCTGGTCGGCGAGGCCGGTCGCCGCATCGACCTCGCCGGCGACGAAGGCGAGGTCGCGCGCGGCGTTGTTGTTGAGGAAGCGATAGGTGATCTTGGTGAGCTTGGGCTTGCCGCGGAAATAGGCGTCGTTGGCCTTGAAGGTCACGGCCTGGCCGGGCGTGATCGCATCGAGCGCGAACGGCCCGAAGCCGACCGGCGCGCGCCGGAAGCCTTCGCCGGTCCTCGAACGCCTTTTTCGAGATGATGAAGCCGCCGGCATAATTGGTGAGCAGCCCGAGCAGGCTCGGCACGCGGTTCGACAGCGTGATCCGGACCGTCTGCGGATCGACCGCCTCGACCTTCTGGAAGGCGGCATAATCGCTGGCGAAGGCCGAGCGCTTGGGATCGCGCGCCTTGTCGAGGCTGAACACGACGTCGTCGGCCGTGACATCGCCATAGCCATGCTGCCATTTCACGCCGGGGCGCAGCTTGAAGGTCCAGACGAGGCGGTCGTCGCTTGCCTGCCAGCTCTCGGCGAGATCGGCCTCGATCGTGGCCGGGTCGGTCGAGCCCGGGGCGAAGCGGACGAGCCCGCCGAAGATCCAGGCCGAGAGGATGCGGTCGGAGGTGCTGCTGGCATAGTGCGGGTCGAGCGTGCCGACATCGACGGCGGCGGCGCCCAAGGTCAGTTCGGTCTTCGCGGCGAAGGCCGGCATGGATGCCAGCAGGCCGAAGCCGAGGACGCCGGCGAGTAGTCCGGCTTTGGTCAATGTGGTGTTTTTCATTGTTAGCCTTCCCCTGTTGAAACCAGTCGCAGCCGCGCCGGCTGCGTGCCGAGCGCGGCGAAAAGTGGCCGGAAGCCGGCGCTTGTCAGCCCGTCGAGCGCGGTCAGGATCGCGTCCTGCCAATCGGGCGCGACGCTCGCCGCGCCGATGCGCCGGAATTTCTCGGTAACCTGCGCCCGGTTCATCGGGTTGGCGACGTCGCCGAGCGGGTAGGGCACGCTCAGGCTGCGCGGACCATCACCCTGGTCGATGACGATGCGGCAGGGCGTGCTCTTCGGGAAGGCGGCCGCGAAATCATCATGCGCGGAGAGCTCGATCCGGCCGGCGAGTTCGAGCACCTGCGGATCGCGGAGATGCGCGGGGTCGACCGGCTGCAGGGCGGCGGCGCCGTGGATCGCCGCCAGCGCGCAGCTGAAATAATAGCTGTACTGCCCCCCTTCGAGCGTCTGCGGTGCCCGCTCGTTGGCGAGGCCAAGCCCGCGCGGAAAAGTCTCGATGCGCAGCGACAGGATCGGCTTGCCCAGCTCGCGTAGCGCCAGGATGGCATCGACGGCGGCATGCATGTAGCGGCAGCAGGCATAGGGCTTGAGGTAGCAGTCCTGCAGCCACCAGCGTTCGCCGAGCCCGCCGGTCAGCACGCTGCGGGTAAAACGGTCGTCGCGGTCGAGCAGGTCGCGCGGGCCGGTGGCGCCGGCCCGCGCCCGGTAGGCGCCGGTCAGCCCGGCGACGACGGCGGGCGGAATGACCTCCTTCACCGTGCTGCCTTGATACTTGGAAGAACCCATTGGGAAGCTGATCGGCCCCTCGGCCCCGGCGATCGCCATGGCATGGGCGAGCGCCGCAGCGTCGAGCCCGAGCAGGCGCCCGGCCGCGGCGGCAACGCCGTAATTCACCCAGCGGCCGCTGCTATAGGTCTCGATCGTCGGTGTCGGCCGCGATGTCGCGACCCGGAGCGCGACGTCGTAGCCGAGCGTGATCGCGTCGAAGATGCGCGCGTCGGAGGCGTCGAGCGCCTGGCCGACGGCGAAGGCGGCCGGGATGACGCCGGCCCCGGCATGGCCGGCGGCGCCGCGATGGCCGTCGTCGATATCGAGTGCGCTCGCCGCTGCCGCATTGGCCATGGCGGCGCCGGCGACACTGAGCTTGGTGCCGGTCAGCCAGATGCCAGCCGGGCCCGAGCCGTAGAGCTGTTCGGCGGCGGCTCGGGCGGCGATGGCGAGCCGTGAATCGAGCCCTGCGGCGGTGGCCCCGATGAGGTCCGCGACCAGGAGCGAGGCGCTTTCGCGTGTCTCTGCCGGTAGGGAGCCTTCAGGGTGGTCGGCGACGAAGGCGGCGAGTTCCTCGATGGCGTGCATGGTTCGCGTTCCGGCTCCTGAATGACTAGCTCGCCCGGCGGATGAAATGGCCCTCAGCCATCATCTCCCAGCTCTGCGGTGGCGGGCGGTAGCCGACGGGCTTCATCGGGCTGCGCGGCGGCGTGGCGTCGACGCGCTGGGGCGGCCGGCCGCTGCGCTGGTCGGGATGGGTGATCGGGATCGCCGAGAGGAGCCGCTGCGTATAGCCGTGGCCGGGCCGGCCGATCACGTCGTCGCGCGCGCCGATCTCGACGATCTCGCCGAAATACATAACTGCGACGCGGTCGCAGATGCGCTCGACCGCCGCCATGTCGTGGCTGATGAAGAGATAGGAGACCTCGAATTCCTTCTGCAGATCGATCATCAGGTCGATGATCTGCGCCTTGATCGCGACGTCGAGCGCCGAGACGGCCTCGTCGGCGATGATCAGCTTCGGCGACATCGCGAGCGCCCGGGCGATGCAGATGCGCTGGCGCTGCCCGCCGGAGAACTCGTGCGGCAGGCTCGTGGCGCGGGCCGGATCGAGCCCGACCCGCTCCAATAGCCATTCCATCTTGGAACGCGCCTCCTTGCCGGAGGTGATGCCATGAACCTGCATCGGCTCGATGATCGCCGAGCCGATGCTCTGGCGGGTGTCGAGCGAGCCGAACGGATCCTGGAAGATCATCTGCACGTCGCGGCGCAAGCTCGCGAGACTCTTCGGATCGGCATAGTCGATGCGGCGGCCGGCGACGGTGATCTCGCCGGAATGGCGCGGGGCCAGATCGATGATCGCCTTGCCGATGGTGGATTTGCCCGAGCCGGATTCGCCGACGAGGCCGAGCGTCTCCCCCTTGCCGATGGCGAAGGAGACCTGCTCGACGGCATGGACCTCGCCTTTCAGCCGCCCGAACAGGCCGCCGCGCGAGGGGAAGCGGACCGAGAGGTCGCGCACCTCCAGCACCGGCGCATCGCCGCGGAAGGAGAGCGGCACGCCCTCGACGCCGCGCGCGGCGATGGCTCCGTCCGCGAGCTTGCCGACGAGGCTCGGCGCTGCTGCGATCAGGCTGCGGGTATAGGCGTCGCGCGGGTTGGAGAAAACCTCGTGGACCGTGCCCTGCTCGATCGCACGACCGCGGCGCATGACGAGGACATGGTCGGCGATCTCCGCGACCACGCCCATGTCATGGGTGATGAACAGGATCGCCGTGCCGGTCTCGCGCTGGAGTTCCTTGAGCAGCGCCAGCGTCTGCGCCTGCACGGTGACGTCGAGCGCGGTCGTCGGCTCGTCGGCGATGATCAATGCCGGGTTGCAGGCCAGCGCCATCGCGATCATCACGCGCTGACGCATGCCGCCGGAGAAGGTGTGCGGGTAGTTGTCGATGCGCTCCTCGGGGTCGGGAATGCGCACCTTGCGCAGCATCTCCAGCACCGCCTCGCGCAATTCCGCGCCCTTGAGGCCGCGGTGGATGCGGATCGCCTCGCCGATCTGGTCGCCGATACGCTGGACCGGGTTCAGCGAGGTCATCGGCTCCTGGAAGATCATGCTGACCTGGCCGCCGCGCACGCCGCGCATCTCGGTTTCACCGAGCGTCAGCAATTCGCGATCGCCGAGTTTTACAGACCCGCTCGCCCGTCCGATCCGCTCGGGCAGCAGGCCCATGATCGCGAGCGACGTCACGCTCTTGCCCGAGCCGGATTCGCCGACCACGGCGAGCGTCTCGCCGGCGGCGATCTCGAAGCTGAGATCATGCACGACGGTGGTGGAGCCGAAGGCGATGGTCAGGCCGCTGACCGACAGGACCGGCTTGTCGCTCGTATTCTTGCCGACCATCAGGAGGCGTCCTTCAGACGGGGATCGATCGCGTCGCGCAGGCCGTCGCCGATCAGGTTGAAGGCGAGCACCAGGATCAGGATCGCGAGGCTCGGGAAGAGCGCGAGATGGAACGAGCTCAGAATGTTTTCGAAGCCCTCGCGCACCATGCCGCCCCAGGTCGGCGTCGGCGGCGCGAGGCCGAGCCCGATGAAGGCGAGCGAGGCTTCGGTGCGCACCGCCGTCGCCATCCAGAGCGAGGTCATCACCATCACCTCCGGCAGGATCGCCGGCAGGATGTGGCGGAACAGGATGCGCCCGCCCGAGAAGCCCATGGCGCGGCAGGCCTGGACATATTCGCGGTCACGCTGGGCGATCACGGCGGCGCGCGCGATCCGGGCGAAGGCGGGGGTGGCGGTGAAGGCGATGGCGATGACGATATTCGTCATGGTCGCGCCCATCAGGGCGACGAGCGCCAGGCCCAGGATCAGCGAGGGGAAGGCGAGGATGACGTCCATCACCTGCATCAGCAGGATGTCGGTGCGCCCGCCGCGATAGCCCGCGGTCATCCCGATCAGCGATCCGATCATCAGGGCGGTCAGGATCGCGAAGAGGCCGATGGTGAGGGAATAGCGCGCGCCGAAGAGCAGCCTCGACCAGATGTCGCGGCCGAACTGGTCGGCGCCGAGCAGGTAGCCGCCGCCGGGCGGGGCGAGCTGGTCCATGATGCTCTGCTTGGCCGGCGGATGCGTCGCGAGATAGGGCGCGAAGATCGCGGCCAGCACGAGCAGCACGACGATGGCGATGCCGGCCCAGGTCGAGAGGTTGAGCCGGCCCAGCACGCCGCGGAAGGCGTTCTGGGGGGTGGTGGGGTGAGCGGTTTCCGCTGCAGTCTCGCTCATTTGTACTGCACCCTCGGATCGAGAAAGCCGTAGGTCAGGTCGGTCAGCAGGTTCACGACGACGACCATCAGCGTGTAGACCACGATCATCCCCTGCAGCAGCGTGTAGTCGCGCTGGCTCAACGCTGTGAGGATCAGCTTGCCGAGGCCGGGGCGCGAGAATACGATCTCGGTCAGCACCGAATTGCCGATCAGGATGCCCAGATAGAGGCCGATGACGGTGGTTATCGGGATCAGGCAGTTGCCGAGCGCATGCGACCAGATCACCGCCGAGGCGGAAGCGCCCTTGGCCCGCGCGGTGCGGACGAAGTCCTGGCTGAGCACCTCCAACATCGCCGAGCGGGTCACGCGGGTGATGTAGGCCATCATGATCAGCGCGAGCGCCAGTGTCGGCAGCGCCATCTGCCGCAGCCGCTCGGTCAGTGTGTCGGCGCCGCCGGCGCTGATCACCGGGAACCAGCGGAACTGGATGGCGAAGACCATCAGCAGGATGATCGCCGCGACGAAGGCCGGCAGGGAAAGACCCAGCAACGAGAGCAGGCGCAGCACATAGTCGGGAAGCCGGTTGCGACGGACCGCGGCCCAGACGCCGGCGGGGATGCCGAGCGCGGCGCCCAGGATCAGGGCAGCGATGGTCAATTCCAGCGTATAGGGCAGGACTGCGAGGATCTCCTCCGTCACCGGCCGGCCCGAGATCATCGAGGTGCCGAGGTCGCCCTGGATCGCCTGGAGGAGGAAGCGCCCGTACTGGACGAGGAGCGGCTGGTCGAGGCCAAGCCGCTGGCGCAGCGCGATGACGCTGGCCGGGCTCGCCTGATCGCCGAGGATCACCAGGACGGGATCGCCCGGCAGAATCCGCACGATCAGGAAGACCAGCGTCAGGACGCTGAACAACGTGACGACGGCGAAGCCCAGACGCCTCGCCAGGAATGACACCATCCGGTTCGCCCCCGCATTGTCCGACCAGCGATGGAGCTGGCGGCTGCCTTTGGCGGCCGGTTCGCGAGCGCTCCTAGACGTCTCGACGCTCCGGCAGCGTCCCTAGCGGAACGGACAAACCGGCCCTTGTCAACAAATTCCTGTATTCGGTATGATAAGGCGATATTTGTTCTGATAATCGGAATTATTCCCGTGACGAAGCCTCTGAGTTCCTCGTCGAATGCCGAGCGGGCACTGGACATCGTCCTCGCGCTCGGCGAGGTCGGGCCTGAAGGTCTGAGCCTGGCGGAGATCGCCGAGCGCATGGGCTGCGCTAAATCGGCGGCGCATCGCAGCCTCGTCGCCCTCCTGCAGAAGGGCTTCGCCGAGCCGACGGGCCGATACGGCCATTACCGCCTCGGCTCGGCCGTGCCGATGCTGGCGCGGCGACAGGAGCGGCTCGAGCCGCAGGTGCAGAAGATCCGGCCCGGCATGACCGAATTCGCGCGCCGGACGGGCTTCACCGTCTACCTGATCGTGCAGTCCGGGGTCGATGCGGTCTGCGCCGAAATGATCAGCCGTTCGACGCGGCGCCAGTTCTCGATGGGTGTGGGCTACCGTGTGCCGATGGGCGTCGGCGCGGGCAGCCTTGCCTTGATGTCGCTGCTGCCGGACGCCGCGATCCAGCAGATCATCGAGGCGAATGCCGAGCGCTACCTCAAGCACCCGTCGGGGCGCCATGTCGATGGCGATGTCATCCTGGGGCAGGTCGCCGATGCGCAGCGCCGCGGCTACGCACTCAACATGGGCTACTATTTTCCGGGGCAGGGCGGCATCGGCTTGCCGCGGGCCAGCCAGGCCCCCCATGACGTCAACATGGCCGTCTCCTTCAACGCGCCGCTCGAAATGATGACGGACGACTGGGTCGAGAGCCAGATCGGCGCGCTCAGCGAATGCCTGCCTTGAGTGGTGATGTTGGCCGCCGGAACGGGTGGCAGATCAGCGTTTGGCCCGTCCCTCGTCGTCGATGGTGCCGAGGTCGAGCGTCACGCGCCTGATCGAAACGTCCTCGGGATCGAGCCTGACCTCGAAACCCAGATCGCGGCAGAGCGCGAGCATCGGTCCGTTCTCGGCCAGCACCTGGCTATGGACGCGCTCCAGCTGCTCGGCCCTGGCCCAGTCGATGATCAGCTCCATCAACGCGCGGCCGAGCCCGATGCCCTTCAGGTCGGAGCGCAGCAGGATCGCATATTCGGCCTCGACATGGCCGGGATCGGCGTGAAGGCGAACGGCGCCGGCGGCGTCCCCGCTGCCTTCCTCGATGGCGATGAAGGCCATCTCGCGCGCATAGTCGAGCTGGGTCAGGCGGGCGAGGAAGGCGTGGCTGAATGATTTCAGCGGCGCGAAGAAGCGCAATCGCAGGTCCTCCGGCGTGACCCGGGCCAGCATCGCGCCGATCGGAAGCTCGTCCTCCGGCTTCATCGGGCGGATGAAGAAGCGCCGCTCGCCGAGCGCAAGCTGCAAGGTCCAGCTTGCCGGATAGGGCCGGATCGCCGGGTAGCGGCGGCGCGCCGGGTCCGGCTCCAGCACGACGCGCGCGTCGACCGTGATGACGCCTTTGGCATCGGCGAGGATCGGGTTGAGGTCCATCGCGCGGATTTGCGGAAGGGTGGAGGCGATGTTCCCGAGCGCCACCAGGACAGCCGCGATGGCGCGCCGGTCGGCGGCGGGAACATCGCGATAGGCGGCCAGGATGCGGGAAACCCGCGTCCGGGCGATCAGGTTCTCGGCGGAGGCGAGATCCAGCGGCGGCAATGCGACATGCGTATCGGCGATGAGTTCGGCTGCCGTGCCGCCGCGCCCGAAGACGATGACCGGGCCGAAGCAGGGGTCGACGGCAAAGCCGGCGATCAACTCGCGCGCCTTGGCACGATGCGCCATCGGCTGCACCATGAAACCCGTCAATCGAGCCTCGGGGCGCTGCTGCCGCAATCGCCCGGCCATTCGGTTGGCCGCCTCCCGCACAGCCTGTTCATTGGCAAGGTCGAGCTCGACGCCGCCGACATCCGATTTATGCGCGATATCCGGCGAGACGATCTTGAGGGCGACCGTGCGTCCGGCTGCGAACTGCACCTTGGCAGCCTCAGCGGCTCCTGCGGCATCCGCCGAGATGACGAGACCGAGCGTCGGAATCCGGAACAGGGCGAGCAACTGCGCGACCTCATCCGGCTCGAGCCAGCTGCGGCCTTGCCCGATCGCCCCGTCGACGAGCGCGGCGGCAGCGGCAATGTCCGGCTGATCGCCTTCATCGAGCGCGAGCGGGGTCGCCATCAGTTCCTTGAGCAGGCGGGCATGGCGGGTCAGATGCTGGAAACCCAGGATCGCGTCCTGCTCCGTCGCGAATGAGGGAATGCCGGCGGCTGCGAATATTCCCGCCATCTCCTCGCCGCCTCCGACCCATACAGCGAGAACCGGTTTCTGCGCGGGCGACGTCGAGCGGGCCTCGGCCACGGCGCGGGCGCAATCGGCCGGTTCGTCCGGTGCGAGCGGGGCGTTGAGTGCCAGCACGGCATCGATATCGCTCTCGGCCAGGAGGCGTGTCACGGCTTCGCGATAATCCTGCGCCGTCCGGACGATCTCCGGCTCCCGGTCCAGGTGATCGACGCCGCCGGCCTGCCGCAATCGCGCTGCGGCGAGCGCCGCCAGCCCGTCGCCATTGCTGACGATCGCCAGTCGGCCGGCATCGGCGGCGCGGGCGCGTCCCAGCGTCTCGGCCGCCGCGAAGAGCTCGTCGAGATCGCTGACCCGCAGCAGGCCGGCCCGGTGGAAGGCGGCCTCATGCGCGGCGTCGCTGGTCACGATCAGGGCCGAATGCGTCAGGGCCGGCCATGCCGGCTCCCGGCGCGGCGGCTTCAGCACCAGCACCGGCTTGAGCCGCGCCGCAGCGCGGGCGGACGACAGAAAGCGCGCGGCATCGGTGACGTCGTCGATCGCCAGCAGGATGGTGCGCGTCGATGGGTCGGCGCCGAAGTGATCGAGGCAATCGGCGATATGGACATCGGCGCCTTCGCCCAGGACGACGGCACCGGAAAGCCCGACACCGCGCCTGGCAGCCCAGGCCATGATGCCGGCGGCCACGGAATTGGACTGCGCGACGAGGGCAAGCGAACCCGCAGCCAGATGCACCGGGACAGCGGTCGCGTTGAAGCCGAGACGCGGCGCGGCGAGACCGAGCGACGACGGCCCGAGCAGGCGCAAGCCCGCGGCCCGTGCCGCGCTTCGGAGGCGATCGCAATCGGCGGCTGCACCATCGGGCACGAGAAGCCCGGCACAACCGCGCCCCGCTGCGGCAGCCAGCACCTGCTCCGCAATCGCGACGGGGGCGATGAGGAGATCGCAGGACGGCAGCGCCGGCAGAGCACTCGGATCGGAAAGCACGGTGAGTTCGCCGCGATACGGCTCCGCGCGGATCTGCGCCACCAGCACATCCGTTTCGGGAGAGCCGGCGATCGCCGTGACCGTCCGGGGTTCAAGCGCGCGTCTGAGCAGGGCGAGCGTCATCGGTCGGCGGTTTCCGTTCTCGGGAAGACCAGCAGACGCGATTCCCGGCCGTCAAGCCAGACGTCTTCTGCGAACGCGTTCCACGAGCCTTTCAGGCGATAGCGAACGGCCTGCCGCCGGGGCTGCAATCTTTGTTCGCAATCATCTCCTCAGAGCCGTGCCAGACGGCGATCGATCGCGTCCTGGAGATGATACCACCCGCTGACGATCGGCAGGAACCATGGGCGGCCATCATAGAGAGGCACCGGAATCTCCGGGAAGGCAGGATCGTCGAAGGCGCTTTTGCGGTTCTGCTTCCCGAGCAGCTTGAGGGCTGACTGGTGGCCGAGATAGGTCATCAGCGCGACACCGTTGCCATTGCAGCCGACGGCGAAGTCGATGCCTCCGAGCTTGCCCATATGCGCGATCTTGTCGGCGCTCATGCCGACCTTGCCGCTCCAGCAATGGGTGACCTTGTAGCCCGCGAGCTGCGGCCAGACCTTCAGCATCATGGCGTGGAGGCGCGGCGCGGCCTCGCGTTCCGGCAGAGTGAACAGGCCCGGCCGGCTGCCGAACAGGATGCGCGTGCCGTCCGGCGATGGGCGCGTATAGATCAGCTCGCGCTTGGAATCGGTGATCATGCGCCGGCCGGGATTGATCTCGGCCATCAGCTCCGGCGGCAGCGGCTCGGTCGCGATCTGATAGCTGCGCACGCCGACGATGCGCTTGTGCAGGAAGCCACTCGCCTTGTCGGTGTAGCCGTTGGTGCCGAAGAAGACGTGGCGGGCGCGAACGATCCCGCGGCCGGTCCGTACCGCGTGAAAACCATCGGCGACGGGGTCGACTCCGAGGACTGGCGCATGCGAGCGCAGCCTGGCGCCATTGGCCTGCGCGAGGCGGCGCAGGGCGCGATGATACTTCGCCGGATGCAGGCCGCCATAGTCGTCGATGACGATGCCGCCATGGTAGAAATCCGTCTTCGTCACCTCGTGCTGCCGTGACTTCGGAATCTCGTGGACGGTGACGCCGGTATGCCTTGCCAGCAATTCGCCGTGGCGGCGCAGCCGGTCGTAGTGACGGGGGACATGGGCGCCGAAATAACGGCCGAAGACGCCGAGATCGGCATCGAGTTCCTTCTCGTGGATCAGGGACTTGAGATGCTCGTAGGAGGACAGCGAATCCTCCAGGAGCCGCTCCATGCGGGCGGCATCGACGCCCTTGATCGCGCCGCCGATCACCAGCTTCTGACCGCTCGAGACCATGCCGCCCGAGCGCGTCGAGGCACCGGCGCCGAGCTCCTCCGCATCGACGACGGTGACGTCGACGCCATTGCGCGCAAGCTCAGCCGCCGCCGAGAGCCCGCAATAGCCGGAGCCGACGACCAGGACATCGGTCTCCGCCGGCAAAGGGTCGCGCGCGGTTTCGGGCGGGGCTGCATCCCACCAGTAGGGATCGGTGGTGAAGTTCGGCGCCAGCACGCCGGCAGGCTCAGGCATGGGCGGCCTCTCCGAAGGATCTGATGCTGGACAGGAAGGCGCGGGTGCGTTCGTGGCGGGGTGCGTCGAAGAAGGCACCCGGCGGCGCCTCCTCGACGATCCGTCCCTCGGCCATGAACACGACGCGATCGGCGACCTCGCGGGCAAAGCCCATCTCGTGGGTGACCACGACCATGGTCGTGCCCTCGCGGGCGAGGTCCTTCATCACGTCGAGGACGCTGCCGATCGTCTCGGGATCGAGTGCCGATGTCGGCTCGTCGAAGAGGATCGCCTTCGGCCGCATGGCAAGCGCGCGGACGATGGCGACGCGCTGCTGCTGCCCGCCCGACAGGGCGGACGGATAGTCCTGCGCCTTGTGGGCGAGGCCGACGCGCGTCAGCAGCGCGCGTGCCTCCTCCTCGGCCCTGGCGCGCGGAACGCCGCGGCGGCGCTCCGGCGTGATCGTCATGTTGCGCAGGACGGTGAGATGCGGGAACAGGGCGTAGTCCTGGAAGACCATGCCGACCTCGGTCCGCATCTGCTGCCAGGCGCGCTCATGGTGGATGTCGACCGGGCTTCCGGCGATGCGGAGCGTGCCTTCGTCCGGCCTGACGAGGCCGTTGATGCAGCGGATCAGCGTGCTCTTGCCGGAGCCGCTCGGCCCGATCAGCACTACGACGCTCCCGGCCTCGACATCGAGGTCGATGCCGTGCAGCGCCTGATGCGCGCCGAAGCGCTTGGCGATGCCGCGCAGGCTGATCAGCGGGGAGGAGCTCATGTGGCGAGCTCCCGCATCGCGCGTTTCAGCGCTTCCCGCGCATCCTTCAGGTCACTGCGCTTGCGTGCGAGAATGCCGCGGCGATTTTCGAGCCGTGCCTGCGCTGCCTCCACAGCCTCCGCGACCCTGTCCGGTGCCGGCCCGCCGGGGACGAGGCGCGCGGCGACGCTTGCCGCCGGGTCGAGGCTTTCGCGGACATGGTCCGCCGGCAGGCCGAGCGGCCGGCCGAGCTGCTCCTGGGCTGCCGCGTCGACCATCGCGGAGGTGATGCCGTCAGCCGCCAGGCCGGCATCCATCGCCGCGCGGACGACCCCGCCCACGACATGATGCGCCTCGCGGAACGAGAGATCGGCTTCCCGCACCATCAGGTCGGCGAGATCGGTCGCGGAGGCGAAATCCTCGGTGACGCGTCGCTTCATCAGCGCCGCGTTCGGCCGGGCCGTCGCGATGATGAGATCGAACAGCGAGAGGCAGCGCAGCGTCTCCTCGCCCGCCTCCCAGACACCGCGCATGCCCTCGCGATTGCCGTCGATGGTGTTGGTGAAATGCGTCGCTTTCACCGCCGTCGCGGATGCGACATAGAGGCCGAGCAGATGGCCGGCCTTGCCCTTGAGGTGTTCGAGCACCACCGGGTTCTTCTTCTGCGGCATGATGCTCGAGGTCCCGGTGACGCGGTCGGGGAACTCGATCGTCTGGAATTCGTGCGAGACCATCACATGATAGTCCTGCGCCACGCGGCTCCAGCCCAATGCGATCTGGGTGAGCGCCGACAGGATTTCCAATCCGAAATCCCGGGTCGCGACGGCATCCAGGGCATTTTCTACCAGCCCCTCGAAACCGAGTGAGCGCGCCACCGCCTCCCGGTCGATCGCGAAGGTCGTCCCGGCAAGCGCGCCTGCTCCGAGCGGACTGATATTGGTGCGCGCCCAGGCATCCGCGAGCCGGCCATGGTCGCGCTCGAGCGATTGCGCGACGCCGGCGAGATAGAAGCCGTAGGTGATGGGCTGCGCCGGTTGGAGATGGGTGTAGCCGGGCATCACCACGTCCCGGAAGCGGAAGGCGCCGTCGAGCGCATGCTCCTCGACCGAGAGAAGCGCCTGGCTCGCATCGAGCAGCAGGTCGCGGGCCCGCAGCCGGTCGATCGCGGCCGTCAGGTCATTGCGGCTGCGGGCGATATGCATCCGCCCGCCGGCCTCGGTGCCGATCAGCTTGATCAGATGGGCTTCGAAATTGAAGTACGCATCCTCGCGCTGCGGGTCGAGCTCGACGACCTCGGGCCCTTCCTCCTCCATGCGCAGGAGCCCGCCGGCGAGCGCTTTGGCGGCCTGCGGGGAGATCAGCCCGCAACGGGCAAGCATCAGCACATGCGCCTGGTTGAGGTCGCTCATATGGTCGAAGACCGTGCGGAAATCCCGTGCAAGCCGCGGCGCATAGATGTGCTCGCAGACTTCTTCGGCGACCTTTTCGGTCAGGCGGCGGCTGACTTTCGATTCCATGGCGGCTTTCCCGGTCTGCAGGTGAGTTTGCGAAGGATCAGGGCAATTGCGTTGCCGGCTCGGCCGGGGAGATCGCCTCCGGCCGGGCTTGCGGGCGGTCGCTCTTCAGCCGGCGCTCCAGCCAGCGGCCGAACCAGCTCAGCGTCGAGCAGATGACGAAGTAGGTGAGGAGCACCGCGGCATAGACCGTGAAGGCCGGATTCCAGCCCTCCATCATCGTGGTGCGCTCGACGATGATCTGGCCGACCTTGAAGAACTCGTTGACCCCGACGAGCGCACCGAGCGACGTCGCCTGCACGAGCAGCGTGAGCAGCCCGACGAAGGGCGGCAGGATCGCGCGCAGGGCCTGTGGACCGGTGATGAAGAGATAGATTTCCCAGGTCTTCAGCCCGAGCGCAGCGGCGCTCTGCCATTGATGCCGCGGCACCGCATTGAAGCCGCCGCGGACGATCTCGATGCCATTGGCGCTGCCCCAGACCGAAAGCCCCACCGTCACGGCTGCGAAGGGCGAGAGCTCCAGCCCGAACAGCGGCGCCACGAAGAACACGAAGAAGATGTTCACGACCAGCGGGATGTCGCGGAAGAGCTCGACATAGATCTTCACCAGCACGCGCAGCCAGCCGAAGCGCAGCGTCGCCAGCGTGCCGAGCAGGAAGGAGATGATCGTCGCGAAGAACAGCGTCGCCAGCGCCAGGCCCAGCGTCATGGCAAGGCCTTGCAGGATGAAGGGGAGGTTGCGGATCAGCAGTTCCATCTCGCCCCCCTCAAAGCCTGAACGGGGCGTTGAGCCGGTATTCCAGCCGGCTCGCGAAGAAGGAGAGGGTGAGGACCAGCAGGAGGTAGATCACGCAGATCGCGGCGAACATCTCGATGGTGCGGAAGTCCATCGAGATCCGGTCGATTGCCACATAGGTCAGCTCGGCGAGGCCGATCGCCTGCAGGTAGGAGGAGTTCTTCAGCAGCGAGATCGAGGTGTTCAGCATCGACGGCAGGCCGACGCGGATCGCCATCGGCGCGGCGACGAGCCGAAAGAAGCGCCAGGGCGACAAGCCCAGCGAGAAGGCGGCCTCGCGCAGCCCCTTGCCCACGGTTTCAAGCCCGCCACGGACATTCTCGATCTGGTAGGCTCCGGCCCAGACCGTGAGGCAGAGCACGCCCGACCAGAACAGCGAGAGCCTGAGGCCGAGTCCCGGCAGGCCGTAGAAGATGAAGAAGAGCTGGGCGAGCAGCGGCGTGTTGCGGATGAACTCGACATAGCCGACGACGAGCTTGCCGAGCACCGGAACCTGCAGCACGCGCGCCGCCGCGCCGAGCACGCCGACGAGGATGGAGAGCACGATCGAGAGCGCGCTGACCTGTACCGTCAGCCACAGGCCGCGCATCAGCGCGGGCCACTGCGCGTTGAGATAGGCGACGTCGAATTCCATGGCACGCGCTCCTCCGCTGCCAGGTATCGGGTTGCCGGGAGCTCAGACCGCTCCCGGCGCTTGCCTTTCGCTCAGCGCGCGGTCGGCTTCGGCTTGGTGAAGGCGTCGACGTAGAAGGGCCTGATCTCGGCCGGAATCCACTTCTCGACCCATTTCGCGTAGAGGCCCTCGGCCTTCATGCGATCGAGGGCTGCATCGACATAGGCGAGCCATTCGGGTTCGTTCTTGCGCACGCCGACGGCAGCGTCCGAGACCGCGAAGGACTCGCCGACGAGGCGCAGGCTCGGGTCCTTGGCGGCGATGACGACGAGCGTCGCGGCATCATGAGTATAGGCGTCGCCGCGGCCCTGCTTGAGCGCCTGCAGCGCATCGGACGCCGTGTTCAGCCGCATGCTCTCGAGCTTGGGCATGTTGTCCTCGAACCATTTCGCCTGGGTCGAGCCCTTGAGCATGATCACGGTCTTGCCGGCGACATCGTCGAGCTTCTTGATCGGGCTGTCCTTGGCGACGAGCATGTCCGAGCCGCCCCAGCGATAAGGCTTGGAGAAATCGACCACGCGGGCGCGCTCGGGCGTGACGCCGAGCGTGGCGATCAGGATGTCGACCTTCTTGCCGGCCAGCTGCGGGATGCGGTTCTCGGCCGTCACGCAGGTCAGCTCGATCTTGTCCGGCGAGCCGAAGGCCCAGGCGGCGATCTGGATCGCCATGTCGGTCTCGACGCCGGCAAACTTGCCGGTTTCGTCCTTGTAGCCATAGGGCGGCTGGTCGCAGCGCACGCCGGCCTTCAGGATGCCTGCGGATTTGATCGCTTCCGGCAGCGGGGGCAGGCCCTGGGCCTGAGCTCCGACCGAGAGCGTGAAGACGGCGGCTGCGGCAGCCGAGAGCGCCGATAGGAGCGAGACATAGGTGGTCATCCGTTTTCCCTCTTCTGTTGGACCGATGGATCGGTTCTCTGTGGTAAGGCGCCGGTCGTTGCCGGCTGCGCGAGCGCCTCTTCGGAGGCAGCTTCGTTCCAGGGCCTTGCGGCCAGGTCGGTGTCGCCGGGATCACGGGAGCCTGCTCCCGTGAGCACGATCACGGCGTGGCGGCCGGAAAGCCCACCATCCGCGGCGATGGCGGCGAGCGCAGCCAATGCGGAGGCTGCGGACAGTTCGGCATGGAGACCGCAGGCTGCGAGACGACGCTGTGCCGCCCGCGCCGCGCCATCATCGACAGAAACGGCACGGCCGGCGCTGGCGCGCAGGGCCGCGACGGCCTGCCATGTCACCGTGCTGCCGGCGATCGAAGCCTGGGCGGTATCGCCCGCGAACTGCTCGCGATAATCGGCGCCGGCGAGCACCCGCTCGAGGCGCGCGAAGGGCTCGGCTGCGACCAGCATCGGCAAGCATGCGCCGATCTCCTCGAAGCCGAGGCGGATGCCGGACAGGAGGTCCCCGCGCGAACAGGGCACGACGACGAGATCGGGCATCGTCTCCGACGCGAGCTCGGCCGCGATCGTCTTGTAGCCTTCGATGCCGAACGGGTTGGTGCCGATGGCCGGCACCTTGTAGTTCGTCGCAGCGAAGGCGCCTTGCCCGACGCGTTTCGCGAGATGCTGCCAGCGCGTCATGCTGCCGGCAAAGCTGGCGATGCTCGCGCCATGTGCGGTGATGGCACTGCGGTAAACCTGCGGCAGGGCATCGGTCGTTGCGATCTCCGCGGCGAGCCCTGCGCGCGCCGCATAGGCTGCCACCGAGAGGCCGCCATTGCCGCTCGATGCCGCCACGACGCGCGGGGCGCCGCGATCGAGAGCCCGCGCGATCAATTGCGCGCTCATCCGGTCCTTGTGAGACCCCGTCGGATTGCACCATTCGATCTTGGCGGACAGCCTGCCGAGCTTCAGCGCGCGCGCCAGCTCAGGCAGCTCGACCAGCGGGGTCGCGCCTTCCCCCAGGCATGGCGTGTCAGGATAGGGGAGCGAGACACCGCGCTCGCCGGGCGCGTAGGTCAGCCGCAGATTGGATGCATGCCCCTCGGTCGCGCAGCGCGGACACCCGGCTTCGTAATCCGCAACCGGCCAGGGCTCTGCGCAGCGCAGGCAGACCATGCCGGTGAGGCGGGACGTCACAGCGGTGTTTGGGCGCGTTGACATGACCAAAAGTATTGCCGCGGCCAACTATCTGGTCAAATCTCAGTTTTTGGCTCTTCTATTCACTCCTGATATGAGCAGGCCTATGAATTTGAGGCAGGTGGACGCGTTCCGAACCATTATCCTGCGCGGCTCGATGACGGCGGCCGCGCAGGAATTGCGGACCTCGCAACCCAGTATCAGCCGGCTGATCGCCGAGCTGGAGGCCGAGATCGGACTTAAGCTGTTCGAGCGAAAAGCCGGGCGGATTCGACCGAGCCAGGAGGGCCTTGCCTTCTATCGCGAGGTCGAACGCAGCTATATCGGACTGGAGACCCTCTCCTACGCCGCGCGTGACATCCGCAACTTCGGGACCGGGCGCCTGCGCATCGCGGCGATGCCGGTGATGGCGCTGGGCTTCGTCCCCCGCTGCATCCGGCGCTTCAAGGAGCGCTTTCCGCAGGTCAGCGTCTCCTTGCAGATGGGCCATGACGGCACGGTGACGCGCTGGATGTCGTCGTCCTATTGCGACATCGGCTTCATCGCGAACGTGATCGACATTCCGCTCGTCGAGCATCGTCCGCTCTACATGATCCCCGGCGTCTGCGCGCTCCCGCCGGGGCACCGGCTTGCAAAGCGCGATCGCATCACGGCCAAGGATCTCGAAGGCGAGGCCTTCATCTCGCTCTCGCTGGAGGACGGTGCGCGGGCACGTGTCGATCGCATCTTCCAGGATGCGGGCGTGCGCCGCCATCTCGCGATCGAGACGCCCTTCAGCGCCGCCATCTGCGCGCTTGTCGAGCAAGGGCTCGGCATCGGCATCGTCAATCCGATCGCTGCCGACGATTACCGGCGCAGCGGTATCGCCTTCCGCCCGTTCAAGCCGGAGGTCATGTTCCACGGCCACGCGATGTTTCCCAGCCACTACCGCGCCGATCCGCTCGTCGATGGCTTTCTTGCCGTCGTGCGCGAAGAGCTCGCCGGATACGAGACGACGTCCGCGCATCGTGGCGAACCGCCCCCGAACGGGCCGATGTGATGCACCCGCACCCGCCTGTCGTGCGTCAGGCGCGATGGCCGGGCAAGACGCCTAGAGCATCGGCCCGAAAAGTGGAACGCGGTTTTCGGAAAATGCCGATGCAAATCAAAAGCCTAGGACACCGGACTGAATACCGTATTCAGTCCGGTGTCCTAGACCCCCAGATACCGCTGCAGGAGTTCGGGTTGGGCCCGAATCTCGCCGGTCGGGCCTTCATGGGCGATATGGCCGTTATTGATGATGTAGGCGCGCGTCGCCAGGGTCAGCGCGGCCGCGATGTTCTGCTCGACCAGAATGATCGTCTGGCCGGCCATCGCAAGCTCGCGGCAGGTCCTGACGAGGTCCTGCACGATCACCGGTGCCAGACCCTCGAACGGCTCGTCGAGCAGGATGATCTTGGGGTCGCGCACCAGCGCCCGCCCGATCGCGAGCATCTGCTGCTCGCCGCCGGAAAGATCGGTGCCCCGGCTCGTGCGCCTCTCCTTCAGGCGTGGAAATATCTTGTAGACGCGATCGAGCGGCCAGCGGCCCTTGGCGGTCAGCCCGGCCAGCACCAGGTTCTCCTCGACATTCAGGCTGCCGAAGATGCGACGGTCCTCGTGCACGAGCTGCATGCCGGCGCGCGCGATCATGTGGCTCTTGCGGCCGGCGATCTGCTCCCCGTCGAACAGGATCGAGCCGCTGCTCGGCTTCACCACGCCCATCAGGCTCTTCAGCATCGTGCTCTTGCCGGCGCCGTTGCGGCCGAGCAGCGCGACGACCTCGTTGCGATCGACGCGCAGCGCGACATCGAACAGGATGTGGCTGTCGCCGTAATGGGCATTCAGGCCGGTGACTTCGAGCATGCTCATTGGGCCGCCAACACATCGTGCACGCCGCCCAGATAGGCTTCCTGCACCTTGGTGTTTCCCTTGATTTCGTCGGGTGTGCCTTCGACCAGCACGCGCCCCTCCTGGAGCACGGTGACGCGCTCGGCGAGCTCGAACAGCGCGTCCATGTCGTGGTCGATCACGATCATCGTACGCCCCCGGCTGATCGACTTGAGCAGTTTGACCGTCTCGATGCGCTCGGCCGGGCTCATGCCGGCAAGCGGCTCGTCGAGCAGCAGCAGCGACGGCGAGGTGGCGAGCGCCAGCCCGATCTCGAGTCGCCGCTTCTCGCCATAGGCCAGTTCGGACACCTGGGCATCGCCCCGGCTGGCGAGATTGACCAGCGCCATCGCATGGTCGACCTGCTCGGTCAGCTCGGGGCTGTTCCTGGGATTGCTGAACAGGTCGAGCTTGAATTTGCCGCGGGTTTCGGCGAGCGCGGCGATCATCAGGTTCTCGCGGACGGTGAGCCGGTTGAAGAGCTGGTTGATCTGGTAGCTTTTGGTGAGGCCGAGCTGGCAGACATCGGCCACGCCCATTCCGGTGATGTCCTTGCCCTCGAACAGGATCTGGCCGGAGCTCGGAGGCACCTCGCAGGTCAGCATCTTGAAGAAGGTCGACTTGCCGGCGCCGTTCGGGCCGATGATGCCGCGCAACTCGCCATGGTTGACGGTGAAGTCGATGTCGCTGTTGGCGACCACGCCGCCATAGCGCTTGGTCAGGCCGGTGGCCTGGAGGATGGGGCCGGAAGAGCGGTCGGTATCGCGGCGGCGGGCCGGCATCATCGCGACAGTCGGAGCGGTGGCGGGCACGCTCGCGGGAGGGACGACGCCCGCCCCGGGAGCCGTCTCCGCCCGCCGGCCGGCGACGAGACGGTAGAGATCGATCACGGCCCCGACGATGCCGTGGCGCAGGAAGCAGACCAGCAGCACGAACACGATGCCGAGGACGAGCTTCCAGGTGGCACCCAGATGCAGCGTGTTCTGGAAGAAGTCGCTGAGATAGAGCCAGACCGCCGCCCCGACCAGCGGGCCGAACAAGGTGCCGGCGCCGCCGATCGCCGTCTGCATCACGAGCTGGCCGGAGGTCTCGAACATGAAGGCATCCGGCGGCATGAACCCTTGCATCAGGCCAAGCATGCCGCCGGCAAAGCCGGCATAGGCCGCCGCCACGACGAAGGCGGTCAGCTTGTAGCTGTGGATGTCGTGGCCGAGCGCGGCGGCGCGCTGCGGATTGTCGCGGATCGCGGAAAGGATCGCGCCGACCGGCGAGCGCACGATGCGCAGCGCGATGACGAGGCCGACGAAATACCAGAATGCCAGGAACCCGTAGACCTGGAAATCGGTGTTGAATTCCAGCGTCGTGAAGCCGAGGAAGATGCTGGGCCTCGGCACGCCCGGCAGGCCGTTCTCGCCGCCCGTGAAGGCGGAAAGCGGATTGAACTCGACGAAGAAGAACACCTCCGCGATCGCGACCGTGATCATCGCGAAATAGATGCCCGTGCGGCGCAATGCGATCAGGCCGATCAGATAGCCGACGATCGCCGCCACGATCGTGCCGAGGAAGACGGCGGCCATCACATAGCCGAAGCCGGCTTCCGTCAGCAGATAGGCGGCGAACATGCCGCCGGTGCCGAAGAAGGCCGACTGGCCGAAGGAGAGGAGGCCGGTATAGCCGAACAGGATATCGAAGCCGAGGCCGAACAGGCCCCAGACCAGAATGCGGTTGATGGTGTTCGGGGTGAAGCCGAGATGGGGCAGCACGAACGGCGCCAGGATTAGCGCGATCGCGGTGATGGTCTCGGCGAGGAAGGGGCGTTGGCTGCGCATCGGCGTCACTCGCGGCCGGCTGCGCCGAGCAGCCCGTAGGGCCTCAGCACCAGGACCAGCGTCATCGCCACGAACAGCATGATATAGGCATAGCCGGGGTTGAACATGGAGGTGATGGAGATGATCTGGCCGGCGATCAGGCCGCCGAGGATCGCGCCGGGGAAGGAGCCGACGCCGCCGATCACCACCACGACGAATGTCTGCACCAGGATCGCCTCGCCGACATCCGGTGCGATCGAGACCACCGGCGCATTGACGATGCCGGCGAAGCCCGCCGCCATGGCGCCGATGCCGAACACCAGCATGAAGATCTTGTAGACGTCGATGCCGAGCGAATCGACCATCACCGAATCCTCGATGCCGGCGCGCACGATCATGCCGATCCGGGTGCGGTAGAGTACGAAATAGAGCGCCAGCAGCGCGACGGCGACGATGCCGAGCAGGGCGAGCCGGTAGGTCGGATACATCATGAAGCCGAGCGGCGTGATGCCGACCAGCGGGCCCGGCGGCGGCACCATCTTCGACAGGCTGCCGAAGAAGAACCGGACCGCCTCGACGAACACGATGCTGAGGCCGAAGGTGACGAGGAGCTGGTCCTCATGCGGGCGAGTGTAGAAATGCCGGATGATGAGCCGCTCGACCACGATGCCGACCAGCATCACGAAGAGCGAGCCTGCCGCCACCGCGACCAGGAACGAGCCGCTATAGGTGTAGGCGACCCAGCCGGCATAGCCGCCGAGCATGAACATCGCGCCATGCGCGAGATTCAGCACGCCGAGCGTGCCGTAGATGATCGTCAGGCCGGACGAGATCAGCGCGAGCAGCGCGCCGAGCACGAGCCCGTTGAAGCATTGCGAGATGAAGTTCGCCCAGTTGACCACGATGCTATCCGTTTGCCTGAACGCGGGTAGAGTCCGGCCTCGCGCCGGCTTCTGCGCTTGTCTTGTCGTCGGACGGGGGCTGGGGCAGGGAGCCGCGGGAGACCGACGTTCGGCCTCCCGCACCCCCTCCCGCAATCCGGAGAACCCGCCTTCTCAGCCAGCGCGGCGGCGGGTTCGATCGGTCAGGTGTAGTCGCCGAGCTTGCAGCCGAACGCATCCGGCTTCTGCATCAGCGGTTCGCCCGGAAGGACCTCGAGAACCTCCCAGAAGTCTTCCTTGTTCTTCATGTCCTTGACGGCCTTGCCGCGGACGATGACGACGGGGCGGATGCACTGGTGGTCTTCCGGCCGATAGCGCACGTCGCCGAGCAGCGAGGGAATCGTCTCGCCCTTCTCGTATTGCTTGATGACATCCGGCGGATAGAAGCTGCCGGCCTCCGTCACCATGCGCGCCCAATGCGCGAAGCTGACGTAGGCGTTCTCAGCGCCCCATTCCGGGCGATAGCCGAACTTCTTCACGAAGGCTTCGTTGAACATCTTGGCCAGCGGATACTTGTCCTCGAGCGTCCACCAGTAATCGGTCGCGGCGAAGACGCCTTCCATCAGCTCCGGCCCCGCTTCCTTGGCGAGGAACGGGATCTGGTAGGGGATCACCATCTTCATCGCCGGCGTCAGGCCGAACTGCTTGGCCTGCTGCACCGAGAGCACCGCGTCGCGGCCCCAGTTGACGTTGATGATGAACTCGGCGCCGGAATTGGCGATGTTGGTCAGGTACTGGCTGAAATCCTGGGTGCCGAGCGGGGAGACCTGGTTGGTCACCTGGGTCCAGCCGCCCTTCTCGGTCAGGTAGTCGTTGACCGACTTGGTGACGGTGTGGCCGTAGGTGTAGTCCGGCGTCATGAACGCCGCCTTGCGGTTCTTGCCGTAGGCCTTCACGAGCTGCGGGCCGATCGCGTTCGCGGCGGTCTCGCCGTAGAAATTCTGGCGGAAGCCGTAGCGCACGCAATCCTTGCCGGTGGTGTCGTTCGAGCCTGAAATGGCCGCGACGTAGAGCACCTTCTCGCGCTGCGCGAACTTGTTGAGCGCCACCGCGACGGCTGACGAGGTCGAGCCGGTCATCAGGATGATCTTGTTCTGGTTGATGAAGGTCTGCTGTTCCTGCACCGCCTGGTTCGGCTTGGCGGCGGAGTCGGCCGCGAGCAGGTTCACCTTCTTGCCGTTGACGCCGTTGTTGATCTTCGGCGCGAGCTTCTTCATCAGCTCATGGTTGGTGTTGATGTGTTCGACGGCGAGCTGCCAGCCCTTGAGCTCGTCCTCGCCCTGCACCGCATAGGCGCCGGTGCGCGGCACGGCTGCGCCGATATTGACGGTGTCGCCCTTGGACCCTTCGGGCCAGGTGCCGATTGCCGTCTGGCCGGCCGCGTGGACCGGGAACAGGCCCGCCGGCAGGATCACGCCGCCCGCAACGCCAAGGCCGCCCTGGATCAGCGTGCGCCGGGACAGGTTCGTGAGCTTGCGATTGTCGGATGTCATGTGCGTCCTTCCCCTCTGGTGTCCGATCCTCCCCTTCGTCATGCGGGGGTTTGGACGTGCTGTCGGCACCGAATATCTGAAGACACGTCGCGGCCATTCCCCGCTGCATTGGCTATATGGTCAATGCCACTTTCGTCCGATAATATTGATTATTGATCTCGATTAATAATCGGCCGCAGAATACTCCATGAGAACCAATCGATAAGGGGTGTAAACCGCATCATGCCGCTCACCGGACATCCCTTCGTCACAAAGATTTCTCGCCTCATGGATATGAACCCCGGGAACCTCGATAGCCTCGAGGCGATCATGGAGCGCGAGGGTACGGCAGCGAAGCGGCACGATCTCATCGTCCACGGGGCGGAGCATCGCGACCTGTGTTTCGTCCGGAGCGGCTACGCGATCCGCTACAGGCTGCTGCGGAACGGCAAGCGGCAGATTCTGAACGTGATTCTGCCGGGCGACGTGATCGGCTTTCCCGTCAGCTTCTTCGACCGCGCGACCTATGCGGTCGTGGCGGTGAGCAATCTCAGCTACAGCGTCTGCCCGCTCAGTTCCTATGTGCGTCTTTGCTACGAGCGGCCGCAATTCGGCCTCGTCCTGACCTGGCTCGCAGCCCGGGAAGCGGCGATTTGTGCGGAGCACATCGTCAATCTCGGCCGGCGCACGCCGATCGAGCGGCTCGCGCATTTCCTGCTCGAGATTCACGACCGCCTGCTGGAGGTCGGATGCGCCGAACAGACGCGGTTCGATCTTCCCTTTTCGCAAGGTATTCTGGCCGATGTGCTGGGGCTCAGCGTTCCGCACCTCAATCGCGTGATGCAGGAACTGCGTGCCGAGCGGCTGATCGTCAGCACCTCGCGTCTCATGGAGCTGCCGGACATCGCAGGATTGCGCCGCCTGGCACAATATCAACCGGTAGACCTTGCTCTCATTCCAGCCGAGCCAACGGCCCAGCGCGGCTTATGAGGCAGCAGGCAGGCTCTTGGAGGCAGGCCTCCCGAAACTGCCATCGATGAAGGCCTGCTCGACCTCGCTATGTTGTGGCAAGTGCTTTGCAGCGTGTGCCAATGGCAAATCCCTGTGGTCGTGCCTCGGTTCCGGGTGTTAATTTGAGTAATTAAAAATTACGGCGCGCGTATCTGGACTATCATTGAGTTTATTATCAGATATTCGGTTGGATTATTGACAAGAATGCACCGCAGATATCATCAGGTCGGGGCGTTTTAGTTTCGATTGCGGCTTGTGGTGCTGGAATGAATGTCATGAAATTCTCCATCGTTATGATGGCGCGAAGAGGAAAGCTTACGGCGCTGCCGGCGGTGAGCGCGACGGCGATTGTCGCCACGAGTCTTTCCCTGTCCTGCACGCCAGTCGTCGCTCAGCAGCAGAGCCAGGTCCAACTCGACGAGATCATCGTCGAAGGGACGCGTCCCTCGCAGGTTCCGGCGCCGTTCGCAGGCGGACAGGTTGCGACCGGGGCTCGCATCGGCGCTCTCGGCAACACCGACATTGCAAAGACGCCGTTCAGCGTCACCAGCTACACCGAACAGTTCATCCGCGACCGCCAGGCCAGGACGGCCTCCGAAGCCCTCGCGCTCGATCCATCGGTCCGGGCAACCCAGGGCACGGGCGCGCCGTTCGATTCGCTCTATATCCGCGGGTTCCCGATCAACGAGGGCACCAGCGGCGAGATCGCGTTCGACGGCGTCTACGGCGTCGCGCCGAGCTTCCGCGTTTTCTCCGATTACGCCGAGCGCATCGAGGTGCTGAAGGGGCCTTCGGCAGCGATCAGCGGCGTTTCACCCAATGGCGGGATCGGCGGCGTCGTCAATATCGTTCCGAAGCGTGCTGAAGGCGACCTGACGCGCTTTACGCTGAACTATGGTTCGAACGCACGAGGCGGCGGGCAGCTCGATATGTCCCGACGCTTCGGTGCCAATCGGGAATGGGGTGTGCGGGCCATCACGAGCCTGAATGACGGCAGGACAGCTGTCGACCATCAGAAGGAGCAGTCGGGCGTCGGAGCTCTGGCCATCGACTATCAGGGCGAGCGGTTCCGCGCATGGGCCTATGTCCTCGCTCAATCCGACCGCTTCAACGCGCCTGCCCGGCCATTCTTCATGCGCGCGGGAGTGCCGGTTCCCAAAGCTGCGGATGGTCGCCGCAACGTCACTCAGCCCTGGGAATATTCGGACGTCGATGATCGTGGCGGCTTGCTCAAGCTGGAATACGACGTCGCTGACGGCATCACCGTGTTCGGCAACGCCGGTGCCTCGCACAGCAATGTCGAGCGCTTCTTCGCTTCCGCGCCGATGATCACCAGCGTGCTGGGGACGACCAGCACCTCACCGCAATTCTACGGCATGGGTATCGATCGCCACACCTTCGAGGGTGGCATCAGGGCGAAGTTCGAGACAGGCTTCATTCGTCATAACCTGACCGTGCAGGCATCCCGTTATCATGAGGAGACCAAGCGCGAGTTCGGCGCTGTCGGCGGGACTTACATCTCGAACATCTACAATCCCGTGCGCGTGCCGGAAATTGCGGCTCTGCGCGTGGGGCGGCAGGCACCGCTGTCCGACAGCACGCTGACCAGCCTCTCGGCGGCCGACACCCTTTCGGCGTTCGACGAGAGCGTCCTGCTGACGCTCGGCGTCCGGCGTCAGAACATTCAGGCACGAAATTATGTGTCCAATGTCGGGACGCTGGCCTCGTCCTACGACAAGAGCGCCACGACGCCGTTCGTCGGACTGGTCATCCGTCCCTGGGAGCACGTCTCCTTCTATGGAAACTATATCGAAGGGCTGAGCCGCGGCGACGTTGCGCCGGTTACGGCCACCAATGCCGGCGAGATACTCGCTCCCTACGTGGCCCGCCAGATCGAGGCCGGCGTCAAGCTGGACTACAATGGCTTCGGAGCCTCGCTCGCGGCGTTCCAGATCACGCGGCCTGTTGGCGAACTCAGCCCTGCCGGCAGGTTCGCCGAAACGGGAGAGCAGAGGGTCCGGGGCCTCGAACTCCAGGCCTTCGGTCAGATCTCGTCGCAATGGCGTGTGCTCGGCGGCGTGACCCTTCTCAATGGGGAACTGACCCGGACGGCGGCCATCGCCAATATCGGCAATGCGCCCATCGGCGTGCCGCGCATTCAGCTCAATCTCGGCGCGGAATGGGATGTGCCCTGGATTGCAGGCCTGACGGTCAATGCCGCGATCATCCACACCGGCAAGCAGTACGTCGATGCCGCCAACACGCAGGCCTTGCCGGACTGGACGCGCCTCGACCTCGGGCTGCGCTACGCGACCGAACTCAACGGCCGCAAGACGACGTTCCGGGCGAATGTCGTGAATGTGACCGACACGAAATACTGGGCGGGAGCCGCTTCCTTCGGGACGTTCACGCAAGGGGCACCGCGGACATATCTCCTGTCCATGTCCATGGACCTGTGATGGCGCGCCTCCGCCTCTCTCGCCGCGGTCTTCTCGGTGCCGTCGGCCTGGGCCTGCCGCTCATCGCGGCCAGCCGGCCGTCAGCCGCGCCGATCAAGGTCACCGACATCCTTGGACGGGAGGTCGCGGTGCAGCTTCCTGTTCGGCGGGTGCTGCTCGGCGAAGGGCGGCAGATCCACGCCATTGCGGCGCTGGACCGCGGCAACCCATTTGAGCGGATCGTCGGCTGGGGGGAGGACCTGGAAAAATCCGACCCCGACAGCTACCGCGCCTATGCCGAACGCTTTCCGGAGGTCGCCGGCATCCCGAAATTCGGCAGCGTGGGAGCTGGCAATTTCGACGTCGAGAAGGCGATTTCGCTTCAGCCCGACGTGCTTCTCCTCAACTACGAAGCCGAGCGGGCCAGTGCCGAGATGCAGCTCGTCGACAAGCTCGCCTCCGTGGGGATCGCGGTGCTCTATGTCGACTTCCGCCATGCACCGCTCCGAAACACGGAGCTATCCTTGCGTCTGCTCGGGCGCTTGTTTGGAAGCGAGGCGATTGCGGACGCGTTGATCGCCTTCCGCAGAGACCAGATCGCCCGCGTGACGGCTCCGATAGCGAGAAACCCGGACCTCAAGCGGCCGCTCGTCATGCTGGATCGCATCCCCGGCTATTCGGACGCCTGCTGCATGAGCTTCGGGAAGGAGAATTTCGGCCTCATGGTCGAAATGGCTGGCGGCCATAACCTCGGCTCCGAACTTCTTGCGGGAACGTTCGGCACGATCAATCCTGAAACGATCATCGCCCGGGACCCGGACGTCGTCATCGTAACGGGCGGAAACTGGGACGCGCTGGCTCCCGGTGGCGGCTGGGTCGGCCTCGGTCCGGGGGCTGACCTATCGGCAGCTCGCAGCAAGCTCAAGGCGCTGGCGAAGCGTCCGGCATTCGCGCATGGCAAAGCCGTCGCCGAACAACGCGTTTTTGCGATCTGGCACCAGTTCTACAACAGCCCCTACCAGTTCGTGGCCCTGCAGCGCATCGCAAGCTGGCTTCACCCGGAGCTTTTCGGCGATATCGATGCAGAGGCAACGCTGCGGGAGCTGCACGAGCGCTTTCTGCCAATCCAGTATCAGCCTGGCTACTGGATTGGGCTGGCTGGCGGCCTGTGATTGCGCCGCGGAAATTATCCTCATCGCTGCCCAGCCATAGCTTTTCATCGATGCATGAGGCCCCCGAGCGCGGCGCCAACCGAGGCGCGGATGAATGCCATCTTCGGATGAGCCCAAGGGAGCCAGGAGAGCTCCGCCTACATCAAGAAGGCTGACCGGGCGCGACGTGTCGCGGCTGCCGTTCAGATGCTCCGGCCGGCACTGAAGGCGGAGGACGAAATTCCCGACGAGGAAGCACAGCCCATGAACGCAAAATCCCGCACCCTGTGATCAGGTGCGGGATTTTGCGTAACAAACCATAATGTTTTCAGCTCGGTAGAAAGCTGAGTGGTGCCCAGGAGAGGACTCGAACCTCCACGCCCTTGCGAGCGCCAGCACCTGAAGCTGGTGCGTCTACCAATTCCGCCACCTGGGCAACGGCGGTTCGTTTACGGGGGCCGAGTCGTCCTGTCAACGGCCCTGTCGCGGCGAAATGAATTTGTTTTTGCGGTCCTGTGGAAAGGGTCTCAGCGGCCATAGCGAATTCCGGGCCGTTCCGGTGCGAAAGCGGCCGATCGACGTTGAATGGGGGATGCCGCGTCTGGGAGTAGGGCGGAACGCCGCAGGGCCTGGGCGCAGGAGGTCTCTGCCGCAAAAGGCGTTTCCACTTTGGCGGAACATGATCTAGGAGGGCAGAAGCATTCTAAACGGAGCTTTCACGATGGCTTCCCAAGCCCCGGCCCAGCAACTCGTCACGGTTTTCGGCGGCTCCGGTTTCGTCGGCCGCCATGTCGTGCGCGCGCTCGTCAAGCGCGGCTACCGGGTGCGCGTCGCCGTGCGTCGGCCGGATCTCGCCAATTTCCTCCAGCCGCTGGGCACTGTCGGCCAGATCCACGCCGTTCAGGCCAATCTGCGCTATCCCGCCTCGGTCGCGGCCGCCGTGAAGGGCACTGACGCCGTCGTCAATCTCGTCGGCATCATGCAGGAGCAGGGTCGCCAGAGCTTCCCGGCCGTGCAGGCGAATGGCGCTCGCGCCGTCGCGCAGGCCTGCGCCGCTGCCGGCATCGCCCGCGTGGTCCAGGTCTCGGCGCTCGGTGCCTCCGCCGAATCGGCTTCGGCCTATGCCCGCTCCAAGGCCGAGGGCGAGGCCGCCATGTTCGCCTCCGTGCCGGGCGCGGTCGTGCTGCGGCCGTCCGTGATGTTCGGGCCGGAGGATACCTTCTTCAACCGCTTCGCCTCGCTCGCCCGGATGCTGCCGGTGGTGCCGCTGGTCGGCGATGGCGTGACGAAGTTCCAGCCGGCCTTCGTCGGCGACGTCGCCGAGATCGTCGCCCGTGCCGTCGACGGCATCGTGCAAGGCGGTCGCGTCTACGAGCTTGGCGGGCCGGAGGTGCAGAGCCTGCGTCAGATCGTCGAGGAGGTCTGCAAGGTGACCGGCCGCAAGCGCCTGCTCGCGCCGCTGCCCTTCCCGCTGGCGCGGATCATGGGCAGCGTGCTGCAGGTCGCCGATACGCTGACGCTCGGCCTGATCCCGGACGAACTCGTCATGACGCGCGATCAGGTTACGCTGCTCGCCAGCGACAACGTGGTCTCTGCGGAGGCCAAGGCCGAGGGCCGCGACTTCGCCGGGCTCGGGCTGGCGCCGACCTCGTCGGAGGCGGTCATCTCCTCCTATCTCTGGCGTTTCCGCAAGACCGGCCAGTTCGACGCGCTCCAGGCCCGCTGAGCGGCCGGGAGCAAGGCCCGTGCCGTTCGACCTCGTCATCTACGATTGCGACGGCACGCTGATCGATACCGAGACGCTTTATGGCGAGGTCAGCCTCGCCATGTGCCATGAGGTCGGGCTGAGCGACTGGACACTCGATCATTATGTCGAGCAGCTCGTCGGCATCCCCTGGGCCGACGGCATGAAGATCATCGAAATCGCGCTGGGCCGGCCTCTCCCGGCCGATTTCGAAACACGTATCGAGGATGCGGTCGCGCTGCGTCTGGAAACCGAATTGCGCGCGCTTCCCGGCGTGCGGGAGGCGCTGACCGTTCTGGCCGGGCGCCGCTGCGTGGCGTCCTCAACCGTGCTCGAGCCGCTGCGCCGCAATCTCGCGCTGGCGGGCCTGATCGACCTGTTCGATCCCCATGTCTTCTCGGCCTCGCAGGTGGCGCGCGGCAAGCCGTCGCCGGATGTCTTTCTGTTCGCTGCGTCGCAGATGGGTGCTGAGGCCGGGCGCTGCCTGGTGCTGGAGGATTCGGTGCCGGGCGTGCTGGCGGCGCGGGCGGCCGGCATGCAGGTCGCCGGATTCACCGGCGTCGCCCATGACAAGGGGCGCATGCGCGAGCGCCTGCTGGCCGCCGGAGCGGCAGCGGTCGTCGACGATTTCAGGGAATGGCCGGCGGAAGCGGCGCGCCTTGCGGGGCTGCGCGCCGCCTGAAGCGTGCCCTCAGAGCATGCTCGGCAGCACGCGGTCCGGCGGCTTGTGGCCGTCCATGAAGGTTTTAATGTTGACGATGACCTTCTCGCCCATGTCGGCGCGGCCCTCATGCGTGGCCGAGCCCATATGCGGGAGCACCACGACCTTGTGCTGGCGCGCCAGCCTGAGCAGGCGCGGATTGACCGCCGGCTCGCTCTCGAACACGTCGAGCCCGGCGCCGGCGAGCTCGCCGGCTTCCAGCATGCGGGCAAGCGCGGTCTCGTCGACGACCTCACCGCGGGCGGTGTTCACCAGGATCGCGTCCGGCTTCATCAGCTTGAGGCGGCGGGCCGAGAGCAGGTGATAGGTCGCCGGCGTATGCGGGCAGTTGACCGAGACGATGTCCATCCGCGCCAGCATCTGGTCGAGCGAATCCCAATAGGTCGCGTTGAGCGCTTCCTCCGTGCGCGGATCGACCCGGCGGCGGTTATGGTAGTGGATCGAGAGGCCGAAGGCGGCGGCGCGCTTCGCCAGTGCCTGGCCGATGCGGCCCATACCGACGATGCCGAGGCGCTTGCCGGTGATGCGCCGGCCGAGCATCCAGGTCGGCGACCAGCCGGCCCAGTCGTCATCGGGGATGACGCGCGCGCCCTCGGCAATGCGGCGGGCGACGGCCAGGATCAGCGCGATCGTCATGTCGGCGGTGTCGTCGGTCAGGACGCCCGGCGTGTTGGTGACGGTGATGCCGCGCTGCACGGCGCTGGCGACGTCGATATTGTCGACGCCGTTGCCGAAATTGGCGATCAGGCGCAGCTGGTCGCCGGCCTGCGCGATCACGGCGGCGTCGATCTTGTCGGTCACGGTCGGGACGAGCACGTCGGCGGTCTTCACCGCCTCGACCAGGGCGGCCTGCGACATCGGCTTGTCGTCGATGTTGAGCTGTGCGTCGAAGAGTTCGCGCATTCGGGTCTCGACCACGGCGGGCAGTTTGCGCGTCACCACCACCAAGGGCTTCTTCTTCGACATGGCGGTCACCCTTCCGTCATTGGCCGTATCGGCCTGATATCCTCAACCCGCCATTAACCCTGGTGGCCCAGGAATGGGAATTGTTGCGCGGCACCATGATCGTTGTCTAGGCGGCAGCGCGGCGGATGACAACTTGCCCCTTCGCCGGGGGTAAGCGGACGCGAAGGAGAGTGGCGGCATGAAAATCTCGTCGATGCGCTGCCTGGCCCTGGCGACGTTCGCCCTCCTCGGCTTGCCTGCGGTCGCCTCTGCCCAGGACATGCAGGCAGGCTCCGTCACCGGGCTGCCGGTGCCGCGTTATGTCAGCCTGAAGACGGATCGCGTGAACCTGCGCGAAGGCCCCTCGAAGGAGCACCGGACGCGCTGGGTCTATCAGCGCGCCGGCCTGCCGATGGAAGTCACCGCGGAATTCGAGACCTGGCGCCGCGTGCGCGATGCCGACGGCACCGAGGGCTGGGTGCTGCACAGCCTGCTCTCCGGCCGCCGCACCGCGCTCGTCGCGCCCTGGTCGAAGAAAAAGGACGAGAACTTCCCGATGCGCAGCGCTGCGAACGAGGAGTCAGCCGTCGTCGCCAGGCTGCAGCCGGGCGTCGTCACCAGCGTCTCGTCCTGCGTCAACGCCTGGTGTCGCATCAGCGTCGGCAACATCGATGGCTTTATCCGCCAGGAGCGTCTCTGGGGCGTCTATCCCAACGAGAAGGTCGACTGACGCTGGCCGCCTGCGCTACTGCGCAGTCAGCACCATCACCGGCCGGCCGCGGCTGTCGAGCAGCGCGAGCAGGCCGGAGCCGCGATGGATATCCCAGCGGCGGACCTTGGCAAGCCCGTCGAGGAAGCCGCGCTCCTGCGTCATCACGTCCGGCGCGCAGGCCATCATCGTCGAAACCATCCGCGAGAACCGGATCGTCCGGCCTTTGAGCGTCGCATTGCCGCCGAAGCCGTTGCAACCGCCCCGACCTGACACCTTGCCGTCCGCCGCGATGGCGAGGGTCGTGACGATCGAGCCGGGAACGTCCTTGCTGCCGAGGCTTGCGAGACGCCAGCTTCCGATCGGGGAGGGGGCGGCGGCGGGCGGCCGGTCATCGCCCGAGACGCGCTGGACCCAGATATCGGTCTTGTCCGGCCCGCCCGTGAAAACGCTGTGCCGTTCCGTGGTAATGAAGAGCAGCCGGTCGCCGTCGAGAATGCGCGCCTGCAGCGCGTAGCTGTGCCGGGGCTCGATCCGCCGCGAATCGAAGCGCAGGGTCCAGCGCGCCGGGATGCGCCGACCGGAAACGCGGGTCTCGGCGATCGTGCGGGAGGGGGCATCGGCCAGCGAGACGTCGAGCAGCTTGACCTCGACGACAGCGCCGGGCGGCAGCGCCATGCGTTCGCGATAGGCGACGGTGCCCCGAAGCACGCGCGGTGCGGCGAGCGCCGGCGTGGCGGGAACGGCCGCTGCGAGCAGGAGGCCTGCAAGCGCGCGGCGCGAGAGCGGCGAATCGGTGAAACGCATGAATATCGTCTCCGGAAGCGGCGGAGCGGCGATCAGCCGTCGATCTTGCGCAGCCGCACCACGACGTCGACCCGCGCGATCTCATAGCCCGCAGGCGGCACCGGCAGGCTGGCGACGTCGATCTCGTCGGCCGGGATGTCGATCACCCGGTTCTCGCCGTCGACGACGAAATGATGGTGATCATGGTCGGCGGTGTCGAAATAGGCCTTGGCGCCGTCGAGGGTGAGCTCGCGCAGCAGGCCTGCCTCGGTGAACTGGCGCAGCGTGTTGTAGATCGTCGCCAGCGAGACCGGGATGCGCTCCTTCATCGCCTCTTCGAACAGCATCTCGGCGCTGACATGGCGCTGGCCCTTGGCAAAGAGCACCCAGCCGAGCGAGACGCGTTGGCGGGTCGGGCGCAACCCGACGCGCCGCAGCTTCTGGCGGATATCGTGAAAGGGACAGCCCTGCCGCGCCGACGTTCCATAGCCCTGGTCCTGGGAGGTCAGGTCGCTCATGCCGTGCTCGCGTGCCCTTTTGTCTAACGGATGTCCTGGAGGCTCCGTCTCTTGAATGATTTCAACTGAAATGTAGGGCGTCGGGCTTCCCGTCGCAAGCGTCGCGCCGGCTTCCAGGCGGTGGGCGCCCCTTGCTGCATTGATCTGGCACGGTTTCGTTGTGGTTTTCGGCGTTGCGGTGTGGGTCGACACGTCCGCTGCTCTTTCGTTTCCGGCTTCCGCTGTGTTAGGCACGGCACAGGAGACACCGGCCGAATCCGGCCGGTGCGAGGGAGCCTCACGGGAATGCAGCGTCAGTCGTCTTTCAGCTACGAGGAGATCCTCGCCTGCGGTCGTGGGGAACTGTTCGGGCCGGGCAATGCGCAGTTGCCGCTGCCGCCGATGCTGATGTTCGACCGCATCGTCGAGATTGCCGAAGAGGGCGGCGAGCACGGCAAGGGCATGGTCCGCGCCGAGTTCGACATCAAGCCCGATCTCTGGTTCTTCGACTGCCATTTCAAGGGCGATCCGGTGATGCCGGGCTGCCTCGGGCTCGATGCGCTCTGGCAGCTCACCGGCTTCTTCCTCGGCTGGCTCGGCCTGCCGGGCCGCGGCCGGGCGCTCGGCGTCGGCGAGGTCAAGTTCGCCGATCAGGTCCTGCCATCCGTCAAGAAGGTCGTCTACGGCGTCGACTTCAAGCGCGTCTTCAAGTCGAAGCTCGTCCTGGGCATCGCCGATGGCTGGCTGGAGGCCGACGGCAAGCGCATCTACACGGTCAGCGACATGCGCGTCGGCCTGTTCAAGCCGGAAGCCGCCTGAGGAAAAACGCAGCCCGACCTTGCGCGCAGCTGCCGCTCGGTCCATTTGCGCGATAGGAATCCAGAAGCGGCCGGGCTTGCCCGCCGCGTGCTGAGAGCTGGAGTAGCGAGCATGAGACGCGTCGTGGTCACCGGGATGGGCATCGTCTCGTCCATCGGCAACAACACGCAGGAGGTCCTGGCGTCGCTGCAATCGGCGAAATCGGGCATTTCCTTCGTTCCGGATTTCGCCGAGCACGGCTTCCGCAGCCAGGTCGCCGGCGTGCCGACGCTCGATCCCGCGACGGTGCTCGACCGGCGCGCCATGCGTTTCCATGGTGGCGGCTCGGCCTGGAACCAGGTCGCGATGGAGCAGGCGATCGCCGATGCGGGCCTGGAGACGGCCGAGATCAGCAACGAGCGCACCGGCATCATCATGGGTTCCGGCGGCCCCTCGACCCGCGCCCTGATCGACGCCTATGACAAGGCCCGCGAGAGCGGTTCCTCGAAGAAGGTCGGCCCCTTCGCCGTGCCCAAGGGCATGTCCTCGACCGCTTCGGCGACGCTGGCGACCTGGTTCAAGATCAAGGGCGTCAACTATTCGATCTCCTCCGCCTGCGCGACCTCGAACCACTGCATCGGCAATGCCTATGAGCTGATCCAGTGGGGCAAGCAGGACGTCATCTTCGCCGGCGGCTGCGAGGAGCTGGACTGGACGCTCTCCGTCCTCTTCGACGCCATGGGCGCGATGTCCTCCGACTTCAATGCAACGCCCGCGCGCGCCTCGCGCGCCTATGATTTGGCCCGCGACGGCTTCGTCATCGCCGGCGGCGCCGGTGTCGTCGTGCTCGAGGAGCTGGAGCACGCCAAGGCGCGCGGCGCCAAGATCTACGGCGAGATCGTCGGCTATGGCGCGACCTCGGACGGCTACGACATGGTCGCCCCGTCCGGCGAGGGCGCGGTGCGCTGCATGAAGATGGCGCTGGAAGGCGTGAAGGCCAAGGTCGACTACATCAATCCGCATGGCACCTCGACCCCGGTCGGCGACGCCAAGGAGATCGAGGCGATCCGCGAGGTCTTCGGCGCCGGCGACAAGTCGCCGCCGATCTCGGCGACGAAGTCGCTGACCGGCCATTCGCTCGGCGCCACCGGCGTGCAGGAAGCGATCTACTCGCTCCTGATGCTCAACAACGACTTCATCTGCGAGAGCGCCCATATCGACGAGCTCGACCCGGCCTTCGCCGACATGCCGATCGTGCGCAAGCGCATCGACAATGCCGGCCTCGGCTGCGTGCTCTCGAATTCCTTCGGTTTCGGCGGCACCAACGCCACCATCGTGATGAAGCGCCTGGAGGTCTGAGAGCGCCATGCTCTTCATGGTGATCGAGCATTTCGATCAGGCCCGCGTGAAGGACGTCTACGCCCGCTTCCAGCATAGCGGGCGGATGGCTCCGGCCGGCGTGCGCTATGTCGAGAGCTGGGTCTCGGCCGATCTCGGCCGCTGCTTCCAGATCATGGAATGCGACGATGTCGCGCTGCTGCAGGAATGGGTCCTGCAATGGAACGATTTCGTGCGTTTCGAGATCGTGCCGGTTTCGACCTCGAAGGCCGCCGCCGCCGCGATCACCAGGACAGACTAGCCGTTTTCGTGCCCGCAAAAACCGGGCAGTGCCGATATGCCGAGAGTTCGATCCACCCGACCAGCCGACTTCCCTCCGTTTCCCCGCCTTCGGACCCGTTCCTGAAGCCCCTTCCGAGTTTGCCATGCTCCCGCTGATGCACAACAAGCGCGGCCTCATCATGGGCGTCGCCAATCAGAATTCGATTGCCTGGGGCATTGCCCGCACCCTTCACGCCCATGGCGCCGAGATCGCCTTCACCTATCAGGGCGATGCGCTCGGCAAGCGCGTCCGGCCGCTGGCGGAGAGCATCGGCTCGAAGCTGGTCGTGCCCTGCGATGTCGAGGACAGCGCTTCGGTCGATGCCGCCTTTGCTGCGCTCGACGAGGCCTGGGGCGGCGATCCCGAGTGCAACACGCTGGACTTCATCGTCCACGCCATCGGCTTCTCCGACAAGAACGAGCTCAAGGGCCTCTATGCCGACACCAGCCGCGAGAACTTCTCGCGAACCATGGTGATCTCCTGTTTCTCCTTCACCGAGATCGCCCGGCGGGCAGCGGAGCGCATGCCCAGGGGCGGCAGCATGATCACGCTGACCTATGGCGGTTCGACGCGGATCATGCCGAACTACAACGTCATGGGCGTCGCCAAGGCGGCGCTTGAGGCGAGCGTGCGCTATCTCGCCGGCGATTACGGCCCGCGCGGCATCCGCGTCAACGCGCTCTCGCCCGGGCCGGTGCGGACGCTGGCCGGCGCCGGAATCTCGGATGCGCGCGCGATGCTCTCCTGGCAGCGCGCCAATTCGCCCTTGCGCAAGTCGGTTTCGCTTGAAGAGATCGGCGGCTCGGCGCTCTATTATCTCTCGGATCTCTCCGGAGGTGTCACCGGCGATATCCATCATGTCGATGCCGGCTACCACATCACCTCGATGCCGGTGCTGGATTCGCTGCGCGCGGCCGATAGCGGCAACGGCGATTAGCCGGAACCCCATGGCCGGGGCGCGGTTTTCCTTCGATTGAAAGGAGGATGCGCGATGGTCATGGTCAAGTACGAGGTGGTCGAGCATGATGGCGGCTGGGCCTACAAGGTCGGCGGCGCGCTGTCGGAGACCTTTCCGACGCATGATGCGGCGTTGAAGGCGGCAAACCGGGCCGCCGCCCGGCAGACGGTCGCCGGAAATACCGACGGGATCGTCTATCAGGATCAGAACGGCCGCTGGCACGAGGAGCTGGCGGATGGCCATGACCGGCCCGCAACCAGGGTCGTCGACGGCGGCTGAGCGGCGGCTCGTTCCCAGGAGAGCAACAGGGCCGTTGAGCGGCCCTTTCGCTTTGCCTGCCGGCAGGCCTCAGCGCGCGGTAAAGAAGGTCAGCAGCACCTTGTTCTTCTCGCCGAGCAGGCAGAGGAAGCGGCGCGGCTTGTCCGAGCGATCGGTCCGCAGATAGGCCTCGGCCATGACGATGCGCGTCACCGGAATGTTTTCGATCTTCGCTTCGGACACCGCGACCGTGGCGGCGTCCTCGTCGATATAGATGTCCTTGATCTCCGGTTCCTTGGCGTGGAGCGCCTGCAGCGCAGCCGTCTTGCAGGTCGCGATCTCCGGCGTTGCCGGTTTCTCGCTTTTCGGTGGGACTTCCTGGGCTGATCCAGGCCCGGACAGCAGGACAGTCGAGATCAGGGCAGGAGCCAGAAGGCGCAGCATGCGAAGCCTCTCACATTGAACGGTGAGACGAGAACGCGACAAAGCACGGAGAGTTCAATCGCGCGATCGAGATGGCGGCCGCCGGAGCTGCTGGCGCGTCTCGCAAGTCCGCCAAACGAAGGACGACATCTTGCCGGTCGCCACGGACGCTTGCCTCCGGAACGGGGCAGGAAACGCGATGACGACACTGGACGGGCCAGTTGGACGGCGTAACGGCGTGGCCGTGCTAAGCGCCCCTGACGATCAGCGCAAGATTATCGACCTGCTGGATCGGATCGGGCCGTCGGATGGGGGGCAGAGCGGCGCCTGGTCCAAGCCTTCGCCGGGTCGGCGTTATGCGCCGCCTTCCGCTTTGGTCGCGGCGATCAAGCAGTTTCAGCAGCGCTGGCAACCGACCGGCGAAATACCGAAGGTCGACAGTGTTGTCGATCCCAACGGCAAGACGCTGGGGAAGCTGGATGCGCTTGCGGGCGCGCCATCGGGCCCGCTGCCCGTCGGCCCTGGCGGCACGAATCCGGAGTTGATCCACGGCATGCTCGTCGAGCAGATGAACCCCGACGCAGCCGTGCCTGTCGTGGAAAAGAAGATGGTGCTGGCGCCGTTTATCCCGGGAATGCCGGCCATGCAGGTTCCTGTGGTCGGTGTCTTCTACCCATTCCGGTTTCGGATCGAGAAGGATGGGCGCAATTATTGGGTTGGGGTCGCGGCCTCGCCGCTGACCAGTGATTTCACCCAGGCACAGATTTTTATTCACCCGACCCCGACGCAAGGAAAGGTCGTTGTCGCCACGGTCGGCGATTACCCCCGCTTTGCGGGCGGATGGAACAAGATATGGCGCTATCTCCCGACGATTGGGACCCAGATGGCCGCAGTGCGGCCGACATTGTTGATCGTGCCCTTCATGCCCGACCCCGCCAGGGATCCCGAATCCGCCTGGAACATGTTTTCCACTCGCCCGGTCGAGACCCTGAGCGCCATCGTAACGGCAACGCATCGCGAGATGGCCGCGCGCCTTCCCATTACCGGACCTCGCCAGCCTCACAAGCTGCAACGGATTGGCGTCGCGAGCTACAGCTCCGGAATCTACTTCCAGCAGGCTTTCCTGAATTTGTTCGCCGGTACGGGGTTGGTGGCGGAGACCTTCGATTTTGATAGCCGCTGGATCGTGAGGGAGCGCAAGAAGCCGTGGGTGTGGACGACGAACGCGCGAGCCACCTGGATCTCGCAATGGGCACCGCCCAAACCCGACAGCCATGGGCGATCGGAGTATCCGCAGCCGCCGCCGGGCTCATTTATCCATATCCCGGACAAAGCGCTTTTGCGTGTCGGCCCGCCGACTGCGACCGCTCACGGCAAAATAGGTAATTTATCCTATCACTGGATGATGCTTCGCAGCGTCATCCAGTAGCAAAGTTCCGAGTGTCGGCGGCTTCGCGTGCCGATCGCGACGGTTGGCTCGCCCGATCGAAACCTGCTCTCGGTTGGGTGTCGCCCACGCCGCAAATGGTCAGATGCGGCGTGGGCAGATGATTCAGAGACCCAGCTTCTTCTTGCGCTGGCCGAGCGTACGCAGGCGAAGCGCATTGAGCTTGATGAAGCCGGCTGCGTCGCGATGGTCGTAGGCGACCGCACCTTCCTCGAAGGTGACGAGGTCCTGGTCGTAGAGCGAATAGTCGCTCGATCGGCCGATGACATGGACGCCGCCCTTGTAGAGCTTGAGGCGCACGTCGCCGGTGACGAACTCCTGGCTCTTGTCGATCAGCGCCTGCAGCATCTCGCGCTCCGGCGAGAACCAGAAGCCGTTATAGATCAGCTCGGCATATTGCGGCATGATCTGGTCCTTGAGATGGGCTGCGCCGCGGTCGAGCGTGATCGACTCGATGGCGCGATGCGCCGCATGCAGGATCGTGCCGCCGGGCGTCTCGTACATGCCGCGAGACTTCATGCCGACGAAGCGGTTCTCGACGAGGTCGAGCCGGCCGATGCCGTTGTCGCGGCCGAGATCGTTGAGCTTGGCGAGGAGCGTCGCCGGCGAGAGCTTCTGGCCGTCGATCGAAACCGCGTCGCCCTTCTCGAAGCCGATGGTGATGATCGTCGGCTTGTCGGGCGCATCTTCCGGCGAGATCGTGCGCGAATAGACGTAATCGGGCACCTCGACCGCCGGGTCCTCCAGCACGCGGCCTTCCGAGGAGGCGTGCAGCAGGTTGGCGTCGACGGAGAAGGGCGCCTCGCCGCGCTTGTTCTTGGCGATCGGGATCTGGTGCTGCTCGGCGAAGGCGATCAGCTGCTCGCGCGAGCGCAGGTCCCATTCGCGCCAGGGCGCGATCACGACGACGTCGGGCTTCAGGGCATAGGCGGTCAGCTCGAAGCGGACCTGGTCGTTGCCCTTGCCGGTCGCGCCATGGGAGACGGCGTCGGCGCCGGTCGCCTCCGCGATCTCGATCAGCTTCTTGGCGATCAGCGGACGGGCGATCGAGGTGCCGAGCAGATAGACGCCCTCATAGGCGGCATTGGCGCGGAACATCGGGAAGACGTAGTCGCGCACGAATTCCTCGCGCAGGTCCTCGATATAGATGTTCTCCGGCTTGATGCCGAGCAGCAGCGCCTTGTCGCGCGCCGGTCCGAGCTCCTCGCCCTGGCCGAGATCGGCGGTGAAGGTCACGACCTCGCATCGATAGGTGGTCTGCAGCCATTTGAGGATGATCGAGGTGTCGAGACCGCCGGAATAGGCGAGGACGACCTTTTTCACGCTGCTGTCAGCCATCTGTTCATTTTCCTTCTGGCAGCCCCCATGGGCCGCGTTTCGGACGCAATGGCGCACTATCCCAGCGTTCGGGGCGAAGCAATCGGAACCTTCTGATCGATCCCGCGTCGTCCGCTGATGGATCGATGCGGGCGAGCGCGTCGTCCTTCCATTCCACAGGCGCTCATTCTCGGCGCTTGCGGTCGCGTTACGAAGGGCGCAGGCTCGATCGGGCGCGACACGACATGACGACCTGTTCGGAGGCTGAATGCCGAATCGTCCCGTTCTGGACTTCTGGTATGAGTTCGCGTCGCCCTATTCCTGCCTGAGCGCCCTGAGAATCGAGAAGTTGGCCGAGGAGGCCGGCGTCACCTTGCGCTGGCGGCCCTTCCTGCTCGGGCCGATCTTCGCGGCACAGGGCTGGAACACCTCGCCCTTCGCGCTCTATCCCAGCAAGGGCCGCTATATGTGGCGCGATACCGCCCGGCGCGGCCGGCGGCAGGGCGTCGCCATCGTCAAGCCGGAGAATTTTCCCCAGAATTCGCTGACGGCGGCGCGGCTGGCGCTCGCCGGCCGCGACGGCGGCTGGACGCCTGCCTTCTCGAAGGCGCTGTTCCAGGCGCATTTCTGCGAAGGCCGCAACATGGCCGAGGAAGCCGTGCTGAGCGCCGCGCTGAAAGAGGCGGGCAGCGATCCCAATGTCGCGATCCCGCTCTCGCGCAGCGAGGAGGTCAAGGGCCGCCTGCGTGCCGAGATCGAATATGCCAAGTCGATCGGCATCTTCGGCGCGCCCTTCTTCGTCGCCGGCGACGGCGAACTGTTCTGGGGCGACGACCGTCTGGAGGAAGCTCTGGAATGGGCGACGGAAGGGCGTTGAGGCGATGAGCGTGACCCGGCGCCACATGCTGATGGCGGGCGCCGGCCTGTGCCTGGCCTCGGGCGCGCGGGCGCGCCCCGCCTTGCCCGGCGAGGCGCCGACCTATGACGCCCGTGAATTGACCGCCGTGCCCAACGCGGCCGCGATCGGCCGACGCTACTGGTCGCCCGGCCTCAACGAGGGCTATGTGCCGCAGGGGCTCACCGTCTTCGGCGACGAGATCCTGATCGCCGCCTATCGCAGCACCGAGCGCGACCAGGACAACGGCCCCGCGCGGCTGTTCCGGCTCTCGCGCCGGGACGGGCGCCTGCTCGGCAGCTTCGCGCTGCCGGCGACCTATGGCCATCCCGGTGGGCTCGCCACGGCGCGGGACACGCTGTTCGTCGCCAATTCCGGGCGGCTCCTGGCTCTCGATTTCAAGGAATCCTGTCGCAGCGGCGAATGCGTGCCGCTGAAGGAGATGCGCGTCGACAAGTCGATGGGGCCTTCCTTCCTGACGACGTCGGGCGATGCGCTCTGGTTCGGCCCCTATCGCCGCGAAGGCGCACCGAACCTGCACGCAGTTCCCATCGATCGCGTCCTTGCCGGCGGCGAGACGCCGATCGGTCTTGCCGATAGCCGGGCCATCCTGCCGCTGCCGCTCCTTTCGCAGGGCGCGACCTTCGACAAGGCGGGCAAGGTCTGGATTTCGCAGAGCTCCGGCAACCGGCCGGCCTTCCTGTCGCAACTCGACCCCGCCACGGGGGCCGTGCTTGCGCGTTACCCCGCTCCCGGCGGGATCGAGGATCTCGGCTTCGCGCCCGATGGCAGGCTCTGGGCGGTCGGCGAGGCCGGAACGCAGCGCTGGAGCCGCTGGAGCACCTTCTATCCGCTGGTCTTCGAGATCGATCCGGCCAAGCTCGTCGCCTGAGTTCTAGTGCGAGCCAGGCGCCTGCGGCGGCCGCGCCCATGGCCCGCGCGCCGCGGTTTCCTCGACCATGGTCGGCAGGTCCTGACGCTCGCCGATCTTCGGCGGGTGCGGCGGCATCGCCGGCATCCGCCCGCCGGCCGTCTCGACCAGCGCCTGCACGCGCTTGGTGACGGAAGGGTGGGTCGAGAACAGGTCGGCGAAATCGTCGGGGTCGTTCTCGAAGCACATGTCCATCACGCCCGACGGCACCCCCTCGATATCGGCCCGGCCGGAGATCTTGAGCAGGGCGGAGATCATCGCATCCGGGTTCTTGGTCAGTTCGACCGCCCCCGCATCGGCGAGGTACTCGCGCGAGCGCGACAGCGACAGCCGGATCAGCACCGCCAGGAACCACGAGATCGCGATCACCGCGATGCCGATGATGATGGCAAGGCCGTTGCCCTTCTTCGCATCATCCGACGAAACCCTGACCCGGCTGCGACCGAAGCCGCGGAAGACGATTTCGCCGATGAAGGAGATCACCCCGGCGATCACCACCGCGATCACCATCAGCCGGACGTCGCCGTTGCGGATATGGGTCAACTCATGCGCCAGCACCGCCTCGACCTCGGCATCGTTGAGCTGGGCGAGGAGCCCGGTCGTGACGCTGACGGTGAACTGCTTGTCGTTGACGCCGCTGGCGAAGGCGTTGAGTGCCTCGCTTTCGACGATGGCGAGCTTCGGCATCGGTAGCCCGCGCGAGATGCAGAGGTTCTCCAGCATCCGGTAGAGCTTCGGGTTGTCCTCGCGCGCGAGACCCGTCGACCCCGTCACGGCGTTGATCATCGCGACATTCATGCGGAAGCCGACGAAGACCCAGAGCATCGTCCCCGCGGTGATGAAAGGGAACCACGAGCGGAAGATGCGGCCGGCCTCGCCGAAGGCGGTGCGCCCACGCGGCACGCCGCCATAACCGAAGGCGACGAGCAGCAGGCCCCAGGCGGTGAGATAGACCAGCAGGAAAAGCCCGACGATCAGGAGGTTGGACCTGATCCGGTTGTTGCGCTGGTGGGTATAGAGCCCGAAGGCCTCGGCCATCGCAGCCGCTCCCGTTGCCGTGAACGTCTTGCCGCCGTCAGAACTTCACGCTGGGTGCGACTTCGATCTGGGCGCGGGTTTCCGGGCCGACATCGAAGAATTCGCGCTGGGTAAAGCCCATCTGCGGCGCGAACAGCACTGCCGGGAAGGCCTGGATCGCCGCGTTGAACTCGCCGACTGCATTGTTGAAGAAGCGCCGCGCCGCCGCCAGCTTGTCCTCGACATTGCCGAGATCGACCTGCAACTGCTGGAAATTGGCGCTGGCCTTGAGGTCGGGATAGGCCTCGCCCAGCGCAAGCAGCCGGCCGACTGCCCCGGAGAGCTGCTGCTCGGCCGCGGCCTTGTCATGCACGCCGGTCGCGCCCTGTGCCGCGTTGCGGGCGGCGATCACCGCATCGAGCGTCGACTTCTCGTGCGTCGCATAGCCCTTCACCGTCTCGACCAGGTTCGGGATCAGGTCGTGGCGCTGCTTCAGCTGGACGTCGATATCGGCGAAGGCCTGGTTCACGCGCTGCCGCATCGCGACGAGCCCGTTATAGGTCATGATCAGGTAGACGACGAGAACGACGATCAGTCCCAGAATGGCCCAGCCCATGGAATGCTCCCGCGAAATGCCGTGAAACCTGCCCGCAGACTGGCATGGCGCGCGATGCTGGGGAAGCGGCTCGGCAGGATATTGAATGTGACGTAACGTTATGTTCTGTCTTGAGCGCTGTCGTGACGAAAGGCGGGTCGCGCGACACTCAAGAATAAAGATATCCGAAAGAGCAGGGGGCGGGGCAATGAGGGTTTTTGTGGCGGCGCTGCTGGCGCTGACTGTGGGTGCTTGCAATCAGACGGTGCAATCGGAAGGGCCTGAGCCGGTAGCGGCTGCATTGCCGGCAGCGCCCGCCTTGCCACCGGAGGGGCCGCGGCTGGCTTCCAGCGCTGCGGGCGCAGCCGCGCCCATTGAGGATCCGGGTACCTCCGTCTACGAGCCGCTCGTCGACATGCATCGTGTCAATCCCGACCGCTATCAGCGTGATCTGACCGCCTGTCGCCAGCAGGCGGCGCCGCAACTCGCTGCGGTAAAGCGCGCGACGCAGCAGCAGCAGACCGGCACCGCCATCGCGGTCGCCGGTACGTTGGCGAGCTACATCCCGGTGCCGGGGTTTCGACAAGCCCATGTGCTGGCGGGGGCCGCCAACGCGGTGCAGTCCGTCGGCGGGGCGACCGCGGAAAGCGGCGCGGCCGCGGTCGAGAAGGCCTCGTCCGATTATGCGCTGGTCGTCGACAGTTGCCTGACGCACAAGCGCTACAAGCTGCTGCATCCCTGATCGAACTGGCGTCTCGGGGCTTGGTTTCGACCTTGCCCTGAAGGCCGGTTTGCATTACATCGCCCCTGTCCGAAGGGCCGTGATCGATCATGCGCCGGGGGCGGTCTGCAAGACCTGCTCCCGTTTCGTGTTTGAAGCAGGTCGTCCGGATACGGATCGAGCCGCTGGTCCTGGCGCCTCCGCCAACCCCGCCTGACGGGGAGGTGGAAACCTCCGAGAGGAGGTGCCGACGGCCGCGATCCGGAACGCAGCACCAACCACGGCGCTTAAGGCCGGACACCCGCGGGATACGCGGCCGGCTCCCAGGAGATTACATGTCAGCAGTTGAAAGCTACAGCGCGGGTCGCGAGGATTTCGCCGCCCTGCTCGAGGAATCCTTCGGCAAGAACGATGCCCTCGAAGGCTCTGTCATCAAGGGCAAGGTCGTCGCCATCGAGAAGGATATGGCGATCATCGACGTCGGTCTGAAGACCGAAGGACGCGTCGCGCTCAAGGAATTCACCGGCCCCGGCCGTGAGCAGGAACTGAACGTCGGCGACGAGGTCGAGGTCTATCTGGACCGGATCGAGAACGCGCTCGGCGAAGCCGTCATCTCGCGCGACAAGGCTCGCCGCGAAGAGAGCTGGGTCAAGCTCGAGAAGGCCTTCGAGGCCCGCGAGAAGGTCAGCGGCATGATCTTCAACACCGTCAAGGGCGGCTACACCGTCGATCTCGACGGCGCCGTGGCCTTCCTGCCGCGTTCGCAGGTCGATATCCGTCCGATCCGCGACGTCGGCCCGCTGATGGGCCAGCCGCAGCCCTTCGAAATCCTCAAGATGGATCGCCGCCGCGGCAACATCGTCGTGTCGCGCCGTACCGTTCTCGAAGAGACCCGCGCCGAGGCTCGTTCCGAGCTCGTCGCCTCGCTCGAAGAGGGCCAGGTCATCGACGGCGTCGTCAAGAACATCACCGAATACGGTGCGTTCGTCGATCTCGGCGGCATTGACGGCCTGCTGCACGTCACCGACATGGCGTGGCGCCGCGTGAACCACCCGTCGGAGGTCGTGACCATCGGCCAGACGGTCAAGGTCAAGATCATCAAGATCAACCAGGACACGCACCGCATCTCGCTCGGCATCAAGCAGCTGCTGGCCGATCCGTGGGATGGCATCGCCGAGCGTTACCCGGTCGGCACCCGTCTCAAGGGCCGCGTGACCAACATCACGGACTACGGCGCGTTCGTCGAGGTGGAGCCGGGCATCGAAGGCCTGATCCACGTCTCCGAGATGTCCTGGACCAAGAAGAACGTCCACCCCGGCAAGATCGTCTCGACCTCGCAGGAAGTCGACGTCGCGATCCTCGAGGTCGATCCGGTCAAGCGTCGCATCTCGCTCGGCCTCAAGCAGACCCTGCGCAACCCGTGGGAGCTCTTCGCGGAGCAGCACCCTGCGGGCTCGACGGTCGAGGGCGAGGTCAAGAACAAGACCGAGTTCGGCCTGTTCCTGGGTCTCGAAGGCGATATCGACGGCATGATCCATCTCTCCGATCTCGACTGGAACCGTCCGGGCGAGCAGGTCATCGAGGAATACAAGAAGGGCGACGTCCTGCAGGCGATCGTTCTCGATGTGGACGTCGAGAAGGAGCGTATCTCGCTCGGCCTGAAGCAGCTCGGCGGGGATCCCTTCGTGGATGCCGGCGAGTTCAAGAAGGGCCAGATCGTCACCTGTGAGGTGGTCGAGGTGAAGGAGTCCGGTCTCGACGTGAAGATCGCCGACACCGACATGATGACCTTCATCAAGCGCGCCGAGCTGGCTCGCGATCGCTCCGAGCAGCGCCCCGAGCGCTTCGCGGCCGGCGAGCGCATCGACGCCCGCGTCGTGCTCTTCGACAAGAAGGCCCGCAAGATCCAGGTCTCGGTCAAGGCCCTGGAAATGGCCGAGGAGAAGGAAGCGATGGCCCAGTACGGCTCCGCCGATTCCGGTGCCTCGCTCGGCGACATCCTGGGCGCCGCGCTCAAGAAGGCCACCGACAAGAAGTGAGGTTTCGGCCGCGTGAAGCGGCCGGACATCCAAGACAGCCCGCGCGGAGCGATCCGCGCGGGCTTTTGTTTCGGCTGATTTTACCCAGCCCTCACCCGAGGCGTCGCACCGCTGCGCTTCGGGTGAGGGCTCGTCTGTCCCGTGAAAGGAGCCCGCCATGACCCCCGCCGCCATCGGCATCGACTTCGGCACCACCAACAGCGTCGTCGCGCTGGCTGGCGCTGACGGATCGGTCATGACGCGCTCCTTCGCCACGAAGCAGGGCGCGGTCGATGCCTATCGCTCGGCGTTGATGTTCTGGCGTGAGGGCCGCCCGCCGCAGACCCGCATCACCCATGTCAGCGGCCCCGACGCCCTCGACATGGCCTTAGGCATGACGACCGAGCATCGCTTCCTGCAATCGCTCAAGACCCATCTTTCCAGCCGCGCCTTCCAGGAGACTCGGCTCTTCGGCAAGCTCTTCCGGCTGGAGGACCTGATCGGCGTCTTCCTGTCGGACCTCTCCGAGGGGCTCGCCGACCGCGAAGCGCTGCCGCTGGTCTCCGGCCGCCCGGTCGTCTTCGCGGGCGAGCGCCCGGACGAGGAACTGGCGGTCGGCCGCCTGAAGGCTTCCTACGGCAAGGCCGGGATGGCCCAGGTCGATTTCGCCTATGAGCCGCTCGGCGCCGCCTACTGGTATGCGCGCGACCTGAAGGAGCCGCAGACCATGCTGGTCGCCGATTTCGGCGGCGGCACCAGCGACTTCTCGGTGATGCGCTTCGAGCCCGGCCGCAATGGCAGCCTGGAGGCGATCCCGCTCTCTCATGCCGGCGTCGGCGTCGCCGGCGACACCTTCGACTACCGCATCATCGAGCATGCGGTTTCGCCGGCACTCGGCAAGGGCACGGAATACCGCTCCTTCGACAAGCTGCTGCCTGTCCCGGCGCATTATCACGCCGCCTTCGCGCAATGGCACAAGCTCTCGCTGATGAAGAGCCGCGAGACCATGGCCGAGCTCAACGCCCTGATCCGCGAGGCGGTCGAGCCCGGCAAGCTCGAGGATCTGCTGACGGTGATCGAATACGATCTCGGCTACGAGCTCTACCGAGCCGTCTCCGCCGCCAAGGTCGCGCTCTCCGACAACGAGGCGACCACGCTGAGCTTCAGCCAGGTGGGGGTCACCATCGAGAAGCCGATCCGCCGGACCGATTTCGAGCGCTGGATCGCCGACGATGTCGGCGCCATCGAAGCCGCGCTCGACCGCGCGCTGGCCGAGGCCGGGCTCGGGGGCGACCGCATCGAGGCGGTGTTCATGACCGGCGGCACCTCCTACGTTCCGGCGGTGCGCAGCCTGTTCGACCGCCGCTTCGGTGCCGGAAAGGTGCATATCGGCGATGCTTTCCGCTCGGTCGCCAGCGGGCTTGCGCTGCTCGCGCTCGACCGGGCGCGCGCCTCGGTCGCGGCCTGACGCAGCGCCTCCCGCCTTGCCCGTCCGGGCCAGCAGGTCTACATCACGGACCCGCAGCCGCCGCGCGCTTTCCGTTCGGCCGGAACCGGTCGAACGAAAAGAATTCGCGCGAAATCAAAAAGCTGAGCATGTTCGGACCGAACATGCTCCAGGAGTAACCGATGTCGTCCGATGCCGATCTGCTCGCAGACCGCCGCAGCCTGCGCCGCAAATTGACGCTCTGGCGTGTGCTCGCCGTGCTCGGCGTGATCGTCGCAGCGGTGGTCGGCGGTTTCGCCTGGAAGGGCGATGGTCCGGCCGGCCTGTCGAGCGCCCATATCGCGCGCATCACCATCTCCGGCTTCATCTCCGGCGATCGCCGTACGCTCGACCTGATCAAGTCGGTCGAGGACAGCAAGGCGGTCTCGGCCGTCGTGCTCCGCATCGACAGTCCCGGCGGCACCACCTCCGGCTCCGAGGCGGTGCATACGGCCTTGCGCCAGCTCGCGGCGAAGAAGCCGATGGTCGCGGTCGTCGACGGTCTCGCGGCGTCGGGCGGCTATATCGCGGCGATGGGGGCGGACCGTATCGTCGCTCGGCAGACCTCGCTGGTCGGTTCGATCGGCGTGCTCTTCCAGTTCCCCAACGTGTCGAACCTGCTGGATACGGTCGGGGTCAAGGTCGAAACGGTCAAGTCGAGCCCGCTCAAGGCGGCGCCGAATGGCTTCGAGCCGACCTCGCCCGAGGCGCGTGAGGCGCTGCAGCGTGTCGTCAACGACAACTACACCTGGTTCAAGGACATGGTGCGTGATCGCCGCCATCTCGCCGAGGGCGAAGTGGCTTCGGTCTCCGATGGGCGGGTGCATTCCGGCCGCCAGGCGGTGGGGCTGAAGCTCATCGACCAGATCGGCGGCGAGCCGGAGGCGATCGCCTGGATGGAGCGTGAGAAAAGCGTCGCCAAGGACCTGAAGGTCCGCGACTGGCGCCGCCGCAGCGAATCCTCCTCCTTCGGCCTGTGGAGCCTCGCCGAGGCGATGGCGCGTGGCGCCGGCCTCGATGCACTCGCCACGACGATCGCGCGCGCAGCGGACCAACCGCTCGGCTTGCGGCTTGACGCGCCCTTGGCGCTCTGGCAGCCTGCCGCTGAAAAGTGATTTTGATACAAATGGTTATGCCCCAGCGATGATTAAATCCGAACTCGTTCAGCGGATCGCCGACCGCAACACCCATCTCTACCAACGCGATATCGAGAACATCGTCTCGGCCATTTTGGACGAGGTGGTGAAGGCGCTGGCCCGGGGCGACCGGGTTGAATTGCGCGGCTTCGGCGCCTTCTCGCGCAAGGGCCGCTCGGCCCGCATCGGCCGCAACCCCCGCACGGGCGACGCGGTGGAGGTCGAAGAGAAGTTCGTCCCCGTCTTCAAGACGGGCAAGGAGCTGCGGCTGCGCCTCAACGGCAAGGGTTGAGCTGAGGCGCCGGTCCCGCGGCCACACGGAGATTGTGATGAAGGCCTTCTTCAAGGCGCTGGTGCTGGTTCCCGTCGCGCTGGTGATCGTGCTGTTTTCGGTCGCCAACCGCGGCACTGTGCGCGTCTCGCTCGATCCGTTCAGCCGCGACTTACCCGTGTTCTCCTTCGAGCTACCGCTCTTCGCCGTGGTGCTCGCGGCGATCGCCGTCGGCGTTCTGGTCGGCGGCCTGGCCTCCTGGGTCGCGCAGGGCAAGCACCGCAAGGCGGCGCGCCGCAACCGCCGTGAGGCGGAGGCATTGCGCTCCGAAACCCAGGCGCTGCGTTCGGCCGTGCCCGACTCCGCGTTGCCGGCACTGACCAACGGACGGAATTGATGCGACTTTTCGACGTGGCCGAGATCGATGCGGCCCTGAGTTATCCTGGCCTGATCGACCTTCTCGACGACGCCTTCCGCAGCGAGGTCATCGCGCCCAAGCGCGGCCAATACGCGATCGAGCGGCCGGGCGAGACCGATGCGATCCTGCTGACCATGCCGGCCTGGAGCGGGCCGGATGTCGCCAATCCCTATATCGGCACCAAGATCGTCTCGGTCTTCTTCGGCAACGGCAAGCGCAATCTGCCGGGCGTCATGGGCGCCTACCTGCTGATGGACGGTGCGACCGGCAAGCCGCTCGCGGTGATGGACGGCAACCGGCTGACGACATGGCGCACGGCGGCGGCCTCGGCCCTGGCCTCGCGCTACATGTCGAACCCCGAGGCCAGCCGCATGCTGATGGTCGGGGCCGGCGCGCTCGCGCCCTTCATCATCAAGGCGCATCGCTCCGTCCGGCCGCTGACCGAGATCGCGATCTGGGCGCGGCGGCCCGAAGCCGCCGAGGCGACCGTCGCCGAACTGGCGAAGGAGGGCATCGAAGCTCGCGCCACCACCGATCTCGAAGGCGAGGCCCGCACGGCCGACATCATCTCCTGCGCGACCAATGCGACCGAACCGCTGATCCACGGCCATTGGCTGAAGCGCGAAGCCCATCTCGACCTGATCGGCGGCTTCACCATGCAGATGCGCGAGGCCGATGCCGATGCGCTGCACCGTGCCCGCGTCATCGTCGATTCCAGCAAGGCGATCGACGAAGGCGGCGATGTCGCCGTCGCCATCGCCGAGGGCAGCTACAGCGCCGACAAGGTGGCGGGCACACTGGCCGATCTCTGCCACGGCCGGATCGCCGGCCCGGTCGAGGGCGGCGGCATTACCCTGTTCAAGTCCGTCGGCGTCGCGCTCGAGGATCTGGCCGCGGCTGTCGCGGTCTGGGAGAGCCGCGCCGCGAGCTGATCGCGGCGCACGCCGGTCGAGGCGTCAGGCGATGCGCGCGCCGCCGATGGCGCCGAGCAGCCACAGGATCAGGACGATCACGAGGACGAGTCCGAGCACGCCGCCGAGCCCGGCCGTTCCATAGCTGCGATGGCCGTAATAGCCGCCGCCGCCGAGAAGCACGATCAGCAGCACGATGATGAGAAGGGTGGACATGGCGAACTCCCGTAAAGCAGCGCCCGTTTCGGGCGAGGTCTAGCGGGAAACGCCGGCCGCGAAGCCTCGGTTCCGCCCGGGCGGCTCCGGATCATTCCACCTTGAGGCCGACCTCCTTGATCAGGTCGCCCCAGCGCTTCATCTCGGCCTGCAGGAACGCACCAAGCTCGTCCGGGCTATTGCCGACGGGTTCCGCGGCGAGCGCATCCATCTTCGCCCGCACGGCCGGGTCGGCAATCCCCGCTTTGGTGTCGGCCTGGATCTTGGCGATGACAGCGGGCGGTGTCTTCGCAGGCGCGAACAGCGCGAACCAGGAGGAGACGTCGAAGCCCGGCACGGTATCGGCGATCGGCGCGAATTCCGGCGCCGTCGGCGAGCGCTTCGCCGTGGTGATGCCGAAGCCGCGGATCGAGCCGGCACGGACATGGGGCAGCGCCTGCGGGATATTGTCGAAGATCAGGTCTATGCGCCCGCCGATCAGGTCCTGCGTCGCCTGCGCCGTGCCGCGATAGGGCACATGCACCATCGTGGTGCCGGTCAGCTTCTGGAACAGCTCGCCGCAGAGATGCACCGAGGTGCCGATACCGGACGAGCCATAGGTGAGCTTGCCGGGATTGGCCTTCGCATAGGCGATCAGCTCGGCGACGTTGTTCGCCGGCACCGTCTTGTTGACCACCAGCAGGTTGGGCACCATCGCGACCATGGTGATCGGCGCCAGGTCCCTGGCGGGATCGTAGGTCAGCTTCTGGTAGAGATACTGGTTGGTCGCCATGCCCACCGAGACGATCAGGAAGGTGTCGCCGGTCGGCTCGGCCTTGGCGACGGCATCCGTGCCTATATTGCCGCCGGCGCCCGGACGGTTTTCGACCACGATATTGGTCCCCCAGGTCCGGCCGAGCTTGTCGGCCACGAGGCGCGCCAGCACATCGGTCGCGCCCGCCGGCGGAAACGGCACGACGAGCTTGAGGACCCGCCCCTGCGGCCAGGGTTGCTGGCCGAGGCCTGCGGTCGGTGCTGCGAGAAGGGCGCCTGCGCCGGCAAGAATGCTGCGGCGGTCGATCCTGGCCGTCATCGGTATCCTCCCTGAAAGGTGCTCTGCGGCGCCGATGCGCAAGGCTGCAATTCGCCGCGCCGCTTGTCCAGCCACGGCGCTTGACCGCGATGGCTGGTCGCGGTGATTCTCAGGATATGCGCGCTATCTCCCGAATCGCAGCCCTCCTCGTTCCGCTCGCCTTCCTGCCGGTTGCAGCACTCGCCCAGTCGACGGCGGATCAGGAGGCGAAGAACCGCGCCGCCAACATTGCCGCCTGGCCCGATGCCGCCCGCACGCTCTTCGGCCAGAAGACCGCGCCGGCGAGCATGCAGGCACGAGCGATCGGCTCCTATGCGCGCGGCTGCCTCGCCGGCGCCGAAGCCTTGCCGGTCGATGGGCCAAGCTGGCAGGTCATGCGGCTCAACCGCAATCGCAACTGGGGCCATCCCGCCCTGATCGACTATCTCGAGAAGCTGGCGCGCGACGTGCCGCGCATCACCGGCTGGGCGGGGCTGCTCGTCGGCGACATGTCGCAGCCGCGCGGCGGGCCGATGTTGACCGGCCATGCCTCGCACCAGATCGGGCTCGATGCCGATGTCTGGTTGACGCCGATGCCGCGGGGCCGGCTCGACCGCGAGCAGCGCGAGAACATGTCGGCGGTCAACATGGCTCGCTCCGATTGGCGCGATGTCGATCCACGCCATTGGACCCCGGCCCATACGAGGCTGATCCGCACGGTGGCGGCCGAGCCGAAGGTCGAGCGCATCTTCGTCAACCCGGCGCTCAAGGTCGCGCTCTGCCGCGAGGCCGGCGCCGACAAGAGCTGGCTGGACAAGGTGCGCCCGATCTGGGGCCACAACTACCATTTCCATATCCGGCTGGCCTGTCCGGCCGGCATGGCGAGTTGCCAGGGCCAGGAACCTCCGAATTTCGGCGATGGCTGCGGCGCCGAGCTCAGCGGCTGGATCGAGCGCCAGCACAAGGCCATCTTCAATCCGCCGAAGCCGAGGCCGGGCCCGAAACCCAAGCCGAAACCGCCGATGTCGCTCGATGCCCTGCCGCCGGAATGCCGGCAGGTGCTGGTCTCGCGCTGAGCGTGGGGCTCAGCATCGGACCGAAAAGTGGAACCCACTTTTCGGAGCAACCTGATGCTAGGCGATGGGCTAGATCGCCACTTTGCGCCCGATAGGACGCATGGCGATCTAGCGCCGCGGCGGCACGCGCCCGGAGCTGTAGGCGAAGGGGTCGTGCTGCGGCGTGATCATCGGCTGGGCCTGGTCCTCGCCTTCCATGTCGACGACACCCGTCCCGCCCTCGTCGCCGAGAACGGCTTCCTCCGTCGGCGGCACCGCGCCCGGCAGTGACAGCGGCCCGGCATTCTCGCTGGGCAGCGGCTGCGGCTGGAAGTGCCCCTGCCGCTGACGCGTGTCGTACTGCTCCAGGAAGCGCTGCTGCGCATCGAGGCTCTGGGCCTGGCCTCGGCCATAGTTCGCGACCGGGTAGCCGCCCTGCACCGCGCCGGGCGGCCGCAAGCCATCGCTGGGCTGCCGGAGCAGCCTGCCATCCGCGACCATGGTGCCGGCCGCCGGCGCCATGTCACGCGGCTGCGACTGGGACGAGGCGTAGGGTCGCGCCGGGTCCGGCGGCTGCAGATTGTAGTTCGGCGTGTATTTGATCACCGGCTTGCAGATGTGCCGGCCTTTCGAGTGCCGCGCCAGGTCGATATGGAAATGGTCGTAATGCAGCGGGTCTGCGCCGGGGCCGAGCACCGTCGAGAAATGCTGGCAGGCGCCGACGAAGACCTCGCGCAGGAAATTCTGCTCCTCGGGGGAGCCGCGCCAGCCATCCTTCACCGTGATCACGCGGTTGTCGTTGAGCCGGAAGGAGAAGACGTCGACGGCGTTGCCGAAGGCATGCTCCGAGGTGCGCGTTGTCCTGGTGCCGTTGTTCATCGCCCGGCAGGAATAGGAGCCGGCGCGCAATTCGACGACCTGGGCGCCGAGCACGTTCATCGCCGCCGGCTGCACCACTTCGGCCAGCCATTTGTCGGTGGTCGCGACGACCGGGCAGGAGAGGGTGGCCGAGCTGGTCAGGCCGATGCCGCCATTCGAGAAGGCCGAGACCTTCAGCGGCTGCTGCATGCCGCAGGTTCCCGGTCCGTCGATCGCCTTGCCGCGCAGGCTGACATAGGACGAGATCTGGACCTGCCGGGAGGCCATGCAGGCGGCTTCCGCCTGGTCGCGCCAGGCGGCGCGCTGCGGCTTCTGGAATTTGCCGCAGCCTGCCAGGCCGGCTGCGCCGGCGATGCCGAGTGCGATGAGGGCGAGATGAGCGCGTCGCATGACCATTCAAATGCGAACCGCTTGGTGAACGGTTTCTCAACCGACTGCGCTCCGGCCGCCACAGGCGGATTAACTTTGGCGCCGTGGTGAATCGCGCCTTAATGCACTGTTCCCGGCCTTAACCAGGGCGGGTTTCGCCGTCTCGAACCATCTCCCAGATGTTGCCAAGATCAGGCCGTGGGGGCTCAGGTCGAACCGTGGCGAAGCTGTGGCGCCGCGTTGGAGCAGACTCGCGACGAAATTTCGCAGTCAGGAATATCCCCAAATCTAATCAATGGTTTAACCCCTGATTAAGGATGTTCTACCCTCCGTCCCGGCCCCGCCACGATGCTGCCCCCTTGCGGCCTTCGTCAGTTCTGATAGCCTCCACGACAGGTCAATGACACAGGAGGGTGTGATGAGTGTCACGCTACGTCTCGACCGATTGATCATGGGTGCGGCCTTCGTTTTCATGATGGCGATCGTTCTGGGAGCGTTCTGACAACGGGTCAGTCTCGAAGTCGCTAGGACCACAAGAGCAATGACAACAACGCCGCCGGGAAGAAGTCCCGGCGGCGTTTCTGTTTGGGCTCAGGCCTCAGGCGGGAGCGTTCAGCTCTCCGGGCAGGCGGTTTCCGTCAGTTGCCAGGACATCATGTTGACCACCCGTCCGCAGGTCGCGACGCGCCGGCCCTGCGTGGTCCTGATGCAGGACATCGACCCTTCAGCGATCTTGCGGCCGTCGTTCCAGCAGAAGCAGAGCGGCTCCGGCGCCTGGGCCAGGCGCGGCTTGTCCAGCGCGACGGCCGGCTCGCCGGCGGCTGCCGCTTCGCTGAACAGGAACAGCACGGCGAGCGCGAGCATGCAGCTCAGCACGCGATGTCGGTGAGGCCTCGGTCCGGATCCGGTCATGGCTCTCTCCCTGCGCCTCGCATGGCGAGACGGATCAGGAGTTTACCATATCGGCCCGATCGCAACGAATAATTATGTACCGATTTGAAATAGTCAGGAATTTCAGTCTGTTAGCCGGATCGGGCCTTGCGTGGAATGCGGGCTCTCTCCATATTGGGCAGCGGTGGGCCCATTGGGGGGCTCCGGGAGGAACAATGTCTCTGATTTCGCTTGCCCATCGTGGACGTGCCGTCGCCCTGGTTGCCGGGGCCCTGTTGCTCGTGCCGCTCGTTGCCGAAGCCCGTCCGGGCGGCGGCCGCAGCTCGGGCAGCCGTGGGTCATTCACCAATAGCGCGCCGCCGTCGACGAATACGACGCCGGGCGGCGCCCAGACTTTCCAGCGCTCGGCCCCGTCCTCGCCGGCGTCGCCGTCGATGGCTGGCCCCTCGGCCGCCGGTGCGGCTGCTCAGGCGGCCCGCCCGTCCTTCGCGCGCAACATGATGATGGGCATCGGTGCCGGCCTGCTCGGCGCCGGTCTGTTCGGCATGTTGTCGGGCTCCGGCTTCTTCGGCGGTCTGGCTTCGCTCGCCGGTGTGCTCGGCTTCCTGCTTCAGCTCGCGCTGATCGCCGGCATCGTCATGCTCGCCATCCGCTTCTTCCGCCGCCGTTCCGAGCCGCAGCTCGCCAGCGCGGGCGCGCCCTATGCCCGCCAGGGCTATGACGCCCCGCAGCAACAGCCTGCCGCCGCCCGCATGGGCGGCTTCGGTGGCGGTGCCGCTGCTGCGGCGGTGCAGCCCCAGCCGATCGAGCTTTCGGGCGAGGATTTCAACGCCTTCGAGCGCCTGCTCGGCGAGGTCAACACCGCCTATTCCAACGAGGATGAGGCCGGCCTGCGTCAGCGGACGACACCCGAGATGTTCGGCTATTTCGACGAGGATCTCAGCGACAACGCCCGCCGCGGCTTGGTCGACCGCGTCTCCGACGTCAAGCTGCTGCAGGGCGACCTGTCGCAGGCCTGGCACGAGGGCGACGCCGATTACGCGACGGTGGCGATGCGCTTCAGCCTGATCAACGCGCTCTATGACCGCAAGTCCGGCAATGTCGTCGAGGGCAGCGCGACGCAGACCCAGGAGGTCAGCGAATACTGGACCTTCCTGCGCGAGCGCGGCGCCGCCTGGAAGCTCTCGGGCATCCAGCAGGCGGCCTGAGCGCCGACCTCTTGCGAGAACAGGAACGGCCGGGGCAACCCGGCCGTTTTGCTATGCGCGGCTTTCGGGTGGGCCGCTGGCGGAGCCGGGCCTATTGCGCTACTGGCGAAGGCATCTGCTTTCGTCGCAGAACCAGCCCGGAGCCCGCCTTCCATGAGTGATATGCGTCTCGTCGTCGTCGGTGCCGCCGGGCGGATGGGCCGGATGCTCATTCGCGCCATCGATCAGGCCGACGGCTGCACGCTTGTGGCCGCGATCGAGCGGCCGGGCTCTGCCGCGCTCGGCGAGGATGCCGGGATTCTCGCCGGCCTGCCGGCATCCGGCATCAAGGTGACGAGCGACGCCGCCGCAGCTTTCGCATCCGCCGATGGCGTGCTCGATTTCACGGCGCCGGACGCGACGGTCGCCTTTGCCAAGCTCGCCGCCGATGCCGGAATCCTGCATGTCGTCGGCACGACCGGGCTTGAGCCCACGCATCTGGCTGAGCTGGCCGAGGCTGCGAAGCGCACGCCGATCATCCGCTCCGGCAACATGAGCCTCGGCGTCAACCTGCTGGCGGCGCTGGTGCGCAAGGTCGCAGCGACGCTCGGCACCGACTGGGACATCGAGATCGTCGAGATGCATCACCGTATGAAGGTCGATGCGCCCTCCGGCACGGCCGTCCTGCTTGGCGAGGCGGCGGCGGAAGGGCGCGCGGTCGATCTCGCACAGCAGCGCGTCGCCGGCCGCGACGGCATCACCGGCGCGCGCCAGGCCGGCACGATCGGCTTTGCTGCCTTGCGTGGCGGCACGGTCGTCGGCGATCACAAGGTGATCTTCGCCGGCGCCGGCGAGCGGCTCGAACTCGCCCATGTCGCGGAGGATCGCAGCCTCTTCGCACAGGGCGCGGTCAAGGCCGCCCTTTGGGGCAAGGGACGGGAAGCGCGGCTCTACTCGATGGCCGACGTGCTCGGCCTCGACGCGCTCTGACGATGACGCGCGTCACCGTCGCACCGGGCGTCGTCCACTGGCCGGGGAGGCTGGCGCCGGAGGAGCAGGCCGCCCTGGTGGCGGAGCTGCGCGCCGTGGCGCGCAAGGCGCCGTTCTTCCAGCCGCGCATGCCGAAGACCGGCAAGCCCTTCTCGGTCCGCATGACCAATTGCGGCTCGCTCGGCTGGGTCTCCGACATCAATGGCTATCGCTACCAGCCGGAGCATCCCGAGACGGGCGAGCCCTGGCCGTTGATGCCGGCGCCGCTTCTCGATCTCTGGGCGGAGCTGGCCGGCTATCCGCATCCACCCGAGGCCTGCCTCGTCAATTTCTACGCGGCGGGCGCCAAGATGGGCCTGCATCAGGACCGCGACGAGCAGGATTTCGACGCTCCGGTCCTGTCGGTCTCGCTCGGCGATGCCGCGCTCTTCCGCATCGGCGGCACGACGCGCGGCGGCAAGACCACCTCGCTCAAGCTCGCGTCGGGCGATGTCCTGATCTTTGGCGGTGAGGCGCGGCTCGCCTATCACGGCATTGACCGGATCCTGAGGGGATCGTCGACGCTGCTGCCCGAGGGCGGGCGGATCAACCTGACACTGCGGCGAGTGACGAAGCCGAAGCCCTAATCGGCCGGCTTGCCGGGCAGACTGGGGAACGACCAGCCGAACAGCAGCGATCCCGCCCGCAGGCCGAAGCAGGCTGCGAACCCGCCGAGCATCACAATCGGGCCGGGCAGGCCGAGGCCGGCGAGCAGTGCCGTGGTGCCGGCTCCGGCGGTTGCGGCGGTGACGTAGAAATCGCGGCTCCACAGCACCATCGGCCGGTCGCCGGCGAGGATGTCGCGCAGGATGCCGCCGAAGGTCCCGGTCATCGCGCCGAGCGCGACCGCCGAGAGTACGGGAACGGCCGCGTCGAGGCCCTTGAGCGTACCGATGACGGCGAAGAGCGAGAGGCCGGCGGCATCGGCCCAGATCAGCAGTTTGCGGCCGGCCCAGCCTTCGAGGACGCCGGGCTTGAGATAGGCGAGGGCCCAGCAACCGAGGGCGACCGCGGTGCAGACGATGACGTCGCTGGGATCGCGCACCCAGAAGATGCCGCGCCCGAGCAGGACGTCGCGCAAGGTTCCGCCGCCGACGCCTGTGACGGTCGCCAGCAGGATGAAGCCGAACGGGTCCATGCCCTTGCGGGCGGCGACGAGGGCACCGGTCAGCGCGAAGATGGCGACGCCGGCGGCCTCGAACACGGCGTCAGTGCGGGCTGGTTTCGTCGGCCGGCGCGTCCGCCTTGGGCGCCCCCGCGGAGACACCGACCAGCGCCGGGCGCAGCACGCGCTCGCCGATCTTGTAGCCGATCTGCACGACCTTCGAGACCAGCCCCTTGGCGATCGTGGCGTCGGGCGCCTCGAACATCGCCTGGTGCAGGTTGGGGTCGAATTTCTCAGCCAGCGGGTCGATGCGGCGCACGCCGTGACGCTCCAGCGTCTTGAGCAGTTCGCGCTCGGTCAATTCGACGCCTTCATGCAGCGTCTTCACGGCAGCATCGGCCGCTTTCAAGGCATCGGCGGGCAGGCTTTCCAGCGCCCGGCGGAGATTGTCGGAGGAGCCGAGCATGTCGCGGGCGAAGCTGGTCACGGCATAGGTTTTCGCATCGGCGATCTCGCGCTCGGTGCGTCGGCGCAGGTTCTCCATCTCGGCGAGCGTGCGCAGCAGCTTGTCCTTGAGATCGTCGCGTTCGGCCTGGAGCTTGGCGAGCTGCGCGTCGAGGCCTGCCTCGGCGTTGGCCGCCTGCTCGGGCGCGTCCGCGCCGGCTTCGAGGTTGGGGTCTTCCGTCGCAGGGTTCTGCGTCATTTTATCGTCACGTCCCTTTCTCAGCATTTTCGAGCGAAGTGGATGCCGGTTCGCGTGAAGAACCGAAGGTCCGCGTCAGCGAAAATGCGGCAAATAAAGACTTGGCTGCGCCGCCCCTTGCGGGGCCGCAGCCGCGTTCGTGCCGGATATCGGCCTTATGGTCGTTTAAATCAAGCGCGGGCCGGCACTTTCGCCTTGGTCGGGCCCGGCTTCTCCGCCTCGAACTTGAAGACGTCGATGAGGGCCTTGCGGATCGTCAGCTGCCGGCCGGTCGAGACGATCTTCGCATGGGTCAGGTCGGTGACGTAGAACACGTCGACCGCCTTCTCGCCGAAGGTCGCGATATGGGCCGAGGCGATGTTGAGGTTGAGCTTCCCGATCGCGGTGGTGAGATCGTAGAGCAGGCCCGGCCGGTCGAGGCCGGACACTTCGAGCACGGTGTGGCGGGCCGAGAGCACGTTGTCGATCACGACTTCGGGCTCGACCTGGAAGGTCTGGCCGCGCGGCGGCGGGGCGCGCCGCTGCGCCACGAGATCGGCGATCTTGATCTCGCCCTTCAGCGCCCGTTCGATCGCGGCGGCGATGCGTTCGGCCCGGCGCAATTCGTCGTCGTCGCGGTCGAAGGCGCGCGAGACCGAGATCGTGTCGAGCACCAGCCCGTCGCTGGTGGTGAAGATCTGCGCGTCGACGATATTGCCGCCGGCCGCGGCGCAGGCGCCGGTGACGATGGCGAGCAGGCGCGGATGGTCGGGCGCCAGCACGGTCAGCTCGGTCACGCCGCGGAACTGGTCGGTCTCGACGATGGTCGCGGTGGTCCGCCCGGCGGCTTCCGCCTCGCGCAGGAAGCGCGCATGCTTCTCCTGCTGCTCCGGATCGACCTTGATCCAGTAGGCGGGGTAGTGCCGCGCGACATAGGCATCGCGCTCCTCGGTGTTCCAGTCGGACAGGCGCCGGCGCAATTCGTCCTGCTTCATGGCGACCCGCGCCTTGCGCTCGACGGCCGAATGCCCGCCGGTGAGCACGAGCTCGGTTTCGTAGTAGAGCGTGCGCAGCAACTGCCCTTTCCAGCCGTTCCAGACGCCGGGCCCGACCGCCTTGATATCGGCGACGGTGAGGATCAGCAGGAGCTTCAACCGCTCCAGTGTCTGCACGGTCGCGGCGAAGCTCTCGATCGTCTTGGGGTCGCCGAGGTCGCGGCTCTGCGCCACCGTCGACATGTCGAGATGGTGCTCGACCAGCCAGGCGACGGTCTCCGTCTGCGCGCTGGTCAGCCCGAAGCGCGGGCCGAGCTTGCGTGCGATCCGGGCGCCGGCGATCGAGTGGTCCTCCGGCCGCCCCTTGGCGATGTCGTGCAGCAAAAGCGCGACATAGAGCGCGCGCCGGTTGGAGATCGCCGGCATGATCTCGTTGGAGAGCGGATGCTCGGCCTCGAGCGCGCCGGCATCGATCTCGGCCAGCACGCCCATGGCCCGGATCAGATGCTCGTCCACCGTGTAGTGGTGGTACATGTTGAACTGCATCATCGCGACGATGCGGCCGAAATCCGGGACGAACCGGCCGAGCAAACCGGATTCGTTCATGCGCCGCAGCACCACCTCGGGCGAGCGCCGGCCGGTCACGATCTCCAGGAAAATGCGGTTGGCTTCGGGGTCGTTGCGCAGGCCGGGCGTGACCAGCCGCAGCGACTGCGTCACCAGCCGGCTGGCATCCGGATGGATGGCGAGATCCTCGCGGCTGGCGATGGCATAGAGCCGGAGCAGGTTGACCGGATCGCGCTCGAAGGCGCTGTCGTCGACGACATCGAGGCGCTGGTTGGTCAGCTTGAAGTCGGTATGGCCGAGCGAACGCTCGCGCTTGCGCTTGGCGAAGGTGCCGAGCAGCTTCGACAGCGTCGCGCGCGGCTTCTGCTGGCGCGCCTCCAGCGCGGCGCAGACGATGGCGGTGAGGTCGCCGATATCCTTGGCGATCAGGAAGTAGGCCTTCATGAAGCGCTCGACCGGAGCCTGCCCGCTGCGTCCGGCATAGCCGATCGCGGCCGCGACCTGCCGCTGCAGGTCGAAGGACAACCTCTCCTCGGCCCGGCCGGTGATGAAATGCAGCCAGCAGCGCACGCGCCAGAGGAATTCCTCCGAGCGCTGGAACATCTGCAACTCCTGCTCGTCGAACAGCCCGGCCTCGACGAGTTCGCGCACGTCATGGACGCGATAGGCGTATTTGGCGATCCAGAACAGCGTGTTGAGGTCGCGCAGGCCCCCCTTGCCGTCCTTGACGTTGGGCTCGACCAGATAGCGCGAGGCGCCGGCCCGCTGCACCCTGAGCTCGCGCTCGGCGAGCTTGGCCTCGGTGAAGGCCGGGGCCGTGCCCTCGACCACCTCGGCATCGAAGCGGCGGACCATTTCGTCGAACAGCGGGCGGTCGCCGACCAGGAAGCGTGCTTCCAGCAAGGCGGTGCGGATCGTCATGTCGGCGCGGGCCTCGCGCACGCAATCGTCGATCGAACGCACGGAATGGCCGGTCTTCAGCTTCAGGTCCCAGAGCGGATAGAGCATGGATTCGACCACGCTCTCGCCCCAGGCCGTCTGCTTGTGCGGAAACAGGAAGAGCAGGTCGACATCCGAGCCCGGCGCCAGCGTGCCGCGCCCGTAGCCGCCGACGGCGACGACCGCGATCCGCTCCGATTGCGAGGGGTTGTCGGCCGGGTAGAAATAGCTGGTCGCGGCGCTGTGCAGCCCGCGCACCACCGCATCCATCACGGCCGAGAGTCGGCGTGCGCAGGCGAGCCCGCCGCGCGGGCCGGCCAGGATCGCCCGGGCCGAGGCATGCCCTGCGTCGAGCACCTCCCGGAGTCCGGCGATCAGAAGCTGCCGCATCCTGGCCTTGTCGCGCCGGTTGACCGTCTCGAACAGCCGCACGATTTCGGCCTCGGGACTCTGCAGCATCTCGGCGAGCGACAGGACAGGCTTTGCGGGAGGCGTGGTCACGAAAGCTCCGTTGCGGCGGACGTCGCCTTTCGTAACATGGAGGCGAGGGCAGGCAGAGTGCAAAATTAAACGTCTGAAAAATGTGAAATAAAGAAAAGGACGCTTCATTCCGTGTTGTTTGACAAACAGAACGATTGGACCTAAAGGTCGGATACGCGCCGATTTGAGCCACCAGCTTGCGGGCGCGAAACAAGTGCAGCTAAAGCGTGGGGCCAGGGACGCCACCCGTCCCGATCCCTCGCACCATCGACAGAGGGATAAGCCCCATGACCAGCATCACCCGCCGCCTCGCGCTGGCCTTCATCGCTGCCGCCGGCCTCGCCGCGCCGGCCTTCGCGCAGGCGCCCAAGGAAATCCGGCTCGACTACGCGACCTATAATCCCGTCAGCCTCCTGCTGAAGGAACGCGGGATCCTCGAGAAGGCACTCGAAGCCGACGGCATCAAGGTCCGTTGGGTCTTCTCGGCCGGATCGAACAAGGCCCTCGAATTCCTCAATGCCGGCTCGATCGATTTCGGCTCGACCGCCGGCGCCGCTGCGCTGATCGGCAAGATCAACGGCAACCCGATCAAGTCGATCTATGTCTATTCCCGCCCGGAATGGACGGCGCTGGTCACCGGCGCCAAGAGCGAGATCACCAAGGTCGCCGACCTCAAGAGCAAGCGCGTCGCCGTCACGCGCGGCACCGACCCGCACATCTTCCTGGTTCGCGCGCTGGCCGATGCCAAGCTGACCGAGAAGGACGTCAAGCTCGTCCTGCTCCAGCATGCCGATGGCCGCCTCGCGCTGGAGCGCGGCGATGTCGATGCCTGGGCCGGGCTCGATCCGATGATGGCCGCAGCCGAGGTCGAGAGCGGCGCCAGGCTGTTCTACCGCAAGCCCGAGGACAACACCTGGGGCATCCTCAATGTCCGCGAGGCCTTCGCCAACGAGCACCCGGCTTTGGTGAAGAAGGTGCTGGCGGCCTACGAGGAAGCGCGCGCCTATGCGCTCGCCAATCCGGCCGAGGTCAAGAAGGTGCTGGTCGACGCCACCAAGCTCTCCGACGCCGTAATCGAGCGTCAGCTCACCCGTACGGAGCTGACCCATTCCAGCATCGGCCAGGCCCAGATCGACGGCATCACCGCCGCCGGCATCGCGCTGAAGGATGCCGGCGTGCTGCCGGCCTCGACCGATGTGAAGGCCGCGGTCGACGCGCTGCTCGACCGGCGCTTCGCGGCGACCAACTGACGGCATAAGCCCAAGGCGATGAGCGTCCTGGAGATCGCAGATGCCCTGGACGAGCCGGAGCGGCGTCCTGCCGCCCCGCGCCGCTCCTACGGGCTCGCGGTTGCCGGCTTCGTCCTGCCGGTCGTGCTGGCCATCCTCTGGGAATGCCTCGTCGCTGCCGGCATCGCCAACGGGCGCCTGATGCCGCCGCCGAGCGTCGTCGGGCGCACGCTCTGGGGCCTCGCCGCCTCGGGCGAACTCCTGACCCATGCCGGGGCGACGCTCTGGCGGGTAGGGGCGGGCTTCGGCCTCGGCGCGCTCGCCGGCACGGTGTTCGGTGCAGTGACGGGCGCGCTGCCTGTCGCCCGCAGCCTGCTCGATCCGACCTTGCAGGCGCTGCGCGCGATCCCCTCGATCGCCTGGGTGCCGCTCTTCATTCTCTGGTTCGGCATCTTCGAGGCTTCGAAGGTGGCGCTGATCGCGGCCGGTGTCTTCTTCCCGGTCTATCTCGGCGTCGCCGCGGCGATCCAGGGCATCGACCGCAAGATCGTCGAGGTCGGCCGCGTCTTCCGCCTCTCGCGCCTCGCCATGGTCAGGCGCGTGCTCCTGCCGGCGATCCTGCCGGACTGGATCGTCGCGCTGCGTTCCGGACTGGGCCTCGGCTTCATGTTCGTGGTCGCGGCCGAGATCATGGGGGCGAGCGAGGGGCTGGGTTATCTGCTCGTGGACGGCCAGCAGCTCGGCCGCCCCGACTCCATCATCGCGGCCATCATCAGCTTCGCCGTGCTCGGCAAGCTGGCGGACGGCCTGCTCGTCGCCATCACGCGGCCCTTCCTCGCCTGGCAGGATACGGCGCGCGACAAGCTCTGAAGGTTGAACCCCGTGCTGAGTTTCGACCGGCTGTCCAAAACCTATGCCGACGGCACGCATGCGCTGGCATCGATCGCGCTCGATGTCGGGCGCGGCGAGATCGTCGCGCTGCTCGGCGGCTCCGGCTGCGGCAAAACCACCTTGCTGCGCCTCATTGCCGGGCTCGACCGGCCGAGCGAGGGCGCGATCCGCCTCGACGGCGAGGCGATCGCCGAGCCGCGCGCCGATGTCGGCGTCATCTTCCAGGAGCCGCGGCTCTTCCCCTGGCTCAGCGTTGCCGAGAATGTCGGTTTCGGCCTGTCGCATCTCTCGGCCTTCGAGCGCGAGGGGCTGGTGACCAATGCGCTGGTCCGCGTCGGCCTCGCCGGCCATGAGAAGCGCTGGCCGCGCGAACTCTCCGGCGGTCAGCAACAGCGCGTTGCCATCGCGCGCGCCCTCGTGACCCGGCCGAAGCTCCTGCTGATGGACGAGCCCTTCTCGGCGCTCGACGCGACGACGCGAGCGAGCCTGCACGGCCACTTGCTGGCGCTCTGGCAGGAGAGCCGGCCGACGGTGGTCATGGTCACGCATGACGTCGAGGAAGCCGTGACGCTGGCCGACCGCATCGTCGTGATGCAGCCCAAGCCCGGTCGCATCTTCGACGAGCTCGACAACCCGCTCGCCCGCCCGCGCGACCGGCTTTCGCCGGCCTTCGAGGCGGCGAAGCGCGAGGCCCTGCGCGCGCTCGACCGCTCGCTGCGCGACGAGGCCCCGCATCAGGAGAAGGCGGCCGAGACCGCGGGCATGTGGTGGTAGCCGGACCGGATCGCATCGGCCGGGCTGGCACGCAGCCCTGCTTTCAGCCTATCAGCCGCATAAGCGATCTTCAGGACGAACGAGAGGCTCGAATTCCATGGACGTCACCGCACTGCGGGCCTTGCAGGCCCCCCTCAAGGATGAATACCGGACCAATCCCGAGGCGGCGGTCATTACGCTCAAGGCCCATGGCGAGCTCGACGACCAGCACATCGCCTGCAAGGTCGAGACCGGCCGTGCCATCGCGCTCGCAGGCCTCCATCCGGCCACGGGCGGCTCGGGCGCCGAGCTCTGCTCCGGCGACATGCTGCTGGAGGCGCTGGTCGCCTGCGCCGGCGTGACGCTGAAGGCGGTCGCGACGGCGCTCGAGATCGAGCTGAAGAAGGGCGTGGTCCGCGCCGAGGGCGATCTCGATTTCCGCGGCACGCTCGGTGTCGCCAGGGACGCGGCCGTCGGCTTCAAGGCGATCCGCCTCTCCTTCGACGTCGAGACCGACGCGCCGCAGGAGAAGCTCGACACGCTGCTCAAGCTCACCGAGCGCTATTGCGTGGTCTTCCAGACGCTGAACGTGAAGCCCGAGCTGTCGGCTACCCTGGAACGCAACGCTTCCTGACGCGAACCGGGAAGCGAGCGGAAGCAGGATGGGTCGGGAGGAGCTAGAACTCCTCCCAGCCTGTGCTGCCGTTGCGGGCATTGGCCGTGCGCTTCACGGTCTCGGCAGGGGCAGGGCGTCGCGATTGCTGGAAGGCCGCTTCGGCGAGCTGGCGCAACCGGTCCGGCTCCGACGCTGCCGGGCGGGCAGGGACAGGCGCGCGCGACGCCGAGGTCTGGCCCTGATCGGTCTTGAAGGTCGCGACCAGTCCGTTGAGCTGCTCGATCCGGCCGGAGAGGGCGTTGGCCGAGGCCGCGCTCTGCTCGGAGAGAGCCGCGTTCTGCTGGGTCATCTCGTCGAGATGCGCCACCGCCTGGCTCATCTCGTCGATGCCGTT
>NZ_LMJU01000015.1:0-631047 GCF_001429415.1 Allobosea sp. Root670 | reverse complement strand
GACATCGCCGAGGTGATCCGGATCTCGAACTCCACCGCCTATGGTCTCTCTTCCGGCATCTGCACGAACCGCTACGATTACATCCAGCGTTTCGTCGCCGATCTGGAGGTCGGCACGGTCAATCTCTGGGAGGTGCCGGGCTACCGGATCGAGATGTCCCCCTTCGGCGGCATCAAGGATTCCGGCCTCGGCTACAAGGAGGGTGTCGTCGAGGCCATGAAATCCTTCACAAACGTCAAGACGTGGTCGATGCCCTGGACCGCGTAAAACAAGAAAAGCCAACGCAGGCGGAGCGATCCGCCTGCGTTTTCGTCTGTCAGGGGAAGAAAACGTCGCAAGAGCGTTCAAACCAACCGAAAAACAGGGGATGAGAATATGAAGAACTGGCTTGCTTCCTGCGTCGTCGGGGCTATCGCGCTCGCGCTTCCCGGCATGGCTCACGCACAGAAGACCAAGGTGACCGTCTACACGGCCCTTGAGAACGATCAGCTCGCGCCCTTCAAGGCCTCGATCGAGAAGGCCGTGCCCGAGGTGGAGGTCGTCTGGGTCCGTGACTCCACCGGCGTCATCACCGCCCGATTCCTGGCCGAGAAGGACAATCCCCGCGCCGACATGGTGATGGGCCTGGCCGCCTCGAGCCTGCTGATGTTCGAGAAGGCGAACCTGCTCGAAACCTACAAGCCCGCCGGAGCCGATGCGCTGAAACCCGTGTTCCGCGACGGCAAGGAGCCTTACACCTGGACCGGCATGGACGCCTATCTCGGCGTCGTCTGCTACAATACGGCCGAGGCCAAGGGCGTGCCGGTCCCGAGTTCCTGGAAGGACCTGCTCAACCCGGCCTTCAAGGGCAAGATCGTGATGCCGCACCCGGCTTCGTCGGGCACCGGCTATCTGATGGTCGCCGGCTGGCTGCAGAGCATGGGCGAGGCCGAGGGCTGGAAGTTCATGGACGGGCTGCACGAGAATATCGGCGCCTACCTGCATTCCGGCTCGGCGCCCTGCGTCCAGGCGGCGCGCGGCGAGCGCACGATCGGTCTGGCGCTCGACATGCGCGGCGCTTCCGAGAAGAGCAAGGGCGCGCCGATCGAGGTCGTGATCCCGAAGGAGGGCGTGGGCTGGGAGATGGAAGCCAGCGCCGTCGTCAAGGGCTCGAAGAACCTCGCTCTTGCCAAGAAGATCGCCGACTGGTCGACGACGAAGGACGCCAACGAGCTCTATTCGAAGACCTACGCGATCGTCGCCGCGCCGGGCGTCGGCACCAAGCCGGCCAACTATCCCGCCAATGCCGAAGCCGGCATGATCAAGAACGATCTCGGCTGGATGGCCGATAACCGCGACCGCGTGCTCGCCGAATGGTCGAAGCGCTACGAGTCCAAGGCGGCGCCGAAGAACTGAGCCTTTGCCATGCCGCCGGCCGCTGGGCGGCCGGCGGCATGGTCTGTGCAAGACGTCTAGAGAAGTCCCGCCATTGTCCGCGGGACGGATCTCTGCCCGTTCAGATGAAGGCCGGCCCGATGTCCACCACCACGACCCCGTTCCTCTCGGTCCGCAATCTCGCCAAGAATTTCGGCGCGTTCCGGGCGCTTCACGATATCGATCTCGATATCCATCGCGGCGAATTCGTCTGCTTCCTCGGCCCGTCCGGCTGCGGCAAGACCACCTTGCTCCGGGCGGTCGCCGGTCTCGACCTGCAGGATAGCGGCACCATCCATATGGGCGGGCGCGACGTCTCGCATGCCAGCCCGTCCGAGCGCGATTTCGGTATCGTTTTCCAGTCCTATGCGCTCTTTCCCAATCTCACCGTCGCCGACAATGTCGGCTACGGGCTGGTCAACCGGCGCCGTTCCCGCGACGAGATCGCCAAGCGCGTCAATGAACTCCTGACGCTTGTCGGCCTGCCGGAGCAGGGCAGGAAATATCCGGTCCAGCTCTCGGGCGGCCAGCAGCAGCGCGTGGCGCTGGCGCGTGCGCTCGCGACCTCGCCGGAACTGCTGCTGCTCGACGAGCCGCTTTCGGCGCTCGACGCCAAGGTCCGGGAGCGCCTGCGCGGCGAGATGCGCTCGCTGCAGCAGCGGCTGGGCGTGACCACGATCATGGTGACGCATGACCAGGAGGAGGCGCTCGCCATGGCCGACCGCATCGTCGTGATGCGGGATGGCGCCGTCGAGCAGGTCGGCTCGCCCGAGGAGATCTACCGTCGCCCGGCGACGCCCTTCGTCGCCGATTTCGTCGGGCACATGACTTTCATGGACGCGATCGTGACCGGGCCGGGCAAGGTCCGCGTCGACGAGCTCGACCTCGTCGTCGCCAATGCCGCGCCCTTCGCCGCGGGCACGCCGGTGCGTCTGGCGATGCGGCCGGAGGAGGTCCGCACCCGCGGCATCGGCGCGGAGACGCCGAACCGCTTCGAGGCGACGATCGGGGATCTCGCCTTCCTCGGCTCCTATTGCCGGGCGCATCTTGAACCGACCGGCTCGCGCGCGACCCGGATCGCCGCCGACTTCTCGTCCAATGCGATGCGCGATCTCGGGATCGTGCCTGGGCAGGTGCGCACCGTCGCCTTTCCGCCCGAGGCGCTGCACGTCTTCGCCGGGGAGGGACGATGAGCGATCTCGTACAGCCCCTGCCGATGACCGATACCCCCGTGAAAGTCGCACCGCTGCGGATCAGCGAGCGCCATGTCGCCGGAGCGCTCATTCTGGCCCTCTGCGCCGTGCTGGTCTTGATCATCGCCCTGCCGCTCTGGGCGCTGCTCTCCAAGAGCCTGGAGAACACGGACGGCAAGTTCGTCGGCCTCGCCAATTTCGTCAGCTATGCGACGACGCCCTCGCTGTTCTATTCGCTGCTGAACAGCCTGCTCGTTGCCGGCGTGACGACGGCGATCGTGGTGCCGCTCGCCTTCCTTTACGCCTATGCTTTGCGCCGCAGCTGCATCCCGGCCAAGGGCGCCTTCTACGCCGCCGCGATGGTCCCGGTCTTCGCGCCTTCGCTGCTGTCGGGCCTCGCGCTGATCTATCTCTTCGGCAATCAGGGCATCCTGAAATCCTGGATGATGGGCGCCTCGCTCTACGGCCCCGTCGGCATCATTGCGGCCGAGGTGCTCTACTGCTTCCCGCATGCGATGCTGATCCTCGTCACGGCGCTGGCGCTCTCCGACGGGCGTTTGCGCGAGGCGGCGGATGCGATGGGCACCTCGCGCTGGCGCATCTTCCACACGATCACCCTGCCGGGCGCGCGCTATGGCGTGATCAGCGCAACCTTCGTCGTCTTCACGCTGGTCATCACCGATTTCGGCATTCCCAAGGTGATCGGCGGGCAGTTCAGCGTGCTGGCGACCGACGCCTACCGGCAGGTGGTCGGTCAGCAGAATTTCCCGATGGGCGCGGTCGTCGGCATCATCCTGCTGGTTCCGGCGGTTCTCGCCTTCTTCGTCGACCGCGTCGTGCAGCGGCGCCAGAGCGCCATGCTCTCGGCCCGTGCCGTGCCTTATGTCCCCAAGCCGGAGCGGCGCCGCGACCTCGGGTTGCTCGGCTTCGTCAGCCTGGTCGCGCTCGCCATCGTCGGCCCCTATGCGATCGCCTTCTGGGGTTCCTTCGTCAAATACTGGCCGTACAACCTGTCGCTGACGCTGGGCAATTACGACTTCTCGGCCGTCGAGCCCGATGGCTGGGGTCCGTATCGCAACTCGCTGCTGCTGGCTTCGCTGACCGCGGTGATCGGCACGTCGCTGATCTTCACCGGCGCCTATCTGATCGAGAAGGTGAAGCTGTTCCCGCGCCTGCGCGCCTTCGCCCAGTTCCTGGCGATGCTGCCGATGGCGGTGCCCGGCCTCGTGCTCGGCCTCGGCTATGTCTTCTTCTACAATGCCGGCTGGAACCCGCTCGGCTTTCTCTACGGGACGCTGGCGATCCTGGTGATCAACACCGTCGCGCATTTCTACACAGTCGGGCACATCACGGCGCTGACCAGCCTGAAGCAGCTCGACGGTGAGTTCGAGTCGGTCTCGGCCTCGCTCAAGGTGCCGTTCTGGTCGACCTTCCGTCGCGTGACCGCGCCGATCTGCCTGCCGGCGATCCTCGACATCGCGGTCTATGTCTTCGTCAACGCGCTGACGACGGTCTCGGCGGTGATCTTCCTCTACGGGGCGGACACCAAGCTCGCCTCGATCGCGATCGTCCATATGGACGAGGCGGGCGCGATGGCCTCCGCCGCGGGCATGGCGAGCGTCATCATGGCCACCGCCATCGCCGTGAAGCTTGCCCATGTCGGTCTCGACAATCTGGTCTTCGGCCGCCTGCAGCAATGGCGCCAGCGTTAGGATATCGACTGTGCGTCTTGGAGTGATCGCCGACATCCATGGCAACCAGCCCGCGCTCGAAGCGGTACTGGCGAAGCTCGACGCGCTCGCGCCGGATCGCATCGTCAATCTCGGCGATTGCGCCTCAAGCCCGCTCTGGCCGGTCGAGACCGTCGCGCTGCTGCGGTCACGCGTGATGAGCCATGTCCGGGGCAATCACGACCGGGCGATGGGCGCGGCCTCGCCCGACGAACTCGGCAGCTCGGACAGCTACGCCTGGCAGGCGCTTGATCCCGAAGCGCGTGCCTGGCTCGCAGGCCTGCCGGTCGAGATCACGGTGGAAGGTGCGCTGTGCTTCCATGCCTGCCCTGGCAACGACTCGACCTATCTGATGGAAGAGATCCAGAACGGCTATCTCGTGCCGTCGCCGATCCCGACGATCGAGCAGCGTCTCGCCGGGCGGGCGGCGCCGTTGATGCTCTGCGGGCACAGCCATCAGACGCGTGCGGCGCGGTTGAGCTCGGGCGCGGTGGTCCTCAATCCCGGTAGTGTCGGTAATCCGGCCTATCGCGATACGAAACCGGCCCATGTCTCCGAGAGCGGCATGCCCCATGCCCGCTTCGCCATCGTTACGCTCGGCGGGGAGATCGGGATCGAGCATCATCTCGTCGCCTATGATTGGGAGCGCTCGGCCCGGCGTGCCGAAGATAACGGGCGCGCCGACTGGGCCCATGCCTTGCGGACGGGAAGGGCGCTGCCCTAGCGCTGTCATCCACGCAGGGATCGCGCCAGCGCGAAGAAGGCCTGGATGATCTTGCTGTTGCGGCGCTCGTGCAGGCAGATCAGCTTCTCGTGCATCAGGAGCGGCGGCCCGCCGAGCGGGATGCGGACGAGCCGCGGATCGTCCTCGCCGAACTCGGCAGCGGAGACGAAACCGATGCCGCCACCGGCTGCCACGATGGCGCGCACCGCCTCGCGGCCTTCCGCTTCGACGGCGTAACTTAGCGCAACACCCTGTTCCGCCGCCCGCTGCTCCAGCAATTGCCGCGTGCGTGAGCCACGCTCGCGCATGACCAGCGGCCATGTCGCCAGCTCCTGCAATGAAAGCGCTGGACGCGCTGCCGCGGGATGGCCCTTCGCCGCGAAGGCGATGATCGGTGAGACGTTGAGCGGCAGCACTTCGAAGGGCCGCTCGTCGGCAAGTTCGCCGAGCACGCCGATCTCGGCATCGTAGCCGATCAACGTCTCGACGATGCTCCCGGTATTGCCCTGCGCGATCGAGACCTGGATGCCGGGATGGCGCTCGCGGAAGGCGGTGAGCACGTCGAGCACATGATGCACGGAATCGGCGACGATCCGGAGCGCGCCGGTGCGCAATGAGCGCTCCTCCTGCAGGAGTTCCAGTGCCTCGCCCTCGGCGCCGAACAGGCGATGCGTCACGGAGAGGAGTCTCTGGCCGGCCGGCGTCAGGACGATCTGGCGGTGGCGGCGGCTGAACAGCGCGACGTCGTATTCCTCTTCCAGCTTGCGGACCTGATCGGAGATCGCCGGCTGTGTGAGGTTGAGCGCCAGCGCCGCCTTCGAGAAGCCGCCGGATAGCGCGACCTGATGAAAGGCGCGGAGCTGGACATGACGCATGGTGGACGAAGCCTCGAAAATCGACGCGCGACGATATCGCTGAAATTTATACCTGGATATGAAATAACGATTTTTCAGATTGATATGGCGCAAGCATTCTGAGCCTCGACAGCGCTCCACCGGCGCGAACCGAGGTCTTGCCATGCGCGCCGAAACCGCTGCCATCGTCCATACCGAAGGCGAATCCAATACCTCCGCGGCGCGCAGCGACTGGTCGGCCGGGATCGGCGATGCGGGAACGCGCGAATTGCTCGCGCGCGACTCCGCCGCCTTCCTGCACCAGAGCCTGTCGAGTCCTTGCCTCACCGCCATCGCCAAGGCGGAGGGCATCTGGATCGAGGACACGATGGGGCGCCGCTACATGGATTTCCATGGCAACAGCGTCCACCATATCGGCTATGGTCACCCGCGCCTGAAAGAGGCGATCAAGGCGCAAATCGACGAGCTCTGCTTCGCGCCGCGCCGCTTCACCTGTGAGCCTGCGGTCGAACTGGCCGAGACCCTCGCGCAGATGGCGCCGGGCGACCTCGGCAAGGTGCTCTTCACCACCGGCGGCTCGGATGCGATCGAGGTCGCGCTCAGGCTCGCGCGTGCCGCCACCGGCCGCTTCAAGACCTTGTCCTTCTGGGATGCCTTCCATGGTGCCGGCTTCGGCGCCTCCAGCGTCGGCGGCGAGGCGACCTTCCGCTCCGGCATCGCCGGGCCGCTGCTGCCGGGCGCCGAGCATGTCGCACCCTGGGGCACGCGCAACTGCGCCTATGGCCATGACAATCTGGAGGATTCGGCGCGCGCCTGCGCCCGCATGATCTCCTATGTGCTGGCGCGGGAAGGGGATGTCGCGGCGGTCGTCGCCGAGCCGATGCGGGCGACGCCGTACCCGCCGGCACCCGGCTTCTGGAAGAGCGTGCGCGAGGCCTGCGACCGGCACGGCACGCTGCTGATCTTCGACGAGATTCCGACCGGACTCGGCAAGACCGGGCGCTTCTTCGCCCATGAGCATGACGATGTGCAGCCCGACATGGTCGTGCTCGGCAAGGCGCTAGGGGGCGGCATCCTGCCGATCGCCGCCGTGGTGGCGCGGCGCGATCTCGATGTCGCCGGTGGCTACGCGATCGGCCACTACACCCATGAGAAGAATCCGGTCACGACCCGCGCGGCGTTGACCACGATCAACATCATCCGCGAAGAGGGGCTGACCGAACGCGCCGCCGAGCTCGGCGCCTATGCGATGGAGCGGCTGCGGAATTTCGGCGAAAGCTGCCCGGCCGTCGGCGACGTCCGGGGGCGCGGCCTGCTCTTCGGGGTCGAGCTCGTCTCGGATCGCGACGCCTGGACGCCGGACAATGCGCTCGCCGAACGGGTCTATTACCGCTGCCTGGAAGCGGGCCTCAGCTTCAAGATCAGCCAGGGCAATGTGTTGACCCTGTCGCCGCCGATGGTGATCGCGCGGGCCGATCTCGAACGCGCGCTCGGCATCGTCGAGCAGGCGATCCTGGCGGGCTGAGGAGGCGGTGATGAAGGCTGTCCGCACCGACCGCGAACTGGAATGCCCGGAAATCGACGCAGGGCTTCGCGCCCGCGGCGTCGAACTGGTTACGCTCCCGGACGGGATTTCGGAGGAGGCGCTGATCCGGGAGGTGGCGGACGCCGATCTCCTGCTGATGTGCTACACGCCGGTCACCGCACGGGTGATCGCGGCGGCTCCCAAACTCAAGGGCATCGTCAAATACGGCGTCGGCATCGATGCGATCGACATCCCCGCCGCGATCGCGCGTGGGATTCCGGTCGTCAACGTGCCCGAATATGCCGAGGAGACGGTCGCGGAGGGCGCCTTCGCCCTGATGATCGCGCTGGCCAAGCGCCTGCCGGAGATCGGCGGTGCCATGGAGCGCGAAGGTTGGATTTGGCCGGCTGCGCGCTGGCTCGGCCGCGACATCGCCGGGGCGACGCTGGGCTTGGTCGGTACCGGCAAGATCGGCCGCAGCATGGCGCGGATGGCGGGGCAGGGGTTCCGGGCGCGCGTTCTCGGCTACGATCCGCATGTCGACGCCGCGACCATGGCGGCGGCCGGGATCGAGAAGGTCGACGACCTCCACGCGATGCTCCGGCAATGCGATCTGGTCTCGCTCCACAGCGTCCTGAACGATACGACCCGTCACATCATCGGCCGGGCCGAACTCGCCTGCCTCAAGCCCGGAGCCATCCTCGTCAATGTCTCGCGCGGCGCGCTGATCGATGAGGCGGCACTGGTCGAGGCGGTTCTGGCCGAGCGGCTCGGCGGTGTCGGGCTCGACGTCTACAGCCAGGAGCCGCTCGCCCGGCAGGGCCATCCGCTCAGCCCCCTGTTCGACCGTGACGACGTCATCCTGTTCCCGCACCTGACCTTCTTCACGGCCGAGGCGATGCGGCGGCTTTCGGACGACACGCTGGCCCGCTGCTTCGAAATCCTCGACGGCAGGCCGGTCCAAATCCGCTCCTACGATCCGCGTCTGCGCGCGCAAACGCGGAACGTCGCTTTCGCTTGAGCGGACCCAGGCGAGGATCAGGGCGCTGCTCACCTCATGCGGTCGAGCGCCGCCGCGAGGCTCGCGCTGACCGGAACGGTGGTGCCGGCGAGGTCGATAGACCAGCTCCGGGCATCGAGCCAGCCCTGGTCGATCGGCTGATCGCTCGAGGCCCATCCCAGCGCGACGATGCCGTCGAGGCTAGCGCCGAAACCAGCCGATGTGATCTCGCCGACCGGCTTGCCATCGGCCAGGATCGCTTCGCCGCCCCAGGCCATCTGCCCGTCCGGGCGCGGCCCGACGAGAGCGATCAGCCGTTTCGTCCGCGGCGCGGCCTTGGCGGCAACCAGCGCCTCGCGGCCGAGGAACTCGCCCTTGCCGAGCTTCACCGCAAAACCGAGCCCGGCCTCGTAGGGATTGACGTCCGGGGTCAATTCACGACCCCAGGCGCGGAAACCCTTTTCGATGCGCAGCGAGTCCACGGCGTAATAGCCGGCATCGACGAGGCCGAGATCGGCCCCGGCCTCGTGCAGCGCGTCATAGATCGCGGCCGTGAACTCGACAGGGGCATAGAGCTCGAACCCGTCGCCGAGATAGGAGCGACGGCAGGCCCAGGTCGTGGCATAGCCGATCGTGATCTTGCGGATCGCGTTGGCCGGGAAATCGGCGAGATCGAAGGAGGTTGGCGAGAGGCGGGCCAGAAGCTCGGGGACCTTCGGCCCGGCGAGCGAGAGCACGGCATAGGCCGCGGTCACATCCGTCAGCGTCACGCCTTCAGGGAGCTGCCGCCTGATCCAATGCGCGTCGCGCGTCGCCTGCGCCGTACCCGTCAGCAGGAGATAGCTGTCGGGCGCGATGCGGGCGGCGGTGAGATCGCTCTCGAACGTGCCACGGGCGTTGAGCAGCGCTGTGTAGACGGAGGTGCCGACCGCCACCGCGACATCATTGGCGGCGAGGCGCTGCAAGGCGGCCTCGGCCTGTGGCCCCTGCAGCAGGAATTTGGCGAAGCTCGACATGTCGACGAGCCCTGCCGCCTCGCGGCAGGCGCGATGCTCGGCCGCCACGGTCTCGAACCAGTTCTGCGGCCCGAAGGAATAGCCGATCGAGCGCTCCGCCTCGGTGCGGGCGAAATAATTGGCGCGCTCCCAGCCCATTTTCGAGCCGAAGACGGCGCCCTTGGCGGCAAGGCGGTCATAGAGCGGCGAGCGCCGGAAGGGGCGGGCGGTGTCGAGCTCGCGGTTAGGCCAGGGCATGGCGTAATGCAGCCCGAGCGTCTCCTTGATGCGGTCCTTCAGCCAGGCCGGGTTGTTGTTGAAATCGGCGAAACGGCGGATATCGACCGGCCAGAGATCGCTCGTCGCCTCGCCCTCGACGATCCATTCGGCCAGCGCCCTTCCAGCGCCGCCGGCCGACGCGATGCCCATCGAGTTGAAGCCGGCACCGACATAGACGCCGGCCACCTCTGGTGCCTCGCCGAGCAGGAAGTTGTTGTCCGGCGTGAAGCTCTCGGGGCCGTTGAGGAAGGTCTTGATCTCGGCCGTCTCCAGCGCCGGCACGCGCTCGAGCGCGTTTTCCATCAGGATGCCGAACTGGTCCCAGTCGTCGGGCAGGAGCTGGAACTCGAACGGGTGGGGGATGCCATCCATGCCCCAGGGCTTTGCATCCGGCTCGAAGCCACCCATGACGAGCCCGCCGACCTCCTCCTTGAAGTAGATATAGCCGTCGGGATCGCGCATCACCGGCAAGTCGGGCGAGACCCCCGCGATCTTGCCGGTGACGATGTACATGTGCTCGGCCGAATGCAGCGGCACCGAGACGCCGCACATCTGGCCGATGGTGCGCGACCACTGTCCGGCGCAGATGACCAGCACCTCGCATTCGACCCGGCCCTGATCGGTCTGGACCGCCTTGACCCGGCCCTTCTCGGTCTCGATGCCGGTGACGCGGATGCCCTCGCGGACGATCGCGCCGCCGCTGCGGGCGCCGCGCGCCAGCGCCTGCGTGATGTCGGAGGGGTTGGCCTTGCCGTCGCCGGGCAGCCAGACGCCGCCGACGAGATCGTCGGTGCGCATTACCGGCCATTTCTCGCCGGCTTCCTGCGGACTCAGCTCCTCGATCTCGACGCCCTGCGCGCGCGCTGCCGAGATCGTCCGGCGCAGCTGCGTCATGCGCTCCTCAGTGCGGGCGACCGAGACGGAGCCGCAGCGCTTCCAGCCGGTCGCGAGCCCGGTCTCGTTCTCCAGCGAGGCGTAAAGCTCCGTCGAATAGCGGATCAGGCGCGTCATGCTGGACTGGCTGCGGAGCTGTCCGACGAGGCCGGCGGCGTGCCATGTCGTGCCGGAGGAGAGCCGTCCCTGTTCCAGCAGCAGCACGTCGCGCCAGCCGAGTTTGGTCAGGTGATAAGCGACCGAGCAGCCGATGATGCCGCCGCCGATGATGACGACACGGGATTGGGTGGGAATGGACATGAGCGCCTCCGCGATGGAAGGCAGCTTAGCGACGCAATTTCATAAAACAACAAAAAACCACAAAAACAGGCAAATCATGCGACGTAGATTCTAACCCCTTGCTCTGCCAGTTTCGCGGCGAGCGGGGCGGGCGGAGCCTGATCGACCAGCAGCCCCGCGCAAGGCCTGTCGCCGCCGATGCGGCTGGGCAGCACGAGCCCGAACTTGCCGCTGTCCGCCATCAGGAAACCCTGCTCGGCCGCGTTCAGCAGGGCGGTGCGAGTGGCGGCGCCGGCGCGGGTATAGTCGGTCAGATGCCCGTTCGGATCGACGCCGCCGACGCTGACGAAGGCGAAGTCGGCGGAGAGCCGCGCGATCGCCCGCAGCGTCTCCGAGCCTGTGGTCGCATCCTCGTTGCGATCGAACTCGCCGCCGATCAGGAAGACGCGCGCCCCCACCAGCCGGCTGACGAGCCGGGCATTCTCCAGCGAGGTCGTATGCACGATCAGGCGCTTGCGGTCGGAGCGTGCGAGCGCCCGTGCCAAGGCCTCGGTCGTCGTGCCGGAATCGAGCAGGATGGTCATGCCGTCGCCGATCAGCGAGACTGCGAGATCGGCGATCTTCTCCTTGCCGGCGCGGTTCACGGTGCGGCGGCTGGCGAAGGAGGCTTCCGAGCGCTCGTTGCGGATCGCCCCGCCATGGACGATCGCGAGCAGGCTGCCCGCTGAAAGCGCCTTGAGATCGCGCCTGACGGTCTCGCGCGAGACGTCGAGCGCCTGCGCCAGCTCCTCCACCGTGACGGAGCCCGTCTCGTCGAGCTTCGCCAGAATGGCGTTGTGCCGTCGTGCTGCGATGTCGCGTGTCATGGCAGCGGAGCCAGCTAGGCCGTGGCCCCGATCCCGCCGATGCAGGTGTATTTCACGTCGAGATAGTCCTGCAGGCCGTATTTCGAGCCTTCCGAGCCGAGCCCGGATTCCTTGACGCCGCCGAAGGGCGCGACCTCGGTGGTCACCAGTCCCTCGTTTACGCCGACGATGCCGTATTGCAGCGCCTCCGAGACCCGGAAGGTGCGGCCGAGATCGCGGGTGTAGAAATAGCAGGCGAGCCCGTATTCGGTGTCGTTGGCGAGGCGCAGCGCCTCCTCCTCGGTCTCGAAGCGGAAGACCGGGGCGACCGGCCCGAAGATCTCCTCGCGCGCGAACTGCATGGCGCTGGTCGCGCCTGCGATAACGGTCGGCTCGTAGAAGCTCAGGCCCAGCTCCGAGCGCTTGCCGCCGGTTGCCACGGCGCCGCCCTTGGCCTTGGCGTCAGCCACCATCTCCTCGACCTTGGCGATCGCCTTGTCGTCGATCAGCGGTCCTTGCGTCACGCGGGTCTCAAGCCCGGAGCCGAGCTTGAGCTTCTTGACCGCCGCGGTCAGCTTCTCGACGAAGGCGTCGTAGATGCCGGCCTGCGCGTAGAAGCGGTTGGTGCAGACGCAGGTCTGACCGGAATTGCGGAATTTTGCAGCGATCGCGCCCTCGACCGCCCGGTCGAGATCGGCATCGTCGAAGACGAGGAAGGGTGCGTTACCGCCGAGCTCCATCGAGACCTTCTTCACCGTCTCGGCCGCCTGTTTCAGCAGCACCTTGCCGACCGGTGTCGAGCCGGTGAAGGTGATCTTGCGCACCAGCGGATTGCCGGTGAGCTCGCCGCCGACGGTGCGGGCATCACCCGTCACGACGTTGACGACGCCGGCCGGGATGCCGGCCTTCTCGGCGAGGATGCCCCAGGCCAGTGCCGAATAGGGCGTCTGCGAGGCTGGCTTGGCGACAACGGTGCAGCCGGCGGCCAGCGCCGGGCCGATCTTGCGGGCCAGCATCGAGGAGGGGAAGTTCCAGGGAGTGATCGCGCCGACGACGCCAAGCGGCTGCTTGGTCACGATGATGCGCCGATCAGCCCAGGGCGAGGGGATGACGTCGCCATAGACGCGCCTTGCCTCCTCGGCGAACCACAGCACATAGGCCGCGCTCATGCCGACCTCGCCCCTGGCCTCGGCCAGAGGCTTGCCCTGCTCGCGGGTCAGGAGTTCGGCCAGCGCATCCTGATGTTTCAGGATCTCGTCGGCGAGCTTGCGCAGCAGCACGGCGCGCTCCTGCGCGGTCTTGGCAGCCCAGGCCGGGAAGGCGGCATGCGCGGCTTCGATCGCGGCGCGCGTCTCCTCGACCCCGGCCGAAGGAACCGAGCCGAGCATCTTACCCGTCGCCGGATCGGTCACGTCGATTGTTCCACCTGACGCCTTGTCCAGCCAGCGCCCGCCGACGAAGATCGCGTCGCGCTTGAAATCGCTCCACTGGGACATGATTCAGCCTTTCAGAAATCCGGGGAGTCGCTGCCTCGTGCCATCATGGCGCCCAATGGCGACAAGGCGGTGCGAGGATAGCGTCATGCATCCGTTCTACTGTGCGGCCGTCGCCATGTGAACACGCAGCGGCTCGAAGCCCGCTGCGATAAGGGCGCGGTGGTCCATGCCGCTGCGGCGGCCGTGCACTGCACCCCAAGCGTCGGAGGCCATTTACGCCGCGCCTGCAATGGATAGGCTCGCCACGATTCCCGCCGCTTTCCACCTGCGCCGGGTCGTTGCTCGAGAAAGGTGTTCCGATGACCGAAAGCCCCCGCCCGTCCGCCACCGAGCGCCTCGACCAGGCGCTCGGCCGGATTCGCGATCCCAAGCTCGAAGGCGGGAAGGTCTTCACAACGCTCTATGAAGCCTCCGCACGGCGCGAGGCCGAGGCGTCCGATGCCCGGATCGCGGCCGGAAAGCCGTTGGGGCCGCTGGACGGCCGGATCGTCTCGATCAAGGACCTGTTCGACGTCGCCGGTGAGACGACGCGCGCCGGCGCAGCCGTCCTGCGCCGACAGCCGCCGGCCGCGGCCGATGCGCCGATCGTCCAGCGTCTGCGCGCTGCCGGCGCCGTCATCGTCGGCAAGACGCAGATGACCGAATTCGCCTTTTCGGCGCTCGGCACCAACGCCCATGACCCGGTCGCAGGCAATCCGCATGATCGCAGCCGCGCGCCTGGCGGCTCGTCCTCGGGCGCCGTCGTCTCGGTGGTGGACGGCATGGCCGAGATCGCGATCGGCAGCGATACCGGCGGCTCGATCCGCATCCCCGCGGCCCTGACCGGCGCGGTCGGCTTCAAGCCGACCTCCGGCCGCGTTCCGACGACCGGCGCCTTCTCCCTTTCGAGCACGCTCGACACGGTCGGCCCGATCGCCCGATCCGTCATCGATTGCGCCATGACCGATGCCGTTCTTGCCGGGGAGACGCCGTCGGTACTGGCGCCACGGCCGCAGGCCCGCTTCGTGGTCGCGCGTGGGCGCCTGTTCGATGTGATGGAGGCCGAGGTCACCGAGGCGTTCGAAGCGGGTCTGGACCGGTTGCGGCGCGCCGGCCTGAGCGTCGAGGACGGTTCGCTCGATCCGAGCCTCGATGCCCTGGCCGCGCTCGACAAGATCGGTGGCTTCCCGTCGATAGAGCTCGGCGCGACCCTGCGTGATCTCGGCGTCGACGGCCTCGACGAGGTCGACCCCAAGACCCGCGTGCGCATCGAGGCCGGCGCGGGAATTCTGGGTGTCGATTATGTGCGCATGCAGCGCCGGCGCGCGGCGGCTGTCGCGGCTTTCGCGGCGGCGATGACCGACGATACCGTCTACCTCGTGCCGACGACCCCGATCCGGGCGCCGCTCCTTGCCTCGGTCGCCGACGATGCCGGCTTCCACCATGCCAACGGCCTGGTCCTGCGCAATCCCCGCGTCGGCAATCTGCTCGATACCCCCTCGCTCTCGCTGCCTCTGCCGGTTCCGGCGGGCGCTCTTCCGGTCGGGATGATGCTGATCGGCCGGCGCGGCGCGGACCGCCCGCTGCTGGCAATGGCTGCAAGTGCCGAGGCCGCGCTCGCCCGCGTGTGAGCGGGATCGGTCCGTTCGCGCTCGCCTGGAGGCGTGGCGGTTTAGCCGTACCTGCGCCCGTTGGCGAAGGGGCCGACGCGCCAGCCGAGCTTGTCCTCGATGCGCCGGGCCGCAGCCTTCACTGCTTCGACGAAATTCGCATGCTCCTCGTTGACGCGGAATTCGGGCAGGACGATCGAGACGGTGATCGGGCAAGCGCCGGCCTCGTCCAGCACCGGCGCCGCGATGCAGGCGACCGCGTAGTCGGACTCGCCGGCCTGAATCGACACGCCCGCCGCGAGCGCGTCGCGCGCCTGTGCGAGCAGGGTGGCGGGATCGGTGACGGCGCGCCCGGTCGGCGACGCCTTGGCGCTTCTGCGGAAGAGCGCGGCCCGCTCGGCCTCATCGAGCCCGGCGACCAGCAGGCGGCCGGACGCGGTCCAGTTCAGCGGCACGCGCGTGCCGACGCGCGAGGTGATGACGAAATGGCCGGGACCCTCGGCCATCGCCTCGACCACCATCATGCCGCCGTCGCGGCCGCAGATCTGCACGGTCTCGCCGACCTCGCGTGCCAGCACATGCATCTCATGCGTCGCGACATTGATGACCTGGAGGTCACGGGCATAGGCGAGGCCGTAATGATAGAGCCGGGGACCGAGCCAGACGCCGCCATCGCCGGAGCGCGCCAGCAGGCTCTTGTCGAGCAGATCCTCGACGATGGCATAGACGGTCGAAAGCGGCGCGCCGATCGCGCGGGCGACCTCATAGGCCGTCTGGGCCCGGCCCTCCTGCTGGAGGTGGTCGAGGATCTGCACGGCGCGGTCGATGCCGCTGACGCGCGAGCGTCGCTGCGGCGCGCGCTCCGGCTCGTCTCCGCTGGCTTCCGTCGTCGTGGCTTTGGTCATGTCCGGGCTTTCATCCCTGCCGCGTATCGACTCAAACGGCGGTGACCCGCAGTGGTTTCCGTCGGGGCCGCGAACCTCTCCGCTTTGCCGCCCGTTTCGTCAACGCCGGTCGCTATAGCATCGGCCCGAAAAGTGGCATCCGGTTTTCGGGAAAAGCCGATGCAAGATCAAAGAGCTAGAGTATCGGACTGAATACGATATTCAGTCCGATACTCTAGTCCGGCCATTTCGCCAGCGAGGCGGCGCGCCGGTTGCGGCGCTCGATCAGCGGGCTTGCGATGATCGTGTTGCTGCGCCGCGCGGTCTCCAGTTCGGTGACGATGCGCGCGGCGACGATCTCTTCCTCATCCGGATGCAGGTTGCAGGGATCGAGGAAGAAATGGCCGTGCTCGACCTCGTGATCCCTGACGATGACCGGCGGCGTGCCGCGCGCCAGCGCGTCGGCGAGGTCCCAGGCGGTGATATGCGCCTGCTCGGGATCGACGGAGAGCTTCATCCGGTCGAGCGGATTGTTGGTCGGATCGGGCTCGATGACGGCCGTCACGCCGGGCCGCTCGGTGAAACGGGAAAGCCAGAGGTCGAGCGCGCGCTGCTCGCGCGCCCTGATGCCGGCATGGTCGCGCTTCTCCCAGGCTTCGAGCGCGGCCATCGTGCCGAGCACGCTTTCCTTGCCGACCTTCATGCCGCGGCCGATGCCGCCATTCTGGATGAAGGCGGCACGGACCAGCGCCTTGCGCCCGGCGACGATGCCGCCGGTCGGCCCGCCCAGGAACTTGTGCGAGGAGTAGAGCACGATGTCGGCGCCGGCCTCGAGGAAGCCGCGCAGGTCGTATTCGGAGGCCGCATCGACGATGACCGGCACGCCGCGCTCGTGGCAGATCGCTGCGAACTCGTCGAGCGGCAGCAGCCCGTACTGCACGGTATGGTGCGAGACGACGTAGAGCGCGGCCGCCGTGTGTTCCGAGATCGCGCCGGCGAGCTGGTAGGCGCGGGCGCTGGTGGCCTGCCCGACGACGATCGGCGTCGCGCCCGCAAGCCGGATCGCCTGTTCGACCGGCGCGCCATAGCCGACCATATGCCCCATCATGATCACGACCTCGTCCTGGAGGCCGCTGGCATCCGGCAGTTGCTCGACGGCGTAGAGGTCGTCGCCCGTCATCGCACCGGCGATCGCCAGCGTGATCCCGGCCGAGCAGGAGGCGGTGACGAAGCCGGCCTCGCTGCCGCAGAGCCGCGCGATGACGGCGCTGGCCTTGCGCTGGAGATCGTCGATCTCGACGAATTGCGGCAGGATCGCTGTCATCGCCGCGACCGCTTCCGGCACGACGATCGAGGCGCCGAGCGCAGTCATCGTACCCGAGACATTGATGACGGGGCGCAGGCCGAGGGAAGGGCGGATATCGGGGGCAGTCATCGGTTTCTCCTGAAAGGCGGGCGGGGCTGCTGCCCCGGTTAGAGCATCGGCTCGATGCTCTAGGACACGGCGACGATCGCCTCGATCTCGACGGTGATCTGGCGTGGCAGCGAGCCGAAGCCGACAGCCGAGCGGGCGTGCCGGCCGGCTTCACCGAAGACGGCGACGAAGAGGTCGGAACAGCCGTTGATGACGGCCGGGTGATCGCCGAAATCCGGCTCGGCATTGACCATGCCGAGCAGCTTGACGATACGCCGGACGCGGCCGAGGTCGCCGAGCGCACCATGCAGCACGGCGAGCAGGTTGAGGCCGGTCAGCCGGGCATGGTCATAGGCCTGGGCGACGCTGACATCGCGGCCGACCTTGCCGGTATGGAGCCGGCCGTCCTCATGCGTCGGTCCCTGGCCGGAGAGGTAGATCAGGTCGCCTTCGCGGATATGGGTCGCGAAATTGCCGATCGGCTGCGGCAGCGCGGGAAGCATGAGGCCGAGCTCCGCCAGTCGCCGGTAAGGCGCGCTGTCGGGCAGGGTGGACAGGGCGGCGCTCATGGTTTCCTCACGCCGGGTTGGGGCGGAAGCCGGCGAAGCGCGACAGGAAGGACCGCAACCGCTCATGCGGCTGTTCGCCGAAAACCTGCGCGGGCGGCGCGTCGATGACGATCCGGCCCTGGTCGGTGAAGACGACGCGGTCCGCCACCTCCTGCGCGAAGGCCATCTCATGGGTGACGAGGATCATGGTGCGGCCCTCGGAGGCGAGCTCCTGCACCACGGCCAGCACCTCGCCGACGAGTTCCGGATCGAGCGCGGAGGTGATCTCGTCGAGCAACAGCACCTTCGGCTCCATCGCCACGGCCCGCGCGATGCCGACGCGTTGCTGCTGGCCGCCTGACATCTGCGCCGGCAAGGCATCGACCTTCGCGGCAAGTCCGACGCGGGCGAGCCATTTCTCGGCGGTGGCGCGTGCCTCGGCCTTGGGGCGGCCGCGCGATTTCATCAGGCCCAGCATGATGTTCTGCGCGGCGGTGAGATGCGGAAACAGGTTGAACTGCTGGAACACCATGGCCGCATCGACGCGGATCGCGGCAAGCTCCCGGTCGTTGCGGCGCTTGCGGCCCCCAGTGCCATCGCGATAGCCGACCTCGGTGCCATCGATCCGGATCGAGCCGCCGTCATACTCCTCAAGGAAGTTGATGCAGCGCAGCAGCGTGGTCTTGCCGCTGCCGGAGGGGCCGATGATCGCGACGACCTCGCCCTTGCCGACGGAGAGGTCGACCCCCTTCAGCACCTGGTTGGCGCCGAAGGACTTGGTCAGGCCCTCGATCGCGATGACCGGTTGCGCGGCGGAGGGACGGGCATCCGTCTCGGCCATGGATGCCTCCTTTCAGACGAAGCGCTTCTCGAGCCGGCGGCTGAGCGCCGAGAGCGGGAAGTTGATGGCGAAATACATCAGCGCGCCGATGAGATAGAGCGGCAGCGCCACATGGGTGCGCCCGATCACCTGCTGCAGCGACAGCATCAGGTCGACGATCCCGAGCAGCGAGACTAGCGAGGAGCCCTTCACGGTGTCGACGACGCTGTTGACGAAGGGCGGCAGGAAACGGCGCACGGCCTGCGGCGCCAGCACATGCGCGAAGCGGTCGAACATCGTGAGGCCGATCGCCTTGGCGGCCTCGGTCTGGCCGGCCGGGATCGACTGGAACGAGCCGCGCGTGATCTCGATGATCTGCGCCGATTTGAATGCGGTCAGCGCAACGATCGCGGCGAGCAGGCTCGGCAGGTTCACCTTGATCGCCGGCAGGCCGTAATAGACGAAATAGAGCAGCACGAGGATCGGCACGCCGCGCACGAAATCGGCATAGAGCCGGATCGGCGCACGCGCCCAGAGCGGCCCGAAGGCGAGCACGCAGCCGAGCGGCAAGCCGACGATCAGCGAGAGCACGATCACGCAGGCCGAGACCAAGAGGGTCGTCAGCAGGCCGTCGACGAGGAAGGGCAGGGTCTGGATCAGCGTCGCCATGCCGTCACCGCGCGATCGCGTAGCGCCGCTCGGCGAGCCGAAGCAGCAGCAGGATGGCATAGCTGGTGATCAGGTAGATCGGCGTCGCCACGAGATAGACCTCGACGGTGCGGAAGGTCTGGGTCTCGATCCAGCGCATACCATAGGCGAGCTCGGGCACGGCGATGGCCGAGGCGATCGAGGTGTCCTTGAACAGCGAGACATAGGTGTTGGAGAGCGAGGGCAGGGCGATGCGCATCGCCGTCGGCAGGCGAACATGCCAGAGCACCTTCATCGGTGTCAGCCCGATCGCCTTGCCGGCCTCGATCAGCCCGCGCGGCACGGCTTCCAGTCCGGCCCGCATCACCTCGACCAGATAGGCGCCGGAATAGATCGACAGCGTCGCGACGAAGGAGGTGACCGCGTCATATTGCAGGTCGATGGCGCTGGGGATGCCGTAGAAGACGAGATAGACCAGCAGCAGCAGCGGCACGTTGCGGACGAATTCGACATAGGCCGCGATCAGCGGGCGCGCCCATTTCGGGCCGTCCAGGCTGATCAGCGCCAGCACGAGGCCGATTGCCATGCCGATCGCGATGCTCGCGGCGGCGAGTTCGAGGCTGAGCCAGAGCCCCTCGAACAGCTTGCCGGCATAGCGCCAGACGATCGCGAAGTTGAAGTGATAGTTCGCCATGGTCCCGCGATCAGCCGGGCGACAGGGACGGAAGGGCGCCGGGCGCCCTTCCGCTTGCGAAGCGTGGAACGGTCAGAACCGGGGCAGGCCGGGCTGGCGCTGCGGCGGCTCGGCGCCGAAATAATCCTTCACCGCCGCGTCGTAGAGCTCGTTCTGGTGGCCGAAGATCGCGATGTCGAAGGTGGTGTTGACGAACCGCACCCAGTCCGGGTCGCCCTGTTTCATGCCCGCGCCGTAGAGCATCGTGTTCCAGGACTTGCCGGCATCGGCGTATTTGTCGGGATGGCGCTTGGCGAGCCACCAGACGGTGGAGAGATCGACCGCCGCGGCGTCCGCCCGCTTGGAGTCGAGCGCCAGGATGACGTTGGCCTGGCTGTCGAGCTGCATCACCGTCGATTGCGGCAGCACCTTCTTCACCGAAGCCTCGGCATCGACGTTCTGCAGGATCGAGACGCGGGCCGAGGAGCCGGCTTTGAGCAGCGCGTCGAAGCTCTTCTTGTCGCTGTCCGGCCGGGTCAGGAGCGCGATGCCCTCGACATAATAGGGGCGCGAGAAAGCGATCAACTGGGCGCGGGCCGGCGACATCGTCATGAACTGGATGACGATGTCGACCTTGCCTGTATTGATGTTGGGGATGCGCTGGGCCGCGTCCTGCCGGACGAACTCGACCTTGCTGGCGTCGTCGAACAGCCCCTTGGCCAGGATGCGGCCCATGGTGATGTCCATGCCGACGAGCTGGCCCTTCTCGTCCTCGAAATGCCAGGGCGCATTGGTGGAGCCCGTGCCGACGATCAGCTTGCCGCGATCCAGCACCGTGCGCAGCAGGCTGTTGGGCGCCGATTGCGCCGCGGCCTCGCGGGCGGTGCTCGCAGCCGCAGCCAGCGCGAGGCCGCCGACCAGTCCACCCTTCAGCAGAAGCCTTTTGCCTTCATCCGTCTCGCTCATCGGCGGTTCCCCTCTTTGCAAGAATAATCCATAATTAGAGAATATATCTTGTAATTAAGGATGCTAGAGAGTCTTTCGCCCGGAAGTCAAGCGCCCGGCCGGCGGGCGTCCGCGCCGGGGCGGCGCAGGGCCGCGCCGCAGCATCGTGCCTGCAACTTCAGCGGGCTGCGCCGGAGTTTCGCGAGCCACGGAAGGCATTGACAAGCTCGCACACGAAATCATTCTTTCCCTTCGGCCGTTCGAGCCGCCAAAAACAGGGAGGGGTATTCGATGGTGCCGGTCTCTCGCCGTACCGTGCTCGCCGCCGGTGCAACCCTGCCTCTCCTGAGCCTGCGGACCCATGCCCAGGCCGCGGGCAAGGTGCTCCGCTTCGGCCTGTCGAGCTTTCCGCCGAGCCTCCAGCCCTGGCTTCACACCGGCACGGCGGCGCTCACGGTCAAGCTCCTGATCTTCCGGGGGCTGACCGGCTTCGACGAGAAGGGCGAGGTCAGGCCTGAGCTCGCCGAGTCCTGGGCGCGCGAGGGCGAGACGACCTGGGTCTTCAAGCTGCGCCAGGCGACCTTCCAGAACGGCAAGCCGGTCACCGCCGAAGACGTGAAATGGACGCTGGAGCAGGTCGCCGCACCCAATTCGACCGCCTTCATGAAGGCCGAGTTCGGCGGCGTCGAGCGCATCGAGACGCCCGATGCCAGCACCGTCCGGATCGTCATGAAGCAGCCGACCGTGACGCTGCCGATCTGGCTCGCCAGCCCGCATATGCCGATCATCGCCAAGGATTCGATCGAGGGGCGTGCCGGGCTCGGCGTCGGCGCCGGTCCGTTCATGATCAAGGCGCAGGAGCGCGGCGCCTCGATCGAGGTCGCGAAATTCGACAAATACTACAAGCCGGGCCTGCCGAAGCTCGATGGCATCAGGCTCGTCGCCTATGCCGACGAGAACCTGCGTGTCGCAGCCCTCCAGGCCGGCGATGTCGACCTGATCGAATACGTGCCCTGGCAATCCATGGGCACGATCGAGAACGATTCGCGCCTGCGGCTGGTCGCGGTGGACGGACCCTTCATGGGGCTGAATTTCAACGGCGGTGCCGGGCCGTTCAAGGATGTCCGTCTGCGCCAGGCGGTGGCGCACGCCATCCGCCGCGAGGACATCGTGCAGGCGGCCTTCTTCGGTCGCGGCAGCAAGCTGCAAGGCATCCCGATCGCATCGAGCAGCCCCTATTTCGACAAGGGCCGCTCCGAGTTCTGGCACTACGATCCGGCCAAGGCCAAGAAGCTGTTGGCCGAGGCCGGCGTGCCGAACGGCTTCACCTGTACGCTGCTCTCGACCGCCCAGTACGGCATGCACAAATCGACCGCCGAGGTCGTGCAGGCCAATTTGGCCGAAATCGGCATTCAGGTGACGTTGAACCTGCCGGACTGGGCGGCCCGCGTCGATCTCGCCGGCAAGGGCCGCTACGATTTCATGGTGCAGGGCACGACCGCGGACAATAACGACCCCGACGGCCTTGCCCCGCTGATCGACGGCGACCTGCCGCCCAATATGGCCCGAAGCTGGCAGATTCCCACGCCCGAGATCCATGCGCTCTTCGCCAAGGGCCGCGCCGAGTTCGATCCGGCCAAGCGCAAGGCGATCTATGCCGAGCTGGAGAAGCTCGCTCTGGAGCAGGCGCCGCTCGTCGGCCTCGCCTGGCGCTCGCAGGGCTATGCCATGGTGACGGGCCTCAGCGGCTTCAAATGCTATCCGGGCGGCACGAACTTCTTCTCGGCCTATTCACTGGACGAGGCGGCGCTCGCCTGAGCGCCCGCTTCACCTCGCCCGTGTCGTCCGCTCCAGCCGCGCGAACCTCTCCAGCCGGAAGGGCTTGGGATCGATCAGCGGTGTGCGGCCGCTGACCAGGTCGGCGATCAGGCGGCCGGCGCCGGGGCCGATGCCGAAACCATGGCCCGAGAAGCCCGTCGCAAGGAAAAAGCCGGGCAGGCGTGGCACCTCACCGATGATCGGCACGGCATCGGGCGTCGCATCGATCAAGCCGCCCCAGCTCTCCTTGACCTTGAGGCCGGCAAAACCCGGGAAGGCGGCGATCAGGTTGCGTCGCGCTTCCTGCAAAATACCCTCGGACGGCTTGGGATCGAGGATGCGGTTGCGCTCGAACGGCGTTTCCTGATCGAGCGACCAGCTTTTCGGCGTGCGGGCCTCCTCCAGGAAGCGCTCGCCGAGCCGCAGCCGCAATTCATGGCGCTGCCTGGCCAGGGACGGCAGGAAATCGAACAGCAGCCGGAAGCTGTCCGGCACGATCTCGGCGACGCTCGCCCCGCGATGGGCGATCGTGTAGCCGCCGTCCTGCCGTTTGCGGAAGGCGAAGTCGGAAGCACCGACGGCATGGGTCGGCGGGCCGTCGAGCGGCTCGGTCCGGAACACCGAACCCAGAATCTTGAGCGCCGGCAGGTCTATGCCGAGATTGTCGAGGAAGAGTCGCGACCAGGCACCGCCTGCCAGCACGGCACGCTGGCAGGCGATCCGCCCGCGCTCGGTGACGACGCCGCTGACGCGTCCCCCGGCCGTCTCGATGCCGCGCACGGCGCAGCGCGTCAGCACGGTGCCGCCATGGCGGCGCAGCGCCCGCGCCATCGCCGGAACGGCCTTCTGCGGCTCGGCCCGGGCATCGCTCGGGGTGAACATCGCCCCGGCATAGGCGCGTTTCCCCCCGGGCAGGACGGCGTCGATCTCGCGCTTGCTCAGGAGCCGGGAGTCGAGCTGATAGGTCCTCGCGTGCTCGAGCCAGGCTTCCTGCTCGGCGAACTTCGCTGCCGTGTCGGCGACATAGACGATGCCGGAGCGGGTGAAGCCGGTATCGCCGCCGACGAGCCGGTCCATATCCTCCCAGAGCCGCATGCTTTCGAGCCCGAGCGGGATCTCGCCGGGATCGCGCCCCATGACGCGCACCCAGCCCCAGTTGCGCCCGGACTGCTCATGGCCGACCTCGCCCTTCTCGCAGACGGTGACCGAGATGCCCTCGCGCGCCAGGAAGAGCGCCGTGGTGATGCCGATAATGCCGCCACCGATGACGACGACATCGCTGGCGGCGGGAAGGGATGCGTCCGGCTCGATGGTCTCGATGGTGATGCCCATCACGAAGGCTCCGGCGGTGGCGGGAAGGGGCTGGCGGTCGGCGGCACGAGGTGTCCGGTATAGACCAAGCTCAACGCCCTTCGTAGGCCCGACGAGTCTTGCGCCGAGCCAGTCCTGCGCTGATCGAAGAGATGTTCGGCGTCGACGGCGCTTTCATCGCCGCCGCTTCGCTTGCCATACTGGGAGCCGGCGTTGCAGCCTGCCGAGGCGGCGATGCTGTAACGGGAGGAAGGCAGAGATGGCGTGGCGGATCGGGATCGATTCCGGAGGCACATTCACCGATGTCTGCCTGTTCGAGGACGCGACGGGCATGGTCGCGGTCTGGAAGGTGCCGTCGACCCCTGACGATCCCTCCCGCGCCATCGCGCGGGGCACGCAGGAGGGTGTCGAGCGCGTCGGCGCCGGCCCTGGTGACATCGTCTATTTCGGCCACGGCACCACGGTCGGCACCAATGCGCTCATTCAGCACCGCGGCGTGAAGACGGGACTGATCACCACCGAAGGCTTCCGCGACCTGATCGAGATCGGCCGGCAGAAGCGGCCGGACCTCTACGACCTCCAGGCCGACAAGGCCCCGCCGCTGGTCACCCGCGACCTGCGCTTCGGCGTCGCCGAGCGTGTCCGCCATGATGGCACGGTCGAGACGCCGCTCGACGAGGACGCTGTCAGGCAGGCAGCGCGGGCGCTGAAGGCGGAGGGCGTCAAGGCGGTCGCCATCGGCTTTCTCTACGGCTTCGTCCGGCCGGAGCATGAGGAAGCGGCCAAGCGCATCGTTACCGAGGAGTTCCCCGAGGCCTTCATCTGCGCCTCGCATGAGGTCGCGCCCGAGTTCCGCGAGTACGAGCGCATCTCGACCGCGGTGGTCAACGCCTATCTCGGCCCGGTGATGCAGGGCTATATCCGCCGTCTCGCCGATCGGCTGAAGGAACTGGGGCTCAAGGCGACGCCGCATCTGACACAGTCCAATGGCGGCGTCATCGGCTTCGACATGGCGGCGCGATTGCCGGTGCGCACGGTGCTCTCCGGCCCCTCGACCGGCGTCGTCGCGGGCCAGGCGATCGGTGCCATGATCGGCATCCCGAACCTGATCACCTTCGATATGGGCGGCACCTCCTCGGACGTCGCCCTGCTCGACGACGGCGAGGCGAAGCTCGCTTCCGAAGCTAATGTCCACGGCTACCCGATCAAGGCGCCGATGCTCGATATCCACACGGTGGGCGCCGGCGGCGGCTCGCTCGCCGCGATCGATTCCGGCGGCCTGCTCAAGGTCGGGCCGCGCTCGGCCGGCGCTGACCCCGGCCCGGTCTGCTATGGGCGCGGCGCGACCGAGCCTGCCGTCACCGACGCCAATGTCGTGCTCCAGACCTTGAATCCGACGCATCTGCTCGGCGGCCGCATGCCGATCGACCAGAGCCTGTCGAAACAGGCGATCGGCCGGCTCGCCGACGAACTCGGCCTCGATGTGATGGCGACGGCGCAGGGCATCATCTCGGTCGTCACCGCCAACATGGCCAAGGCGATCCGCGTCATCAGCGTCCAGCGCGGCCATGATCCGCGCGATTACGCGCTGGTCGCCTTCGGCGGGGCGGGGCCGTTGCATGCGGCGAGGCTCGCCCGCGAGCTCGACATGAAACGCATCGTCGTGCCCCGCAATCCCGGCATCGGCTGCGCGCTCGGCCTGCTGCTCACCGACCTGCGCGCCAATTTCGCCACGACCCGGCTCGCGACGCTCTCCGACGCGCTGGTCCCCGACATGGCGGAGATCTTCGTCGCCCTGCAGGAGCAGGCGGATCACTGGTTCGAAGAGGAGGGCGTCGCCTCGGCAGATCGCCGGCTGAAACGCACCGCCGACCTGCGTTATCACGGCCAGAACTACGAACTCGGCATCGACGTGCCGGACGGGCCGATCACGCCGGCGACCGTGGCCGCGCTGGCGGAAGGCTTCGCCGCCACGCACAAGCGGCTCTACGGCTTCGTCGCCGAGGGCGAGGCGGTCCAGCTCGTGACCTATCGTGTCGAGGCGGTCGGCCTCGTGCCCAAGGCCGCCTTCCGGCCGGAGCCCGATGCCGGGCCGGATGCGTCCCACGCTGTCATCGGCAGCCGCGAGGTCTGGTTCCCCGAGGCCGGCGGCTTCGTCGCCTGCCCGATCTACGACCGCGACAAGCTCAAATCCGGCAATCGCTTCGCCGGCCCGGCCATCGTCGAGCAGATGGATTCAACCACCGTTCTGCTGCCGGGCATGACTGCGACGGTCGAGCCCTATCTCAACCTGATCCTGGAGATGCCGTGATGACCGCGACCGCATCCGTCAGCGTTGACCCGATCACCGTCGAGGTCATCGGCTCCTCCTTCGCCTCGATCGCCGAGGAGATGGGCGAGGCGCTGGTCAAGGCGAGCTATTCGACCAACATCAAGGAGCGCCGCGACTGCTCGACCGCGCTCTTCGACGTCGAGGGGCAGACGCTCTGCCAGGCCGAGCATATCCCGATGCATCTCGGCTCCTTCATCGGCATCATCCCGCATATCCTGAAGCGCCACTCCGTCGCGGAGATGAAGCCGGGCGACGTCTTCATCGGCAACGACGCCTATGAGGGCGGCGGCACGCATCTGCCGGACATCGTCCTGGCCGAGCCGGTCTTCCACGAGGGCGTGATGATCGCCTGGGCGGTGAATACCGCGCACCATTCCGATTTCGCCGATCGCGGCCACGCCCATATCTATCAGGAGGGCCTGCGCATCCCGCCGATCCGCCTCTATGACGGCGGTGTGCTGATGAAGGACGTGCAGGAGCTGATCCTGCTCAACTGTCAGGTCCCGCGCGAGCGCCTCTCGGACCTGCGCGCCCAGATGGCGGCGAACCGGCTCGGCGTCGAGCGCCTGCGCGCGCTCTGCGACAAATACGGGCGTGATACGGTGCTCGCCGCCGGAAAGGCGCTGCAGGACTATGCCGAGCGCAAGATGCGCGCCGGCATCGCCTCGATCCCGGACGGGACCTATCGCTTCTCCGATTCCTTCGACAATCCCGAGATCGACGAGCCGCTAACCTTCTCGGTCGCGATCACCGTCGCGGGCGAGGAGATGACGCTCGCCTTCGACTCGCCACCGCAGATGCGCGCCGGCTTCAACATGGTCTACACCGCGCTGCTCTCGACCGTGTACTACGCGGTCAAGACCGTGGCCGATCCGACCATCCCGCCCAATGCCGGGCTCGCCCGGCCGCTGACCGTCACCGCGACGGAGGGCACGGTGTTGAACTGCGTGCATCCCGCCGCCGTCAACGGCCGCATCGCCGCCTGCCAGCGCGTCGTCGACCTGATCCATGGCGCGCTCGCGCAGGCCGTGCCGGATCGGGTCATCGCCGCCTGTTCGGGCGCGGTGGCATCCGCGACCTTCGCCGGCGAGCAGCCCGGCAGCGGCGAGCTCTGGGTCTATCTGGAGACGATCGGCGGCGGTTCCGGCGCCCGCACCAACAAGGACGGGCTCCACGGCGTCCATGTCCATATGACCAACACCTCGAACCTCCCGGTCGAGGCGCTGGAGCTGGAATACCCGCTGACCCTGCTGCGCTACGAACTGGTCGACGGTTCGGGCGGCGACGGCCGCCAGCGCGGCGGCATGGGCCTGCGCCGTGTCTACCGAGCGGAGGCGCCATGCCGCCTGAGCGTCGACAACTCGCGGCTGACCTCGCGACCCTGGGGCCTCGCCGGCGGCGGCGAAGGGCAGGGCGGATCGTTTTCCTTCAGCGAGGGCGTCGTGCCCTTCTTCAAGGGCGACGGTGCGCTGGAGAAGGGCCAGATCGTCGAGATCATCACGCCCGGAGCGGGGGGCTACGGCCCGGCATCCGAGCGCAGCGCCGAGGCGCGGGCACGCGACAAGGCCGAGCAGCGGGGGTGAGATGGGTTGGCGAGGGCTGCGGCCCTCGCTCTGCGCCGCTTAGGCGGCAAGCCACAACAACGAGCGCGGCGACAGCCTGAGCGTCGCCCCGCTGCCGACCTCGAACAAGCCGCTGCCGGACTGGAACGGCACGTCGACCGCCACTTCCGTCGTGCCGATCCGGACGCCATAGCGCACGCTCGCGCCGAGGAACTCGCGATTGGCGACGGTGCAGGGCAGGGCCAGCATCCCGTCTCCGGCCGGGCCTGCATCACCGAGGCTGGCATGCTGCGGCCGGAAGACCAGCTTTGCCCCCTCCGGCACGTGTGCTTCGGCCGGAACCGGAACCCGCGTCCCGCCCTCGATCTCGAAGACTCGGGTCCCGCCGCTACCGGAAAGCCTGCCGCCAAGGATATTCGCCGTTCCGAGGAAGCCGGCGACGAAGAGGTTCGCCGGCCGCTCGTAGAGATCCATCGGCGTGCCGACCTGCTGCACGATGCCATCGTTCATCACGGCGATGCGGTCGCAGATCGTGTTCGCCTCCTCCTGGTCGTGGGTGACGAAGATCGTGGTCAGCCCCAGCCGCTGCTGCAGGTCGCGCAACTCGCGGCGCACCTGCACGCGCATCTTGGCGTCGAGATTGGAGAGCGGCTCGTCGAGCAGCAGCACCTTGGGCTCGACCGCGACGGTGCGCGCCACCGCGACGCGCTGCTGCTGGCCGCCGGACAACTGCGAGGGCCGCCGCTCGGCGAGATGGGCGAGCCCAACGAGCCCTAGCGCCGCCTCGACGCGCCGCTCGACCTCGGCGCGCTTCACGCCGCGTTCCTCCAGTCCGAAGGCGACGTTGCGGCGTACCGTCATATGCGGCCAGAGCGCATAGGACTGGAAGACCATGCCGACATCGCGCTTCCACGGCGGCAGGTCGGTGATCGGCTTGCCGCCGATCCGGACCTCGCCGGTATCGGCATGGTTGAAGCCGGCGATCAGGCGCAGCAGCGTGGTCTTGCCGCAGCCGGACGGGCCGAGGAAGGCAAAGAACTCGCCCGGTTCGATCGCGAGATTGACGTCCTTCAGCACATGATTGGTGCCGTAGGACAGGTTGACGCCCTCGATATCGACGGAGACGGCGGGCGTGGTCAGGGAGACGGTCGCGTTCATGATCAGTGGCCCATTCCCTTGGCCTTCTGGCTGCGTTCGATGATGAGATGAGAGAGGAAGGTGCAGGCCGCGACGAGGATCACCGCGACGACGCCGAGCGCCGCACCGGGACCGCGCCCCGCCGCCGACTGCATGAAGACATAGAGCCCGTAGGCCAGCGGCGCGTCGGAGTTGGACTGGACCAGCATCAATGTTGCCGAGAGCTCGACGGCGGCCGTCGAGAACGAGGTGACGAAGCCGGCAAGGATGCCGCCCGCCATCAGCGGCACGACGATGCGCCGGACCGTGCGCGCCTTGGTGGCCCCCAGGTTCTCGGCCGCTTCCTCCAGTGAAACCGAGATCTGCTGGAGTGCCGCGTAGCAGGCACGCAGGGCATAGGGCAGGCGCCGGATCGCCAGCGCCATCACGATGGTGATCCAGAGCGCCGCGAGCGGCGTCCCGTCCGGCAGCGTGATGCCGTAGAAGGTCCTGAGATAGCCGATGCCGAGCACCACGCCCGGGATGGCGAGCGCGGCCGACGCCATCCAGTCGAGCCATTCGCGGCCGATCAGCTTGGTGCGCAGCACCAGATAGGCGATGGCCACGCCGAGCACGACATCGATGCCGCCAGCGATGCTGGCATAGATCAGCGTGTTCTTGATGTAGACCGAGCTCTCGCCGAAGACGCGGGCGTAGTGCGCCGTGGTGAAGGCATCGGGCAGCGGCGAGAACGACCAGATCGTGGCGAAGGAGAGCAGCAGAAGGCCCAGATGCGGCGCCAGCACCAGCGCCAGGATCAGAATGACGATACCGTAGCCGAACACGGCCTCCATCGGCGTCATCACCCGCTTGGCGAGGCCGCCGCCGCCGCGCTGCGTCGTGGCGTAGTCGCGTCCCTTCAAGGCCCGCGCCGAGAGCCACATCGCCAGCACGGAGGCGATGATCAGCACGACCGAGATGACGTAGCCCATCGGGTCGGCGATGCCGATCGAGGTCACCCTGAGATAGGCCTGCGGCGCTAGCATGTCCTTGACGTTGAGCAGGAGCGGCGTGGCGAGGTCGTCGAAGACCTTGACGAAGACGAGCGAGGCGCCGGCGAGATAGCCCGGCATCGCCAGCGGGAAAACGATCCGCCGGAACAGCCGGAACCCCGACGAGCCCAGATTCTGCGCGGCCTCTTCCATGGCGCGGTCGACATTGCGCAGCGCCGCCGAGAGATTGATCAGGATGAACGGGAAATAATGGACCGACTGGACGAAGATGACGCCGTTCAGCCCCTCCATGAAGTCGATCTTGAAGCCGAACCAGTCGTCGAGCAGCAGGTTGACCGAGCCGTTGCGGCCGAAGAAGAGCTGCATCGCCACCGCGCCGACGAAGGGCGGCATGATCAATGGCAGGAAGCCGAGCGTCTGCACGATGGCCGCGCCGCGGAAGACGAAGCGCGTCGTCAGATAGGCGAGCGGCAGGGCGAAGACCGAGGCCCAGACCACTGACATCGCAGAGACATAGAACGAGTTCCACAACGAGCGCATGAACAGCTCGGTGCGGACGAAATCGTAGAAATTCACCAGCGTGAAGGTCGATGTGCCCTTCTCGGTGAAGGCGACATAGATCACCGTCGCCACCGGCAGCACCAGGAACATCAGCAGGAAGGCGGCGATCGCCAGCGCCAGCGCGATCTGGCCGGGCGTGCCGGCGATGCGACGGGGGCGGGGAACCGAGGTCGGAATGGCTGTCATGAGGTGCGGCCGGGCTGTCATCCCGTGCGCGCCGCGGCATGCAAATGCCGCTGCGCAGACACGGGACCGTTGTCAGGAAAAGGCGCCTACTGGTCGCGCGGTCCCGTGTCTGCGCCGCAGCGTTTCACGCTGCAGCGCGCACGGGAAGACCCGCGGGACGACGATGACGCGCGCGCTTACTTCGCCGCCTTGAGCGCCTCTTCCGCCTTGCCCTTGGCCTTGGCGTAGTTGTCGCGGGCGAAGCTCGCCCACTGCGCCTCAACCTCGGCCTGGCGGGCGCCCTTCTCCTTGCCGCCGGTGAAGGCGCCGCGCAGCTCGGGGCTCGCGGCCTGCGCCTCGCTCACCGGCATGGCGGCGATCAGGACGCGGGCCTCATCGGCCAGCGCTTTCGCCTTGTCGTTCGGCTTTTTGGCCAGCGCCGCATCGACCTCGTGCAGCACCTTGTTGACACCCTTCAGCCCGTCGAGCTGGAAGGAGATCATCTGGTCGAACAGCGTGTCGACCACTGCCGTGCGCTGCTCCGACTTGTCGACGTCGAAGCCGATCATCTTCTGGAAGCGCGGATCGGTGAAGGGGTTCGGATAGTCGGCGCCGGCCTTGGTATAGACAGCCGGGTTGACCGGCAGGCGGCGGATGCCGGGCTCGAGCAGCACTTCCTGGCCGGTCGGCGAGAGCAGGAACTCGATGAAGGCTTCAGCCGCAGCCTTGTTCGGCGGGTTGGCGATGATGCCGACATTGGCCGGGACCACGGTCGTCACGCTCGGATAGACGAACTTGACCGGGAAACCGGAGGCCTGGGCCGAGAAGGCGAAGAAGTCGATGACGATGCCGACGCCGACCTGGCCGGAATTGACCTGCTCCGGCACGCCGAAGGAGCGCTCGTTGATCGAGCGGAAATTGCCGGCCATCTCCTTGATGGTGCGCCAGCCCTTGTCCCAGCCCTCGCCCTGCAGGATCGTCTCGATCGTCAGGTGCGTGGTGCCCGAGCGCGACGGCGCCGCGATCGAGACATGGTCGTAGAAGACCGGCTTGGCGAGATCCTGCCAGTCCTTGGGCTCGGGCAGCTTGTTGGCCTTGGCATAACGGTCGTTCCACATGATGCCGTAGCCGGAGGCCGCGAAGCCGAAATAGAAGCCGGCGGGATCGTTGATCGGATAGGAGCCGATCTTCTCGGGGATGCCGGTCGCCTTGGGCTTGTAGGCGGTGAGCAGCTTCTTGCCCTTCAGCACCTCGAAGGCGTCGGGCGCCGAGGCCCAGAACAGGTCGACCTGGTTGTTGGCCTTGGTCTCTTCGACGTATTTCACGCCGGCATTCGTGTTGCGGTTCTGCACTTCGAGCGTGACGCCCGGAACAGCCTTCTCGAACGCCTTCTTGATGGGGTCGGTGACATCCTTGGAGAAGGAGGTCACCACCGTGACCTTGCCGGCTGGCGCCTGCGCCAGCGCGATGGCCGTAAACGAGGCGCTGAGCGACAGGCCGAGGGTGGCCGCGAGCGCGAGCCTGCGATTGAGCATGATTTCCTCCGAAGCGTTTTTTCTGTTCGACGTCGAGGTCGATGGCTTCTTCTCAGCAACGGTGATGCCAAGTGTCGGCGGCTTTGATTTCCTTGCGGAATTCGGAAGGAAGGGTCCTCAGATACCCAATTTCGGGGGCATGGCGGTAACCGACCAACATCCTCGATGGGTCATTGCGGTAACATCGCCGCTCAGTCCGCGAGCGCCGCCGCGCCGCTCAGGCCATAGCGGCGCATCTTGAGGTAGAGCGTCTTGCGGGTGATGCCGAGCGCCGACGCGGTGACGCCGATGCGCCCGTTATGGCGCTTCAAGGCGGCGCCGATCGCCTCCGCCTCGGCGACGGCGACCAGCTCCTCAAGCGTGCGCTCCGCACCATCGGAGGCTGAGGCGCCGACATCCGCATCCTCGAAATCCTCGTCCATGCCGAGCAGGCTGCGCTCGGCGGCGTTGCGCAATTCGCGCACGTTCCCCGGCCAGTCCTGCCGCGTCAGCCGCTGCAAGAGGTCGCGTCCGAGCGGCGGGGCCGACCGGCCGACGCGCGCGGCGGCGAGCGCGAGGAAGTGCTGGAACAGCAGCGGGATGTCCTCGCGCCGATCGCGCAAAGGCGGCAGGCGCAGCGTCACGACATTCAGCCGGTAGACCAGATCCTCGCGGAAGCCGCCGGCCTTGGCGAGCGCGGCGAGGTCGCTCTTGGTCGCGGCGACGATGCGGATATCGACGGCGATCTCCTTGTTGGAGCCGAGACGCTCGATCCGGCGCTCCTGCAGTGCGCGCAGCAGGCGCACCTGCGCGGCTATCGGCATCGACTCGATCTCGTCGAGGAAGAGCGTGCCGCCGCTGGCATGCTCGATCTTGCCGATCCGCCGCTCGCGCGCGCCGGTGAAGGCGCCGGCCTCGTGCCCGAACAATTCGCTCTCGATCATCGTCTCGGGGATCGCTCCGCAATTCACCGCGACGAAGCGCCCGGTGCGGCGATTGCCGAGATCGTGGAGCGCGCGGGCCGCGACCTCCTTGCCGGTCCCGGTCTCGCCGAAGAGCAGCACGTCGGTATCGGCATCGGCGAGCAGGGCGAGCCGGCTGCGCAGCTTTGCCATTGTCGGCGAATGGCCCACGAGTCGGGTCGACCATGGGTCTTCGCGATTCGCGCCCGCCCTGAGCGAGCGGTTCTCGATGATCAGCCGGCGGTATTCGCTGGCCCGCCGGATCGTCTCGATCAGGCGAACAGGGTCGGCCGGCTTTTCGACGAAATCCCAGGCCCCTTCGCGGATCGCCTTCACCGCCATGGGAACATCGGCATGGCCGGTGATCAGCACGACCGGGATCTCCGCATCGACGGCGGTCACGGCCGAGAGCAGCCCGAAGCCGTCGCGGCCGGGCATGCGGACATCGCTGACCAGCACGACGGAGGCGTCGCGGCCAAGCTCGGCGAGCGCGGCATCGCCCGAGCGCTTCGCGGTGACCGCGAAGCCTTCGAGCTCCAGCGTCAGCCGCCAGGCTTCGAGCACCTCGGCATCGTCATCGACGAGGACGATTGTCGGAGCGCTCATGCGTCGATTTCCAGCGGGGCCATGACGTGGGCTGTCGTCCCTTCGAGCGTGATCAGGAAGCGGGTGCCTTCGGGGCCGGTCTCGGCCACCGCGAGCGTGCCGCCGAGGTCCTTGATGATGTTGTAGGACAGCGAGAGGCCGAGGCCGAGCCCGGAGCCGACCGGCTTGGTCGTGAAGAATGGGTCGAAGATGCGCTCCAGATGCGCCCGGTCGATGCCGGGCCCGCTATCCTCGACCCAGATCTCGACGCTTTGGCCCCTTCGGCGTGCCCCGATCGCGATCGTCGCGCCGTCGATGCCGGCGACGGCGTCGAGCGCATTCGCGACGAGATTGACCAGCACCTGCTCCAGCCGGATTTCCTCGGCATGGACATGGAGGCGTCCCGCCGGGAGGTCCCGCTGGAGCGTCACGCGCTCAGCCTCGAAGCGCGGCCCGAACAGCGACAGCGCGGTTTCGACGACATCGCCGACGGCGACGGGCGCCAGTACTACGCCGGGCTTGCGGGCGAACCGGCGCAGATGCGCGATCAGGTCGGCCGCGCGCGTGGTCAGCGCCTGGATGCGGCCGATCGCCTTTCGGGCCTCCTCGGGCCGGCCCCGCTCCAGCAGCAGCGCGCCGTTATGGGCGTGGGAGCGGATCGCGGCGAGCGGCTGGTTGAGCTCATGGCTCAGGCCCGCAGCCATTTGTCCCAGCGCCGCGAGCTTGGCCGCCTGGATCAGGTCGTCGCGGGTCTGCTGGAAGACGGCGAGTGCGCGGGTGAGGTCGCCGAGCTCGTCATTGCCCGCCTTCGGCAGCAGCGCCGAGGACTGGCCGCTGGCGATGCTGGTCGCGGCCTCGGTCAGGACCCGCAGGCGCGCCACCAGATGGCGCCGGACATAGAACCAGCCGATCAGCAGCGCGCCCAATAGCGAGGCTGCCGCGATGGCGAGCAGCAGGTTGCGGCCGAGCCGGATCGCCTCGGCCGAGCGGTCGGCGGCCTCCTTCGCCACGGCCTCGGTTCGCTGCACCTCCTGCGAGACCAGCGTGCCGAGTTCGGTGACGAGGCGGCGGCTCTCCGAGATCAGGCGCTGCGCATCGGCGAGAGCAGCAAGCTCGGAGCGCTTGAGGCCGGGCAGGCCGGCCGTGGTGTCCGCAAGTCCGATCAGGCGCTGCGTGATCTGCCGGACCGTGATCGTGTCGGGCCAGCCGGCGAGCGCCTTGGCCTCGACCTCGAGCTGGTCGACCGCCTCGCCGATGACATGGCCGGTCTGCTCCATGTCCTCGCGGGTCTGGACGGTCCCGAGCCGCCCGAACAGGCCGACGATCAGATTGGCCTGGGCGTTCAGCGTCATCAGCGCTTCGCTCTTGCGGGTCTCCTCGCGGATCGTGTTCGGTTTGGCCGAGGATGACGCCTCGTTGCCGCTCTGGCCGAGTGCCGTATCGATATTGAAGCGGGCATCGTCGGTCAGCGGCTCGATCTCGTCGATGAGGTCGGCCTGGAGCCAGCGCAATTCCTCGCTGACGCCGCGGATGCGCTCCGCCAGCGTGAAGCGGCGCCCCGAGACGTTGTCGATGGCGCCGAGATTACGACGGATTTCGGCTGCCACGGCGGTCAGCGCGGGTGCGTCGAAGCCGCTGCCCGCTCGCTCGGACAAAACTTTGTCGAGCTCGTTCAAGCGCTCGCCGACCACGCGCCTTCCGCGATCATAACCGTCGCGCCGTTCGGCATTGGCGAGTTCCGGCATGCCGGCGATGACGCGGGCGCTGGCCTCTGCAAGTCGCGCGGCCGAGGCGAGGCCGGGCAGATGCTCGCGGGCGATCGCCGCCAACTCCTTGCTCAATCGCTCGTAGGAGATGACGCCAACGATGCCGGCGCCGACCGCAAAGAGGCCGACGCCGAGGAAGGCCGCGATCAGGCGCCCGCCGATGCCGAAGCGGCGCCTGGATAAGGCAGGCGTCATGGCCTGCTCCCGGTCAGGCTCTCGTCGCGCCAGCCCAGCGCGGTCAGCCGCTCGGCCGCCTGCTGCAGGCTGTCGCCGGCCTCGGTTGCGTGAGTCACGATCGCGTTCCGGAGTGCGGCCTCGATCCGCGCCTGCTCCTCGGGCACGGGCAGGCCGCGCGGCACGCGGACGATATTCTGGAAACGCCCGGGCTCTCCGAGTTCGGCAGCGGAGACCGGCGGCTGCGTCAGGGCGGCTCGCGCCCGGGTCAGGAGCTTGGCGGCCTGCTCGTCGGGGCGGGTAAGCAGGGCCGCTTCCATCGCCTGCAGGCTGCGCCAGAGCCTGGCATGCTCGGTGCGGCGGAAGGTGATCCACTCGTCGAAGATCAGGTTGACCAGCTCGTAGCGCCCGGCGGAAAGCCCAGCGTCGAAGCCAGTGCGGTTGAAGATGCCTTCGGTCTCCGAAAGATGTGGAGGTGTCTCGTCCGGCCCATAGGCCGAGGGCGAGACGGCAAGGCGCCCGATCCGCGGCTCGCGCAGCATCTTCTGCCCTTCGAGCGAGAGCACGAAATCGATGAAGAGCTCTGCCTCCTTCGGGTTGGGCGAGGTCGCAAGCCTTGCGATGCTCGCAGGCGCGAACAAGGTCTCGCCGGGCAGCACGAAGCGGTTGCCCTCGCCCTCGCCCTCGGTCGTCCTGGCCTCCGTCAGGAAATCGATGGAGATGCCGATGCCGAAGCGGCCGCGGGCGACGCCGGCGGTGACGCCGAAGCTGCGTGCCGTGATCGTCGCGAGATTGCCGCCGATCGCCGACCACAGGGCCCAGCCGCGCTCCCAACCGAGCGATTGCAGCAGCGCCTCGACCATGAGGTGCGTGGTGCCGGAGCGGGCAGGCGAGGTCAGGCCGATATGCCCGGCATAGACCGGGGCGGCGAGATCGGCCCAGTTGCGCGGCACCGGCAGGCCGCGCGCCGCGAGGTAGGCGGGGTTGTAGACCAGCCCGTAGCCCGAGACGGCGAAGCCGAGATAGCGATGATCGGGGTCGTTGACCGGATAGCCGGCGATGGTCTCCGGCGCGCCGGTCGCCCGCGGCTGCAACGGCGCCAGCAGGTTCGCGCGCTTCAGCAGTTCGAAGGCATCGGGCGCGGAAGCCCAGAACAGGTCGGCATCCGGTCGCTTCTGTGTGCGGATATCGATGACGGCCGCCGTGGTCTTGCGCTGCACGACCTCGACCGCGATGTCGGGATGCCGGTTGCGGAAAGCGTTGCGGAAGGGCTCGAAGAACGAGGGCGGGAACGAGGTGATGATCTGGACGCGACGTCCCTCGGCCATGCCGATGGCAGGCCAGCCGAAGGCCAGCACGGCGATGAAGACAAGCCTGATCTCTGCGGCGAAGCGGGCCATGAATCCGTCATATAGCCGGCTTGCAGGTCCGGCTAGGCTGCCACGCGTCAGTCGAATTCCTTCTTGAACTTCTCGCTGACTGTTGCAGCGGTGCGGAAGCGTTCGATCGAGAACGGTTCCAGCGGCGTCGGTGTTTCGCTGTCGACGATCATCTCGCTGAGGCACAGGCCCACGCCGGGACCGATCTGGAAGCCGTGGCCGCAGAAGCCGAAGGCGTGGAACAGGCCGGGCGTCGTCCCGCTCGGGCCGATCACCGGGATCATGTCGGGCAGATAGGCCTCGATGCCGGACCAGACGCGGATGACATGGCATTGCGCCAGCATCGGCGCGACACGCGCGAGCGCCCGCATCGCGGCAAGCGTCTTGGCTGGGGGCACCGGTGCGCGGTTCGCCTGCGGATCGGCCGCCGTGCGCGGATAGCCGGCCAGGATGATGTTGCCGCGCGGGATCTGGCGGAAGATCACCGAGCCGTCGATCGCCTGCACCGAAGGCTCGATCCGATAGGGGAAAGGCTCGGTCACGAATTGCGGTGGGCCGGCTGGAAAGACCGGCGCGGTCTCGCCGAAACGCTCGGCTATCTCCAGCGCCCAGGCCCCGGCGCAGTTGACCAGTGCACCGCAGCTCAGCCTGCTGCCATCGGCCAGCGTCAGCGAAAAACCGTCGCCTTCGCGGTCCACGGCTGTGATGCGCGTGTTCTCAAGAATGGTGGCGCCATGTCGCGCGGCGGCCCGCGCGACTGCCGGTGTGGCGAGTCTTGGATTGGCGGTGGCGTCGCGTGCCGAGAAGGTCGCGGCCATGGCGCGCTCGCCGAGCCAGGGCCAGCGTCGGCGCAGGTCGGCCGGGCCGACCCGCTCGATCGCAAGCCCGTAGGATTCGGAGGCCTGCGCGTAACCTTCGAGCTTCGCGTGCTCCTCTTCGTCATAGGCGAGGTAGAGATGACCGGTCTGCTCGAACTCGCAGCCTTCACCGATCAGCGCGTCGAAATCCTCCCATAGCGCCTGCGAACGCAACGAAAGCGGGTATTGCCCGGGAAAGCGGCCCTGCAGGCGCAGGTTGCCGAAATTGACGCCGCTCGACTGGGCGCCGACGACGCCCTTTTCGATCAGCGTTGCGCGCTGTCCACGCTTGGCGAGGAAGAAGGCGGTCCAGGCGCCGATCAGCCCGCCGCCGATAATCGCGACATCTGTCGTTCGCGCGCTCATGCCGGTTCTTCCGCGGCGGCGAGCGCGATCGGCTTCACCGGCGCCTGCCCGCGCAGGCGCCCGGCGGATTCGCCGCCTTGTCCTGTCCCGGCCGCGACGATCTCCTGCAGAGCCGGTCCGCAGACGCGGCCCTGGCAGCGCCCCATGCCGCAGCGGGTCATCGCCTTGACGCGGTTGACCTCGACCGGGCCAAGGCTTTGCGTCATGGCGACGCGGACCTCGCCGATGGTGACGTTCTCGCAGCGGCAGAGCGTGACCGGGTCGGGCAGGGCGGCGATCTGCTGCTTCGGCCAGGCGAAAGCCTGCGCCAGCCCGCGTTGAAAGCCACGCAGCCGCGCGACCCGTCGTGCCAGCGGCCTGATCGCCGCAATATCCTGCAGCCGGCCGAGATCGGAGAGGATGGCATGGGCAGCGAGCGCCCCGCTGGCTTCGGCAGCATCGGCGCCGCCGATCCGCACGCCATCGCCGGCGAGGTAAAGCCCCGGCAGCGCCCGGCCGAAGCCGTCGATCTTCGGCAGGAACAGCCGGAAATCCGGGTCGTAGGCGAAGTCCGCTCCGGCGAGATCGGCGAGCTGCGTCTCGGGCTTGAGGCCATAGCCGAGTGCAACCGCATCGCAGGCGAAACGCCGCTCGCGTCCACTGCCTTCGCGCAGGACGAGAGCCTCGACACGGCCGTCTCCCTCGACGGCGACCGGCGTCACGTCGTTCAGCATCGGGATGCCCGCGCGCAAAGCTGCCGCCATATACCAGAGGCCGCGCAGCAGCGTGCGCGGCGCGCAAAGCAGGGCCGGCATCGCCGCGAGCTTGGCCGAGAATGGCGTCGTATCGGCGATCACCGCGATCTCGGCGCCCATCGCGCGATACTGCTTCGCGGCCAGCGCCAGCAAGGGCGAGGAGCCGAGGAAGGCGACGCGGCTGCCGATCAGGCAGCCCTGGTCCTTGAGCGCGACCTGTGCCCCGCCCAGTGTGAACACGCCGGGCAAGGTCCAGCCGGGCAAGGGGGCGATCCGGTCCATCGCGCCACTGGCGATCAGCAGCTTGTCGCAATCGAGCGTCTCGGCCCGGCCATCGCGCAGCAGATGCAGACGCTTGCCGTCGATCGCCCAGACCAGCGTCTGGGGCCGGTAATCGATCTGGGGACGGAGCGCCACGAAGCGTGCGTGCAGCGCGGCGTATCGGCCGGCTTCCGAGCCCATCAGCTTGTTCATGTCGAGCGCGAGATCATCGGCCGGCCGACGATAGCCCTGTCCGCCGGCGCGTGCGCCTTCGTCGATCAGGATCGGCCTCAGCCCGTTTGCGACGAGGATTTCGGCCGCGCTGATCCCGGCCGGTCCGGCTCCGATGATGACGATCTCAGCCATGGGCGCCGGCCATCGCTTGCGGTTCGGCGAAAAGCTCCATGCCTTCGCTGACGGGCGTGGTGCAGGCCCTGATCCGGCCGCCCGTGGCGCTCCAGACCCAGCAATCCTGGCAGGCGCCCATAAGGCAGAAGCCGGCGCGCGGCTCGCCGCCGAATTCGAGATGGCGGATGAGGGCGCCGTTCTCCAGAAGCGCGGCGAGCACACTGTCACCGGCGGTCGCGCGGATCGGCAAGCCGTCGAAGCTGAGGGTCACCGCCGCTCCGCTCCGAAATGCCACGCGGCGGAACTGGGCCTGCGAGCGGTCCATGCGACCTCAGATTTATCTCAATGCAATAGAAGTTCGTGGATTTTGATAAATCAAAGGATATCCTGTCAAGGCCATCGGCCTGGTTTCCTCAGACGCGCGAGATGGCGTGGGCAGCGGCGATGACCAGCGAGGAGAAGCGCGAGACGACCTCCTCGTGGCTGTAGCGCGAGGTCGAGGTCGCGATGTTGACGGCGGCCTCCGGGCGGCCGTGATGGTCGACGACCACCGCGGCGATCGAGGCATCGCCGAGATAGACCTCCTCGAAGGCGGTCGCGTAGCCCTGGGCGGCCGACTGGCGCAATTTCTCGCGCAGGGCCTCGCGCTCCCAGGTCGTCGAGGGCGTATGCGCCCTGCGGTCGGACGCATCGATGATCGCCATCGCCTCGCTCTCGGGCAGGCGCGACAGCATCGCGATGCCCGGTGCGGTGGCATAGGCGGGCATGCGCGTGCCGATGATGACGTCGGTGTTGAGGACGTGCCGGCTCAGGAAACGCGAGACGAAGATGATCTCGGTCTCTTCCCGCACGGTGAGGTTCACCGTCTCCTCCGTCTCCTTGCTGAGATGCATGAGATAGGGCATCGCCCGGTCGAGCAGGCGGCTGCTGCGCACGAAATGATAGCCGAGATCGAGCGTCTTGGCGGTCAGCTCGAAGCGCTTGGTCTGCGCATCCTTGCGCAGGTAACCGAGCCTGGTGAGCGTATGGGTGAAGCGCTGGGCCGCGCTGACATCCATCCCCGTCTCGGAGGCGACCTGCGACAGGTTGAGCGTCGGGTGCTGGCGGCCGAAGGCGGAGAGCACCCGGAACGCCTTCTCGACCGAATTGACCATCAGCGCGTCGTCCTTGCGGCCGGCCTGATCGGGCGGCTGCGCCGCGCGCTTGCGGCCGGTCTGTGTCTCTTCGGGGATCGTCATCGGGCCTGCTCTCCTCGGCGCGATCAATGGCTGCGGCTAACGATCTTGACAAGCTGGGTCGTTCGCGCAGAATAAGCAATAGAAATTATCGCATTGCAATAAAAACTCATCGGAGAGCGCTATGAAGGACTCTGTTCTGGTCGAGCTGCGTGGCGCGGTCGGCATCATCACGCTCAACCGCCCCGAGATCCTGAATGCCTGGAACGCCCCGATGCGCGAGCGGCTGGTCGCCTGCTTCGACGAGCTGGAGGCGAACGAGGCCGTCCGTGCCATCGTCCTGACGGGCGCCGGCGAGCGCGCCTTCGGCGCCGGCCAGGACCTGAACGAGACCAAGACCTTCGATCCCGACCGCGCCGAACTCTGGATGGGGGAATGGGAGCGGCTCTATGACCGCATGCGCTCGCTCTCCAAGCCGCTGATCGCGGCGCTGAACGGCGTCGCTGCTGGTTCCGCCTTCCAGGTGGCGCTGCTCTGCGACCTGCGCATCGGCCATGACGGGGTCACCATGGGCCAGCCCGAGATCAATTCCGGCATCGCCTCGGTCACCGGCCCCTGGATCATGAAGGAAATGATCGGGATCGCCCGCACCATCGACCTGACCCTGACCGGGCGGATGATGGATGCCGACGAATGCTTCCGCATCGGCCTGATCAACCGGATCGTGCCGAAGGAACAGGTGATGCAGGCCTCGCTCGCGCTGGCCGAGGAGCTCGCCGGCAAGCCGCCGGTCGCCATGCGCCTCAACAAGGCCCGCTTCCGCGAGGTCACCGAGGAGAGCTTCCGCGAATGCCTCGCCGCCGGCATCCGCAACCAGCGCGCGGCCTACGCCACCGGCGAGCCGGCGCGGATGATGGAAGAATTTCTCGCCAAGCGCGCGGCGCGCAAGACCGCCTGACCATCTGACCACCCACGGGGAAATGCGGAAAACCGCTTGTAAGGGGAGAAGACGATGACGAACCTGACCACGAAGCCGACCCGGCGCACCCTGCTGGAACTCGCCGGCGGCGTTGCTGCCGGCGCGGTCGCCGCGCCTTACCTGTCGGGCACGGCGCGTGCCGCGACGCAGATCACGGTCGCCGATCCTGGCGGCCCGTTCGGCCCGGCTTTCCGCAAGGCCTTCTACGACCCGTTCGAGAAGGCGACCGGCAACAAGGTCGTCAATGTCGCCCGCGAGGCCGAGCCCACCGCCCAGTTCAAGGCGATGGTCGAGACCAAGTCCTATACCTGGGACGTCTGCACGCTGACGCTCTCGGCCCGCGACATCCTCAAGAAGCAGGGCCTGCTCGACCCGATCGGCTTCTCGCATGCCGACGTGCCGAAGCTGATGCCGGAAGCGATCTCGGCCGAGTTCATGGGCACGGACGTCTACTCGACCGTCTTCGCCTATCGCACCGACCGCGTGAAGAACGCACCGGCGAGCTGGACCGACTTCTTCAATGTCGAGAAGTTCCCCGGCCGGCGCGCGCTGCGCAAGAACCCGATCGACACGATCGAGCAGGCGCTGCTCGCCGACGGCGTGCCGCTCGACAAGCTCTATCCGCTCGATATCGAGCGCGCTTTCAAGGTGCTCGACAAGATCAAGCCGCATGTCGCGGTCTGGTGGACGGGCGGCGCCCAGTCGACGCAGCTCCTGCAGAGCGGCGAGGTCGACATGCTGCCGGGCTGGAACGCCCGCCTGCAGGCGGCGATCGACGGCGGCACGCCGGCAAAGATCGTCTGGAACCAGGGCCTCTACTCGATCGAGGGCTGGGGCCTGCCGAAGGGCGGCCCGAAGGCGGATGTCGCGCGCCAGTTCATCCGCTTCTGCTCCGATCCGAAGGCGCAGGCCGCTTTCACCGAGGCGCTTGCCTACGGCCCGACCAATCTCGACGCCTACCAGACGATCGCAGCGGATCGTGCCAAGGTCCTGCCGACCTCGCCGGAGAACCTGAAGCAGATGGCGATCGCCAACGAGGATTGGTGGAGTGCCAACCGCTCCAAGGTCACCGAGCGCTTCAACGCCTGGCTGCTGGCCTGATGGTGACGGGGGCGGGGGCCGGGATGGCTGTGCGCGAGCCGAACACGGGCAAGCTGGTCATCGAAGGACTTGGCAAGCGCTATGGCGCGACCACGGCCCTCGAGCCCAGCTCGCTCAGCGTTGCCGAGGGCGAGTTCCTCACCTTGCTGGGGCCTTCGGGCTCCGGCAAGACGACGCTGCTCCAGCTCATCTGCGGCCTCGTCGAGGCCAGCGAGGGCCGAGTGGTGATCGACGGGCGCGACCAGTCGAACATGCCGGTCCACCAGCGCGATATCGGCCTCGTCTTCCAGCACTACGCTCTGTTCCCGCACCTGACCGTGGCGGAGAACATCGCCTTTCCGCTCAAGATGCGTGGGCGTCCCTCGGCCGAGATCGCCGGCCGGGTCGCGTCCACGCTCGACATGGTCCATCTCGGCCATCTCGCCGGGCGCTTCCCGCGCGAATTGTCCGGGGGCCAGCAGCAGCGCGTCGCGCTGGCGCGCTGCTTCGTCTACCAGCCTTCGATCATCCTGATGGACGAGCCGCTCGGCGCCCTCGACAAGAAGCTGCGCGAGCACATGCAGATCGAGATCAAGCGTTTGCACCGCGAGAGCGGCGCCACCATCGTCTACGTCACGCACGATCAGGAAGAGGCGCTCGCGATGTCCGACCGCATCTGCCTGATGAACCACGCGAAGATCGAGCAGCTCGGCACGCCGCGCGAGATCTACGAGCGCCCGCGCACGGCCTTCGCCGCCGATTTCATCGGCATCTCCAACATCTTCCGCGGCAGCTGGGACGGCAACGGCGCGCTCGATACCCCGCATGGCCGCTTCGCCCTGCCGCGTGGCGCCCATTGCCAGAGCAAGGATGCGGCGCTGGTCATCCGGCCCGAGAACCTCCATCTCGGCGAGCGCGACGGCAACGCCGTCAGCGGCCGGGTCAGCGAGATCGTCTATGCCGGCTCGGAGACGCGCGTGATCGCCGCGCTCGGCGATGGCAGCCCGCTCGTGCTGCGGCTCGGGCCGGACGATCCGGTGCCCGCCATCGATCAGGCCATCGTCGCCGGCTGGGCCCGCGACAAGGCGGTGCTGGTCGCATGAGCGCGGTCGCGGCACGAGCGGCTCCGGCGCGCCGGAGCGGGTTCCGGTTCGGCCCATTGTGGCTCGCGGTCCCCGGGCTCCTCTTCCTCGCGGTCTTCTTCGCCTGGCCGGTGGCGCAATTGCTCGGCCTCAGCGTCGTCGATCCCGAGAATGGCGGTTTGTCGACCGAGTCCTATCGGCGCATCGCCGCGACCGACGTCTATCTGCGCGTGCTCGGCATCACCTTCCGCATCGCCGGCTGGACTGCGCTCTGGTCGCTCCTGATCGGCTATCCGCTGGCCTATTGGCTGGCGCGTTTGCCGGACATGTTCCGCGGTCGCATGCTGCTCTTCGTCATGGTGCCGTTCTGGACGAGCTATCTGGTCAAGACCTTCGCCTGGATGATCGTGCTCGGCCGCAGCGGCATCATCAATTCGCTGGCGACGGGCTCCGGCCTCGTCGACCAGCCCCTGCCGCTATTGCACAACATGTTCGGCGTGATGGTCGGCATGGTCCATGCCATGGTGCCGCTCGCGGTGATGACCATGCTGCCGGTGATGACCGGCATCGACCGCCGCCTCGTCCAGGCCGCGCAGACGCTGGGCGCCGCGCCGGCGCGAGCCTTCTGGCTGGTCTATTTCAAGCTCTCGCTGCCGGGCGTCGCGGCGGCCGGCCTGCTGGTCTTCATCTCCTCGCTTGGCTTCTTCATCGTGCCGGCCTTCCTCGGCGGGCGGCAGGAGACGATGCTGGCGCAGCTCATCATCACCCAGGTGCAGGAGCTGCTGAACTGGTCCTTCGCCGGGGCGCTGGCCGCGATGATGCTGGCGGCGGCGCTGGTCTCCTGCTGGATCTACGACCGGCTCTTCGGCATCTCGACGATTGCCGGCGGCTCGGCGCAGGCCGGGGCCGGGCGCATCCGCGATCTCGGCCTCGCCATCCTCGGGGTCGTGGGCGACATTGCCGGGCGCGCCGCCGCCTTAGCACAGCGCGTACTAGGCAAGCGCGTCTGTGCCGCGCTGCTGCCGGGCTTCTGCTGGCTCGTCATCGGCTTCCTCGTGCTGCCGACGCTCTTGGTGATCCCGCTTGCCTTCACCTCCTCGCAATTCCTCGAATTCCCGCCGCCGGGCTACGGAATCGGCTGGTTCCGCACCTATTTCGAATCGCCGCTCTGGATTCAGGCGACGATCCGCTCCTTCATGGTCGCCTTCGCCACGGCGCTGGCTGCGACCGCGATCGGCGGCTTCGCGGCGCTGGCGCTGGCGCATAGCCGCACGCGCTGGAGCGGGCTGATCTTCGCCTTCTTCCTCGCGCCGATGATCGTGCCGCGCATCGTCATCGCGGTCGGGCTGTTCTATCTCTTCGCCCGCATCGGTCTCGTCGCCACCGATCTCGGCCTGATCATCGGCCACACGGTGCTGGCGATCCCGTTCACGCTCGTCACCATCGCCGCCGTGCTCAAGACCTATGACCAGCGGCTCGACCAGGCGGCGGCGACCCTCGGGGCCAACCGCGTCCGTACGCTCACGGGCGTGACGATCCCGCTGGTGAAGGGCGGCCTCGTCGCGGCCTTCCTCTTCGCCTTCATCACCTCCTTCGACGAACTGACCATCGCGATCTTCATCTCGGGCGGCGTCAAGACGACCCTGCCGAAGCAGATGTGGGACGACATGATCCTGCAGCTCAACCCGACGCTTGCTGCGGTTTCGGTCGTCGTCTTCGTGGTGGTGACGGTGATGCTGCTCCTGGCCGAACGCTTCCGCTCCTCCTCTTCTTCCTGATCCTGTCGACCGAAGCGCAACCATGACCTCCCCAGACCAAGACGGCTTCGTAGGCCTCCTGACCGCGCGCGCAGCCGCCGAGCCGGACCGCATCTATGCCCGCTTCGGCGGCGAGCCGGTGAGCTATGGCGAGATCGAGCGGCGCTCGGCCGCCTTCGCGGCGCATCTGCGGGCGCAGGGCATCGTCGCGGGCGACCGCGTCGCGGTGATGATGCGCAATTCCATCGCGACCATCGCCGTGGTCTTCGGTCTCGCACGGGCCGGCGTCGCCTGGGTGCCGGTCAATGCCCAGCAGCGCGGCGAGGGGCTGAACTATCTCCTGACGCATTCCAGCCCGCGCCTCGTCGTGGCCGATGCCGAGCTCGCGCCGCAGATCGCCGAAGCGATGGGGCCGGATGCGACCCTGCCGGTGCTACTGCATGCGCCGGGCGGTGCGCTCGATGCCGTGCTCTCCGCTCCCGCCCGCTTCGACGAGCCAGCCCCGGTAGCCGATGCCGTCTTCGCGATCATGTACACCTCCGGCACGACCGGGCGGCCGAAAGGCGTGATCGTCTCGCACCGCATGCTGCGGCTGGCGGCGGAGAGCGTCGTCCGCCTGTCCGATGCAAAGCCGGGCGATGTCTTCTTCGTCTGGGAGCCGCTCTATCATATCGGCGGCGCCCAGCTTCTGCCGCTGCCGATGATCCGCGACGTGACGCTGGCCATGGTCGAGCGCTTCAGCGCCAGCCGTTTCTGGACGCAGGTCCGGGAGGAGGGCGCGACCCATATCCACTATCTCGGCGGCATCCTGCAGATCCTGCTGAAGCAGCCGCCTTCCGCTGGAGATCGCGAGCATGGCGTGCGCATCGCCTGGGGGGGCGGCTGCCCGGCCGATATCTGGCCGCAGTTCCGCGATCGCTTCGGCACCGAGATCCGCGAATGCTACGGCATGACGGAAGCCTCCAGCCTGACCACCTGCAATACCAGCGGCGTGGTCGGCTCGGTCGGGCGGCCGATGCCCTGGTTCTCCGTCAGGCTGCTCGGTGGCGAGGGCAAGCCCGTCGCGGCGGGCGAGCGCGGCGAGATCGTCGTCGAGACCAGCATCCCCGGCGCGATCTTCCCCGGCTATCTCGACAATCCCGAAGCGACGGCGAAGGCCCTGCGCAACGGCGCGCTCCATACCGGCGACCTCGGCTCCTTCGACGCCGATGGCAATCTCTATTTCCACGGCCGCATGACCGACAGCGTGCGCTGCCGCGGCGAGAACGTTTCGGCTTGGGAGGTCGAGCACGTTGCCGCCGAGCACGACGCGGTCGAGGATTGCGCCATGATCGGCGTTGCCGCCGATATCGGCGAGCAGGACATCAAGCTCTTCGTCAAGCCGCGTCATGGCGCGATCATCGATCCGCAGGCCTTGTCCGGCTGGCTCGGCCAGCGGCTCGCACCCTACCAGAACCCGCGCTACATCGCCCTCGTCGACGAGTTCGAGCGCACGGCGAGCCAGCGCATCATGAAGCACAGGCTCTCGCCCCGGCTCGACGATTGCTGGGACCGGGCCGGGACGGGGCGCTGACATGGCCGGCTGCGACATCCTCATTTCAGGCACCGGCGGTTTCGCCGCACGGATCGCCTTCGACATCGCCGCCACGGCCCGCGAGCCGGTCGATGTGGTCATCGCCGGCCGCAATCTCGAACGGCTGAACTGGCTGCGCACGGCTGCCAATGCCCGCGCCGCGCTCTTCGGAGCGAAGGCGCGCTTCACCACTCATGCGATCGATCTGCTGGCCCCGGACGCCTCAGACACGCTGCTCGCGGCGACCGGCCCGCGCATCGTCGTGCAGGCCGCCTCGATCCAGACCTCGCAGGTGATCGCCCAGAGCGGCAATGCCTGGACGCGCCTCGTCGCCGAGGGCGGCCTGAGCGCGACGGCCGTCTTTCAGGCGCTGATCAGCGCCCGCGTCGCTGCCGCCATCACACGCTGCGGCAAGCCAGTGACCTTGGTCAATTGCAGCTTCCCCGACGTGGTCAACGGGATGATCCGCGCGATGGGGCACGAGGTCGCCTGCGGCATGGGCAATGTCGCGATCCTGTCCAACGTCTTCGCCGGCTCGGCCGCAGTGCCTGCCGGCACCGCGGTCAAAGTTCTCGCGCATTACCAGAACCTTTCAGCCTGGCGGCGCCGTCCCGAGGAACGCGACGGACGCGCCCCGCGCGTCTGGCTGGATGGCGAGGAGGTCGCCGACGTCTATGCCCGCTTCGCCGATATCCAGCTCACGCCCGAGCCGGTGATCGAGATTTCCGGCGCGAGCGGCGTGCCGATGCTGCTCGCCATGGCGGCGGGCCGGCCTTGGCAGGGGCATGTGCCCGGCCCGGACGGCTTGCCCGGAGGCTATCCTGTCCGGCTCGCGGGCGGCAGGCTCGAACTCGACCTGCCGCCGGGGCTGACGCGCGAGGACGCCATCGCCTGGAACGCGTCCTTCGAGGCGGCCAACGGCCTCGTCGTGTCGTCCCAGGGGAGGGCGAGCTTTACCGGCATCCTCGGCGGCAGGGTTGCGGGTCACATTCCGGAGCTGCGGGATGGGTTCGACATCCGCGAGCTGGAAGCCGTTTGCGAAACGCTTCTCGGCTTGCGCGAGACCTTGATGCGAAGCGCGTAGCCCGCGTTGCCGCGGATTGTGCCGCTATACGGGGCGTGCCACTATTCCGCCTCATTCGCGGCGGGGTTCCTTATGAGCAACACATCGACCGGCGGATTTTCCGCCGCGCCCGGGCAGTTTCGCATCGGCTCGGTCATGAACAAGACTTTCGCGATCCTCGGACGACAGTTCGGCAAGTTCGCCCTGCTGGCGCTTGTGCCGATGATCCCGATCTTCCTGCTGACGCTGGGCGCGCTGTCGTCGGGTGCCCCCTCGCCGTCGGGCATCGCCTTCGGTGCGGTGCTGACCGGGCTCCTGACCTTCGTGCTCCAGACCGTGGCGCAGGCGACGAGCCTTTACGGCGCCTTCCAGGAGATGCGCCAGCAGCCCTTCACGATCGGCGACTCCCTGCGGATCGGGCTCGCACGTGCCGTTCCCGTCATCGGTGTCGGCATCCTCGTCGGTCTCGCGACCGGTCTCGGCTTCCTGCTCTTCGTCGTGCCGGGCGCCATCATCGGCTGCATGCTCTATGTCGCGATCCCCGCCTGCGTCATCGAGAAGACCGGGGTGACGGCGAGCATGAGCCGCAGCGTCGCGCTGACAAAGGGCTATCGCTGGCAGATCTTCGGACTCTTCCTGCTGGTCATCGTCATCGCCCTGGTCGGCGCTCTCGTGCTGGCGCGGATCGGTGGCGGCGGCCTGATCGGGGATATTCTCGGCTTTGCCTGGCAGGTCATCTCGACCGCTTTCGGTGCCGTGCTCTCGGCCGTGATCTATCACGACCTGCGCATGGCCAAGGAAGGTATCGACCTCGATACGCTGGCGAGCGTCTTCGACTGACGCAAGCTTGCCGAACTGCGGCAGGCCCTTACGGGCCGGTCGCAGCCGGCTCGTTCTTGTCGGCGCGGTAGCGGCCGAATTGCTGTTCGCCTTCGAGATGCGCCCGCTCGGCTGTGTAGAAGGCCCTCAGGAAATCGAGCGTCTCGACTGGCGGAACCTCTTCCGTCCAGCCGATCTTGCGGCGGATCTTCTCGCAGACCTGGCGCTGCATGCTGTGCGTGTCGGGTGAGGACGGGCGGCGCAGCAGTTCCTCCAGAACCTGCAATTCGAAGACGCCATAGGCGTCGAGCTGCTTGCGGCTGAAGACGAAGCGGCTCTGCGCCTCCGCCAGCTCGGCCAGTAGCGCCCGCCGCGGCACCGAGATGACCATGGTCCCGCCGATCAGGTCGCCGGCCCGCAGGTGGTCGCGGTTGAAGAAGGGCAGGGCCGAGAGGGCGACCGCCCAGCCGAAATAGCTCGCCGCCGTCCAGAATTCCGCGCCGGCCCCGATCTTCGGCACGGCGAAGAACAGCCCGAGCGGCAGGAAGATCTCGACCTCGCGCGTCAGGTTGCGGGCGACGATCGCGCCGGGCAGCAACGGGCCGCCGCTGCGGTCGATCACCTTCAGGTTGACGATGCGCTTGCCCGGCGTCGCGCCCTGGCTCTGCAGCTCGAAATGGATGAAGTAGAGGTTCCGGAGCAGGAAGGACAGGAACAGCACGACCGTGACCGTCACAGAGCCGGTGACACCGTGGAGCAGGGTGAGGCCCAGCACGAGGAAGAGCAGGGCGGTCGCCAGCATCCAGAACAGGAAGTCGATCAGGAAGGCGACGAGCCGCTCGCCATGGTTGGCGATGTCGACCTCCAGCGTCACACCCTCCGGCGTACTGATCTCGCGCCGGTTGCGGGTGGTGCCGTCGAGCAGGCGGTTGATGCGGTCAAGTCGCTGGGCCATGCTTCAGCGCCTGCCGCTCAGGAGGAAATAGGCGGTCCACAAGGCGCCGGTCGCCGCGCCGATCGCCAGCCGCCAGGGCGTCGAGGCGATGAGCTGGCGCAGGCCGCCCTCGATGATCCCCGCGACGAAGAGCATAAGCACGGCCCCGCCCGCGAGCCCGGCCGCCGCCTTGCCGGCCATGGCCAGGCTGTCGAGGCGGCTGTAGCGACCCGGAAACAGGATCTTCTCTGCGATGACGAGCCCGCCGGCGCCGCATAGGATCAATGCGCCGATCTCAGTCACGCCATGGATCGAGATCCAGCCGATGAAATCGACGAGCAGGCCGCGATTGTAATGCAGCGCCAGGAAGGCGCCGAGCACGAGGCCCTGATAGCCGAGCAGCAGCAATGTCGGCACGCCGCCGAGCACGCCGAGCCCGAAGGTCATGATTCCGATCGTCGCGTTATGCCGGAACAGGAAATTGGCGAAGACGACGAAGGAATCGACGAAGCCGGGCCAGGGCGCGAAGATCTCGGTCCGGCGTAGCTGGTCGGCGGTGCTCGCGGCCCCGCGCCCGCCGGCCATGCTCTCGGGCACGAGCATGCCGAACCAGGCTTCGTTGGGCAGCACCATCAGGTAGCCGATGGCGATTCCGGCGGCGATGGCGAGCGTCGCCAGCAGGATGTGCCAGCCGGCCGCGCGGACGGCAGCCGGGAAGCCGCGCTTCAGGAAGCCGCCGAGCGCTTCGAGGATGCCGATGCGCGGCCCGTAGACGACGAAGAAGGCGCGCAGCACCAGCCCTTCGAGATAGAGGATGAGGTTGCGGTCGAGCGCGATCGAGCGGGCGACGGAAAGCGAAGAGGCCGCGGTCCGATAGAGCAAGGGCAGTTCCTGCAACTCCTCGGCGGAGAGGCGCGACAGGCCCTTCTTCTCGACACGCGAGACGAGACCGTCGAGCATCCGCCAGGCCGTCTCGCGGCTGCGGCGGAATTCGGCGCTGCGCAGCGTCACGGTCGCGACCGGGGCCGGTGGCGGAGCGGCGGAAGGGCGAAGCGGTTCTATAGCAGCCCCCTCTGCTTGATCGTAAGGTAGCGGTTGACGAGACCGACGGCGAGGCCGCGTGGCGGGATTTCCAGGCAATGCACGCCCATCCGTGCCAGCCGCTCCAGCACGACGGCGCGTTCGCGCTGCAGGTCGCGCGCGACGACCGCCTCGGCGACCGGCCGGAAGCCCGCGGGCTCGGCCTCGACGATATCGGCCAGCAGCGGGTCGCGCAGCGTGACGAAGATCACGGCATGGCGGTTGGCCATGCGCTGCAGGCTTTCGAGCAGCAGCCCCGCTGTCGTCGTGTCGATGAACTCGGTGAACAGCACCACCAGCGCCCGGCGCTTCAGGCGGGTGTTCAGCTCGGCGAGGCCGAGGGTGAAATTGGTCTCTTCGGCACGGTAGCCGAGCTGGCCGGACGCATTCTGGAGCCTGGCGAAGGCGTTTCGGCCGGGCGAAGGCTGGAGATATTGCCGGATGCGTGAATCGAAGCCGAAGGAGCCGACATGGTCGCCGCTGCGCAGCGCGACCCAGCCGAGCAGCAGCCCGGCATGGATGGCATGGTCGAGCCGCGGCAGGCCGTCGATCGGCTCGGCCATCAGGTACCCGGTATCGAAGGCGAGCACGATCTGGTGGTTGCGCTCGATCCGGAATTCCTTCGACAGCAGCTTGAGATGCTTGGCCGAGTGTTTCCAGTCGACGAAGCGGTTGTCGAGCCCCTGGACATGGTCGCGCAGCGCCTCGAACTCGGTGCCTTCGCCCTTCTGGCGCTGGACCTTGATGCCGTCGATCGCATCGCGGCTGAAGAACTGCACGGCGGCCGAGGCGATGCCGCGGATATCGGGCACGACGTCGATCGTGAGCGCCTGCGGCCGACGCTGGCTCCGGCCGGCGAGACCGAGCGGCCCGCGCCAGCGCAGCCACAACGCCTCGATCGTGATCCGCCCGCGCCGGAGCGGACGCACCCGCAGCGTGACCGAACCCACGGCTCCCGGCGGGACATCGAGCCGAGCTGGCTCGGGCGGCGCGGTGTCGCCGCTCTGCTCCGGCAGGACCTGGATCGACACCGCCCGCGACGCACCTTCGATCGCGGCGCTGACGCTCAATTGCCCCTCGCTGCCGATATACAAGCGCGGCGGCGCATCGACTGTCAGCGAAAGCCGCGACGGCCGGGCACAGAGCAGGGCATCGAGCCCGATCAGCGCCAGCACGAACAGGCCGAGATCGAGCGCGATCGGCCAGAGCGTCTGGTCATGGATCATGAGGCCGATGGCGACCGGCACGGTCGCCCCGAAGAGCAGCACGGCGCGCGGGGTCGGCCTGATCATCGCGGCACGGCAACCTGATCGATCAGTTCCAGGATGACCTTGTCGCTGACCAGCCCGTCGATCTCGGCATTCGGCGCGAGCACGATCCGGTGCCGCAGCAGCGGCAGGGCGATGCCCTTGACGTCGTCGGGGATGACGAAGTCGCGCCCCTGCGTCGCGGCCCGCGCCCGGCTGGCCGAGGCCAGCATCGTCGCGGCGCGGGGCGAGGCGCCGGTCTCGATCGCCGGATGGTTGCGGGTCGCGCGGATCAGGTCGACGATATAGCCGACCAGAGGCTCGCCGAGCGCGATCCCGCCGACCAGCGCCCGCGCCGCCAGCAGGTCCTGCTCAGAGACGATAGAGGCAAGGCCGAACTCCGCGAGCTTCGGCATGGCGGCGCGGTGCCCGTGCCGCGCGACGATGGCGAACTCCTCCTCGCGGCTCGGATAGGCGAGGTTGACCTTGAACAGGAAGCGGTCGAGCTGCGCCTCGGGCAGCGGGTAGGTGCCCTGCTGCTCGATCGGGTTCTGCGTCGCCACCACCATGAAGGCCTCGCCCAGCGGATGGGTCGTGCCGTCGATGGTGACATTGCGCTCGTTCATCGCCTGCAGCAGTGCGGCCTGCGTCTTGGGCGGCGTGCGGTTGATCTCGTCCGCGAGCAGGATGTCGGTGAAGATCGGGCCGCGCGTCAGGTTGAAGCTGCTGGTGCGGAAATCGAAGAGATTGGTGCCGAGCAGGTCACCCGGCATCATGTCCGGCGTGAACTGGATACGCCCGAAGCGCAGCGACAGCCCGGCGGCGAAGGATTGCGCCAGCAGGGTCTTGGCCGTGCCCGGCACGCCCTCCAGCAGCACATGCCCGCCGCAGAGCAGGCTGACGAGCATCAGCTCGACGACCTCGTCCTGGCCGACGACGGCTTTGCGGATTTCGCCGCGAAGCGCTTCAGTGATCGTCGAGACGTCGCGGAGTTCCATGCGGCAGGTCCTTGCGCCAGTGATGGAGGGCCTGCGCCGCGGCGAGCAGCGAGGCGAGATTGCGGGGGCCGGCCGCAGGGCTGTCGCCCAGCCCTGAGAGGGGTTTCGGATCGATGCCGCGCGCCTCGGAGGCCCGCGCGAGCCACTCGGTGAGCGCGGCACCTTCGAGCCCGGCGGGAGCGCGCAACGCCCGCGCCGCGTCCTGGAGCGTCATCGCGATATAGCGTTGCAGGATCGCGCCATGGTGCCCGGCATAGTCGACCAGCGCCGCAGCATTGCCGATCAGAGCATGCCGGCCGGCATCGAGCCGGCGCGGCGCCGGCAGCGGCGCGCCGAAGCGCCCCATCGCGGCCCAGAGCAATAGCGCCACGGCAGCGAGGATCTGGACGAGCACCAGGTTGAGCGGGAATTCATAGAGGAACTTCAGCAGGTTCGGCGGCGATCTTCTGAAGCCGTGGATGGTCTCGTCGAAGACCAGCGTGCCGCTTTTCCCGTCCAGCAACGCGGCGACGATGTCGCGTGCGAAGGTGGCGTTCCCGCCCTTGCCGATGCCGTGGTTCTCGATCGGGTCGGGATCGGCCAGAATGAGCGTCCGACGATTGCCCTGCCGCAACTCGCCGAGCAGGATGCCGTCCGGCGTCGAGATCAGCGGCGTGAGGTTGGAGCCCTTGATCAGCTGGAGCTCGCCCTGAACGGTCGGGTCCGCCGCTGAAATCGTCTTCTGGAAGGAGGCCGGCGGCTTGGTCCGGACGATGTCGCCGCCGCTGACGGCTGCGCCGAGCACGGATTGGACTTGTAGCACTGGAGCCAGTTCCGCCTCGCCGATCCAGTCCTTGCGCCGCTCGCCCGGTTTCACGGTCCATTTCGGCAGGACGAGCAGGATGCGGCCGGCGATCCGGAGCTTGTTGCGATTCTCCTCGCCCGCGAGGTTCCCGGAGGGCTCGGCAAGGACGAGCACGCCATTCTCGCCGACGGCGGCAAGCGGACGGTCCTCGGCTTGCACCGCCTTGTGGCCGAGACCCTCGAGCAGTTCGTGGAAAGCGAGATGCCCGACGGCGGAGCTGGAATAGCTGTTGGCGCCGGAGGCGAGGCCGCCCGCCTCGCGCCCGCCCATCCCCGTCAGCAGCAGAGATGCCGCGAAGAGTGCGAAGAGCGCGGCAGCGAGTGCGGCCAGAACGCGCGGCTGGAAGGTTATTCCCCCCATCAGGCCGGCCCTGTCGCAAGGGAGCGCCGCAGCGTCTCGAATTCCTGCCGGCAGCCGAGATAGTCCTTCTGCCCGGCCGGCCGCCCGCCGAAATACGTTTGCTCGACCGATTGCACGATCGCGCCGAGCGCGCCGGTCCCGCTCTGCGGCAGGGCAACCCGGCGCAGGATCTCGCGGCTGGTCAGCGACACCGCGAAACTGGTGCCGAGCCGCAATCGGATTTCGGCGAGGCTCTTCAGCAGCAGCACATGCATGGCCTCGCCATACTGCCCTCGTCTGGCGAGATCGTCCGCCTCGAGCTGTGCTTCCTCCATCCGGCCGGAAGGGTCGGAGAAGCCGGACATTGTCTCGGCCGCTTTGATCCGGCGCGAGCGGCTGAAGGCGGGCAGGCTGTCGCGCAGCGACCAGAGCGTCACGGCCACGCCGAGAATGACGGCGCCCCAGAGCAGGATGCGCAGCGTATCGGGCGAGAGGTCGAATTTCAGCCAGTCGAGCCAGCCCGGCTGGCGTGGCTCGGGCGCCGGCATTGTCGTCTGGATATCGTGGCGGCGGATGGCCAGCCTGACGATCTCGCCCGCATCGCTGGCGGCCTGCGCCACGCCGCTCAGGGTGACGGCGCAGAATGCAACGAGCAGGAGAGGCAGTCGCTTCACAACCTTCGAATCCGTCGGCGGCCGAAGGGCACTATGGCGAAGAAACCGGCCGCGCCATAGCCGGAGAATGCACGGCGGGGCGATATGCCCCGCCGGCCTATGCGATCAGTTCAGGCTGGCGCGCTTCATGAAGGCGCCGGCCTTCATGATCAGCGGGATATGCCGGCCCTGACGGGTCAAGAGCGAGAGATCCTTCAGCGGGTCGCCGTCGACGACGATGAGGTCGGCATGGGCGCCGGCCGCGACCGTGCCGATCAGGCCTTCCATCTTCAGGAGCTTCGCTGCGACATGGGTCGCCGAGGCGATGACCTCATGGGCCGGCAGGGCGCGGCCGCGGATCACGAACTCCTCCGACTGGTACTTGTGCATCTCGCCGAGCAGGTCGCTGCCATAGGCCATGGTCAGGCCGGCCTTCCTCATGATCGCGAGCGATTCCATGCCGGCCGAACGCACGACATCGACCTTGGCGACCGAATCCGGCGGGAAGCCGAGCTTCGGCCCGTCCGAGACCAGCTTGTCATAGGTCACCAGCGTCGGCACGGCGACGGCACCCTTTGCGGCGGCGAGCTTCGCCGTCTCGGCCTTGATCAGGTTGCAATGCTCGAGCGAATGCACGCCGGCCTCGACGCAGCGGCGGATGGCGTCGTCGGTATAGACATGGGCCGAGACATAGGTGCCGGCCATCCGGGCTTCCTCGACCACGGCCTCCAGCTCGCTGACCGAAAAGCCGAGGAAATGGATCGGGTCGGTCGGCGAGGCGCAGCCGCCATTGGCCATGATCTTGATAAAGTCGGCGCCGCCCTTCAGCTCCTCGCGTGCGGCGCGGCGGACCTGATCGACGCCGTCGCAGATGCGGCCGAGCGCGCCGAGGCGATGGCGCTCGATCACGCTCGGGCGGTCGTCATAGCGGCCGCGGAAATCGGCATGGCCGCCGGTCTGGCTCAACGCCTTGCCCGAGATGACGAGGCGAGGCGTTGGGAAATCGCCTTCCTCGGTCGCCTGCTTCAGGCCGAAATCGGCGCCGCCGACATCGCGCACCGTGGTGAAGCCGCGCATCAGCATCGCCCGCATGATCCCGAAGGAACGGGCGGTGACCAGCGAATCCGGCAGGCGGGAATTCGCGCCGAGATCGGCGAGGCAGGCGATGACATGGACATGGGCGTCGATCAGGCCGGGCATCAGCGTCTTGCCCTTGAGATCGACGACCTTGGCCTTGGCCGAGGTCACCGACTTGCCGACCTCGCGGATGGTGCCGCCCTCGACGAGGACGCTGACGGGTGCGCCCGCTTCCGGCGCCGAGCCGTCGACGATGCGGGCATTGGTGAAGAGGGTGGAAGCCACGGGCTTGTTCCTTCGAAACGGCTAAAGGGAGGAGATCAGGCGGCCTTGTTGGCGGCACGCGCGGCGAGGAAGCCGGGTACCAGCAGCGGCGCCAGCCGCTCGACCGGCGCGACATGCTCTTCGCGGTAATGGTGCTCGGGGGCGAGCAGGTTGATCGTGCCGACCACCTTCCCGTCATAGATCGCGGGGATGTTGATGACGGAGCCGAGCCCCATGCTCTCGATCAGTTCATGATCGAAGAAGGCCCAGCGGATGCCGGCCTTGTCCTTGCCGAGATAGGGCTGGCGGCCGTCCAGCACATGCTTGCCCCAGGGCGTCGGGCCCATCGTCTTGCGGCCGGAGACCGGGTACTCGGTCGGCCGGTTGGAAAAGATGCGCGCGACCTCCTGCCCGTCGACATAGAGCAGCGTGAACAGCTCGTGGCCGACGAGGCGGCGGGTGATGTCCTCGAAGGCCTTGAAGACCGTATCGGGCTGGCCGGGCTCCTTGATGAGCGCGGAGAGGGTGGCGAGATCGTCGGACATGGGCAGGCCTTCGGTTCAAGCGGCGGTCGGAGGGACCGGCGCTTTGGGGATACGCTCGGGAAGAATGCCCTGCGGCTTGAGGTGCAGGACGAGGATGAGGGCGATGCCGATCAGCATCTCGCGCGTGGCGGCGAGCTGGACCGGCTGCAGGCCCGGCACCCATTCGGTGATGAAGCGCGTCGCCTCCAGGAAGATCACGACGAGATAGGCGCCGAGCACGGCTCCGCTCGGCCGTCCGACGCCGCCGGCGGTGACGGCGAGGAAGATGTAGATCGTGATCAGCGGCTGGAAATGGTCCGGCGAGACATAGGATTGGAAATGCGCGTAGAGCGCGCCGGCCAGCGCCGCGATCGCGGCCGAGAGCGCGAAGGCCTGGAGCTTGAAGCGTAAGACCGGCTTGCCGGCGAAGGCCGCGAGCTGCTGGTCTTCGCGGATCGCCTTCAAGGCGCGGCCATAAGGCGAGGCGTCGAGCCGGCGCAGCAGCGCCCAGACGATCACCAGCACCAGCGTCGCGACGCCGAGATAGAAATAGGCGAAGTTCTGCGTGCCGAGCTCGGCCTTGAGCGGCGCCTTGATGCCGGAGATCCCGTCCGAACCATTGGTCAGCCAGCGCTCGTTCAGCGCGACGAGACGGATGACCTCCGCAAAGCCGAGCGTCACGATGGCGAGGTAGTCGTCGCGCAAGCGTAGCGTCGCGAAGGTGACGACGAGTCCGACCGCCGCGCCCACCACGAGCGCCGCCCCCCAGCCGATCAGCACGGGTGCGCCTGCCCCGGTCGCCAGCGCCGAGGCATAGGCGCCGACGGCGAAGAAGCCGGCGAGGCCGAGATTGACGAGGCCGGCGCTGCCCCAGATCAGGTTCAGGCTGAGCGCGAGCAGGCCATAGATCGCGCAGAGCGTCAGGGTGAAGATCAGATAGGACAGCATCAGGCGGCCCTTTCCCCGAGGAGGCCGCGCGGCCGGAAGGTCAGCATCAGCAGGATCGCGACGAAGCCGACGCCGGTGCGGTAGGTCGCGGGCACCACGAGCAATGCCAGCTCCTCGGCGATCCCCAGCATCAGCGCACCTGCGACCGCGCCGGGGATCGAGCCCAGACCGCCGAGCACGGCCGCGGCGAAGACCGAGAGCAGCACGCGATAACCGGTGAGCGGGTCGATCGAGGTGTCCAATCCGATCAGCACGCCGCCGACTCCGGTCAGGCCTGCGCCGAGAAACAGCGTGACGATCGCGATCTTCGCGGGGTCGATGCCCTTGAGCCGGGCGAGGTCGGGATTGTCGGCGACGGCGCGCATCGCCTTGCCGAAGCGGGTATAGCGCAGGAACAGGAACATCGCGGCCATGATCGCGACGGCGAGCAGCAGGCTCTGGAGCTGCTGCGGGCCGATGCGCAGGTCGCCGAAGCGCATGTCGCGCGCGATCGGCAGGTCATAGCCGCGCATCTCGTTGCCGAAGATGAAGCGGACGATGTTCTCCAGCACGAGATTGAGCGCGATCGAGGCGATGGCCACGATCAGCGCGCCGTTGCCGCGCAGGCGCTTCAGCGAGGTTTCCTCGGCGACGACCCCGACGAAACCGGTCACCGCGAAGGCGACGAGGAGCGCGGCAGGTATCGGCAGCCCCATCGCGACATTCGCCCACCAGGCGGCAAAGGCGCCGATGGTGGCATAGGCCGCGATGGCGAAGTTCGGATAGCGCAGCACCGCGAAGATGGCGGAGAAGCCGATGGCCGGGACGGCGATCAGCGTCCCGGTCATCACCCCGTTGATGAGCGCCTGCAGGAGCTGGCTCACGCGATCTTCACCAGCGCCAGCTTGCCTGATTGCACCTGCTCGTAGCGGAACTGGCAATCGGCGATGTCGCCGGTCTCGGTGAAGTCGCAGGGGCCGCTGGCGCCGTCATAATCGACCGGCTGCTTGGCGGTGATCGCCTTAAGCCCGTCGAGCGCGTTGTCGACCTTGGCGCCGCCCTGCGCCTGGCTGACCTTGCGGACCGCATCCTTGATCGCGGTGCCCGACGTATCGCCGGCGATGGCGATCGCCATCAGGATCAGGTTGATCTGGTCGTAGACCTGGGTGGTGTAGGGATCGGGCGAGGCGACGCCGATCATCTTGACCAGCCTTGCATAGGCCTTCGAGCCTTCGGCCGGCGAGGGCGCGATGGTGAAGGTCTTGTCCACGACCTCGGCCGGCACACTCTCGACCAGCTTCTGGTTGACGGCATAGCCGAACGCGACCTTCAGCCCCGTATAGCCGGCGCGATAGGCGTCCTTCAGCATCACCGCCGTGTCGGGCGTATAGCCGCCGAAGATGATCGCGTCGGGCTTGAAACGCAGAACCTCGTCGATCTCGCTGCGATAGGCCGGCTTCTTGTCGTCATAGATCAGCGAGCCGGTCTCGCCGCCTGCCTTCTTCACGGCCTCGGTGATGTTGTCGAACTGGCTCTTGGCGAAGGGCGTCTGCGGCGAGAGGAAGAAGACGCGCTTGGCCTTCGCGGCGATGCAGAACTCGCCGAACTTGCGGCCCTGCAGCGTCGTGTTCGGCTGGGTGCGGATCAGGTAGCCCTGATGCGGCAGCTGTGTGATCGAATCGGCGCCGGAGACGGTGGCCAGGAAGGTCTTCGATTCCCAGCAAAGCGGGGCGACGGCGGTGGTGACCGCGGAGGACCAGGTACCGAGGATGGCCGAGACCTTGTCGACATCGATCAGCTTGCGGGCGGCGCGCACGCCGGCTTCCGGGCTGGTCTGGTCGTCTTCCGAAATCAGCTCGATCTTGCGGCCGAGCACGCCGCCGGCGGCATTGACCTCGTCCACCACGGCCTTCACCGCCTTGACCATGACAGGGCCATAAGGGCCGCCGGCGCCGGTGAGCGGCGTCAGCGTGCCGATCTTGATCGGGGCGCCCTGGGCGAGCGCGCGGCCGGGCAGCGCTGAGAGGCCGGCAAGTGCGGCGGCGCCAGCCAGAAGCGTGCGGCGGTCGGTCGTGAAAGCGGTCATGATGTTCCCCTGTTGTCTTGTTGGTTTGATGTCGTGTCGGCGTCGTCCTAGCCGCCGAGGAAGAGCCGGCGGATTTCGGGATCGGTGGCGAGCGCGGGGCCCGCGCCCTCGCGGCTGTTGCGGCCGGAAACCAGCACATAGCCGCGCGTCGAGATCTGCAGAGCTTCGAGCGCATGCTGCTCGACCATCAGGATCGGCAGGCCGCCCTTGTTGAGGGCGACGATCGCGTCGAACAACTCGTCGGCGGCTTTGGGCGAGAGCCCCGCCGTCGGCTCGTCGAGCAGCAGCAGGGCAGGGGCGTTCATCAGCCCCATCGCCATGGCGAGGATCTGGCGCTGGCCGCCGGAGAGCGTGCGCGCCAGCGCCTTGCGCTTCTTCGCCAGCATCGGATAGCGCGCATAAAGCTCCTCAGCGCGTGCGCCGACTTGGCCCGGCTCCTGGAAGCCACTGATCTCGAGGTTCTCGGCGACCGTCATCGCGCCGAAGACGTTGCGTTCCTGCGGTACGAAGCCGATGCCGGCTTTGGCCCGGCCGAGCGCGTTCTCGCGGGTGACGTCGTCGCCCTTGAGACGGATCGTGCCGTCGCGCGCCTGGACAAGGCCAGCGATGGTCTTGAGCAATGTCGACTTGCCGGCGCCGTTCGGGCCGATGATCGAGACGATCTCGCCGGGCGCCACCGTGAGCGAGGTGCCTTTCAGGATCTGCTCGGCCGCGCCATAGCCGGCAACGACGCCGTCGACGACGAGCAATTCGCCTTGTGCCGCGCTCAATGACGCCTCCCGAGATAGGCTTCCTGCACGCGGGTGTCAGTGGCGACCTCGTCGAACGTGCCCTGCGTCAGCGTCTTGCCCTCGGCCATGACGATGACGGGCGCGCAGAGCTTCCGGATCAGCCCCATGTCGTGCTCGATCAGGCAGATGGTCAGCCCGTCGTTGTTGAGCGCCACGAGATGCGCGGCGATCTGCTCTGTCAGGCTCGGATTGACGCCGGCCATCGGCTCGTCGAGCAGCAGCAGCTTCGGCTCGGCCATCAGAGCGCGGCCGATCTCGACCAGCTTCTTCTGGCCGCCGGAGAGCGCGGTGACGGGATTGTCGAGCACATGGTCGAGCTTCAATCGGCGGGCAATGCCGAAGGCGCGCTCGGACAATTCCGCCTCGCGTCGTTTGGCCCCGCCCGTGCCGATCAGCCCGGCCAGCAGGCCTTCGCCCGGCTGGTCGGCGCCATAGAGCATCAGATGCTGGAAGACGCTGAGCTTGGGAAAGCCGCGCGCGAGCTGGAAGGAGCGCACCAGCCCCGCCGCGACGAGCTTCTCCGGCGGCATCCCGGCCGTTTCCGTCGTGCCGAGCCGGACCGAGCCGGCCTGCGGCCGGTAGAGCCCGGAGACCGCATTGAACAGGGTCGACTTGCCGGCTCCGTTCGGCCCGATCAGCCCGGTGAATGAGCCCTGCGGCACCGCGAAATCGACGCCGCGCAATACCTGCACGCCGTAGAAGCCGAGCTTCAGCCCCTGGATGGTCAGTGCAGCCGTCATGCCGTCGCCGTCTTGCGCCGGCCGGTGAGGGCGGCCGCGGGTTTCATCGGGAAATGCTGCCGGACCTGCTGCTTCCAGAAGCCGAGCAGCCCCTCGTAATAGGCCGGGTCGTTCGGCCGCAGCACGGTCTGGCTGATCATGCCGCGCACCAGGCACATCGTCGCGTTCATCACGGTGCGGGTATGGTCGGGGTCGGTGCCGGCGCGGGCCGCGAGCGCGGTCCAGACCGCGTCGAGCCCGGCATGGAATTCCTTGACCGTCGGAATGAGATCGGCGCGGAAGGCCGGGTTGTGGCGGGCCTCCGGCAGATATTCCATCGTCACGTAGAACAGCCGGTCGTCCATCATCCGCCAGGCGTAGTCGACGATCTCGTCGCTGGAGCCGCCGCGCGCCATGAAATCTTCGGCGAAGCGGTGCAGGTCGCGGGCTGCCTTGCCCAGCATGTCGGCGACGGAGGCGCTGATGATCGCCTCACGGCCGGCGAAATGATGGGTCAAAGCTCCGCGGGAGACGCCGGCCATGCGGGCGATCTCCGGGGTGGTGGTGCGGGCCAGCCCCTGGTCGTGCAGCAGGTCGATGGTCGCGTTCATCAGCCGCGCGGATGTCTCCGCGCTGCGCTCCTTCTGCGATCGTCGCTTGCCGGAAACCCTCATGCCGACCTCGCTCCCCTGACGATTGGAAAACGGTGTGACTCAACTTACAAACAGTCAAGCCTGTTTTTTGAAAGCCGAGAGAGTGTCCTGAATGCGGGACCTGTCGTGACTTTCAAAGGAGCGGGCATCCCGGGCGGAGCGCAGCGAATCGTCGTCATGGTCGGGCTTGTCCCGGCCATCCACGTCTTTATTGATGCCGTGCGGTGTCCAAGGCATGGATGCTCGCCACAAGGGCGAGCATGACGTGAGCTGGAACCGCGCCTTCGCGGAAAGGATCCTACCAGGGCCGCCGCGGCCCGGTGTCGATATGGATCAGGCCGTTCCAGTAGACATGATGGCCACCGACCTCGGGCATGGCGCGCACCCATTCCAGCACGGCGCGGGGCCTGGCGCCGGGGACGCGGAAATCCATCGCCTGGCAGCCCTTGTGATAGGAGCCGCGCCGGGCGCGCCAGGGCGGCCGCCAGGTTGAGGTCACCTTAACCGCCCCGTACTTGTCGGCGATCTTGCCGAGAATCTGCTTCAGTTCCTGCGGCAGGCAGGCGGTCGAGGTGCCGGGATCGGTCGAGATGCCCGGTCGTTCCGCTCGTTCGTTCGGATCGAAATCCGGCTCCGCGCCGGCTTTCTGGCCGGGCGTCAGCTTCGGCCATTCGACACCCTCGTCGTCATCCGGCTCGCCGGGATTGGGCGGGGAGGATGGCGTCGGCGGCGTCTCCGATCCCTTTGTCACCGCAGGTGTCTCTTCGGAGAAGGCCAGCGCGGGCGTATCGGGGGCGGAGGCGCGCGGCGTCGGCGGCGGTACTACGATCGGCGGCAGTTTCGGCGTGCCTTCGAGATCGAGGTCGAACGGGCGCTGCGGCGGTAGCGGCGCGCGCATCGGCTCGCCGTCCTGAGCGCGGATAACGGTCGTCGAGAGCAGCAGGGCGAGCGCCGGCATGGCCAGAACCCGCGGAAGGCCGGCGCGGGTCATCGTGCCGTCATGCGTCCGGATTCAGCTGGCAAGGAGGAGGGGCGAGGGGCACGAAACATCGCAGGCCTTTCGGGGAGAGCGCTCGCACAGCCGGCAACGATTCGGCAGGGTGAACGGATGATTGCCGTTCCCGCATGCCGAAAGCAGGCGGTTTTGTCGGATTTTCGCCACTGCTCTGCAGGGCGATGGCGGGACGTGGCCGGATTTTGCCGCATTCTGCGCTGGGTTCAACCCGGATACGGCGATTGTGCGGCGCGGCGGAGTCTTGCTTCATTCTAATCGAGGGTCTAAGCGACTGGGACAGCGCGCCGCCCCACGGCCGTCTGAAGTGAGTTCGACCATGCAAGCTGCCACGGTGCCTTCCATCCTGAGCGACTACCTGCCTCTGGTGCTGTTCATCGGCGTCTCGGCGGTCATCGGCCTGGCCCTGCTCATCGCGCCCTTCGCGATCGCCTATTCGAAGCCGGATGCGGAAAAGCTCTCGGCCTATGAATGCGGCTTCAACGCCTTCGACGATGCGCGCATGAAGTTCGATGTCCGGTTCTACCTGGTCGCGATTCTCTTCATCATCTTCGATCTGGAGGTCGCGTTCCTGTTTCCCTGGGCCGTCGCCTTCGGCGGGCTCGGCTGGTATGGCTTCTGGTCGATGATGATCTTTCTCGGCGTGCTCACCGTGGGTTTCATCTACGAGTGGCGCAAGGGCGCGCTGGAGTGGGACTGACTGTCGGGTTGCGAGGCGGCGCTCCGCTTTCGATCCGGCAGGCAAAGGTTCACAAGGATTAGGTTATGGCAATCACAGCGATCGATCGTGGTGATCCGCTCGTTGCGCAGGCGCCGAGGGGCTTGCTCGGTCCCGACGGTAAGCCGCTGGGGACGCGTGATCCGTTCTTCGTCGAGATCAACAACGAGCTGGCCGACAAGGGCTTCCTCGTCACCGCGACAGACGACCTGATCAACTGGGCCCGCACCGGCTCGCTGATGTGGATGACCTTCGGCCTGGCCTGCTGCGCCGTCGAGATGATGCAGCTCTCGATGCCGCGCTACGACGTCGAGCGCTTCGGCTTCGCGCCGCGCGCCTCGCCGCGCCAGTCCGACGTGATGATCGTCGCGGGCACGCTGACCAACAAGATGGCTCCCGCTCTGCGCAAGGTCTACGACCAGATGCCGGAGCCGCGCTACGTCATCTCGATGGGCTCCTGCGCCAATGGCGGCGGCTACTACCACTACAGCTACTCGGTGGTGCGCGGCTGCGACCGCATCGTCCCGATCGACATCTATGTCCCGGGTTGCCCGCCGACGGCAGAGGCGCTGCTTTACGGCGTCCTGCTGCTGCAGAAGAAGATCCGCCGCACCGGCACGATCGAGCGCTGAGCGCTCCGTCGGTCGATGCTGCAGGCGATGAAGGTGAGACGATGAGCGAAGCGCTCGTACAACTCGGCGAAGAGATCAAGGCCGCGCTGCCCGGCGCGGTGACGGAGGCGGTCGTCGCCTTCGAGGAACTCACGATCCATGCCGAGGCGGCTTCGATCGTCGAGGTCCTGCGCACGCTCTACAGCGACCCGCGCTTCCGCTTCGTGAACTTCACCGACCTCGCCGGCGCCGACTATCCCGGCCGCGAGAAGCGCTTCGACGTCGTCTACCATCTGCTGGCGCCGCACCATAACCGCCGCATCCGCGTCAAGGTCCAGACCGACGAGGCGACGCCCGTCCCCTCCGTCATCGACGTCTTCCCGGCCGCGAACTGGTTCGAGCGCGAGGCCTACGACTTCTACGGCATCCTGTTCTCCGGCCATCCGGACCTGCGCCGCATCCTCACCGATTACGGCTTCGAGGGCTATCCGCTGCGCAAGGACTTCCCGCTGACCGGCTTCGTCGAGGTCCGCTACGACGACGAGCAGAAGCGTGTCGTCTACGAGCCGGTGAAGCTCAACCAGGAATTCCGCAACTTCGATTTCCTCTCGCCGTGGGAAGGCACGGATTACGTGCTGCCGGGCGACGAGAATGCGAAGGGGGCGTGATGACGGCTGCGGCGGAAAAACTCTCCGGCGGTTGTCTCTGCGGTTCCATCCGCTTCACGGCGACGCCCAAGAACGATGAGATGGATGTCTGCCATTGCGGCATGTGCCGGAAATGGAGCGGCGGCGTCTTCATGGCCGTGTCCTGTGGCGACGTGACGATCGAGGACGACAGCCAGCTCGGCAGCTACGTCTCGTCCGAATGGGCGATGCGGCAGTTCTGCCGGAATTGCGGCTCGAGCCTGTTCTGGCGCCTGCGCGAAGGCGAGGGCCATGTCGCCGTGGCCTTCCAGAGCTTCGACGACACCGGATCGTTCAAGTTCCTCGAAGAGATCTTCATCGATGAAAAGCCGGCGCTTTATGCCTTCGCCGGCGAGCGCCCGCGGCTGACGGGTGCCGAAGTGATGGCGCGCTTCCAGGCGCAGCAGGAAGGCCGGTCATGACCGAGCACAATATCCGCAATTTCTCGATCAATTTCGGCCCGCAGCACCCGGCCGCGCACGGCGTGCTGCGCCTCGTGCTGGAGCTCGACGGCGAGATCGTCGAGCGCGTCGATCCCCATATCGGCCTCTTGCATCGCGGCACCGAGAAGCTGATCGAGGCCAAGACCTATCTCCAGGCCGTGCCCTATTTCGACCGGCTCGACTATGTCGCGCCGATGAACCAGGAGCATGCCTTCGCACTGGCGGTCGAGCGCCTCGTCGGCGTGACCGTGCCGCGCCGCGGCCAGCTCATCCGCGTGCTCTATTCCGAGATCGGCCGCATCCTCTCGCATCTGCTCAACGTCACCACGCAGGCGATGGACGTCGGCGCCCTCACGCCCCCGCTCTGGGGCTTCGAGGAGCGCGAGAAGCTGATGATCTTCTACGAGCGGGCCTGCGGCGCGCGCATGCATGCGGCCTATGTCCGGCCCGGCGGCGTGCATCAGGACATCCCGGTCTCGCTGATCCACGACATCGCCGAGTGGTGCGATCCCTTCCTCAAGGTCTGCGACGACCTCGAAGGGCTGCTCAGCGACAACCGCATCTTCAAGCAGCGCAACGTCGATATCGGCGTGGTCGATCTCGAAACCTGCTGGAAATGGGGCTTCTCGGGCGTGATGGTGCGCGGCTCCGGCGCGCCCTGGGACCTGCGCAAGTCGCAGCCCTACGAGTGCTACGAGGAGATGGAATTCGACATCCCCGTCGGCAAGAACGGCGACTGCTTCGACCGCTATCACATCCGCATGGAAGAGATGCGCCAGTCGGTGCGCATCATGAAGCAGTGCTGCGACAAGCTCTTGGCGCCTGATGGTGGCGGCCCGGTCTCCTCGCTCGACGGCAAGATGGTTCCGCCCAAGCGCGGCGAGATGAAGCGCTCGATGGAAGCGCTGATCCACCACTTCAAGCTCTATACCGAGGGCTACAAGGTGCCGGCCGGCGAGGTCTATGCCGCCGTCGAGGCGCCGAAGGGCGAATTCGGCGTCTATCTGGTCTCCGACGGCACCAACAAGCCCTATCGCTGCAAGATCAAGGCCCCGGGCTTCGCCCATCTCCAGGCCATGGATTTCATGTGCCGCAAGCACATGCTCGCCGACGTCTCCGCGATCCTCGGCTCCCTCGATATCGTCTTTGGTGAGGTGGACCGCTAATGTCCGTCCGTCGTCTCGCGCCCGATCCCATCCAGCCTGCCTCCTTCGCCTTCACCGCGGCGAACGAGAACTGGATCGACCAGCAGATCGCCAAGTACCCCGAAGGCCGCCAGGCTTCCGCCGTCATCCCGCTTCTGTGGAAGGCGCAGGAGCAGGAAGGCTGGGTCTCGCGCGCCGTGATCGAGACCGTCGCGAAGCGCTTAGGGATGGCGCCGATGCGGGTGCTGGAGGTCGCGACCTTCTACACCATGTTCAACCTGCAGCCGGTCGGCGAGTTTTTCGTCCAGCTCTGCGGCACGACGCCTTGCGCGCTGCGCGGCGCGGAAGCGCTGAAGAAGGTCTGCGAGGACGTCATCGGCCCGCAATCGACCGTGACCGCCGACGGCAAGCTATCCTGGCTCGAGGTCGAGTGCCTGGGCGCCTGCTGCAACGCTCCGATGGCGCAGATCAATGTCGATTACTACGAGGACCTGACGCCGGCTTCCTTCCGCCAGCTTCTCGACGACATGCGCAATGGCCGCGCCACCAAGCCCGGCCCGCAGAACGGCCGCACCGGCTCCGAGCCGGAAGGCGGCCCGCAGACGCTGACCGACAAGGCGCTCTATGACGGCTCGATGATCGGCGCCGGCGACTGGCAGAAGCGCGTCGTCGAGCAGCGCAAGGCTGCCGCCGAGGCCGCCGCCGCCAAGGCCGCCGCCGAGGCTGAGGCCAAGAAGGCTGCCGAAGCCGAGGCCAAGAAGGCCGAGGCGACCCCGGCCGCCGTCGCTGCCAAGCCTGCGACCGAGACGGCCGCTGCCGGCCGTCCGAAGCCCTCTGCTCCCGCCCAGCCTTCGAGCGCCGCGAACGATACGCCGGCCGCCAAAGGCAAGGTCGAGAAGAAGGATGTCGCCGAGGCTGCCAAGCCTGCTGCTGCGGCCAAGCCTGCTGCTGTGGCGAAGCCCGCGCCTGCGCCGGCTGCACCCGACGAGAGCAAGCCCGAACTGCTGACCGCCGCGCGCGGCGGCAAGGGCGACGATCTCGAACTGATCTGGGGCGTCGGGCCGAAGCTGGCTAAGATGCTCAACGAGATGGGGGTCTGGCATTACGACCAGATCGCCAAATGGACACCGGCGGAGCTCGCCTGGGTCGATGCGCGGCTGACCGGCTTCAAGGGCCGGGCGCTGCGTGACGACTGGATTGCTCAGTCGAAGAAGCTCGCGACGGGCTGGCGCCCGGAGTCGAAGCTTGGCGACAAGCCGGCAGAGTGAGGCACTAGGACATGCTCGCAGATCGCGATCGCATCTTCACCAATCTCTACGGCCTGCATGACCGTACCCTGAAGGGTGCGATCCAGCGCGGCGCCTGGGATGGCACCAAATTCCTGCTGGAGCAGGGCCGGGACTGGATCATCGACGAGATGAAGAAGTCCGGCCTGCGCGGCCGTGGCGGCGCCGGCTTCCCGACCGGGCTGAAATGGTCGTTCATGCCCAAGGTCAGCGACGGGCGCCCGCATTATCTCGTCGTCAACGCCGACGAGTCGGAGCCGGGCACCTGCAAGGATCGCGAGATCATGCGCAACGACCCGCATACGCTGGTCGAGGGCTGCCTGATCGCCTCCTTCGCCATGGGCGCGCACGCGGCCTATATCTACATCCGCGGCGAATATGTCCGCGAGCGCGAGGCGCTGCAGCGCGCCGTCGACGAGGCCTATGCCGCCAAGTTGATCGGCAAGGACAACGTCCACGGCTATCCCTTTGATCTCTATGTGCATCACGGCGCCGGCGCCTATATCTGCGGCGAGGAGACGGCGCTGCTGGAGAGCCTCGAAGGCAAGAAGGGCATGCCGCGGCTGAAGCCGCCATTCCCCGCCAATATGGGCCTCTATGGCTGCCCGACCACGGTGAACAACGTCGAGTCGATCGCAGTCGCCCCGACCATCCTGCGCCGCGGCGCGAGCTGGTTCTCCTCGCTCGGCACGCCGAACAATGTCGGCACCAAGGTGTTCTGCATTTCCGGCCACGTGAACAAGCCCTGCAACGTCGAGGAGGCGATGGGCATCCCGTTCCGTGAGCTGATCGAGAAGCATTGCGGCGGCATCCGCGGTGGCTGGGACAACCTCAAGGCGGTCATCCCCGGCGGTTCCTCGGTCCGCATGGTCCCGGCCGAGCAGATCATCGACACGCCGATGGATTTCGACTCGCTCTCGAAGCTGCGCTCCGGCCTCGGCACGGCGGCGGTCATCGTGATGGACAAGTCGACCGACATCGTCCGCGCCATCGCCCGCATCAGCCATTTCTACAAGCACGAGAGCTGCGGCCAGTGCACGCCCTGCCGGGAGGGCACGGGCTGGATGTGGCGCGTCATGGAGCGCATGGCCGAGGGCCGCGCCCAGAAGCGCGAGATCGACATGCTGCTCGACGTCACCAAGCAGATCGAGGGCCACACCATCTGCGCGCTCGGCGACGCAGCCGCCTGGCCGATCCAGGGCCTGATCGCGCATTTCCGTCACGAGATCGAGCAGCGCATCGACGACTATGCCGCCAACCCGCACAGCGAGCCTGTGCGCCTGATGGCGGCGGAGTGAGACCATGACGAAACTCCTCATCGACGGCGTCGAGGTCGACGTACCCGCCGAGTACACGGTTCTCCAGGCCTGCGAGGCGGCTGGCGCCGAGGTGCCGCGCTTCTGCTTCCACGAGCGCCTCTCGATCGCCGGCAACTGCCGCATGTGCCTCGTCGAGGTGAAGGGTGGCCCGCCGAAGCCGCAGGCCTCCTGCGCCATCGGCGTGCGCGACCTGCGCCCCGGCCCGAACGGCGAGCCGCCGGTCGTCCTGACCAAGTCGCCGATGGTCAAGAAGGCGCGCGAAGGGGTGATGGAGTTCCTGCTCATCAACCACCCGCTCGACTGCCCGATCTGCGACCAGGGCGGCGAGTGCGACCTGCAGGACCAGGCGATGGCCTATGGCGTCGACACCTCCCGCTATGCCGAGAACAAGCGCGCGGTCGAGGACAAGTATATCGGCCCGCTGGTCAAGACCTCGATGACGCGCTGCATCCAGTGCACGCGCTGCGTCCGCTTCACCACCGAGGTCGCCGGCGCCTCCGATCTCGGCGCCATCGGCCGCGGCGAGGACATGGAGATCACGACCTATCTCGAGCAGGCGATGTCGTCGGAGCTGCAGGGCAACGTCGTCGATCTCTGCCCGGTCGGCGCGCTGACCTCGAAGCCCTACCAGAACAAGGCCCGGCCCTGGGAACTCTCCAAGACCGAGAGCATCGACGTGATGGACGCCGTCGGCTCGGCCATCCGCGTCGACTCGCGCGGCAAGGAAGTGATGCGCATCCTGCCCCGCCTCAACGAGGCGGTGAACGAGGAGTGGATCTCCGACAAGACCCGCCATGTCGCCGACGGCCTGCGCACGCAGCGTCTCGACCGGCCCTATATCCGCGAGAACGGCCGCCTGCGCCCCGCGAGCTGGAACGAGGCTTTCGCCGCCATCGCCAACAAGGTGAAGGCGACGGCGCCTGAGAAGATCGGCGCCATCGCCGGCGATCTCGCCGCGGTCGAGGAGATGTTCGCGCTGAAGAGCCTGATCGCCTCGCTCGGCTCGGCCAATCTCGACGCCCGCCAGGACGGCACGAAGCTGCATCCCAAGTTCGGCCGCGCCTCCTACGTCCTCAACGCCGGCATCGCCGGCATCGAGGATGCGACCTCGCTGCTGATCATCGGCTCGAACCCGCGCCGCGAGGCGCCGATCCTGAACGCCCGCATCCGCAAGCGCTGGCTGCGCGGCGATCTCAAGGTCTCCGTCATCGGCGACAAGGCGGACCTGACCTACGCTTACGATTATCTCGGCGCCGGCCCGGAAACGCTGGCCGAGGTCGTGAAGTCGGCCCAGGCTGCTGGGGCCAAGCCGATGGTGCTGGTCGGGCAGGGCGCTCTCGCCCGCGCCGACGGCGAGGCCGTGCTCTCGCTCGCCGCCAAGGCGGCGCAGGCGCTCGGCGCCGTCGCTGAAGGCTGGAACGGCTTCGGCGTGATCCACACCGCTGCCGCCCGCGTCGGCGCACTCGATCTCGGCTTCGTGCCGGGCGAGGGTGGTCTCGACGCCGCTGCGATGGTCAAGCCGGGCGCGCTCGACGTGCTCTTCCTGCTCGGCGCCGACGAGATCGAGGTGCCGGAAGGCGCCTTCGTCGTCTACCAGGGCACGCATGGCGACAAGGGCGCTCACCGCGCCGACGTCATCCTGCCGGGCGCGGCCTATACCGAGAAGTCCGGCACCTATGTGAACACGGAAGGCCGTGTACAGATGGGCGACCGCGCCACCTTCCCGCCGGGCGATGCCCGCGAGGACTGGGCGATCCTGCGCGCGCTCTCAGGGGCTCTCGGCAAGACACTGCCCTTCGACTCGCTGCCCGGCCTGCGCAAGGCGCTCTACGAGGCGCATCCGCATTTCGCGGCGCTCGACGGCCTCCCGGCCAACGACGCTGCGGAGATCGGCAAGCTCGCCGGTCTCGGCGGCAAGACCGACAAGGCGGGTTTTTCGCCCGTCGTCGCCGATTTCTATCAGACCAACCCGATCGCGCGTGCCTCCGCCGTGATGGCGGAATGCTCGGCGCTGGCCTCCGGCCGGCATCAGCAGGCGGCGGAGTAAGCGGCCATGAACTGGGACCTCGTCCTCGATATCGCGATCATCCTCGGCAAGAGCCTGCTGCTGCTGGTCTGCCTGCTGGTCTTCATCGCCTATATCCTGCTGGCCGACCGCAAGGTCTGGGCGGCGGTGCAGCTTCGCCGCGGCCCGAACGTGGTCGGACCATGGGGTCTGTTCCAGAGCTTCGCGGATCTGATCAAGTTCGCGCTCAAGGAGCCGATCATCCCGTCCGGCGCCAACAAGGGCATCTTCCTGCTGGCGCCCTTCATCTCCTGCCTTCTGGCGCTCGGCGCCTGGGCGGTGATCCCGGTGGCGGAAGGCTGGGCGATCGCCGACATCAATGTCGGCGTGCTCTACATCCTCGCGATCTCCTCGCTCGGCGTCTACGGCATCATCATGGCCGGCTGGGCCTCGAACTCGAAATATCCGTTCATGAGCGCGCTGCGCTCGGCGGCGCAGATGGTGTCCTACGAGGTCTCGATCGGCTTCGTCATCATCACCGTGCTGCTCTGCGTCGGCTCGCTGAACCTCTCGGCGGTGGTCGAGGCGCAGCAGAACCGCGGCCTCGCCCATGCGCTCGGCGTGCCGTGGCTCTCGATCCTGAACTGGTACTTCATCCCGCTCTTCCCGATGTTCGTGGTCTTCTTCATCTCGGCGCTGGCCGAGACGAACCGGCCGCCCTTCGATCTGGCCGAGGCGGAATCGGAGCTCGTGGCGGGCTTCATGGTCGAGTATTCCTCGACCCCGTACCTGCTGTTCATGCTCGGCGAATACGTGGCGATCATGACCATGTGCTCGCTGACCACGATCCTCTTCCTCGGCGGCTGGGCCCCTCCGGTCGCGCTGCCGCCCTTCACCTGGCTGCCCGGTGTGTTCTGGTTCGCGCTCAAGGTCTGCTTTGTGTTCTTCATGTTCGCGCTGGTGAAGGCCTTCGTGCCGCGCTACCGCTACGATCAATTGATGCGCCTGGGCTGGAAAGTCTTTCTGCCGCTCTCCATCGGTAGCGTGGTGATCGTGGCACTGGTGCTGCAGTTGACCGGCTGGGGCCCGGTCGCGGGATGAGTTGGGCCGGCCCGCTCGGTGCCCTGATCGGCTTCGGGCTCGGCCTGCTGGAATACCGGCTGATGTCGACGGTGGTGATCGGGGCGCTCCGGCGCACGGATCGCTCGGAGACCGAAGCCGAGAGAGCTGACTACGAGCGCCGCATCCGCATCCTGCGGGCGGTGCTGGTTGTGATGACGATCGGCGTGATGCCGGTCCTGGGTTTCGTAATCGGCCGGACGGTGTTCGGCTGAGGATGTAAAGGACGAAGGCGATGTCACTCGCGCAAGCCGCAAGGGGCCTGCTGCTGAAGGAGTTCGTCGGGGCTATCGGCCTGTCGATGCGCTATTTCTTCAAGCCGAAGGCGACACTGAACTACCCGTTCGAGAAGGGCCAGCTCTCGCCGCGCTTCCGTGGCGAGCATGCCTTGCGCCGTTATCCGAACGGCGAGGAGCGCTGCATTGCCTGCAAGCTCTGCGAGGCGATCTGCCCGGCGCAGGCCATCACCATCGAGGCCGGCCCGCGCCGCAACGACGGCACGCGCCGCACCACCCGTTACGACATCGACATGACCAAGTGCATCTACTGCGGCTTCTGCCAGGAAGCCTGCCCGGTCGATGCCATCGTCGAGGGGCCGAATTTCGAGTTCGCGACCGAGACCCGCGAGGAGCTGTTCTACGACAAGGACAAGCTGCTCGCGAACGGCGCGCGCTGGGAACGCGAGATCGCGCGCAACATCGCGATGGATGCGCCCTATCGGTGATTGACCGACCTCCGGCGTCGTCCCGCGATGATGCCGAAGGGTGCGATTGAGTTCACAGACCCGCCGTGCGGTTGTCCCGCCCGGCGGGCCTGATTATAGACGCTCCAAATTGCTGCGGGCCTTCTGAGTCCCGGAGCACGAACCAAACGAGGACCGCGCCGAAAAGGGGCGGGAAGGGCTGGCCGAGATGAATGCCGCAGCGGCTTTCTTCTATCTCTTCGCAGGGGTGACCGTGGCATCCGCCTTCATGGTGGTGACCTCGCGCAATCCCGTGCATTCGGTGCTCTATCTGATCCTGGCCTTCGTCAACGCGGCCGGGTTGTTCATGCTGCTCGGCGCCGAGTTCCTCGCGATGCTGCTGGTCGTCGTCTATGTCGGCGCGGTCGCGGTGCTCTTCCTCTTCGTGGTGATGATGCTCGACGTCGATTTCGCCGAGTTCCGCCAGGGCTTCCTGAACTATCTGCCGATCGGCGCGCTGATCGGCTTCATCTTCGCCGTCGAGCTGCTGCTGGTCGTCGGCGCCTGGGTCATCGATCCGCAGATCGTCAAGGCGCCGGTCGCCGCGATCCCGGCGGGCATCTCGAACACCGAGGCGCTCGGCCGCGTGCTCTACACCCAGTATGTCTACTACTTCCAGGCGGCCGGCCTCGTGCTGCTCGTCGCCATGATCGGCGCGATCGTGCTGACGCTGCGCGACCGCCCCGGCATCAAGCGCCAGCACGTCCCGACGCAGAACGCCCGCACCAAGGACGCGGCGATGGCGGTCAAGCAGGTGCCTTCGCGCGCCGGTGTCCCCGAGGAGATGGCGTGATGACGATCGGACTGGGCCATTATCTCGCCGTCAGCGCCATCCTGTTCACGCTCGGCGTGCTCGGCATCTTCATCAACCGCAAGAACGTCATCGTCATCCTGATGTCGGTCGAGCTCATCCTCCTCTCGGTAAACCTGAACTTCGTCGCCTTCTCGAGCTTCCTGAACGACATCGTCGGCCAGGTCTTCGCGCTGCTCGTGCTCACGGTGGCGGCGGCTGAGGCCGCGATCGGCCTCGCCATTCTCGTCGTCTACTTCCGCAACCGCGGCACGATCGCGGTGGAAGACATCAACATGATGAAAGGCTGAGCGCACCCACGCGCCTGGACCTCACTGCCATGTATCACGCGATCGTCTTCCTCCCTCTCATCGGCTTCCTGATCGCCGGCCTCTTCGGCCGGCTGATCGGCGCGCGCGGCTCCGAGATCGTCACGACCTCGCTGCTGATGGTCTCCGCCGCCCTGTCCTGGGTCGCGCTCATCCAGGTCGGCTTCGGCTCCGGCACGACCCGTGTGCAGGTCGCGAGCTGGATCTCGTCCGGCGAATTGCAGGTCGACTGGGCCTTCCGCGTGGACACGCTGACGGCGGTGATGCTGGTCGTGGTCAACACGGTCTCCAGCCTCGTGCACCTCTACTCGATCGGCTACATGCACGAGGACGAGCACCGCTCGCGCTTCTTCGCCTATCTCTCGCTCTTCACCTTCGCCATGCTGATGCTGGTGACGGCGGACAACCTCGTCCAGATGTTCTTCGGCTGGGAGGGCGTCGGCCTCGCTTCCTATCTGCTGATCGGCTTCTGGTACCAGAAGCCCTCGGCCAATGCGGCTGCGATGAAGGCCTTCATCGTCAACCGCGTCGGCGATTTCGGCTTCCTGCTCGGCATCTTCCTGATCTTCGTGCTCTTCGGTGCCGTCACCTTCGACGCCATCTTCCCGCGCGCCGGCGAGATGGTGAGCCAGAGCTTCCGCTTCCTCGGCTATGACTGGAATGCCCTGACCCTGACCTGCCTGCTGCTGTTCATGGGCGCGATGGGCAAGTCGGCGCAGTTCCTGCTGCACACCTGGCTGCCGGACGCGATGGAAGGCCCGACCCCGGTCTCGGCCCTCATCCATGCCGCGACGATGGTCACGGCCGGCGTGTTCATGGTGGCGCGGCTGTCGCCGGTGTTCGAATACGCCCCCGTCGCGCTCACCGTCGTCGTCGTCATCGGCGCGACCACGGCCTTCTTCGCGGCGACGGTCGGCCTCGTGCAGAACGACATCAAGCGCGTCATCGCCTATTCGACCTGTTCGCAGCTCGGCTACATGTTCGTCGCGCTCGGCGTCGGCAATTACGGCGCCGGCATCTTCCACCTGTTCACCCACGCCTTCTTCAAGGCGTTGCTGTTCCTCGGCGCCGGCTCGGTCATCCACGCGATGCATCACGAGCAGGACATGCGCCATATGGGCGGCCTTCGGAAGCACATCCCCCTGACCGCCGCCGCCATGACGATCGGCACGCTGGCGCTGACCGGCTTCCCGGGCTTCGCCGGCTACTTCTCCAAGGACGCCGTCATCGAGAGCGCCTACGCCTCGGTGGCGCATGGCGGCCTCGCCTCGTCCTATGCCTTCGTGCTGCTGGTCGTCGCAGCCGGCATGACCTCGTTCTACTCCTGGCGGCTTTATTTCATGACCTTCGAGGGCGCCCCGCGCTGGGGCCATGGTCACGACGCGCATGGTCACGGCCATGACGATCACGCCCATGCCGCTGCTGGGCACGACGATCACGGCCACGGCCATGACCACACGCCGCATGAGAGCCCCTGGACGATGCTGGTTCCGCTCGCCGTGCTCTCGCTCGGCGCGATCGTGGCCGGCTACGCCTTCAAGGAAGCCTTCATCGGCCACGACTTCGAGCATTTCTGGAAGTCGGCGCTGTTCATGGGCAAGGACAACCACATCCTGCACGCCATGCACGAAGTGCCGAAATGGGTCGTCTGGTCGCCCTTCGTGGCGATGGTGATCGGCTTCGCGCTGGCCTGGTACATGTACGTCCGTCGACCCGAGATCCCGGGCAAGCTGGCGGCCGCCAACCCGGCGCTCTACCAGTTCCTGCTCAACAAGTGGTACTTCGACGAGCTCTACGACTTCCTGTTCGTCAGGCCCGCGAAGTGGCTCGGCCGCTTCCTCTGGAAGAAGGGCGATGGCCTCGTCATCGACGGCTTCGGTCCGGACGGCGTCTCGGCCCGCGTGGTCGACGTCACCAATCGGGTGGTCCGGCTTCAGACCGGCTATCTCTATCACTATGCCTTCGCCATGCTCATCGGTGTCGCTGGGCTCGTGACCTGGTATCTCGTGGCGCGCGGGTGAGATGATGTTCGGTTTCGGTATCCTCACCGGTCTCCTGATCCTGCCGCTGGTCGGCGCTGCCTTCATCCTGGTGCAGCGTGGCGACGAGGCTTCGGTCAACTCCAATGCGCGCTGGGCGGCGCTCGTCACGACGGTGCTCACCTTTGTGCTGGCCTGCGTCGCCTGGGGGCGCTTCGACACGGCCAATCCCGGCTTCCAGCTGGTCGAGACCCATGGCTGGGTTTCGGAGTCCATCAAGTTCAAGCTCGGCGTCGACGGCTTCTCCTTCCCCTTCATCGTGCTGACGGCCTTCCTGATGCCGTTCTGCATCCTCGCCTCTTGGACCTCGGTCGAGAAGCGCGTGCGCGAATACATGATCGCGTTCCTCGTCCTGGAAGCGCTGATGATCGGCGTCTTCGCGGCGCTCGACCTCGTGCTGTTCTACCTGTTCTTCGAGGCTGGCTTGATCCCGATGTTCCTGATCATCGGCATCTGGGGCGGCAAGCGGCGCGTCTACGCCTCCTACAAGTTCTTCCTCTACACGCTGCTCGGCTCGGTGCTGATGCTGCTGGCGGTGATGGCGATGTACTGGAACGCCGGCACCACCGACATCCCGACACTGCTGGCGCACAAGTTCCCGTCGCAGATGCAGCCCTGGCTGTGGCTCGCCTTCTTCGCCTCCTTCGCGGTGAAGATGCCGATGTGGCCGGTCCATACCTGGCTGCCCGACGCCCACGTCGAGGCGCCGACCGCCGGCTCCGTCGTTCTGGCGGCGATCCTGCTGAAGATGGGCGGCTACGGCTTCATCCGTTTCTCGATCCCGATGTTCCCGGAAGCCTCGGCCCTGTTCGCGCCGCTGGTCTTCGCCCTCTCGGTTATCGCCATCGTCTACACCTCGCTGGTGGCGCTGATGCAGGAGGACATGAAGAAGCTGATCGCCTATTCCTCGGTCGCCCATATGGGCTTCGTGACGATGGGTCTCTTCACCCTGACGCCGCAGGGCATCCAGGGCGCGATGTACCAGATGGTCAGCCACGGGCTCGTCTCCGGCGCGCTCTTCCTCTGCGTCGGCGTGATCTACGACCGCATGCACACCCGCGAGATCGCCGCTTATGGCGGGCTGGTGAACCGCATGCCGGCCTATGCCGTCGTCTTCATGATCTTCACCATGGCCAATGTCGGCCTGCCCGGCACCTCGGGCTTCGTCGGCGAGTTCCTGACGCTGCTCGGCGCCTTCCGCGCCAACCCCTGGGTGGCTTTCATCGCGACGTCGGGCGTCATCCTCTCGGCTGCCTACGCGCTCTGGCTCTACCGCCGCGTCGTCTTCGGCGAGCTGGTCAAGCCGGAGCTGAAGGACATCAAGGACCTGAACCCGCGTGAATTCGTGATCCTGGTCCCGCTCGTCCTGCTGACGATCTGGTACGGCATCCAGCCGCACACGATCCTCGACGCCTTCGCGGCGCCGACCGAAGCGCTCATCAAGAACTATCAGGCAGCCCTCGCCGTCGCCAAGACGGCGCTGGCGGCCGCGCAGTAAGGTCTCGTCATGGCTCTGCCCGCTCTCGGCCCGGCCCTGCCGGAAATCATCCTCGCCCTCGGCGCCATCACGATGGTGCTGGTCGGTGCGATCCAGGGCGAGCGCGCCACGCGCCTGCTCGAAGGGCTGGCGCTCGCGCTGCTCGCGGTCGCGCTGGTGATGGTTGTCTCAGGCAGCGGCAAGATGCTGACCTTCAACGATGGCTTCATCGTCGACGGCTTTGCCCGCTTCATGAAGGTGCTGACGCTGCTCGGTGCCGGCGCCTCCATCCTGCTTTCGGCCGATACGCTGCGGCGCCAGGGCACGATGCGTTTCGAATTCCCGATCCTGGTCGTGCTCGCGACGATCGGCATGATGATGATGATCTCGGCGAACGATCTCATCAGCCTCTATGTCGGCCTCGAGCTGCAGTCGCTGGCGCTCTATGTCGTCGCCGCATTCGACCGCGACAACGCGAAATCGACCGAAGCCGGCCTGAAGTATTTCGTGCTCGGCGCGCTCTCCTCCGGAATGCTGCTCTATGGCGGCTCGCTGGTTTACGGCTTCACCGGCACCGTCACCTTCCCGGGCATCGCCGCGGCGACGGCCGGCGGCCATGCCGGCATCGGCCTGATCTTCGGCATCGTCTTCATCGCCGCCGGCGTCGCCTTCAAGATCTCGGCCGTGCCGTTCCACATGTGGACGCCGGACGTCTACGAGGGCGCGCCCACCCCGGTCGCGGCCTTCTTCGCCTCGGCGCCCAAGATGGCCGCCATGGCGATGGTGATCCGCGTCTTCATCGGCGCCTTCCCGGGCGCGATCCATGACTGGCGCCAGATCATCGTCTTCATCTCGATCGCCTCGATGGCGCTCGGCGCCTTCGCCGCGATCGGCCAGCGCAACATCAAGCGCCTGCTCGCCTATTCCTCGATCGCCAACATGGGCTACGCGCTGGTCGGCCTCGCCGCCGGCACGGCCGAGGGCGTGCAGGGCGTGATGACCTATATGGCGATCTATCTCGCCACGACGCTTGCCGCCTTCGCCTGCGTGCTGATGATGCGCCGCGACGGCAAGCTGGTCGAGGACATCTCGGAACTCGCCGGCCTGTCCCGCACCAATGGCTGGATGGCGTTCGCGATGTCGATGATGATGTTCTCGCTTGCCGGCATCCCGCCGCTCGCGGGCTTCTGGGCGAAGTGGTACGTCTTCCTCGCCGCGATCAATGCGAAGCTCTATGTGCTCGCCGTCATCGGCGTGCTGACCAGCGTGGTCGGCGCCTATTACTACCTGCGCCTCGTCAAGGTGATGTATTTCGACGAGCCGAAGCCGGCCTTCGAGACGTCCGATCTCGGCGTTCGCGCGGTGCTGCTGGTCTCGGCGGTCTTCGTGCTGGTGCTCTCGCTGGTGCCGGCACCGCTCTTCGACTCGGCGGCGGCTGCGGCCAAGTCGCTGTTTTGAGCTGAGGCTGCGTGCTCGGTGAGGCCGCCCGCGCCGCGGGCTATCGGCTGATCGTCCGCGACGAGGTCGGCTCCACCATGGAGGAGGCCCGTCGGGCGCTCGATCAGGGCGAACCGGGCAAGCTCTGGATCGTCGCCCGCAGCCAGAATTCCGGCAGGGGGCGTCATGGCCGGCAATGGGGCTCGCCGCCCGGCAATCTCTACGCCAGCCTGCTGCTGACCGATCCGTGCGAACCGGCGCTGGCGCCGCAACTGGGTTTCGTGGTGGGTCTCGCCTTGCACGATGCCGCCGCGAAGCTGCTTGGTCCGGCCGCATCCGGGCTGAAGCTGAAATGGCCGAACGACCTGCTGCTCGACCGCGCCAAGACCTCCGGCCTGCTGCTGGAGGGCGAGAGCCGGGCAGGGCGGCTCAACATTATCGTCGGCTGCGGCGTCAACATCGCCTCTTGCCCCCCCGATACGCCCTATCCCGCGACCTTCCTCAAGGCTACGGCGCCGCAGGCCAATGTCGAGGCCATGCTCACGGGCCTGAGCGATGCCTTCGCCCGGCGCTTCGCCGTCTGGTCGCAAGCCGGCGGCTTCGGCCCGACCCGCGCCGCCTGGCTAGAGCGCGCCGCCTTCCTGGATGAGACCATCACCATCCGCCTGCCCGAAGGGCCGCTCACCGGCATCTTCATCGGCCTCGACCCGACCGGGCGCCTCGAACTCGAAACCGAAGCCGGCCGCCGCGTCATCGATGCCGGTGACCTCTTCTTCGGCCCTCCGGGCTGATCCAGCCATCTCTCCAGCCTCCCTCGATCTGGAGGCTACCTTGCTGGCGTGCTAGGGCTCGTTGCCATCACGCGGCATAAGATCAAGCCATTGCCAAAATCAGGATTGCCAGTGACCCGTTCCAGCGACCAGCTCGTCTTCGTTCCTCTCGGCGGCCTCGGCGAGATCGGCATGAACGCCGCTCTCTACGGCTTCGGACCCGAGGGCCGGCGAAAGTGGATCCTGGTCGATTGCGGCCTGTCCTTTGCCGGGCCGGAGGCGCCGGGCGTCGATATCGTCCTGCCCGACCTGCGCTACATCATCGAGGAACGGGCGAACCTGCTCGGCATCGTCATCACCCACGCCCATGAGGACCATATCGGCGCGCTCGCCGCGCTGTGGCCCTCCCTGCGCGCGCCGGTCTATTGCACGCGCTTCGCCGCCGGCCTCCTCGCCACGCGCCGCCTCTCGGAGCCTGGCGCGCCGAGCGTCGAGATCAACGTCGTGCCGCAAGGCGGGGCGATCACGCTCGGTCCGTTCGACATCGAGTTCGTGCCGGTGGCCCACTCGATCCCGGAATCGAACGCGCTGGCGATCCGCACGCCGGCCGGTCTCGTCGTCCATACCGGCGACTGGAAGATCGATCCGACCCCGCGCGTCGGCCTGCCCACCGACGAGAAGCGCCTGCGCGAGCTCGGCGACGAGGGCGTTCTGGCGCTGGTCTGCGATTCGACCAATGTCATGCGCGACGGCACGAGCCCTAGCGAGGCCGATGTCGCCGCCAAGATGAAGGAACTGGTCGCCTCGGCGCCGGGACGCGTCGCCGTCACCACCTTCGCCTCCAATGTCGCGCGCCTGCGCGCCGTCGCCGAAGCCGCGATGGCCAACGACCGCGAGGTCGTGGTCGTCGGCCGTGCGATGGACCGCGTCATCGATGTCGCCCGCGAATGCGGCTATCTCGACGGCATTCCCGGTTTCCGCGCGGTCGATGCCTATGGCTACCTGCCGCGCGACAAGGTCGTGGCGCTGGTCACCGGCAGCCAGGGCGAGCCGCGCGCCGCGCTCTCGCGCATCGCCTCGGACGACCATCCCGAGATCGCGCTCTCGCCCGGAGACCGCGTGATCTTCTCGTCGCGCACCATTCCCGGCAACGAGAAGTCGGTCGGCAACATCCTGAACGCGCTGGCCCGCGACAAGATAGAGATCATCACCGACAGGACGCATCTGGTCCATGTCTCCGGCCATCCGCGCCGCGAGGAGATGGCCCGGCTCTATGGCTGGCTGAAGCCGCAGATCGCGATCCCCGCCCATGGCGAGGACCTGCATCTGGCCGAGCATGAAACCTTCGCCAGAAGCCTCGGCGTGAAGCATGTGCTGCGCGCCGGCAACGGCGATGTGGTCGCGATCTCGGGCGAGGGCGCCCGCAAGGTCGACGAGGTCAGGCATGGCCGGCTCTACCAGGACGGCTCGCTGCTGGTGAATGCTCTCGAGAAAACCATTCAGGAGCGTCGCCGCCTGTCCTTCGCCGGCATCGTCTCGATCGCGGTTGCCATCGACGACAAGGGCGGCATCGCCGGAGAGCCGGAGATCGCCGTGCTCGGCCTGCCGCCGCGCACGCTTGGCGGCATCGATTTCGACGAATACGTCGCCGATACCGTGGGCGATCTGCTCGATAATATCCCGAAAGCCCGCCGCCGCGACCCCGAGGCCCTGCGCAACGCGCTGGAGCGCGGCGTGCGCAGCGCCGTCAACGACGAGTGGGGCAAGAAGCCGCTGGTGCATGCTCTCGTGATCGAGGTGTAGAAAGGCCGCACGGCCACGCCGGAGAGGATGAAGATGATCGGACGCCTGAACCACGTCGCCATTGCGGTGAAGGACCTCGAAGCCTCCACGGCGCTCTACCGCGACACGCTGGGCGCGCGCGTCTCGCAGCCTCAGCCTGAGCCGGAGCACGGCGTCACCGTCGTCTTCGTCGAGCTGCCCAACACCAAGATCGAATTGCTGGAGCCGCTCGGCGCCGAATCGCCGATCGCAAAGTTCCTCGAGCGCAATGCGGATGGCGGCATCCATCACATCTGCTACGAGGTCGACGACATCCTCGCGGCGCGCGACCGGCTGAAGGCGCAAGGGGCTCGCGTGCTCGGCTCCGGCGAGCCGCGCATCGGCGCCCACGGCAAGCCGGTGCTCTTCCTGCACCCCAAGGACTTCCTCGGTACGCTGGTCGAACTCGAACAGGCCTGACGACAATGACCGCCATTGCTTTTCTCGGCCAGCCGGAAGCCGGCTCGCCACGCCCCTTCAGCGCCGCGACCGTCGCGGGCGGGCTCGTCTTCGTCTCCGGGCATTCGGCGCCGCATGACCCGGCGCGTGGCGTCCATCGCGGCGCGACACCCGCCGAGGAAGTCCGCAATGCGCTCGGCCGCGTCGCCGAGATCCTGGCGGAGGCGGGAAGTTCCCTCGACCGCGTCGTGCAGATGACGATGCTGATCACCGACCCGGCCGATTATGCCGCCTGCAACGCCGAATACGTGAAGCATTTCCCCGGTGGCCTGCCGGCCCGTCATACTGCGCGCTTCGGCGTGCCGACCGAGGCGAAGGTCGCCTTTTCCTGCATCGCGCTCGCGGGGGCCTCAGCATGAATATCGTCGGCGGCCTCGCCCTTTATTTCGTGATCTGGTGGATCACGCTCTTCGCGGTGCTGCCCTTCGGCATCCGCAGCCAGCACGAGGCAGGCGAGGTCGTGGCCGGCACCGAGCCTGGCGCGCCCGTATTCCCTGGATTGCTGAAGAAGGCCGTCATCACCTCGCTGATCGCGGCGGTGATCTTCGCCGGCGTCTGGTATCTCTGGGTGAGCTACGACATCTGAGAGAATGTCCACCTGCGCTCCGAGCCCTCATCCTGAGGAGCCGCGCAGCGGCGTCTCGAAGGATGCTCCAGATGGTTCGGGAGCCTCGGCGAACATCCTTCGAGACGCGGCCTTCGGCCGCTCCTCAGGATGAGGGCTCAGTAACTGTTCGATGAGCCGGGAAACGCCGCGCAACCGCCCAAGAAAAAAGGCAAGGCCGATGCCTTGCCTTTGGTAGTCCGCTTTTACCGCTGCACCGGCGCACGTCTCCGAAAAGCGTGCGACTCATTTTGCAAGGCGGGCGTTTGTTCCTCCCAAGACCTGGTCCGCAGCGCTTCGACTGGCAAAGCGCTCCCAGCGCCGGAAGGATTAGCCGATTGTGACGGCTCTGTCACCAGTTTAGGCAGCATCAGCCTGGAATTTTTGCAAGATTAGTCTTCCTTGCACTTGTGCAGTGCAGCAAGGGCAGGCGCGTGTCGATGCGATGCCTTGTTCCGGTCAAAGGATAGGGCTATCGACCGGCATCCGCCGGGCTCGCCGGCGGCCATGGAGATTTTCATGCTGCGCAGCTCGCTCGCCGCCCTTGCCGTCGTCGCCTCGCTCGGTTTCGCCCAGGCACAGAGCCCGAAGGCCGATCCGGAAAACACCGTCATCCTCGAGACCAAGGATGGCCCCGTGACGATCCGCCTGCGGCCGGATCTCGCGCCGAAACATGTCGCCCAGATCAAGGCACTGGTGAAGCGCGGCTTCTATGACGGCATCGTCTTCCACCGCGTCATCGACGGCTTCATGGCCCAGACCGGCGATCCGACCGGCACCGGCACCGGCAAGTCCGACCTGCCGAACCTGCCCGCCGAGTTCACCCCGACGCCCTACAAGGTCGGCTCGCTCGGCATGGCCCGTTCGTCCTCGCCGGATTCAGCCAATTCGCAGTTCTTCATCTGCTACGAGGGCTGCGGCTCGCTGACCGGCCAGTACACGCTCTTCGGCGAGGTCGTTTCCGGCATGGATGCCGTGCGCAAGATCAAGAAGGGCTCCAGCGCCAATAACGGCCAGGTGAGCAACCCCGACAAGATCGTCCGCATGCGCATGCAGGCCGACGCCAAGTAAGCCGGCTCAAAGCGGAGAGGACGAGCCGGGGAGGGTGCGGCGATGCTTCGAACGGCCCTGATCGGGATCGCCCTGGTGCTCGGCCTGGGCGGAGCGCTCGCGCAGGAGACGCGCGATCTCGGCCTGCCGCCGCCTTCCGGCTCGCAGAATCCGGTTCTGCCCCCGCCTTCGGGCTCGCAGAACCCGATCCTGCCGCCGCAGAGCGGCCAGCGCTACAATCCGGGTGTCGGCGGTCCCTTCAGGGGCGACGACATTCCCGGCCTCGACCAGCGTCGGCTCGGTTCGCCGCGCGTTCTGCAGGGCACCGGCGAGATCGGGCTGATCGGTCAGGTCACGCCTGACGCGCCGCCGGACGGCACGGAAACCGTCGACCGGCTCGACGAGATCGCGCCGGCTGTGCGGCGCTGCTGGAACCCGCCGCCATTGCCGGGTGATCTGACGGGCGCGATGGTGTCACTGCGCTTCAGCCTCCGGCGTGACGGCAGCCTCTTCGGGCAGCCGCGCGTCACCTGGGAGACCAAGCGCGGCGATGCCGCATTCCAGCAGCGCTTCAGCGATTCCGCCGTTGCCGCGATCCGTTCCTGCACGCCGATGAGGTTGTCGGCGGGCCTCGGAGCGAGTATCGCGGGGCGACCCTTCACCATCCGCTTCCACGGCCGCACGCGGCTCAATGAAAGGCAAACCTGATGTCCCTCGATCCCGAGAACACCCTCGTCATGGAAACCACCAAGGGCAAGGTGGTCATCAAGCTGCGTCCCGATCTCGCGCCGGGCCATGTCGAGCGCATCAAGCTGCTCGCCCGCGAGGGCTTCTATGACGGCATCGTCTTCCATCGCGTCATCGACGGCTTCATGGCCCAGGTCGGCTGCCCGCACGGCACCGGCACCGGCGGTTCGAGCTATCCGGACCTGAAGCAGGAGTTCAACGCCGAGCCGCATGTCCGCGGCGTCTGCTCGATGGCCCGTGCCCAGAACCCGAACTCGGCCAACAGCCAGTTCTTCATCGTGTTCGACGATGCCCGTTTCCTCGACAAGCAGTACACCGTCTGGGGCGAGGTCGTCGAAGGCATGGATAATGTCGACCTGATCAAGCGTGGCGAGCCGGTGCGCGATCCCGATTCGATCGTCTCGATGAAGGTGATGGCCGACGCGGCCTGATCATCGTGGATGTCGGGCTCTTCGATTTCGACCTGCCCGAGGACCGTATCGCGCTGAGGCCCGCAAGCCCGCGCGATGCGGCGCGGCTGCTCGTGGTGCGCCCGGACGCACCCGAGCCGCTGGAGGATCGCGGCATCCGCGACCTCGTCGCGCTGCTTGAGCCCGGTGACGCGCTCGTCCTCAACGACACGCGCGTCATCCCGTCCCGCTTGCGTGGGCGGCGCTATCGCGGCGAGGATTCGGCCCGCGTCGAAATCATGCTGCACAAGCGCGAGAGCGAGGATCGCTGGCTCGCCTTCGCCCGGCCGGCCAAGAAGCTCGCCGTCGGCGAGCGTGTGGTTTTCGATTCGGATGCTGCCAGCAATGCCTGCGAGCTCGGCCGCCTGCACGCGGAGGTGATCGCGAAGGGCGAGGGCGGCGAGGTCGAATTGCAGTTCAGCCTGACCGGCGCCTATCTCGACGAGGCGATCGAGCGGCTCGGCGAATTGCCACTGCCGCCCTATATCGCCGGCAAGCGCCCGACCGACAGCGCCGACACGGCCGATTACCAGACCAATTTCGCTCGGAAGGACGGCGCCGTCGCCGCGCCGACCGCGGGCCTGCATTTCACGCCGGAGCTATTGGCGGCGCTGGAGGCGCGCGGCGTCAGCCGGCATTTCGTCACGCTCCATGTCGGCGCCGGCACCTTCCTCCCGGTCAAGGCGGAGGACACCGACCACCACCGCATGCATGCCGAGTGGGGCACGGTCTCAGCCGAGACGGCTGCCGCGCTGAACGCCGTCAAGGCGAAGGGCGGGCGGATCGTCTGCGTCGGCACGACCTCGCTGCGCCTGATCGAGAGCGCGGCCGCCGAGGACGGCACGATCCAGCCTTTCTCCGGCGACACCGCGATCTTCATCACGCCGGGCTACCGCTTCCGTGCGGTCGACATGCTGATGACGAATTTCCACCTGCCGCGCTCGACGCTCTTCATGCTCGTCTCCGCCTTCTGCGGACTCGACATGATGAAACGGGCCTATGCCCATGCGATCGCGGCAAATTACCGCTTCTACTCCTACGGCGATGGCAGCCTGCTCTTCCGGGCAGGCTGACCGCGCCCGCAGGCCTTACTTCGCCGGCAGCGGCGGCACGCCCTTCTGCCAGACCGGCCAGTCCGCGACGATGTGATCGACCACCTTCGAGCCCACCGCCTCGACATTGGCGACGGTCTCGGCGAAGCCGCCTGCAGTCTGGCCGGGCGCCGGGTCGAGATGCTGCAGCGTCGTCTCGTTCGGGTTGCCCTGGTCGAAATTGACCGCGCCGCGCAGGCTCATGATCCGGTCGGTGCCGAACTGCCGCTTGATCACCAGCGTGATCGCGGCCGCCTCCATCTCGGTGATGACGTAGTCGTCCGCGCCGTAGAGCTTGGCCATATATTGCGCCTCCTTCGACAGGCCCGGCCCGTGGAAGAAGGTGTCGCCGGTCATATGCGTGCCGACCTGTACGGAGGGCGCGGCCTGCGCCTTCTTGTCTGGGTAGCGCATGCGATACTGCTTCGCGGAGTCGGAATCCTGAAGGTTCACGCCGGAGCCGAGCTTCACCGCCCAGTTCACCAGAACTGGGTTGAGCTGGAAGACGCGGTAGCTCTCATAGCCCTTGCGCGGCATGAAGACGGGCTCGCCCGGCTTGCCTTCCTCCGGCGCCCAGCGATGACCGAGATCGTAATCGACCAGCCAGCTCCCCCAGGAGATATCGCCGATCGTGCCGCGCGAAGGCGGCGTGCCGGCGACGCCGCTCAGCACGAAATAGGCCTGCGAGAAATCATAGGCCGGGTCGAGCAGGATCGCCTGCATCGACGAGGACGAATTGACCTTGCCCATGCCCAGCACGCTGCCGCAGACGCCGTCGCCGTTGCAGTAGACCGGCTTCAGCGCGCCCTTGACCTCATGCGGCTGGCTCGCCTTCCAGTAGCGCTCGTACCAGTGCTGGAATTCGCCGGCCCGGTCGCCGGTATTCTCGCCGATCTCGAACATCGCGGCGATGAAGACCTTGACCTTGATCGGTTGGGTCTGCGCGGCAGCAGGGGCCGCGAGCGCACCAAAGGCGGCGAAGGCGACGGCGGCGAGGCCGGCCCGTCTGGTTGTCGTCTGCTTCATGGAACTCTCCACGGCCGAAAGCTGAAAAGGCCGTCCGGGGCGGGCGCAGCAGGGGCCGAGCCGATTTTGCCATGTTCGGAGCCCGCTCGTCCATCATGGTCGACGCTCCATGCACTGAACCGGCTCGCATTCCCTGGCTGAAAATGCTACCGGGCTCCCAACAGGGATTTTGATAGTCAAATGGCCGATATTTTTCGCGAGATCGAAGAGGAAGTCCGCCGCGACAAGGCGGCGGAGCTCTGGAAGAAATATGGCTGGGTCGTCACCAGCCTCGCCGTGCTGGCGGTGCTGGCCGTCGCCGGCTGGCAGTTCTGGCTATATCGCGAGAATCAGGCCTCGCAGGCCGTCGGCGCGCGCCTCGAAGCGGCGCTGAAATCCTCGCGTGACGGCGACGCCACCCAGGCCGAGACGATCCTGAAGGAGCTCTCGACCACGGCGCCGGCCGGCTACCGCCTGATCGCCCGCTTCCGCCTCGCGGCCGAGACGGCCAAACGCGACCCGGCCGCCGGCGCCGCAGCCTTCGATGCGCTCGCCGGCGACGCTTCGCTCGACCAGACCTATCGCGACCTCGCGAAGCTGCGCGCCGGCATCCTGCGCGTCGACCTCGCGCCCTATCCCGAGATCAAGGCGGCGCTGGAGCCGCTGGCGACCCCGGAGGGCGTCTGGCGCCACACGGCTCGCGAGTTCCTCGGCATCGCCGCGCTCAAGGCCAACCTCTTCGAGGATGCCGGGCGCTGGTTCGATGCCGCGATCACCGATCCGCAGGCGCCGCGCGGCCTGCGCCAGCGCGTCGAGCTCTATCTCGCTCTGGTCCGTGGCGGCCCCGTCACGGTGAAGAACTGAACCGGAGCCTCGCTCCAACGCCGCCGCCGCCCCGGCTCCTCGCTTCGGCAGGCCGGGACGACGGCGAAAATGTGTGAAATCTGATGACAGCCATCGTCGCCCTGATCGGGCGCCCCAATGTCGGCAAGTCGACACTGTTCAACCGGCTGGTCGGCAAGAAGCTCGCCCTGGTCGACGACCGGCCGGGCGTGACGCGCGACCGCCGCGAGGGTGACGCCACCCTCGGCCATCTCCGCTTCAAGGTGATCGACACCGCCGGTCTCGAAGAGGCCGACAAGGAATCGCTCGCGGGCCGCATGCGCGCCCAGACCGAGACCGCGATCGCGCAGGCCGACGTCGTGCTCTTCATGATCGACGCCCGCCTCGGCATCACGCCGATGGACCAGCCCTTCGCCGATCTGGTGCGCCGCTCCGGCAAGCCCGTGATCCTGCTCGCCAACAAGGCCGAGGGGAAGAAGGGCACCGACGGCATCATCGAGTCCTACGGGCTCGGCCTCGGCGATCCCGTGCCGTTCTCGGCCGAGCATGGCGAAGGCACCTCGGACCTGCTCGAGGCGCTCGCGCCTTACATCCCCGATGAGCCCGAGGACGACGAGGACGAGACGGCCTGGGCCGACGTTCCCGCCGCCGATTCGGATGACGAGGAGGATATCGATCCCGATCGCCCCTTGCGCGTCACCATCATCGGCCGCCCGAATGCCGGCAAGTCGACGCTGGTCAACCGCATGATCGGAGAGGACCGGATGCTGACCGGCCCCGAGGCCGGCATCACCCGCGACACCATCTCGGTCGACTGGGAATGGCGCGGCCGCAAGGTCAAGCTCTTCGACACCGCCGGCATGCGCAAGCGCGCCCGCATCGAGGAGAAGCTGGAGAAGCTTTCGGTCGCGGATTCGCTGCGCGCGATCCGTTTCGCCGAGGTCGTCGTCGTGCTGCTCGACGCCACCATCCCCTTCGAGAAGCAGGACCTGACGCTGGTCGACCTGACCGAGCGCGAGGGTCGCTCCGTCGTCATCGGCCTCAACAAATGGGACCTCGTCGCCGACAAGCAGGGCCTGCTGGCCGAGCTCAAGGAGAAGGCCAACCATCTCCTCGCGCAGGTGCGCGGCGTGCCGATCATTCCGCTCTCCGGCCTCGCTGGCGAGGGCATCGACAAGCTGATGCAGGGCGTGTTCTCCGCCTACGGCGTCTGGAACCGCCGCGTTTCGACCGCGCGGATCAATCGCTGGCTCGAAGGCGTGCTCTCGGCGCATCCGCCCCCGGCCGTGGCCGGCCGACGCATCAAGATCCGCTACATGACGCAGGCCAAGGCCCGCCCGCCGACCTTCGCGCTGTTCGGCAACCAGCTCGATCATCTGCCGGTGTCCTACACCCGCTATCTCGTCAACAATCTCCGGGAAGCCTTCGAATTGCCGGGCACGCCGATTCGGCTGCATCGCCGCGGCGGCGACAATCCCTATGACAAGGGGCGCAAGAGCTGATGAGGGTTGCTGTCGTCGGGGCCGGCATCGCCGGGCTTTCCACCGCCTGGTCGCTCAGCAGGCGCGGGCATGAGGTGACGCTGTTCGAGCAGGCGCCGCAGATCCCCAACCCCTATGCGGCCTCGGGCGACCAGCACCGCATCATCCGCCGCGCCTATGGCGGCGCCGACGGCTATGCCCGCACCATCACCGAGGCCTTCGAGGCCTGGAGTGAACTCTGGGCCGATCTCGGCAGGCAACACTACGCGCCCTGCGGCGTGCTCGGCATCTCCCAGACCGAGGGCGACGAGGGCGAGGAGTATCGCGAGGGCCTCGACCGCATGGCCTCGCCCTACGAGCTCTACGAAGCAGCCGAGGCCGCCCGGCGCTATCCCTTCATCGATCCGGCGACGATCCGCTACGCCTATCTCAGCCCCGAGGGCGGCGCGCTGTTCCCGGCCCGTATCGCCGCAGACATGGTCCGCCTGCTGCGCGAGCGTGGCGTCACCTTGCGCGAGGGCGCGACGGTCACCGCGATCGATCCCGAGAGCGGCCGTATCGACCTTGCCGACGGCGAGGTGGCGAGCTTCGACCGCATCGTCGTCAGCTCCGGCGCCTGGGTGCTGAAGCTCCTGCCGGAGCTTGCCGATGCCCTGACGACCTACCGCACCGCCGTCGCCTATCTCGACCCGCCTGATGACCTGAAGGCTGCCTGGCAGGCTGCCCCGGTGATCGTCGATGTCGGCGGCACGGTCGATGGCTATGTCCTGCCGCCGGTCGACGGCACCGGCCTCAAGGTCGGCGCCGGCGTGCACAAGCGCCCGCGCCAGCCCGACGAGGAGCGCGAGCCGCGAGCCGGCGAGGGCGAGCAGATCCGTGATTATTTCGCGCCGCCCTTCGCGCGCATCGCCGAGTATCGTGTCGAACGCGTCGTCACCTGCGCCTATACCTTCACAGCGGATCGCAAGTTCCTGTCGCGGCAGATCGGCCGCGTGACGGCCGTCTCGGCCTGCTCCGGCCATGGCTACAAGTTCGGCGCGGCGGTCGGCCGGCGCGTCGCGGCTGCGGTCGAGAGCGGCGATCAGGCCGGCCTGCTGCGCTGGCTCAGGGCCGAGTGACCGGCGCAGGCGCGCCTGCATCGCGCGCCGAAAGGGCCTTGGCCTTCGCCTCGTCAGCAACCGCCTCGGCCTCCTGGCCGGCTGCGCGTCTGGCGGCTGCGCGGAAGCGATAATTATCGTCGGCATCCGGCGCGAGACGGATCGCCTCGCTGAAATCGGCGATGGCGCGGTTGGTGTCGCCGTTGTTGAAATGGGTCAGGCCGCGGACCGACCAGGCTTTTTCGAGACGCGGCGCCAGAGCGATTGCACGGTCGAGATCGGCGAGAGCCTTGGCGGGCTCGCCGAGCGAGGCCTGGATCGACGCACGCGTGATGAAGAACTCAGCCTGCGATGGATCGAGCCCGATGGCGGTATTCAGATCGCTCAAGGCCCTCGGCAGATCCCGCATATAGAGCAGCCGGGCTTTCCCGCGCTTCCAGAACGCCACGGACATCTTCGGCGCAAGAGCGATGACACGGGCATAGTCGGCAAGTGCCCGCGTATAGGCCGCGCCCGTTCCCGGTGCCAGGAGATCGGCGCGATCCAGAAGGGTGGCGACAAGCGCCTCACCCGTAAGCCCGTGGTGCTCCACCAGCGCGTTGCAGGCGGCGAGAGCCTTGTCATGGCGCGCAATGATCTGAGCCGGATCGGATGAGGGCTCGTCATGCCCCGAACGGCAGATCTGGCGCAGGTCCGCGACGGAATCGGCAAGAGCCGGTCCCCCGATCAGGACGGCGGCGAGGCAGAGGGCTGTCGACCAACGGACGGAAGGCAAAACCACGCTGTCTCCTTCGTCTTGGTATGGCCGCGTCTCAGGCCGGCAACTGCGGCGTCAGCACCTTGCCCTGCGGGAAGTCGAAGATCTTGCCGCTCTCGGCCCAGTCGGGCGAAGCCAGCCGGACCAGATGCGGCGCCAGCTCCTCCGGCGTCTTCAGCGTCTGCGGGTCTTCGCCCGGCATCGCCTCGGCCCGCATCTTGGTGCGCAGGGGCCCCGGATTGACCAGCATGAGCTTGACCGGGGTCGTCGCCGTCTCGGCCGCATAGGTGCGTCCCAGAGCCTCCACGGCGGCCTTGGAGACCGAGTAGGGACCCCAATAGGCCGTGCATTTATGCGCGGCGCCCGAGGTCATCAGCAGGACGCGGCCGGCATCGGATGCGCGCAGCGCCGGGTCGAGCGCCTTGAGCAGGCGCCAGTTGGCGGTGACGTTGATGTCGAGGACCTTGGCCCAATCCTTCTCGGTGACATGGTCGAGCGGGCTCAGCGAGCCGAGCACGCCGGCATTGGCGAGCAGGATGTCGAGCTTGCCCCAGCGCTCCGTCACGGCGTGGCCGAGCTTCTCCAGCCCGCCGGCGTCAGCGAGGTCGAGCGGCACCAGCGTGGCGCTGCCGCCGATCGCTACGATCTCGTCATCGAGCTCCTCGAGCGCGCCGGCCGTGCGGGCGAGCGCTATGACATGGGCGCCTGCCTCGGCGAAGGCCAGCGCCGCGGCGCGGCCGATGCCGCGCGAAGCGCCGGTGACGAGCGCGACGCGCCCCTTGAGCGGTTGGGTCATGATGAAAGTCGCCCCGTTTCCCTCGCGCCGTCATCCCGGACAAGCCGCGATAGCGGCGCCGATCCGGGATCCATTCCGGAGCGCTTCCGATGAACGTTCAGGCATGGATCCCGGGTCTGCGCTTCGCTTCGCCCGGGATGACAGCCCTTGTGGAAAAGCTCAGCCGGCTTCGGCCAGCAGCGAGATCCGCTGCTTGGCGCTCTCGCCGATCAGGTCGGTCAGCGAGGTCGGATAGTCGCCGGTGAAGCAATGGTCGGTGAATTGCGGCCGGACGGGATCGCGCCGCTCATGGCCCATCGCCCGGTAGAGCCCGTCCACCGAGATGAAGGCCAGCGAATCGGCGCCGACGAACTGGCGCATCTCCTCCAGCGAATGGGTCGCGGCGAGCAGCTTCTCCCGGTCGGGCGTATCGATGCCGTAATAGTCGGGATGGGTGATCGGCGGCGAGGAGATGCGGAAATGCACCTCCTTGGCGCCGGCCTCGCGCATCATCTTCACGATCTTGAACGAGGTCGTGCCGCGCACGATCGAGTCGTCGACCAGGATGATGCGCTTGCCCTCGACCACCGAGCGGTTGGCCGAATGCTTCAGCTTGACGCCGAGCTCGCGGACCTTCTGCGTCGGCTCGATGAAGGTGCGGCCGACATAGTGGTTGCGGATGATGCCGAGCTCGAAGGGGATGCCGCTGGCCTGGGCATAGCCCAGCGCCGCCGGCACGCCGGAATCCGGCACCGGCACGACGACATCGGCCTCGGTCGGCGCTTCCTGTGCCAAAACCGCGCCCATCGCCTTGCGGCGCTCATAGATGCTGCGGCCCTTCACGATCGAATCGGGGCGGGCGAAGTAGATGTATTCGAAGATGCACGGCCGCTCGGCCACCGGCGGGAAGGGCTTGTGGCTCTCGATCCCGCTCTCCGAGATGATCACGACCTCGCCGTTCTCGATCTCGCGGACGAACTTGGCGCCGATGATGTCGAGCGCGCAGGTCTCCGAGGTCAGGATCGGGCAGCCATCGAGATCGCCGAGCACGAGCGGGCGGATGCCGAGCGGATCGCGCGCGCCGATCAGTTTCTTGTTGGTCATGCCGACGAAGGCATAGGCGCCCTCGATCTGGCGGATCGCCTCGATGAAGCGGTCGACGAATTGCTGCTTGCGGCTGCGCGCGACGAGATGCAGCAGCACCTCGGTATCGGAGGTCGACTGGTAGATCGCGCCGTCGCGGACAAGGTTGCGGCGCAGCGTCAGCCCGTTGGTCAGGTTGCCGTTATGCGCGACGGCGAAGCCGCCGCCATGCAGTTCGGCGAAGAGCGGCTGGACGTTGCGCAGGATCGTCTCGCCGGTGGTCGAGTAGCGGACATGGCCGATGGCCTGCTTGCCCTTGAGCTTGTCGATGACGCTCGCTTCCGAGAAGGCGTCGCCGACGAGGCCGAGGCGGCGCTCCGAGTGGAAGCGCTTGCCGTCGAAGGAGACGATACCCGCCGCCTCCTGTCCGCGATGCTGAAGCGCGTGCAGGCCGAGCGCCGTCAGCGCTGCCGCGTCGGCATGGCCGTAGATGCCGAAGACGCCGCATTCTTCCCGGAGCCGGTCGGCATTGGGGTCGAAGGCGGTATCACGCTCGGTGTGCGAGATCATGTCGAGCTCCACGCGCTGGGACGGTTTAGCTGAGCCTCAATTAGGGACGGGCAGGCGCCGGCGCAACCGGGGCTGGCGCCACCGGTGCCGGCGTCGCGGGGCTGCGCGGCTCTTCCGCCGGAGCCTCGGGCGCGGTCTCGGTGGTCTGCTTCTTCAGCAGGTTCTTGATGAAGTCGGCGTTGACGTCCTGCGGCAGCATGGAGATCAGCGAACGGCCGGTCTCTTCGAGCATCGGCTTGGCCTTGGCATCCTTGGCCCAGACCGGCATCTTCTCGGCGCCGACCAGGGCTGCGAAGAACAGATAGCCGATCACCGCCAGCAGCAGGCCGCGCGCCGCACCGAAGACGAAGCCGAGCGTGCGGTCGAGCGCGCCGATGCGCGAATCCAGTACGAAGTCCGAGACCCGCGCCGTGATCAGCGAGACGACGATCAGCGTGCCCAGGAACAAAGCCGCGATCGAGGCGACCAGCGCGATCGTGCCCTGCGCCGAGCTTGCCGGGATGTATTGCTGGATGAAGGGCACGAGCTGCGGGTGGAAAAGCCAGGCGACGACTGCCGCGGCGACCCAGGAGGCGATCGCAAGCACCTCGCGCGTGAAGCCGCGCACGGCTGCGAGCAAAGCCGAGATCAGAACCACGCCGATGACGACGAGATCAAGAATGGTGACAGGCATTGGGAGGGCCGCTTTGCTGTGGTCAGGTGCCGGCCAGCCGGAGCAGGGCGGCCGTTTCGGCTTTGCTATACGCGTTCCCGCCCTCTGCGTCACCCTTTGGGCGGAGTCATTTCACATCTCTGCGAGGTGCACGCGCCGCGATATCGGCAACGAGTTCCGTGACATGGCCGAAACGCCTGAGCGAGAGCCCGTTGCCGTCGCCATGATCGGTGCCGCCGCTCGGCATCAGCGCCGCCTCGAAGCCGAGCTTGGCGGCCTCCCGGAGACGCGCGGCCGCGACCGCGACCGGGCGAATCGCACCCGAGAGCGCGATCTCGCCGAAATAGACCGCTTCCTGCGGTAGGGTCGCTCCGCTCAGCGAGGAGACCAGCGCCGCCGCGACCGCGACATCGGCCGCCGGCTCGTTGACCCGCAACCCCCCGGCGACATTGAGATAGACGTCGTGCTGGCCGAGCCTCAAGCCCCCATGCGTTTCGAGCACGGCCAGCACCATGGCGAGCCGGCTGTTCTCCCAGCCGACGACCGCGCGCCGCGGCGTGCCGAGCGCGGTCGGCGCCACCAGCGCCTGAATCTCGACCAGCACCGGCCGGGTACCCTCCATGCCGGCGAAGACGGCCGCGCCCGGTGCAGGCTGGTCACGCCCCGCGAGGAACAGCGCCGAGGGGTTCGTCACCTCCGACAGGCCCTTCCCGGTCATCTCGAAGACGCCGATCTCGTCGGTCGCGCCGAAGCGGTTCTTCTGGCCGCGCAGGATGCGGAATGAGTGCGCGCCTTCGCCTTCGAAGGAGAGCACGGCATCGACCATGTGCTCGACCACGCGCGGGCCGGCGATCTGCCCGTCCTTGGTGACATGGCCGACCAGGATCAGGCAGGCGCCGCTGGTCTTGGCATAACGGATCAGCGCCTGGGCCGAGCCACGGACCTGCGTCACCGTGCCCGGCGCGCTCTCGACCTCGCCGGACCACATCGTCTGGATCGAATCGATCACCACCAGGGCAGGGCGCTCGCCCTGACCCAGCGTCGCGATGATGTCCTCGACATTGGTCTCGGCCGCGAGATCGACCGGCGCCTCGGCCAGCCCCATCCGCTCGGCCCGGAGGCGCACCTGCCCGGTCGATTCCTCGCCCGAGACATAGACGACGCGCCGGCCGGCCTTGGCGAGCGCCGCGCAGGCCTGCATCAAGAGCGTCGACTTGCCGATGCCGGGATCGCCGCCGATCAGCAGAACCGAACCCGGCACGAAGCCGCCGCCGGTAACGCGGTCCAGTTCGCCGATGCCGGAGACGATGCGTGGCGCGTCCTGCGTCTCGCCCTTCAGCGTTTCCAGCGCGAAGACGCGCCCGCGCGCTCGCCCGCCGGAGGAAAGCCGCCCGCCGCCGGGAACGGGCGCGGCTTGTGCTTCCTCGACCAGCGAGGACCATGTCCCGCAGGCGTCGCACTTGCCCTGCCAGCGATGATAGACCGCGCCGCAGGCCTGGCAGTGATAGGTGGGACCGCGCTTGGCCATCAGCCGCCGATATAGCGCCGCTGGTAGCGGCGGCCGAGGCTGGTGAGGATTTCGTAGCCGATCGTCTTGGCGCCGCCGCCGACCGTTTCGAGATCGAGCGGGCCTCCGATCAGGGTCACGCTCGCGCCGCGCTTGGCGGCATCCGCGGGAGCATCGGTGACGTCGATGATGATCAGGTCCATCGAAACCGAGCCCACGAAGGGGCAGGAGACGCCATCGATCAGCACTGAGCCGCCGGTCGAGGTATCGGTCCAGCTGCCGTTGCGCGGATAGCCATCGGCATAGCCGAGGCAGATCGTGGCGAGCTTGCGCTTGCCCTTGGCCGTCCAGCGACCGTTATAGCCGACCTGCGTGCCGGCCTCGACCTCGCGGGTCTGGATGATCGTCGCTTCGAGCCCGACGACCGGCTTCATCGGATTCGGCTGCCCGGGCGTCGGATTGCCGCCATAGAGCGCATAGCCCGGCCGGGTGAGCTGGTAGGACGGGCAGTCCTTCAGGAAATGGCCCGACGAGTTCTTGAGTGAAGCCGGCACCTCCGGCAGGGCCGCGGCGATCTCGGCGAAGGCGGCGATCTGGCGGGCATTGGCCGGGTCGGTCTCGACTTCGGACGAGGCGAAATGGCTCATGACCAGCCCGATTCCGGCCGCCGCGATCACGCCCGAGCGCTCGCGGGCGAGATTGAGACCCTCGCCGGGCCAGAGGCCGAGCCGGTTCATCGCGGTGTCGACATGCAGCGCCGCCGGCCGGACCTGCGCACCGGTCTGCCGGAACGAGGCCCATTCCAGCAATTCCTCATGCGAGCCCAGAACCGGCGACAGGCCATGCGCGGCGAAGGTCTCGGCGGCGCCGGGCAAAAGCCCGTTCAGCACGTAGATCGTGGCGTCCGGTGCGACCTTGCGGGCGCGGATGGCCTCCGAGATATGGGCGACGAAGAAGCTCTTGCAGCCGGCTTTCGCCAGCGCCGTCACGGCGGGCTCGATGCCGATGCCATAGGCGTCGGCCTTGACCACGGCGCCGGCTTCGGTGCCGGCCCGCTTCCCCAGCAGGCGCCAGTTCGAGATCAGTGCGTCGAGGTCGATGGTGAGGGTCGCGCCGAAGGCGGCGGAATCAGGCAGGTCGGCAGGCATCATTCACGGTCCGGCAGGCGCATCTCATCGGCGCGATCGGAGAAGCGTGTCACATCCGCGTCGAACTGCAAGGCCACGGCGCCGGTCGGGCCGTGACGCTGCTTGCCGATGATCAGTTCGGCGACGCCGTGCATCGCCTCCATCTCGATCTGCCACTTGTTATGCTCTTCGGTGCCGGGGCGCGGCTCCTTGCCCTTGAGGTAGTATTCCTCGCGGTAGACGAACATCACCACGTCGGCGTCCTGCTCGATCGAGCCGGATTCACGCAGGTCCGAGAGCTGCGGGCGCTTGTCGTCGCGATTTTCGACCTGGCGCGAGAGCTGCGAGAGCGCGATGATCGGGACGTTGAGCTCCTTGGCCAGCGCCTTCAGGCTGGTGGTGATCTCGGTCAGCTCCTGCACGCGGTTCTGGCTGTTCTTGGACGAGCCGGACAGGAGCTGCAGGTAGTCGATGAACAGGACGTCGAGCCCCTTCTGGCGCTTCAGGCGCCGGGCACGCGCCATCAACTGCGCGATCGAGATGCCGCCGGTCTGGTCGATATAGAGCGGCAGCTTCTCGATCTGGGCGGCGACGTCGGTCAGGCGGGCGAAATCGCCCTCGGTGATGCGGCCCTGCCGGATCTTGTAGGAGGAAATGCTCGACTGCTCGGCGACGATACGGGTCGCAAGCTGATCGGCCGACATTTCGAGCGAGAAGAAGCCGACGATGCCGCCATCGACGGACTTGATCGAGCCGTCCTCCTGCCGCTCGCCGCGCCAAGCCTTGGCGATGTTGAAGGCGATGTTGGTCGCGAGCGAGGTCTTGCCCATGGCGGGGCGCCCGGCGAGCACGAGCAGGTCCGAGCGCTGCAGGCCGCCCATGCGCTGGTCGACGTCGCGCAGGCCGGTCGAGATGCCCGACAGGCCACCGGCGCGCTGGTAGGCGCTCGCCGCCATGTCGATGGCGAGGCGCAGCGCACCGTCGAATTTCTGGAAGCCGCCCTCGTAGCGGCCCTTCTCGGCGAGCTCGTAGAGCCGGCGTTCGGCATCCTCGATCTGCTCGCGCGGCGCCATCTCGACCGGCGCGTCATAGGCGACGTTGACGAGGTCCTCGCCGACGCCGATGAGCTGGCGGCGTATCGCGAGGTCGTAGACCGTTCGGCCGTAATCGGCGGCGTTGATGACGGTCGTCGCCTCGGCGGCGAGGCGGGCGAGATACTGGCTCGGCGTGATCTCGCCGAGATCGAGGTCGTTGACGAAGGTCTTGAGCGTGATCGGCGTCGCGACCTTGCCGGCCCGGATGAGGCTCGATGCCAGCTCGTAGATGCGCTGGTGGATCGGCTCGAAGAAATGGTCCGGCAGCAGGAAGTCGGAAACGCGGTAGAACGCGTCGTTATTGACCAGGATCGCGCCCAGCAGCGCCTGCTCCGCCTCGATATTGTGAGGCTGGACGCGGAATTCGGCCTCGCGATTGTCGAGGCGGGCGACGAGGGCGGTGACGGGGGCCATGGCTGCCTTGGTAAGTAAGCTCTTACTTACGTGTTCAAGCCGGCATTCGACCGCAGATAGCGGAACGCATGGCGGCAACTGAGTCGGAGTGAACCTAGTTTAGCACTCCGCCAGCTTCTGCCAGCATGTTGAGGGTCTATTCCCGCAGTTCACAGGACAGACGAAAAAGGCGCCGTGTTGCCACGGCGCCCTTGACTCGTTTCGGGAGCGATAAGGCTCAGCGATCGTCGTCGCCACCGGCCTCGGCCAGCGCCGCACCGACCTCGAGTCCGAGATCGTCGAGATCGAACCTCTCCTGGGCCGTGACGTTCTCGCCGGCGGCCTGACGGTCGGCCTCTTCAGCCGAGCGGGCGACGTTGACGGTGACGGTGACCGCGACTTCCGGGTGCAGCACGACCGGGACGGTGTGCAGGCCGAGCGTCTTGATCGGGGTGTTCAGGGTCACCTGGCCGCGCGAGACGTTGAAGCCGTCCTTGGTCAGGGCCTCGGCGATGTCACGGGTCGAGACCGAGCCGTAGAGCACGCCGGACTCGCCGGACTGGCGCAGGATGGTGACGCTCTGGCCGTTGAGGCGCTCGGCGACCGCATCGGCTTCCGACTTCAGCTCGAGGTTGCGGGTCTCGAGCTCGAGCTTCTGGCTCTCGAACCGCTTCTTGTTGTCTTCGGTGGCGCGCAGCGCCTTGCCGCGGGCGAGCAGGTAGTTGCGGCCGAAGCCGTCACGGACCTTCACGACGTCGCCCATCTGGCCGAGCTTGGCGACGCGTTCGAGCAGGATCACTTCCATTTTGTCTTCTCCTTGATCTGTCTGTGGTCAGGGTTTCAGGAACGGGTAGGCGGAGGCGGCAGCGCGGCCTGCCTGCGCAGGCCGAGAAGCGTGTCGATGACGCCGGCGATTGCGAGCAGCGGCGTCAGCAGGGCCTGCATCACGACAAGCGCGACATAGACCGAGATCAGCATCGGCATCCGCCAGGCACGGCCGCGCGAGATGTCGTGCAGCGTGGCGAGCCCGCTGAACATGAAGGCGGCGAGCAGCGCGCCGACGAAGGCCATCGCGGCGACGCCGATGAAGCCGCCCGTGGTCGCGACGAAGGCACCGGCGATCAGCAGCAGCAGGGCCTGCCGCGGCAGCGTGGTCGAGGGAATGAAGGGCCAGGGGCGCGGCAAACGGTCGGACATCTTCACCGTGCGGGCCGCGAGCCAGAGATTGGCCGTGATGGTGGTGACGAAGGAGGCGCCGATGCCGAGCGGCACGGCCGGAGCCAGGCTGTCAGCCAGCTCCTTCACCTGGATATCGGCGGGCAATGCGATCAGCTTGCCGCGCACCATCTCGCCCAGCAGGTTCTCGATCATGCGCGCGATCACCGAGCGATAGGTCTCGTAATCGGTGGTCATCACCAGCGCGCTGCCGACGGTCGCGAGCGCCGCGGTGGCAGCGATCCAGAGCAAGAGATTGCCGAGCGGATACCACTCGACCCGGCCCTCGGTGTCGCCGCGGGCGAGCAGGGCGAGATAGGCGATCCACCAGGCCGGCAGGCCGATGATCAGGGCAAAGGCGATGCCGCCGGTGGGAGCCAGCGCAACCGCGACGGCGAGCGCACCGGCCACCGTGGCGAACAGCCCGGAGCGGTGGTTCCAGCCCAGCGATGCGATGAAGATCGGGAGAGGAGCGGCCGAATACAGCAGAGCAGCCAGCGGCGATCCGGTGATCACCACTGAGAAGAGCAGGGCCGAAACGAGGCCCGCGCCGATGCCGACAATCGGAATCATAAAGTCCGTCCTGCTGTCCCGCTGCTCGCAAGCCTTGTGGGCTCGGCAGGGTGAGAGGCTTCTGGCCTCAACGAACCCGAGGGAGTTTCACCGACGGGCGACTGGTTGATCTTGAAAGCGAGAACCGGAGGCGAAAGGGTACGCCTCCGGAATTTATCGTGTGCCGGAACCGAACGAACGGCTCAGCGGATGACGTAGGGCAGCAGGCCGAGGAAGCGGGCGCGCTTGATCGCCTGGGCGAGCTCGCGCTGCTTCTTGGCGGAGACCGCCGTGATGCGGGACGGAACGATCTTGCCGCGCTCGGAGATGTAGCGCGAGAGCAGACGCACGTCCTTGTAGTCGATCTTCGGGGCGCCTTCGCCCGAGAAGGGGCAGGACTTGCGGCGGCGGAAGAAGGGGCGGCGGGCGCCAGCGGATGCAGTCGACATTCTCAGGCCTCCGCTTCGGCGGTTTCGGTGGCTTCGTCGTCACGGCGCGGACGATCACGGCGCGGGCCGCGGTCGAAACGGTCGCCGCCACGCTCCGGACGGTCATCGCGGTCACGCTTCTGCAGCATGGCCGACTGACCTTCCTCGAGCTCCTCGACCTTGATGGTCATGAAGCGCAGGATGTCCTCGTTGATGCGCATCTGGCGCTCCATCTCCAGCACGGCGGCGGAGGGAGCCTCGATGTTCAGCAGCGTGTAATGCGCCTTGCGGTTCTTCTTGATGCGGTAGCCGAGGGACTTGACGCCCCAGTACTCGACCTTGCGGATGGCGCCGCCATTCGCTTCGATCACGCCCTTGAACTGCTCGACAAGAGCTTCGACCTGCTGCGCGCTGACATCCTGCCGCGCGAGCAGCACATGCTCGTACAATGCCATATGTGGCCTTCCTTGTTTCACCCTGCTTCGCCCGGCGCGGAGCCCTCCGAGCCCTGGATAAGGCCCGACAGGATTTCATCGAAGGCGGAGACACGGGATGACGGTTCCGAAGAACCTGCGCTCTTCCTTGCGGGCAAGCGCCATCCGTTCAGCCTCCGGCCGAACAAGCAGGAGGCGGTGGTTACAGTGTCCGGTGCGTCGTGGCAACCGGAATCTCGTGTGGACGAGCGTCTGTCGGGCGGAAAAGATGGGCGTTGTGCTTGACTTGGCCGCTAAACCGATGTGACAGCCCCGTCATAATACATAAGTAGTGAAGAACGAGGCGTTCCGCACATGACCACAGCCTTCATCTTTCCGGGCCAGGGTTCGCAGGCCGTCGGCATGGGCAAGAGCCTGTCCGAGAACTTCGCCGTCGCGAAGGCGGTCTTCGACGAGGTCGATGCGGCGCTGTCGCAGAAGCTCTCGGCCGTGATGTGGGAGGGGCCTTCCGAGGAGCTGATCCTGACGGCCAATGCCCAGCCGGCGCTGATGGCGGTGAGCCTCGCGGTGGTGCGGGTCCTGGAAAGCGAAGCCGGGCTCGACCTGAAGCGCGATTCAGCCTTCGTCGCCGGTCATTCGCTCGGCGAGTATTCGGCGCTGGCCGCGGCCGGGACCTTCTCGATCGGCGATGCCGCCCGCCTGCTGCGCATTCGTGGCGACGCCATGCAGAAGGCCGTGCCGGCGGGGCAGGGCGCGATGGCGGCGCTGCTCGGTGCCGAGCTCGATCTCGCCCGCGAGATCGCCGCGGCCGCAGCGCAGGGTGAAGTCTGCGAAGCCGCCAACGACAATGGCGGCGGTCAGGTCGTGCTCTCCGGCGCGAAGGCTGCGATCGAGCGCGCCATCGTGCTCGCCGGCGAGCGCGGCGTGAAGCGCGCCATGCTGCTGCCGGTTTCCGCACCCTTCCATTGCGCCCTGATGCAGCCGGCGGCCGATGCGATGCGCGATGCGCTGGCCAAGGTGACGATGCAGGCTCCGGTGGTGCCGGTCGTCGCCAATGTCGGTGCCGCGCCGCTGAGCGATCCCGATGCGATCCGCGCTTCGCTGGTCGCGCAGGTCACCGGTACGGTGCGCTGGCGCGAATGCGTGCAGGCGATGGCGGCCGCTGGCGTCACCGATTTCGTCGAGACCGGCAGCGGCAAGGTGCTGGCCGGGCTCGTCAAGCGTATCGTTGCAGGCGCGGCGCCGGTCTCGATCGGCACGGCCGATGACGTTGCGGCCTGGAAGGCCCGCAAGGAATAAGTGCAGAAACCCGGGACGGGCTGCAGCGGCAGGATGCCGAACAAGGGGAGCGAACATGTTTGATCTGACCGGCCGCAAGGCCCTGGTGACCGGCGCGACAGGCGGCCTCGGCGGCGCCATCGCCCGGACGCTGCATGCGCAGGGTGCCAGCGTCGCGATCTCCGGAACGCGCGCGGAAGCGCTTGAAGCGCTGGCGGCCGAGCTCGGCGAGCGCGTCGTGATCGCGCCCTGCAATCTCTCCGACAAGGATTCGGTCGAGGCGCTCGTGCCGACTGCCGAGGAGAAGCTCGGCGGGCTCGACATTCTCGTCAACAATGCCGGCATCACCCGCGACAACCTGTTCATCCGGCTCAAGGACGAGGACTGGGACAGCGTGCTCGCGGTCAACCTCACCGCGGCCTTCCGGCTGTCGCGCGCCGCGGTGAAGTCGATGATGCGCCGCCGCTACGGCCGAATCGTCGCGATCGGCTCCGTCGTCGGCACGATGGGCAATCCGGGCCAGGGCAACTACGCCGCCGCCAAGGCGGGCCTGATCGGCATGTCCAAGGCGCTCGCAGCCGAGGTCGCGAGCCGCAACATCACCGTCAACGTGGTCGCGCCGGGCTTCATCGAGTCGCCGATGACCCAGGCGCTCAACGACAAGCAGCGCGAGGGCATCCTCTCCGACGTGCCGATGGGGCGGCTGGGTGAGGGCGCGGATGTGGCCGCGGCCGTCGCCTTTCTCGCCAGCACGGAGGCCGGCTACGTGACCGGGCAGACGCTGCACGTCAACGGCGGAATGGCAATGATCTAGGGGCGTTAGCGCCCATTCCGGATCGGCTTTGATAAGCCGGAAGCGCTCTCGCCAGCCCGTAAAGGGTATGTTAACTAGCGCCGTCTCGCTGCCGCCGGGCGTTCCGAGGGGACTTGACGAAACCTCGGTTGTTGCGTTTGTGCAGGCTTCAAGCTTTCCGGATCGCGGGCACCCTCCAGGTGGCGCGGCGGCTCGGAATGAGATTCCTCCACCGCGTCGCACCCCTGCGATGCGTTTTCAGTTTCAAAGTCTAAGGAAGAGACCCATGAGCGATGTTGCCGAGCGCGTGAAGAAGATCGTGGTCGAGCACCTCGGCGTCGAGGCCGACAAGGTCGTCGACGGCGCCAACTTCATCGAGGACCTGGGCGCGGACAGCCTCGACACCGTCGAGCTCGTGATGGCCTTCGAGGAAGAGTTCGGGGTCGAGATCCCGGACGATGCCGCCGAGACGATCGTGACCGTCGGCGACGCCGTCAAGTTCCTGTCGTCGAAGAGCGCCTGATCGACCTTAAGGGTTGGTCTACGCAGAAAGAGCCATGGCTTCTCGCAGTTATCCGATGCGGCGTGTTGTCGTAACCGGGCTCGGCATGGTGACGCCGCTTGCATGCGGCGTCGAGCCGACCTGGTCGCGCCTTCTTGCCGGTGCCAGCGGCGCCGGCCCCATCACATCCTTCGACGCCAGCGATCTGCCGGCGCGGATCGCCTGCAACATCCCGCGGGGTGACGGCAGCGACGGGACCTTCAATCCCGATCAGTGGATGGAGCCGAAGGAGCAGCGCAAGGTCGATGATTTCATCGTCTTCGCCATGGCGGCGGCCACGCAGGCGTTGCAGGACGCCGGCTGGAAGCCGGAAAGCTACGAGGACCAGACCCGCACCGGCGTCGCCATCGGCTCCGGTATCGGCGGGTTGGGCGGCATCTACGAGGCTTCGCTCCTGCTCAAGGAGCGCGGCCCGCGCCGCCTCTCGCCTTTCTTCATTCCCGGCCGCCTGAGCAATCTGGCGGCGGGTTATGTCTCGATCGAGCACGGGCTGAAAGGCCCGAATCATGCCGTCGTGACCGCCTGTTCGACCGGTGCGCACGCGATCGGCGACGCCTCCCGCATGATCGCGCTGGGTGATGCCGAGGTCATGGTCGCAGGCGGCGCCGAATCCGCGGTGAACCGCATCGGCATTGCCGGCTTCTGCGCCTGCCGCGCGCTTTCGACCGGTTTCAACGATACGCCCGAAAAGGCCTCGCGCCCCTATGACAAGGACCGCGACGGCTTCGTGATGGGCGAGGGCGCCGGTGTCGTCGTGCTCGAGGAACTCGAGCACGCGCTTGCCCGCGGCGCGCATATCTATGCCGAAATCGTCGGTTACGGCATGTCGGGCGACGCCTATCACATCACCTCGCCCTCCGAGGATGGCGATGGCGCCTATCGCTGCATGCAGGCCGCGCTGGATCGCGCCGGCATCACGGCGTCCGACCTCGACTATATCAATGCCCACGGCACCTCGACGCCGCTCGGCGACGAGATCGAATTGCGCGCCGTCGAGCGGTTGCTGGCCAATGCCTCGAGGCGTCCGTCGATGTCGTCGACCAAGTCGGCGACCGGCCATCTGCTCGGCGCTGCCGGTGCGATCGAGGCGATCTTCACCGTGCTCGCCATCCGCGACCAGACCGCGCCCCCGACGATCAATCTCGACAATCCTTCGGTCGAGACCGAGATCGACCTGGTGCCGCATGTCGCCCGCAAGCGCGAGATCGATTACGCCCTGTCGAACTCCTTCGGTTTCGGCGGCACCAATGCCTCGCTGGTGATGCGGCGCTACAGGCCCGAGCATTGAACCGCTGCGAAACAGCGCGGTTTCGCCATAATCTTGGGTAGAGTTGGCGACGACTGCGGCTGAATGCGTGATTCCGCGTTCACAGCCGCACCGAAACCGGCTCTAATGCCGTCGCCCGACTGAGTGCGGCTGCAGGCCCACTCCGGCAGGCGCGGTCCAGTTTGCACCGTGCCGAGATCATCACCCCCGTGCTGCGAGCGTCCTGATCGTGAATGATACGCCCCGCGTCGCCCCGAAGAGTCCGAGCGAGGCCCTCAAGCCCGTAGCGCCGCCGGCGCCGCCGCCGAAGGTTCGCCGCCGCCGGCGCAGCCCTTTCCTGTCGATGCTGAGCGGGCTGTTCACGGTCGCGCTCGTCGGCGCCGGCGTGGTCGGCGCCGGAATCGCCGTCGTCTCGAACCAGAGCAAGGCGCCGGGGCCGCTGGCCAGCGACCGGGCCGTGATCATCCCCAGGGAGAGCGGGCTCACCGAGATCGCCGAACTGTTGCAGCGCGAGGGGCTGATAGAGCACCCGCTTTCGTTCCGCGTCGCCGCCGTCGTCGGCGGTGACTGGCACAAGCTCAAGGCCGGCGAGTACCTGTTCAAGGCGCGTATCAGCCCCCAGGAGATTCTCGACATCATCTCGAGCGGCAAGGTGGTCGAGCATTCGATCACCATTCCCGAGGGGTTGACGAGCGAGCAGGTCGTCGAGCGGCTGCGCAACAACGACCTCCTGACCGGCGAGATCGCACAGGTGCCGAAGGAGGGCTCGATCCTGCCTGACACCTATCGCTTCCCGCGCGGTTTTTCGCGGAAGGGCATCATCGATCAGATGGGGCGGAGCCAGAATGCGATCTTGAAAAGCATCTGGCTGCGCAAGCCCGCTGATCTCCCGATCAAGACACCCGAGGAACTCGTCATCCTCGCCTCCATCGTCGAGAAGGAGACCGGCCGTGCCGATGAGCGCCCGCGCGTCGCCGGCGTCTTCATCAACCGTTTGAACCAGAAGATGCGGCTGCAATCCGACCCGACGATCGTCTACGGCCTCGTCGGCGGCAAGGGCACGCTCGGCCGGCCGATCCAGCGCAGCGAGATCACGCAGGCGACGCCCTACAACACCTATGTGATCAACGGCCTGCCGCCGGGGCCGATCGCCAATCCCGGTCGCGCCGCCATGGAGGCGGTGGTCAACCACTCGCGGACCAAGGATCTCTACTTCGTCGCCGACGGCAGCGGCGGCCACGCCTTCGCCGAGACGCTGGAGCAGCACAACCGCAATGTCGGACGCTGGCGCCAGATCGAGACGACGCGGACGCAGCAGCAGGGCGGCAAGCCGCCGGCCGAGGCCGTCGACAAGGTCGAGCCGCCGGCAGGTCCCGACAACCGCACCGAGGCGCCGGCCACGACGCAGCCCGCAGCCGACAATACCGGCTCCGCCGGCGTCCCCGTCGCCCAGCCGACCGGTGCGATTGCGGGAACACGCGCCCGCGCCTTCGACGCTTCGGAAGGCACGACGCGGGATCCGCTGCTCAACAAGAGCTTCGACCTGAACTCGCCCAAGCAGGTGCCGCAGCTCAAGCCCTGAGTTGCAGGCCCCGGAAGGCTCGCAATCCCCATTTTCCGGCGGCAGCCCGCTTGCTGTCATGGATGCGCGCCACTACGGTCCCGCCGATCTTGAATGAAGGCGGCAGGGGCAATGTCCATCGAAAGCATGACGGGCTTTGCCCGCGCGGCGGGAACGGCCGGAGTCCATGGCTGGGCCTGGGAAATCCGCAGCGTCAACGGGCGTGGGCTCGATTTGCGTGTCCGTGTCCCGCCCGGCTTCGAGGTCCTCGCCGAGGCCGCTCGCAAGAAGCTGGGCGCCGCCTTCTCGCGCGGAACGCTGCACGTCAACCTTGCCGTCACCAGCGATGCCGGTCCGCCGCGCCCGCGCGTCAACGAGGCCGTCCTGGCCGCGCTGCTCGAGGCCGTCGAAAGGCTGCCGCCGGCCGCCGGCATCAATCCTCCATCCTATGACGGGCTGCTCGGCATCCGCGGCGTCGTCGACTATGCCGACGAGGCGCAGGACGCGCTCGGCGCGGTCGAAGCCCCGGCTCTGGCCGGCCTCGCAGCTGTGACCGATGCCTTGAAGGAAGCGCGGGCCGCCGAAGGGCGTGCGCTCGAAGCGATCGTCCTCGGTCATCTCGAAACCATCGCCCGCCTCGCCGGCGAGGCCGAACATCATCCCGCCCGCAGCAGCGACGCGATCCGTGCCCGGATTGCGGCTCAGGTCGAGGCCCTGCTCGGGGCGAATAACGGCTTCGATCCGCAGCGCCTCCATCAGGAAGCAGCATTGATCGCTGTGCGTGCCGATATCCGCGAGGAGATCGACCGGTTGCAGGCCCATGTCGCGGCTTTGCGCGAATTGCTGGCCAAGGGGGGACCGATCGGCCGCAAGCTCGACTTCCTCGCGCAGGAGTTCGGCCGCGAGGCCTCGACGCTCTGCGCCAAGGCCAATGATCCCGGCCTGTCGCGCATCGGGCTCGAGCTCCGCACGGTCGTCGACCAGATGCGCGAGCAGGTCCAGAACGTGGAGTGAGCCGGATGGCTGCCGAGACCCTTCACCCGGCCCGCCGCGGCCTCATGCTGATCCTGTCTTCGCCGTCCGGCGCGGGCAAGACGACGCTCACCCGCAATCTCAAGAGCGAGAACAATCTCGATCTCTCGATCTCGGTGACGACCCGCGCCAAGCGCCCGTCCGAGATCGAGGGCGTGCATTACCGCTTCATCGATCGCGCGGCCTTCGACACCATGCGCCAGCACAATGACCTGCTGGAATGGGCTGAGGTCCACGGCAATGGCTACGGCACCCCGCGCAAGGAGGTCGAGGCCTCGCTCGCGGCCGGGCGCGACGTGCTGTTCGACATCGATTGGCAGGGCACCCAGCAGATCGTCAAGAAGGCGCGGGCCGACGTCGTCACCATCTTCATCCTGCCGCCCTCGATGGCAGAGCTTCGCTCGCGCCTGATCCGCCGCGCCGAGGATGCCGAGGAGGTCATCGTCAAGCGTCTCGCCAATGCCCGTGACGAGATCGCACGCTGGAACCAGTACGATTACGTCATCGTCAACAACGATCTCCAGGCGGCCTATGAGTCGATCAAGGCGATCCTGACGGCCGAGCGCCTGAAGCGCAGCCGCGCCGTCGGCCTCAACGACTTCGTCGACCAGCTTCTGACCGAAGAGCTGCCCTGATCAGCGCTGCGCGGCCAGCGCGTTCGCCAGCCTGACGAAGCCCGAGACCGGTATCTCCTCGGCGCGCGCCGTCTCGTCGAGGCCGGCGGCCGTGATGATCGGGGCGGGGTCGGGCAGCACGGCCTTCAGGCTCTGCCTGATCATCTTGCGGCGCTGGCCGAAGGCCGCCAGCGTCACCCGCTCCAGCAGGCGCCGGTCGCAAGGTTCAGGCTCCGCACGCGGGATCAATTGCACGATCGACGAGGTGATCTTCGGCGGCGGCACGAAGGCGCTGCGCGGCACGTCGAACAGGATCTTCGTCTCGCAGCGCCAGTTCGAGAGCACGGCAAGCCGGCCGTAATCGGCGCGCTCATCCGGCGTCGCGACGATGCGCTCGGCGACCTCGCGCTGGAACATCAGCGTCAGGGAATCCCACCAGGACGGCCAGGGTTCGAGGCTGAGCCAGCCGACCAGCAACGGCGTGCCGATATTATAGGGCAGGTTGGCGACGATCCGCGCCCGCCCGCCACCGAGATGAGGCGACAGGTCGACCGCGAGCGCGTCGCCGTCGATGACCTCCAGGCGCCCCGGATAATGCGCCGCGATCTCGGCGAGCGCCGGCAGGCAGCGCCGGTCGCGCTCGATCGCGATGACGCGGCCGGCGCCGTTGGCCAGCAATGCCCTCGTCAGCCCGCCGGGGCCGGGGCCGATCTCGACCACCGTCTGGCCGTCCAGCGGCCCGGCTGCGCGCGCGATCCGGCTCGTCAGGTTGAGATCGAACAGGAAGTTCTGGCCGAGCGCCTTCTGCGCCATCAGCCCATGGCGCTCCACCACCTCGCGCAGCGGCGGCAGGTCGTCGATCTGGCTCATGAAGCGGTGTCCGTGACAGTGTGCTCGGCCATCCGGGCGGCGAGCTTCAGGGCGGCGCAGAGGCTGTCCGGCCGCGCGATGCCCTGGCCTGCGATGTCGAAGGCCGTGCCATGGTCCGGCGAGGTCCGGATGAAAGGCAGGCCGAGCGTGACGTTGACGCCGTCGTCGAAGGCGATCGTCTTGATCGGGATCAGGGCCTGGTCGTGATACATCGCCAGCGCCGCGTCGTAGCCGGCCCGCGCGCGGGCATGGAACATCGTGTCGGCCGGATAGGGGCCACTGGCATCGATGCCCTCGGTCCGCAATTGGGCGATGGCGGGCGCGACGATCGCGGCGTCCTCATGGCCCATCGTGCCGTCTTCGCCGGCATGGGGATTGAGCCCGCTGATCGCCAGTCGTGGCCGGGCGATACCGAACCGGCTGCGCAGCTCGGCGGCGACGATCCGGCCGGTCTCGACGATAAGCGCCGTGGTCAGAAGCTCGGGCACGCGGCGCAGCGGCTCGTGGATCGTCACCGGCACGACAGCGAGTTCCTCGCACCAGAGCATCATCACCGGCCGCGGCGCGACACCACCCCGCGCAGCCAGATGCGCCAGATATTCCGTATGGCCGGGATGCTTGAAGCCGGCCTTGTAAAGCACTGATTTCGCAATCGGATTGGTCACGACGCCTGCGGCGTCGCCAGCATAGGCCGCGACGACCGCCTGGTCGATGGAGCCGATCGTGCTTGCGGCTGTCGCCGGATCAGGCTTGCCGGGAACGACGGTGCCAGCCCCGGAAGCGAGCGGAATCACCGGCAACGCATCGGCAAAGGCGGCTCCGGCATTGCGCCAGTCGCAGATATGCAGCGGCACGGTCCATCCAAGCCGCTCGGCGATACGGGCGAGGTGATCGGGGTCGCCAATACAGACGAATGCGGGCACCGCACGCTCGCGGCGCTCCAGCCAGGCGCGAAGCGTCAGTTCCGGCCCGATGCCGGCCGGGTCGCCCTGTGTCAATGCGAGCGGCTTGGCCGGCAAGACGAACTCCGCGCCTTGAAGAAGGATCCGGCCCGTCGCTTCGGGCCGGTACGACTAGTTCGACGAGGTGACGCCGTCGCTCGACGAGGAGGCCCCGCCAAGGTTCTGCGAGTAGCTGATTTCGCCCAGCGTGCGCAGTTCGAGGCGGAACATGACCGTGCGCGTATCCTTCGTCGCCCCGGCCTGGCGGTCGGCATAGCTCTGCGAATAGCTGATGTCGAAGACCGTGCACTCGTCGGTGTAGTTGATGCCGAACGAGGTCGAGGCGGTCTGGAACGGCCCGCTGTTCGGATAGATCGGGACAGCGGATGCCGCAGGAGCCGCCGCGTAGGACGCATAAGCGTCCCGATAGCGCTCGCGATCGTATTTGTACTTGTCGAGATCGAACAGCACGCCGGCCCGCAGGCGCCAGTTCTCGGCGACCTTGAGCGAGCCGTTGAGCGACAGGCCCTCGCGGCGGCGCGAGATGCCGAGATCGGGCTGGGGCTCGTAGCGGCCGTAACCGACCGAAGCGGAGATGATGCTGTTGGAATAGGTCGCGGCGGCGTCGATCCGCTGGGCTTCGAAGGTCGTCGAATTGAGGCGCGTCGCGCCGGTCAGGAAGAAGCCCTTGAACGGCGAGAGCTGGGCGCGGGCGACATAGTCGGAATTGCGGGTCTCCAGACCGGAGTTCAGGCCGGTATTGATCAGGTCGCCACCGGCGAAGGAATTCCGCCCTCCGAGCTGGTAGGACTGGCCGATGAGCAGGTTGGCGAAGGCTTCCTGGCCGAAGCGCCCGGTATAGAGCGCTCCGACATTCGCGCGGGTCCCGCCCTCGACGCGGTCGAAGCCGGAGAACTTGCCGCTCCACTCGAACAGGTTGTTGGCGTCGAAGACCAGACTTTGCGCATCCTCGTTGGCGACGCGCAGGCTGTTCGTCTCGTTCGGCCGCGCGACGATCTGCGCCACCGGCTCGATGATATGGGTGCCCCAGCCGGTCTTGGCGACGAACGGGTAGCGGTACATCAGGCCGATCGCCGGCATCACCCGGCCGAAGACCTCGTCGGAAGTGTCGGCGATCGTCGAGACGCGCGAATTGATGAGGCCGCTGGTGTCGGGATTGATCGAGAAGACGTCGGCGCGCACCGAGGCATAAGGCGTCCACATCTGCCCCAGCGGGTCGATGAAGTTGCGCCGCCAGGCGACCTGGGCGGTCGCACGCGAGACATTGCCGGCAAGGCCGCGCACGAGGCAGTGGTTCTTGTCGTAGACGGCGCAGCCGTCATAGAGCGAATAGCTCGGCGTCCTGATCAGGTAGCTCTTCTGCTGCGGCAGCTCCGAGAAGGCGGCCGTGTCGCGCGTCAGGCTGGTGATGTTGACGTTGAACGAGAGCTCGCCGCCGAGGAAGGACGGCTTGTGGACGCGCTTGTCGTAGTCCAGCACCGGCAGCACGACGGGCTGTTGCTTCTGCCAGTCCTGATAGTTCAGGGGCTGGAAATAATAGCCGCGCAGGTCGAACCAGGCGCTCTCGCTCTGGCCGTTCAGATAGGCCGTCGAGATCGATTCCTGCAGATAGGTCGTGGCGCTGAGGCTCTCGTTGCGGATGCGGTAGTTCTTGTAGAACCAGCGATCCGTCGACATCGAGGCGTTCCAGCCGACGCTCCAGCGCGGGTTGATGAAGAACTTGCCGTTCGTCTCCACCGAACCGCGGAATTCCTTGTCGCGCGGGCCGAGCGGGCTCGCCAGATAAGCGTCCTTGTCCTGCTGGAAGATGCCGGAGGCCCGGATCGCGTAGGAACCGTTGACCAGCCGATGGCGCCATTCCACCTGGCCGAGGAAGCCCTGGCGGCTGAAATAGGTCGGCGTGAACGTCAGGTCGTAATTCGGCGCCAGGTTGAGGAAATAGGGCAGCCCGACGCCGTAGCCGAGCGCCGAGGTGTTGATGAAGCGCGGAGACAGGAAGCCGGACTTGCGCTTCACCGTCGAATCCGGGCCGGACATGTATGGGATATAGGCCATCGGGATGCCGGCGAACTCGACCCGGGCATCCTCGTAATAGATCGTCTGCTCGGACTTCTTGTGGATGATCCGCGCGGCGCGGACCTGCCAGAGCGGCGGCCGTTCGGGATTGTCCTTGCAGGGCTCGCAGGCCGTGTAGATGCCCTTGTCGAAGACGAAGGTCTCGCCATCCGTCCGCTCGGCGCGGGGGGCCGAGAAGCGGGTCTTGTCCGGATTCACGACGCGTAGCGAGTCGATGAAGCCGTCGCGGAAATCGTCCGTCAGGTTGAACTTGTCGCCGGTGATGACCGTGCCGTTGGCTTCGGTGATCCGGGCCTTGCCGATGGCGGTGACGCGCTTGTTGCCCTGGTCGTAGATGACGCGATCGGCCTCGATCGTCCGGCCCTGATAAAGGATCTGGACGTCGCCGACGGCCGCGACCGTCTTCTTGTCGTTGTCGTAGACGAGTTCTCGCGCATCGACGACCATCCGGTCCTGCGGCTTCGCCGCAGCCGTGGTCGCAGGCTTGGGCTGCGTGCCGGCCGCCCGATTCTGGGCATAGGCCGGCCCGGCCAGCAGATAGGCCAGGCTGGAGGCGAGAGCCGTCGCCGCAGCAAAGCGCGCTAGCCGGTTCACTCCTGGACCCATCTCGTAAACTCGAAATTAACCATAGGCACAGTACGTTTCACCCATCTTCCTGATGGAGGAGGGCGAGTGCTCCCAGCATTGCCCCCAATGCTGCAGGCAACCACGCCGCGACGATCGGATTGACGATTCCCGACGATCCGAGTTCCTCCGACAGTTGTGTCGCCACATAGAGCACGAACCCCGCAGCGACGCCACCTATCACCAGTCTGGTCACACCACCAAACCTGAAAAATCTTAAGGAAACCGAAGCGGCCACGAGCACCATCGCGATCAGCAGCAGCGGACGCGCCATAAGCGACTGATAACGCAGCTCATAGGGGGTCGTGTCGAGACCGGCGCGCTGCGTCCGGTCGATCACGGCCGGCATCGACCAGAAGCCCACCGCGTCGGGTGGGGTGAAGCTCTGGCGCATCTGTTCCGGCTCCAGCGTGGTGGCGAGCACGTAGCTCTTATAGCTCTGTGGCTCTTCCGTGGCGGAGGTCGTGCGTGCGTCGGCGAGCTCCCAGTGCCCCGGGCGCAGCAGGGCCTGCCGGGCGTCGATTCGCTCCTTGAAGCTGCCGTTCGGATTGAAGATGAAGAACGCGACCTGCGACAATCCGTCCTCGTCGGGCAGGGCGCCCGCGGCGCGGATGATCGCCTGGCCGTCGACGCTGCGCTGCCGCAGCCAGATTTCCTTGGAGAGGGCGGATTTGCCTCCGGAGCGGACGAACAGGCGCGTCTCGAGCGCCGTGGCCTTGCGCTTCAGCTCGGCCGCTACGGGATTGTAGATCATGATCGAGATCAGCCCGAGGACCCCTGCGACCGCCGCGGCCGGCTGGAGGAATTGCCAGGCCGAGACGCCGACCGAGCGGGCGACGACGAGTTCGAGCTTCCGGCTCAGCGTCAGCAGCGCGAACATGCCGCCGAACAGCGCGGCGAAGGGGAAGATCTGCTCGGCGACGGCCGGAGCCCGGAACAGCGCGAGCTGGACGATGCGCGGCGTCGTCGCGATCGGGGAATCGCCGGCGCGGCGCATCAGCTCGACGAAATCGAGCGTCCCGATCAGAAAGAAGAACGTGCTGAAGACGCCGACGATGGCGCGCGCGAAGCGCCTGGTCAGATAGCGGCCGAAGGTCGTGAACAGCAGCATCAGGCGCGCCGGAAACGGGCCGCGAGATTGACCAGCGGCGTGGTGAGGGGAGCGACGAGACGGGCCAGTATCGGCTGGATCCGTGCGCCGTAGAAGATGAAGCCTGTCGCCAGGATGATGGCGAGGATTGGCAGGATGTAGAGCAGCGCGGCAGCAAAGGGCGAGCGCACGCTCGCGGTCCAGGCCGCATAGGCCGCGATGCGGGTCGCTCCGACGATCATGATCGCCGACTGGATCGCCAGCGCGCGGCCCTGGCGGGTGGTGCGCGCCTCGCCGATGGCGGCAAAGGCGATCAGCATGAAGGCGAGGGGATAGAGCGGCGACGAGAGCCGGTTGTGCAGCTCGGCCCGGAAGCGGCCTTCCTGGATCTTGTAATAGGCTTCGTTGGTGTCCTGCCGGAGCAGCTCCCAGGTCGAGCGCTCGCGCGGCTTGTAGATCACCTTGTCGCCGTCGCCCTCGCCGGGGCCGCCGCTGGCATCGCCTGTGAGCGCCGACAGGTTCAGGGCATAGCGCTCGAACGAGATGATCGAGGTCGTGCTGGTGTTCTTGGCCTCGCGCTGGATCGTGCCCTTTTCCAGCATCAGGAAGCTCTGGCCCTCGGCCTCGACCGTTCGGCCGCGCTCGGCGAGATAGATCGAGGGCTGCGACGGGTCGCGGCGATCCTGCATGAAGATGCCGACCAGCGAGTCGCCGGCCTTCTCGCGATAATGGAAGGTCACACCGGAATCGAGCGAGACGAACTGGCCTTCCTTGACCACGTTGGCGACGAAATCGGCGCGGATCAGCGTGATCAGGTCGCGCAGCATGCGGAAACTCGCCGGCATCACCGAGATCGTCATCCAGGCGACGATCAGCGAGGTCGCGATCGTCAGCACGATGAAGGGCCGCGTGATGCGCTGCGGCGCCACGCCGGCGGCGTTCATCACGATCAGCTCGGAATCGCCGTTGAGCCGGTTCAGCGTGTAGAGCGTCGACATGAACAGCGCGACCGGCGCGATGCCGGCGAGCAGGGCCGGCAGCGAAAGCAGCGTCACGGTCAGGAAGATCAGGACCGTCTGGCCCTTGCCGGTGATAAGATCGACCTCGCGCAGGGCCTGCGTGACCCAGATCACGCCGGTCAGGCCGAGCAGGAGCACGATCGCCGCCACCGCCGCGATCTTCAGGATGTAGCGATCGAGGCGGTTGAGAAGCACGCGTCGGTTCCGGAGAAGGAGAGCAAACGCCCTCCGAGGTGGTTCGTCGGACACACCCTATGGTATAGGCGCGACCATGGCGCAAACGGGAATCGTTTGCCGTCTGCCGTCAATTGTCCTTCCCCTGTCATTTTCGCAAGATTGTGAGCGGATCATGTCGCAGCGCCTGAAGCTCGAGATCAAAGCCCTGGATGCCGTCGAAGGGCAGGATCTGGTGATCCTCGTCTCGGACCGGCTTGCCGTCCCCGATGCGGCGCAGGAATGGGCGGGCGAGGGCGCGCAGGCGCTGCTGACCCGGGCCGCCGCCGCCGAGCGTTTCAAGGGCAAGGCCCTGGCCGGGCTGACACTGCCGTCGCCGGAGGGGGCTTCCTATGAGCGCCTGATCGTCGTCGGTGTCGGGCCTGAGGACGAGCGAGCCAAGCTGGATTTCGTCAAGCTGGGCGGTGTCATTGCCGGCCGGCTCGGCGCCGGCCGCAGCGCCGAGATCATTCTCACGCTGCCCGAAGGCGCGCTCGAGGCGAAGCAGGCCGCCGATATCGCGCTCGGCCTTCGGCTGCGGGCCTATGCCTTCGACCGCTACAAGACCAAGAGCAAGGACAAGGATGAGGCCGAGCCGCTGACGGTCACGCTGCGCGCCGCCGATCCCTCGCCGTTGAAAAAGGCTCTGAAGACGACTGACGCCATCGCTGCCGGCGTGATCCAGGCGCGCGACCTCGTCAACGAGCCGCCGAACGTTCTGTATCCCGAGGAATTCGCCGACCGGGCGGCCAAGCTCGAGAAGCTCGGCGTCGAGATCGAAATCCTCGACGAGAAGGCGCTGAAGAAGATCGGCATGCGCGCTCTGCTCGGCGTCGGCCAGGGCTCGCGCCGCGAAAGCCGCGTCGTCGTCATGCGCTGGAACGGTGCGAAGAAGGATGCGCAGCCGGTCGCCTTCGTCGGCAAGGGGGTGACCTTCGACACCGGCGGCATCTCGCTGAAGCCGGGCGCCGGCATGGAGGACATGAAGGGCGACATGGCGGGCGCGGCCTGTGTCGTCGGCCTGATGCAGGCGCTGGCCGGCCGCAAGGCCAAGGTCAACGCGATCGGCGTGATCGGCCTCGTCGAGAACATGCCTGACGGCAACGCCCAGCGCCCCGGTGATATCGTGACTTCGCTCTCCGGCCAGACCATCGAGATCATCAACACCGATGCGGAAGGCCGCCTCGTTCTGGCGGATGTGCTCTGGTACACGCAGGAGCGCTTCGAGCCGCGCTTCATGATCAATCTGGCGACGTTGACCGGCGCTATTCTCGTCGCACTGGCGCAGGAGAATGCCGGCCTGTTCAGCAACGACGACGAGCTCTCCGCCCGCCTGACGGCGGCCGGCATCGCCACGGGCGAGACGGTCTGGCGCATGCCGCTCGGCAAGGCCTACGACAAGATGATCGATTCGAAATTCGCCGACATGAAGAACTCGGCCGGTCGTTATGGCGGCTCGATCACCGCGGCGCAGTTCCTGCAGCGCCATGTCGACGATACGCCCTGGGCGCATCTCGACATCGCGGGAACCGGAATGGCCGCCGCGAATTCCGAGATCAACCGGTCGTGGGGGCCGGGCTGGGGCGTGCGCCTGCTCGACCGGCTGGTCGCCGACCATTACGAAGGCTGATTCGCTTTCTGCGAAAATGCCGGCAACCCTTTAGGATATAAGGCTTCGATGGCCGAGATCCTGTTCTTCCATCTGCAGTCCCGCCCGCTGGAGCAGGTCCTGCCGACGATCCTCGACCGCGCCTTGTCGCGCGGCCAGAAGGTTGTCGTCGAGGTCGGCGGCCAGGAGCGGCTGAGCGTGCTCGACGACCACCTCTGGACCTATGCTGATGAAAGCTTCCTGCCGCATGTCACGGCACTGGAGGTCGATGCGGCGAGCAATCCGATCGTGCTGACGACGCAGGCGCATAACCCGAATGCCGCTCAGGTCCGGGTCTGCGCCGACGGGGTCCGCATTCCCGACGCAATGCAGGACTACGAGCGCGTCGTCCTGATATTCGATGGTGACGATCCCGAGGCGCTTGCTGCCGCCCGCGAGGATTGGAAGAAGGCCAGGGCCTCGGGCCATGCCGCCAGCTACTGGCAGCAGGACGACGCCGGCCGTTGGGAGAAGAAAGCGTGAGACTGCCTGTTCTGTTGCTCTGCACCGCCGCCCTTGCCGGCTGCTCGGTCGATATGGGCGGTTTCGCCTTCCAGTCGGAGACGAAGGGCGGCGTCACCACCACGACGACGACCTCCGGCAGCGCCGGCATCTCGACGCAGGAACCGGTCCTGACGCCGGAAGGCGAATGCAGCGTCGGCGCCTCGCTCGATCCCTCGACCCGGCCGCTGCCGAAGGAGATCGCGCCCGGCATCACCGAATGCGAACTGGTGAAGCTGAAGGGCGGGCGCCCGACCGACGTACTGGTCGGCGAGAGCGGCAAGGGCCAGCGCGAGGTCCAGGTGCTCTATTCCGAGCCCGGCGGCCGCGAGATCTACATGTTCACCGACAATCGCCTGAGCCGGATCGTCAAGCCCGGGCAGGGTGATCCGGGGGCGGTCGCGTCTTCGCGCTAGCGGCTTTGGCGCCGGGCTCGGTGGGCCATCAGCGACCTGAAAAGCGGGGCGCAGCAGAGCGCGACGATCGCGCCAGTGACCGACCAGCCGATCGCGCCGCCGCCGAGAAGCTCCTGGCCGAGATACGCGCCACCGAAACATCCGGCCAGAGCCAATGGGATTTGCCAGAGGATCGTCGTGACGGACATCGGGCTTCTCCGGACAGGCGCCTGTTCTATCGCGAGCCGTTATATTGCGGGATGCGGTTCTTGCTCCCGAAAATCAGCCCTTGCGGGTCTCGATTCACATTGCGCAGCGTACGGTCGAAGCCGGAGAGGGCGCGGCTGCCGTCCGAGGTGAGTGTTTCGACCTTCTGCAGCCCGCTTCCCGTGAACTGGATGATCTTCGCCGCCACCGCCGCCGAGCTCCGATCCAGATTGTCGGCGAGCGTGCGCAGGGATTTCGCCGCCTCGGCAACGTCTTCGAAGACGCTTCCCCCGTTTTCTCTCCCGGCACCAGTCAAGAAGGCTTGCGCGCCTTTCAGCACGCCATCGACCTGATCGGCGGCCCTGTTGAGCTTTTCGCTCATCGAGGCGACGCTCCGCGCCGTCTTGCCGATGTCGGGAGCGGCGGCGCTCAGTTTCGTGGCAAGGCGATCGGCATCGTCGATGGCTGAAGCGATCCGATTTGTGTCGGCAGATCGCAGATTCTCGATGAAGCCCTCACTGAAAGTTTTCAGTTTATCGGGAAGCGGTGCGATGAAATCGGCAACCGAGCTGACGCTCGTCATGAATTCCGCCACTTTTGGAGAGCTGCCATCGAGCGTGGCGGACAGGTTCTCCAGGTATTTGATCTTTTCGTTTACCGGCCCTGCATTGGCCTGGATTGCCGCATCGATACCGACGAGGGATTCGTCGATGCCCTTCGCGATGGATCCGACCTTTTCGAAGATGCTCTCGGAGGATTCCGCGACGATCGTCGGAAGAGCCTGCCCCGGCCCGGCGATCAACGGAGCAGCGGCGGGGCTGCCTCCGCGAAGCTGCACGGCGACGATGCCGGCCAGGCCCTGGCCTTCGAGGCGGGCGATCGTATCGACGCGCAGCGGAGCGGACTGGCTGATCTTCAGGATGGCGTAGATCTGGCGCGGATCACTCGGCTCGATCTCGAGTTCCTTGACCTCGCCGATGCGCAGGCCGTTGAACAGCACGCTGGAGCCACGGCCGAGGCCGGAGACCTTGCCGTTGAAGACCACCTTGACGTCGATGGTGTCGCCTTGCCCCCGGCTGAACCAATAACCGAGCCCGAACAGCACAGCGAGCACGACCAGCGTAGCCAGACCGATCAGCGCATGAGCTGCTCGCGATTTCATCGGCGGAATTGTCTTTCATTGCCAAGTGGAGTGGCCATCCGAGTCGACAGCATAGTCTACTGTCGCGACGGCCACGAGGCGATCGGGCGACCCATCCGCTTGTTTTCGCCCAATCTGCAACGCATCATCGCGGCATGGCGAAATATCTCATCTCCTTTCCGAGCGAGGCGATGGTGCTCACGGACGAGGAGCTGAACGCCGCCTCCGTCGACTCCCATGCGGTGATCGAGGAGGCCAAGGCGGCCGGCGTCTATGTCTTCGGCGGCGGGATCAACGAGCCGGTCGCCCCCGTGCTCGTCTCCGCCGATGGATCGGTGTCCGGGGAGATTTATCCGGGCAGCCGCCTCAATGGCGGCTTCGCGGTGCTGGAGCTGCCGACGCGCGAAGAGGCGGTGAAATGGGCGGCGAAGCTCGCGCGGGCCTGTCGCTGCGCGCAGGAACTGCGCGAGTTCATGTATGATCCGGCCAGCTAGGATGGCCATTGCCAGCTTCCGCCGAGCACGCCATTCGCCGGCGATAGCGGCCATCGGAGATCACCGCCCATGATCAGATTTGCCACCGTTGCGGCGTTGGTCGCGGTCGCCTTTGGGGCTGCCGATGACGCGTTCGCGGCAGGTTCGTGCCGGCCGACGCGAGACGGCAAGGACCGCATGGAAAGGTCCGGCGGCTGCCCGAGCGGCTATGTCGTGCGCGGCGCCTGCTGCGAATCCGTCCGGCCGATCTCGCAGCCCACCGGCCCGCATACCTGCCCGCCCGGCACCATGCTGAGGCTCGGCGCTTGCGTCCCGCGCCCGTAGGTCACCGGCCGCGGCTGCGCCGCATTCCGAAGACCTGAGGCCTCAGGCGCTCTCCAGCTCTTCGCCGAGCAGCAGCCATTCCTCCTCGGCCGCGGCCAGCGCCTCCGACAGCTCCGCCCGCTGGCGCGAAATCTGGATCGCCTTGTCGGGATCGCGGGCAAAGGCGCCGTTGGCGAGCGCGGCATCGACCTTCTCGATCAGTCCGGTCAGCTTGGCGATGCGCGCCTCGGCGAGGTTGAGCTTCTGCCTGAGCGGCCCCTGCGCGGCCCGCTTCGTCGCCGCTTCCTTGCGCTCGTCGGCCTTGGGCTTGGCAGTCGCATCCGGCGCCGGCTTGCCGCGCTTCTCGGCCTTGGCGGCGCCCAGCACGTAAGTGCGGTAATCGTCCATGTCGCCGTCGAAATTCTTCACCGTCCCGCCACCGACGAGCCAGAGCCGGTCGGCGCAGGCCTCGATCAGGAAGCGGTCGTGGCTGACGAGGATGACGGCACCGGGATAGTCGTTGATCGCGGTGACCAGCGCCGTGCGGCTGTCGATGTCGAGATGGTTGGTCGGCTCGTCGAGGATCAGAAGATGCGGCCCGTGGAAGGTCGCGAGCCCCAGCATCAGGCGCGCCTTCTCGCCGCCGGAGAGCAGCTTCACCGGCGTATCGGCCTTGTTCGCGGGGAAGCCGATCTGCGCCGCCTTGGAACGGACCTTGGCCTCCGGTGCATCCGGCATCAGGTCGCGCAGATGGCCGACCGGTGTATCCTCGATGCGGAGCTCGTCGAGCTGGTGCTGGGCGAAATAGGCCGTTTCCAGCTTGCTCGACTTCTTCATCTCGCCGGACATGGCGTCGAGCCTGCCGCCGATCAGCTTGCAGAAGGTCGATTTGCCGTTGCCGTTCGAGCCGAGCAGCGCGATGCGGTCGTCGGGGGCGAGCGAGAGGTTGAGGCGGGACAAGACCTTGCGCTCGCCATAGCCGGCGGCGGCATCCTCAAGCACGATCATCGGCGGCGAGAGCGGCTTTTCCGGACCGGGGAAGGAGAAGGGCTGCACGTCGCGGTCGACGATCGCGGCGATGGTCTGCATCTTCTCCAGCCGCTTGACGCGCGACTGCGCCTGCCGGGCCTTGGTCGCCTTGGCCTTGAAGCGGTCGACGAAGGACTGGAGATGCTTGCGCTCGGCGTCCTGCTTCTCCTTGGCGCGGGCGAGCTGCATCTGCTTCTCGGCGCGCTGCTTCTCGAAGGAGGAATAGCCGCCGCGATAGAGCGTCAGCTTGCCCTGGTCGAGATGCATGATGTGGTCGACCGAGGTGTCCAGCAGTTCGCGATCGTGGCTGATGACGATCACGGTATGCGGATAGCGCTCCAGATAGTCGTAGAGCCAGAGCGTGCCTTCGAGGTCGAGATAGTTGGTGGGTTCGTCGAGCAGCAGCAGGTCGGGCTCGGAGAACAGCACGGCGGCGAGCGCGACGCGCATGCGCCAGCCGCCCGAGAAATCGGAGCAGGGGCGCTGCTGCGCCTCCTCGTCGAAGCCGAGCCCGTGCAGCACCATCGCCGCGCGGGCCGGGGCCGAGTGCGCGCCGATATCGGCAAGCCGCGTGCCGATCTCGGCGATGCGGTGCGGATCGGTCGCGGTCTCCGCTTCCGTCATCAGGGCCGAGCGCTCGGTATCGGCGGCGAGCACGACCTCGATCAGCGTCTCCGGGCCGCCCGGCGCCTCCTGCGCGACGCCGCCGATGCGCCGGCCCCGCGGCAGGCTGATCGTGCCGCTCTCGGTGCCGAGATCGCCGGTGATGATCTTGAACAGCGTGGTCTTGCCGGTGCCGTTGCGGCCGACGAAGCCGACGCGCGCGCCATCCGGGATGGCGGCACCGGTATGGTCGAGCAGCAGGCGTTCGCCGAGGCGGTAGGTGATGTCGTTGATCGTGAGCATGGCGCGCCCGTTTAGGCTTGCCGCGCTCGAAAAGGCAATCGAAAGCCGGAACAAGCGGCCGCTGTCACCGTTTCGTCAAAATCTCGCCTTGGGGCCGCCCGCACCGGGCATCACCCAAGGGAAACCGGGTCAACCGCGATTCGCCGAGGCTATCTTCATGGATACCCGCCTGTCCTACGCCAGCTCCCGCCGTGCCTCCGCTACGGCCTCGCTCATGGTCATCGTCTCGATCATCATCGGCAGCGCCGCCGCGCTCGCCGCGTTGGTGCCGTTGTCCTGAGAAGCCTTTTGGACATGTGAGCCCTCATCCTGAGGAGCCGCGAAGCGGCGTCTCGAAGGATGGTCCAGAGATCTCCCGAGCCTCCTGAAGCATCCTTCGAGACGCAGCCTTCGGCTGCTCCTCAGGGTGAGGGCTGAGACCGCATCAGGCCGCCAAGCCCCTGAGAAGACTTGTCGTCCTCCGGTCCAGCCGCTAACGCTGGTCGTATGGCACGCATCGCTTTCTACACCGGCTCCTTCGATCCCGTGACCAACGGCCATGCCGACGTCATCGCGGCGGCTGCCGGCCTCTGCGACAGGCTCGTCCTGGCGATCGGGGTCCACCCCGGCAAGACGCCGCTGCTCTCAGTCGATATCCGCGCCGAATTGTTGCGCGCCGTCGCCGGGCCGTTGCTGGCAGCCAAAGGCGCTTCGCTCGACGTGGTGACCTTCGACGATCTCGCCGTCGACGCGGCGCGCCGGGCCGGGGCCTCGCTCATCATCCGCGGCCTGCGCGACGGCAGCGACCTCGACTACGAGATGCAGATGGCGGGGATGAACGGCACCATGGCGCCGGACGTGCAGACCGTGTTCCTGCCGGCCTCGCCCGACGTGCGCTACATTACCGCGACGCTGGTGCGCCAGATCGCGGCGATGGGCGGCGATGTCTCGCCCTTCGTGCCGGCGCCAGTGCTGGCCGCGCTGAAGGCGCGCTTCGCCAAGAGCTGACGGCACGATCTTCGGCGAAAGGCACATAACTTCGCCATCTTCCGCCGCTTCCTGCTGATTTTGGTTTGCAATTTGTCGAGAGCGATGGTGTCTCTCAGATGAAGCGACTCGTCGTGCAGTGCCCTGCACGACGCCCTCCGACAGGTTTCCCGATGCGTCTTTCCCGCTATTTCCTGCCCCTCCTGCGCGACACGCCCAAGGAGGCCGAGATCGTCTCGCACCGGCTGATGCTGCGTGCCGGCATGATCCGTCAGCAGTCGGCGGGCATCTATTCCTGGCTGCCGCTGGGCCTGCGCGTGCTGAACAAGATCAGCAACGTCGTTCGCGAGGAGCAGAATCGCTCGGGCGCCATCGAGATCCTGATGCCGACCATCCAGTCGGCCGATCTCTGGCGCGAGAGCGGGCGCTACGAGGCCTATGGCAAGGAGATGCTGCGCATCAAGGACCGGCATGATCGCGACATGCTGTACGGGCCGACCAACGAGGAGATGGTCACCGAGATCGTCCGCTCCTACGTCAAGTCCTACAAGGACCTGCCGCTCAATCTCTATCACATCCAGTGGAAGTTCCGCGACGAGGTCCGTCCGCGCTTCGGCGTGATGCGCGGCCGCGAGTTCCTGATGAAGGACGCCTATTCCTTCGATCTCGACAAGGATGCGGCGCGCCACGCCTATAACCGCATGTTCACCGCCTATCTGCGTACCTTCACGCGGCTCGGCCTGAAGGCGATCCCGATGAAGGCCGATACCGGCCCGATCGGCGGCGATCTCAGCCATGAATTCATCGTGCTCGCCTCGACCGGCGAGAGCGAGGTCTTCTGCCACAGCGACTACCTGAACTTCGAGACGCCGACCGCCGACACCGATTTCGACGATGTCGCCGGCCTGCAGGGCGTCTTCGACAAGTGGACGAGCCTCTACGCCGCGACCGAGGAAATGCATGACAAGGCCGCCTTCGAGGCGGTTCCGGAAGACAAGCGCGTCTCGGCGCGCGGCATCGAAGTCGGCCATATCTTCTATTTCGGCACGAAATATTCCGAGCCGATGGGCGCGACCGTTGCCGGGCCGGACGGCCAGCCCGTGCTGCTGCATGGCGGCTCCTACGGGATCGGCCCGAGCCGCCTCGTCGCCGCGCTGATCGAGGCCGGGCATGACGATGCCGGTATCGTCTGGCCGGAGGAGATCGCGCCCTTCGACATCGCGGTCATCAACCTCAAGGTCGGCGACGCCGCGACGGACGGTGCGGCCGAGCGCATCTACAAGGACCTGCTGGCCAAGGGCTACGACGCCGTGCTCGACGACACCGACGACCGGCCGGGTGCCAAATTCGCCACAGCCGACCTGATCGGCGTGCCCTGGCAGATCATCGTCGGCCCGAAGGGGCTGGCCGAGGGCAAGGTCGAGATCAAGCGCCGCGCTGGCGGCGAGCGTGAGCTCGTCTCGCTGGAAGCCGCGCTCGACCGCTTCAAGGGCAGGGCGGCGTGACGGCGGACACCGTCATGAAGACGCACCTGATGGGAGCTGCCGCATGAGCGCCGTCGCCGACAGCGCCGAGGTTCCGACCGGGACAAAGCCTTTCGCCGGATTCGAATGGCTGCTCGCCGGGCGCTATCTGCGCACGCGCCGCCGCGAGGGCTTCGTCTCGGTCATTGCCGGCTTTTCCTTCCTCGGCATCCTGCTCGGCGTCGCGACGCTGATCATCGTGATGTCGGTGATGAACGGCTTCCGGATCGAGCTGCTCAGCAAGATCGTCGGCGTGAACGGCCATATCTTCGCGACGCCGATCGACCGCCCGCTCGACGATTACGACAGCGTCGCGGCCAGGCTCGCCAAGATCCCCGGCATCAAGCTCGCGATTCCGCTGGTCGAGGGCCAGGCGCTCGCCTCCTCGCAGACGGGTAACAACGGCGTGCTGGTGCGCGGCATACGCGAGAGCGACATCAAGGCGATTCCCTTCATCGGCGGCAATATCAAGTCCGGTACGCTCGACGGCTTCGACGGTGGCACGCCCGGCGTCGCCATCGGCCGGCGCCTCGCCAATGCGCTGGGCATCCAGGCCGGCGACATGATGACCCTGGTTTCCCCGCAGGGCGCCTCGACGCCCTTCGGTACGGCCCCGCGCATCAAGGCCTATCCGGTCAAGGCGATCTTCGAGATCGGCATGACCGAGTTCGACGGCACCTTCGTCTACATGCCGCTCAACGAGGCGCAGGCCTATTTCAACCGCGACGGCGACGTGAACGTCATCGAGATCTTCGTCGACAACCCCGACCGGACCCAGGCCGTCCGCGACGCGATCGAGGCCGATGCGCCGCGCCCGCTCGTGCTCTCCGACTGGCGCCAGCGCAATCGCAGCTTCTTCAATGCGCTCGAAGTCGAGCGGAACGTGATGTTCATCATCCTGACGCTGATCGTGCTGGTCGCGGCGCTGAACATCGTCTCCGGCCTGATCATGCTGGTGAAGGACAAGACCGCCGATATCGCGATCATGCGCACCATGGGCTGCACGCGCGGCACGGTGCTGCGCGTCTTCCTGATCACCGGGGCGACGATCGGCGTCGTCGGTACGCTGGCGGGCTTAGGTCTCGGCATCGTCTTCGCCAAGAACATCAAGTCGATCATGGCCGGGCTGAACTGGATCACCGGGGCCAATCTCTGGGACCCGACGGTGCGCTTCCTCAGCGACATCCCCTCGGTCATAGACTGGAGCGAGGTGACGAGCGTCGTGCTGATGGCGCTGACCCTGTCGCTGCTGGCGACGCTCTATCCGGCCTGGAAGGCTGCCCGGCTTGACCCCGTCGAAGCGCTGAGGATGGGCTAAAGCGATGGCACAGGAAATGCCCGCGCTCTTCCTCTCCCAGGTCGAGCGCTATTATCCGCAGAGCGATGCGCCGCTCGAAGTGCTGCGCAAGGCCGATTTCGCGCTCTGGCCGGGCGAGGTCGTCGCGCTGGTCGCGCCGAGCGGCACCGGCAAGTCGACGCTGCTGCATGTCGCCGGCCTCTTGGAGAAGCCCGATGCCGGCGAGGTCTTCGTCGGCGGGCTCGCCACCACCAAGCTCGACGACAAGGGCCGCACGCGGCTGCGCCGCACCGAGATCGGCTTCGTCTACCAGTTCCACCATCTCCTGCCCGAGTTCACGGCGCTGGAGAATGTCGTGCTGCCGCAGCGCATCCGCGGATTGGCGCGCGGCCTGGCCGAGGAGCGGGCGACCGAATTGCTGACCTTCCTGGGGCTCGGCGAGCGCCTCGACCATCTGCCGGGCGAGCTGTCGGGCGGCGAGCAGCAGCGTGTCGCGATCGGCCGCGCCGTTGCCAACGGGCCGCGCCTGCTGCTGGCGGACGAGCCCACGGGCAATCTCGACCCGCAGACCGCGCAGCATGTCTTCGGCACGCTGATGGCGCTGGCGCGGGCCTCGGGGCTGGCGGCGCTGATCGCGACGCATAACCTCGAGCTTGCCCGCCAGATGGATCGGCAGGTCACGATCCGCGATGGGCTGGTCGTCAAGCTGTAGGCGACTCGAAACGCTCAGCCAGTCGTTGGTCCCAGGTTCACGCCCGCGGCCCGCCCCGGAATGACAAGAGTTGCCCTGGCAGGAACGATCCAGCGATCGTCATGCTCGTCCTTGCGGCGAGCATCGACGTCTTGAACGCGACCTCGACCAGCGAAGACATCGACGGTCGGGGCAAGCCCGACCGTGACGGGTGTGACATTCGCAGGGCAGTGAAGATGAAGGCCAGCCCCATGCCGGATTCGGTCCCTCGGTAGGGTTTCATTAACCTCCGCGTCGAGATCGACCCGCCAGTTTCCCTATCGACATTGACGAGAACAAATCATGAACTAAACTGAACCAACCAAGAACACAGGAGGTTCTCATGACTGCAGCGCGTAAACTCGCCGCCGGCCTTGCCGAGATCGCCTCGCTCGGCGTCTTCCTCGGCATGATCTGGCTCTGGGCTGCGATCCTCTCCGGCCCGCATGTCTGAGCACGGCAGGAGCCATCCACAGACGGGCCCGCAAGGTCTCGACGCAGGCCCCACCCAGAACGCATAAGAGGCGCATAGGGATCAGGGTCGACGAGTCGCCCGGTTGCGGCGGCAGGAGTGGGACATGAGCAGGGAAGCTGGCGAGGCGCGCGTTCTCCAGGAGATCGGCTTCGTCCACCTGCATGTCCACTCGAGCTACTCGCTGCTCGAAGGCGCGATGACCATCGCGACGCTGGCCAAGATGGCGGTGGCCGACGGCCAGCCGGCGCTGGCGCTGACCGATAGCGACAATCTCTTCGGCGGCCTCGAATTCTCCGAGAAGCTCGCGGGCTCGGGTCTGCAGCCCATCGTCGGCGTGCAGCTTTCGGTCGATTTCGCTGATGAGGGCGAGGGCAGCCGCAAGCCGATGCAGCCGCAGCGCCTGCCGCATATCGTCCTGCTCGCCATGGACGAGGCCGGTTACGGCAACCTGATGAAGCTCGTCAGCGAAGCGGCGCTTGCAACGGGCGGCTCCGGCCAGCCGATCACCACGGTCGAGCGTCTTGCCGCCTATAATACGGGACTGATCGCGCTGACCGGCGGGCAGGGCGGGCCGATCGACGTCGCCTTGCGTCTCGGCCAGCTCCCGCAGGCGGCTTCGCGCCTCGCGACGCTCGCCGGAATCTATGGCGACCGGCTCTATGTCGAGATCCAGCGCCATGGCGGCGATGGCGAGGCGGCGCGGGAGGCCCATCTCCTGCGCCTCGCCTATGATTCCGACTTACCCGTCGTCGCGACCAACGAGCCCTTCTTCGCCAAGCCTGCCGATTTCGACGCGCATGACGCGCTGCTGGCGGTGGCGGAAGGTCGCCTCGTTTCCGACGGCACGCGCCGCCGCGTCACGCCGGAGCATTATTTCGCCTCGCGTGCCGAGATGAAGAAGCGCTTCGCCGACCTGCCGGAAGCGCTGGCGAGCACGGTCGAGATCGCGATGCGCTGCCATTGGCGCGTCACCACCCGCAAGCCGATCCTGCCGCGCTTCGGCGAGGAGGGCCGCGACGAGGCCGAGGAGCTGCAGGAGCAGGCGCGTGCCGGCCTCGCGGCACGGCTGGCCAAGCACGGCCCGGCCGAGGGATTCAGCGTCGAGGATTACGAGAAGCGGCTCGATTTCGAGCTCTCGATCATCACGAGGATGAAGTTCCCGGGCTACTTCCTGATCGTCTCGGATTTCATCAAATGGGCGAAGAACCAGGACATTCCGGTCGGGCCGGGCCGTGGCTCGGGTGCGGGTTCGCTCGTCGCCTATGCGCTGACCATCACCGACGTCGACCCGCTGCGCTTCGGCCTGCTCTTCGAGCGCTTCCTCAATCCCGACCGCGTCTCGATGCCCGACTTCGACATCGACTTCTGCCAGAACCGGCGTGAAGAGGTGATCGAGTATGTGAAGCATCATTACGGGCAGGAGCGCGTCGCCCAGATCATCACCTTCGGTACGCTGCTCGCCCGCGGCGTGCTGCGCGACGTCGGCCGCGTGCTTGAAATGCCCTATGGCCAGGTCGACAAGCTGACCAAGCTCGTGCCGCAGAACCCGGCCAAGCCGATCTCGCTGAAGGATGCGATCGAGGGCGAGCCCAAGCTGCAGCAGGCGGCCGAGGAGGAGCCGATCGTCGCGCGCCTGCTCGAAATTGGCCAGAAGCTGGAAGGGCTTCATCGCCATGCTTCGACTCACGCCGCAGGTGTGGTGATCGGCGATCGGCCGCTCGAACAGCTCGTCGCGCTCTCGGTCGATTCGCGCACCGGCATGCGCGTCACCCAGTTCAACATGAAATGGGTCGAGCAGGCCGGGCTGGTGAAGTTCGACTTCCTCGGCCTGAAGACGCTGACCACGCTGACCACCGCAGTGAAGCTGATCGCCCAGCGCGACATCCATATCGATCTGGCGCAACTGCCCTTCGACGACCCGACCACCTACGCCATGCTGGCGCGCGGCGAGACGGTCGGCGTGTTCCAGGTGGAATCGGTCGGCATGCGCAAGGCGCTGGTCGAGATGAAGGCCGACCGGATCGAGGACCTGATCGCGCTGGTGGCGCTCTACCGGCCGGGCCCGATGGACAACATCCCGACCTATTGCCGCCGCAAGCTCGGGCTGGAGGATCCGACCTATCTCCACCCCGGCATGGAGCCCTATCTGCGCGAGACCCACGGCATCATCGTCTACCAGGAACAGGTGATGCAGGTGGCGCAGGCGCTCTCGGGCTATTCGCTCGGCGAGGCGGACCTGCTGCGCCGCGCCATGGGCAAGAAGATCAAGGCGGAGATGGACGCCCAGCGCGACCGCTTCGTGAAGGGCGCGATCGACGGCGGCATCAAGAAGGACGTCGCCTCCGAGATCTTCGACCTGCTCGCCAAGTTCGCGGATTACGGCTTCAACAAGAGCCACGCGGCGGCCTATGCCATCGTCGCCTTCCAGACCGCCTATCTGAAGGCGAATTATCCGGTCGAGTTCCTGGCCGCGTCGATGACGCTCGACATGGGTAACACCGACAAGCTCTCGGAATTTCGCCGCGACGCCGAGCGGCTCGGCATCAAGGTCGAGCGGCCGGCGATCAATCAGTCCGGCGTCGAGTTCGACGTGGCCGATGGCAAGATCTTCTACGCGCTCGGCGCCATCAAGGGCGTCGGCACTGCGGCGGTGGAATCGCTGGTGGCGGCGCGGCAGGCCGCCGGCCCGTTCCGGGACCTCGCCGATCTCGCCCGCCGCATCGATACGAGGCTCGTCAACCGCCGGACGCTTGAGGCCCTGATCGCCGCGGGCGCGCTCGACGAGCTGGAGGCGGATCGCGCCCGAGCGGTCGCGGCACTCGACGGCATGCTGGCGCTGTCCAACCGCACCCGCGACGAGGCGGCGGCCGGCCAGTTCGATCTCTTGAGCGGCGGCGTGGTGCAGGAGGCCTTCCGCATCCCGCAGGTCGAGCCGTGGGCGCCGGCCGAGAAGCTGAAGCGCGAGCACGAGGCGGTCGGCTTCTTCCTCTCCGGCCACCCGCTCGACGATTACGAGCATGTGCTGAAGCGCCTGCGCGTGCAGCGTTATGCCGATTTCGCCCAGACGGTGCGCGCCAACGGCACCGGCGTCGGCAAGGTCGCGGTTTCGGTCATCGACAAGTCGGAGCGGCGCACCAAGTCCGGCTCGAAGATGGGCATCGTCAACCTGTCCGATCCGAGCGGCCAGTTCGAGGCCGTGCTGTTCTCGGAAGGGCTGATGAAGCTGCGCGATCTGCTGGAGCCGGGCAGGGCGCTGGTGCTGCGCCTGTCCGCCGTGCTCGACGGCGAAGAGGTGCGCCCGCGCATCGAGGATGCCGAGGAACTCGATGGTCTCGCCGCGCGCCAGAAGCAGGATCTCGTCGTCTATCTGCGCGACGAGAAGGCAGTGGCCTCGATCGCCGAGCGGATTCGTCCCCGCGAGGCCGTGCGGGCCGAGGGCAAGGTCTCGATCGTGATGATCATCGACGACGGGGCGCAAGAGGTCGAGATCGAATTGCCCGGCAAGTTCCCGGTCAACCAGCAGATCGCCAATGCCGTGCGCGCCGCGCCCGGCGTGGTCGATGTCAGGCTGCAATAGGAGCGCGCTATGGCCGACGACCGGACTGCCCTGCTCGTCGTCGACGTCCAGAACGATTTCTGTCCGGGTGGCAACCTTGCCGTACCGGATGGCGATGCGGTCGTGCCTCTCGTCAATGCGCTCGGACGCCACTTCCGCCATGTCGTGCTGACGCAGGACTGGCACCCCGCAGGGCACGCCTCCTTCGCCTCCAGCCATCCCGACCGCAAGCCGTTCGGGACGATCGAACTGGCCTATGGCCCGCAGGTGCCCTGGCCGGACCATTGCGTGCAGGGTTCGACCGGAGCGGCCTTCCATCCCGGCCTCGACCTACCCCATGCCGAGGCGGTCATCCGCAAAGGATATCGCCCGGGCATCGACAGCTATTCCGGCTTCGTCGAGGCCGATCGCCGGACGCGGACGGGGCTGGAAGGCTATCTGCGCGAGCGCGGTATTGCGAAGGTCGTCATCGCCGGTCTCGCCACCGATTTCTGCGTGAACTGGACGGCGCAGGATGCCGCCCGCGCCGGCTTCGAGACGGTGGTGGTCGAGGATGCCTGCCGCGCGATCGATCTCGACGGTTCGCTCGACCGGGCCTGGGCCGAGATGACGGCGGCCGGGATCAGGCGCGTCAGCGCCGCAAACCTCGCGATCTGAGCTTCAGCCCGATTTCAGGCGGCCGGCTTGAGCTGCGCCTGGACGCGGTCGCGCCCGAGCCGCTTGGCGCGGTAGAGCGCCTCGTCGGCCTCGACCAGCAGGTCATCGAGCTCGCGTCCGCCGAGTTCGATCTCGGCCACGCCGATGCTGAGAGTCGGCTGCAGCCGGATCTCGGCGAGATCGGCGATCTTGTCGCGGAAGGCGTGGCGGATGCGTTCCGCGACCCGGACCGCTTCCCTGACGCCGACATCGGGCAGGATGACCGCGAATTCGTCGCCGCCCTGCCGGGCCAGGATGTCGGTGCTGCGCAGTTGCTCCCGCACGGAATCTGCGAACAGGCGCAGGATCCGGTCCCCGGCCGCATGGCCGAGCGTGTCGTTGAGCCGCTTGAAGTGATCGATGTCGACGAGCAGGAGCGCGGCCCGCCGCTCTCCGCGCGATTGCTGTGCCAGCCATTGCTCCAGGCCTGAACGGTTCATCGCCCCCGTCAATGAATCGCGCCGGGCAAGGGTTGCCAGCATCCGGTTGCTGCGCTCGGCCGCAAGCATCAGCAGGGCCTGGCCTCTGAGGATGATGAAGGCGACGCCGCTGGCGGCGAGCCAGCCGGTCGCTCCCGATTCCTCCGGGAACAGCGTCGTGCCGACCCGGTCCAGCGCCGCCAGTGCGATGCGTCCGGCATAGATCACGACTGTCGGGGCGAACAGGATGGCCAGCAGCCAGGCCGAGCGCAGCCCCTCCTGCCGGCCGAGCCGTACGGCCTCGCGCACGATGGCGGCGTCGCATAGCGCCATCACCGTCGCAACGACCATGACCCGTGTGGAATAACCTTCGATGCCCGGTGAAAGTGCGAGCAGCGCCCAGCTGCCGAGAAGCACCACCCCGAATCCGAACCAGTTGAGCTCCCGGCCCGCGAAGCTTCGAATCCCCAGGAGCAGCAGCAGGCAGCCGGCCAACAGCGCCGTATTCGCGAACTCGATCGAGACGATATCGGGAATCGTGCCGCGGAAGGCTGCGCCCAGCAGGCCGGTGCCGATGCACAGGCTGCTGACACCCCACCAGACCGGGCTGCGGGTGAAGCGGCCGGTCGCGAAGGTCATCAGCTGCATCGCGCCGATGATGAAGCAGGTGAGCGCGCCCGTGACGAAGATCGTTCTCAGGTCGAGGATCACGCCGATGTCGGCCTCCCACGATCGCTTCGTCGGGTCGTTTCGCGTCCTGCGCCGATGGCCGAAACAGCCGGCCGCGACGGCAAGTCCGACCCAGGAGGCCGGGGATGTTGCGGCGTTCCGGGTTGTCCGGCCCGGCTGCACGCGCTAGGCAGGCTGCGGCGGGGGGGAGAGCATCGTGGCATGCTTGAGAACATGATAGGCTGAGGATATTCCCCATGAACTTTTATAAGTCGTTGATAGTCGCCTCCACGATCGCGTTTTTAGGCTCGGTCGCGCCGTCTTTCGCGCAGACCCAGGCCGACCAGCTCAAGGTCGCCTACCAGGCGGCCCGCAATCAACTCGGCATCCTCGGCTATTGTGCCGACAAGGGGTACACCGACGCTGCCGCTGCCGACGTCCAGAAGAAGCTGGTCGCGATGATTCCGGCGCCCGCTGATGTCAGCGGCGGCGATGCCGCCGAAGCCGCTGGTCGCAAGGGCACGATCTCGGCCATGGGTATGGAGCAGGACATCGAGGTCATCGCCAAGGCACAGAACGGCACGCCTGCGACCTTTTGCAAGCAGATCGGCGATCTCGTGAAGCAGATGGGCGCCAAGCTGCCGTAGTGAGGCGAGGGCGGGGGCAGGCCCCGCGCCCACTTCTGAATGGGCCCATGCGGTATCCGCATGGGCCTTATCAAGGCGCGCTTCCGGTTTTCTGGGCCGCGCCGGCTTGCAATGCTGCGCTATCCCCTGTAAGGCGCAGCCCATCCCACATGGAGTGCATCACCTCGATTTCCGAGGCGTTCCGGTGACGCGGCAGCTCATGCCTTGTTCATTCGCGCTCCAGAGGCTCAACCGGAAGGACTAGAACACCATGGCTCTGCCTGATTTCTCCATGCGCCAGCTCCTTGAGGCCGGCGCCCATTTCGGCCACCAGGCCCACCGCTGGAACCCCAAGATGTCCCCGTACATCTTCGGCGTCCGCAACAACATCCACATCCTCGACCTGTCGCAGTCGGTGCCGATGCTGCACCGTGCCCTCCAGGCCGTGTCGGACACCGTTGCCCGCGGCGGCCGCGTCCTCTTCGTCGGCACCAAGCGCCAGGCGCAGGATGCCATCGCCGATGCCGCCAAGCGCTCGGCCCAGTACTATGTCAACTCCCGCTGGCTCGGCGGCATGCTGACCAACTGGAAGACCATTTCGGCTTCGATCCAGCGCCTGCGCAAGGTCGACGAGCTGCTCAACGGCGGCGGCTCGGGCCTGACCAAGAAGGAGCGCCTGATGCTGTCGCGTGAGCGCGACAAGCTCGAGAAGGCTCTCGGCGGCATCAAGGACATGGGCGGCACGCCGGACATGATCTTCGTGATCGACACCAACAAGGAAGCGCTCGCGATCAAGGAGGCCCAGCGCCTCGGCATCCCGGTCGCCGCGATCGTCGACTCGAACTCGGACCCGGACGGCATCACCTTCCCGGTCCCGGCCAATGACGACGCCGGCCGCGCCATCCAGTTCTATTGCGACCTGATCGCCCGCTCGGCGATCGACGGCATCGGCCGCGCCTCGGGCGACCAGGGCATCGATGTCGGCGCCGCCGAGGCGCCGGTCGTCGAGGAAGCTCTCGAGACCGCTTCCGGCGCCTTCGAGACGCTGACCACCCCGCGCGGCGCTCCGGACGACCTGACCAAGCTCTCGGGCATGGGTCCCGATGCGGTCCAGAAGCTGAACGACGGCGGCATCTACCACTTCTGGCAGGTCGCGGCGATGACCCCGGCCGACGTGACCAAGATCGACCATGATCTGAAGCTCGGCGGCAAGATCGAGCGCGAGGGCTGGGTCGCCCAGGCTCGCGAACTCGCCGACGCGTAATTCGGTTTGCCCTTGCGGCGCGTCATCGGCGCGTCGCAATCGAGCCTCTCGTTTGACGCCGGCTTTTGGAGCATCGGCCCGAAAAGTGGCCCGCGGTTTTCGGGCAGAGCCGATGCAAGACCAAAGAGCTAGAGGACGCGCCGACGGCCGGAAACGGAGCGTCGGCGTTTCCCCATGCAGGCGTCCGCATCAATCCGATCCGCGGCCGGTCCCAGGGCCAGTGCCGCACCGACAGCAAGGACAAGACAGATGGCAGCGATCACCGCCGCGATGGTGAAGGAACTCCGCGACAAGACCGGCGCGGGCATGATGGACTGCAAGACCGCCCTTTCGGCGAACGACGGCAACATGGAGGCCGCCGTCGACTGGCTGCGCGCCAAGGGCCTGTCGAAGGCCGCCAAGAAGGCCGGTCGCGTCGCCGCCGAGGGCCTCGTCGCCGTCTCGGTGCAGGGCAATGAAGGCGTCGTCGTCGAGGTCAACTCCGAGACCGACTTCGTCGCGCGCAACCCGGAATTCCAGGCGCTCGCCAAGACCATCGCCGATGTCGCGCTGGAGCGTGGCGGCGACGTCGAGGCTCTGCTCGGCCATCACTATCCGGGCGGTGGCTCCGTCCAGGACGCGATCGCCAACGCCATCGCCACCATCGGCGAGAACATGACGCTGCGCCGCGTCGCCGCGCTCAAGGTCTCCTCGGGCCTGATCGGTTCCTATGTCCACGGCGCGATCGCCGATGGTCTCGGCAAGATCGGCGTCATCGTCGCGCTCGAGTCGAACGGCAAGTCGGATGAGCTTGCCGCGCTCGGCCGCCAGCTCGCCATGCATGTCGCGGCGACCAACCCGGTTGCGCTCGACCTCGCTTCGGTCGCCCCGGACGTCCTGGAGCGCGAGAAGGCGATCCTGGCCGAGAAGAACGCCGGCAAGCCCGAGCATGTCCTCGCCAAGATCACCGAGAGCGGCCTGAAGAGCTACGCCAAGGAATACTGCCTGCTGGAGCAGGCCTATATCCATGACGGCTCGAAGTCGGTCGCGCAGGTCCTCAAGGAGATCGAGGGCAAGGTCGGCGCTCCCGTGCAGCTCACCGGCTTCGCCCGCTTCGCGCTCGGCGAGGGCATCGAGAAGGAAGAGCAGGACTTCGCGGCCGAGGTCGCTGCCGCCGGCGGCACCACGGGCTGACAAGCCCTGTGATGAATGACAGAAAGGCCGCGCATCGCGCGGCCTTTTTTGTAGGAAGATAGGGCCGCGTCGAATCGCGGCCGGCCACAACGAGACGGAGAGACATCGATGAGACCCCAACGCGTTCTCGTGAAGCTCTCCGGCGAAGCCCTTGCCGGTCCGGTCGGAAACGGTCTGGACGGCGTCACGCTGACGGCGCTCGCCGCCGACATCGCCCATGCTTCCCGTGAAGGCGTCGAGATCGGCATCGTCGTTGGCGGCGGCAACTTCTTCCGTGGCGTCCAGGGCCTCAACAAGGGGCTCGACCGGACCACGGCCGATTCGATCGGCATGCTCGGCACGGTGATGAACGCGCTCGCCCTGGAGCATTCGATCGAGGCCGCCGGCGCCCCTGCGCGCGCCATGTCGGCGGTGCCGATGCCCTCGCTCTGCGAGAGCTATGCCCGCAAGCGCGCGCTCGATCATCTCAGCAACGGCAAGGTCGTCATCCTCGGCGGCGGCACCGGCAACCCGTATTTCACCACGGATACCGGCGCGGCGCTCCGCGCAGCCGAGCTCGGCTGCAGCCATCTGCTCAAGGCGACGCAGGTCGACGGCGTCTACAGCGCCGATCCGAAGAAGGACCCGGCTGCGACCCGCTACGACACGCTGACCCATGAGGACGCGATCAAGCGCGACCTCAAGGTGATGGATACCGCCGCCTTCGCGCTCGCCCGCGACGCGAGCCTGACCATCGTCGTCTTCTCGATCGCCGAGCCCGGCATGCTGGCCGCCGTCCTGCGCGGCGAGGGCAGGGCGACTTACGTCACGCCTTGAGGCAATCGCCTCAGTAGGTCCGCCAGAGACGGGGCGTCGCCAGTTCGAGGAGATGCCCGTCGGGATCGCGGAAATACAGGCTCGTGCTGCCGCGCTCCCATTGCATCCGCCCTTCCACGGCGATGTCGAGCTGACCGAGCTTCGCCTCCCAGGTCGCAAGCTCTTCCGCGTCGATCGCGAAGGCGATGTGCAGCGGCCCGCTGCCGTCATGCGGCGGGATGGTGCCGCCGGCCGCGGTCTGCGTCTGCAGCGAGGCGCCGCGCAGGAACAGCAGCAGCACGTTCGCTCCCCCGACGTCGTAGGCGAAGAGGGTCTTCGTCTTGAGCAGGGGGGCGAGGCCCAGCTTGTCCTCGTAGAAGGCGCGGGCGCGGTCGAGGTCGTCGACATAAAGCGCGGTCTCGATGATGCGGTTGAGGCGAGGCACGGTTTTCTCCACGGTTCCTTGCGGCCGGCGCTGGCCGACGGGCCGGCCGGTCTCTAGGATGAGATGGGCATCCATGAGCAGGGAACCAGCGGGTCGTGCCGCTACCCGGTCATGATCCGCCCGGATCGACGCTTTTCCCTTGCCCAATCCGGGGGAAAATGCTGTTCGAGGATGTAAATCTTGACCCTGCGCGGCCCCGCCGCCATGGTCTCGCCGATTTTGAATTACCTGCAAGGTCCCGATTGAAATGGCCCAGACGACGTTCGACCTCGCCGACATCAAGCGCCGCATGGCCGGTGCGGTGCAGTCCTTCAAGGGCGATCTCGCCTCGCTGCGCTCCGGCCGCGCCTCCGCCAACATGCTCGACCCGATCCAGGTCGAGGCTTATGGCGCCCGCACGCCGCTGAGCCAGCTCGCCACGGTCAGCGTGCCGGAGCCGCGCCTGCTCAGCGTCCAGGTCTGGGACCGCTCGATGGTCCAGGCCGTCGACAAGGCGGTGCGCGAATCCGATCTCGGCCTCAACCCGCAGACGGAAGGCCAGGTCCTGCGCATCCGCATCCCCGAGCTGAACGAGCAGCGCCGCAAGGAGATGGTCAAGGTCGCGCATAAATATGCCGAGGAAGCCAAGGTCTCCGTGCGCCATGTCCGCCGCGACGGCATCGACGTCGTCAAGAAGCTCGAGAAGGACGGCGACATGACCAAGGACGACGCCGCCCGCAATTCCGATCTGGTCCAGAAGGCGACGGACCAGCATATCGCCGAGATCGACCAGGCTCTGGCGACGAAGGAAAAGGAAATCCTGCACGTCTGATCGTCCGGACGTTCGATCTCCCGCGCGGGGGACCTCCCGCGCTCCTTCGGCCGCAGCCGAGCGAGGCTTATCCGCATGTCATCCGGTCAGCGCGACGCAGGCGTGTCCAACCCGGCTCATGTCGCCATCATCATGGACGGCAACGGGCGCTGGGCGCAGATGCGCGGGCTGCCGCGGCAGGAGGGCCATCGCCGCGGGCTGGAGGCGCTGCGCCGCACGGTCCGGAATGCCAGCGACCTCGGCATCCAGGTCCTGACGCTCTATAGTTTCTCGACCGAAAACTGGCGCCGGCCCTATGCGGAAGTCTCCTTCCTGATGGGGTTGCTCAAGCATTTCGTCGAGAAGGATCTCGCCGAGCTCTCCGCCGCCAATGTGCGGGTGCGCATCATCGGCAGCCGGGACGATCTCGCAGCCGACCTGCGCCGCCTTGTCGAGCACGCCGAGGCCAGCACCCGCAACAATACCGGTCTCGTGCTGGTGATCGCCTTCAATTACGGCTCCCGCGACGAAATCATGCGTGCGACACGCCGGCTGGCGGCCGATGTCGCCGCAGGTCGGATCGACCCGGCCGCGATCGACGAGGCTGCGATCGCCGGCCAGCTCGACACTCATGACCTTCCGGATCCCGAGCTGGTCATCCGGACCTCGGGCGAGACCCGGATCTCGAACTTCCTGCTCTGGCAGGCAGCCTATGCCGAGTTCATCTTCGCCCCGGTGATGTGGCCTGATTTCGACCGGGCCGCCTTCGAGGAGGCTCTGGCGCAGTATCGTCAGCGCGAGCGGCGTTTCGGCGGTCTTGCCGCCCCCTCCGACCGCAGCGTAGGCGTAGCGTGAATGAGCCGGGCGCCTCTGCGCCGCGATCCGGCTCCGAGCTGAGGCTCAGGGTCGCTTCGGCGCTGGTCCTGGGCGCGCTGATCCTGCTCGTCACGATCTGGGGCGGCTGGCCGTTCCGGCTGGTCTGGATATTGGTTGCCGGGCTCGTCGCCTATGAATGGCTCGCGATCATCGGCCGCGGCAATGCGATCCCGGCGGGCATCGCGGTGGTCGCCGCCGGCCTGGCGCTGTCCTTTTCCCCTGCAAGTCCGGCGGCGCTTGCGGGTACGGCCTCGGCCATAGCGCTCCTGGGTGCGCTTGCGACGCCCTTCGTGCGCTCGCGTCTGGCGCTGGAGTTCTGTGGCGTCGCCTATGCGCTGGCCTTCGCGCTGGTCACGCCGGCGCTGCGCGATCTCGCCGGAATCGGCCTCGCCCTGATCCTGTGGAGCTTCGCCGTCGTCTGGCTCACCGATATCGCCGCCTATTTCACCGGCCGAAAGCTCGGTGGCCCGAAGCTGATGCCGGCCGTCAGCCCGAAGAAGACCTGGTCGGGCGCGATCGGCGGCGCCGTGGCCGGGATGATCGGCGGCTACCTCGTCTGGCGATGGATGCCGGCGCTGCAAGGCATGACGGCGGCCGGGCCGGTGGTTGCCGCCTCGTTCGCCGGCTCGGTCGTCAGCCAGGCCGGAGACCTGTTCGAATCCGCCCTGAAACGCCGCTTCGACGCCAAGGATTCGAGCAGGCTCATCCCCGGCCATGGCGGCTTCCTCGATCGGCTCGATGGCTATTGGGCGGTGCTGGTGCTCGCCGGCTTCGCGCTCTTTGCCCTGCACATCAACGTCTGAGACCGATGCCCTTGCGCAGCGTCACGCTTCTGGGAGCGACCGGCTCCGTCGGACGTTCGGTCCGCGACGTGGTCGCCGAGAATCCCGAGCGCCTCTCCATTGCGGTCGTGGTCGGCGGCCGTGATGCCGATGCGCTGGCCCGGGCCGCGATCGAGGTGGGCGCATCCTTTGCCGCGCTCGCCGATGCTGCCGGCGGCGAAGCACTGAAGCAGGCGCTCTCCGGCACGGGCATCGCCAGCGGGGCAGGGCGTTCCGCTGTGCTGGAGGCGGTCGACCGCTCGGCCGATATCGTCGTCAGCGCGATCTCCGGCGCTGCCGGACTGGAGGCGACCTTCGCGGCGCTCCTGCCCGGGCGCACGATCGCGCTCGCCAACAAGGAAAGCCTGGTTTGTGCCGGCGAGGCTGTGATGGCGCGGGCGGCCGAGGTCGGCGCCCGCCTGCTGCCGCTCGATTCCGAGCACAACGCCCTGTTCCAGGTTCTGGGCGGCGAACCCCTCGCTTCGGTCCGCAGCATGACGCTGACGGCCTCCGGCGGCCCGTTCCGGACCTGGAGCATGGAGCGCATCGCTGCGGCGACCCCCGACCAGGCGCTGAAGCACCCGAACTATGCGATGGGTGCCAAGATCACGATCGACTCCGCCAGCATGATGAACAAGGGGCTGGAGCTGATCGAGGCCCGGTTCCTGTTCGATCTGAAACCCGATCAACTCGATGTGCTCGTCCATCCCCAGCAGATCGTCCACGGCCTCGTGACTTTCCGCGACGGCTCGGTCAGCGCCGGCATGGCGGTGCCGGACATGCGGGTCGCAGCGGCGCATTGCCTCGGCATCGACGGTCGCCTCGACGCGCCGCCTCAGCGCTTCCTCGATCTCGCTCTGGCGGCGCCGCTGAGCTTCGAGCGGCCCGATCTCGTCCGCTTCCCGGCGCTCGGCCTCGCGATCGCCGCTTTGCGCGAGGGCGGCGCCATGCCGGCCGTGCTCAATGCCGCCAACGAGGTCGCCGTCGCCGCCTTCCTGGAGAGGCGGCTTGGCTTCCCCGCTATCGCCGCGCTGGTGGAAGCGGTCTGCGCAGCCTCTCCCGCCGGGTCGGAGGTGCCGCGCGATGTCGCTTCCGCGCTCGCCATTGACCAAGATTCAAGACGGCGGGCTGCCTCGCTCTTGTCGCAAGCACGGTTCACTGTCACCTAGAGGCCGTTATCGCATCGGACCGAAAAGTAGAATCCACTTTTCGGACAAATCCGATGCAGCACCAATGAGCTAGATCATCGCGCGTCCGCTCGGACGCGCGATGATCTAGGACCCCCGGGGGAATAGGTTCATGGAATTCGCAGCGTCTCTCTGGAATGCCGGGCATTTCCTGCTTGGCTATCTGCTGCCGTTCCTGTTCGTCCTGACCACTGTCGTTTTCGTCCATGAGCTCGGGCATTTCCTCGTCGGCCGCTGGTGTGGGGTCGACGTCAAGACGTTCTCGATCGGCTTCGGCCGCGAGATCTTCGGGTTCAACGACCGGCATGGCACGCGCTGGCGCTTCGCGCTGATTCCGCTCGGCGGCTACGTCAAGTTCTCGGGCGACGCCGATGCCTCCAGCGCGCCCGACGATGAGGCGGTGAGCCGGATGTCGGCGCAGGAGCGTGCGCGCTCGTTCCCCGCGCAGTCGCTCGGTGAGCGGGCGGCGATCGTCGCCGCCGGCCCGATCGCGAATTTCCTGCTGGCGATCGTGATCTTCGCCGGCTCGACCTTCTTCTTCGGCAAGCAGGTACTGATCCCGCGCGTCGACGCCGTCGTCGCCGGCAGCGCGGCGGAGCGGGCCGGCCTGAAGGCGGGCGACATCGTGATCGCCATCGACGGCCAGTCGGTCGGCAGCTTCTCCGACATGCAGCGCATCGTCTCGATCCGGCCCGACGAGCGTCTCGAGGTTTCCGTAGAGCGCGACGGCGGCACGCTCACCCTGCCGGTGACGCCGGCGCTGACCGAGATAAAGACCAAGCTCGGCACGCAGCGCATCGGCGTGATCGGCGTCAAGGCGTCGCCGCGTCCCGAGGATTGGAAGACGCAGCGATTCGGATTGCTCGACTCCACCAAGGCCGGTTTCACCGAGACCTGGTTCGTCGTGACGCGGACCTATGACTACGTCGCCAAGCTGGTGACCGGCCGCGAATCCACCGACCAGCTCTCCGGTCCGATTCGGATCGCGCAGGTCTCCGGCATCGTCGCTTCGAGCAGCGGGCTGCTCGGGCTGATCAATCTTGCTGCGATCCTCTCGGTCTCGATCGGCCTGATGAATCTGGTGCCGGTTCCCATGCTCGATGGCGGGCATCTGCTGTTCTATCTCTATGAGGCGCTGCGCGGCCGGCCCTTGAGCCCGCGCGCACAGGAAATCGGCTTTCGGGTTGGCCTCGCGCTCGTCCTGATGCTGATGCTGTTCGTGACCTGGAACGACATCGTTCACGTCCGCGGCCTGCTCTGAAATCGGCCCGCGGAAGGCGCTTTGCGGCGGAAAAACGGCACGCTGCGTGGCCCGGCGGCAACGAGATTTCTAAAAACGCTTTATTAACGATGATCGCGGTTTGCACCCTGCTGGAAACTTTGTAGAAGCGTTTGAACCGCAATGTCCCCGTGCTGCTGTCGCTAGATGGCGGTCCCCGTTTGGGGTGGTGACCAGAGAGATGGAATAGGCGACCCGATGACGTCGACCCAACAGAGCCGGACGACCAAGACGCGGCTCTCTCGATCGATCGGACTTTCGGCTTTGATGCTGGCCGTGAGTGGTGGTGTGGCTTTCGCGCAGGCCGTGGTCGTCCACGGCAACCGCCGCGTCGATGCGGAGACGATCCGCTCCTACGCGGTCGGCCGTGAAAACCCGCAGGAAATCCGCGAGAGCCTGCTGGCGACAGGCCTGTTCAGCAGCGTGCAGGTCAACCGCCGCGGTTCGCAGATCGTCGTTGCGGTTCAGGAGCAGGGCGGTACGGCCAACCGGGTCGCCTTCGAAGGTAACCGCAAGCTGAAGGGCGAACAGCTCGCGCAGATCGTGCAGTCGCGTGCCGGCGGTCCGGTCAGCCAGGCGCTGATGAATTCCGATATCGAGCGCCTGCGCGAAGCCTACAAGCGGGCGGGCTACGGGCTGTCTTCGGTCAGCGCGCGCGTCGCTCCTCTGCCGAACGGCCGCCAGGATATCGTCTTCACCATCAACGAGAGCGGCAAGACCGGCATCAAGTCGATCAACTTCAGCGGCAATCAGGCCTATTCCGGTGGGCGCCTGCGCGGGTTGATGACGTCGACGGAATCGAACTTCCTGAGCTGGATCAAGACCTCCGACGTCTATGATCCCGATCGGATCAATTCCGACATGGATCTCATTCGCCGCTTCTACCTGAAGAACGGCTACGCCGACTTCCAGATCGTCAACAGCGGCGCCCGCTTCGACGAGGCGGCCGGCGGCTGGGTCATCGACATCCAGGTCGAGGAAGGCCAGCAGTATCAGGTCGGCAACGTTACGGTCGATTCCTCGCTGCGCGATGTCGATGCGGCAGCCTTGCAGCGCTATGTCGCGACCTCCACGGGCGATACCTACAACGCCGAGGCGGTCGAGAAGTCGCTGGTTGCGCTGACCACGGAAGTGGCCCGCCGCGGCCATGCCTTCGCCCAGGTTCGTCCGCGCGGCGACCGTGACGCTGCAGGCCGCCAGATCGGCATCACCTATGTCGTCGACGAGGGCCCGCGCGTCTATGTCGAGCGCATCAACGTGCGCGGCAACACCCGGACCCGCGACTATGTGGTTCGCCGCGAGCTCGATCTCGGCGAGGGCGATGCCTACAACAAGGTCATGGTCGACCGCGCCGAGCGTCGCCTTAACAATCTCGGCTTCTTCAACAAGGTCCGCATCACCAACGAGCCCGGCTCGGCGCCGGATCGCGTGGTCGTCAATATCGACGTCGAGGACAAGGCGACCGGTTCGTTCTCCGTCGCCGGTGGTTACTCGACCTCGGACGGCGTCATCGGCGAGGTCTCGCTGTCGGAGTCGAACTTCCTCGGCCGCGGCCAGTTCGTCCGCATCGCCGGCACGCTCGGCGAGAGGACGCAGGGTGTCGATTTCTCGTTCACCGAGCCTTATTTCCTCGGCTATCGCGTGGCGGCCGGTATCGACCTGTTCTCGAAGTTCAACGACAACTACAACACCGGCCGTTTCGAAAGCCGCGTGACCGGTGGGCAGGTTCGCTTCACCTTCCCGATCACGGAAGAGTTCTCGATCACGCCGCGGTACTCGATCTACCAGACCGAGATTACCATCCCGAACGAGTTCAGCCGTCCCTATAACGACTGCACCTTCCCGATCCCGGGCGTCACGCCGACCGGTGGCGCCAGCGCGCCCCTGAACTGCGTGACCAACGGCGAAGCGACGGTGGCGGTCAAGGAGGCCCAGGGCTCGACCCTGACCTCTCTCGTCGGCCTGAACTTCAACTACAACTCGCTCGACAGCGTGCAGAACCCGCGCAACGGCTTCTCGGCCGAGCTGAAGCCGGAATTCGCCGGCCTCGGCGGCGACTCGAAGTTCCTGCGTATCTCGGCTGATGCCCGTTACTACCGCGAGATCTTCGACGACGTCGTCGGCTTCCTGCGCGTCCAGGGCGGTCACGTCCAGGCGACCAGCGGCAACCTGCGCATGGTCGATCACTACTTCCTCGGCCCGTCGCTGGTGCGTGGTTTCGCGCCGTCCGGCATCGGCCCGCGCGACGTGCTGAACGACCCGACGGCGAACGCGGTCGGTGGAACCACCTATTTCGGCGGTACGGTCGAGGTGCAGTTCCCGATCTTCGGCCTGCCGCGTGACCTTGGCCTGCGCGGCGCGGTCTTCGCCGATGCCGGCACGCTGTTCAACTATGACGGCGGCTCGAAGTCGGTGGCTTTCGCTTGCCCGGCCGGCTCGGAGGCGCGCCAGTACAATGTCAGTGTTGTACAGGGAGGAGCGCAGTCGAGTGTCGGCTGTATCCGCGACAAGAACACGCTGCGTTCGTCGGTCGGCGTGAGCCTGCTCTGGCAGTCGCCGCTTGGACCGATCCGGTTCGATTACGCCTACGCCCTGACCAAGGACGAAGGCCAGATCGGGCTGAACCCGCAGACCGGCCTCGTCGGCAAGTACGGCGGCGACCGCCTCCAGGCCTTCCGCTTCTCGGGCGGCACCCGCTTCTGACGTAGGCGGGCTTGAGCATCGACCGGGAAGTGACACCACTTCCCGGGGAGAAATCGGTGCGATAACAACGACATGGATCGCCATTCTCGCGTCCCGTGGGATGCGCGGCGATCCCGCTCCGGACCGGATCATGGCAGAGCCAGTTTTCTTTCCGTTCGCGACCTCGCTGGACTTCGGCGAGGTCGCAAGCATTTCAGGCGGCACCTTGCCGGAGGGCGTGGAGTCGACCCGCAGGATCGACGGAATCGCCGCCCTCGAAACGGCTGGTCCGGCCGATCTCGCCTATATGGACAATCCGAAATACACGGATGCCCTGGCGGCAACCAAGGCGGGCCTGTGCATCGTCTCGCCGCGTTTCGCCGATCGTGTTCCGGCGGGAACGGTGACCCTGGTGTCGCCGGCTCCGTATCACGCCTTCGCGAAGATCATGGCGCGCTGCTTTCCGAGCGCACTGAAGCCTGAATCGATCTTCGCCTCGCAGGGCGTCGCGCCGGGTGCCATCGTCCATGCCACGGCCGTCCTCGAGGCGGGGGTCACCGTCGATCCCGGCGCGGTCATCGGCCCCGGGGCCGAGATCGGGGCAGGGACTATCGTCGCCTCGCATGCGGTCATCGGCCCGCAGGTCCGGATCGGGCGCAACTGCTCGATCGGGGCGGGCAGTACGATCCAGGCGTCCCTGATCGGCAATCGGGTCATTATCCACCCCGGCGCGCGGATCGGGCAGGACGGCTTCGGCTTCGCGATGAGCCCCAAGGGGCACATGAAGGTGCCGCAGATCGGCCGCGTCATCATTCAGGATGATGTCGAGATCGGTGCCAACAGCACGATCGACCGTGGCGCCAGCCGCGACACGGTGATCGGCGAAGGCACCAAGATCGATAACCTCGTCCAGATCGGCCATAACTGCGTCATCGGCCGTCATTGCGTGATCTGCGCCCAGACCGGCCTTGCAGGTTCTTCCACGCTCGAGGATTTCGTGGTGCTTGGCGGCCAGGTCGGGCTCGCCGGTCATCTCACCATCGGCGTCGGCGCACAGATCGCGGCGCAGAGCGGTGTTGCCGGCGATGTTCCACGCGGCGCGCGCTATGGCGGATATCCCGCCCAGCCCGCGCTCGGTTGGGCGCGCGAGACCGCGTTGCTCAAGACGCTGGTGGCCAATCGCGGCAAGAAGCCGGGCGCATCGCAGGGTTGAGCCAGGCGTTTCCGCCGTCCGATGGGGGCTTTCTGCTCCCGATGCCAAGAATTTTGTTGCCGAACCCGCTCCGTTTCCGGCAAAGCGGCGGAAGGCTTTGAAATCGTGACGGGTTGCAGGAACGTTGCCTGCTCCCGGCCACCGACGTGAATACAAGGCGCTGCCCGGCGACGGCACGCGGGAGAAGACAGACCATGAGCGAGGCGACGACGGCACTGGGTGTGATCGACATCCAGAAGATCATGGCCAGCATCCCCCACCGTTATCCGTTTCTGCTGGTCGATCGCGTCGTCGAGATCGATGGCGATACGTCCGGCGTCGGGATCAAGAACGTCACGGTCAACGAACCCCAGTTCACCGGCCACTTCCCGGAACGACCGGTGTTTCCGGGCGTGCTGATGATCGAGGCGATGGCGCAGACGGCCGGCGTCCTGGTCGTGAATGCCCGCGAGGTCGGCGCGCAGGAGGTCAAGTCCGTCCTCTTCACCACGATCGACAAGGCGAAGTTCCGCAAGCCTGTCACGCCGGGCGACCAGATCCGCTTCCACCTCACCAAGCTCGCCCGCAAGCGCAACATCTTCTTCTATCGCGGCGAGGCCCGCGTCGACGGGGTGCTCGTGGCCGAAGCCGAGATTTCGGCGATGGTCGTTTGAGCGGCGCGGCGGTTCAGGATCAGGGCAGCGTCTCGATGAGCGTCTCCATTCATCCTATGTCGCTGGTCGACCCGAAGGCGCAGCTCGGCGCGGGCGTGACGATCGGGCCGTTCTGCCAGGTCGGCCCCGATGTCGTGCTCGGCGAGGGCGTCGAGCTCGTCAGCCATGCGGTCGTGGCCGGCCGGACCACGATCGGCCCGCGCACACGAATCTTTCCCTTCGCGTCGATCGGCCATCCGCCGCAGGACGTGAAGTATCGTGGCGAGCCCTCGACGCTGTCGATCGGGGCGGATTGCCAGATCCGCGAGGGGGTCACCATGAATCCGGGCACGGAGGGCGGCGGCATGATCACCAGTGTTGGTGATCGCTGCTTTTTCCTGGCCAATTCGCATGTCGGCCATGACAGCCGCCTCGGCAACAACATCATCTTCTCGAACAATGTGATGTGCGCCGGCCATGTCACGATCGGGAACTACGTCATCGTCGGCGGCGGAGCCGGCCTGCAGCAGTTCATCCGTATCGGCGACCATGCCTTCATCGGCGGCGGAGCCGGCGTGCTGAGCGATGTCATTCCGTTCGGGACCATTCGTGACAACCCCGCGCATCTGGTCGGGCTCAATCTCATCGGCCTCAAGCGGCGCGGCTTCACGCGCGAGCAGATCCACGAACTGCGCCGTGCCTATCGTTTGCTCTTCGCAGCCGAGGGAACCCTGACCGAGCGTGTTGAGGATGTCGCGGCCGAGTTCAGCGAGGATCCTCTGGTCCACGAGATCCTGAATTTCATCAGGGAAGGCGGCGACAAGGCGCTCTGCACGCCGCGGGACGCCACCGTCGCGGAGCGGTGAACACCGACCGTCCGGCCGATGCAGCCGCCCCGCGCGGCCCGCTCGCGATGATCGTGGGGAGCGGCGACTATCCGCTCCAGCTCGCCCGCATCGTAACGGACAAGGGCGAGCGCCCCTATATCGCGGCGCTGGATGGGGCGGCCGATCCCGCCGCTTTCGGTGACGGCGCGGATATCAGGACATATCGCCTGGGCCAGCTCGGCAGCCTGCTCGAAGAGCTGCGCCGGCGCAGCATCGCCGATATCGTGATGCTGGGCGCCCTGCCGCGGCCGAGCTTCGGCTCGTTGCGCCCCGAGGTCTCGACGCTGAAATACATGCCGCATTTCGCCAAGGCCTTTCTGGGCGGCGACGATCATCTGCTGCGCGGCGTCGTCCGCTTCTTCGAGATGCAAGGCTTTCGCGTCCACGGGCCGGCCGAGATCGCTCCCGAGATGACCGCGCCGCGCGGGGCGCTTGGCCGCCGGCGCGTCTCGCCGGAGCAGCGTGCCGAGCTTGAACGCGGCTTCGCCCTGCTCGCCACGCTGTCCCCCTTCGATGTCGGGCAGGCGGCGATCCTGGCCGATCATCGTGTCGTCGCGATCGAGGCTGCCGAAGGCACGGATGCGATGATCCGGCGGGTCGCCGATCTCGTCGCGCGCGGGCGCCTCAAGATCGGCAAGGGCGACGGCTTCCTCGTGAAGGTTCCGAAGACGGGGCAGGACCTGCGCGTCGACATGCCTGCCATCGGGCCGGATACCCTGCGCAATATTGCCGAGGCCGGGCTCTCCGGCATCGGTGTCCGGGCCGGCGAGGTCCTGGTCGGCGACCGTGCTGCGCTCGGCCGGCAGGCAGACGAGCTCGGCCTCTTCGTCGAGGGCTTTGCCTGATGCGGCCGTTCCGCTTGGGCGTCATCGCCGGCGAGGCGTCGGGCGATGCCCTGGCCCTGCGCTTCCTCGCCGCGCTGCGCGAGCGATTGGGTGATCGCCCGATCGAGCTTTGCGGCGTGGGCGATCACGGCCTGCCCGAGGCCGGGCTCAGGCCGCTCTTTCCCCAGGCCGATATCGCGGTGATGGGCTTCGGCCCGGTGATCGCGCGCCTGCCCTTGCTGCTGCGGCGGATGGAGGATGCGGCACGCGGCATCGCCGCTTTCGAGCCCGATCTGCTGTTGACGATCGACAGCCCGGATTTCTGCCTGCGCGTCGCGAAGAAGGTGAGGGCGCGGGCGCCTTCCATCCCGATCGTGCACTGGGTCTGCCCCAGCGTCTGGGCCTGGCGTTCCGGCCGCGCAAGGCGGATGGCGCCTCATGTCGATCGCATCCTTGCCCTGCTGCCCTTCGAGCCCGCTGCGCTCGCCCGCTTGCACGGTCCCGAGACGATCTATGTCGGCCACCCGCTGATGGAGCGGCTCGACGAGATGCGCCCGGATGCGGATGAGCAGCGTCGTCGCGACGACGCGGAGCGGCCGCTGGTGCTCGTCCTTCCCGGCAGCCGGCGTTCCGAGATCCACCATCTGATGCCGGTCTTCGGCGAGGCAGTGGCGAAGGTTGCGGCAGCGGTGCCCGGTGCCCGCTTCGTCTTGCCGGCCGTGCCGCGGCTCCAGCCGATAATCGCCGATGCGGCAGCGCGCTGGCCGGTCGGGCCCGAGATCGTGACTGGCGACGCGGCCAAGCTGGCGGCATTTCGCGGGGCCCGCGCGGCGCTGGCGGCATCCGGAACGGTGACGCTGGAGCTTGCCTTGTCGCAGATCCCGACGGTCGCAGCCTATCGCGGGGCTAATTGGGAGGCGTTTCTGGCGCGCCGCCTTGTCAAGCTGCCGAGCGTGATACTGCCCAACCTGATCCTCGGTCGCAGCATCGTTCCGGAATTCATCCAGGAGGAGGCGACGGCGGAGGCGTTGAGCAGCCATCTCCTCGCCGCCATGGCCGAGGGCGACAAGCGCCAGGAACAGCTCGACGGCTTCATCGAGGTCGAGACCATCATGCGCTCCGCCGGCCCAAGCCCGGCGGCGAACGCGGTCGCGGCGGCGCTGGCAATCTTGCCGTCCGAGCAGGCGGGCTGACAGAAGCGCGCACGGCGCCTCCTGTCATGGTCGGGCTTGTCCCGACCATCCACGTCTTCATCCAGGCTATCCGGCGTTCAAGACGTGGATGCCCGCCACAAGGGCGGGCATGACGGCGTTGGAATGATGGCGCGGCTCCCTGGACAATCAGCGACCCCGGAGAGATCACGGCCAACTCACCACGAAAAAAGGCGCGAGGCTTTCGCCGCGCGCCTTTCCGGATAGCCGATATCCCTGCGATCAGCGGCGGCCGATCGGCGGGTAGTCGCGCTGTGCCGAGCCGGTATAGAGCTGGCGCGGGCGGCCGATCTTCTGGGACGGGTCCTCGATCATTTCCTTCCACTGCGCGATCCAGCCGACCGTGCGGGCAACCGCGAAGAGCACCGTGAACATCGAGGTCGGGAAGCCCATCGCCTTGAGGGTGATGCCCGAATAGAAGTCGATGTTCGGATAGAGCTTCTTCTCGATGAAGTACTCGTCCGACAGCGCGATACGCTCCAGCTCGACCGCGACGTCGAGCAGCGGGTCGTCCTTGATCCCGAGCTCGTTCAGCACCTCATGCGTGGTCTTCTGCATGATCTTCGCGCGCGGATCGTAGTTCTTGTAGACCCGGTGGCCGAAGCCCATCAGGCGGAACGGATCGTTCTTGTCCTTCGCCTTGGCGATGTATTTCGGGATGTTGTCGACCGAGCCGATCTCCTCGAGCATCTTGAGCGCGGCTTCGTTGGCGCCGCCATGGGCGGGCCCCCACAGGCAGGCCGTGCCGGCCGCGATGCAGGCGAAGGGATTGGCGCCCGAGGAACCGGCGAGGCGCACCGTCGAGGTCGAGGCGTTCTGCTCATGGTCGGCGTGCAGGATGAAGATGCGGTCGAGCGCGCGCGACAGCACCGGGTTGACCTTGTATTCCTCGGCCGGCACCGCGAAGCACATCCGCAGGAAGTTCGAGGTGTAGTCCAGCGAGTTCAGCGGATACACGAAGGGCTGGCCGATCGTGTACTTGTAGGCCATCGCGGCGAGCGTCGGCACCTTCGCGATCATGCGCATCGAAGCGATCATGCGCTGATGCGGGTCCGAGATGTCGGTCGAGTCGTGATAGAAGGCCGACATCGCACCGATCGAGGCGACCATCACCGCCATCGGATGCGCGTCGCGGCGGAAGCCCTGGAAGAAGCGGGCCATCTGCTCGTGCACCATGGTGTGGCGCGTGATGCGATAGTCGAAATCGGCCTTCTGGGCGGCCGTCGGCAGCTCGCCCTCGAGCAGCAGGTAGCAGGTCTCGAGGAAGTCGCCGTGCTCGGCGAGCTGCTCGATCGGGTAGCCGCGATAGAGCAGCACGCCCTTGTCGCCGTCGATATAGGTGATCTGCGACTCGCAGCTCGCCGTCGAGGTGAAGCCGGGATCGTAGGTGAACATGCCCGTCTGGGCGTAAAGCTTGGCGATGTCGATGACGGCGGGGCCGACCGACCCCTCCTTGATCGCCATGTCGACGGTCTTGTCGCCGACCTGGAGCTGGCTGGTATTTCCGCTCATCGATACCGATCCTTTCAAGGCTCGCTGCTGTTCAGCCCCGGTTTCGCCTCTCCGCGCTTGCGCGCCGGGCATCTCTCATCCGAAGGCCGCGATATGACGAACACATGTCGGAAGGAGAAGGGAGAAGTCGGTCCATGTGACTGATTTACAAGCAATATTCGTGCCTCGCCACGTTGCCGCGGTGCAATGCACATGCGCGTCACTAGACCATTTGCGCAGCGCATTCAACCGAGCCAAAAGGCGGTTGGAACCGCGCTGGGCTCATATCTGCGCGAGCATCAGTGCCGTCGCCTTTCGCAAGGCGGCGGTCGGTCCATGGGATCGGGAGTTGGCAGGCTTTTCGGGCAGGCCAAAACCTGGATCGGAGCCGTTCAAGCCGTCTGGTCGGCGAGCCGCGCCAGCGTCTCTTCACGACCCAGAACGGCCATGACGTCGAAGAGGCCCGGCGACATCGCCCGGCCGGTCAGCGCTGCGCGCAGCGGCTGCGCGGCCTGGCCGAGCTTGAGCCCGCTTTCCTCGACATAGGCGCGCACCGCCGCTTCGAGCGGCGCAGGCGTCCAGTCGCCGACGGCAGCGAGCTTTTCCGCGATCTTCGGCAGGCGCTGGCGCGCGGCTTCGTCGAGCAGGCCCTTGGCCTTGTCGTCGAGCTGCAGCGGGCGCTGGGCATAGAGATAGAAGGCGCTGTCGAGCAGTTCGATCAGCGTCTTGGCGCGCTCCTTGAGGCCGGGCATGGCGGCAAGGAACTTCGCTTCCAGCTCCGGTGAGAGCGTCGGCCCAAGTCCACGCGCCGGTCCGATCTCCGGCAGGATGACCTTGAGCGCAGCGAGCAGCTCCACATCATCGGACTGGCGCATGTAGAGGCCGTTGAGGTTCTCCAGCTTGGCGTAGTCGAAGCGCGCCGGCGAACGGCCGATCGAGGAGAGATTGAAGGCGTCGATCATCTCCTGCGTCGAGAAGACCTCCTGGTCGCCATGGCTCCAGCCCAGCCGCACCAGATAGTTGCGCAGAGCCGCCGGCAGGTAGCCCATCGAGCGATAGGCATCGATGCCGAGCGCGCCATGCCGCTTCGAGAGCTTGGCACCGTCCGAGCCGTGGATCAGCGGGATATGCGACATGCTCGGCACGTCCCAGCCCAGCGCCTCGTAGATCTGGGTCTGGCGGGCGGCGTTGGTCAGGTGGTCGTCGCCGCGGATGATATGGGTGACGCCCATGTCGTGATCGTCGACGACGACGGCGAGCATATAGGTCGGCGTGCCGTCCGAGCGCAGGAGAACGAGATCGTCGAGATTCTCGTTCTGCCAGACGACGCGGCCCTGGACCTCGTCATTGACCACGGTCTCGCCGGTCTGCGGCGCCTTGAGGCGGATCACCGGCTTTGCGCCTTCCGGCGCCGTCGCCGGGTCGCGGTCGCGCCAGCGCCCGTCATAGCGCAGCGGCTTGCCCTCGGCGCGTGCCTTCTCGCGCATCTCCTCGAGCTCGGCCTGGGTCGCATAGCAGTGATAGGCCTTGCCGGCGGCAAGCATCTGCTCGGCGACCTCGCGATGCCGCGCCACGCGCTGGAACTGGTAGACAGTCTGCCCGTCCCAATCGAGGCCGAGCCATTCCAGCCCGTCAAGAATCGCGGCGATCGCCGCGTCGGTCGAGCGTTCCCGGTCGGTATCCTCGATGCGCAGCAGCATCTTGCCGCCTTGCCGGCGCGAATAGAGCCAGTTGAACAGCGCGGTCCGGGCTCCGCCGATATGCAGGAAACCGGTGGGCGAGGGCGCAAAGCGCGTGACGACGGCGTTGCTCATGGGAGGAAACTCCGGCCGGGCGGCGCAGGGCCGTCCGGGGCAAGACAGGGGATGGCGCAGGTTGAGACATGACAACCGGCGCGCGCCCTGTAACATGGCTTGGCCGGAAACGTTAAGCGGTCAAATCGCAGCGCCGGCAGGGGAGGCGGGCGATGCAGCCGGCGCCGCCGGGGCAGGGGCAATCGGGAAGCCGGCGCGGCGCGCGCGCCGATGCCTTGCCGGCTCGCCTCCATGTTCCGGCCTCGCTGGCGGCAGGCCTCCGCGCCCTGCTTCGGCAGCTTTGGCTTCAGCTCCAGCAAGGCTTCGCCCTTGAGGCCGAAAGGCGGCGTCCCTTCCTCTGGCTGCCGATCGCGATGGGCGCCGGCATCCTGCTCTATTTCGCGGCCGATCGTGAGCCGGCACTCTGGGCGCCGCTGCTCGGCCTGGCCCTGAGTGCTGCACTGGCCTTCGCCCTGCGCCTGCGCCGCTTCGCCGCGATGGCTTGCCTCGCCGCAGCCGCTGCTTTCGCCGGCTTCGCCGCCGGGGTCTGGCGCACGGCCGATATCGCCGCGCCGATGCTGGAGCGGCCGCGGATCGGCAAGCTCTCCGGCTTCATCGAGAGCGTCGAGGCCCGCGACAAGGGCGCGCGGCTCGTGCTGCTGGTGACGGATCTCGCGAATGTGCCGGCTGATCAGCGTCCGAAGCGCGTCCGCGTCAATATTCGGCAAGGCTCCGTGGCACCGGGCGACCATATCATTGCCACGGCGCGCTTGCTGCCGCCGCCGGGACCGGCGCGGGCCGGCGGCTATGATTTCGGCCGTGATGCCTTCTTCCGCGGGATCGGCGCTGTCGGCAGCATCTCCGGCAAGATCGCGCTCGCGCCCGCGCCCCATCCGATGCCGACGCGCCTTGCGATCGATGTGATGATCGACCGCGCCCGCAACGCGCTGACGAAGCGCATCGCCGAGGTCGGAGGCGGGCAGGGCGGGGCGGTCGCCGCGGCGCTCGTCACCGGCAAGCGCGGCCTGATCACCGAAGCGACGAACAACGACCTGCGCGCCGCCGGCATCTATCACATCGTCTCGATCTCGGGCCTGCACATGGTGCTCGCCGCTGGAACGATCTTCTGGCTGGTCCGGGCGCTGCTGGTCCTGTCGCAGACGGTGGCGCTGCACTGGCCGGTCAAGAAGATCGCGGCGGCAGCGGCGATGCTCGGCGCGACCGCCTATTGCATCTTTTCCGGGAGCGATGTCGCGACCGAGCGCTCGCTCATCATGACGCTGGTCATGCTCGGCGCGATCCTCGTCGACCGCGCCGCGCTCAGCATGCGCAATCTCGCGCTGGCCGCCATGATGGTGCTGCTGCGCGAGCCGGAGGCCTTGCTCGGGCCGAGCTTCCAGATGTCCTTCGGTGCGGTCGCGGCGCTGATCGCCTTCGCGGAACGCTGGGAAGGGCGAAGCCGCACCGAGCCGCCGCGCGTGTTGCCCTGGCCGCTCGGAGCCGTTTGGACGGCGGCGCTTGGCATCCTCGTCACCACCATGCTGGCCACCGCCGCGACGGCGCCCTTCGGAGCCTATCACTTCCAGACCTTCAATCCCTTCGGCCTGCTCGGCAACGCCATGGCGCTGCCCTTCGTCTCGCTCTTCGTCATGCCGGCGGCGGTGTTCGGCGTGCTCGCCTATCCGTTCGGGCTGGACTGGCCGGCCTGGGCCCTGATGGGGCTCGCCTCCGACGTCGTCCTCAAGGTGGCGCATTGGGTCGCGGCCATCGACCATTCCACCGTGACGGTGGCGGCTTTCGGCTCAGGCGTGCTGGCCTGCTTTGCGATGACGCTGTTGTGGCTGACGCTCTGGACCACGGCTTGGCGCTGGCTTGCGGCCTTGCCGCTGATCTTCGGCGTCGCGATCGCCGGAAAGCCGGAGCGGCCGGAAATCCTGATCGAGCGCGATGGCTCCGGGATGGCCGTGCGCGGTCCCGACGGGCGCCTCGCCATCGCCGGCAAGCCCAGCCGCTTCGTCCTGCAGCAATGGCTCGCCGCCGATGGCGACAGCCGCTCGCCCGACGATCCCAGCTTGCGCGCCGGCATCGCCTGCGACCGGCTGGCATGCGTTGCGCAGACCGCCGACAAGCGCACAATCTCCTATACGCGCGAGCGACTCGCCATCATCGAGGATTGCCAGCGCGCCGACCTCGTCATCACCGCCATCCCCTGGGGCGGCACCTGCAAGGCCAGGCTGGTCGAGCGCATGACGCTATCACGCGACGGCGCGACCTCGCTCTACCGGACGGCGTCGGGATGGAGCAGCCATATCGCGGAGCAGTCCGACAGTGAGCGGCCCTGGAGCCGCCGGCGCGAGCGACGCCTGACGGAGCCAGGCACGCGTCCCACCAATCAGTCGGTCACCGTACAGCCCGCACCGGCCGCCGACAACGAAGCCGAGGCCGACACCGAACGCCTTCAGTAGCGCCGCATCAGATTGACCAGCCGGCCCTGGATCTTGACCCGGTCGGGGCCGAGCACACGGGTCTCGTAGGCCGGGTTCGCCGCTTCGAGCGCGATCGAGGAGCCGCGCTTGCGCAGGCGCTTCAGCGTCGCTTCCTCGTCATCGATCAGTGCCACGACGATGTCGCCGGTATTGGCCGTGTCCTGCCTGCGGATGACGACGGTGTCGCCGTCGAGAATGCCGGCCTCGACCATCGAATCACCGCGCACTTCCAGCGCGTAATGCTCGCCGGAGCCGAGCATGTCCGGCGGCAGCGAAACGGTGTGGCTGCGGCTCTGGATCGCCGAGATCGGCGTACCCGCCGCGATGCGGCCCATCACCGGGATGGCGATGGAATGCCGGCTGTCGTCCTCGGCAGGGCGCGGCTTGGCCACGCTGGGCTGTGAGCCCAGGCCGCCCTGGACGATGGCCGGGCTGAAGCGGGGCCGTGCCTGAGGCGCGCCGAGCCCATCCGGCATCTTGATGACTTCGAGCGCACGCGCCCGGTTCGGCAGGCGGCGGATGAAGCCGCGCTCCTCCAGGGCCATGATCAGGCGGTGAATGCCGGATTTCGAGCGCAGGTCGAGCGCATCCTTCATCTCGTCGAAGGAGGGCGGCACGCCACTTTCGCGCAAGCGTTCCTGGATGAAGCGCAGGAGTTCATGTTGCTTGCGTGTCAGCATGGTCGCCGCCAGCCCCTCAATGCGCAGATTCGAAACAAAGCACGAACACCATACGCGTTCTGCTTGTGTTCCGCAAGCCGCTACCGCAAGGGCAGGATGCGGCAGGCCTCGCCTTTCTTCGCGGTAGCGGCATGGGCCGGGCGGATCGTCAGGGCCTGAGCGCGCGCCAGCGTGCCGAGCATCGAGGAATCCTGCCGGTCGAAGGGCGTCGCCACCCAGCCTTCCGGCGTCAGCGTGAGCTCCGAGCGCAGGTAATCCTCGCGCTCGTCATTGCCGGGCATGTCGCGTCCCAGAATGGCGGGGATGCTGCGGTCGCGATCGGCGTCCGCGATGCCGAGCAGCGCCTCGATCAAGGGCAGCACGAAGAGATGGCCGCAGACGATCGAGGAGACCGGATTGCCCGGCAGCCCGACCACGACCATCCGGCCGAGGCGTCCGGTCATCATCGGCTTGCCCGGCCGCATCGCGATCTTCCAGAAGCCCAGCGTCATGCCGGCCCGCGTCAGCGCTTCCTGCACGAGATCATGCGCGCCGACCGAGGCCCCGCCGAGCGTGATCAGCACATCGGCGTCGGCCTCGCCCGCCCTTGCGATCTTGCTGGCGAGATCGGCATGGTCGTCACGGGCGATGCCGAGATCGATGACAGTGCCGCCGGCCTTCTCGACCAGCGCGGCGAGCGAGAACGAGTTCGAGGCGACGATCTGGTCGCGGCCCACAGGTTCGCCCGGCGCCACCAGTTCGTCTCCGGTGGCGAGAATCGCCACCCGAGGCTTCCGCCGGACAGGCAAAGTCGGATGCCCCATCGCGGCAGCAAGGCCGAGGGCGGCGCTGTCGAGTGCGCGCCCGGCTTGAAGCAGCACGTCGCCTTCATGGAAATCGAGCCCTGCGGCGCGGAGGAACTTGCCTTTAGCTGGCGGCACGCGGACGCGGATCACCGGGCTGTCGACGCCGTCGGCATCTTCCTGCATCAGGATGGTGTCGGCGCCTTCAGGCATCGGTGCGCCCGTGAAGATGCGCACCGCCTGTCCTGGCCCGACCGCGCCCTCATAGGCCCGGCCGGCAGCGGATTCGCCGATGACAGTGAGCGAAACGCCTTCCGCCATCTCGTCGCCGCGCACGGCATAGCCATCCATGGCGGAATTGGCGAAGGGCGGTTGCGTCCTGAGGGCCTTGACCTCACCGGCCAGCACCCGCCAGGCGCATTGCGCCAGCGGCAGGGTTTCCGCCCCGGTCGGCCCCGGAATGCTGTCGAGCAGCGCCTTGCGCGCGACGGGGACCGGGGTGAGCGCCATCAGCTAGCTTTCGCCTCGTAATCGCCGGACTGGCCGCCGGACTTGTGCAGCAGGCGGATGTTCTCGATCCGCATCGCCCGGTCGACCGCCTTGACCATGTCGTAGACGGTGAGACAGGCGACGGAGACGGCGGTGAGCGCCTCCATCTCGACGCCGGTCTGACCCTTCATCTTGACTTCGGCGCGCACGCGCACGCCTGGCAAGGCCTCGTCGATCGCGAGATCGACGGCGATCTTGCTGAGCAGCAGCGGGTGGCAGAGCGGGATCAATTCATGCGTGCGCTTCGCCGCCATGATGCCGGCGAGGCGCGCGGTGCCGAGCACGTCGCCCTTCTTGGCGTTGCCGTCGCGCACGATCGCGATCGTCTCCGGCGCCATGACGACCTGGCCCTCGGCGATCGCCATGCGGGTCGTCTCGGCCTTACCGCCGACATCGACCATATGCGCCTGGCCTTGCGCGTCGAGATGGCTGAGCCGGCTCACGCCGCGACGGCCTTGCCGGTCAGCAGCGCCTGCGTCGCGGCGGTGACGTCGGCCTGCCGCATCAGGCTCTCGCCGACGAGGAAGCTGTTGACGCCGATCGGATTGAGCCGGGCGATGTCGTCATGCGTGAAGATGCCGCTCTCGCTGATGACGATCCGGTCAACCGGCACACGCGGCGCCAATCGCTCGGTCACGGCGAGATCGACATTGAAGCTGCGCAGGTCGCGGTTGTTGATGCCGAGCAGCCGGCTTTCGAGCTTGAGCGCCCGGTCGAGCTCGGCATCGTCATGGACCTCGACGAGGACATCCATGCCGAGTTCGCGCGCGGTCTCGTTCAGCGCCCTGGCGGTGGCGTCGTCGACACCGGCCATGATGACCAGGATGCAGTCGGCGCCCCAGCTGCGGGCCTCGTAGACCTGATAGGGCTCGTAGAGGAAATCCTTGCGCAGTGCCGGCAGGCCGGCAGCCTCCCGCGCTTCGGTGAGGAATTCCGGCCGCCCCTGGAAGGACGGCGCGTCGGTCAGGACGGAGAGGCAGGCAGCGCCGCCGGCCGCATAGGCGCGGGCGAGCGAAGGCGGGTCGAAATCGGCGCGGATCAGGCCCTTGGAGGGGCTCGCCTTCTTGATCTCGGCGATCAGAGCGGGCGTGCCCTGAGCGAGCTTGTTTGCGAGCGCGTCAGCAAAGCCGCGCGGCTTGCTGGCCGCACGTGCCCGGCGCTCGATCTCGGCCTGCGGGACCGCGGCCTTGGCTGCCGCGATCTCCTGGCGCTTATAGGCTTCGATCTTCGCGAGGATGTCGGTCATGCCGGCCTCACGCGTTCGAGGCTTTGACGAGCGCGGCGAGCGTCGCCTTGGCCTTGCCGGAATCGAGCGCGGCCGTCGCCTGGGCGAAGCCGTCCTTCAAATCCCGGGCCTTGCCGGCGACGAGCAGCGCCGCAGCCGCATTGAAGGCGGCAATGTCGCGGAAGCCGGTCTTCTCGCCGGCGAGCACGGCGTTGAGCGCCGCCGCGTTCTCCTCCGGCGTGCCGCCGCGCAGGACTTCGGGCTTTGCAGGTTCAAGGCCGACATCGGCGGGGCTGATCGAGAAGCTTTCGATCTTCCCGTTCTCCAGCGAGACGACGCGGGTCGGGCCTGTCGTGGTGATCTCGTCGAGCCCGTCCGAGCCGTGCACGGCCCAGACGCGGGTCGAGCCGAAGGAGGCGAGCACCTTGACCATCGGCTCCAGCCAGGTCTCGGAGAAGGCGCCGATGAGCTGGCGCCTGGCGCCGGCCGGGTTGGAAAGCGGGCCGAGCAGGTTGAAGATCGTGCGCGTGCCGAGCTCGGTGCGCACCGGCGCGACATGGCGCATCGAGGCATGATGCGTCGGCGCGAACATGAAGCCGACGCCGGCCTCGCGGATGCAGTGCTCGGTCGCGGCCGGATCAAGCCCGACCTTGACGCCGAGCGCGGTCAGCACGTCGGCGGCCCCGGAACGCGAGGAGGCGGCGCGGTTGCCGTGCTTGGCTACCGGCACGCCGCAGGCCGCGGTGATGATCGAGGCCAGCGTCGAGACATTGTAGGAGCCGGACGAATCGCCGCCGGTGCCGACGATGTCGATCGCCTCCGGCGGGGCCTTGACGGTGAGCATCTTGCCGCGCATCGCGCTGGCGGCGCCGGCGATCTCGTCGATCGTCTCGCCGCGAACGCGCAGCGCCATCAGGAAGGCGGCCGATTGCGCGTTGGTGACCCCGCCCGAGAGGATGGTGTCGAAGGCGTCGCGCGCTTCCTCGCGCGAGAGCGTCGCGCCGGTCGCCACCTTGGCGATGAAGGGTTTGAAATCGTCCATGGGAACTCTGCGGAATCAGGCTGAAGGGGTCAGGGCGGAGGCTTCGCGTTCGCTCTGCCACCGCTCCGCGAGGTCGAGGAAATTCCGCAGGATCGTCGCGCCATGCTCGGAAGCGATGCTCTCCGGATGGAACTGGACGCCGTGGACCGGCAGCTCCCGGTGCGAGAGCGCCATGATCAGGCCGTCATCGCTCTCCGCCTCGATCTCGAAGACATCGGGGCAGGAGGCTCGCTCGACCACGAGCGAGTGATAGCGTGTCGCCTGCAGCGGTCCGTTGATGCCGCGGAACAGCCCGCGCGCCCGGTGGCGGATCGGCGAGACCTTGCCGTGCATCGGTAGCGGCGCACGCACGACCTGGCCGCCGAAGGCCTGTCCCATCGCCTGCAAGCCGAGGCAGACGCCGAAGATCGGCTTCTTGCCCGCGCCTTCGCGGATCAGGTTCAGGCAGATTCCGGCTTCATTGGGCGTGCAGGGGCCTGGCGAGAGCACGATCGCGTCGTGGTCGCCGGCAAGCGCCTCGTCGACGGTGAGCGCATCGTTACGCCAGACATCGACCTCGGCGCCGAGCCCACCGATGAGGTGGACCAGGTTCCAGGTGAAGCTGTCGTAGTTGTCGATCAACAGAACGCGCATGGCCGGACCCGTGAATACGGCTTGAGGTCATGCACGTTCGGGGGCGGGGTGGTCAAGTTTCGCGCGGCCGAATGACCGGGCGATTCCTCCTCACCCCCGCGCGCTGCGCGGCATGCCCGCCGTGCGCGGCTGCGCCAGTCCCGGCGCGGTCTCGACGCCGAGCGTCGGCAGGGCGAGCGTCCGCTGCCCTCTGAAATCGACATGGCAGACGATCAGCCCGCGCTCCTCGATATAGCTGAGCACGCGGCGCGCGCGGCTCGGCGAAGCGCTGCCATAGATCTCCGCGAGCTCGGCATCGCTGGGGCAGGGCCGGCCCTCGATGGCGGTACGGGCGATGAAGAGGAAGAGCCCCTGCAGGTCTTCCGGCAACGTGCCGGACGCTGCCACAGCCGCCTGCCAGCCATCGCTCGTCGCGATGCTGTCGCTGACGCCGGCCCGCGCCACGGCGAGCCTGCGGCGGAACTCTTCGAGGCTGAGTTGCGTGCGGCCGAGCCGGCGCATCCGGCAACGTACGGTGAAGTCCTGGTAGAGCACCGCGACCTGGCGCGAGCGCGCCTCGGGATCGGCCATCAGCTCACGCAGGATCTCGACCATGATCGCCTCGCGCTCGGCCGGCTCCAGCTCGATCTCGGGTTCCGGCTCCGCCTGCGGGGCAGGGCGATAGTTCTCGATCCGGCGCAGCACCTCGGTCGGATCGGGCTTGGGACGTGGCGCCGGGCGCACTGGACGGGCCATCGGCAGCGGCTCGTCCTCGCCGCGCGTGAAGATCAGCTTGCCGGCATCCTCTGGCGCCTGCTCCGGCAGCGGCATCAGGCCCGGCGCGCCACCGCGATCGACCGAGGAGACCGCGCCGATCCGGATCGGCAGCGGGCGCTTCGACAGGGCGGGGCCGAGCGCGACGAACTGGCCGCGTTCGAGGTCGCGGAACATCTCGGCCTGGCGGCGGTCCATGCCGAGCAGGTCGGCTGCGCGCTGCATGTCGATATCGAGGAAGGTGCGACCCATCAGGAAGTTCGAGGCTTCCGCCGCGACGTTCTTGGCGAGCTTGGCGAGGCGCTGCGTCGCGATGACGCCGGCAAGCCCACGCTTGCGGCCACGGCACATCAGGTTGGTCATGGCGCCGAGCGAGAGCCGGCGCGCTTCGTCGGAGGCCTCGCCCGCCATCACCGGCGCGAAGAGCTGGGCTTCGTCGACCACGATCAGCATCGGGAACCAGAGCGAGCGGTCGACATCGAAGAGCCCGCCGAGGAAGGCGGCGGTGGCGCGCAACTGCTCGTCGGCTTCGAGGTTTTCGAGATTGAGCACCACCGAGACGCGGTGCTGACGCACGCGCAAGGCAACGCGCTGCAATTCGGCCTCGCCGCATTCGGCATCGACCACGACATGGCCGAACTGGTCGGCGAGCGAGACGAAATCGCCCTCGGGATCGATGATCGCCTGCTGCACCAAAGGCGCGCTCTGCTCCAGCAGGCGGCGCAGGAGATGCGACTTGCCCGAGCCGGAGTTGCCCTGCACCAGCAGGCGCGTCGCCAGCAACTCGGCGAGATCGATCAGACCGGGCTCGCCGGTCCTTGTCGTTCCCATCTCGATTGCGGTGGTCATGCGGGCGGTGAGTCGTCGTGTTGGATCGGGCGCGGAGATGCGGCCGGCGCTTCTAGCACGGCCTTTCCTTCGCTGGACGCAGGGCTGCCCTGCCTTCCACAGGCAATCGGCTTCAGCGCGGGCAGCGCAGGGCGCGTTCCTGCCGGACGATGTCGGCAATCACCCGGTGGTCATTGGCCGAGAGCGGCAGGTCCTCGACATCGTCATATTGGCAGCCGGCATTGCCGAAGGCCGCGATGGCGCGTTTCGTCCGGAAGCAATAGCCCTGCGCTTTGTAGATCTCGTTGCGCGCCGTCCACAGGTCGGCGCAAGCCTGCGGGTTGGCGAGCGCCGGCACCGCCATCCCGCCGGCAAGCAGGGCGGTCGCGAGAAGCGAAAGGCAAAAGCTGCGCATGGGGCCGTCTCTCCGTCGATTGAGTCGGGAGCTTTGCGGAGCGGGTTGGCGAAGGCAACCTGGGAATGCCGGCGTGTGAGGGCTTGGGCTGACACATGCCCTGCCGTCACGGCTCCTTCATCTCCAGGCAGGTCAGGACCTCGACATAGCTCGGAGGCCCGCCGAAACTGGCACTTTCGACACAGGCCGTCCGGGCGCCCGGCTGGAACTGGTTCCAACGTGCGGTGAGCGCGGCGCGGGCGCGTTCCTCATCGCCCTGGCAGGCTCTGGCGGGGCGGCCGATATCGATGCCCGATTTGCCGACATCGCGGCAGGACGCGGCGATGTCGAAGCGCGGGGGCGAATCCGCCACCTGAATGATCGCAGGAGATGTGGTGGAGAGAGACAGAAGGACGAGACCGGCGGCAAGCATGGCTGCCACTCCAAAAAGGACGCCCTGTCGGTCAACGCGAAGCCGCCGCCGAAGTTCCGGATGAAGGCGCTATTCGGCCGGCGAAGGTCCCTGCCGTTTGCTGACCGTGATATCGCGGGCCGAACGCGCCTCGATATCGACGATGGCGACGTCCGGCCGGTCGATGGCCGGGAAACTGCGCGCCTCCGTCGCCCGATGGACGAAGACCAGGCTGGCCAGCGCCGGATGCCCGGCGAGTCGCGAATGCGCCAGCGCAGGCTCCATGGCGCCCGGCAGGACCAGATGGACGCTGCGCCCGCCCTCGATGCAAGCCTCCAGGTCGCCGAGGCTGAACAGGCCGAGCGGCAGGAGCTCCAGGCCGCTCAGCATCGCCATGCCCGGCCCGCTCGCCAGCGCGGCGAGGTCGCCGCCGACCAGCGTCGTCACGATGCGCGACGAGACGGTGGGCTTCAGCGCCCGCGAGATATCCAGCGCCTTGCCGAGCAGTTCGCGTTCCGGCAGTGCGATCGGCCCTTGCAGCGACAGGCCGTCGGCGATCTGCAGCGCCGGCCGCTCCATCATCTGCGGCAGGGGATGCAGCGTCGGGCTGGCCATCAGCATGTCGAGGGGGGCGACGCCATCGGGAACATCCGGCCCGAAACCGCCGACGAAGCGCGTGCCGAAGGCCCGCATCGCGAGGTTGCGCAACGTCAGCAGCGGCCGCAAGGGCCCGACCCGGCTGACGCCGACCGCCATCACCGCGCCGGATGCCTCGATCAGCGCCAGCAATTCGAGCTCGTTGCCGTGCAGCGGCAGCATCAAGGGCGAAAGCCCCGCACGCAGGCTCGCCAGGATCGAGATGATCGCCTCGGGCCCGAGCGGCGCCAGGATCGCGACGCTCGCGCCCGGCGTGCCCTTGTTGATGGCGAGCAGGCGCGCCAGCCGGTCGATGCGCTCGTCGAGGTCCAGGAAATTGATCGAGCCGGGCTTCACGTCGCTCCAGCCGCGCCGGCCCGGCGGATCGCGCAGGGCCGCATCATAGCCGCGGGTCCGGGTCAGGGCCGCGAGCAGGGTGTCGAGATCGAGACCGTCGAGCAAGGCGGAGGCTTCGTCCTGGTCTGCCCGCATCGACAAACCCTAGTTCGCCGGAGCCGGTGCGGCCGGGAGGCGCGCCAGCGTTTCGTTGGAGAGGAAATAGGCCGGCTGGCGCCCCGCGAGCACGACGCCACGCGCCAGCGCGATCCAGCTATCGGGCAGGTAATACAGCGGCACGACGTAGAAGCCCGAGATCAGCAGCCGGTCGAGCGCCCGCACCGCCGCGACGAAATCCTCGCGCTCGCGAGCTCCGAGCAGGGCCCGCAGCACAGCGTCGACGGCGGGCGATTTCACGCCGGCATAATTCAGCGCGCCGTTGCGGGCGGCATTGGCCGAGCCCCAGCGCCCGATCTGCTCGTTGCCGGGCGAGGCCGAGGCCGGCCAGGTCCACTGGATCATGTCGAAATCGAAGGTCGACAGCCGCCGCCAGTACTGCACGTCGTCGATCAATCGCACGGACACCGCTATGCCGAGCCGGGCGAGCGACTGTGCGTAATTGAGCGCGAGCCGCTCTTGAGGCCGGCTGGTGACGGTGATCTCGAAGGCGAAGGGCTCGTCCTTGCCGTTGCGCAGCACGCCCTCGCGCAGGACGTAGCCGGCGGTCTTGAGCAGATCGAGCGCCTTGCGCGCCTGCTCGCGATCGCGGCCCGAGCCGTCGGTTTCGGCGGGCCTCCAGCTGCCGGCGAGAATGTCCTCGCGCACCGCACCCGGAAAACCGGCGAGCAGGACCTTCTCCCGTTCGTCGGCGGGCACGCCGAGTGCCGAGAGATCCGAATCGGAGAAGAAGCTGCCGGCCCGGCGATAGACGCCATGGAACAGGTTGCGGTTGACCCATTCGAAGTCGAACAGCAGGCCCAGCGCCTCGCGCACCCGGACATCGGCGAAGATCGGCCGGCGCGTGTTGAAGACCAGGCCGGTCATGCCCTTGGGCGTGTCGAAATGCAGGGTTTCCTGCCGGATGCGCCCGTCATGCACGGCCGGCACGTCATAGCCGGTCATCCAGCGCGTCGGATCGCCCTCGAGGCGCACATCATAGAGCCCGGCCTTGAACGCCTCGAACAGCGCATTCGAATCCCGGTAGAAATCGTAGCGGATCTCGTCGGCATTATAGAGCCCGCGCGTCACCGGATGGTCCTCGGCCCAGAAATCCTTGCGCCGTCTCAGCGTGAGCGATTCGCCGGGCCGGACCTCCTCGACGCTATAGGCGCCGGAGCCGAGTGCCGGCTTGAAGCTGGTTTCACCGAAGGTTTCGGCGTTGGTCGCATGCTTCGCGAAGATCGGCATCGCGCCGATGACCAGCGGCAATTCGCGATTGGAGCCGTCGCCGAGCTCGAATTCGACGCGCCGGGGCGAGGGCGCCGAGACCTTGGTCACGCGGCCGAGGCTGGAGCGATGGAAGGGCTTGCCCTTCGTCTTCAGCATCTCGAAGGTGAAGATCACGTCCTCGGCGGTGACCGGTTTGCCGTCGGAAAACCGGGCCCGCTCGTCGATCTCGAAGGCGAGCCGGGTACGGTCCGCGTCGAGCGACACCCCCGAGGCAAGCAGGCCGTACGCCGTGAAGGGCTCGTCTGCCGAGCGGTAGAGCAGGCTCTGCTGGACGTATTTCGGCACGGCATCGGGCGCGACGCCGAGGACGACGAGCGGATTGAGGCTGTCGAAGGTCCCCTGGATGCCGAGAACGATGCGCCCGCCCTTCGGAGCCTTGGGGTCGGCATAGGGCAAGTGCGCGAAGCCGGGCGGCAGGGCCGGCTGACCATGCATCGCGATGGCGTGCCGCAGCGGGGCCGAATCGGCCAGCGCGCCGCCGCCGCGCGCCAGGGCGGCGAACGGGGCCAAAGCCAGCATAAGGTTGACCCCGCGGCGGTTCATCGCCTGGGGCAATCGAAGAAATTCCATCACACGACCTGATTCCCTGCGCAAGAATAGCATGGGCACAGCATGGTCACGCAGCTATTCGGGCTGGAATCCTTGGTGCGAACTCGCTAAAGGCGAGGGCAGGGTGTCATTCAAACGCCTCAATCGGCCTTGATGTGCACGGCTTGCGATGGCCGGCGCCCCATGCGATTGGGCCATCAGCGGTGACGCGCGCGGCTTGCGAAGTCGTGATCCCGAATTCGCTTGATAAGGAAAGACAAGGAATGTCCGCTTCGTATCGCCTGTCATCATCTGCTCTGGGCCTCGTGCTCAGCGCGGCCATCGGCTTCGCGCCCGTCGCGGCCTTCGCCCAGGCTCCGGCGCAGCGCCCGGCTCCGTCCCGTCCGGCTGCCCCGGCCCAGCAGCCTGCCGCTCCGGCCCAGCCCGGCGCCGCCGCGGCCACCGGCCCGACCGTCGTCCAGGTCAAGCCCGAGCCCTCGCAGACGAGCTGGACCAAGGTCTGCGGCAAGGACCAGGGCGCCAACAAGGAAATCTGCTACACCACGCGCGACTTCGTCTCGGATCAGGGGCAGCCGGTGCTGGCCGTCGCGATCTATGACGTCAAGGGCGACGCCAACAAGATCGTGCGCTTCCTGATGCCGCTCGGCCTACTGCTGCAGCCCGGCATCCGATTCGGCGTCGACAGCGCCCAGCCGACCGGCGGCCGTTACGCCATCTGCTTCCCGAATGGCTGCTTCGCCGAGGCGCAGGTCAAGGACGACTTCATCAACGCGATGAAGAAGGGCACCAACCTGAACGTCAGCGTCCAGAACCAGGGCGCTCGCGAGCTGACCTTCACCATCCCGCTCGCCGATTTCGCCAAGGGCTTCGATGGCGCGGCGATCGACCCCAAGGTGCTCGAGGAGCAGCAGAAGCAGTTGCAGGACGAACTCGGCAAGCGCCAGGAAGAGCTGCGCCAGCGCCTCGGCGCCGGCGGCGCTGCCGCTCCGGGTGCTGCCCCGGCCCCCGGCGCCGCGCCTGCCGTGCCCGCGACCCCGCCGAAGCCCTGAGCCACGACGTACCGCCTGAAACAGAAAAGGCCGGTCCCTCGCGGGGCCGGCCTTTTTCTTGGGGCGCTGGAGTCTGTGGACAGTTGCCGGGTGGTTTTGGTCAGCCCTTTGTCATTCCGGTTTCGCACATGCGGCGCGCCCCGGGATGACAACCGTGGGTTACGAAAGGCAGCCGGCCTCAGTTCAAATCGGCACGGTCCAGCTTGTAGCGGCCCTTGCGATCCCGCCGGAAGAACTCCCTGGCGCGGGGATGGCGCACGGGCTCGCCGGAATCGTCGTCGACGAGATTCTGCTCGGAGACATAGGCGACGTATTCCGCCTCCTGGTTCTCGGCGAAGAGATGGTAGAAGGGCTGGTCCTTCGATGGGCGCATGGCCTCCGGGATCGCCATCCACCACTCCTCGGTATTCGAGAAGACCGGGTCGACGTCGAAGATCACGCCGCGGAACGGGTAGATGCGGTGCTTCACCACCTGCCCGATCCTGAACTTGGCCGAACGCGCTTCCATGACTGATCCATCGTGAGCCGGCCGATGCGCCGCCGGCTGGAGGTTGTTAGGGGTTATGGGACAGGTTTGACGCGAGCGATTTTGCGCGAATGCCAGGAGTTCGAGGACGCAAGCCTTCCGGCTTGCTACGAAGAACGACACAGCAGTCGCGCAAAAGCGCCGCGCCCTGTGGGTGAGGTGAAAACGACGGAGCTGCAGCGTCGCACCGCTTGCCGATACCAGCGGTATCGGCTGCGCGATGCTCCTCCCATCTCCGGCGTTTTGACCTCATCAAACCTGTCCCATAACCCCTAACAACCTCTAGGTCTTGCCGCCTTGCGCAAGCAATGCGTCGTAAATGCGTCGAAATCAATCGATCGGGACCGTTTGTCCCATCACATTCCGTAGCGCTCAGCCAGATCGGGATCGCGCGCAGCGACCTGCCGGGCAAGGTCGACGATCACCTTCGCCTGTTTCCAGGTGGCGTCGTCCTGCATCTTGCCGTCGATCATCACGGCGCCTGAGCCGTCCGGCATCGCCTCCAGGATGCGCTTGGCGAAGGCGACTTCCGTGGGGTCCGGGCTGAAGACGCGCTTGGCGATGGCGATCTGCGAGGGATGCAGCGTCCAGGCGCCGGCGCAGCCGAGCAGGAAGGCGTTGCGGAACTGCGCCTCGCAGGCGGCTTCGTCACTGAAGTCGCCGAAGGGGCCGTAAAACGGCTTGATCCCGGCCGCGGCGCAGGCATCGACCATCTTGGCCAGCGTATAGTGCCAGAGGTCCTGCTGTGCGACGGCCCGCGATCCGCCATCGGGGGAGGGGTCGGCGATCACCTTGTATTCGGGGTGCCCGCCGCCGACGCGTGTCGTCTTCATCGCGCGCGAGGCGGCGAGGTCGGCGGGGCCGAGGCTCATGCCGTGCATGCGCGGCGAGGCGGTCGCGATCGCCTCGACATTCTTCACGCCCTCCGCCGTCTCCAGGATGGCGTGGATCAGGATCGGCTTGCGCAATTGGTGCCGCGCCTCGAACTGCGCCAGCAGCTGGTCGACATAGTGGATGTCCCAGGGGCCCTCGACTTTCGGCACCATCACGACGTCGAGCTTGCCGCCGATCTCGGCCATGATCGCGCTGATGTCGTCGAGAAACCACGGCGAATTCAATGCATTGACGCGGGTCCACAAGCCGGTCTTTCCGAAATCGATCGCCTTGCCCATGGCGATGAAGCCGTCGCGCGCCGCCTGCTTGGCCTCGACGGGAATCGCATCCTCGAGATTGCCGAGCACGATATCGACCTGTCCGGCGAGTTCGCCGACCTTGGCGCGGACCTTCTCCAGATGCGGCGGCACGAAATGGATCATCCGCTCGAGCCGCTGCGGCAATTCGCGGAAGGGTTCCGGCGCGCCGATCGCGAGCGGGCGGAAGAACTGGCGCGGCGTCCTGGTCGTCATCGGCGGCTCCGTTTTGCGTTGCAGCATTGTGACCCAGATCGCGACGGCCCGTCCATGATGCTTTTGGAAGCAGGCGGATAATGTGCCTAGGCTATTATTCCTTTGTCTTTTGGTAAGTATAATTTCCTAGGCATTTTATCTCGCCTTGATGAAGCCGAGCGTGGCCGGCGTTCCGGTGCCATTGCGGACGGGTAACCATCGCCGGGCTTTGTCCCGGTCGAACGGCGGTTATCCGCTATAGTGCCCGGTGTCCGACGCTGGAGGGGTCCGGCGCCGCCCTTGCAGCGAGCGACATGCGAATTTCATGACCAAGCCGGAAACCGCCGCCCCCAGCCTGCGGCTCGAAACCCTCGACGCGCTGCGCCTGCTGGCGGCCCTGGCCGTGTTGCTGTTCCATTTCGGCTTTCGGGGCCTGTCGCTCGGCGTGACCGATATCGCGCTGCCGGCCTATGAGACCGTCCTGAAATACGGCTATCTCGGCGTGCAGTTGTTCTTCGTGATCAGCGGCTTCGTGATCGCCTATTCCGCGGAAGGGCGCACGCCGCTTCAGTTCGGCATCGCCCGTTTCGCGCGGATCTATCCGACCTTCGTCCTGTGCATGACCATCACCTTCCTGGTCGTGGTGGCCTTCGGTGCTCCGCGCCTGCACGCGACGCCCGGCCAATGGGCCGCGAACCTCCTGATCAAGCCGGAGCTGATCGGGAAGCCGGCGCTCGATGGCTCCTACTGGTCGATCTTCTACGAGGTGATCTTCTACGCCTGGGTCTTCGCCTTCATGGCGGCAGGCCGGTTCAAGCGCGCGAACTACCCTGCGATCGTCGTCGGCTGGCTGCTGATCTCGGTCATCGACCGGGCGACGGTCTCCAGTGGCGTGATGCGCTACCTGCTCCTCACCGATCAGAGCGCCTTCTTCTGCGCCGGCCTCATCCTCTATGCCGCCTTCCGCGATGGCTATGATCGCAAGATACTGGGTTTGCTGGCCCTGTGCACGGCGGTCGCGATCTTCCAGTCGCTGCAGCTCGCACAGTGGAACCGGGAGAATTACCACGTCGCCTATAGCGACCTTGTCGTGGCGGCCTCCTGCATCGTGATCTTCGCGACCGTTGCCGCTTCCATCCGGTTCCCGCGCCTGCCGCTGCCCTCGCGCCTGATGCTGGCGATCGGCGGCCTGACCTATCCGCTCTACCTGCTCCACCAGCATATTGGCTACGTCGTCTTCAATCTGGCCGGCGCCGTGCTCCAGCCCCTGCCTCTGGTGATCCTCGTCACGCTGGGGCTGATCGCCTTTTCCTGGCTGATCTGGCGCTTCTTCGAGCGTGCCGCGCAGAGCTGGACGAAATCTGCGTTGACCGCGCTGGTGAACGGGGCTCTCGCCTTGCTGTCAGGGAATGGCGCGAAGCGGAAGGAAGGGATTGCCAACTGATCACGGTCAGGATTTAGGCTCTGGTCGATCGGTTGGATTGTTTCGTGCAGGAAATCTGGTCGTTCGTGGATCACCCGGCCTCATGGGCCACCCTGACGCCAGGATCGCTCGCTTCCCGATGGCCGACCTTCTCAGCATCTTCAATCTGGTCGCACCGTTCTTCGGGCTGATCCTGCTCGGCTTCGCCATCGGCCGCTACAAGCAGTTGCCGGAAGAAGGGCTGGCCTGGCTGCAGTTCTTCCTGATCTATGTCGCGCTGCCGCCGCTGTTCTACCGCCTGATCGCCGACAAGCCGCTGAGCGAGCTCGCCAACTGGAAGTTCATCGCCGGCACGACCTTCGCCACCTTCTGCGCCTTCAGCCTGTCGCTGGCGATCGGCCTGAAGGCTGCCAAGGGCGACCTGCCGCAGGCAGTGATGCAAGGCGTCGCCGGGGCCTATTCGAATATCGGCTATATGGGCCCGCCCCTGATCCTGGCAGCGCTGGGGCCGGAGGCGAGCGCGCCGGTCGTGCTGATCTTCGTCTTCGACAGCGTGCTGCTGTTCTCGCTCGTTCCCTTGCTCATGGCGGTCGCGGGCGTCGAGAAGAAAAGCCTGCTCGCGACCGCCGGCGAGGTGGCCTGGCGGGTCATCACCCATCCGTTCAACGTCGCGACGCTGGCGGGCGTGCTGGCGAGCTATCTGAAGTTCGAACTGCCGGTGGCGCTCGACCGGATGGTTTTGTGGCTGTCGCAGGCAGCCGCGCCCTGCGCGCTTTTCCTGCTCGGCGTCACCGTGGCGCTGCGTCCGATGAAGACGATGCCGGCAGGCGTCCCTGCGCTGGTCTTCATCAAGCTCCTGCTGCATCCGCTCCTGGTCTGGGTGCTGCTCTCGGCGCTCGGCGGCATCCCGACCAATTGGATCTATGCCGCAATCATCATGGCGGCGCTGCCGCCGGCCCTGAACATCTTCGTCATCTCGACGCAGTACAAGGTCGGGATCGAGCGCGCCTCGGCCTGCATCCTCGTCGGCACCATCGTGTCGATGGTCACGCTGTCGGGCTTCCTGTGGCTGGTGAAGACGGGCAGGATAGCGGCCGATCTGTTTCACTGAAGCATTTTCAAGCGAAGTGGCCGCCGGTTCGCGTGAAGAAAATGCGATGGAGCAAAGAATCAGGGACACCGATGCTGCCGCTGGACGATCTGCTGGTCCTCGATTTCTCGACGCTCCTGCCCGGGCCGCTGGCGAGCCTCTTCCTCTCCGAGGCCGGCGCGCGCGTCATCAAGATCGAGCGGCCGGGCGGCGAGGACATGCGCGGTTTTCCGCCGCGCTTCGGCGAGACGGCGGCGCCTTTCGCGGTGCTCAACCGCGGCAAGGATTCGGTCGAACTCGACCTCAAGGCGCCCGATGCGGTGGCGCGCCTCACCCCCCTGATCGCAAAGGCCGATATCCTGATCGAGCAGTTCCGGCCGGGCGTGATGGAACGGCTCGGCTTCGGCCATGAGGCGCTGAAAGCGATCAACCCGCGTCTGATCTATTGCTCGATCAGCGGCTATGGCCAGCACGGCCCGCGCGCCCAGGAAGCCGGGCACGACATCAATTACCAGGCGCTCGGCGGCCTGCTCGGCCAGTCCTTGAAACGCGGCGAGCCGCCGCCCCTGCCGCCGCCGCTCGTCGCCGATATCGCCGGCGGCACCATGCCGGCCGTGCTCAACATCCTGCTGGCCTTGCGCCAGCGCGACCGCACCGGGCAGGGCTGCCATCTCGACATCGCCATGGCCGATGCGATGCCGACCTTCGCCTGGTACGGGCTGGCGCAGGGGCAGGTGACCGGCTCCTTCCCCGATGGCGGCGAGGGGCTCCTGACCGGCGCGAGCCCACGCTACGGCCTCTATGCCACCGCCGATGGCTGGTTCCTCGCGGTTGGCGCGATCGAGCCCAAGTTCTGGCAGGGCTTCTGTGAGGGCATCGGGCTCGACGAGAAGTTGCGCGACGACCGCCGCGACCCCGAGGCTACGCGGGCGGGCATTACCGCGATTATCGCCAGCGAGAGCGCCGCCTATTGGCGCGCGCTGATCGAGCCGCTCGATTGCTGCTGTACGGTGGTCCGGACGCTGGAGGAGGCGGTCTCCGATCCGCAGATGTCGGCGCGCGGCCTGCTCGATGCGCAGGTCGAGGAGCCCGGCGGCCGCCGCCTCGTCTCGACGCCGTTGCCGCTGGCGCCGGTCTTCCGCGAGCAGGCGGCCGGATTGCGAAAGGTCGCGGCGAGCGGGGCCGACACGCGTAGGATTTTGGGGGAAGGCTGATCTGACCCAGCCGTCATTCTCGGACGGAGCGAAGCGCAGACCCGAGAATCTCTTGCAGAATGGAGCGCCTCTTTCAGCCTGAGATGCTCGGTGCAAGCCCGAGCATGACGGAGTTTCCTATCGCGCCGCTCCGCCGGCCAGCCCCTGACGCATCACGAGGCGCCGCAGCGGACCGATCCGTGACAGTGCCAGCAGGCCAGCACCGCGCATCAGGTCGGCCGGCATCAGATCGGTCAGCAGCGTGCGATTGAGCACATCGACCGCGCCGGTCCGCAAACGGACATCCGTTCGCCGGGCCCCGTCATAATCGGCGATGACGCTTTCCGCTCCGGCATCCGTGACGCCGGCGAGCGCCTCGCTCAACGCTGCAACATCCCGCAGGCCGAGGTTGAGCCCCTGCGCTCCGATCGGCGGGAAGACATGCGCGGCCTCGCCGATCAGCGCCATGCGCCCGGCACCGAAGCGCTCGACCGAGAGCCCGCCCATCGGCACCTTGCCGCGCGGACCCGAGACCGTCATCGCCCCGAGCAGCGACTGCACCTGTCGCTCGACACGCAGGGCGAAGGCTGGATCGTCGAGCGCGGTCAGCGCCGGGGCCTCTTCCGGATCGACCAGCCAGACCAGCGAGGAGCGCCGGCCGGGCAGGGGCACGATCGTGCAAGGCCCTTTCCGCGTATGGAACTCGGTCGAGGTTTCCTGATGGTCGCGGCGGTGCTCGAAGATCGCAGTCAGGGCGATCTGCGGATAGCGCCAGTCGCGGCTTTCGATGCCGGCCGCCGCACGCACCTGCGAATTGCGGCCATCCGCGCCGACGATGAGCCGGGCCTTCAACGGTGCGAAACCCTCGCCGGAGAGGCTCACGCCGTCCGTCTCCGGCTCGATCGCCCGGACGAAGCCGGGGATCATGCGCAGACCGGAGAGACCAGCGGCTTTCTCAGCAAGGAGTGCGGTCAGGTCGGCATTCTCGATATTCCAGCCGAAGGCCTCCAGCCCGATCTCGGACGCCCGGAACTCGACCGGCGGCTGGCGGAACAGGCTGCCGCTGTCGTCGACGAGGCGCATGACCTCGAGCGGCGCCGCCTTCTCCAGCAAGGCCTCCTGCACGCCGAGCTCGGCCAGCATCCGCCAGGAGCCGTCGAGCAACGCGACGGTGCGCCCGTCGCGCGGTGTCGCGACCGGGCCGAGCAGGGCGACGCTGCGCCCCTCGCGGCTCAGTGCCAGCGCGGCCGCAAGACCGACGGCGCCGGCGCCCACGATCGCGATATCGACCTGATCGGCAGTCTGTTTGCTCATCGCCCATGGCTAGCCGATGCGCGGCATCTTGGCCACGGGCCGCAAAGTCGCAAGGTGCGTTCTGCGTTGGGCACGGATGCCTTTCCGGCCCGATGAACTATGGTCGGGGCATCCATCCCGTAGGAGATGCCTTTCATGGTCAAAGCCATTCGTGCCCACAAGACCGGCGGCCCCGAGGTCCTGCAGTTCGAGGACGTCACCCTGCCGCAGCCGGGTCCCGGCGAAATCCTGATCCGCAACCGGGCGATCGGCCTGAACTTCATCGACACCTATTTCCGCTCGGGCCTCTACCCGGCGCCGCAACTGCCTTTCACGCTGGGCAACGAGAGCGCGGGCGACGTGCTCGCCGTCGGCCCGAACGTCACCGAGTTCAAGCCCGGCGACCGCGTCGCCGTGGTCTCGGCGCTCGGCGCCTATGCCGAGGAGCGCATCGTTCCGGCGGCCTCCGTCGTGGCGCTGCCGGACGGCATTTCCTACGAGGCCGCCGCCAGCATGCTGCTGAAGGGGCTGACGGCCGAATACCTGCTGCACCGGACCTACAAGGTGAAGCCGGGCGACACGATCCTGGTCCATGCCGCCGCCGGCGCCACCGGCCTCATCCTCTGCCAATGGGGCAAGGCGCTGGGCGCCACCGTGATCGGCACTGTCGGCTCGAAGGAGAAGGCGGAGCTCGCCAAGGCGCATGGCGCCGACCATGTCATCAACTACCGCGAGGAGGATTTCGCGGCGCGGGTGAAGGAGGTCACCGGCGGGGCGCTCTGCGACGTGGTCTATGACGGCGTCGGCAAGGACACCTTCATGAAGTCGCTGGACACCCTGAAGCCCTTCGGCCTGCTGGCGAGCTTCGGTAACGCCTCGGGCTCGGTCGAAGCGTTCAATCTCGGCATCCTCGCCGCCAAGGGCTCGCTCTATGTCACGCGCCCGACGCTCAACACCCACACGGCCAAGCGCGAGACCATGATCGCGATGGCGAAGAACCTGTTCGGGGCGGTGACGAGCGGCAAGGTCAAGGTGCCGGTCAACGCGACCTTCCCGCTGAAGGATGCAGCCGACGCCCACCGCCTGCTGGAATCGCGCGGTACCACGGGCTCGACGGTGCTGATTCCCTGATCCGGGACGTCATGCTCGGGTCAAGCCCGAGCATGACGGCGGAAAGAACATGCGCCCGGTCATCCGGGCGCATTTTTTATGCGCGGTGTGAACCCGGCGATCAGGTGCCGCGACCAAACGACATCAGCAGGATGTGCTGACAATCATTCGAGGTGATGTCATGCCCAACAAGATCAAGATCGTCGGCCTTCTGTTTGCGACCCTGACGCTTTCGACCGCTGCCATGGCCCAGCAGGGCGGCGGCGGCGGTGGCGGTGGTGGTGGCGGCAATGGCGGCGGCGGCCAGGGCGGTCAGGGCGGCGACCACAATTCCGTCATCGCCATCCGCCTGCAGGATCACGAACGCCTCCGGGTGCCGGGCGCAGGACGGGCGCGGACCGCCGGGACCAATTGCACCGCCGTCGCCTGCAATGAGCGGCCTGGCCGCGAGCCTCCTCCGGCCCTGGCCTCGGAAGGCTGCGGCGGCGACCTGAGGGTCGCGCAGGATCGCCGGGGCCGCGCCGTCCGTCAGGTGTGTGGGTTCGGAAGCTGACGCGCGAGCCGGTTCAGACCGCGATGCCGTGAAGATCGTAGGCATCGGCCCGTTCGATCTTCACGGTGACGATATCGCCGGCCCGCAGGGGGCGGCGGCTCGCGACATAGACATTGCCGTCGATCTCTGGGGCATCCCATTTCGAGCGGCCCTTGGCCACGGTCGGGCCGGCCTCGTCGATGATGACCTGAATGCGCTTGCCGACGCGGCCCTTGACGATGCGGGCGGAAATCTCGGCCTGCGCCTTCATGAAGCGGTGCCAGCGCGCCTCCTTCACCTCTTCGGGAATGAGGTCGAGGCCGAGGTCATTGGCGGGCGCGCCCTTCACCGGCTCGTATTTGAAGGCGCCGACGCGCTCCAGCTTCGCTTCCTTCAGCCAGTCGACGAGGATGTCCATGTCCTCTTCGGTCTCGCCGGGGAAGCCGACGATGAAGGTCGAGCGGATGGCGAGGTCCGGGCAGATCTCGCGCCATTTGCGGATGCGGTCCAGCGTGCGGTCCTGATGGGCCGGGCGCTTCATTGCCTTGAGGACGTTCGGCGAGGCGTGCTGGAAGGGGATGTCGAGATAGGGAAGGACGATTCCCTCCTGCATCAGCGGAATGACCTCGTCGACATGCGGGTAGGGGTAGACATAGTGCAGGCGCACCCACATTCCCATCTGCCCGAGTTCGCGGGCAAGTTCGAAGAACCGGGTGCGGATCTCACGATCCTTGAACATCGAGGGCGCATACTTGATGTCGAGCCCGTAGGCGCTGGTGTCCTGCGAGATCACCAGCAGCTCCTTGACGCCGGCCTTGGCGAGCTTCTCGGCCTCGCGCAGCACGTCGCCGATCGGCCGCGAGACGAGGTCGCCGCGCAGCTTGGGGATGATGCAGAAGGTGCAGCGATTATTGCAACCCTCTGAAATCTTGAGATAGGCGTAGTGCCGCGGCGTCAGCTTGATGCCCTGATCGGGCACGAGATCGACGAAGGGATCATGCTTCGGCGGCACCGCCTGATGCACGGCCGAGACGACGCTCTCATAGGCCTGCGGGCCGGTGATCGCGAGCACGTTCGGGAAGGCGTCGCGGATCTGTTCGGGCTCGGCGCCCATGCAGCCGGTGACGATGACTTTGCCGTTCTCGGCCATGGCCGCGCCGATTGCCTCAAGCGATTCCGCCTTGGCGGAATCGAGGAAGCCGCAGGTGTTGACGATGACGAGATCGGCACCGGAATGGCTCTTCGAGAGCTCGTAGCCCTCGGAGCGCAGCGAGGTGATGATCCGCTCGGAATCGACGAGCGCCTTCGGGCAGCCCAGCGAAACGAAGGAGATTTTCGGCGCGACGGCGTTCATCGGCTGATGGCTCGGTTCAGAATGTCAGGAAGCGCCGCGCGTCACGGCACGCGATCGGCGCTTCCTTTGAACCTTTTCAACCTGTTTTGCAATCGAAAGCGCGATCAGGCCGCCTTGCCGGTCGCGACGGGTCGGTCAGGGTCCTGCGTCCAATCGGTCATCGAGCCGTCATAGAGCGCGACCTCGTCGCGGCCGAGCACCTCCGACAGCACGAACCAGTTTGCCGCGGCCGAATGGCCGGTGTTGCAATAGGAGATCACCGGCCCCTGAGGCACCGCGGAGAAGAGCTGCTGCAGCTCGCCCGGCGCCTTGAGCTTGCCGCCCTCGAAGGCGCCGGCATAGTCGCGCTGGATCGCGCCCGGGATGTGGCCGGCGCGCGCAGCCTCGGCCGATTTCTCGCGCCCTTCGAAATAGCTCGGCCCGCGCGCATCGACGAGGCTCGCCTGCTTGCTGCGCGATGCGACGAGCGTGGAATCCGCCGTGCTGCGCAGGCCCTGCTGCGCCACGACCGGATAGGCGCCGGCGCTCTTCGGCGCGGAGGCGCCGGTCGCGACCGGGCGTTCCGGATCGTTGGTCCAGCCCTTGAAGCCGCCATCGAGGATCGCCTGCTGGCCGTGGCCGATGAATTTCAGCGTCCAGTAGACCCGCGCCGCCGCGGCGAAATCGGTCGCGGCGGTGCCGGCCGGGACGATCACGACATCATCCTGCGGCTTGATGCCGAGCCGGCCTGCCAGCGCAGCGAGATGGGCGAGCGGCGGCAACATGCCCGGCGCATTGCCGATCTTCGCCCGCCAGCCATCGGCGGCATAGTCGGAATGCACGGCACCGGGAATATGCGCGGTCTCGAAGGCGGCCTTCGCGCCGTCGGCAGCGGTGCGGATATCGACGATGACGAGGTTCTCGTCGCCGAGCCGGGCGGCCAGCGCGTCCGGCGAGATCAGTCCTGCGAATTCAGCCCTGCTCATTCAGCGGCCTCCTTGTGCAATTCATCGATCACTTCGAGGCTGTAGCTCATCTCGGCGGTCGCCCCGAGCATGATCGAAGCCGAACAGTATTTTTCCTTCGACAATGTGACGGCCCGCTCCGCCTTGGCCTGGGACAGGCCCTTGCCGGTGATGCGGTAGGCGAGGTGAATCTTGGTGAAGACCTTGGGATCGGTCGTGGCGCGCTCGGCTTCGACGTCGACCTCGCAGCCGGTGATGTTCTCCCGGCCCTTCTTGATCATCCCGACGACATCGAAAGCCGTGCAGCCGGCAAGCCCGATCAGCAGCATCTCCATCGGCCGGATGCCGAGATTGCGCCCGCCATATTCGGGCGCACCGTCCATGATCATGGCGTGCCCGCTGCCGGACTCGCCCATGAAGGCCATGCCATCAACCCATTTCGCGCGTGCTTTCATCGCGATCTCCTGTCCGGATCGAGAGAGCCGAGAATGGCTGCCGGATTCGCCCGGGAGGCTAGGGCATCGCGCTGGAAAGGGGAATCCGCTTTTAGCGACCGCCCGATGCACGAGATTTCCGATCAGGCGGCAGCGAACAGGTTGCCATGGGTGATGCGGAGCCTGATCCGCTCGCCGATCGCCGGGGCGACCTGGCTGGCGAGATCGACCTCGAGCCGCTTCTTCAACCCCTCGACCGCGACCTCCGCCCGGCGGATCGGGCCGTTGCGGCGCAGGTGCTCGACCGTGCCGGGTAGCGCCAGCGGCGTCTCGTCGACGATGCGCAGATGCTGCGGCCGAACATAGAGCGAGGCCGGGCCACCCTGGTTCTGCGACAATCCGCCCAGCACCGGCCGGTCGCCGAAGAAGGCCTGGCTGCCGACGACCTTGACCGGCAACTTGTTCACCTCGCCCAAAAACTCGCAGATGAAGGGTGTGGCCGGATGGTCGTAGACGTCGTCGGCCGAGCCGACCTGCTCGATGCGACCCTCGTTGAGGATCGCGACGCGGTCGGCCAGCTCCAGCGCCTCCTCCTGGTCGTGGGTGACGAAGACGGTGGTGTGGCCGGTGCGCCCGTGCAGCTCGCGCAACCAGGCGCGCAGATCCTTGCGGACCTTGGCATCGAGCGCACCGAAGGGCTCGTCCAGCAGCAGAACACGCGGCTCGATGGCGAGAGCGCGGGCGAGTGCGACGCGCTGGCGCTGGCCGCCGGAGAGCTGGCTAGGGTAGCGCTTCTCCAGCCCCGGCAACTGAACGAGGTCGAGCAGATCGCCGACACGCTTGCGGATTTCCTCGTTGCTCGGACGCTCGCGGCGCGGCCGAGACTTCAAGCCGAAGCCGATATTCTCGGCGACGTTCATCGTCTTGAACAAGGCGTATTGCTGGAAGACGAAGCCGATGCGGCGGTCGCGCAGCGAGAGCTCGCGCGTATCGGTCTCGCCGAACAGCACGCGGCCGCGATCGGCTTCCTCCAGCCCGGCGATCAGGCGCAGCAGCGTGGTCTTGCCCGAGCCGGACGGACCGAGCAGCGCGACGAGCTCCCCCGGCTGGATATCGAGCGAGACGCCGCGCAGCGCCGGGAAGTTCTCGAAGCGCTTTTCGATGGTCTCGATGGTGACGGCGACCGACATGGCGAGAAATCCTTCGTCTGTGGGTCAATGGCGGCGACTGGCGGCGATCACATCGCCGTAGTGCCATTCCAGCAGGGTCTTCAGCACGAGGGTGACCAGCGCCAGCCCCGCCAGCAGCGAGGCCACCGCGAAGGCGGCCGCGCCCATGTATTCGTTGTAGAGAATCTCGATATGCAGCGGCATGGTGTTGGTCAGGCCGCGGATCTTGCCCGAGACCACCGCGACCGCGCCGAATTCGCCCATCGCGCGGGCGTTGCAGAGCAGGACGCCGTAGAACAGGCTCCATTTCACGTTCGGTAGCGTCACCGCGAAGAAGACCCGCCAGGGCGAGGCGCCGAGCGTCAGCGCCGCTTCCTCGTCGGCCGAGCCGAGCGACTGCATATGCGGAATCAATTCGCGCGCCACGAAGGGGAAGGTGACGAACACCGTCGCCAGGATCAGGCCAGGCAGGGCGAAGACGATCTTGAGATCGTTGGCCTGGAGCCAGGGCCCGAAATAGCCCTGCGCGCCGAAGAGCAGCACGAAGACGAGGCCCGAGATCACCGGCGAGACCGAGAAGGGCAGGTCGATCAGGCTGATCAGCAGGTCCTTGCCGCGGAACTCGAACTTGGCGATGGCCCAGGCGGCGGCGATGCCGACGATGATGTTGAACGGCACGGCGATCGCGGCGACCAGCAAGGTCAACCGGATCGCCGCCAGCGCATCCGGCTCGGTGATCGCGGCGCGATAGGCCTCCCAGCCCTTGGCGGCAGCCTCGACAAAGACCGTGACCAACGGCAGCAGCAGGAAGAGCAGCAGGAAGGCGAGCGAGATCGCGATCAGCGCGACTTGCACGACGGGGCTCTCGCTGCGCGCCCGGCTGGCGCTGCGAGGCGGCGTGGCTGCAGCGGAGGGCAGGGTGGCGTCAGACATCGCCGAACCTCCGGCGGGCGCGGGCCTGGATCAGGTTGCCGGCGAGGATGAGCGCAAACGAGATCAGCAGCATCATCGTCGCCACTACGGCCGCGCCGGCATAATCGAACTGTTCGAGCCGGATCACGATCAGCAGCGGGGCGATCTCCGAGATCATCGGCACATTGCCGGCGATGAAGATCACCGAGCCGTATTCGCCGACCGCCCGGGCGAAGGCGAGCACGAAGCCGGTCATCAGCGCCGGCAGGACCTGCGGTAGGATCACCCGGAAGATCGTCCGGAAGCGGCTGGCGCCGAGCAGCGCGGCGGCCTCCTCGACATCGCTCTGCAATTCCTCCAGCACCGGCTGCACGGTCCGCACCACGAAGGGCAGGCCGATGAAGATCAGCGCCACCATCACGCCGAGAGGCGTATAGGCGACCTTGCCGTCGAAGCCGAAGGAGAGATCGGTGAAGGGGATGGTCAGCTTGAAGGCGAGCGGCGCCAGCAGCGAGCCGACCCAGCCATTCGGGGCATAGATCGCGGCGAGCGAGATGCCGGCGACTGCCGTCGGCAGGGCGAAGGGCAGGTCGACCGCCGCATCGATCAGGCGCCGGCCGGGAAATTCGTAGCGCACCAGAACCCAGGCCAGGATCAGCCCGAACACGGCGTTGACGAGCGCAGCGAACAGCGCGGCGGTGAAGGAAAGCTTGAGCGCAGCGAGCGTCCGCGGCGAGGTCGCCACCGCCCAGATATCGGCTGGGCCGGCGCTGGCGGCCTTGAGGAACAGCGCCGCCAGCGGGATCAGCACGATCAGCGACAACGCCGTCACGGTGATCCCGAGCGCCAGCCCGAAGCCGGGCAGGATGCTCGGCTCGCGCCAGCGGAAGGTCGTCGTCGCCGCCGTCATGGGCAATCCTCAGCGGGCCGGCTTGTAGAGCTGGTCGAAGGTGCCGCCATCGCCGAAATGGGTCGGCTGCGCCTTCTTCCACCCGCCGAACACGTCGTCGATCGTCACCAGCTCGACTTTCGGGAAATTGGCGATGTCCTTGGCGTCGGCGGCTTCCGGGTTGCGCGGGCGATAGAAGTTCCGGGCGATGATCGCCTGCGCCTTCGGGGTGTAGAGGAATTCGAGATAGGCCTGCGCCTGTTCGCGGGTCTTCTTGGCATCGACATTGCCATCGACCAGGGCGACCGGCGGCTCGGCCAGGATCGACAGGCTGGGCACGACGATGTCGAACTTGTCGGTGCCGAACTCCTTCAGGGCGAGGAAGGCCTCGTTTTCCCAGGACAGGAAGACGTCGCCGATGCCGCGCTGGGTGAAGGTCGTGGTCGCGCCGCGCGCGCCGGTGTCGAGCACCGGGACATTGGCGAGCAGCTTGCCGATATAGTCGCGGATCTTCGCGTCGTCCTTGTTGAAGGCCTTCTCGGCATAGGCCCAGGCGGCGAGATAGTTCCAGCGCGCCCCGCCCGAGGTCTTCGGGTTCGGCGTGATGATCTGGACACCCGGCTTCACGAGGTCGCCCCAGTCCTTGATCGCCTTCGGATTGCCCTTGCGGACGAGGAAGACGATTGTCGAGGTATAGGGCGAGGAATTGTGCGGCAGGCGCTTCTGCCAGTCGAGCGGCAGCTTTTTCGAGCGCTCGGCGACGGCATCGATGTCGCCGGCCAGCGCCAGCGTCACCACATCGGCGTTGAGCCCGTCGATCACGGTGCGGGCCTGCGCGCCGGAGCCGCCATGCGACTGGCGGATCGTGCTGATCTTCTTGTCGGGGTGCTTCGCGTTCCATTCGGCGAGGAAGGCCGCGTTGATGTCACGATAGAGCTCGCGGGTCGGGTCGTAGGAAACGTTGAGGAGCTCGGTCTGGGCGCGCGCGCCGGCAACGACGCCGAAGCACAGGCTGAAGGCTCCCAGTACCAGTCCGGCCCGAAGGAGGCGGCTATAAGCAGGTCGCGTCATGTCAGGGCTCCGTTGGTTCGCGGCGAGGTTTGAAGAAGCCTCGATCCGTTCTGAATAACAAACGAAACGTACTGAATTATCGGCTTTGCCTCAATGACTTGGCGCAAACAGCGCCTTCCAAATTGCGGCACCGGAGGAGAAAACGCATCTCCGGCAATCACGTTCCACCCCGCGACGAAGCCGGGCCGCTGTCAGGCCCGGCGGCGATCTTCCGCCGAATTCGCAGCGGAAAGCGCCGGGCCGAAGGCATGGCCGAGCAGGACGAGAACCGGGCCGCTCGCCGGTAATTCGCCGAGCCGCTCTGGCAGGTCGGCGATGGTCGCGGCGATGCGTTGCTCGTCCGGTCGCGTGGCGGCGAGCACGGCGACGGCCGGCGTCTGCGGGTCGAGGCCGGCGGCAATGGCACGCTCGCGGAAGCCGGGCAGGGTGGCCCGCGCCATGTAGATCACGGTCGAGGCGGCGGGGTCGGCCATGGCGCGCCAGTCGAGATCCTCAGGCAGTTCGCCCTTGCGCGAATGGCCGGTGACGAATTGCAGGCGCCGCGCATGGTCGCGATGGGTCAGCGACAGGCCGAGCGAGGCGGCCGCACCCTGCGCGGCCGAGATGCCGGGCACGATCGCTACGGGCACGCCAGCCGCCTGGCAGGCCTCGATCTCCTCGCCGGCACGGCCGAAAATACCGGGGTCGCCGCCTTTGAGGCGCACGACATGCTTGCCTTGCGTAGCCAGCGAGACGATCAGCGCGTTGATGTCACCCTGCTTCACCGAGGGGCCATAGCCGGTCTTGCCGACCAGCATGCGCTTGGCTTCGCGCCGCGCCAGTTCGAGCACGCCGGGCGAAACGAGATCGTCATAGAGAATGATGTCGGCGCTCTGCAGGGCACGGATCGCCTTCAGCGTCAGCAATTCCGGATCGCCCGGACCGGCACCGACCAGCGTGACGCGGCCCTTGCCGTCATGATTGGCTTCGATCCGGGATAGCTTCGCGAAAAGCTCGGCCTCGTCATCGAGGTTCGGCGTGCGTTCCGGCTCGGCCATGGCCTTGCCGGCGAAAAGCTCCCAGAAGCTGCGTCGCAGGGCGAAGGGCAGTTCGCGCGCCTGCACCGCCGGGCGCCAATCGGCGGCAGCTTGCGCCCAGTTCTTCAGCCCGGGCGGCAGCAAGGCCTCGATCTTGGTCCGGATTGCCTGTCCGAAGACCGGCGCCGCGCCATCGGTCGAGACCGCAACGATCAGCGGAGAGCGGTTGACCAGCGCACCGAAGGCGAAATCGCAATGCTCGGGCTTGTCGACGATATTGACCGGCACGCCGGCCTGCCGCGCCGCTGCGACGAAGGCGCGGACCGCATCGGCATCGTCGAGATCGGCGACGGCGATCGCGGCATCGGTGAGATCGTCGGCCTGCCAGGCCCGACCATGCACATGAACGCGTCCGCCAACCTCGCTTTGTACCAACCCTGCGAACAGCGCCTCCTCGCCATCGGCGAAGACGTGAAGGTCCGCTCCCGTCGCCGCCAGCAGCTCCGCCTTCCACAGCGCGCCCTCGGTCCCGCCGGCGAGCACCACCTTGCGCCCGTCCAGCTTGTGGAAGAGCGGCAGCGTCGCCAGCGGCTCGATGCGGGCCGCTGTGGATTCGGGCTGTCTGTCGGTCATCGGGTGGTCGCCACGGCCTTTGCGTCTGCCGCATTGCGCTCGTTGCCCGCCGGTGGCGTCAGCAGCCACAGCGCGGCCAGTGTCAGGATGATAAGGCGAAAGCAAAGATCGAACCAGCGCCTGCGTGCTCCGCTTGCAGGCTGGAGCAGCAGTTGCGTCTCGAACACGGCATCAGGATCACTTTCATCGATGCTCGCAGCGGTGCGGGAGCGCTCGATGGAACCCTGTGTCGCGGTCGAGATCGTCATGCCTCACTCCGCTGCGATGGGCGCTGCGGCTCTCGCCGCCCGGCGCTGGTCGAGGACGTTGCGGCCGCTTTCGCTATAGCCGCGCTGGTAGGTGGCGCTGAACGTGTCCCGGGCCTGCAGCCATTGCGGCACCGGCTGGCGGGCGGCACTCGCCTCGGGCAGTTCGATGGTGTCGAAGCCGCAGGACAGCGCATAGGCGAACTGGTCGGCGATCAGCGGGCCGCTGGCGCGAATCTCACCGGCGAAGCCGGCGCGCCGGATCTGGCGGGCGAGGCTGAAGCCGCGCCCGTCCGCATAGGCGGGAAAGGCGATGGCGACGAGCGCCAGCCGCGGCAGGAAGGGTTCGAGCGCGGCGAAGGGCACGGAATTGGGCAGGATCACGCCGATCACCTGCTCGGGCTCCTGCGCGTCGAGCGCCGCGGCGAGAACCTCCCAGGGCACGATCGCCGCCGGGATATTGCCGATCGCCGCGCCTTCGCTGCGGGTCCAGCGGTCCTCGGCACTTCCGGTCCGGTCAAGCAGCGGCACGGGCGGTCTCCTGGAAAGCGGCCTTGAAGGGGCTGAGCCCGATGCGGCGGACATTGTCGATGAAGCTCTCGCCCTCGCTGCGCGCGGCGAGGTAGACGGAAACGATCCGCTCGATCGCGTCCGGCACCTCCTCGGCGGCGAGGCCGGGCCCGAGAATTTCGCCGATCGCGGCATTCTCGGTGGCGTCGCCGCCGAGCGTGATCTGGTAGGATTCGATGCCGCGCTTCTCCAGGCCGAGAATGCCGATATGGCCGACATGGTGATGGCCGCAGGCATTGATGCAGCCGGAGATCTTGATGCCGAGCGGCCCGATCTCGCGCTGGCGCGCCTCGTCGGCGAAGCGGCTCTGGATCGCCTGCGCGATCGGGATCGAGCGCGCCGTCGCCAGCGCGCAATAATCGAGGCCGGGGCAGGAAATGATGTCGGTGACGAGCCCGACATTGGCGGTGGCCAAGCCGGCCTCACCGAGCTGCTGCCAGAGGGCGAAGAGGTCGCGCTGGCGCACATGTGGCAGCACGAGGTTCTGCGCGTGGGTGACGCGCAATTCGTCGAAGGAATAGCGTTCGGCGAGATCGGCGACGCGGCGCATCTGCTCGCTGGTCGCATCGCCAGGCGCCTGGCCGATCGGCTTCAGCGAGATCGTCAGCGCGGTGTAGCCGGGCACCTTGTGCGGCGCCGTGTTGACCTCGACCCAGCGGGCGAAAGCGGGGTTCGCAGCCTTGGCTGCCTCCAGCGTATTGCTGGCGGCCGGCAGCGCCTCGTAGCGCGGCGGCGCGAAATAGGCGGCGATGCGCGCAACCTCTTCCGAATCGGCATTGATCGAGGGGCCGTCGAGCTGGGCGAACTCGGCCTCGACGCGGCGGGTGAATTCCTCGGCGCCGATCTCGTGGACGAGAATCTTGACGCGCGCCTTGTACTTGTTGTCGCGCCGGCCTTCGAGATTATAGACCCGCATGATCGCCTCGAGATAGGCGAGCAGGTCCTTCTTCGGCAGATAGTCGCGCACCACCTTGCCGATCATCGGCGTGCGGCCGAGCCCGCCGCCCACGCTGATCTCGTAGCAGGTCTCATGCGTGTCGGGATGGCGGCGCAGGCGCAGGCCGATATCGTGCGCCTTGATGACGACCCGGTCGGCTTCGGCGCCGGTCACCGCGATCTTGAACTTGCGCGGCAGATAGCTGAATTCGGGGTGGGCCGAGGACCATTGCCGGATCAGTTCGGCGGTCGGGCGCGGGTCCTCGATCTCGTCCTGCGCGACGCCAGCGAAATGATCGGCGGTGACGTTGCGGATGCAGTTGCCGGAGGTCTGGATGCAGTGCATTTCGACATCGGCGAGCAGCCCGAGGATTTCAGGCACGTCGCGCAGCTTCGGCCAGTTGAACTGCAGGTTCTGCCGCGTGGTGAAATGGCCGTAGCCGCGGTCATACTTCTCGCCGATGAGGGCGAGCTGGCGCAATTGCCGCGAATTCAGCGTGCCATAGGGCACGGCGATCCGCAGCATATAGGCGTGAAGCTGGAGATAGACGCCGTTCTTCAGCCGGAGCGGCTTGAACTCGTCCTCGGTCAGAGAGCCGTCGAGCCGGCGCGCCACCTGGTCGGTGAACTGCGCCACCCGCTCCCGGACAAAACGCTCGTCGAATTCGTCGTAACGATACATGGTCAGCCCTTCGGCGCGGCGACGATGCCTTCACCGGCCTGCTTGCCGAGATCGGGACGATTGCTGGGGCCGAGCGTCTTGAAGCGCTCGCGGAAATGGCGGGGAACCGGGCTGCCGCTCTCGATGGCGACATCGACGAGATAGGCGTCGACCACCTTGTTGCCGCGCAATTGGGCAGCCGCGAAGGCTTCGAGCCGGTCAGCCGCTGCGTTATCGGTCGCGACCAGCGCGAGCACCGGATCGCGCGTCCAGGCCAGCGTGCCGGCGCCATCGGCCGTCGCGAAGACGACATCGCCGTCGAGCAGGTCGTTGGCGAGCAGGGTCGCCGGCAGGGGAACGCGTTTCGCAGCGGCGGCCATCACGCGGCCTCCGCGAGCGTCAGCGTCAGCCCGTCGAGATCGTCAGCCCAGATGATCTGGCAGGAGAGGCGCGACGTCGCCTCGATCAGCGGCAATTCGTCGAGCGCATCGATTTCCTCGTTGCGCGGCTCGGGCAGCTTCTCGGCCCATTCCTGGGCGACGATGACATGGCAGGTGCCGCAATCGCAGGAGCCTCCACAGACGCCCTCGATGCCGACCTTGTAGTCGCGCAGGATCTCCATGACCCGCCAGCCTTCTACGGCTTCCAGTTCATGGCTCCGGCCCTGTCGATCGATGACGTTCAGAACTGCCACGATAACGCCCATCCCCGTTCGGTGTTTCGAACAGGAGTTTTACGCTATCGGCAGGGTATGGCTCAATTCACATCAGGTAGGCGGTTTTTTCGAATTATCCTGACGGCAGAGTAGAATTATCCCAGGGAGCGGCTTTTCGGCGGATCTGCCGCAAATTTGTGCCATTCGGGCAACTTCGCGCGCCACGCAGCGAGGCTGCCCGAATGCAGACCGTATGTCAGGCGCTTTTCAGGATCGTTTCGACGATGTCCTGCACATCGAACGCTTCGCTGAGGGTCGCGAGATGGTGCGGTTCGCCACGGGTCAGCTTCGCCACGCCTTCGAGCTGCCGGCGCAGGGCCAGCGGGCGCGCCTCGTTCTGGGAGAGCGCTTCCGGATCGGGCTCCCAACTGCCGTCGGCAAGACGACGCTCGGCGCGCGACCAGTCGCAGAGCCGGACAGCGCCCTTATCCCCCTCCAGCGTCCAGACGTTATGGTCGTCCTTGGTGGTCGTGCCGACGCCGCCGGTGAGGCTGACGGGCAGGGCGCCCGCGGTCAGCGTCGCCTCGATCCGGCGCTCGCTCTTGCCGGATTCGGGGTAGGCGGCCTTGGCGGAAAGGTTGGTGAAGGGGCCGGCGATGCGGCGGGTCAGGAACAGGAAATGCGAGACGACCTCGCGGGTGAAGCCGCCCTGCGCCGTACGGTCGAGCCAGCCCGCCGCGTCGACCTGCCAGGAGCGCGGCCAGGTCGCGAAGGCGACCTCGATCGAGACGCGTTGGGGCGTGCCGACCGCGCCCGATTCGATCCATTCCCGCAAACGGGCAACGGCCGGCGAGGAGGCAAAGGGAAAGTTCACCGCGCCGCGCGCGCCGGCCTCAGTGACGAAAGTCCGCGCATCGTCGACATCGACCGCGAGCGGCTTCTCGCAGAACACCGCCTTGCCGGCAGCGAGCGCCGCACGGGCATGACCGAGATGGGAGGAGGGCGGGGAAGCGATATAGACGCAGTCGCTTGCAGCGATCAGGGCAGCCGCATCCGGCTGCTGCGGCACCGCTGGCAATGCAGCACCGATCCGCTCCATCGCCTCGGCCGAGGGGTCCCAGATGCCGGAGACGCGGAGTGCGCTCGCCGGCTGGTCGAGCGCGGCGCGCAGCATGCGCTCGCCCATGATGCCGGCGCCGATCAGGCCAAGGGAAATGGGATTTGCGGTCATATGCGTCTCGCTCGCCGGATCTTCGTGCCGGCTGCTGTTTCCCCGGACAAGGCCCGTTTGTCCAGCGGTTTGGCGCCCGCTCAGGATTGTGGTGGCTTTGCCCGCATTCGGGCGGTCAGGCCGATGCCCGTTACCGCCAGCGCGAACAGCACCCAGAGCGGATCGGCCCGGTTGAGCAGGAACGATTCCAGCATCCCGATATAGGTCATGAAGATCACGATCATGACGAAGAGATCGGCGAGCCGGCGGTTCGGCGCGACGCGGCAGGCGCGCAGATAATCGACGAGCGGCAGGCCCATCAGCACGAAGACCATCACGATGGCGCCGGGCACGCCGAAGGTCAGCGCGGCGTCGAGATAGCTGTCATGGCCGGAGCCGATGCCGCGCACGTCCCAGCTCGCCTCGTAATTCTCCTCGAGGCCGGTGACGGCCGGCGTCTGCCAGAAACTGGCATAGCCGTAGCCGGACCACGGTCGCTCGGCGATGCGTTGCAGGGCGAATTTCCAGATCTCGTCGCGCCCGGTGAAGGTCGGGTCCGAAATCAGCGCCTTCAGGATGCCGTTGAGCGCAGGCGACATCACCGAGCCGACCGTCAGCGCCGCGATCAGCCCGACCAGTACGAGATGGGCAAATATCGCCAGCCCCGGCCGCCCGGTCACGCGCCCCATTGCCACCACGCCGATGGCGAGCGGCAGGAAGCCCAGCGTCGTCTTGGAGCCGCTGTTGAGCACGAACAGGACGCCGAGCGCTACGATGATGGCCCCGCGCCAGCGCAGGCCACAGCGCCAGCCGTAGATCCCGATCATCGCGACGATCGAGAAGACCGGAGCGGCGAAGTTCTTGTGCGAGAGATGCCCGCGCCAGTCGCCGGCATGCACGCCCTCCGCGCCTTCCGAACCGTGGATGACAAGCCGCGGCGCCACCACCAGCATCGCGTAGACCAGCAGCAGCAGCACGAGGCAGGCATTGACCGCGGCCACGGCGAAACCGTGCTCGTCATCCGGCAGCACGAGGATGCCGGCGACGACGATCATCACGATCGCGGTCAGCAGCAAGCCGCGCAGCGAGCCGGTCGGATCGAAGGATTGCAGCGCCGACAGCGCCGCGATGCCGAAGACGACAGCCCAGCGGCTGAAGCCCAGCCGCGCCAGCACGTCGCGCCGCGTCAGGCCGAGCATCGCTGCGAGAAAGACCAGCCCGAGCCCGAAATAGCCGATCTGGTTGACGATATTGCCGGTCGGCTCGCCCGGCGCCGTCGGTTCCGGCGGCCCGGCGAAGGGCTGCAGCGACAGCATCAGGATGAACAGCCCGCAGCCGGCGAGGATGCCGCCGAACGCGCCGGTCCCGGCCGCGGAACGGTGGCTGTCGCTGATCGTCGAGCCCTGGACGCTGTCGCTCATGGATGTTTCGCGGCCGTCTTCGGAAAGCCCGCCGATGCGGCGGGCCGAGCGCGAACGCAGCATAGGCGTGGAATCTTAAGGGCGTCTCACCGCCGCAGGACGTCGCGGTTGACGCTTCCCGCCGCGCTGCCCCATGACACGGCTCCCGATCGAGAAGGGTCCGCCCCATGAAAGCCGTCGTCTACGAAGCCTTCGGGCAGGCCCCCGAATTGCGCGTCCTGCCGGACCCGACCCCGGAGCCGCACAGCGTCGTCATCAAGGTCGAGGCGACGGGCCTGTGCCGCAGCGACTGGCATGGCTGGGTCGGCCACGATCCCGATATCCGCCTGCCGCATGTGCCGGGCCATGAGCTCGCCGGCGTCATCGCCGCGGTCGGCCGCAGCGTCGTGCGCTTCCGCGAGGGCGACCGCGTCACCGTGCCCTTCGTCTCGGGCTGCGGCTCCTGCCCGCAATGCCATTCCGGCAACCAGCAGGTCTGCGACGATCAGTTCCAGCCCGGCTTCACCCATTGGGGCTCGTTCGCGGAATATGTCCGGATCGACCGGGCCGATTTCAACCTCGTGCGCTTGCCCGAGGAGATCGATTTCGCTACGGCCGCCAGCCTCGGCTGTCGCTTCGTGACCTCGTTCCGCGCCGTGGTCGACCAGGGCAAGGTCTCGGCCGGGCAATGGGTCGCGGTGCATGGCTGCGGCGGCGTCGGCCTCTCCGCGATCATGATCGCCAATGCGCTGGGCGCGAACGTTGTCGCGATCGACATCTCCGACGACAAATTAAAGCTCGCCCGCGATGTCGGCGCCGCGGTGACGATCAACGCCAAGACCCAACCCGATGTCGTCGCCGCCGTGCGCGATGCTACCGGCGGCGGCGCCCATGTCTCGCTCGATGCGCTCGGCCACCCCCAGACCTGCTTCAACTCGGTGGCGAACCTGCGCAAGCGCGGCAAGCATATCCAGGTCGGGCTTCTGCTGGCGGAGCAGGCGACGCCGCCGATCCCGATGGCGCAGGTCATCGCCCACGAGCTCGAAATCCTCGGCAGCCACGGCATGCAGGCGCATCGCTATAGCGCGATGCTCGACATGATCAGCGCTGGCAAGCTCACCCCGCAGCAGCTCGTCGGCCGCCGCATCGACCTTGCCGAATCGATCCCCGCCCTGATGGCGATGGACCGCTTCGAGGGCACGGGCGTGACGATCATCGACCGGTTCTGAAGGCGCCGCTCGGCAGCCCGGCCAAGGAGGCCTCCAGCCCTCATCCTGAGGAGCGATCCGTGAGGGTCGCGTCTCGAAGGATGCTTCAGGAGGCTCCTGAACCCTCTGGAGCATCCTTCGAGACGCCGCTACGCGGCTCCTCAGGATGAGGGCCGAGTTTCCTTCGGCCTTATTCCCCACCCCGCGCGCTCTCCCCGGCGACGCGGACCTCGGCCTGCGCGGTCGCCTCGTCGGGGTCGAGCCCGTTGGCGCGATTCTCCATAGCGTAGGCGAACGACCTGCGGGTATCGTCCGGCATCGCCCGCAAGACGGCGAGGAAGCAGGCGCCGCGCGCATCCTGGCAGGCGCGCCTCCGCTTGCAGGTTCGGTTCGGGCAGACGCGAAAGATTTCGAGCTGGTCGGTCAGCCGGCGAAACAGGGCGGACCGCGCCCTCTGGCAGCTTTCGAAATCGGTGATCGGCGGGATCGCGGCGGGGGTGTTCTGGCGTTTCGGCATGGCGGGTCTCCCTGGGTCAGGCACGCAGGATCGTCCGCCTGCGCGGATGCGCGGCGGGGTCGCAAGGGTGGCTAGACAGGGCTGGCGGAGCGCCGCGAGGCGCGAGGGATATCCGCAACCGTTGAGCCAGGCTGCGGCGCGGCGGGATTGAGCCACCCGTCGCACGCCCCGTGGCGCTCCGCCTCCGGCGATTTTGGGCTCCGGGCCGCGCTTATCGGGCCGGGCAGTTCAGGATGGGCGGGTTTCGACGCCAGTGTCCCTTACGGGAGCGTCGCGTCGTCGCCATAGCCATCGTCAACGGCCGGCCGTTCCCAGCGAGCTCCTCGCACAGGGACCGTAGTGTCCCCAGGGCGGTTCCCGAAGCCTCCCGGGAGCAGGGCGTAACCCCCGCCCGCAGGCGCCGACCCTCACCCAACCTCCAGCATACCTCCGGACGGCCGCCCCGTTTGGGTGATGGGCGAGGGCAGGATAGGGCGGGCGAGGAGGGGCGGGGATAAGTTTGCGGCTGCAAAAAGTCTCTACTTTCGGCGGGAATCAATCAATAACAATCGAAAGTCCCCAAGACGCAATTGGATCGCCTGCTTTTAGATCGCGGTCAAATAGGCGGCTCCTGCCACCATCGGGGCCGGAGTAAATTCCGAGCACAAATCGGTCTGGCCCTTCGATTTTGTAATTAAATTTACCATCAATAAGGTAATTCAAAAATATAGAGAAAAGAGAAAATCGCCTAAGACCCGATAGAGGGCTTTTGGATATCTTATTATAAGTCGAATTTAAGCCCCCACTTCCTGTTACCATGGCCTCAAATTTCCGTTCAATAAGATCGTCAAAATTCATGTCGTGTCGAATAAAGCTGGTCGATATACTATAATAAGGCCTCGATATCGAATCTCGCTCCAAGGCAAAAAATATCTTGGACCCGCTTTTCAGGGATCCAACAAATTCCTTGATGTTAACGATTTCGCCGCTTGAGCGTAAAAGAGCTCTAGGTGTGATGTCGACATCGACGCTGCTTATCCCAGCTACCGCCCGAAAAATACTCTCTATATCAAGCTGAGATTGAAATACTAAATCAAGCTGTGCTTCGGCCCAAGTCTTCAGATCGTCCTTCGAGGCCGCCCTGGAGCCTCCTTGTCTAGCTGCAGTTCCTGGAGTGCAGCCAACAATGCCTTTCACCAATCCATCTGCGCGACTGAAAACAGAAAGCCCGCCAACATGTACCCATCCGTGGCTCTCCGCCACATCGATAAGCCCACGAGTGTGAATATGGCCGTCAGCATCTGAGATGGTTCGTATCAAAGATACCTCAGGCGCAGAGATCAATCGCTTAGGCTCCCCTTGGGTTGCCATTATTTCATTGAAATGCTTCGTGAATTCGACATTATCAATGGTAAATATATCAGGTCTATTCAGTGAAATTAGGGCGCGATTTCCTATTTTTAAGTTACATTGAACGCCGAGTGCAAATGTCAATCGCGACAAAGTAAGTTCTATACTTTTCCAATAGGTCTCCAAATTGTGAGAATCATCCTCGAGTATAGGTGATGATTGCTGTGCAATATAATTTAGCCAATTTAGGCGCGTGACACTAATTTGAATGGCTGTGACATCGTTGTTGCAATAGTATATATCCAATTCAGGATCAAAAGACCTCAGTTCTGATCTGCTCTTAATTCCATGTTTAAAGCTTAAGGTCTTTGCCGATTTAAAAGAATCGTCCCACGGCCTTGAAGTTATCGATACTTGATCCGCTATCATGAATACAGAGTAAAATCCAATTCCAAACTGGCCCGTCGGCTTAAATCGGCTATTATTTGACAATCCAGGATGAGCGAAAGGAAGGGACGGGCTCGACCACAAAGACTCTCCAAAATTCAACAATGTGCCGGTTAGAATATCCGAGGACATTCCAATTCCGTTATCTGAGATTACGATCTTAAAAGGTGCTAGTTTATCTTGTGTTTCGTCGATTGAAATTTCAATATTTATCGAGCCTGCATAAGAGTTGTACTTATCTTGTTGGCTTCTTGCTCTGATTGCGTCGGCTGAATTTTGGACAAGCTCTCTGATTGGAGCTATCACATCATTTCCGTAAAGCGCCCAGCCGCCAAGCTTCTCAATCAGAGAGATCGGATTGCCGATTCGCACCGAAGTATCGACAGGTATCCATCCAGAGACCCTTACCAATGATTTCAATATTTCAGGATCATTCGCGCCTTCAATATTCCTAGCAGACAGTTGCTTCAACTCGGCGTGGTTTTTGCGTTGAAGTCGAGATCTGATTTCCTTATCGCAGTCGCGCAATTCCTTATCTGCAATCGCTATAGAGTCGAAAGCCGTCCACCATGATGTCATTTGATTGCGACCGAAGGGTAGCTTTGATTCAAAAACTAGAGAGCTGCCCCGCAAAAAGCCCGGCTTTAAACGCGATTGAAAGTCCCAGTGATCCAGCGAAACCCCGTTCGGACTGAGTAGTATGAATGGCATTATCCGCGCGCGGCGCTCATCAATTGCGCAAGCATCGGCGCATCGCAGGATGCAAGCAAGTTTGAAGGCATCAATTGTCCAGCCCTCAAACTCCGCAGGTGGGGTCGCTGGATCTTGAAAACGCTCCGAGACGTCTTTTAATGACCAGTGATGGCTGGCCGCTATCTGTCCAATAATAGAGCCGCAGTCAACATACAGATCTACATCTGCAATAAATGAATAATCAAAATCTATAAGGGGGTGCTTGAATTTAGATTCAAGTAGATTTTCTGCTCTTTCGGCATGCAAGGCGCGCAAGGTTTCAAATAATGATTGTTTTTCTAATGTTTCATTTTTATCTATCGAAATTTCGCTATGATCTTGTTTGTTCTGAGAACGAGTTTTGTATGATAGAATATCTTTGAACAAAGTACTGGATTTTATAGCATCAAGCCCGCCTGGGTATGCTGCTGCGGTTAGGCCGGAATCGTGGATTAAGAATGCGGCTCCCAAAACGAAGCCTTCTAAAGCGTTGAGTGGATACGAGTCGCCACATATTTGATCTGCTACCGACCATAGCTGATGCACATGGGTAAGATCGTGAATAGTAAGGCCATGACAATCTTGGGGTATCGATTTGAAGAGACCTTCAACTCGTGCTTCTAGAGCGAAATATGCGTTCTCTAATTTTGACGAAGCAGCCGTTTGGGTCGCTGATAGGGTCCTCTCGGGGCGAAATGCCGCCCGCCAGAGTTTGCTTTCTTTAAAATCGTACATGCCGCCCGTCGCGAACAATCCGAAACTGGCGCAGAATATGATGATTCACTTTTAAATTGCACAGTCTTATGTGGAAGTTTCCCCACTACAAACATCACTCCGCCGCCTGCCGCTGCACCTTGCCCTTCTTGATCGGCCGGCGGTCGAGCACTTCCTTGAGGAAGCGCGCGGTGTGGCCTTTGCCGATGCGGACGATGTCCTCCGGCGTGCCTTCGGCCACCACCTGGCCGCCGCCGTCGCCGCCTTCGGGGCCCATGTCGATCACCCAGTCGGCGGTCTTCACCACCTCGAGATTGTGCTCGATCACCACCACCGAATTGCCCTGGTCGACCAGCTCGTGCAGCACCTCCATGAGCTTGGCGACGTCGTGGAAATGCAGGCCGGTCGTCGGCTCGTCGAGGATGTAGAGCGTGCGGCCGGTGGCGCGCTTCGACAGTTCCTTGGAGAGCTTGACGCGCTGCGCCTCGCCGCCCGAGAGCGTCGTCGCCTGCTGGCCGACCTTGACATAGTCGAGCCCGACGCGGGCCAGCGTCTCCATCTTGTCGCGGATCGAGGGCACCGCCTTGAACAGGCCCTTCGCCTCCTCGACCGACATGTCGAGCACGTCGGCGATCGACTTGTCGCGATACTTCACTTCGAGCGTCTCGCGGTCGTAGCGCTTGCCCTTGCAGACGTCGCAGGTGACGTAGACATCCGGCAGGAAGTGCATCTCGATCTTGATGAGGCCGTCGCCCTGGCAGGCCTCGCAGCGGCCGCCCTTGACGTTGAACGAGAAGCGCCCGGCCTGATAGCCGCGCGCCTTCGCCTCCGGCAGGCCGGCGAACCATTCGCGGATCGGCGTGAAGGCGCCGGTATAGGTCGCCGGGTTCGAGCGCGGCGTGCGGCCGATCGGCGACTGGTCGATGTCGATGACCTTGTCGAGATGCTCGATGCCCTCGATGCGGTCATGCGGGGCCGGGTGGTCGATCGAGCCGTTCAGCTTGCGCGCCACCGCCTTGTAGAGCGTGTCGATCACCAGCGTCGACTTGCCGCCGCCGGAGACGCCGGTGATGCAGGTGAACATCCCCAGCGGAATCTCGACATCGACATTGCGCAGGTTGTTGCCGCGCGCGCCGACGATCTTGAGGCTGCGGCCGCTCGTGGCCTTGCGGCGCTTCGCCGGCACCGCGACCGACATCTCGCCGGTGAGATATTTGCCGGTGAGCGAATTGGGATCGTCGAGAATGTCCTGTGGCGTGCCCTTGGCGACGATCTCGCCGCCATGGATGCCGGCGCCGGGGCCGACATCGACGACATAGTCGGCGGTCAGGATCGCGTCCTCGTCATGCTCGACCACGATCACGGTGTTGCCGAGGTCGCGCAGCCGGCGCAGCGTGCCGAGCAGGCGCTCGTTGTCGCGCTGGTGCAGGCCGATCGAGGGCTCGTCCAGCACGTAGAGCACGCCGGTCAGGCCCGAGCCGATCTGGCTCGCCAGCCGGATGCGCTGGCTCTCGCCGCCGGAGAGCGTGCCGGAGGCGCGGGCGAGCGTCAGGTATTCCAGGCCCACGTCGAGCAGGAAGGTCAGGCGATCGCGGATTTCCTTGAGGATGCGCGGGGCGATCTCGTTCTGCTTCTTCGAGAGCCTTGCGGGCAGGGCGGTGACCCAGTCCAGCGCGTCCTTGACCGAGAGCTTCGAGACCTCGCCGATATGGCGCATGTCGATCTTCACCGCCAGCGCCTCGGGCTTCAGGCGGTAGCCGTTGCAGGCGGCGCAGGGCGTCTCGGACATGAAGCGGCCGATCTCCTCGCGCGCCCAGTCCGACTCCGTCTCCTTCCAGCGCCGCTCCATATTGGTGATGACGCCCTCGAAGGGCTTCTTCACCTCGTAGGACCGCAGGCCGTCATTATAGGCCATGCGGACAGGCTCGGTACCGGTGCCGAACAGGATCGCCTTCTGCGCGCTCTCCGGCAGCTCCGACCAGGGCTTGGTCATCGAGAAGCCGAAATGCTTCGAGAGCGATTCCAGCGTCTGGCCGTAATAGGGCGAGGTCGACTTGGCCCAGGGCGCGATCGCGCCCTTCTTCAGCGTCAGCGAATGGTCCGGCACGATCATGTCCGGATCGATCCGCATCTCGTGGCCGAGACCGTCGCAGGTGGGGCAGGCGCCGAACGGGTTGTTGAACGAGAACAGCCGGGGCTCGATCTCGGGAATGGTGAAGCCGGAGACCGGGCAGGCGAACTTCGAGGAGAAGGTGACGCGCCTGGCCTCGCCGTTCTCCTCCTTCTCGTCGGCATATTCGAAGACGGCGATGCCGTCGGTCAGCTCCAGCGCCTGCTCCAGCGAATCCGCCAGCCTTGCGCCGAGATCGGGCCGGATCACGATCCGGTCCACGACCACGTCGATGTCGTGCTTGAACTTCTTGTCCAGCGCCGGGGCGTCCGGGATCTCGTAGAACTCGCCATTGACCTTGACGCGCTGGAAGCCGCGCTTCAGCCAGTCGGCCATCTCCTTCCTGAACTCGCCCTTGCGGCCGCGCACGACCGGCGCAAGCAGGTACCCGCGCGTCTTCTCCGGCAGCTCGACCATGCGGTCGACCATCTGCTGGACGGTCTGGCTCTCGATCGGCAGGCCGGTCGCGGGCGAATAGGGGATGCCGACGCGCGCCCAGAGCAGGCGCATGTAGTCGTGGATCTCGGTGACCGTGCCGACGGTCGAGCGCGGGTTCTTCGAGGTCGTCTTCTGCTCGATCGAGATGGCCGGCGAGAGCCCGTCGATCTGGTCGACATCGGGCTTCTGCATCATCTCGAGGAACTGGCGGGCATAGGCCGAGAGCGACTCGACATAGCGGCGCTGGCCTTCCGCATAAATCGTGTCGAAGGCGAGCGAGGACTTGCCCGAGCCGGAGAGACCGGTGAACACCACGAGCTTGTCGCGCGGAATCGCGAGGTCGACATTCTTGAGATTGTGCTCGCGCGCGCCGCGCACGGTGATGGCGCGGCTGTTCGGATCGGCCGCACGGTTGCGGTCGAACATGTCTTCCAGCGCAGCAGCCTGGGCAGCAGCGGATTCGGTCTTGCGGGCCATCGGGGCGTCCGTTGCGGTGAAGCGCTAGATGTAGGGCAAATGCCGGGCCTTTCCAGCCTCGCGGCGATCTGCCCGGCATGAATAGCACGCAGCCGTCCCGGCTGCTGCCGTCTTCCTGACAGAAGACGTCAGGATCGGCGAGGCCCTCATGTGGGGATCATCGCACCGATCGCAATCGACTTCGGGGCGCAGTCGAATTATCTATAAATCATGACGAAGCCTGCCGAAGACACCATCGCCGTCCGCATCGCCAAGGCCCTGGCCGAACGGATCATCGCCGGAGAGATCGAGCCCGGCGCCCGGTTGCGGCAGGATCATATCGCCGCGGAATTCGAGACCAGCCATGTCCCGGTGCGCGAGGCCTTCCGCCGGCTGGAGGCGCAGGGGCTGGCGATCAGCGAGCCGCGCCGCGGCGTCCGCGTCGCTTCCTTCGACCTGTCGGAGGTGAAAGAGGTCGCGGCGATGCGCGCGGCGCTGGAGGTGCTGGCCCTGCGCCATGCCGCGCCGCATCTCACCGCCGCCATCCTCGACAAGGCCGAGCAGGCGCGACGCGATTGCGACGCCGCCACCGATGTCCGGGCCTGGGAGGAGGCGAATCGCCGCTTTCATCGCATCCTGGTCGCGCCCTGCGGCATGAAGCGGCTGCTTGCGACGATCGACGATCTCCATGCCGCGAGCGCGCGCTTCCTGTTCTCGGCCTGGCGCTCGGAATGGGAATCCCGGACCGACCACGACCACCGCGCGATCCTGAGCGCGCTCCGCAACGGCGACCTGGAAACCGCGATCGCGACGCTGGCGCGGCATGCCCAATGGATCGGCGAGCGCCCGGTCCGCACCGCCTCCGGTGCGACGCGAGAGGCCTTCGCCATCGTCGGCTGAGCATAGTCCTTCCCCGGCGTGGGAGGTTTCGCACGAAAGGCGCGCTTGCCTTTTCCGGCGAGATATGGACTTCCTCATAGATCAAAGATCAAAATTATAGATAATCTTGATCGCGACCAAGGAGTGACCATGACCGATCTTGCCCTCAGCCGCCCGTTCAGCCCGCTGCGGCTGGAAAGCCGCTCGCTCGCCTGGCAGGCCGGCGCCGTGATCGTCGGCAGCCTGCTGCTGGCGCTGTCCTCGCAGATCAAGGTGCCGATGTACCCGGTGCCGATGACGATGCAGACCTTCGCCGTGACGCTGATCGGCGCGCTCTATGGCTGGCGCCTCGGCGCGGTCACCGTCATCGCCTGGCTGGCGCAGGGCGCGATGGGCCTGCCCGTCTTCGCCGGTGCGGTCGGCGGCGCGGCCTATTTCGCCGGCCCGACCGGCGGCTACCTGCTGGCCTTCCCCTTCGCTGCGGCGCTGGCCGGCTGGCTGGCGCAGCGCGGTTGGAACGGCAGCCGCGTCGGCCTCGCCTTCGCCGCGATGCTCGCCGGCAACGCGCTCTGCCTGGTCATCGGCGTCGCCTGGCTCGGCACCCTGATCGGCCTGTCCAAGGCGATTGCGCTCGGCGCGACGCCCTTCATCCTCGGCGCCATCCTGAAATCGGCGCTGGCCGCCGCCGCGCTCAAGGCCTTTGCGCCGCGCGGTTGACGCGATCTGACACTCTCGCAGCAGCGACCCGGCAGGCTTCGGCCTGTCGGGTTTTTTGTTGGTCGCCGGGATGCGGCGTTCTCGACGCTGCGGATGGGAGTCAGGAGGCCGAGGCGATTCTCAGCGAACGCCGCTCCCGAACATATCCGTCTGATGGGCAGGCGCGCCGATGCCTGGCTGCGTATAGGCCGGCCCATCGGCTCGCGCTCTGGGAACGGAATCTTGTGTGACGCAGCCGGTTGGCACGAGAAGGATGAAGATCACGGCGACATATCGCTTCAACACGGCTGACTTCCTCGCTGCATTCCGGAATCGGTGCGAGAGGCAGCTTCGGACAGCTCCGCTTTCGCCTTCCGTTATTCGCATGACATTGAAGCTGGAAACCGTCCCCGGGACAATCCGCGGCATCGGGTTGACGTGCGGGGGGGCGGTCGCTCGACAAGATGCCAAACGTCATCTCGTCGGGTTTTCACGTCTACCTGGACCGGTCGCCGACACTCGGTGGCGTCAGGCAGGCCCACGCAACAGAAAAGAGCGACGGTTGCCCGTCGCTCTCAGAGTTGCCACCAAACAGATTACCACCAGTCGGGAGGCGGCGGGGCATAACGCGGCGGCCCCCAGCCCGGCCCACGACCGTAGCCGTAACCGTAACCCGGAGGCGGGCCGTAGCCGCGCGGCGGGCCGTAGCCCCGACCATAACCATAGCCGCGACCGTAGCGTTGCTGGCGCATGGTCTCTTCGATGATCATGTGCCGCCGCTCGGCTGCAGCCGACCATGAATACGCGACCGTCGCCTTGTCGAGACGCTGGGCGAGCTCCCTCGGCACGGCCTCGGAGGCCATGGCTGGCACGGCCAGCCCGCTGCCGAGTGCAATCGCAGTGAAGATCAACAGCTTGCGCATGGCAAACTCCTTTCGACGCTGATCAGATCACGCGGCGCCTCAACAGAACATGAACCGATCCGTTGGCTGCCGTTCACGTGGCCGACGTCACGCAGGCAGCACCGTCACGGGAGTGCCGGGCGCCACGCGCGCATAGAGATGGGCGATGTCCTGGTTGATCATCCGGATGCAGCCCGACGAAACGTTCGTACCCACCGTGTAGGGCTCGAACGTGCCATGGATTCGATAGCCGAGGTCTCGCCCCTCACCGAACAGATACAGGGTCCGTGCGCCCAGCGGGCTTTTCGATCCACCGCGCACGCCGAGTCCGCGCGGCGTCATCTCGAGCTGGGATCGGATCGAGGGGTCACGCTCGATCATTTCCGGAGGCGGGACCCAGTCAGCCCAGTCGCGCTTCATGTTGATGCGGGCCGCACCGGACCAGCCGAAGCCCTCGCGCCCGACGCCGACGCCGTAACGCGTCGCTACGCGCGGGGATTCGACGAAGTAGAGGTGATAGCCGGCGGGATCGACCACGATCGAGCCGGGCTTATCGTCGCGCGGAAACGCGACGGTCTGGCGGAGATAGCGGGTATCGATCCGCTGGTAATCGATGGCGGCGATCGGGAATTTCTCGCCGGGATACTCGGCATAGACCGCGGCATAGTTCGGCTGGGCGAGCGTGCGCGTCACCAGGCCTCTCGGGCTTTGGCCGACGTCGATCTCGGGCAGCGCGACGATGCTTCTCGATCCGCATCCGGCCAGGCCTGCGGCTGCGAAGGAGAGGGCGGGAAACGTAAACGATCGGCGGGTCAGCATCGGGTATCTCTCGGACAAGGCTGAGGAGATACATCGGCTTGGATGGTTACCGTTGGGTGAACCTCCGGTCGGCGCGCCGGATTTTCGCGGTCCGACATCCCAGCGCTTGGGGAGAATTTTCTCCCGGAGCGTCGACCAAGGGTCGGAAGCCGACATCAGTCGGCAATGCCGTCCCGCCCCTCGACGGCCATCAGCGTTGCGGTAAGCAGGGCGATCAATCGCGATCGACCATCCTGCTCCGCGAACACCTCGGTTTGGGCCAGAGTCAGAGTGCGTCCCGCTTTCACGACCTTCCCTCGGGCGATGATCCGGTCGCCAGCGGCTGGAGCCAAGAGGTTGATCTTGAACTCTGTAGTCAGCACCCCGCGGTCCATAGGCATCATAGAGAGGGCGGCATATCCTGCTGCGCTATCGGCAATGGCACTTATCGCGCCGGCATGAACGAAACCGTGCTGTTGAGAGATTGTCGGAGCAGGCGCCAGTTCGATGGCGACAGCGCCGGGCTCCACGGTTGCGATGGTTGCGCCGAGGGTCGTCATCAGGCCCTGTTTCGCAAAGCTGGCTCGGATGCGCTGCTCAACCCGACTGCCGTCTTCGCTCATGGGAACCTCCGGGGTGCAGCCTGACAGCCGGATCAGAGTTCGGCAACGGGTCGGAACCGGACCCTGGATTAGCGGACCCGGGCTACCCCTCCAGCGCCGCGATCATCTCCACCCGCGTCGCATGCCGGCCGCCTTCGAATTCGGCGGTCAGGAACGCATCGGCGATCGCGAGCGCCAGCCCTTCGCCGACCACGCGCGCGCCGATCGAGAGCATGTTGGCGTCGTTATGCTCACGGATCATGCGGGCCGAGAAGGTGTCGGCGCAGACCCCGCAGCGAATGCCCTTGACCTTGTTCGCAGCCATCATGATGCCCTGGCCGGTGCCGCACAGGATGATGCCGAGCCGGCAATCGCCGGCAGCGACCAGCCGCGCCGCCGCTTCGCCATGCCGGGGATAGGGCGTGCTCTCCGGCGTCGTCGGGCCGATATCGACCACGTCCCAGCCCTGCGCGGCGACATGCCTGGCGATGGCCTGCCGCAGCGGGATGGCGGCGTGATCGCTGGAGAGGACGATGCGATTGCTGTCTGTCACGGAGAAGTCGTCCATTATGCCGGGGCCGTCTGCCGGCCGCCAGCCTAGCTCATGGCCTCCGTCGGGGCGATCACAATCGTCCGGGCACGCGCCGGTCCGGTATCAGCGCCGATGCATTGCCCTGCATGGCTGCTGACCGGCGATGACAGGATCGGCCTCGCCTCGTCGCCGCGATTGAGCGATGCTGCCGCACAAGGAGCCCGGAAGAACGGATCAATTCGTCCGGCCCTGCGTTACAGCGCGAACCGCCGGCGCGATCGGCCCCGGCGGCTTCTGCCATGACCGGTTTGGGGAGCGACGATGATGAAGGCCCTTCTTGGAGCAGCAACCCTCGCGCTCGGCCTCGGGTTCGGTGCACCGGCCATGGCCTGCGAGCTCGACCGCCCCTTGAAGATGGCTGGGCTCGACTATGATTCCGCCGCCTTCCATACCGCCCTCGCCAGCGCGATCGCCGAGCGCGGCTTCGGCTGCAAGGTCGAGCGCGTGCCGGGCGTGATCGCCCCGCTGGTCAACGGCTTGGCGCGCGGCGATGTCGACATCGTCATGGAGATCTGGATGGCCAACCCGGTCGATGCCTGGGTGAAGGCGGCCGAGGCCGGCAAGGTCGAGCCGCTGGGCACCACATTCCCCGATGCGAGCGAGGGCTGGTTCGTGCCGCGCTATCTCGTTTCCGGGCCGGATGCCAAGGCGCCGGACCTCAAGAAGCCGGAGGATCTCAAGCGCTACAAGGCGCTGTTCGTAGATCCCGACGAGCCGGGGAAGGGGCGTTTCTACAATTGCGTCGCCGGCTGGGTCTGCGAAGGCATCAACACCAAGAAGCTCGCGATCTACGGGCTCGCCGAGGATTTCACCAATACGCGCGGCGGCTCGGGCGAGGCGCTGGTCGCCGCCATCGAGGCCGCGCTCAAGCGCAAGCGCCCGGTGGTGTTCTACTATTGGGGCCCGAGCTGGCTGCTCGGCGCCTATGATCTCGTCAAGCTGGAGGAGGCGCCCTTCGACGCAGGCGTCTGGGCCGAGCTCAAGGCGAGCGATGCGCCCAAGCGCGCCACCGCCTATCCGATGAGCAAGGTCGTGATCGGCGCCAATATCGATCTCACCAAGAAGGCGCCGCAGCTCGCGACCTTCTTCAAGAGCTATGGCACGACCAGCGACGTGACCTCGAAGATGCTGGCCGAGGCCCGCGAGAAGGGCGTTACGCCCGAGCAGCAGGCGCTCGTCTTCCTGAAGACTCAGGGCGATATCTGGAAGAAGTGGCTGCCGGCCGATGTCGCCAGCAAGGTCGCGTCGAGCCTGTGACCACTGCCTTGGTGCCGGATTTCGGCAAGGCGTTGCAGGGCGCCGTCAACCGGGCGGTCGATGCGCTCGTCACCGGCTATGGCGACAGGCTCGACGGCTTTAGTGCCGTGCTGACGGCGCCGGTGCGCCTTGTCGAGACGCTGCTTCAGCATGTCCCGGTGCCCGCCTTTGTCCTCGCAGTCGCTGCAGGGGCGTGGCTGGCGACGCGGCGGATCGGCTTCGCGCTCGCGATGGCAACCCTGCCGCTGGCGCTGGCCGGGCTCGGCATCTGGGGCGAGGCGATGCAGTCGCTCGCCCTCGTCACTGTCGCCGTGCTGTTCGTCGGGTTGCTGGGCTTGCCGCTCGGCGTCGCCGCCGCCCGGATTCCGCGGCTCGGCCGGGCGTTGGCGCCGCTCTACGACCTCATGCAGACCATCCCGAGCTTCGTCTACCTCATCCCGGTGGCGATGCTGCTCGGGCTGGGGCGCGCACCGGCGCTGGTCGCGACGCTGGTCTATGCGCTGCCGCCCTTCGCACGCTTGACCGAACTCGGCCTGCGTGGCGTCGATGCAGGACTGGTCGAGGCCTCGCGGGCACTGGGCCTCAGGCCTCGGCAAGCCTTCTGGCTGATCGAACTGCCGCTTGCCCGGCCGGTGATCCTGCAGGGGCTGAACCAGGCGATCATGATGGCGCTCGCCATGGTCGTGGTCGCCTCGATGATCGGCGCCAAGGGGCTGGGCGAGGTCGTGCTGCTCGGCCTGCAGCGGGCCGATCCCGGCCTCGGCTTCGTCGGCGGGCTCGGCATCGTGCTGCTCGCGGTGCTGCTCGACCGGATGGCGCAGGCCATCCTCGGGGCAAGGCAGACGCCACGGTGAGACACCACCGAATCAGCAGGGGACAACCTCGAAACAGGCACTTGAACAAAACAAGAACATTCTTGATAATGCCTTTATCGGCCGATAGGGTTCGGCTCCGGTCGAGCGGCCGGTTTGTGTGAAGTGCGCAGGAAATGGAGCCTGTCATGGCTGGTAGCGTCAACAAGGTCATTCTGGTCGGCAATCTCGGGCGCGATCCCGAAGTGCGCCGCCTTGGCAGCGGCGAGCCTGTCGTCAATCTGCGTATCGCCACCTCCGAGACCTGGCGCGACAAGCAGAGCGGCGAGCGCAAGGAGCGCACCGAGTGGCACTCGGTCGTGATCTTCAACGAGAACCTGGCGAAGGTGGCCGAGCAGTATCTGAAGAAGGGCTCGAAGATTTATATCGAGGGCCAGCTCCAGACCCGGAAATGGCAGGACCAGTCCGGCGTCGAGAAATACACCACCGAGATCGTGCTGCAGCGCTTCCGCGGCGAGCTCACCATCCTCGACAGCCGCCAGGGCGGCTCCGACGAATATGGCGAGGGCGGTGGCAGCAGCGGCGGCTACGCGGATGACCGCTCGGGCGGCGGTGGCGGCTCGTTCGGCCGCTCCAGCGCGATGGGCAGCGGCGGTGGCGGCGGCTCGCGCCAGCCGGCCATGTCGGGCGGTGGTAGCGGCGGCGGGCGTTCGTCCTCCAGCCATCTCGACGACGACATCCCGTTCTAGGGCCTGGTTCCGGCTTCAGGCCGGAATGGTATCGATGTTTTCAGAAGGGCCGGTTCTCGCAAGGGGGCCGGCCCTTCCGTTTTCGGTTCAAGGCCGCGCGATGACCAGGCGCAGCGAGCCGTCGAAATTCGGCTGGTTGCGCAGGAAGCCGTAGCAATCGTCCCAGGCGCCACAGTCCAGGTCCTGGCGCAGCTTCTCGATCGAGGCGGCGTTCTGGGTCTCGCCGACGAAGCTCCAGGCCGAGCATGCCGAGCGCGCGCCCGGATCGAGGAAGAGTTCCGGCCGGCCGTAATAGGCCTCGTTGAAGCCGTCGCGGCAGGCGAGCGGGATCGGCACCGCGACGATCTCGACATCGCCGCCCAGAACCGTGCCGATATGACCGAGCGAGGGATAGCGCCGCGCCTCGGTCGCCAGCACCTCCGGCGCATAGTGGTTGAGCCAGAAGGCCTGCACCAGATCGGGATCACAGGACAGGATCACGACCGGCCCGCGCGTCACCCGGCGCATCTCGCGCAGGCCCGCATCGAGATGCTGCCATTGATGCACGGTGAAGGTCGCCATGCTCGCGTCGAAATGCCCGTCGGGAAAGGGCAGGGCTTCCGCGGTGGCGTCGATCGCCGCGACGATATCCGCCGGGCGCTGCGCCCGCATCGAGGCGGAGGGTTCGACCGCAATCATGTCGCGGCCGCGCGGCTCGTAGGAGCCGGCGCCGGCGCCGACATTGAGCACCCGCCGGGCCGGGCCGAGTGCGGCCTCGATCAGCGCGGCGATCGCGGGCTCGGGCTGGCGATAGGAGGCATAGCCCTGTCCGATGCGGCCGTAATCGGCGTCGCCGGCGCTGCCATCGGCGCGGCGCGGGCTCGAACTCATGTCGTTCATCGGGATATCTCCGTCAGCATGGAGCGCCAGAGCGGCAGGGCGTGGTCGCGTGTCAGCGGGGCGAGTGGAAGCGTGGAGGCCGTGTTGGGTTCGAGCCAGGCGATCTCGGCGATCTCGGCTGCGGGCGCTGGTTTTCCATCGAGACGCAGGGCGTAAAGCTCGGCCTCGACGGTGAAGCCCGGCTCATTGGCGGCCGGTGCCGCGAAGCGTCCGCAATGGCGTGCAGCCTCCAGCGAAGCAGTAAGTCCCAGCTCCTCCCGGAGTTCGCGGGTGAGCGCGTCGAAAGGCCCTTCGCCGGGCTCGATCTTGCCGCCCGGCTGCATGAACCAGGCGGTGCCGCGCTTGCGGACCAGGAGCAGGCGCTGGCGCGCGTCGGTCAGCAGCGCGGCCGCGATGCGGATTTGCCGGGTATCGTCGCTCACGACCGACTCCTCTCAGGCTGGTGCAGGGGAGGATTGGCACGATCCGCAGGGAACGGGGAAGGGGCCTCTTCGATGGCGCGGCCGGGAGGATGGTGGTAGGAACCGGCGCTGGATTTCGAGAGCGAACGCAAGCAAGGCGTCAGGATCATGTTCGAGGCACGCAGCATCGCCGCCGGCAGCAAGCCGGAGTTCTATCGCGAGCTCGCGGCGCAGCTCGAAGCGCTGCTCATGGGCGAAAGCGACCCGATCGCGAACGCCGCCAACACCTCCGCGCTGCTGTTCCAGATGATGCCGGATCTGAACTGGGCCGGCTTCTACATCATGCGATCAGGCGAGCTCGTGCTCGGCCCGTTCCAGGGCAAGCCGGCCTGCGTCCGCATTCCCGTCGGCAGGGGCGTCTGCGGCGCGGCCGTGGCACAGCGGAAATCGATGCTGGTCGAGGACGTCCATGCCTTTCCCGGCCATATCGCCTGCGATGCGGCCTCGCGCTCGGAACTCGTCGTGCCGCTTATCGGACGCGATGACGTCATCGGCGTGATCGACCTCGACAGCCCGTCACCGGCGCGCTTCGATGCCGACGACCAGGCCGGCATCGAGCGCATCGCGGCGATCTGGCTCGCGGCCTGCGGCGAGGGCGTCAAGGCTGCCCTGGCCAGAGCGTCCTGAGGCGGCGGTGCCCTCGCTCAGCCTGCGGATACAGCTCGACCCCGAAGGCAGGATCGGCCCCGGCAAGATCGCGCTGCTCGAGAACATCGCGACGCATGGCTCGATCTCGGCGGCCGGCCGGGCGATGGAGATGTCCTACCGGCGCGCCTGGGAACTGGTCGAGGAACTGAACGTGCTTTTCGGCAAGCCGGTGGTCGAGCGCCAGGTCGGCGGGCGCAATGGCGGTGGGGCACGACTGACTCCGCTCGGCGAAGCGCTCATCCTGCGCTTCCGCGCGGTCGAGCAGGCTGCGACCGAGGCTGCCGCGACTCATCTCGCGGCGCTACAGGCCGAGATCGACCGGCCCGAGCGCGGCTGAATCGCTGTCGCGCGCACCGCGTCGGCAGCGCCCTGCATTCATCGAATAGCGGATATGTGAGGGTCGTCCGGAAGCGCGGGCTGGCCTGATTTCGCGTGGCCGAGGCCCATCGGAGGGCAGAGCCGGCGAGCCGCTTTTCCTTGACATGCCCGCCCGATTCGAACAGGCGTATCGCATATGCAGCAACGCCGCTGCAAGTCTTTTTTTGTAATGATTCCAATGAGGAAGCTGCCGGCCCTTGGTGCCCGGCAGCAGGTGCTGGAACCGGCTGGAGCCGGGGCGGCGCTCCTCCGGAGAAGGCTGGATTTGTGATGATGCGTGCGTTTCGTCTGGCTCTTGTTGCGATGAGCCTGTCCGTGGTCGCGGCCCAGGCCCAGGCGCCGGGGCAGTCCGCCCCACAGGCCCCCACCGAAACGGCCCCGCCTGCGGCACAGACCCAGCCGGTTCAGCCGGCGCCCGCGACCCAGCCCGCGACGCCGACCAATCCGCTGCCGTCTGCGCTGCCTCAGCTCGGCATCAATCCGCCGAGCGCCGCTCACCCGCCGCTGACCACCAGCGAGGCCGCGACACCTGTGATGGCTCCGGCCCCGGCCGCGACGGCGACCTTGCCGCATGACCTGTCGCCCTGGGGCATGTTCATGGCGGCGGATATCGTCGTGAAGGGCGTGATGCTCGGGCTTGCCTTCGCCTCGCTGGTGACCTGGACGATCTGGCTCGCCAAGGCGATGGAGCTGGCCGCTGCCAAGCGTTCGGCCGGCCGGGCGCTGCGCCGCATCGAGGCGGCCGAGAACCTGGGCGAGGCAGCCGGAGCTGCGGCGGGCAGGAACGGCAAGCTGCGCGGCGCCGTCGGCTTGTTGCTGTCCGCTGCCCTGTCCGAGACCCGCCGCTCGGCCGACCTCGGCGAGGACGGTATCAAGGAGCGCGTCGCCATCGCGCTCTCGCGGATCGAGGCGCGCGCCGGCCGCTCGATGGCGCGCGGAACCGGCCTGCTCGCCACGATCGGCTCGACCGCCCCCTTCGTCGGCCTGTTCGGCACGGTCTGGGGCATCATGAATTCCTTCATCGGCATCAGCCAGGCCAAGACGACCAATCTCGCCGTCGTCGCGCCCGGCATCGCCGAGGCGCTGCTGGCGACCGCGATCGGCCTCGTCGCCGCCATCCCCGCCGTCATCATCTACAACGTCTTCGCCCGCGCGATCACCGGCTACCGCGCCACGCTTTCCGATGCGTCGGGCGAGATCCTGCGCCATCTCTCGCGCGACCTGGAACGCCGCCAGCGCGCCGTCGCACCGGCCCCGCGTTCGGCCTATTCGTCCTCGGCTTCAGCCGCGGCGGTGGCGGCCGCGCCGCTCGTTCCGGCGGAGTGAATCATGGGCGTTTCCCTCAAGGAGCCGCAGGACGGCGACCTCGGCGAGGTCAGCGACATCAACGTGACGCCGTTCATCGACGTCATCCTCGTCCTGCTGATCATCTTCATGGTGGCGGCGCCGCTCTCGACCGTCGATGTCGCGGTCGACCTGCCGGTCTCGAACGCGCAGCCGCAGCCGCGGCCGGACACGCCGATGTTCCTGACGGTGAAGGGCGATCTCACGCTCGCGCTCGGCAATGATCCCGTGCCGCGCGAGGCCCTGCAGACGGCACTCGACCAGAAGACGAACAGCGATCGCGAGCAGCGGGTCTTCCTGCGGGCCGACGGCAGCGTCGCCTATAGCGAGCTGATGAACGTGATGAACCTGCTGCGCAACGCCGGTTATCTCAAGATCGCGCTGGTCGGCCTTGAGGACACCGGGCAGGGGGCTGCTGCGGGGCCGAAGCCATGAGCCTCGAGCGCCCGTCATTGTCGCGTTTCGCGCCGGCGGCCCTGCGCTGGAGTCTTGCGGCCCTGGTGGTCGCGAGCGCCCATGGCACGGCCGGCTGGGTCATCGCCAACTGGCAGCGCGCCGAGGCGGCGATGGGCGCGCCTCCGGCCGCCGTGATGATCGAACTCGCGCCGCTCGCCGTCGCCCCCGAGGCGCCGCCGCAGGATGTCGCGCCGGGCCCCGAGATGGCCGAAGCGCAGCCCGAGCCCGAACCGGTCGAGCCGCCCAAGGAGATCGAGCCGCCTCCGCCGGAACCGGAGCCCGTCGCGATCCCCGAGCCCGAGATCAGGATTCCCGAATTGCCGCCGCTGCCCGATGCTGCGGCGATCCTGACCCCGCCGCCGAAGGAACAGCCGAAGCCGCCTCCGCCGGAGAAGCCCAAGCCGAAGCCGAAACCCAAGGTCGTCGAGAAGAAGAAGCCGATCCGCCCGGACAAGCCCAAGGCCGAGCAGACCTCGGCGCCGGTAGCGCAGGCGCAGACGGCTCCGCGCGCGGCGGCTCCCAATTCCGGTGCGTCCTCGCCGTCTCCGGCCGCGACCGCGAGCTGGCGCGGGTCGCTGATGGCGCATCTCAACCGCTACAAGCGCTTCCCTGGAGGCGCCAGCCCCGGCACGGTCCAAGTCGCCTTCAGCATCGACCGCGGCGGCCGTGTGCTCTCGGCCCGTCTCGTCCGGGGCTCGGGCGATGCGGCGCTGGATGGGGAGGCGGTCGCGATGATCCGTCGCGCCAGCCCTGTCCCGGCACCGCCGGATGGGCTCGGCAGCGGAGCGATTTCGCTGAGCGTGCCGATCAAGTTCTCGCGCTAGGCTGGCCCGGGAACCGGAGCTATCGTCTGCGCGTAGGATGGTTATGAGCGAGAGGAGAAGCGCGATGACGATCATCAGGCTTGCCGCCGGCGCGATGCTGGCCCTCGCATTGAGCGGCTGCGTGACCACCGAGGCGCAGTATCGCGCGATCGACGAGGAGCGCTGCCGCTCCTATGGTTTTCGCGCGCCGGGCGAGGCGTTCTCGAACTGCCTGATGCAGCTCGATCTCGATCGCGCGGCCGAGCGGCGCTATCGCTTCGACCGCTTCGACGCCTCCTTCGGCGGGCCCTGGGGCTACGGCCGGCGCTGGTAAGGGCGCATCCCGACAAGAAAAAAGGGCCACGCCAGAAGCGCAGCCCAAGTCTAGGGAGGAAACGCCCAAGGAGGGCGGCGCAACATCTCTGCTGCGCTGCACTTTAAATAGTAAGCTCAGGTGACGCCTGCAAGGCCAAAAGGGCAGCATCGCTGTCTTATTTTTAGGCGCCTCGTTTCTCAAATGAAATCAAAGGATTTCGGGCGATTCCCGCAAGATCGTGCGAGCTGCCGTCAGTCGCCTGCTCATCTGCTGCATTGCAAGAATGGCAGATTGACAGGCGCCCGGATCTATTCATTCATATGCATGCAAATGAATTCCGCTTCGCCCGACCCGGCGCGAGCGGTATCGGCGCGGATTGCAGCCGCAGCAGGGCGAAGGACTTAAACCCGATGCAGATCGATCGTCGCAGCTTCGTCGCGGGCACGCTTGCCCTCGGCGTTCCCTCGCTGGCGCGCGCCCAGGGCGCGGGGCCGATCCGCATCGGCGAGATCAACTCCTATACCGCGCAGCCGGCCTTCCTGAAACCCTATCGGCAGGCCTGGGAACTGGCGCAGGAGCAGATCAACGCGGCGGGCGGCGTGCTCGGCCGCAAGCTCGAAACGGTGTTCCGCGACGATGCCGGCAAGCCGGAGGATGCGGTGCGCCATGCCGCCGATCTCGCCACGGCCGAAAAGGTCGACATCATCGCCGGCGGCTTCCTTTCCAATGTGGGACTGGCGCTCGCCGACTACGCCAACCAGAACAAGCGGCTCTATGTCGCCTCCGAGCCGCTGGCCGATGCGCTCGTCTGGTCGAAGGGCAACCGCTACACCTTCCGCCTGCGGCCCTCGACCTACATGCAGGCCGCGATGCTGGTCGAGGAAGCGGCGAAGCTTCCGGCGAAGAAATGGGCGATCGTCGCGCCGAACTACGAATACGGCCAATCGGCCGTGAAATGGTTCAAGGAATTGCTGTTGAAGGCACGCCCCGACGTGACCTTCGTCGCCGAGCAGTTCCCGGCGCTCGGCCGCATCGACGCCGGCGCCACCGTGCAGGCGCTGGAAGCGGCCAAGCCGGAGGCGATCTTCAACGTCACCTTCGCCGTCGACCTCGCCAATTTCGTCCGCGCCGGCAACACGCGCGGCCTGTTCGAGGGGCGCCAGGTCGTCTCGATGCTGACCGGCGAGCCGGAATATCTCGACACGCTCGGCGCCGAGACGCCGGAGGGCTGGATCATCACCGGCTATCCCCATGCCGACCTGCAGACGCCGGAGCACGTCAAGTTCCGCGACGCCTACAAGGCGAAGTACAACGACTATCCGCGGCTGGGCTCGGTCGTCGGCTACGAGACGGTGCAGGCCATCGCCGCGGCGCTGGCCAAGGCGGGCTCCACCGACAACGAGAAGCTGGTCGATGCCTTCGAGGGGCTGAAGTTCGGCTCGGCCTTCGGTCCGATCGAGTTCCGCAAGATCGACCACCAGTCGACGCTCGGCGCCTATGTCGGCAAGAGCGCGCAGAAGGACGGCAAGGGCGTGATGGTCGACTGGAGCTATCGCGACGGCGCCAAATACCTGCCTGGTGATGACGAGGTCCGCAAGCTACGCCCAGCCGTCTGACCTTGCCTGAGATGGAGCGCGGCGCTACGGCCTGAAGGCCGTAGTGTTGCGCCCGAGACCACATGCTTGATCTCGTCCTCACCCAGACCCTGAACGGCCTGGCCTCGGCATCGTCGCTGTTCCTGGTGGCGTGCGGGCTGTCGATCATCTTCGGCGTCACGCGCATCGTGAACTTCGCCCACGGCTCGCTCTACATGCTGGGCGGCTATCTGGCCTTCACGCTGGTGACCTGGCTCGGCCCGGCCGATCCACTCGGATTCTGGGGCGGCGTCATCCTCGCCGTTCTGCTCACCGGCCTTGCCGGTGTGCTGATCGAGGTCCTGATTCTCAGGCGAATCTATCAGGCGCCGGAGCTGTTCCAGTTGCTCGCGACTTTCGGCGTCGTGCTGATGCTGCAGGACATTGCGCTGGCGACCTGGGGGCCGGAGGACAAGCTCGGCCCGCGCGCGCCGGGCTTCCGCAGCTTCGTCATCCTGTTCGACAACCGCTTCCCGAGCTACGAGCTGTTCCTGATTGCCGTCGGGCCGGTCGTGCTCGGCCTGATCTGGCTCTTGTTCCACCGGACGCGCTGGGGCGTGCTGATCCGGGCGGCGACGCAGGACCGCGAGATGGTGAGCGCGCTTGGCGTCAACCAGCGCCTGCTCTTCACCTCGGTCTTCGCCTTCGGCGCAGCGCTGGCGGGGCTCGGCGGCGCGCTCCAGCTCCCGCGCGAGGCGATCAACCTTCACATGGACCTGTCGATGATCGCCGAGGCCTTCGTGGTCGTGGTGGTCGGCGGGCTCGGCAGCGTGACCGGCGCCTATCTCGCGGCCGTGTTGATTGGCGTGCTCCACGCCTTCGGCATCCTGATCCTGCCCAAGATCACGCTGGTGCTGGTCTTCCTGGTGATGGCGGCGGTGCTGATCGTCCGGCCGCACGGCCTACTCGGCAAGGCCTCCGTCGAGCCTCATGGCCATGCCGGCCAGCTCTTCCTGCTCAGTCCCGCAGACGGCGCGGCGAAGCTGTTCGGAGCCGTCGCGCTCAGCCTGCTGATCCTCGCGCCGCTGGTCGTGCCTGATCATGTCGTCCTGACGTTGACCGATCTCGTGATCTTTGCGGTCTTCGCCGCTTCGCTGCATCTCTTGATGGGGCCGGGCGGCATCACCTCCTTCGGCCATGCCGCCTATTTCGGGTTGGGCGCCTATGGCACGGCGCTGGCGGTGAAATGGCTGGGCAGCCCGATGGAGGAGGCCTTGATGCTGGCGCCGCTGATGGCGGGCATCGCCGGCGCGATCTTCGGCTGGTTCTGCGTGCGGCTTTCGGGCGTCTATCTGGCCATGCTGACGCTGGCCTTCGCCCAGATCGCTTGGGCCACCGCCTTCCAATGGGTCGACCTGACCGGCGGCGACAACGGCATTCTCGGCGTCTGGCCCTCGGCCTGGGCAGTGCCCAAGACGGTATTCTACTATCTTACGCTCGCCATCGCCGTTCTGGTGATCCTGGCGCTGCGCGTCATCATCTTCGCGCCCTTCGGCTACGCCTTGCGGGCCGGCCGCGACAGCCCGTTGCGGGCCGAGGCGATCGGGCTCGATGTCGGGCGCCTGCAATGGGCGGCCTTCACCATCGCCGCGGTCGCAGCCGGCATCGCCGGCGGGCTCTTCGCCTTCTCTAAGGGCTCGGTCTTCCCGACCTATATGGCGATCCCGCGCTCGGTCGATGCCTTGCTGATGGTGCTGCTCGGCGGCGTCCAGACGGTCGCCGGACCGGTCGTCGGCGCCTTCGCCTATATGGGTTTGAACGAACAGCTCGCGAAGATGACGGCCTATTGGCGCTTCGGGCTGGGGCTGTCGATCGTGCTTCTGGTCGTGCTGTTCCCGCGCGGCCTCGTCGGCACCTGGCTGTACTGGCGCGCCCGACGCGAGAGCGCCGCGCAGGCGACGGCCGTGGCATGAGTGCGTCCATGCCTCCCGTGCTGGAAGCCCGCGATCTCGCCAAATCCTTCGGCGGCGTGAAGGCGGTCGATGGCGTGTCCTTCTCGGTCGAGGCCGGCAAGCTGGTCGCGCTGATCGGCCCCAACGGGGCCGGCAAGACGACCTGCTTCAACATGCTGAACGGGCAGCTCAAGCCCGATCGCGGCGAGGTTCTGCTCGAAGGCAAGCCGATCACCGGGCTCGAACCGCGCAAGATCTGGCGCCTCGGCGTCGGCCGCACCTTCCAGATCACTGCAACCTTTGCCTCGATGACCGTGCGCGAGAACGTCCAGATGGCGTTGATCTCCCATGCCGGGGAGAGCTGGCGCCTGTTCGGGCGCGCCGACCAGCGCCGCCTCGAGCCGGCCGATGCCTTGCTCGATCAGGTCGGTATGACCCAGCAGGCCGAACGCGCCTGCGGCGTGCTCGCCTATGGTGATCTCAAGCGCGTCGAACTCGCCATCGCGCTCGCCAACGCGCCGAAGCTGCTGCTGATGGACGAACCCACCGCCGGCATGGCGCCGCAGGAGCGCATCGCCCTGATGGCGCTGACGGCCCGCATCGCCCGTCAGCACGGCATCGCCGTGCTCTTCACCGAGCATGACATGGACGTCGTCTTCGCCCATGCCGATCGCGTGCTGGTGCTCGATCGGGGGCGGTTGATCGCTTCCGGGACCAGTGCCGAGGTCCGCAACGATCCGCAGGTGCGCGCGGTCTATCTCGGCTCCGGCGCGACCTCGGGAGGGCATTGATGACGGCGCTCCTCGAACTCGCGGGCGTCGAGGCCTGGTATGGCCGCGCCAAGATCCTGCACGGCGTCGGCTTCTCGGTTGGACATGGCGAGGTCGTCGCGCTGATGGGCCGCAACGGCGCCGGCAAGTCTACGACCATGAAGACGGTGATGGGGCTGGTGCCTGAACCGCGAGGCTCCATCCGTTTCGAAGGCAAGGAGATCGCCGGCCGCGAGCCTTTCCAGATCGCCCGGCTCGGCATCGGCTATGTCCCGGAGGACCGGCGCGTCTTCTCCGAACTGACCGTGATGGACAACCTCGAAGTCGGCCGCCAGCCGCCCCGCAAGGGCGCGCCGCACTGGACGCCGGAGCGGCTCTTCGACCTCTTCCCCAATCTCGGCCGCATGCGCGAGCGGCCGGGCGGGGCCATGTCCGGCGGCGAGCAGCAGATGCTGACCATCGCCCGCACGCTGATGGGCAATCCGCGCCTGCTCCTGCTCGACGAACCCTCGGAAGGGCTTGCGCCCGTGATCGTCGAGGCGATGGCGGAGACGATCCGCGTGCTGAAAGGCGAGGGGCTGTCCGTGCTGCTCTCCGAGCAGAACCTGCATTTCGCCGGCAGCATCGCCGACCGCGCCGTCATCATCGAGAAGGGGCTGATCCGCTTCGACGATACGATGGCCGCGCTCAAGGCCGACGAGGCGGCGCGGAGCCAGTATCTGGCGGTCTGAAGCCTGAGAGCAGGCGCCGCATCACGTCGAGCAGCGGCTCGACCTCGCGCTCCGCCATCGGGTCCAGCGCCGCGATGGTAATCGCCTGGGCGCGGACGACATAATCCGGCAACAGCTCGCGGCCGCGCTGGCCGAGCTGTACCAGCACGCGGCGCTTGTCGTCGGGATCGTGCAGGCGCTCGACCAGCCCGCGCTCGGCGAGGCGCGTCACCACGCCCCGGATCGTGGCCGGGTCCATCGCCGTCATGCGGCCGAGCTGGTTCTGGGAAATCCGTCCGTCGACGGCGAGCCGGCAGAGGACCGCGAATTGCGGCGGCGTCGGCCCGTCTGCGCCCATCATCTCCAGGAACATCGCGACATAGCGCTGCTGCATCTGCCGCAGCAGGAAGCCGAACTGCTCGTCCAGCACATAGCCGGCGAGGTCGACGGGTTCAGGCATCGCGGAATCGGCCGGGCCGCTGGCCGAGCGGTGATGCCGGCCGAGCCCGTCTTCCGATTCCTCTGCGCGATCCATGCTGGCTCCGGGCTGGCGATTCTGCCGGCTGATGGCAGAGGCTCATTCTCCCGGATCATATGTGTTCATTCAATCGGCAAGGCAACGCAGCCGCAGCCGTCATGCTCGGGCTTGACCCGAGCATCTCAGGAAGGAAGAGCGCCCTTCTCGGCACGAGGTTCTCGGGTCACCGCTCTGCGGCGCCCGAGAATGTGACGGCAAGCCGTCGCGATCAGCCCAGCGACATCGTCAGCGGCGGCTTCACTTCGGGCGGTAGCGGCGAGGTGTAGCCTTCCTTGCCGAGGCGGGCCTTGTGGTCGGCCTTGGCGGCGGCCATCAGGGCCGGGTCGCTCAGCACCGCGGCGCCGGTTGCGGCCATCGCCTTGGCGACATGGACCATCGCCTTGTGCGCGGCGGGGGACTTGCCCTGCGCCACCACCTGCCAGGTGTGGAACGGCGTCCCCATCGCGACCGTCGGCGCATGGGCCTGCACGGTCGGCACCGCCCAGCTCACGTCGCCGATATCGGTCGAGCCGATCGCCGGGTTGCGCTTGGCGTCGCGCGGCACGAGGAAGTCGGCGAGTGGGGCGCCGCTATCCGGCATCCCGATGGTGCGCCAGATCGAGGCGATCTCCTGCGGGGAGAGCGTGCCGCGGATCTTCTCGGCATAGGCCTTGTCGGCATCGTCGAAATGCGGCGCGCCGAGCTCGCCCATCACCTTGTGCATGGCTTCTTCGAGCGGCGTGTTGGCGACGAGGTCGGAGACGGCGCTGACGATGCGCATCTCCATCTTGGTTTCCGTCATCAGCGCCGCGCCTTCGGCGATCTTCTTCACGCGCTGGACGAGCTCCAGCATGCCGCGCAGGTCACGGGCGCGGATCGAGTAGCGCACCCGGGCATGGGCCTGGACGACGTTCGGGGCGATGCCGCCGGTATCGAGCAGCGCGTAGTGGACGCGTGCGTCGGAGGGCATGTGCTCGCGCATGTAGTTGACGCCGACATTCATCAGCTCGACGGCATCGAGCGCCGAACGACCGAGATGCGGCGCCGCCGCGGCATGCGAAGCGCGGCCGGTGAAGACGAAATCGGCGCGGGTATTGGCGAGCGCGAGGGCCGGAGCGACCTCCCAGAAGCTCGACGGGTGCCACGAAATCGCGACATCGGCGTCGTCGAAGGCGCCGGCGCGAACCATGAAGGCCTTGGCGGCGCCGCCTTCCTCGGCCGGGCAGCCATAATAGCGCACACGGCCGGGAATCTTGTTCTCGGCCAGCCACTCCTTCATCGCCACCGCAGCGAGCATCGCTGCCGAGCCGAGCAGGTTATGGCCGCAGCCATGGCCGTGTCCGTTGGTCTCGATTTCCTTGTGCTCGGCAGCGCCGGCTTCCTGCGACAGGCCGGGCAGGGCGTCGTACTCGCCGAGGAAGGCGATGACCGGGCCGCCTTCGCCGGCCTCGCCGATCACCGCGGTCGGGATATCGGCGACGTTTTCGGTGATCTTGAAGCCCTGGTGCTTCAGCTCCGCGATATGCTCGGCGACCGAGCGCTTCTCGGTGTAGCACACCTCCGGCATGCCCCAGACCCGGTCGGAGAGCGCGATCAGGCGCTCCTTGTTCGCATCGACATGCCGCCAGAGATCGTTTCGATTGTCCATTGTCGTTCCGCCTGGAGAACGCCTTGGCGCTCCCCGTCTTTCGTTGAGAGGCGGATTCCCCGACGGGGCCGATGCGGCCGGGCCGGACCCGCCTCTGGTGGGCAGCGGCATATGAGCAATCCCGCACCGCCCCGTCCAGACATTCAGTGCATGGCGGAGCAGCGTCTCAGGCTTTGGCCTGCGCCGATGGTGTGGCGGCGAAGTCCGCCAGGATCGGGCAATCCGGCCGGTGGTCGCCATGGCAATGCGTCGCCAGATGCCGCAGCGTGTCGGCCATGGCCTTGAGCTCCGCCGCCTTTTCCTCGAGTTCGCGCACATGCGCCATGGCGAGGTTCTTCACATCGGCGCTGGCCCGGCTCTTGTCGCGCCAGAGCGCGAGCAGTTCGCGCGTCTCCTCCAGCGAGAAGCCGAGATCGCGCGAGCGGCGCACGAAGCGCAGCGTATGCACGTCGTCGGCGGCATAGACCCGGTATTGCGCGGCCGTGCGGGCCGGCGGGGTGATCAGGCCGATGCTCTCGTAATAGCGGATCATCTTGGCGCTGACGCCGGAGCGGGTTGCGGCTTCGCCGATATTCATCTCTAGGCCTCCACCTTGAAGCGCTTCAACCGCAGTGCATTGCTGACGACGCTGACGCTCGACAGCGCCATGGCGAGCCCGGCGAAGACCGGCGAGAGCAGGATGCCGAAAGCCGGATAGAGCACGCCCGCCGCGACCGGGATCAGCAGGGCGTTGTAGCCGAAGGCCCAGGCGAGATTCTGGCGGATGTTGGAAATCACCGCCTGCGACAGCGCGATCGCACGGGGCACGCCCATGACGTCGCCCGACATCAGCACGACATCGGCGCTTTCGATCGCGATATCGGTGCCGGTGCCGATGGCGATGCCGACATCCGCCTGGGCGAGGGCGGGGGCGTCGTTGATGCCGTCGCCGACGAAGGCGACCTTGGCGCCGCGGCCCTGCAGGCGCTTCACCACCTCGGCCTTGTCGGTTGGCAGCACCTCGGCCCAGACCTCGTCGATGCCGAGGCCGCGCGCGACCGCTTCCGCCGTGCGCCGGTCGTCGCCGGTCACCATCGCGACCTTGAGGCCGAGCTTGTGCAATGCTGCGATGGCCGCGGGCGTGGTCTCCTTCACCGCGTCGGCAACCGCGATGATTGCGGCGATCCTGTCGTCGATTGCGGCATAGAGCGGGGTCTTGCCGGCCTCGGCCAGCGCCTTGGCGCGGGCGGCGAAGGGCGCGATGTCGAGCTTGGCCTCTTCCATCAGCCGGTGGCCGCCGATCGCGACCTTGCGGCCCTCGACCGTCGCGGTGACACCGCGGCCGGGATCGCTGGTGAAATCGGCCGGCTCGGCGAGCGTGAGATTGCGCGCCTTGGCGGCCGCGACCAGCGCCTGCGCCAGCGGATGCTCCGAACGGTTCTCGGCCGAGCCGACGAGGCGCAGCACATCGTCGGCAGCAAAGCCAGCGACTGGCTCGATATCGGTGAGCTCGGGCTTGCCCTTGGTCAGCGTGCCCGTCTTGTCGAGCGCAACGATCTGGACGTCCTTCAGTGCCTGCAAGGCGTCGCCCTGACGGAACAGGATGCCGAGCTCGGCGCCGCGGCCGGTGCCGACCATGATCGAGGCCGGGGTCGCAAGACCCATGGCGCAGGGGCAGGCGATGATCAGCAGCGCGACGGCATTGACCAGCGCATGCGACAAAGCCGGGCTCGGGCCGAAGCTCAGCCAGACCGCAAAGGTCAGCAATGCCAGCACGATCACGACCGGGACGAACCAGAGGGTGACGCGGTCGACCAGCGCCTGGATCGGCAGCTTGGCGCCTTGCGCGGCCTGCACGGTTCGCACGATCTGGGCGAGCAGCGTGTCGGAGCCGACCTTCTGCGCGGTGAAGCGCAGCGCGCCGGAGCCGTTGACGGTGCCGCCGGTGACAGTGCTGCCGGCTTCCTTGCGGACGGGGGCGGGCTCGCCGGTGATCATTGATTCATCGACGAAGGAAGAGCCGTCGGTGACCTCGCCATCGACCGGGACGCGCTCGCCCGGCCGCAGGATCACGACATCGCCGGGGCGGACGCTGTCGACGGCGACATCGCTCTCGGCGCCGTCGCGCAGAACGCGGGCGGTCTTGGGCTGGAGCGCGATCAGGCTGCGGATGGCAGCGCCGGTGCGGCCTTTGGCGCGGGTCTCGAACCAGCGCCCGAGCAGGATCAGCGTCACGATCACCGCGCCGGATTCGAAATAGGTGCCTTCCGTGCCCATCGGCAGCAGGTCCGGCAGGAAGGTCGCGACGCTCGAATAGAGATAGGCCGCGCCGGTACCGAGCATGACCAGCGAGTTCATGTCGGGCGCCAGCCGCAGCAGCGCCGGGAAACCCTTGCGCAGGAAGACGAGACCCGGCCCGAACTGGACGATGGTCGCCAGCGCGAAGGAGAAGACGCGCACGTTCCACTCGCCGAAGGTGCCGGCGAGCCAATGGTGCAGGGAGGGAAACATGTGGCTGCCCATCTCGACCACGAGCAACGGCAGCGTCAGCAGGCCGGCGAGGATGACGGAGCGCAGCAGCTTGCCCTGCTCCTCGTCCTTGGCAGCCTGCCGGCGCGTGTCGGCATCGCCATCGGCCGCGGCGATCGGGCTCGCTTCATAGCCGGCGCCGGCGACGGCCTTGACCAGGGCCGGGACGATCTCGTTGCCGGCGAGCGTCTTCACGCTGGCGCGCTCGGTCGCGAGGTTCACGGTGGCCTCGATCACGCCCGGCACGGCGCGCAGGGCCTTCTCGACATGGGCGACGCAGGAGGCGCAGGTCATGCCCGAGACCGACAACTCGATCGTGTTCTCGACCGGGGTGTAGCCGCTCTGGCGGACCGCCGCCTCGACCTGCTTCAGGTCAGTTCCGCCCTTCGCGAAGCTGACATGCGCCCGCTCGGTCGCGAGATTGACCGAAACCGCATCGACGCCCGGCACCGCCGCGATGGCGCGCTCAACATGGGCGACGCAGCTCGCGCAAGTCATGCCCTCGACGCCCAGATCTAGGGTTTCGAGGTCGTTCCTGCTCTTGTCGATGACCGTCATCGCCGTCTCCTTCATGGTGATGACAGGCGATATAAGGTTTCCCATTATGGGAAGGTCAAGGTTGGTCCCATGACTTTTTGGGAGGGCCGTGCGGCGCCCGGTTCAGGGCATCTCGACCGAGACGCTCTTGATCACCGCATGGACAGGCTTCCCGGGCGCCAGCCCCAGCAGGGCAACGGATTTCGCAGTGATGCGCGCCGCCAGCTTCGCCTCGCCGCAAGCGATGAGCAGATGCACGGTGCTGCCGCCGGTGCCGCTGCGCTCGCCGATCTCGGAGACCTTTCCCGACAGCACGTTGAGCGCGCTGATCTCGGCTGGCTGGCCGAGGCTGAGCATGACGTCGCTGGCGAGGATGCGGATCTTGATCCGCTGGCCCTGCCGCAGCGTGCCACGCGCGATCGTCAGCAGTCCGGCTGGTGTCGTCAGTCGCGCCAGCCCGAAAGCCTCCTCGAAGCCGGCGACCTCGGCGGATAGCAGCGTGCTCGCCTCGGGTGCGCCCGGCCGTGCGGCCAGATCGGGGCGGGACAGGATGTCGGCCGTGGGGCCGCAAGCGGCGATGCGCCCGTTCTCGACCATGGCGACCGTTGTGGCGAGGCGCGCGACCTCGGCCAGCGCATGCGAGACATAGACGATGGGAATGCCGGCCTCGTCGCGCAGGCGCTCGATATGCGGCAGGATCTCGGCCTTGCGGGCTTCGTCGAGCGCCGCCAAGGGCTCGTCCATCAGCAGCAGGCGCGGCTGCGCCAGCAAGGCGCGGCCGATGGCGACGCGTTGCTTCTCGCCGCCGGAGAGCGCGCCGGGACGACGCCGCAGCAGATGGCCTATGCCAAGCAGGTCCAGCACCTTGTCGAGCTCGGCCGGCTTGCGCTGCGCACGCGGCACGAACCAGTGTCCGAACAGCAGGTTCTGCCGCACGGTGAGATGCGGAAACAGCCGTGCTTCCTGGAAGACATAGCCGATGCGCCGACGGTGCTTCGGCAAGAAGATGCCGCGCCCGGTATCGACCAGCGTCTCGCCATCGACACGGACATGGCCGGAATCGGGGCGGATCAGCCCGCCGATGACATTGACCAGCGAGGTCTTGCCGGAACCCGAGCTGCCGAACAGGGCGGTGAGACGCCCATCGGAGGTGAAGCTCGAATCGAGCGTGAAGTCTCCGAGCCTGTGGCGGACGGCGATATCGAGGACATCGGTCATTCGACGGCGATCCGGCGGCCGACGATGCGGGCCATCAGTTCGGACAGGAAGAGCGCCGCGACCGAGATCACGATGGAGATCAGCGTCAGGCGCATTGCGCCGGCATCGCCTCCCGGAACCTGCGTGAAGGTATAGATCGCGGAGGGCAGGGTCTGCGTCTCGCCGGGAATGTTGGAGACGAAGGTGATCGTCGCGCCGAACTCGCCCATCGCCTTGGCGAAGCACAGGATCATGCCGGCGATGATGCCGGGCAGGCAGAGCGGCAGGGTGACGACGAGGAATACCCAGAGCGGGCTGGCGCCGAGCGTCCCGGCGGCGGATTCGAGTTTGCGGTCGACCGCCTCGATCGAGAGCCGGATGGCGCGCACCATCAGCGGGAAACCCATCACGGCGCAAGCGAGCGCCGCGCCGGTCCAGCGGAATGAGAGCACGATCCCGAACCAGTCATAGAGGAACTCGCCGATCGGCCCGCGCCGGCCGAAGCCGACGAGCAGCAGATAACCTGTCACGACAGGCGGCAGGATCAGCGGCATATGGACGATGGCGTCGAGCAGGGACTTGCCCCAGAAGCGCCCGCGCGCCAGCAACAGGCCAACCGCGAGCCCCAGCGGCAGGCTCGCGAGCATGGCGGTCGTGGCGACGATGAGGCTGAGCCTCACCGCCGTCCATTCTTCAGGCGAAAGCGTAAGCCAGTCGGTCACGAAGCGGCGATCACGAAGAGCTGGCGGCCTTGTTGAGCACCGTGAAGCCCTGCTTCTCGAAGACGGGCTTTGCGGCGGGGCTGCGCAGATAGGTCAGGAAGGCCTGCGCGTCGGGATTGGCCGAATCCTTGGTGACGGCGACCGGATAGATGATCGGCGGGTGCGAATCCTCGGGGAAGGTCGCGACCACCTTGACCTGCGGATCGGCGGCGGCGTCGGTCGCGTAGACGATGCCGAGCGGGGCCTCGCCGCGCGAGACCAGCAGCAGCGCGGCGCGGACATTGTCGGCCTGCGCGATCTTGTCCTTCACCTTGTCCCAGCTACCCAGCTTCTCCAGCGCGGCCTTGCCGTATTTGCCGGCCGGGACGGAATCGACATTGCCCATGGCGAGGCGGCCGTCACCGACCGCGCCCGCGATATCGACGCCGGGCTTGAGGTCGAGCCTGGCGGTCGAATCCTTGCCGGCGACCAGCACGATCCGGTTGGCGAGCAGGCTGACGCGGGTATCCGGCTTGATCAGGTTCTTGCTCGCCGCATAATCCATCCAGTCGAGATCGGCCGAGACGAAGAGATCGGCCGGGGCGCCGTTCTCGAGCTGCTTCGCCAGCGTGTTGCTGGCGGCATAGGAGATCTTCGGCGCGGGCTTGCCGCTCTCCTTCACCCAATTGGCGGCGGCCTCGTCCAGCGCGTTCTTCATGCTGGCGGCGGCGAAGATCACGAGATCCTGCGTCTGCGCCTGCGCGGCGTCGAAGGCGGGAGCAAAGCTCACGGCAAGGACCAGGCCCATGCCCAGCAGGGTGCGGCGCTTCAACATGTTGTTCCTCGCTCGAATTTCTCGTTGTATATCGATGGATATAACGATGGTTGCCGCGCGTCCCGACCCAAGTCAAGGCGCGGCGGCGGCCGTGTTGTCGCAAGGAGAGGACGAGCCATGAAGATCAGCGCCCGCAACCAGCTCAAGGGCAGGATCGTCGAGATCACCAAGGGCGCGACGACGGCCCATGTCCGCATCGATATCGGCGGCGCGATCGTGACCTCTTCGATCACCAATGCGGCCGTGGACGATCTTGGCCTCACCGTCGGCAAGGAAGCCTATGCCGTGGTCAAGGCCTCCGACGTGATGATCGCGATCGACTGACGGGCTCGCTTATATGGTCCGCGAGAACGAGATCCGCGAGAAGGAGGTCGCCGTCGCGCCGCCACAGGCGACCGACGCCGGTCTCGTCTTCATCGGCACCATCCGCACGCCCTGGACCTCGCGGCTGGTCTGTCCGCGTCAGGGCAGGGCGGACGGTCCGGTCTGCCGCATCGAACTCTTCCCGCCCTGGGACGAGGCGCTGGAGGGCATCGAGCGCTTCGAGCGATTGGAGGTGCTCTATTGGCTGCATCAGTCGCGCCGCGATCTCGTCCGCCAGAGCCCGGCCAATAACGGCGAGACCCACGGCACCTTCGCGCTGCGCACGCCGGTCCGTCCCAATCCGATCGGCACCTCGATCGCGACGCTGGTCGCGCGGGAAGGGCGGGTGCTTCTGGTGCGCGGGCTCGACTGCCTCGACGAAACGCCGCTCCTCGACATCAAGCCGGACCGCACGCTCTTCACGCCGATCGCTCCGCCGCAGCCCGGCGATTTCGAGACGGGCTGAGGCGGTCGGCGTTTGTCTAGAGGTTCTTCCTCAGCAGCCATTCGCCGCTGCTCGTGACTTCGTTCGCCTCGATGAACCCTGCCGACAGGTAGAACCCCAGCGGGCTGTGCTCTCCTCGAACGACGCTCGTGCTGAGTCTGGCGACGCCGCGCGTCTTCAGCATCGCGAAGGTCTGCTCAAGCGCGGCGCGTCCATAGCCTTTGCCCTGATGCCGCCGGTCGATCATGAAGCGCCAGAGATAGGCGGTATCGGGCTTGTCGTCCTCGCGCCAGAGGATGAAGCCGACGGGCTCGTCCCCGGCATAGATCGCCCGAAAGGTTGCGCGCGGCTCGAAATGCGCCTGAGCGATCGAGATCGCGACCGGCGCGACATTCCCGCGCTGTTCCTCCGCGACCTCCAGTCCGCAGATGGTACGGACCGTCGCCGCGGTGATCTCGCGCAGCTCGACGATCATGGCGGAGGCGGATGAAATCGGCCGAGATAGGCCTCGGCCCGCGGCATGGCGTTATGCAGGAACTGGCCGGGCTCGCGGAGCCAGAGGCCGCCATAGCCGCGCGACTTCGCCTCCGAGACGAGGACATCGGCCGGGAGTTCGATGAGGGAGGCCTGCCAACCCGGCCAGCGCCTCCGGGCTCCGCGCCAGGTGTGAGTAAGGAACCGATCCTTCTCCGCATAGCCGTGATAGTCGAAGGCCCAGCCGCCGCCATCGACGAAGATATGATTGCCAGTATGGCCGGCCGCCGGCTTGATCCAGAGCGCCCGCATGCCACGCTCCCCCCATCTCATAAGGAATGCATAAGCGAGGATGTGGCAGGCGCCGCAGGCGAAGAAAACCCGATCTGGCAGAGCCCAGCGTATCTGCGCATCGCTCTTGCGATAGCCCGGAGTGCGCGGCTGATACATGGTTGGTCAGGGGTTGTTTCAGCGAACCTGCCGCGCTCCGTTCACCCGTGCGGGTGCTTGTGGATCGGGTCGACCCAGTAGACCTCTTCCGGCTTCTCGACCGGGTCGACATCGGTGATGTTGACCACCACCGCCTCGTTGTCCGAGCGCACCAGCACGCATTGCAACGGGTTGTCAGGATCGGCGTTGATCTCCTGGTGCGGCACGAAGGGCGGCACATAGATGAAATCGCCCGGCCCGGCCTCGGCGACGAATTCCAATCGCTCGCCCCAGCGCATCCGCGCCTTGCCGCTCACGACATAGATCACGCTTTCGAGATCGCCATGGTGGTGCACGCCGGTCTTGGCATTGGGCTCGATCGCGACGGTGCCGGCCCAGATCTTCTGAGCGCCGACGCGGGCATGGTTGATCGCCGCCTGCCGGAACATGCCGGGTGTCTGCGCCGTGTTCGGGTCGAGCTTGTCGCCGGAGATGACGCGCACGCCGTCATGCTTCCAGCGCGGCTCGCCGTCATGGCTGTGATCATGCGGATGGTCGTGCGAATGGTCGTGATCGTGGCTCATCGATGCCTCCCGCTCAGCCCTGCTGCGCCGGTCCGGTCGCGACCGGCCGCTCGCCCATGCCCCATTCGGACCACGAGCCATCATAGATCGCCTTGGCCGGCTTGCCGACGGTCTCGAGCGCCGTCGACAAGATCACGGCCGAGACGCCCGAACCGCAGGTCATGATCGAAGGCTTGTCGAGATCGACGCCGGCATCCTTGAACAGCGCGACGATCTCTTCCGGGGACTTCAGCCGGCCATCGGTGGTGAGCTGCGATGACGGCAGGTTGAGCGAGCCGGGAATATGGCCGGAGGCCAGGCCAGGCCGGGGCTCCGCAGCCTCGCCACGGAAACGGTCGGCTGCGCGGGCATCGACCACCTGGATCGCCTGCGAGGCGGTGGCGCGGGCCACGTCATCGGCATCGGCGACGGCGCCGTTGTCGAGCCTTGCGGTGAAGCTGCGGGGCTGGCGCGCCTTCGGACGATCTTCCTCGACCGGCCGGCCTTCGGCGAGCCATTTCGGAAAACCGCCGTCCAGGATGACCACATCGCGCGCGCCGAAGACCTTGAAGGTCCAGCGCACGCGCGGCGCCGAGAAGAAGCCGAGCCCGTCATAGACGACGATGCGCATGCCGTCGCCGATGCCGAGCGCGCCGACCGCCGCCGCGAATTCGGGCGCCGAGGGCAGCATATGGGGCAGGGACGAGCGGGTATCCTTGATCTTGTCGATATCGAAATGGACCGCGCCCGGAATGCGACGCTGGGCATATTCGGCCGCGCCGTCGCGCTTCTGCGCCGGCAGGTACCAGGAGGCATCGACCACGACGATATCGGGCGCATTCAGGCGCTCGGCCAGCCACTCGGTCGAAACGAAGACGTCTTCACGGGCCATAGTCGTATCCTCTGGGCATCAGCTTTGGTGATCTCAGGCCAGCGCGATCCGGACGCGCCGGTTCTGCTTGCCCTTCTTCTCGATATCGGTGACCGCGACCGCGCCGATCTCGGCGGTGTTGCGGACATGGGTGCCGCCGCAGGGCTGCAGGTCGATATCGCCGATGGCGACGAGCCGGACCCGGCCCGACCCGCGCGGCGGCTTCACCGACATCGTCTTGACGAGACCCGGATTGGCGTCGAGCTCCTCGTCGGTGATCCAGCGCTCGGTCACATCGGCATGGCGTGCGACGAGCGCATTGAGCTTCTCGCTGATTTCGGCCTTGTCGAGCCCGCCTTCGGGAATGTCGAAGTCGAGCCTGCCGTCGCCATCCCCGATCGAGCCGCCGGTGACCGGAAAGGACAGAACGACGCTGAGCAGATGCAACGCAGTATGGATGCGCATCCGCTTGAAGCGGCGCTCCCAGTCGAGCACGACCATCACCGCCTCGCCGGGCGCAGGCAGGGCCTGCCCTTCGGCCGGGACATGGATGACCCGGCTCTTGTCCTCGGGATCGTAGATCGTGGTGGCGATGGCGATCTGGCTGCCGTCATTGCGGCGCAGATGCCCGGCATCGCCCGGCTGGCCGCCGCCGGTCGCGTAGAAATTGGTCCGGTCGAGGATGATGCCGCCGCGTTCGTTGACGGCCTCGACCGTCGCAGGCGTTTCCCTGAGATAGGCATCCTGTCGAAAGAGAAGTTCGGTCGGCATGATCTCGTCATTTCGCTGGCGGCGCGGAGCGCCCTTCCGGCGCAGACTGCACCGATTGAGCCAGCCATGCCACCGCGTTGGCGGGATAGCGGGGATGATTTCGGCCGCATGGCTTTCGGTCTGATGATTCGATGCCTAGATGACTGTCCCGCCAACCCGGAGCTGTCATGGCCTTGCCCCGCATGAAGCCGCAGGACGGCATCGCCTGGATCACCGGTGCCAGTTCCGGCATCGGCGCCGCGGTTGCGCTCGAGCTGGCGGCACGGGGCTGGACGGTTGCCGTCACCGCCCGGCGTCTGGAAGTGCTTGAGCGCCTCGCCCGCAGCGCCGAGAACCTGCCGGGCCGTATCGTCGCCCATGCCGGCGACGTGACCGACGCGCAGGGCATGCGGAATGTCAGTGACGCGATCGAGAGCATCCATGGGCCGATCGCGCTGGCCTTCCTGAATGCCGGCATCGCGTCGGGCCAGGGCAGGGCGATCGATGTCGAGACGGTCGAGAAGGTGGTGGGCGTCAACCTGCTCGGCGTCGCCAAGAGCTTCTTCGCCGTTCAGCCGCGCATGGTCGCGCGGGGCAGGGGGCAGATCGCGGTCAATGCCTCGCTGGTCGGCTATCGCGGCCTGCCGGGTGCGGCCGCTTATGGCGCGGCGAAGGCGGGGGCGATCTATTTCTGCGAATCGATGCGTTTCGACTGCGAGGCGGCCGGCATCCGGCTGCAACTGGTCAATCCCGGCTTCATCGAGACCCCGATGACGGAGGGCCGCCGTTTCCCGATGCCCTTCCTGCTGACGGTGGAGGACGGGGCAAGGCGAATCGTCGATGGTTTCGAGCGCGGCGGCTTCGAGGTCACCGTGCCGCGCCGCCTTGCCTGGATCCTGAAGGTCGCGCGTCTCCTGCCTTACCCCGTCTATTTCGCGCTGATGTCCCGCTTCGCCGAGCGCAGCGGCTGAACCGGTCAGCGACCGCGGATCGTCGCGAAGGCGTCGAGCGCGCGCTGGCGTCCGAAGGCGAGATCGACGAGCGGGGCAGGGTAGGTATCACCGATTCGAACGCCAGCCTCGCGCAGGGTTTTCTCCGAAGCCTTCCAGGGCTGGTGGATATCCCCATCGGAAAGCCCTGCCAGCTCCGGCACCCATTGGCGGACGTAAGCCGCGCGCGGGTCGTGGGTTTCTCCCTGCGTGACCGGGTTGAAGATCCGGAAATAGGGCGAGGCGTCGGCGCCGGAACCTGCGACCCATTGCCAGCTCGCGGCGTTGTTGGCCGCATCGGCATCGACCAGCGTGTCCCAGAACCAGGCTTCGCCCGCCCGCCAGTCCTGCAGCAGATGCTTGATCAGGAAGGAGGCGACGACCATTCGCACGCGGTTATGCATCCAGCCGGTCGTCCAGAGCTCGCGCATGCCGGCATCGACGAGCGGAATGCCGGTCTGCCCGCGCTGCCAGCGGCTTAGCGCCTTGTCGTCGGGCTGCCAGGGGAAGGCGTCGAAGCGCGAATCGTAATTTCGGGTCGCGAGATCGGGATTGTGGAAGAGCAGGTGGTGGGAAAACTCGCGCCAGCCGATCTCGGACAGGAATTTCTCGGCATCGCGCTCCGATCCTGCGGCTTCGCCGGTGGCGCGGGCGTGGTGCAGAGCATGCCAGACCTGCCGCGGGCCGATTTCGCCGAAATGCAGATGCGGTGACAGACGCGACGTCGCGGCCCGGTCCGGCCGGTCGCGGTCTTCGGCGTAGCCTGAAAGCCCGCTGCCGAGAAAATCGTCGAGACGCGCCGCGGCGCCCGATTCTCCTGGTGTCCAGGCGGCCCGCAGACCGCCGGCCCAGTCCGGCTTCCGGGGGGCGAGCCCAAGATCATCAAGCGAGACCGTCAGCGCCTCGATCGAATCGGGCAGGGAGAATGCAGGGATTCGCGCGGGAGCGGCGATCGGAGCAGCCGGCTCGCCCTTCTGGCGGGCAGCACGCCAGTAAGGCGTGAACACCTTCATCGGCTGCCCGGTCGAGGTGGTCACCTGCCAGGGCTCGTTGAGCAGATGGCTGTTGAAGCTGCTGACATCGATGCCGTTTCCGGACAAGGCCTCCTTGAGCCGGCTGTCGAGTGCGATCTCCTTCGCCTCGTAGCGGCGGTTCCAGGTGACCCGGTTGATCCCTGCCTCTGCCGCAACGCGCGGCAGCAGTTCGGCTGGATCGCCTTTCATCAGCACGAGCCGCCCGTGCCTCCGTGCGAGTGCTTCGCCAAGCGCATCGAGCGAGCGCGACAGCCACCAGCGCGAGGCGCCGCCGATCGGGCGGCGATCAGGACCTGTATCGAGAATGTAGAGGCATAAATTCGGCCCGCCCTCTACGGCGGCGAGAAGGGCCGGGTTGTCCGCCAGCCTCAGATCGTTTCGGAACCAGTGAAGGGTGCGCCCGGTCATCATTCCTCATCCCCGGCACGGCCACGCAGGCCGCAATCCCCGATCAACGCGGCCGAAGCGGAGCGGGACCGGACAAGAGGAAAGATTTTTGGAAGCGATGGCTCGCGGGGCTTCGAAAACGGGCCGGCTTCTGCCGAATCTGTTATCGTCGCTCAGATTTCCAGCGGCAGATGCAGGATATCGGCGACCAGCCAGGATACGCCTGCGGTTCCGGCCATGAGGACCGCTATCAGAATGGCTTCGAACATGACGCTACTCCGCCCCGGACGGGCAGCTGCCACTAACTCAAATTTTAACGATCTGTAAATGAAGTTCTTAAGGCGAATCACAGCCTGAACGATGGCTCCCGATGGACGGCTGTTGAGACGATGGATGCATTGGAGGAAGCCGGTCTCGATCTCGAGCTCGGAGAAATCGGCCGGAGGCTGGATACCCTGTTCAGCGCGCGCCGCCCGCGGACGCCGCCGCGGCACAAGCCTGCGGCATTCGAAGTCTCGGCCGCCGAGGCAGGGGCCGGTCGCCTGCGGGTGATGCTGGACGCCAACCTGCCGGAGGCGATCGGCCGGACGATTCTCACGCTGGCGATCAAGCATGGATCGGGTCCGAAGCCAGGAGAGGGCCCGCAGAATGCCGCTTCGGCTTCGTCGGCCGATGCCGCCCGAAAGGACTGACGAGCTCCCAAAAACCGCGACGGCGACCTTCGCTGCTTGAAATCGGGAACCCGAAGCCTGCTCGGGCGTCCCTTTCATGATGACTGATCCGAAAAAACCGCCTTTGGATTTTTGGCTCTGGCTGGCCGTCATCGGCCTGACGGTGATCGTCGCGGTGTCGTCGCTGACATTTCCGGAGCGGGTCGCACCGGATTTGTTCCAGCCTTCCTCCACGGCGCGCTGAGAGGGAGAGGGTGCCACCGATCCCGTCGATCGGGCTCAACCGGGCTACCGGACCCTTGCCCGGCCAGCCGCCGCTGCCGGGCACCATGCGAAAATCCGCAGGGACATCATCGGGATGCGCAAATGGGCTCCGCAGGCGCAGATCCGCATCGCCGCCGGAAACCGGAACGCCACAGCAGCGATCAAAAGGAGAAAAGCGCAATCATATCAGCGCTTGAGATCTTTGGAGGCCTCGCCCGGAATCGAACCGGGGTGCAAGGATTTGCAGTCCTCTGCGTAACCACTCCGCCACGAGGCCTTCCGGCCAAAACGGCCACGGCCGCTTCAGCGAGAGCGCACTAACCACAAGCCGTGCGCCGCCGCAACCCGGCATCGCAACTTCCACAGCAGCGGCGACAAATCTGCCGGGTCGGCTCGCAAGGGGGTTGCACTATCCCGATCGCGCCGCTAAGACGCCGCCACGTTGTTCCCGGATAGCTCAGCGGTAGAGCAATCGACTGTTAATCGATTGGTCGCAGGTTCGAATCCTGCTCCGGGAGCCAGCCTCCTCCTGACATCGACGGTTCGTACTTGCTGAACGGCAGAAGCAGCCTGCTGTCAGCCGGCGCTTGCCTTTTGCGCGAGCCTCGAACAGAAAGCTGCCGAAGAACGGCGCGATCGCTGCACCGGTTCGATGCGGCTTCACAGCAGCGGTCGCCCCTTGCAGCACCGGCGTCGTGGACGGAGAGTTCGGGCATGGACGATTTTACCTCGCTGCGCCGCAATATGGTCGATTGCCAGCTGCGCACCTATGACATCACCGACCGGGCCGCGCTGGCGGCTGCGGATTCGGTGCCGCGCGAAGCGTTCGCTCCCGAGAACCTCGCCCATCTCGCCTATCTCGATCAGGCGATTCCGCTGCCGGGCACCGGCCGGGCGCTGATGACCCCGATGGTCGCCGTGCGGATGATCCAGCTGCTCGATCCGCAGCCGGGCGAAGACGCGCTCGAATACGCCGGCGGTTCCGGCTACGGGGCGGCATTGATGGCCCATATGGGCGCCAGGGCCACGCTCTGGGAGCCCGACGCGCCGGCACGCGCCTTGGCGGAAGCGGCGCTTGTTCGCGCGGGCGCCGCCGGCGTGACGGTCACAGCTACGCAGCCCGGCGATGCCAGCTTCGACACCATCCTCGTCAGCGGGGCCTGCGAAATCGTGCCCGAGGCGCTTTTCCCGCTGCTGCGGCCGGAAGGCCGGCTCATCGTAGTCGAGGGCCTGGGCCGCGCCGCGCGGGTCATGCTCTATCTGAAGTCCAGCGACGCCGTCTCCGGCAGGCCGGTTTTCGACGCGGCGGCGCCGGTCCTGTCGGAGTTCCGTCGTCCGGCGGCCTTCGTTTTCTGAAGCGATTGGTGTCGCATTTTTGCGGCACTGCACGAACGAAACCATTCCGGAGCCGCCCAATCCGTTGGCGGAAGGCGCCGAAACGGTTATGAATTGCAACTCTGCCGAGGCTGGGGCGATGCCTGGGCGCGACTTTCAGTGCGCACATGAGGCGTCCACGTGTATAAAAGCGACGAAAAGACTTCCCGGTTCGGACTCTCCGCCGTCTTCGCCCTGGCGTTGGCGGGCGGCTGGGTGGGGCCGGTTTCGGCTCAGACGATGGAAGCCGCGCTCGCGCGGGCCTATTCCGCCAATCCCACGCTCAACGCGCAGCGCGCCTCGGTCCGCGCGACCGACGAGAACGTGCCGCAGGCGAAGGCGGGCTATCGCCCGCGAATCACGGCCTCGGCCGATATCGGTGCCAGCATCACGGAATCGGGAATTCCGGCCTTCGCCAGCACCTCGCCGGTCCATACCAACAACGTATCCCGCCTCGGGCCGCGCGGCGCCGGCGTGCAGATCGACCAGAACATCTTCGATTCCGGCAGGACCCGCAGCGCCGTCGGCCAGTCCGAATCGCAGGTTCTCGGCGCTCGCGCCACGCTGCGCAACACTGAGCAGAACGTGCTGCTCGATGCGGCGACGTCCTATATGAACGTGCTGCGCGACACGGCGATCCTCAATCTCAACCGCAATAACGTCGAGGTTCTTGAAGAGCAGCTGCGCCAGACGCGCGACCGCTTTCAGGTCGGCGAAGTGACGCGCACCGACGTGGCGCAGGCGGAAGCCCGCCTGTCCTCAGCGCGGTCCCAGGCGATTCTCGCCGAATCGAACCTGAAGACCTCGGTGGCCCGCTTTCGGCAGAATGTCGGCACCGAGCCGCGCTCGCTCGCTCCGGGGCGCCCGGTCGAAAGGCTCTTGCCGAAATCCTTGCCGGCTGCGCTGAATCAGGCCCTGTCGAACCATCCGGCCATCATCGCCTCGCTTCACGGCGTCGATGCCGCCGAGCTCCAGGTCAAGGTTACCGAGGCGGATCTCTATCCGGTGGTCGGCGTGCGCGGCGTGGTCCAGCAGCGCTACGATACCCAGTTCTCCGGCGACAATCGCTTCTCGGCCAGCATCGTCGGCACGCTGACGATCCCGATCTACGAGGGTGGCCAGGTCTATGCCCGGACGCGCCAGGCCAAGGAAACGGCGGGCCAGCGCCGGATCGAGGTCGATACCCAGCGCGACACCGTGCGCGCCGCGGTCGTCTCCGCCTGGGGCGGGCATGAAGCGGCCAAGGCCCAGATCGTCGCCGCCCAGGCACAAGTCGAGGCGGCCTCCACCGCCTTGTCCGGTGTCCGCGAGGAGGCGAAGGTCGGCCAGCGCACCACGCTCGACGTCCTCAACGCCCAGCAGGAACTGGTGAGCGCACGTTCGAGCCTCGTCGTCGCGCAGCGCGACCGCGTCGTTGCGTCCTATGCGGTGCTGTCTGCCGTCGGCAAGCTCTCCGCCCAGTCCCTCAAGCTCAAGGCCGAGGTCTACGACGCCCGCCAGCATTACGAGCAGGTCCAGGGCAAGCTCTGGGGCACGCAGACGCCCGACGGTCGCTGAGCCCCGGCGGCACAGCCTCACACCACGGCGTATTCGGGCAACAGGGCGGATTTCTCCTGTGGGAGAGCCGGTTGGCGCCTTGTCTGACAGCAACACCGTGGAATACTGCGCTCGTGGAGCAGCGTTGATTCTGTCGGCGCGCCCGGTGTCCAACGGTTAGACTCATGAGCGCGCAAGCCAAGCCCAGCGAACCGTCGATGGAGGAGATCCTTGCCTCCATCCGCCGGATCATTTCGGACGATGAGGCGAAGCCGGCCGATGAGGCTGCAGCGCCGCAGGTGGACGTGGCGCCGGAGCCCGAGCCGGTTGCGGCGATCGACGACGATGTTCTCGATCTCGGAGCCGAGGCAGCCCTGGTCGCAGCACCGGAGCCCGCGCCGGCCGCACTCCCCGACGATGCCGATATCGCCTTCATCGAGGAGGAGCCCGCCGCGGCCCTGCCTCCGGAACCGCCGGCCCCTGCCATCGAGCCGCAGCCGGCTCTAGTTCAGCCCGAAGCACGGCCGGAGCCCGCTTCCACGCCAGTCCCCGACATGGCGAGCCTGCTGTCGGATCAGGCCAGCTTCGTCGTGACCAATGCCTTCGGCCAGCTCGCCAACACCGTGCTCAGCAACAATGCGCGGACGTTGGAGGATCTGGTCAAGGACATGCTGAAGCCGATGCTGAAGACCTGGCTCGACGACAACCTGCCGACCATGGTCGAGCGACTGGTGCGCGCCGAGATCGAGCGCGTCGCGCGAGGCGGCCGAAGTTAAGCCAGTCGAACCGAAACGCGGGAGCCGCGCTTCGGTCGAACCTGCTCAGTTCCCGCTGGCCGCCCGTCGACGCCGTGTCGGCGCGCGTCTCCGCTCGAAAGCGCCAGCCTCCTGCAGCCGCAGCAATCCGTAGCCGAGCATGGCGAAGGCTGTCGCCGGCGCGCCCAGCCGCGAGACCAGCATGGTCAGGCCGACGGCGACCGGGCGGGGGTAGCGGCCGGAAGCCGCTTCGACGGCAAACCAGGCCCCGAGGGCATGGACCAAGAGTTTCATCATCGCATCCTGCTCGTCGTTGCGGGGGTCAAAGGGGAACCTTGCGGTTTTCGCCGAGGTCAGGCTTGGCGCCGGTCAGGGCGGCCGCAGCCATCTTGACGCTGGTGACGATCTTGCCGGGGCTGTCCCAGAATTCCGCCATGCTCGGCCGGACGCGCAGCACCCGGATGTTCGGGTCGTTCTCGTCGTCCCAGAACGCCCGGTTGCTCGCATCCCAGAGGTCATGCACGCGCTGGCGGTCGTCGAGCACGGTCGCGGTGCCCGTCACCGAGAGATAGCGCTGGCTATCGGTATCGGCGAAGGCGACGCAGACATTGTCGTTGATCTGGATCTCGTCGTCCTTGTGGTGGCGGCGGTCGGTCAGGAAATAGATCGCATCATCCGCGCGTTCGCCATGGGCGTGCATCGGCCTGGCACGCAATTCATCGCCCTGACCGTCATGGGTCACGAGCATCGCGAACTTGATCGAATCGATCAGGTCCCAGACCCGTATCTGGTCGCTGTGGTGAGGCATGTCGCTCTCCCTGCTGGCTGTCGTTGGCTGCTGCTTGGTCCAACGGGGCGCGGCGCGGCTGGTTCCGTCGCAAAGGCCGCGAGCCAAGCGGAACCACTCGGCGTTTCGCGCGTATGAGGAAGGGCGCGCCGGCATCGGCCCCGCGCCGACGTCACAACGTCGCTCCGATAGTCCTTCTCGATATGGGGGTTTGCCATGGCCAAGACCGCAGCCAAAGCCGCGCCGCGTAGCACACCGAAGAGCGCGACGACGGGAAGGGTGGTCAAATCCAGCCGGATCGACCTGGCCTCGAACACCAAGACCAAGGTCATCGGCCTGCTCAACGAGCGCCTCGCTGACGGCATCGACCTGTCGCTGCTGACGAAGCAGGCACACTGGAACCTGAAGGGCCCGGGGTTCATCGGCATCCACCTGATGCTCGATGGTTTCCGCGCCGAGCTCGACACCCATGTCGACACGGTCGCCGAACGCATCGCCCAGCTTGGCGGCATCGCTTTCGGCACGACGCAGACCACGGCCCAGTCGACCTCGCTCAAGCCCTATCCGACCGAGATCGTCGCCGTTCCGGACCATCTCGCGGCGCTGATCGAGCGCTATGCCGCTACCGCCAACAAGGTCCGCGAGGCGATCGACGCCTGCGACGAGGCCGGCGATGCCGATACCGCCGATATCCTGACCGCCTATTCCCGCATGCTCGACAAGTCGCTCTGGTTCCTGCAGTCGAACCTCGCCTGAGGTCCGTGCAGAATGGCCGCGTATCATCGAAAACGTTGACGCGCGGCCCGTGCATGGGTTCTTAAGGCGCGAGACCTTTTTGGCCCATGATTTTCCGGCCGGGGCAGGTTCCCCGGCCTTTCTGCGTTCGAGCGATGCGATGATGGACAAGACTTTCGAACCGGCCGCCGTCGAGGCCCGGATCAGCAAGGCCTGGGACGAGGCGCAGGCCTTCAAGGCGGGCAGGGGGGCGGCACCCGGTGCCGAGCCCTATTGCATCGTGATCCCGCCGCCGAACGTCACCGGTTCGCTGCATATGGGCCACGCGCTCAACAACACGCTGCAGGACGTGCTCTGCCGCTTCGAGCGCATGCGCGGCAAGGACGTGCTCTGGCAGCCCGGCACCGACCATGCCGGCATCGCGACGCAGATGGTGGTCGAGCGCAAGCTCGCCGCCGAGAACCGCACCGACCGGCGCAGCATGGGCCGCGAGGCCTTCCTCGCCGAGGTCTGGAAGTGGAAGGCGGAGTCGGGCGGCACGATCTTCAATCAGCTTCGCCGGCTCGGCGCCTCCTGCGACTGGTCGCGCGAGCGCTTCACCATGGACGAGGGGCTCTCGGCCGCCGTCCTCAAGGTCTTCGTCGGCCTGCACAAGCAGGGGCTGGTCTACCGCGCCAAGCGGCTGGTGAACTGGGATCCGAAATTCCAGACGGCGATCTCCGACATCGAGGTGCTGCAACTCGAGAAGAACGGCTCGTTCAAATGGCAGCGCGGCGGCGAGGAGGCTTTCGACGCAGCCAAGCTCGACAAGGTGCTCAATCGCGACCCGAACGGCCATCTCTATTATTTCAACTACCCGCTCGAAGGCGTGGCCTACGATGCGGACGACGCTTCGACCTTCATCACGGTCGCAACGACGCGCCCCGAGACGATGCTGGGCGATACCGGCGTCGCGGTTCATCCCGAGAACGAGACGATCGGTCACCTGATCGGCCGCAACGCCGTGCTGCCGCTTGTCGGCCGCGTCATCCCGATCTTCGGCGACGACTATGCCGATCCCGAGAAGGGCACCGGCGCGGTCAAGATCACGCCGGCGCATGATTTCAACGATTTCGAGGTCGGCAAGCGCCACCAGCTCGACGTCGTCAACATCCTCGATGGCGAGGCGCGTATCCTCCTCGCCGGGAACGAGGAGTTCCTGGCCGGTGCGACGCCTGAAGCCGAGACGATGGCCCTCGACGGTGCCGATCGCTTCGCCGCGCGCCGCCGCGTCGTCGAGATGATGGCCGCACGCGGCCTGCTCGCGAAGGTCGAGCCGCACGCCCACACCGTGCCGCATGGCGACCGTTCCGACGTCGTCATCGAGCCCTGGCTGACCGACCAGTGGTATGTCGACGTCAAACCGCTGGCCGAGCGTTCGATCAAGGCGGTCCGTGACGGCCGCACCAAGATCACGCCGGAGAACTGGACGAAGATCTATTACGACTGGCTGGAGAATATCGAGCCCTGGTGCGTCTCGCGCCAGCTCTGGTGGGGCCACCAGATCCCGGCCTGGTTCGGGCCGGACGGCGAGGTCTTCGTCGCCGAGTCGGAAGCAGAGGCACAGACGCTGGCGATGGCGCATTACGGCGACACCGTCGCGCTGAAGCGTGACGAGGACGTGCTCGACACCTGGTTCTCTTCGGCGCTCTGGCCGTTTTCGACCCTGGGCTGGCCGGAAGAGACCCCCGAGCTGAAGCGCTACTATCCGACGGCGACGCTCGTCACGGGCTTCGACATCATCTTCTTCTGGGTCGCCCGGATGATGATGATGGGCCTCAACTTCATGGACGAGGTGCCGTTCCGCGACGTCTACCTTCACGCGATGGTTCGCGACGAGAAGGGCGCGAAGATGTCGAAGTCGAAGGGCAACGTCATCGACCCGCTGACGCTCGTCGACACCTATGGAGCGGACGCGCTGCGCTTTACCTTCGCGGCGATGGCGGCGCAGGGCCGCGACATCAAGCTCAGCACGCAGCGCGTCGAGGGCTATCGCAACTTCGCGACCAAGATCTGGAACGCCGCGCGCTTCGCCGAGCTCAATGGCTGCGCGCGAGCCGAAGGCTTCGACCCGGCATCCGTCAAGCAGCCGCTCAACCGCTGGATCCTCAGCGAAGCCGCGCAGGCGGCCGAGGAGATCGCGGCCGGCATCCCGAGCTTCAGGTTCAACGAGGCGGCGGGCGCGGCCTATCGCTTCGTCTGGAACCAGTTCTGCGACTGGTACCTTGAGCTTGCCAAGCCCGTGCTGCAGGGCGAGGGCGTCGATGCCGCCGCCCGGGCCGAGACGCAGGCGACGGTGGCTTATGTCATCGACCTGATCTGCCAGCTCCTGCATCCGTTCATGCCGTTCCTCACCGAGGAGCTCTGGGCGCAGAAGGCCGAGGCCGGCGCACCGCGCAAGCTTGCGGAGGGCGACGCCTCGCTGGTCTGCCTGACCCGCTGGTCCGACCTCTCGGCCCTCAAGGACGCCGCGGCAGAAGCCGAAATCGGCTTCGTCGTCGACCTGATCTCGGACATTCGCTCGGTGCGTTCGGAAGTGAACGTTCCGGCCGGCACGCAGGCACCGCTCGTTCTCGTCAATGCCTCGGCTGCGACGCGCGCGGCGATCGAAAGCTGGCGGCCGATGATCGAACGGCTGGCGCGCGTCTCCGACATCGCCTTCGAGGCGGCGGCGCCGGGCCAGTCGGCCCAGATCATCGTGCGCGGCGAGGTCGCGGCACTGCCGCTGGCCGGGCTGATCGACCTCGATGCCGAGCGTACGCGCCTGACCAAGGAGCTCGCCAAGCTCGACCAGGACATCGCAGTCGTCGAGAAGAAGCTCGGCAACCCCGATTTCATGGCCCGCGCGCCGGACGAGATCGTCGAGGAGAATCGCGAGCGCAAGGCTGCGGCCGAGGCCCGCAAGCTCAAGGTCGCGGAGGCGCTGACGCGGCTGGCCTGACCCGGGGTATCGCATTCCGGTCACGCCCGTGTCGTCAAATTGACGCTGATCCAAGAGAGGACTCGCATTCCCATGCGGACCCCGCTTAGATGCGCCCGACGCAAACCCGTCATGCAGAATGTGTGACGGCACAAGGACCGGCTGTTCAGAACCCATGCTCAAGCGAGCCTATGACTGGTGCGTTTCCTACGCCTCCCATCCCGCGGCCCCCTGGCTGCTCTTCGGCCTCACCTTCATTGAAAGCTCGTTCAGCCCGCTGCCGCCGATTCCGCTGCTGATTCCAATGTGCATCGCCCGGCCGGACCGGGCCTGGTTTTATGCCGGCATCTGCTCGCTGGGCGCCGTGCTCGGCGGCTATCTCGGCTATGCCATCGGGGCGCTGCTTTACGAGTCGGTCGGCGCCTGGCTGATCGGCATCTACGGGCTGCAGGACAAGGCCGCTACCCTGATCGCGACCTCGCAGGACTACTGGTTCTGGGTGCTCGTGACCAAGGGCCTGACGCCGATCCCGTTCAAGATCGTCACGATCATGTCCGGCTTCCTGCATTTCGACCTGTGGAAGTTCACCATCGGCATGGTCGTCTCGCGCGCGACCTTCTTCCTGATGATCGCGGTGGCCTTGCGCTTCTATGGCGACGACATCCGCATCTTCATCGAGAAGCACCTGCCGATGACGGCGCTGGCCCTTGTCGTGGTCATCGTCGGCGGCTTCTTCGTGCTGCCGATGGTGCTGTAAGCAGCCGTTACGTCACCCCGCCGCCCTGAACTTTGTGACATCGGCGCAACACCCGGACGGGAACGGTGCCCGGCACCCCAGCGACCTCCACAATCGCCGCGAAGCCGCCACAAACGAAGCCCAGCAAAACGCTGCGTTAAGTGCCTGAGATATATCGAAATCGGGAGTAACGCGCCGGTCCTTGAACGGTTCCGGACGGTTTTCGGGTTTTCGGGGGCGCGATTGCTCCCGGTAGGCGTGGCGTGGCACATCTTCGCGCCGTGCTGATCGGGGGACAGGGCGAGTGGCGATGGACGGGCGTGTGTACGACAAGTCGAGGCTGCCGAGCCGCCATGTGAGCGTCGGCCCGGCCAAGGCCCCGCACCGCTCCTATTATTACGCGATGGGCATGACCGCGAAGCAGATCGCGCAGCCCTTCGTCGGCGTCGCCTCCTGCTGGAACGAGGCGGCCCCCTGCAACATCTCGCTGATGCGCCAGGCCCAGGCCGTGAAGAAGGGCGTCGCCTCCGCCAGCGGCACGCCGCGTGAATTCTGCACCATCACCGTCACCGATGGCATCGCCATGGGCCACCAGGGCATGAAGTCGTCGCTGGCCTCGCGCGAGGTCATCGCCGACTCCGTCGAACTGACCATGCGCGGCCATTGCTACGATGCGCTCGTCGGCCTCGCCGGCTGCGACAAGTCGCTGCCCGGCATGATGATGGCGATGGTGCGCCTCAACGTGCCCTCGATCTTCATCTATGGCGGCTCGATCCTGCCCGGCACCTTCAAGGGCCGCCCCGTGACCGTGCAGGACGTCTTCGAGGCGGTCGGCAAGCATTCGGTCGGCGCGATGTCCGACGAGGACCTGAAGGAGCTCGAGGAGGCTGCCTGCCCCTCGGCCGGCTCCTGCGGCGCCCAGTTCACCGCCAACACCATGGCGACGGTCGCCGAGGCGATCGGCCTTGCGCTGCCCTATAGCTGCGGCGCGCCGGCGCCCTACGATGTCCGCGACACCTTCTGCTACACCGCCGGCGAGATGGTGATGGAGCTGATCGCGAAGAATATCCGCCCGCGCGATATCGTCACCCGCAAGGCGCTGGAGAACGCCGCGATGGTCGTCGCCGCGACCGGCGGTTCGACCAACGGCGCGCTGCACCTGCCGGCGATCGCGCATGAATGCGGCATCGATTTCGACCTGTTCGAGGTCGCCGAGATCTTCAAGAAGACGCCCTATATCGCCGACCTGAAACCGGGCGGAAAATACGTCGCCAAGGACATGTTCGAGGTCGGCGGCATTCCGTTGGTAATGAAGAGCCTGCTCGATGCCGGCTATCTCCACGGCGACTGCATGACCGTCACCGGCCGCACCATCGCCGAGAATATGGCCTCGGTGAAGTGGAACGACCAGCAGGACGTGGTCTATCGCGCCGACAAGCCGATCACGGTCACCGGCGGCGTCGTCGGCCTGCAGGGCAATCTGGCGCCGGAAGGCGCGATCGTGAAGATCGCCGGCATGCCCGAGGATCAGCTCGTCTTCACCGGCCCGGCCCGCTGCTTCGACCGCGAGGAGGACGCCTTCGAGGCCGTCCGGAACCGGACCTACAAGGAAGGCGACGTCCTCGTCATCCGCTACGAGGGCCCCAAGGGCGGCCCCGGCATGCGCGAGATGCTGTCGACCACCGCGGCACTCTACGGCCAGGGCATGGGCGACAAGGTCGCGCTGATCACCGATGGCCGCTTCTCCGGCGCCACACGCGGCTTCTGCGTCGGCCATGTCGGGCCTGAAGCCGCTGTCGGCGGCCCGATCGGCCTGATCCGCGACGGCGACATCATCGAGCTCGACGCCATCACAGGAAAGCTCGCAGTCCGCCTTTCTGATGCCGAACTTGAGTCGCGTCGTAAAAGCTGGGCGCCGCGAAAGACCGACTACAATTCCGGCGCGCTGTGGAAATACGCGCAGACCGTCGGCTCCGCCAAAGGCGGCGCCGTCACCCACCCAGGAGGGGCGGCCGAAACCCATTGCTATGCGGATATCTAGCTCAACCATAGCATGCCTGTTCCTGTTGCTGGGTGGCCATCAGGCCGCCCTGGCGCAGGATTTCTCAGGCGCCAAGCCGCTGCCGCCGCGCGCCATTCCGGGCGGGGCGCTGCCGGAGCCTGACGATTCCGTGCCCGGCGGCTCGGACGCTGCGGCCATCGCTCCCGGCCCCAATACGCCGACCGCCCATACCGCGCTGCCGCTCGTGCCCTTCACCAGCGCACGCGACGCACTCAAGGCCTGGATGCGCGATTCCACGGCCGGCAACAAGGTCGGTGCCGTCCGCGCGCTCGAATACGCGGCCTCGCAGGGCCATCTCACGGCGCAGTACAAGCTCGGCCGGATGTATGCCGGCGGCGAGGGCGTCCCGGCCAATGATCTCAAGGCTTTCGAGTATTTCTCGAAGATTGCGGACGAGAATGCCGATGCGATGCCCGGTACGGCCGACGCCCGGCTCGTCGGCAGCGCCTTCGTCGCGCTCGGCAATTACTTCTCGGACGGCATTAAGGGCAGCTATGTGAAGCCCAATCCCGACCGTGCCTTCGACATGTTCCATTACGCCGCCTCCTATTTCGGCGACCCGGATGGCCAGTACAATCTCGCCCGCCTCTACATGACCGGGCAGGGCGCCAGCCGCGATCGTCGTCAGGCCGCCCGCTGGATGAAGCTCGCGGCCGAGAAGGGCCACGCGCCCGCCCGTGCCGCCTTCGGCGAAATGCTGCTGCGCGGCGGCGAGGGCGTGCCCCGCCAGCCGGTTCTCGGGCTGATGTGGCTCGCCATGGCCCGCGAGGGCGCCGATCCGACCCGCGAGGCCTGGATCATCGAGCGGCACGACGTGGCTTTCGCGGCCGCCTCGGCGAGTGACCGCTCGGCGGCTCTGGCCCTGATCGAGCGCCAGCATCTGGTCAATTCGCGCAACGGCAACGCCGTCCAGAACTGAGCAGAAATACTGTCATTCTCGGGCGAAGCGAAGCGCAGACCCGAGAAGCTCTTGCACGATGAGGCGCCTCTCCGTCCTGAGATGCTTAGGACTCAAGCCCGGGCATGACGTCCGGTTGCTGCCCTCAGTGCAATTCGATCATCACCGGGACATGGTCCGAGGGCTTGTCCCAGCCCCGGACATGCTTGGCGATCCTGACGCCCGACAGCCTGTCCGCCGCCTGGGCTGAGAGCAGCAGATGGTCGATGCGGATACCATTGTTCCGCTGCCAGGCGCCGGCCTGGTAATCCCAGAACGTATAGAGTCCGGGCGCATCGGTCGTGCTGCGCAGGGCTTCGGTCAAACCGAGATTGATGAGCCCGCGGAAGGCGGCACGCGTCGGTGGCAGGAACAACGCATCGCTCACCCAGGCAGCGGGATCGCGGGCGTCGCGCGGCTCGGGGATGACGTTGTAGTCGCCCGCCAGCACCAGCGGCTCCTCATGCTCCAGCAGCATGCGGGCATGGGCGGTCAGCCTCTGCATCCAGCCGAGCTTGTAGGGATATTTCTCGGTGTTGGGCGGGTTGCCGTTCGGCAGGTAGATCGAGGCGACGCGGACCACGCCATCGCCGAGCGGCAGAGCGCCCTCGAGATAGCGCGCCTGCTCGTCGCCATCGTCGCCCGGCAGGCCGCGCCGGACATCCTCCAGCCGCGAGCGGCTGAGGATCGCGACGCCATTGAAGGTCTTCTGCCCGTGGGTCTCGACTTGCCAGCCGGCGGCCTCGATCTCGGCGCGCGGGAAATCGGCGTCCACGCATTTGATCTCCTGCAGGCAGAGCGCATCGGGCTCAGCCTCCTTCAGGAAGTCGAGGAGATGGCCGAGGCGCTGCCTGACCGAATTGACGTTCCAGGTGGCGATCCGCACGAGACGCTCCGATTCAAGACGAGCCGCAGGATAAGCGGCACGGTCGCCGTCATGGCAAGCCGGTTTCGACCGCAAACAAAAAACTCCCCGCATCGCTGCGGGGAGTTCTTGTCTGCGATCACGCTGTCGCCTGCTGTCAGGGGCAGGCGCGAACGACGCCGCGCGCGGCGATATAGGTCCCGGTCTCCGGGTTGTAGCTCTTGAAGCGGCGCGAGCAGTAGGCGACCGCGTCCGTATCCTCGATGCTGTAGCCATAGGCGCGCGGTACGGGTGGGGCATAGACCACCGGCGGCGCGACATAGACCGGCTCCGGCTCGTAATAGACCGGCGGGGGCGGGGCTGCCAGCGCACCGGCAGCGAGCGCGCCCCCGATGATGCCGGCCGCGATACCGGCGCCCACGGCCGGGCCGCGGCGATAGCCACCGTAATAGCGCGGGCCGTAGCCGTAGCGGCGCCATTGCACGGTCTGGACGAGATCGCTGCCGGCCTGCGCCGTGGCGACGGCGGACGTAGCGGGAGCGAGAGGCGCGGCCGATGCAGGAAGGGCGAGTAAGGTGCCACCGGCAAGGGCGGCAGCGACGGCGAGCGTCCTGATCATGACGAAACTCCTCTGCGATACCAGGCGAGCGGAACTCCGCATGTTCCCCCGTTTGGATTCGAATGTAGCGGTCCGGTGACCGCAAGGGAAGCTAGCAGTCAATCCGGGCATAAATGGGCCGTCCCGATCCCGTCGTTTTTGCCCCAAAAAGCAACGCGGGGCTGCTTGCGCGGGCCGAATTTCCTCGCCATCTAGCGTTGCACTGCACACGGACATCTGCCCGAAGGATCGGAACCCACAATGGCGCAACCGCGCGACCCATCCGCCCAGTCTACCGCGCTTGGCCCCATGAAGCCGCTGCCAGCGCTGATCTTCAGCTCACGCTGGCTGCAATTGCCGCTCTATATCGGCCTCATCGTGGCGCAATGCGTCTACGTCTTCCTGTTCCTCAAGGAGCTCTGGCATCTCGTCACCCATGCCTTCGACTTCAGCGAGCAGCAGATCATGCTGGTCGTGCTCGGGCTGATCGACGTGGTGATGATCTCGAACCTGCTGATCATGGTGATCGTCGGAGGCTACGAGACCTTCGTCTCGCGGCTGCGGCTCGAGGGCCATCCCGACCAGCCGGAATGGCTGAGCCACGTCAATGCGAGCATCCTCAAGATCAAGCTCGCCATGGCGATCATCGGCATCTCGTCGATCCACCTGCTCAGGACCTTCATCGAGGCCGGCAATATCGGCATCGCCGGCAAGACCGCGAACTATACCGAGTCCGGCGTCCTGCTGCAGACGCTGATCCATGTCGTCTTCATCCTGTCGGCCATCGGCATCGCCTGGGTCGACCGGATGACGTCGACGCCTGGCAAGGGTCACTGAACGAGCAGCCCTGAAACGTAAAACGCCCCGCCGGACCGGCGGGGCGTTTTACTTTTGGGATGATGGCGCCGAAGCTTACTGGCCGCGCCCGGTGCGGGCGGCGAAGCGGATCGCCTCCTCGGCGGCGCGGAACAGGGCCTTGGCCTTGTTGATGCATTCTTCCTGCTCGGAGGCCGGGTTCGAATCGTAGACGATGCCGGCGCCGGCCTGGACATGCATGCGCCCGTCCTTGACCACCGCCGTGCGCAGCACGATGCAGGTATCCATCTCGCCATTGGCGCCGAAATAGCCGATGCAGCCGGCATAGGCGCCGCGCGCGTCGCGCTCCAGCTCGTCGATGATCTCCATCGCCCGGACCTTCGGCGCGCCCGACACCGTACCGGCCGGGAAGCCGGCGATCAGGGCGCCCAACGAATCGTGCTTCGGGTCGATCTTGCCCTCGACGTTCGAGACGATGTGCATGACCTGGCTGTAGCGCTCGATGAAGAACGAATCGGTGACCTTCACCGTGCCGATCTGCGCGACGCGGCCGACATCGTTGCGTCCGAGATCGAGCAGCATCAGGTGCTCGGCGCGCTCCTTGGGGTCGGCCAGCAACTCCTCGGCCAGGGCATCGTCTTCGGCCTGAGTTGCACCGCGCCGCCGCGTGCCGGCGATCGGCCGGATCGTGACCGTGTCGTCGCGCAGCCGCACCAGGATCTCCGGGCTCGAGCAGACGATCTGGAAGTCGCAGAAATCGAGATAGCAGAGGAACGGCGCCGGATTGACCCGCCGGAGCGCCCGGTAGAGCGCGAAGGGCGGCAGGGCGAAAGGCGCCTCGAAGCGCTGCGACAGCACGACCTGGAAGATGTCGCCGGCGCGGATGTACTCCTTCGCCTTGTCGACCATCTCCAGATATTCGGCCTCGCTGGTGTTCGAGGTGGTCGCCGGGACCGGCAGGTTGGCGATGTCGATCTCCGCTTCGGCGGGGAGGGCACCTTCCAGCGCCTTCACCACGGCCTCCAGCCGCTCCTGCGCCCGCTCATAGGCGTGGCGGGCACTGAGCCCCGGCATGTGCCGGACCGGGGTCACGACATGGATCTCGTCGCGCACCGCATCGAACACCACCATCAGCGTCGGCCGCGTCAGGATCGCATCGGGCACGCCGGTGCCGGTCTCCTTCGGCTCCGGCAGGCGTTCCATCAATCGGACCATGTCGTAGCCGAGATAGCCGAACACGCCCGACGCCATCGGCGGCAGGCCCTCGGCCTCCGGGATGGCGCTCTCTTCCAGAAGCGCGCGCAGGCTCTCGAAGGCCGGGCGCGGATCGTCCAGGAAGGTCTCGCCCAGAGCCGTGCGGCAGAGCGAGGCCTGCCCGTGATGGCAGCGCCAGATCAGGTCGGGTTCGAGCCCGATCATCGAGTAGCGGCCGCGCACGGCGCCGCCCTCGACCGATTCGAGCAGGAAGGCCGGGCCCGCCGTGGCGTGGCGCAGCTTCAGGAAGGCGGCGACCGGCGTCTCGCAATCGCCGACCAGCACCTGCCGCAGAAGCTGCGGTGCGCCGGTCTCGTAGGTCTGCGCGAAGCGCTCGAACTCCTGGAGAGGCTGCATCGTCAATTCTGCGTCCCACCGGTCGCGTTGCGGAACGCCGCATCATTGATGCTGACGCCGAGCTCGGCCTGCCGCTTCGCGACATATTGCAGCAGGATGTCCTCGCTGACGCTGGACGACAGCAGCCGCTCGAAATTCCCGGCCTCCTGCGTCGTGCGGACATAAGGCGCGACGGTCGCCGAATCGACCTTGAACAGGATGCGCCCGCCATCGGTGCCGGCGGCGGAATTGCTCTTGCCGGCGGTCGTGCCGAAGACCTGGGCGACGACCGTGCCCGGCAGTTCCGGGCGCTGGTCCTGCCGGCCGAGATCGGCAGCAGTCTCGATGGTCAGCCCGGCCGAGGCCGCGACCGCGTCGAAGCTCTCGCCCTTGTCGAGGCGCTCGACGAGTTCGCGCGCCTTGGCCGAGAGCTTCGTCGCCGTCTCGTCGGCGCGCCACTGCGTCTCGACCTCGGCCTTGACCTCGTCGAAGCTGCGCTCACGCGCCGGATCGATCTTGGTGACGTCGAACCAGACATAGCCGGTGTCGCGGGGCAGGCGAATCGCCTCGTTGTCGACGCCGACATCCGAGCGGAAGATCGCCTGCAGCGTGGGATCGCCGCCCGGCAGCGCCTCTTCGCGCGAGCCGTCGGGCTTGCCGAGGCCGGCATTCATCGGCCCAGCAGTGCGCAGCTTGAGATTGAGCTCCGTGGCGATCTCGGCAAGCGGCTTGGCGGAGGCGCGCTGGTCCTCGATCTTGTCATGCAGATCGGTCACTTGGGCAGCGGCGCGGGTCGTCGCCAGCTCCTGCTTCACCTCGGCCACGACCTCTTCGAACGGGCGCACATGCGCAGCATCGACCTTGGTGACGCGCAGCAGCACCGTGCCGAAAGCGCCCTTGACCGGAGCGCTCACGCCGCCTTGATCGAGCGCGAAGGCGGCCTCGCCTACGGCAGGGTCGATCATCTGCTCGCGGGTGAAGGTGCCCAGCGTCAGGTCGTTGAAGGCGACGTTCCGCTCGGTCGCGATCTCGTCGAAGGTCTCGCCGCCGTCGATCTTGGCCTTGGCAGCCTGCGCCTCCTCGATGTTCGGGAACGGGATCTGCTGGACGGTGCGCGTCTCGACCGAGGCGAAGCGCTGGGCCTTCGTCGCCTCGTAGCGGGCCTTGGCTTCCTCGTCGGTGACCTTGGTCGGGTCGGCCAGCGTCTCGGCAGTGATCGAAAGGATGGCGGCCGTGCGGTATTCCGGCGCGCGGAACGCGATCTTGCGATCGTTGAAGAAGCTCTTGAGCTGGTCCTCGCTCGGTGCCGCGATCTCGCCGGCCGCGCTCGCCGGCATGCGGGCGAAGGTGATGGCGCGCTTCTCGTTGCGCAGGCGATTGCCGACTTCCTGCAGTGCGAGCGGGGCGGAGAAGCCGCCCACGACCATCTCCGAGATCTGCTGGCGCAGGATCGTCGAACGCTGGAGCGCGACATAGCTCTGCTCGGTATAGCCGTTCGTGCGCAGCAACTCGTTGAAGCGCGCCGCGGAGAACTGGCCGGCGGCGTCGCGGAAGGTCTGGTCGTCGAAGATCAGGTTGCGGATGGTGTCGTCGGACACCGCCAGCCGCATGCCCCGAGCCGTCTGGTCGAGCGTCGCTTCGGTGAGCAGGCGCGACAGCACCTGCCGATCGAGGCCGGCCGCACGCGCCATCTCGGGCGAGATCTGCCGGCGCTGCTGGCGGATCAGGTTCTGGATCTCGTTCTGATAGGCCGTGCGCATCTCCTCGAGGCCGATCTCGGTCTTGCCGACCTTGGCGACCTCGTTGCGGCCGTAGCCGCGGAAGATGTCGCCCACGCCCCAGATCGCGAAGGAGATGATGAGGAAGCCGAACATGATCGCGATGACGAGCTTCCCAAATAAGCCCTGACCCGCCTTGCGGATGCCCTGCATCATCATCGAAGCTGTCTTTCCCTGAACCTGTCCGTGGCGCGGGAGCGGGCCCGCGCGCGCAATTCTCGGCGCTGCTTATAGGAACCGATGGCGAAAGCCGCAATCGTCCTGCGGCTTTGCACGCGATTGCGGCGCCGGCCGGGCGTTGCTAGAGCCGAAAGAGCTGATTTCAGGAGGATGGACGTGACGCGCAGCATCAAGCCGCTGGTGGCAGGCAACTGGAAGATGAACGGGCTGAAGGCCGACCTCGCCATCGCGGCCGAGGTGGCCAGGGGCTACGACGCGGCGTTGAAGCCGGCCGTCGACCTCGCGATCTGCCCGCCCGCCAGCCTGCTCTTCGCCGCGACCGCCGCGCTGATCGGCTCGCGCATCGCCACCGGCGGGCAGGATTGCAGCACGCAAGGGGCCGGCGCCTTCACCGGCGAGGTTTCCGCCGCGATGCTGGCCGATGCCGGCGCGAGCTTCTGCATCGTTGGCCACTCCGAGCGCCGCACGCTGCATGGCGAGACCAATGCGACGGTCAAGGCCAAGGCTGAAGCCGCGCAGAAGGCGCTGCTGGTGCCGATCGTCTGCGTCGGCGAGACCAAGGACGAGCGCGAGGCCGGCAAGGCGCTCGCCATCGTGAAGAAGCAATTGCGCGGCTCCGTGCCGGACGGCGCCACTGCCGCGACGCTCGTCGTCGCTTATGAGCCGGTCTGGGCGATCGGCACCGGTCTCACGCCGACCGCGGCCGATGTTGCCGAGATGCATGAAGCGATCCGCATCGAGCTCGGCCGGCTGCTCGGCAAGCAGGCGGCTGCGGGCGTCCGCCTGCTCTATGGCGGCTCGGTCAAGCCCTCGAATGCCGCCGAATTGATGGGTGTCCCGCATGTCGATGGCGCGCTCGTCGGCGGCGCCAGTCTCAAGGCCGAGGAGTTCCTGGCGATCGCCCGGGCCTGTGCCGGTTGAGCATTCCTGTAAATCGGCCGGCGCGCAGGGGTGGCGCTGCCGGCTGGCGCATGTTATGTGCCGCGCCGAATTCGCCTCGATTTTCGAGGAGGAGCGGGTGGCCCTTGGCGGCGGCCCGCGCCATGCCCATTTCGTGAGACCATGCAGAACGTTCTCATCGTCATCCACCTGATCATCGTCGTCGCGCTCGTCGGCGTCGTGCTGCTGCAGCGCTCCGAAGGCGGCGGCCTCGGCATGGGCTCGGGCGGGGGAGGCGGCGTCGGCGGCTTCATGACCGGCCGCGGCCAGGCCAATGCCCTGACCCGCGCGACCGCGATCCTCGCCGGCCTGTTCTTCCTGACCTCGGTCGTTCTGGCCGTGATGGCCACGCGCGGCCGCGTCCAGCGCTCGATCATCGACGGCGCGCCTGCGACCTCCGCTCCGGCCACGCCCGGCGCGCCGGCCGGCCCGAGCGCCCCGAATGCCGGCGGCGTGCTCGACCAGCTCCGCCAGATGCAGAACCAGAATCAGGGCGGCGCACAGCCGCCGACGCCGCCAGCGGCGCCGCAGCAGTAACCAGGGCAGGGCCGGGAAACCGGCCCTTCTCTTTTGTGTGATGCAGAAGGCTCAAGGCCGGGTGACCGGCCTTCTCTTTTTGTGGACAAGCGCGCAGAGCAAGGCGGGACTGCTCTGCTGGCGCTTAGCGAATCGAACCCGTGGCGATAGAGGTGTCCTCCCATGACGCGGTATGTTTTCATCACCGGCGGCGTGGTGTCCTCGCTTGGCAAAGGCCTGGCGGCGGCGGCTCTCGCAGCCCTTCTCCAGGCACGCGGCCACACGGTCCGCCTGCGCAAGCTCGACCCCTACCTCAATGTCGATCCGGGCACGATGAGCCCGTATCAGCATGGTGAGGTCTTCGTCACCGACGACGGCGCCGAGACCGATCTCGACCTCGGCCATTACGAGCGCTTCACCGGCCGGCCCTGCAACCGGGGTGACAACATCACCACCGGCCGCATCTACATGGACATCCTGACCAAGGAGCGCCGCGGCGACTATCTCGGCGCCACGATCCAGGTCGTGCCGCACGTCACCAACGCCATCAAGGAATTCATCCTGACCGGCAACGAGGGCTACGACTTCACGCTGGTCGAGATCGGCGGCACCGTCGGCGACATCGAGAGCCTGCCGTTCCTGGAAGCCATCCGCCAGACCAACCAGCAGCTCCCGCGCGGCCAGTGCATCTTCGTGCACCTGACGCTGCTGCCCTATATCCCGACCGCCGGCGAATTGAAGACCAAGCCGACCCAGCATTCGGTCGCCGAATTGCGCTCGATCGGCATCCAGCCCGACATCCTGCTCTGCCGCACCGACCGCGAGATCCCGCGCGAGGAGCGCCGCAAGCTCGCGCTGTTCTGCAATGTCAGGGAGACCGCGGTCATCGAGGCCCGCGACGTCGCCTCGATCTATGACGTGCCGCTCTCCTACCATGCCGAGGGGCTCGATAACGAAGTCCTCGCCGCCTTCGGCATGGATGCCAAGCCCGAGCCAGACGTCACCAACTGGAAGCGCATTTCCGAGCGCGTGAAGAACCCTGAGGGCGAGGTCACCATCGCCGTCGTCGGCAAATATACCGGCATGAAGGACGCCTATAAGTCCCTCATCGAGGCGCTGACACATGGCGGCATCGCCAACAATGTAAAGGTCAATCTCGACTGGATCGAGTCGGAGGTCTTCGAGAAGGAGGACCCGGCGCCCTTCCTCGAACATGTCCACGGCATCCTCGTGCCCGGCGGCTTCGGCCATCGCGGCGCCGAGGGCAAGATCAAGGCGGCGACCTTCGCGCGCAACCGCAAGGTGCCCTATTTCGGCATCTGCTTCGGCATGCAGATGGCGGTGATCGAGGCGGCGCGTTCGCTAGCCGGCATCACGGATGCCAATTCGACCGAGTTCGGCCCGACCGAGCAGCCCGTCGTCGGCCTGATGACCGAGTGGATGCGCGGCAACGAGCTGGAGCAGCGCGCGGCCAACGGCAATCTCGGCGGCACCATGCGGCTCGGCGCCTATGCCTCGACGCTGGCAGCCGGCTCGAAGATCGCCGAGATCTACGGCTCGACCGAAATCTCCGAGCGCCACCGCCACCGCTACGAAGTCAACATGGGCTATCGCGAGCAGCTCGAGGCGAAGGGCATGCGCTTCGCCGGCTTGTCGCCCGACGGCCTGTTGCCCGAGACGGTCGAGTATCCCGACCATCCCTGGTTCATCGGCGTGCAGTACCATCCCGAGCTGAAATCGCGTCCCTTCGAGCCGCATCCGCTCTTCGCCAGCTTCATCGAGGCGGCGAAGGCCCAGAGCCGCCTGGTCTGATTCAGGACTCTGCGAGCTGCACCGTCGCCCAGGGCAGGCGGTGCTGCTCGAACACCGCCTTGCTCGGCCCAGGAAAATCCGGGTCGGCGAAGGCACCGATCGCGACCGCGACCACCTCGGGCTTGCGCGACGGCTCCCAGAACACCGTGCTGCCGCAGGCCGGGCAGAAATGATGCAGCACGCGATATCCGCTATCGGCCGGGCGCTCGTAATCGCTGAACTGCCCGGTCACGGTGATGTCGCCGCGCGCGAAGAAGGCCGCGACGCCATAGGCGCTGCCGGTCCGCCGTTGGCAGTCGCGACAATGGCAGAGCGAGACGCTCACGGGCTCGCCGGTGCAGGCGATGCGCAATTGCCCGCAACTGCAGCGGGCCTCCCGGGTCGTCATGCGGCGCATCCTCCTTTTAGATGACGGCTTGTGCGGTTTTCACGTTAGCCTGACTATGTGGCATCGTTGACTGAGAGTCTTCGCATCGGCACGGGGGCAGGGCGCATGACGATCTCGATGGCGGGCCTGCCCGCATTCCTCCTCTATTTCGTCGTCGGCGTCGCGCTGATCGCCGCTTTCGCCGCGGTCTACCTCCGCCTGACCGCGCATGACGAAATCGCGCTGATCCGGGCCGGCAACCTCTCGGCCGCGATCGCCTTCGGCGGCAATCTCGTCGGCTTCGCCGTGCCGCTGGAGAAAGCGATCTCCCAGGCCAGCAGCATTCCCGACTGCGTGCTCTGGGCGGTGGCGGCGATGATCATCCAGTTCGCCGCCTACGGCGTTGCGCGGGTCGCGATCCCCGAATTGTCGCGCAAGATCGAGGAGGATCGTCTGCCAGCCGCCGCGATGCTGGCGGTAATCGCGGTGATTTCGGGCACGCTGGCCGCGGCCAGCATGACGGCGTGAGGTGGCCATGAAGCGCTCCTCGCAGATCGGTCTCGCTGCCGTCGGCGTCCTCCTCGTCGCCACCGTCTGGTCGATGACATCAGACGATAAGGAGGAGAACCTCGTCTACAACAGCCTGAGCGATTGCCGGGCTGCCGGGCAGCTCACGGCCCAGCAATGCGAGACCGCCTTTGCCGAGGCGACCGCCGCGCGGCTCAAGGATGCACCGAAATTCCAGAGCCAAAGCGCCTGCGAAACGCAATACGGCGCCAGCGGCTGCAGCTCAGCCAGCATCGGTGGCGCCCAATACTTCATCCCGGCGCTGGCCGGCTTCATGCTGGCGCGCGGCCTCTCCGGTGGACAGGCGCAGGCGCAGCCCCTGATGCCGCCAACCGCCGCCACTTGCCCGCCGGGCTCGACGCTGCCGGAATGCCAGCAGGCGCGCTCTTCGTCCTCGGGCTCGTCCGGTGGCAGCGGCTACTATGGCGGCAGCAGCCGCTCGCGCGCCTATTCGACCACATCCGGCCGCAGCATCACGGCGGCCTTCTCATCCGGTTCCCGCGGCGGCAGCGCCTCGACCACCAGCACCTCCTCGCGCGGCGGCTTCGGCTCGATCGCGCGCTCCTTCTCCTCGCATTCCTCGTCCTGAGATGCGTCGCGTCGCGCTCTCCCCGCGCCCGGACTGGACCGAGCAGGTCGAGCGGCTCGGCTTCGCCTTCCACACCATCGACGGCGAGACCTACTGGGACGAGAGCGCCGCCTTCGCCTTCACGCTGGAGGAGATCGAGCGCGATATCGAAGGGCCGACGGAAGCGCTCGAGCAGCTCTGCTTCGCCTTCATCGAGAAGGCGCTCGACAGCGAGGAGACGCTGACCAGGCTCGCGATTCCCGCCGAGCACTGGGACTATGTTCGCGAAAGCTGGCGGCGCGGCGAGCGCAACCTCTATGGCCGGCTCGATCTCGCCTATGATGGGCGTGGGCCGGCCAAGCTCCTCGAATACAACGCCGATACCCCAACCGCCCTGTTCGAATCGAGCGTCGTCCAGTGGGACTGGCTGGAGCAGGCGATGGCGCGCGGCGCGATCCCCAAGGGCTCCGACCAGTTCAACTCTTTGCACGAGCGCCTGATCGCGGCCTTCCAGGGATTGCGCGAGCCGTCGCCTTACCGCCTGCATCTCACCTGCGTGCAGGATAGTCCCGAGGACAAGGGCACGGTCGACTATCTCGCCGATTGCGCGGTGCAGGCCGGGCTCGACGCGCGCTTCACCTATATCGAGGAACTCGGGCTGCTCACGGACGGGCGCTTCTGCGACGGCGCCAACCAACCGATCGAGACGATGTTCAAGCTCTATCCGTGGGAATGGATGTTCCGCGAGAGCTACGGCAGCGCGCTCGCCGGTTCACGCTGCCAGTTCATCGAGCCGCCCTGGAAGGCCGTCCTCTCCAACAAGGGCCTGCTCGCCTGCCTCTGGGAGATGGAGCCGGGCCATCCGAACCTCCTGCCGGCCTTCTTCGAGGGCGATCCACGCTGCGCGACGCTTTCCGCCCGGCATGTCCGCAAGCCGCTCTATTCGCGCGAGGGGGCCAATGTCACGCTGCTGGAGCGCGGCCGCGTGCTGGACAGCGACGACGGCCCCTATGGCGCCGAGGGCCATGTCCTGCAGGATGCCGCGACCAACCTGTTCTCTGTCGATGGCAAATACGCCGTGCTCGGCTCCTGGCTCGTCGCCTCGCAGGCTTGCGGCCTGTGCCTGCGCGAGGATGCCTCACCGATCACCAAGAACACCTCGCGCTTCCTGCCGCACTATATCGAGCCCTGAACGCACGACATGACCGCGCCCTGATCTGTGCTAGCCTTGGGTTCCGATACGCCTGTCGACGGAGCCTGCCATGCCTGCAACAGCCTCAACGCCCCGCGGTCTCGACCATCTCGTCATCGGCGTCCGCGATCTCGATGCCGCCTGGCATTTCTACGAGAAGCTCGGCTTCCGCGTCGGCGCCCGCAACCGCCATCCCTGGGGCACCGAGAATCGGATCGTGCAGTTTCCCGGCTCCTTCCTGGAACTGGTGACGATCGCCGACGACGCCGCCATTCCGCCGCATGGCGAACGCCGCTTCTCCTTCGGCGCCTTCGTCCGTGAAGCTCTGACGGGGCAGGGCGAGGGGCTGTCGATGCTGGTGCTGGAGAGCACCGACGCCAAGGCCGATGCGGCCACGTTCAAGGCACAGGGCATCGGCGATTTCGAGCCCTTCTTCTTCGAACGCCGGGCGAGGCGGCCGGATGGCAGCGATGTCCGCGTCGCCTTCGAACTGGCCTTCGCCGCCGATTCGCGCGCGCCGGAATGCGGCTTCTTCGTCTGCCAGCAATTCGAGCCGCAGAATTTCTGGAACCCGGAATTCCAGCATCACCCCAACGGTGCCACCGCGCTCTCGGCCGTCGTGATGCTGGCCGAGGAACCCGCCTTCCACCGCGCCTTCCTCTCGGCCTTCAGCGGCGGCGCCGAAGTGCTGGAGGGCAACGAGGATTACGTGCTCGCCTTGCCGCGTGGACGCATCGACGTGCTCGATCCCGAAGCCGCGCAGGGCGCCTATCTCGTCGAGCCCGATACGACACCGGCGCGCTTCCTCGGCTTCTGCGTCTCGGTGCCCGATCTGGAAGCCGTGGCGGAGCGGCTGACCGAGAACGAGGTCTCGTTCCAGCGCGGCGACGAGCGGCTCTTCGTCTCGGCCGAGGAAGCCTTCGGCTGCATGGTCGCGTTCGAGCAGGGCTGAAGGCCGCCCTCAAGCCGCAAGAAGTCATTCCGGGCTTGCCCGGAGTGACGAAATTTTCAGCCCTTCGCCTCGACCGGCGGCAGCGAGGCCAGCAATCCGATCAGCGCCCGGTCGTGCAGCACCACCATCCGCTCCTTCGGCTTCAGCCAGATCGCGGCGTCGTCGATCGTCTCGGCATCGACGAGCTTGGCCTGGGCCACCGCGCGGTCGGGCTCGATCTCGCCACGCCGGCGCGACTGGCCATAGGGCAGCATCAGTTCATGGGCGTGGCGCAGTTCCGCATCGGCGTGGAGCGCCTTGATGCCGTCGGCGTCGTCGTAACCAGCCTTCTCGAACTCGGCCTGCAATTCGTTGGCGCGCGTCGCGATCGCGGGCGGGGCGCCTTCCTCCGGCGTCATCAGGAGCTTATGGCGCTTAAGCCAGAGGCCGATCGCGAGCTGGCCCGAGGCCCATGACAGCGGGATCGCCAGCACAAGGCCGACGATCGTCGGCGACATCCAGGCGAAGAGCGAGGTCGCGATCATGAAGGCCGAGAGGCCGGTGACGACGCCGAGTACAGTATGGGTCCGGTGTCGGCGGATGATGTCCTTCAGCGGGATCGAGCCGTCGTCGCGCCGCTGCGGGTTCCAGCCGGTGTCGCGGCCGAGCAAGATCTGGAAGACCGAGCCGGACTGGATCAGCATCATGATCGGCGCGAAGAACGCCGAGAACAGAACCTCGATCAGCGCCGAGACGATCAGGCGAATCGCGCCGCCGCCGGCCTGCCTGAGCTTGTTGTTGAACAGGGTCAGCAGCAGGCCGAACAGCTTCGGCGCCAGCAGGATTCCCATGGTGATTGCGAACAGGCGCAAGGCGCGCTCTGGATCGAACCGCGGCCAGACGGGGAAGAGCGTGAATTCCTGCGTGAAATACTCAGGCCGCGCGTAGTTGACCTGCAGCACGATCAGGATGCCGACCACGAGCTGCATCAGCCAGAGCGGCGAGGCGAGATAGCCCATGATGCCGGTGGCGAAGTGCTGGCGCGTCGGCATGACGAAGCCCTTGCCGCCCATGATCCGCGAATGCTGGAGATTGCCCTGGCACCAGCGCCGGTCGCGCACCGAGATGTCGATCAGCGAGGGTGGGCTTTCCTCGTAGGAGCCCGTCAGGTCCGGCAGCATGTAGACCGACCAGCCGGCGCGGCGGATCAGCGCCGCCTCGACGAAATCGTGGCTCAGCACATGCCCGCCGAAGGGCGGCTTGCCCTTCAGGTCCGGCAGGCCACAATGGTCGGCGAAGGCCTTGGTCCGGATGATCGCGTTGTGGCCCCAGTAATTGCCGTCGCGGCCGGACCACATCGCGAGCCCAGTCGCGATCACCGGGCCATAGACCCGCGCCGCGAATTGCTGCAGCCGGGCGAAGAAGGTATTGCGGTTGATGATCAGCGGCAGCGACTGGATGATGCCGGCATCGGGATCGTTCTCCATCGCGGCGGCGAGGCGCACGATGCAGGTGCCGGTCATCAGGCTGTCGGCATCGAGCACGACCATGTGCTCGTAGAGCCCGCCCCAGCGTGTGACGAAATCCGCGATGTTGCCGGCCTTGCGGTGGTGGTTCTTCGGCCGGTGCCGGTAATAGACCCGGGCGTTCGGGCCGAGGCGCTCGCGCAGCGCCAGGAAGGCCCGCTCCTCCGCCACCCAGACATCCGGGTTGGTCGTGTCGGAGACGATGAAATAGTCGAAATGATCGCCCAGGCCCGTGGCCTCGACCGATTCGCGGATCGCCGCCACCGCGGCGAAGATGCGGGCCGAAGACTCGTTGTAGATCGGCATCACCACGACGGTGCGGTGCTTCAGCGTTTCGGCCCGGTCCGCCCGGCCGGCGCCGAACATGACGCCGAAGAAGCCGAGCAGCGCGCTGGTGAAGGCGAGCGCGATCCACGAGAAGTTGATCGTGAACAGCACGAGCAGGGCGTACTGCAGCGAGGTCGTGCGGCTGACCGACACGACATTGTACATTTCCCAGGCGCCGAAGCCGGTGAGCACGAGCCCGCCGCCGAAGACGAAGAGGCGCTTCAGCCACGGCGTCTTCCAGTCGCGCGGCGCCGCCGGGGCACGGCGATCCGAATCCGTCCAGCTCCGGAACGACTGCACCGGCATGACCAGCGGCTCTTCCGGAGGCGTGGCCGGCTCGCGAGCCGCGCTGTAGCCGCGCTGTTCCGTTTCCATGGCGTCGCGGCGGGTTGCCGTTACCAGGTCCATCGATTCAACCAGGTCTCAGAGACGGGCTGGCCGCCCGATTGCAGGACGAGCCGGAGCTCGGAGAGATTGTCGTTGCCGGGATCGACCTCGAAGCCGACGCGCATCAGCTTGCGCTCCGGATAGGGCCAGAGGCGAACGTTGTGCACGGCGCCGGGCTGGGCCGTGATCGTCGCCCGCGTCGAGGCGATCAGCGCCGCATCGGCCAGCTTGTCGCCGGTGAATTCAACGATGAAGCGCCGCCGGCGCCCTTGCGAGCCCTTGCCCTGCCGCGAACGGGTGGCGAGCGCCAGCGGTGGGCGCTCCGGCGGCTGCCAGCACCAGGCCTGGCGATAGCTCAGCGAAGTCTCGCTGCCGGCGGCGAGCGGCTGCTTCGGCCGCCAGTACATGATGATGTTCTTATTCGGCTCGGAATCGCTGGGAATCTCGATGAGCTGCACCGAACCTGCACCCCAGTCGCCGAGCGGCTCCATCCAGACGCTCGGCCGGAGCTCGAAGCGCTGGTCGTCGTCCTGGAAGGCGGCGGGGTCGCGCTCGCGCTGGACCAGGCCGAAGCCCTTGGGATTCTCGTCGACGAAGGAGGAGACCTGCAAGGTCGCGGGGTTGTTGACCGGCCGGTAGATCCACTCGCCGCCACCCGACTGCATCTGGACGCCCGAGACCTCGCCGATCGAGGGGCGGATATCGTCGAAGACGCGCCGGCTCTGCGGGCCGGACAGGAAGGTCGCGCTGGTGCAGCCGAAGCCGACATGGTCGAGCGCCTGGCGCGCGAACAGCGTCATCTCGACATCGACGAAGGTGACGTCGCCCGGCCGCAATGTCATCCGCACCGCGCCGGCGACGCTTTCCGAATCGAGCAGGCCGTGAATCACCAGCGAGCCCACCGCCGGGCTCGGCCGCTCGATCCAGAACGCCCGGAAGAACGGCAGTTCCTCGCCACGCGTCTCGCCGGGGCGCAGGATCAGCGCGCGCGCCATCGCGCCGAAATTCTGGCCGCGGGCGAGGGCGCGGAAGAACGTGCCGCCCTGGAAGACCGCGACCTCGAAGGGGCGTTCCAGCCCGGCGGCGATCCGCATGCCGGAGAACTGCAGGTCGGCATTGCCCGTCGGCGGCGCGACCCGTCCGTAATCGAACTTGCTGCGATCGAAGCCGATGCGGCGCACCGTTCCCTCTTCGATCGTGAACAGGCTCACCGGATTGGAGAAGACATAGCCGCGATGCAGAGGCTCGACGGTGAAGCCGCGATTCTCGCCGGCCCAGACCGTGGCGCCCGGCTGCATCCGGATGCCCGCATACTGATCGGCGGGCAGGGCGGCATAGCCCTCCGGCAGGTCGTTCGCGGCAAGCGGGATCAGTGGGCGCTGGGCCAGGGCCCTGGCGGCGTCGACCACCAGTGCGGGGTCGAAACGCTGCCCGTCCACGAGGGAGGGGATGTTGAAGGAAGCTGCGCCGGTCGGCGCTTGCGCTGCGGCCGGGCCGGCCAGCGAGAGCAGCGCGGCGCCGCCGGCGGCGCCTTCCAGAAACTGCCTACGATTCAACGGTGTCGACATGGGATCCAAACTACGCGGCGACGCCCTCGCCCCTCGCGCTTCTAGAGCATTTCCAGTTCGCCTGAAAAGCCTTTCCGATCGGGAAGATGCACGTCTTTTGGATGGTACGATCCTGCGAATTCAGGCCGGAGCCGGCCCGCGGCGGCGGCCGTCCTCGGATGGTGCCTTTTCGCCGCGATTGAACTTTGGCAAAAGGCGAGCGGATCGGCTATCCACGGCGCCTGCGACGCCGGCATGCGTGAAGTCGATTGTGATGGGCGGGCCGTGGTTCAGACATGCCTGCAGGGGAAACGAGAAACATGACCGAAATGCAGTCGGCCCGATCCTGCCTCGCGATCGTCCTGGCCGCCGGAGAGGGCACCCGCATGAAATCGCGGGGGCCGAAGGTGCTCCATGCCGTGGCCGGCCGGTCGCTGCTCGGTCATGCGCTGGCGGCGGTTTCGAAGGCTGGCGCGGACGCCGTCGCCGTCGTGATTTCCTCGGAACGCCCCGAAGTCGGCGAAGCGGCGCGCAAGCAGCTTCCGCACGCGCAGATCGCCATCCAGCACGAGCGCCGGGGCACCGCCCATGCCGCGCTCGCCGCGAAGGCTGCCATCGCGGCCGGCCATGACGACGTCATCATCGCCTTTGGCGATACGCCGCTCGTGCGTCCCGAGACCTTTGCGGCACTCCGCCGCGGCTTGAGAGAGGGCGCCGCCGTCGTTGCGCTCGGCTTCGTGGCCAAGGACCCGACGGGCTATGGCCGCTTCGTCGAGAAGGACGGCCATCTCGAAGCGATCGTCGAACACAAGGATGCCACCCCGGAGCAGCGCGCCATCACGCTCTGCAATGCCGGGCTGATGGCGCTCTCCGGCGCGCACGCCCTCTCGATCCTGGAAGCGATCGGCAGCCACAACGCCCAGGGCGAGTTCTATCTCACCGATGCGGTCGAGGTGGCGCGCAAGCGCGGGCTCGACGCCGTCGCGCTGCGGGCGCCCGAAAGCGAGGTCCAGGGCATCAACGACCGCACGCAGCTCGCTGCGGTGGAAGCGGAATTCCAGCGGCGCAAACGCCTCGCCGTGATGCTCGGCGGCGCGACGCTGATCGCCCCGGAGACGGTCTTCTTCAGCTATGACACGCAGATCGGCCGCGATGTCGTGATCGAGCCGAACGTCGTCTTCGGGCCGGGCGTGCGCGTCGATGACGGCGCCGTGATCCACGCCTTCTCGCATCTGGAGGGCGCCACGGTCGGTGTCGATGCCAGCGTCGGCCCCTATGGCCGCCTGCGGCCGGGCGCGAAGCTCGCGGAGAAGGCCAAGGTCGGCAATTTCGTCGAGGTGAAGGCGGCCGATATCGGCCCCGGCGCCAAGGTCAATCACCTCACCTATATCGGCGATGCCTCGGTGGGGGCGGCAGCGAATATCGGCGCCGGCACGATCACCTGCAACTATGACGGTTTCAACAAATCGAGGACGACGATCGGTGCCAATGCCTTCGTCGGCTCGAATTCGTCGCTGGTCGCCCCGGTGACGATCGGCGAGGGCGCCTATATCGGCTCCGGCTCGGTCATCACCGAGGACGTCGCGCCCGATGCGCTCGCCATCGGCCGCGGCCGGCAGGTCGCGAAGGAGGGCTGGGCGGTGACCTTCCGCGCCGCTGCTGCGGCCCGGAAAGCCGCCAAGAAGGCAGCCGAATAGCGCGGAATCGCGGCGGATCGGGCCATCCGCCGTTCACAGTTCGTCATGTAGATTGATTGGGCATGCGCGCCGATCGCGGCTATGCGCTTTGCCGACATCAATCGCTGGAGGGGTTCGCCCATGTGCGGCATCGTCGGGATTCTGGGCAAGGAAGCGGTTGCGACGCAAGTCGTCGAGGCGCTGCGGCGGCTTGAATATCGTGGCTACGATTCCGCTGGCGTCGCGACGCTGGAAGGTGGCCGGCTCACCCGCCGCCGCGCCGAGGGCAAGCTCAAGAATCTCGAGACCCGCCTCTCGAACGAGCCGCTCGAAGGCCTGGTCGGCATCGGCCACACCCGCTGGGCGACCCATGGCAAGCCCAACGAGACCAATGCCCATCCTCATGCGACACCGAAGCTCGCAGTGGTCCATAACGGCATTATCGAGAATTTCCGGGACCTGCGCGCCGAGCTCCAGGCCGACGGCTACGTCTTCGAGACGGAGACCGACACCGAGATCGTCGCCCATCTCGTCACTCGTGAGCTCGACCGCGGCAAGAGCCCGGTCGATGCGGTTGCCGCGAGCCTGCCGCGCCTGCACGGCGCCTTCGCGCTCGCCTTCCTGTTCCAGGGCGAGGAAGACCTGCTGATCGGCGCTCGCAAGGGCTCGCCGTTGGCCGTCGGTGTCGGCGAGGGCGAGATGTATCTCGGCTCGGACGCGCTGGCGCTCGCGCCCTTCACCAATCTCATCGCCTATCTCGAAGAGGGCGACTGGGTCGTGCTGCATCGCCGCGGCGCGACCTTCTACGACAAGACCAACAAGCAGGTGGAGCGCCGCGCCCAGCGCGTCGCCGCCGGCGCCTTCCTGGTCGAGAAGGGCAATCACCGCCACTTCATGGCCAAGGAGATCTACGAGCAACCCGAGGTCGTCGGTCATACGCTGACGCAGTATCTCGACATGGTCAACGGCAAGGTGCGCCTGCCGTTCGGCGACCAGATCGACTGGAAGAACCTGTCGCGCCTGACGATCAGCGCCTGCGGCACCTCCTATTATGCCGGCCTTATCGCGAAATACTGGTTCGAGAAACTGGCGCGCCTGCCGGTCGAGATCGATGTCGCGTCGGAGTTCCGCTACCGCGAGGCGCCGCTGCCGGACCAGGGCCTAGCGCTCTTCGTCTCGCAGTCCGGCGAAACCGCCGACACGCTGGCCGGTTTGCGCTACGCCCGTCAGAACGGGCAGGTCATCCTGTCGGTCGTCAACGTGCCGACCTCGACGATCGCGCGCGAGAGCGATGCGGTGGCGCAGACGCTCGCCGGCCCCGAGATCGGCGTCGCCTCGACCAAGGCCTTCGTCTGCCAGCTCGCCGTCTTCGCATCGCTCGCGCTTGCCGCCGCCCGCGCCCGCGGCACGCTCTCGGCGCAGGACGAGGCCAGCCATGTGCAGAACCTGATCTCGCTGCCGGGGCTGATGGCCCGGGCGCTGGAGCTGGAACCCGAGATCGAAAAGCTCGCGCGCGAGCTCTCCAAGGCCAAGGACGTGCTCTATCTCGGCCGCGGCACCAGCTTCCCGCTCGCGCTCGAAGGCGCCCTGAAGCTGAAGGAAATCAGCTACATCCACGCCGAAGGCTATCCGGCAGGCGAACTCAAGCACGGGCCGATCGCTCTGATCGACGAGGACATGCCAGTCATCGTCGTCGCGCCCCATGACGCGCTGTTCGAGAAGACCGCCTCCAACATGCAGGAGGTCGCGGCGCGCGGCGGCCGGATCATCCTCGTCACCGATGCGAAGGGTGCCGCCGAATGCGGCATCGAGCCGGAAGCGACGATCGTCATGCCGGACATGGACCCGACCTTCGCGCCGATCGTCTATGCCCTGCCGATCCAGATGATCGCCTATCAGACGGCGGTTTTCATGGGCAAGGACGTCGACCAGCCCCGCAACCTGGCGAAATCCGTCACGGTGGAGTGACGGCGGCTCAGGCTTCGGGCCGGGTCGAAACGTAGAGGCCCGCGCCGACCAGACACAGCGCCGCCGTCGCAAGAGCGATCGGCGGCGCACTCGTTTGCGTCAATAAGGCGAAACTCAGCGCCATCGAACCGCAGGCCAGGACTTTCGCTCGCCGGGCGATGGCGCCGGTCTTCCGCCAGCGCAGGACATGCGGCCCGAGCCTCGGATGGCCGATCAGCCAGGCCTCGAATCGCGGCGAGGATTGCGAGAAGCACCAGGCCGCCGCGATCAGGAAGATCGTGCCGGGCATCAGCGGCAGGATGAGCCCGACGACGCCGAGCGCCGTGAATACCCAGCCCGCAGCGAAGAGCAGCGGCCGTGACCATCGGCGTCGCGGCTGATCGTCCTCGCTCACGGCCTTACCCTTGCTTGCGCTATCTCTTTGTATTGTCGCATTTTCTTCACGCGAACCGGTACCCACTTCGCTCGAAAATGCTCGGGGGGCTGGCGGATGGCGCCGCCTCGCTTATCGTGTCATATCGCGGCCCATGCGAGCCGCCGCAAGCAGGCGGGAGGTCGCGCCGGTGTTCTGGGAGAGACGATGACAGCCGGCCCGCCCGATCCCCGCCTCATCCTGCCCGCGGAAATCCTGCGCCCGACCTGGGGCGCTCGCTTGCGCCGCTATTTCCTGACCGGGCTCGTCATCGCCGCGCCGCTCGCCATCACGGCCTCGGTGACCTGGTGGTTCGTCAATTTCGTCGACGGGCTGGTGAAGCCGCTCATTCCGAATTCCTACCTGCCTGATTCCTATTTGCCCTATCCGATCCCGGGTTTCGGCCTGGTCATCGCGCTGATCGGGCTGACCCTGCTGGGTTTCCTGACAGCCAATCTCGTCGGGCGCTCGCTGATCCGCGCCGGCGAGGCGATCCTCGACCGCATGCCGGTGGTGCGCAGCCTCTACAAGGGCGTGAAGCAGGTCTTCGAGACGATCTTCTCGCAGTCGGGCACCTCGTTCCGCAAGGTCGGGATGGTGCAGTTCCCGCAGCCGGGCATGTGGTCGATCGTCTTCATCGCGCAGGAGGCGGCACCCGAGATCGCCGAACGCCTGCCGAATGGCCAGGAACCGGGCGACGAGCAGATCGGCGTCTTCCTGCCCTGCACGCCGAACCCGACCACGGGCTTCTTCTTCTACCTGCCGCGGCGCGAGGTCGTCGAGCTATCGATCTCGGTCGAGGACGGCGCCAAGCTGATCATGTCGGCCGGGCTGATCCAGCCCGGCGAAAACGGCAAGCCGAAGCTCGAGGGGAAGCCGCCGCTCAGCGCTTGAGCGGCACCCAGATCTCGACGATGCCGTTGCCGGTCGCGCCGTCGAAGCGCTCGTCCACGCGCTCCAGCTTGACGCCCATCGCCGGTTCGCGCCCCGATTTCGGCAGCCAGTCCTGCCAGATCGCCTTGAAGGTCTGGGCGATGCCGGTGATGTGGCCGCGATGCTCGAACACGGCGCAGAGCTGCTCCGGCACGCTGAGCCGTGCGAACTCCTCCGAAAGCCCACCGAAGGAGGAGACCTCGGCGCCGGCGATGTAGTCGAAGGAGCCGAGCTCGTCGCAATTATAGCTCGCGCCGTAGACGACATGTCCGCGCTGGCCGGGGATATGCCCGAAATGCGGGGCGATCTTCTGCCAGAGCAGCGGGATGCCCTGGGTGTTGTCCATCGAGAAATGGCCGCTGAAACCGGCGATCAGCAGCGGCTTCCCAGTGACGATGCGCGGCTCGGCGATGGGGGCGGGGGTGATGTCATGCATGTTGAGCGACTCCACGAGGACGAGCGATGAGAGGTCGCGCCGGGCGCGCAATTCTTCCGGCGTGATGCCGAACTGCTCGCGAAAGGCGCGGGTGAAGGCTTCGTGGGAGCCATAGCCCCAATCGAGCGCGACCGAGAGGATATCGGGTGCACCGTTCGCGAGCTGGCGCGCCGCTTCCGAGAGCCGGCGCTCGCGCACATAGCGCATTACCGAGCGACCGGCCGCCGCGCCGAAGGCCCGGCTGAGATGGAAGCGCGAGACGCCACTGACCTCCGCGATCTCCTCGAGCGTCAGCTCGGCGGTGAAGCGGCTCTCGATGCACCAGATGGCTGTCTTGACCGGGTCCATGTTCTCTCCACGAAGTGGCGCGACATTGGACGACCAGACGAGGGGCCGCTTGATCGGGATTGCTCCTGCCAGCGCCAAAGCGCCATTGCTAGGCGCCAGGCGACGAAGCCGTGACAGCAGTGATCAGCCTGCCCGCAGCAACCTGATCGCGACGTCGCGCTCGAACAGATAGAGCAGCACCCGGATCGCCTGGCCGCGCGGCGTCTCCAGATGCGGGTCGCGCTCGATCAGGAGCCGCGCATCGTCGCGGGCGGCTGCCAGCAGGTCGCCGTCGATTTCCGGCCGGGCGATGCGCCAATCGGGCGAGCCCGATTGCTTGGTGCCGAGCACCTCGCCCTCACCACGCAGACGCAGATCCTCCTCGGCGATGCGGAAGCCGTCCTCGGTCTCGCGCATGATCGTCAGCCGCGCTTCGGCGACCGGACCGAGCGGCCCCTTGTAGAGCAGGAGGCAGGTCGAGGCGGCCGAACCGCGCCCGATGCGCCCGCGCAGCTGATGCAACTGCGCAAGGCCGAAGCGCTCGGCATGCTCGATCACCATGACGCTGGCATTGGGCACGTCGACGCCGACTTCGATCACGGTGGTCGAGACGAGGATGCGCGTCTCGCCGGCGACGAAGGCGGCCATGGCGGCGTCCTTCTCGCGGCCGGGCATCTGGCCATGGAGCAGCCCAACCTTGCCGCCGAAGATCTCGCGCAACGCGTCATAGCGCTCCAGCGCAGCAGCGACATCGAGCGTATCGGATTCCTGCACGAGCGGGCAGACCCAATAGGCCTGCGCCCCGCTCTCGACCGCCCGGCCGATGGCGCCGACGACCTCGTCATACCGTTCCGAGGAGACGGCGCGGGTGACGATCGGCTTCCGGCCCGCCGGCTTCTCCGAGAGGATCGAGATATCCATGTCGCCGAACCAGGTCAGCGAGAGCGTGCGCGGGATCGGCGTCGCGGTCATCACCAGCACGTCGACCGCCTCGCCCTTGGAGCCGAGCAGCAGGCGCTGATGCACGCCGAAACGGTGCTGCTCGTCGACGACGGCGAGCGCGAGATCATGGAAGGCGACACCCTCCTGGAACAGCGCATGGGTCCCGACCGCGATGTCGATCGAACCATCGGCCAGTCCGGCGAGCACTTGCTTGCGGCCGGCGCCCTTCTCGCGCCCGGTCAGCAGGGCGAGTTTCAGGCCGGCCTTCTCGGCCAGCGGCGCCAAGCGCTCGGCATGCTGGCGGGCGAGGATTTCGGTCGGTGCCATCAGCACCGATTGCCGTCCGGCTTCGGCGGCGGCGGCCATGGCCATCAGCGCGACCACGGTCTTGCCGGAGCCGACATCGCCCTGCAGGAGGCGCAGCATCTTCTCGGGCTTGGCCATATCGGAATGGATATCGGCGATCGCCTTGCGCTGGCCCTCGGTCAATTCGAAGGGCAGGGCGGACTGGATGCGGAAGCGCACGCCCCCGTCGCCGGTCGTGGCTCGCCCGGCGATCTTCTTCTGCTGGCGGCGGACAAGCGCGAGCGCGATCTGGCTCGCCAGCAATTCGTCATAGCCGATGCGCCGCCGCGCAACGGTGTCGCCCTCCGCCGCCTTGCGATCGACCGGGTGATGCAGGGCTTCGACCGCCGCATGGAACGAAGGGAAGTCACCCCTGGCGAGGAAGGCCGGGTCCTGCCATTCCGGCATCTCCGGGCAGCGCTCGGCCGCTGCCTGCACGGTCCGCATCATCATGCGCTGGCCGATGCCCTCGGTCAGCGGATAGACCGGCTCGAAGGCCGGCAGCGTCGCTGCGAGCTTGGGATCGAGGATGCGCTCGGGATGCACCATCTGGCGCATGCCTTCCCAGAGCTCCAGCTTGCCCGAGATCAGCCGGTAGGCGCCGATCGGCAGGGTCTGTGCCAGATGCCGCGAATCGGCATGGAAGAAGACGAGCGTCACGTCGCCGGTCTCGTCCTCGACGATGATGCGATAAGGCGCCTTCTTGCCGGCGGGGGCGGCGCGATGCTCGCTGACGCGGGCGGTGAAGGTCGCGACATCGCCGATCGGCGTATCCGCGATCGAAGGGCTTGGGCGCCGGTCGACCGCACCGGTCGGTAACTGGAACATCAGGTCAATGACGCGCGCTGCCTGCGTCTCGTCGCCAAGAAACTTTTCCAGAACCTTGCCGAGCTTGGGCCCGACGCCGGAAAGCGTCGTGACGGGAGCGAAGAGCGGATCGAGGATCGAAGGGCGCAAGACGTCTCGGCAATTGTCAGGAGCGCGAAGATCGCAGCCGCTTCGCCGCTGACTTCGCCGGGTTGCATCGCTATATAGCCTGCTCAGGCAGGCTCCGCGACGGGGCCGGCCCATTCGTTATTGCGCCTTCCCCCAGGTTTTCAGCCTGAAGTTTTTCCTGTTCGAGGTTCCCATGTCCGGCTCGACCCGCTCCAGCGCCGATCTCGACCCGCGCCGCCGCAAGATCCTGTTCCGCGCCTGGCATCGCGGCATGCGCGAGATGGACCTGATCATGGGCCGTTTCGCCGACGACGCGATCGCCGGCTTCAGCGATGCCGAGCTCGACGAGTTCGAGCGCCTGATCGAGGTGCTGGACCGCGACCTGCTGAGCTGGGTGACCGGAGAGGCGCCCGTGCCGGCGAATTACGACACGGAGCTGTTCCGCAAGCTTCGGGCTTTCCACCATCACGACAAGCCTATTCATGTGTGAGCACTGATGAAGTGCCCGCTGTCATCCCGGGCGTAGCGAAGCGCAGACCCGGGATCCATTCCGGAACGCCGCCGATGGAGGTTCAGGCATGGATCCCGGATCGGCGCCGCTTCGCGGCTTGTCCGGGATGACCTCAGGTAATTGAGAAAACGACGACTTCGATGAGCATTCCTCCCCCGTCCCAGATCGCAAAGCCGCAGCTCGACCGCCTGCTCGATGCGCTGAACCGCGGCGACAAGCCGACGCTTGCCGGCGTGCCCGATGGCTTCGACGCCGTCGTGCTCGCGGATCTCACCCGCGCACGCGCCAAGAAGGCGGAAGGCCCGGCGCTGCTCGTCTTCATCGCGCGTGACGGCCAGCGCCTGCAGGTGCTTGAGAACGCGCTGCAATTCGTAGCACCCGATCTCGAGGTGATGAGCTTCCCGGCCTGGGACTGCCAGCCTTATGACCGTGTCTCGCCGGCGCCGGCCATCGTCGCGCACCGGATGACGACACTCTCGCGCCTCGCCAAGACCAGGTCTGGCGACCGGCCACGCCTGCTGCTGACCACCGTCAATGCCGCGCTCCAGCGCGTGCCCGCCTTCGGCAAGGTGGCGTCGGAGAGCTTCTCGGCGGCGCCCGGCAACATGGTCGATATCGAGCAGTTGGCGCGCTGGCTCGACATCAACGGCTATCTCAGAACCTCGACCGTGCGCGAGACCGGCGAATTCGCCGTCCGCGGCGGCATCGTCGACCTGTTCCCGCCCGGCATGCCGGCACCGATCCGGCTCGACTTCTTCGGCGACACGCTGGAATCGATCCGCACCTTCGATCCGGAGACGCAGCGCACCACCGGGCAGCTCCGTGGGCTCGATCTCGTGCCGATGTCCGAAGCGCAGATGACGAGCGAGAGCATCCGCCGCTTCCGCCAGTCCTATATCTCGACCTTCGGCACGCCCGGCCGCGACGACACGCTCTATGAAGCGGTCAGCGAAGGCCGCCGCCCGGCCGGTCTTGAGCACTGGCTGCCATTGCTGGCGGAGAAGCTCGATACGCTCTTCACCTATCTGCCGGACGTTCCGCTGGTGCTCGACCATCAGGCCGAGGATGCGATCGGCGAGCGCATCAGCCTGATCAAGGACTATTACGACGCCCGCAAAGCCGCACTGGAGCAGGGCGGGGGCGGCGGCATTCCCTACAAGCCGCTGCCGCCGGATGCGCTCTATCTCTCGCCGACCGACTGGCGCGCGGTGATCGATGCTTCCGGCGTCGCCAGCATGACGCCGTTCCAGCTACCGGACAGCGAGGGCAAGCTCATCCTCGATCTCGGCGGCAAGCAGGGTCGCAGCTTCGCGGCCGAGCGAACGGCCGATGCCGGCGGCGTGTTCGATGCCGCCGTCGCGCATGTGAAGGCGCTGGAGACTGAGGGCAAGCGCGTCATCCTCGCCGCCTGGTCGGAGGGCTCGCGCGAGCGACTGGCGCATGTGCTGGCCGATCACGGCCTGAAAAGCACGCAGCTGACCGGCTCGCTGCGCGCCGCCTTCGATCTCAAGCCCGGCACGATCGCGCTCGCCGTCTGGGGCTTCGAGACCGGCTTCGAGGCCGGGCGCCTCGCGGTCATCGGCGAGCAGGACATCCTGGGCGACCGCCTCGTCCGGCCGCGCCGCAAGACCAGGCGCCCGCAGGATTTCATCGCCGAACTGTCCTCGCTCGCGCCGGGCGATCTAATCGTCCATGTCGATCACGGCATCGGCCGTTTCATCGGCCTGCAGACGATCACGGCGGCCGGCGCGCCGCATGACTGCCTCGAAATCCATTATGCCGGCGATTCCAAGCTGTTCCTGCCGGTCGAGAATATCGAGCTTCTGTCGCGCTACGGCTCCGAGGATACCGAGGTCCAGCTCGACCGGCTCGGTGGCGGCGGCTGGCAGGCACGCAAGGCCAAGCTCAAGCAGCGCATCCGCGAGATGGCTGGCAAGCTCATCCAGATCGCGGCGGCCCGCGCGCTCAAGGATGCGCCGCGGCTCATCCCGCCGGATGGCGTCTATGACGAGTTCTGCGCCCGCTTCCCCTATGAGGAGACCGAGGACCAGCAGAACACCATCGATGCGGTGCTGGACGATCTTGCGGCCGGGCGCCCGATGGACCGGCTGGTCTGCGGCGATGTCGGCTTCGGCAAGACCGAAGTCGCGCTGCGTGCCGCTTTCGCCGCAGCGCTCAACGGCAAGCAGGTCGCGGTCGTCGTCCCGACGACGCTGCTCGCCCGCCAGCACTACCGCAACTTCGCCGATCGCTTTGCCGGCTTGCCGGTCCATGTCGGGCAGGCCTCGCGCTTCGTCGGCTCGGCCGATCTCAAGGCGGTGAAGCAGGGTGCGCGCGACGGCACGATGGATATCGTCGTCGGCACCCATGCGTTGCTTGGCAAGGGCGTCGACTTCAAGGATCTCGGCCTCGTCATCGTCGACGAGGAGCAGCATTTCGGCGTCGCCCATAAGGAGAAGCTGAAGGAATTGCGCGCCGAGGTGCACATGCTCACCCTCTCGGCGACGCCGATCCCGCGCACGCTCCAGCTCGCCATGACCGGGGTGCGCGAGCTCTCCATTATCGCAACGCCGCCGGTCGACCGCCTGGCGGTGCGCACCTTCGTCACGCCCTTCGACCCGCTGATCGTGCGCGAGGCGCTGCTGCGCGAGCGTTACCGGGGTGGGCGCAGCTTCTATGTCGTGCCGCGCATCGAGGACATCGCCGACGTCAAGGACTTCCTCGACAAGCAGGTGCCGGAGTGCAAGGTCGGCATCGCCCATGGCCAGATGGCGGCGGGCACGCTGGAAGACGTGATGACCGCCTTCTATGACGGCCAGTACGACATCCTGCTCTCGACCACGATCGTCGAATCGGGCCTCGATATCCCGACCGCAAACACGCTGATCGTCCACCGCGCCGACATGTTCGGCCTTGCCCAGCTCTATCAGCTCCGGGGCCGCGTCGGCCGCTCGAAGACGCGCGCCTATGCGCTCTTCACCGTGCCGGCCAATCGCAAGCTGACCGAGCAGGCCGAGAAGCGCCTCAAGGTCCTGCAATCGCTCGACACGCTGGGCGCCGGCTTCCAGCTCGCCAGCCACGATCTCGACATCCGCGGCGCCGGCAACCTGCTCGGCGACGAGCAGTCCGGCCATATCAAGGAGGTCGGCTACGAGCTCTACCAGCAGATGCTGGAGGAGGCGGTGGCGGCGCTCAAGGCCGGCATCGAGTTCGAGACGGAGACGCAATGGTCGCCGGCGATCCAGGTCGGCGCGCCGGTCATGATCCCCGAGCACTATGTTGCCGACCTGACGCTGAGGCTGACGCTCTACAAGCGCCTCTCGACCATGGACGACGATGCCGAATTGCAGTCCTTCGGCGCCGAGCTGGTCGACCGCTTCGGCCCGCTGCCGGAGGAGGTCAACCAGCTGCTGGAGATCGTCGCGATCAAGGCGCTCTGTAAGCGCGCCAATGTCGAGAAGGTCGAGGCCGGACCGAAGGGCATCATCGTCGCCTTCCGCAACAACGAGTTCGCCAATCCGGAAGGGCTGGTCTCGTATGTCGCGAAGATCGGCACGCTGGCGAAGGTGCGCCCGGACATGCGCGTCGTCTTCATCGACGATTTCGACACTGTCGAGCAGCGCCTGAAGGCGACACGCCGGCTGCTGACCGATCTCGCGCGGATCGCGGAACGGAAAAAGGCGGCCTGAGCGGCCGCCTTTCACTTACAGATCGAAAAACACCATCTCGTTTTCGCCGGCGAGGTTGATGTCGAGCCACTAGGTCCCGTCCGGCTTGCGCTGGGCGATCGAGGCCGGCTGCCCGGCATCGAGCCCCGCATAGGGAAGGATCAGGCTGCTCATGCGGCTTATCTCTCCTCAGCCATGGCTCGGCGCGGGCACGCTGATCGGGCGCGCAAGCCTGGATTGCGCGGTGAGCCGGATGCCGGCATTGGCCGCGCCATAGCCGGCATAGCCATCGCGCTGGACGATCTCGAAGAACAAGCCACCATCCAGCGTCTGCGTATAGGCCTGGCGGAAGGCGCCGCCGGCATCGCTGTCATGGAGGATGTTCAGCGCCTTCATCGCGTCGATCTCCTGCGCCGTCAGGTCGGAGCGGGCTTCGAGGTCGTCATAATAGTTCTCGGGGATGGGTAGCATGGCGACGCCATTGGCAGCCAGCCGCTTGACGGTCGCAGCGATGTCGTCGGTCGCGAAGGCGATATGCTGCACGCCCGAGCCGAAGAAATCGGTGATGAAGCGGGCCGAGAGCGTGCGGTGGCTCTGCGAGCCGTTGAGGATGAGCCTCAAGCCATGGCCGTTCCGGCCGTCGAGCCCGCTCTCGATCACCTGGCTCTGGACCACGCCGCCGGGGTCGAGCACGGCCTGGCTCGGCGTCTTCCGGGTCTCGAACAGCGAGGAATAGAACAAGAGCCAGGTCAGCATCTCCTCGTACTGCATGCTCTGCGAGACATGGTCGACGCCGGTGAGCCCGGCATCGTCCGAGACTTCGCCGGTCGCTTCGAAATCGACCTCGGCCCAGCGGCCGAGCGCCGAAGCCTGGTCGAGGAAATAGAGCAGGCTGCCGCCGAGCCCGCGCACGGCCGGGATGTCGAGCTCGTCCGGCCCGATCGCGCCGGCATGGGGCACGTCGAGCAGGGCCTTGGCGCGCGCGATCGCGGCCTGCGCATCCGGCACGCGCAGGGCCAGCGCACAGACCGAGGTGCCATGGGTGATCTGGTAGCTATGGGCAAAGCCGTCAGCCTCGCTGTTCAGCACGATGCGGATATCGCCCTGGCGCCAGAGATCGACATCCTTGGAGCGATGCGCGCCGGCGCGCGCGAAGCCGAGCGCGCACAGCAGCTTCTCGAAACCCGGCCGTTCGGCCTCCGACACCGTGAACTCGATGAACTCGACCGCCTCGACCGGGGCCGGCGGCGGCATTGGCACCGCGCCGGGCACCGGCTTGCCGACTTGCCGCGCGGTCTCGTCGAGCAGCCAGATCAGCGAGCGATGGCCGTCGAGCGCGACGGAACGCGCGGAACCGGCGCGGAAGNCGGCACCGCGCCGGGCACCGGCTTGCCGACTTGCCGCGCGGTCTCGTCGAGCAGCCAGATCAGCGAGCGATGGCCGTCGAGCGCGACGGAACGCGCGGAACCGGCGCGGAAACGATCGTTGAAGATCTCCAGCGAGAGCACGCCGTCATAGCCGGTCGCGGCCAGCGCCCGCATGAAGCCGGAGAGATCGAGGTCGCCCTGGCCGGGCAGGCAGCGCCAGTGTCGGCTCCAGGAGAGCGGGTCCATCTGCAGCAGCGGCGCATCGGCCATCTGCACCATCTCGATCTTGTCGCGCGGGATCGTGCCGATCGCCGCGAGGTCGAGCCCGCGCGACAGGATATGGAAGGAATCGAGGATGATCCCGACTTCCGGCCGGTTGGCGCGCCGCACGATCTCCCAGGCGTCGCGATAGTCGAAGACATGCCGCCCCCAGGCCAGCGCCTCGTAGCCGACGCGAAGGCCGCGCCGGCCGGCCCGCTCCCCGAGCTCGGCGAAATCGGCGGCGAGCCGGTCGATACCCGGAAGCGCCTCCGGCGAGACGCTGGAGCAGATGAAGAGCAGGTCCGTTCCCAGTTCCTGCAAGAGATCGAACTTGCGCTCTGCCCGATCAAAGACGCGCTGGCGGCGCCCCTCCGGCATGCCCTCGAAATCGCGGAAGGGCTGGCAGGTCACGATGGTCAGGCCGAGATCGGCGCAGATGCGCCGGACTTCCGTGGGCGAACCGGGAAAGGCGATCAGGTCGTTCTCGAATATCTCCACCGCCGTGAAGCCCGCGGCGGCAATGGCCTCGAGCTTCTCCTGAAGCGTCCCGGAAACGCAGACGGTGGCGATCGATGGAATCACGGTGTGCCTCCTCTCAGGCCAGTCGCGCCACGGCGCGCAAATCCTCGGCCGTGGTCGAAGGCAGGCCGAAGAATTCCAGATAGGCGGGAATCTGCTCGAACAGCATGTCGGTGCCGACCTGCACGGCGCAGCCGCGCGCACGGGCGGCCGCTAGGAACGGCGTGATCTCCTGCGCCATTACGACTTCGCCGACGAAGGCGGAGGCGGGCAGGCGGGAGATATCGACCGGCAGGGGATCGCCCGGCTTCATGCCAAGAGGAGTCGCGTTGACGACGAGGTCGAAGCCATCAGGGTCGTTCGAGCCGGTCGTGACGCGAAGGGCAGGGTAGTGAGCAACCAGCCGCTGCCCGAGTTCCGCGGCTGCGGGAGCATGCTTGTCGAACAGACCCAGCTCCGCGACGCCGGCCTTCGCCAGAGAAGCGGCAATCGCCGAGCCGACGCCGCCGGCACCGATCACCAGCGCGCGGGCGCCAGCGAGCTTGTGCCCCTTGCGCAGAACGCCGCGTACGAAACCTTCGCCATCGAACATGTCGCCTGTGAGCCGGCCGTCCGCTTCCAGCCGCACGGCATTGCAGGCGCCGGCAATGGCGGCGGTCGGCGAGAGCACATCGACGAGACCGGTCGTGGTGACCTTGTGCGGCATCGTCACCAGCGCGCCATGGGCATTGGACAGACGGAAGAACAGCTTGAGGAAATCGGGATAGTCTTCGCTGCGGCAACCCATCGGCACGACGACAGCATCGATCCCCTCGCGCTGGAAATAGGGGTTGTAGATCATCGGCGCCTTGAAGCTCTCGGTCGGATAGCCGAGATGACCGATCAATCGCGTCGTGCCCTTGATCATGCTTTGGCCCTCGCCGGAGCAGCCTCCGGGGCGATCTCGACCGGTGCGCCGCTGCGCGCGGCCCGCTTCACCGCCTCGATGACGGCAAGCGTCGCCAAGCCCTCGCGACCGGAGACGAGCGGTTGTTCCTCGCCACGGATCACCGCGCAGAAATGCCGGACCTGGGCCTGAAGCGGGTCTTCCGGAACGAAGGGGATGCGCTCGCGCCGCAGCGGCTCCCACCAGCCGCGCCTGTCTGAGTGGTTCCAGAGTTCGAGCGCGGGAATCGTCAGCGCACCATGCGTACCGCCGATCTGGTAACAGGACTGGTCCTGCTGCGGATAGGCGGGGTTCTCGCCGGTCGTCAGCTCCCAGCTCCAGGGCGAAACCACGGTGTCGGAGGCGCTGACCGTGCCGAGCGCTCCATTGGCGAAGCGCAGGATCGCGACCGCAGTCTCCTCGGCCGGATTGCCGCGCACAGCGTTCGAGCTCAATGCCTGCACGCCGACGATCTCGCCGCAGAGATAGCGGAACAGATCGATATCGTGGATCAGGTTGATCAGGACCGGCCCGGCGCCTTCCTGCCGGCGCCAGTCGACATCGAAATAATCGTCCGGCTTCACCAGCCAGAACTGGCCGTTGAGGGTCAGGATACGGCCCAGCCGGCCGGCATCGATCGCCTCGCGCGCTTTCCGGATCATCGGATTGTGGCGGCGGTGATGGCCGACGAGCAGTGGCACGCCCGCCGCCTCGGCGGCCTGGACGAGCTTGCGGGCGCTGTCGACGCTGTCCGCCAGCGGCTTCTCGACGAGCATCGGGACACCGGCCGCGACCAGCTCCAGCCCGTTGGCGACATGGAGCTGGTTCGGCGTCGCGACAATGACGCCGTCCGGCTTCTCCGAAGCGGGGAGGGCGTCGAAACCCGGATACCAGGCGACGCCGATCTCCTCGGCGAAGGCCTTGCCGGCTGGGGCGGGATCGATGATCGCCGAGAGGGCGGCGCCGGGCTCGGCCCGGACATGGGCGGCGTGGCGCTTGCCGATCAGGCCCGCTCCCATCACCGCGATCTTCACCGGAGCCATCGGGGCGTTCCTCAAGCGGCCGCGTCGGCGATCAGCTTGGCGATGCGCCGCAAGCCAAGCTGATACCCTTGCGTTCCGAAACCGGCGATGACGCCGTCGGAGCGCATGGAGACATAGGAGTGATGGCGGAAGGCCTCGCGCTTATGCACCTGCGAGATATGGCACTCGATCACCGGCCCCTCGAAGGTGTTGAGCGCGTCGAGCAGCGCGACCGAGGTATGCGTGAAGGCGGCCGGGTTGATGACGATGCCGGCGCCGTCCTCGCGCGCCTCGTGGATCCAGTCGATCAGTTCGTATTCGCGGTTCGACTGGTGGAAGCGCAGCTCGAGCTTCAGCTCTTCGGCGAGCTTGCGGCAGTCGCGCTCGACATCGGCCAGGGTCTCGTGCCCGTAAATATGCGGCTGGCGCTTGCCGAGCAGGTTCAGGTTCGGGCCGTTCAGGACATAGACGAGGCGGGACATCGATCGCATTCCGTTGAAGCGTCCGGACCTTGGCCGGACGGATGTTTCAGTGCTTGTGCAGGATTTCGCCGAGGAACTTCCGCGTCCGCTCATGGCGCGGATTCTGGAAGAACTCCTCGGGCGGCGCCTCCTCGACGATGGCGCCCTCGGCCATGAAGATGACGCGGTTCGCCACCTGGCGGGCAAACCCCATCTCATGGGTGACGCAGATCATGGTCATGCCCTCCTCGGCGAGCGCGATCATGGTGTCGAGGACTTCCTTGACCATCTCGGGATCGAGCGCCGAGGTGGGCTCGTCGAACAGCATGACCTTCGGTTTCATGCACAGCGCCCGCGCGATCGCGACGCGCTGCTGCTGGCCGCCGGAGAGCTGCGCCGGGTATTTCTCGGCCTGTTCGAGGATCTTCACGCGGCCGAGCAGTTGGCGGGCGGTGGCCTCGGCCTCCGCCTTGCTGGCGCCGAGCGAGCGCATCGGCGCCAGCATGCAGTTCTGCAGCACGGTCATGTGCGGGAACAGGTTGAAGTGCTGGAAGACCATGCCGACCTCGCGGCGTACCGCGTCGATGGTTCGGGCATCGTCCCCGAGCCTGGTGCCGCCGACCCGAATCTCGCCCTTCTGGTAAGTCTCCAGATGGTTGATGCAGCGGATCAGCGTCGATTTGCCGGAGCCCGACGGTCCGCAAAGCACGATGCGCTCGCCTTTGCGGACCGTGAGACTGATATCGGTCAGGGCCTTGAACTCGCCATACCATTTCTCGACATGCGTCATGGCAATCATGGCATCCGCCCCGGAAGGCTGTGCGGCTGGCGCGTTCATGGCCCTGGCCCCGATTTCTTGGCGATCAGCTCGCGGTGAAGGTGATGCCTTCGAGGCTGTCCGGGAACTTGTGAACCGGCACCTTCATCCACTTGTCGTAGATCTTCTGCAGCTCGCCATTGGCCTTGATCTTGTCGATGAAGCTGTTGATCGCGGCGTTGATCTCCTTCTCGCCGAGACGGGTGCAGGCGCCGTTATAGAGGTTCTGGAATTCGAGCTTGTTCTCGAACTCGCCGGGGCGGGCCTGCTCGATGCGCTGCATGTAGAAGATGTTGCCGCCGATCGCCTGGACCTGGCCAGAGACCAGCGCCTGGATCGAGGGCGCATCGCCGTCATAGCGGCGGATCGTGGTGTTGGCAGGCGCGTTCTTGGTAACCTGCGTGTCCTGCGCCGCGCCCTTGGCGACGCCGATCGTATAGCGGCCCATATCCTCGTTGGTGGTGATCTTGTCCTTCTTCGGGCCGATGAGCACGATGGTGTTGGCGACATAGGGCTTCGAGAACTGCACAGCCTTGGCGCGCTCCGGCAGCATCGCCATGGTCGCGAACAGCACGTCGACGCGACCGGTGGTCAGGGCCGGGATGCGGTTGTTGACCTCGAGCGGCACGAACTCGACCTGCACGCCGAGCTCCTTGGCGAAGAGCGTCGCGATATCGGCATCGAGACCGTCCTGCTTGCCGGCGCTGGTGACGAAGCCCCACGGCGGGTTGTCGCCCTGGATGCCGACGACGATCTTGCCCTTGGCCTTGATCTCGGCCGGGGTGACGGCGAGGGCAGGGGCGCTCAGTACGGCCGGCAAGGCCAAAGCAGCGGCGCCCGCGATCAGGACGCTACGGCGGGTGGTTTTCATCTTTGTCATGTTTCTCTCCCTCTTCGTGTTTGGTGGTTGGTGGTCAGGCGGTGAACGGGTCTGTCAGCGCGCGGCAATGGCCATGCGACGTTCCAGGTGCGAGCCGTAGAGCGAGAGCGGCCAGCACAGCAGGAAGTAGAGGATGCCGACGATCCCGAAGACGAGGAGCGGCTGGAAGATCTGGTTGGAGACGATGTTGCCGGCCCGCGTCAGCTCGGTGAAGCCGACGATCGCGGCGAGCGAAGTGCCCTTGATCAGCTGGACGAGGAAACCGATCGTCGCCGGCAGCGAGATGCGGATCGCCTGCGGCAGGATCACGTCGCGCATCCGCGAGACATAGCGGAGGCTCAGCGCCTTGGCGGCCTCGGTCTGGCCCTTCGGCACGGCCTCGATCGATCCGCGCCAGATCTCGCCGAGATAGGCGCTGGCATGGAGCGTGAAGCCGATCGCGACCGCGACCCAGGCATCGAGCTTCAGCCCGACCAGCGCGAGGCCGTAATAGACCACGAAGAGCTGCATCAGCAGCGGCGTGCCCTGGAACAGCGCGATATAGCCGGAGGTGATCCGCTCGATCAGCGGCCGGCCGGACACGCGCAGCAGCGCGATGGCGAGCCCGCACACGCCGCCGCCGATGAAGCCGACGATCGAGAGCAGCACGGTCCATTTCAGACCGGTGAGCAGGAAGAGGAATTCGTTCGCTCCCATCGTGCCCTCACTTCACCGGATAGCTGAAGTAGCGGGTCGAGATCGCGTCGAAGAAGCGCATCATCACCCAGGAGATCACGAGGTAGAACAGCGTGATCGTGCCGTAGACCTCGAAGGAGCGGAAACTGTCGGACTCGATCCGCTGCGCCACCGAGGTCAGTTCGTAAGCCGAGATCGCCGAGGCGATGGAGGTCGTCAGCGTCAGCAGCACGAACTGGCTGGTGAGCGAGGGGAAGATCGCCCTCAGCGCCGGCTTCAGCACGATCAGCCGGAAGACCTGCGCCTTGTGCAGGCCGAGTGCGAGCCCTGCCTCGATCTGGCCCTTGCCGATCGACTGGACGCCGCCGCGGATGATCTCGATCGCATAGGCGCCGCCATTGATGCCGAGCGCGATGATCGCGGTCGGCGTCGGATCGAGCCTCAATCCTGCCAGCGGCAGCGCGAAATAGATGAAGAAGATCTGGACCAGGAAGGGTGTGTTGCGGATGATTTCGACGAAGGCCTTCACCAGCCAGCGCACCGGGGCGATCTTCGAGTCGCGCAGGATCACGCCGCCGACGCCGATGACGATGGCCAGTGCCATGCCGCAGATCGCGAGCAGGAAGGTGCCGAGGCAGCCCATCAGCAGGGCTGGCATCCCGTCGATCACCGGCGTGAAATCGAGCTTGTAGTTCATGGCGCTCCCTAGATCATCGCGCGTTCCACGGGGCGCGGTGATCTATCTCCTTGGTGTTGCATCGGATTCATCCGAAAAGTGGAATCCACTTTTCGGTCCGACGCAGTCGCGGCCGACCTTCTCGAAGGGGTCGATCCGGTTCCCGTCTGCAGTCGCGACACCTCTCCTCGGGTGCCTTGGTCGTCAGGCTCGCCGGCTTGCGCTCTGCCGACGACATGTTAAATGTACCAGATAGTTCATTTGGTCAAGCGCAATGTACCGTCTTGTCCATTTCAATGCGTGCGACCCGGCTTTCGTGCCGGTTTCCGATGAGGGAAGCATGAGCAAGGCAGCGTCGACGCAGAAGGTGACGGGCCGCAAGCCGGCGTCCTGGACGCAGGACCCGGAGGGCGTCCGCCGCAACATCCTGACCGTCGCGAAGGAGGAATTCGTCGAGAACGGCCTGAGCGGCGCGCGCGTCGACGAGATCGCGGCGCGGACCGCGACCAGCAAGCGGATGATCTACTATTATTTCGGGGACAAGGAGGGGCTCTACCGCGCCGTCCTCGAGGAGATGTACGAGCGCATCCGCGGCTTCGAGCGCAGCCTCGACCTCGCCAGCCTGCCGCCGGTCGAGGCGATGACGCTGCTGGCGGGCTTCACCTTTGACTATCACGCCGAGAACCCGGATTTCGTCCGTCTCGTCATGGTCGAGAACATCCACCATGGCCGCCATCTCGCAAGCTCGGACCGGATCGCTTCGCTCAACCTTTCGGCCATCGACATGATCCGCGAGGCCTATGAACGCGGCGTGGCGGCGGGGCTGTTCCGGCCGGGGATCGAGGCGCTCGATATCCACCTGACGATCAGCGCGCTCGCCTTCTACAACGTCTCCAACCGCGCCAGCATCCGCCAGGTCTTCGGCCATGACATGGGCGCGCCCGAAGCGTTGGCCCGCCGCCGCGCGGCCGCGATCGACACGCTCCTGCGCATGCTGCATCCCTGAAGCCTTGCCGGGCCGGGAGGGCAGGGGCATCGCCATCAGGCCCTGGCCGCGACCAGGCCGGCCATCGCCTGGATGGCAAGTTCGTAGCCGGCGGCGCCCATCCCGATGATGATGCCGGTCGCGGTCCGCGAGATCAGCGAGTTGTGATAGATGCTCTCACGCGCATGCACATTCGAGATGTGCAGCTCGATCTTCGGGCCGTCGAACATCTTGAGCGCATCGAGCAGCGCAACCGAGGTGAAGGTGTAGCCGGCCGGGTTGATGATGATCCCGCAGGCCTCGAGCCGCGCCTGATGCACGCTCTCGACCAGTTCGCCCTCGAAATTGGTCTGTCGAAAGTCGACCGAAAAGCCGAGCGAACCTGCCTTCGCTTCGCAGCTCTCTCGGATCTCGGCCAGCGTGGTCGAGCCGTAGATATGCGGCTCGCGCTGCCCGAGCAGGTTCAGGTTTGGGCCGTTCAGGATGTAGAGGCGGCGCGATGCGGCCGCGCTTCCCGCTGCGGCGCCGGCCGGCCCTTCCTTCTCCGACATGACGATCTCCCAGGGCGAGGTTCTCTGGCCTCGCTCGCGTTTCCTGAGCGAAACGTGATACAAGACGAAACAGAGATCAACTGATAATTCATCGATCATCAGTTGATTTATGAAACTGCTGTCCACGCGCTTGCAAGCCGCAGCGGCGGCTGGCAGGAAGGCGGCGAGGCGGTACGGAGCACCATGACGGACGCGGCATTCGATCTCGGCAGCGATGACATCCCGGCGCTGTCGACCGGCGAGCAGGCCTATGAGCGCATCCGGCACGACATCGTGTTCGGCGTACTCCAGCCCGGGCAGCGCCTGCCGCTCGATCGATTGAAATCGGTCTATGGCGTCGGCATCAGCACGCTGCGCGAGATCCTGAACCGGTTGGCGCCGCAGGGCCTCGTGGTCGCGGAAGGCCAGCGCGGCTTCCAGGTCTCACCCTGCTCGGTGACGGACCTCAAGGAACTGGCGGATCTGCGCCTGCTGATCGAGAGCAACGCCCTGGCGCAGTCCTTCCAGGCCGGGGATGTCGAGTGGGAAGGGCGCATCGTCGCCGCCCATCACAAGCTTGCCCGGATGGAGCAGCGCCTGCTCGCCGGCGACGAGTCGGGCACGCAAGCCTGGAAACGCTACGATTTCGAATTCCATCAGGCGCTGGTCTCGGCTTGCGGCTCCAAGGCGCTGCTTGATCTCCATGCCGGTATCTATGACCGCTACCTGCGCTATCAGATGGTCTTCTTCGTCTTCTGGGGACCGACCTCGACCGAGGATCACAAGGCCCTGCTCGATTGCGCCCTGCGCCGCGATGCAGCCGAGGCTCAGCGGCTGCTGCACGGCCATATCCATGGCTGTATCGACATGGCGCTGGAGCGCGGCCTGGTCGACTGAAACGGCCGGCTGAGAGTTCTCGCCCGTGCTCTGTCGCCAGAGCGTGGAGAGGTGCCTCACTCGACAGGGAAACGCGCCTCCATCAGCGCGAGCGCTTCCAGCAAGGGCTCGGCATGGGGGCCGAGCGCAGTGAGGATGGAGGCCTCGAAAGCCAGCGCGCGCGGCACGATCTCGCGATAGGCGTGCAGCCCGGGCGCCGTCAGGGATAGGCTTTCCTCGCGCCTGTCCTGCGCGTTCTCGCGCCGGACCAGCCAGCGCCGCTCCTCCAGCGCCCGCACGGCCCGGCTGACCTTGGTCTTGTGCATCGAGGAATGCCGGCCAATGGCCTTCGCCGTGATCGTCCCGAACTGGGCGAGGGTGGCGAGCACCCGCCATTCCGGCACGGTCAGGTCGTGATGCGGGCCGTAGACCGCCCGGAACTGCTGCGAGACCGCCGAGCTCAGGCGGTTCAGGCGATAGGGCAGGAAGTGCTCGAGCGCGAGTTTCGGCATGCCTTGTTAGTTACAAAATCGACAGTTACCAAAGCAACCATCTTAAGCGAAGGCCGTCGCGAGGAGAGGGCACCCCATGACCGTTCAGAACCCGGCCCATGCCGGCGGCTCAAAGGCCCCGAGCGCGATCCAGGCGGGCTACATGTCCGGCTTCGGCAATGGCTTCGAGACCGAGTCGCTGCCGGGCGCCCTGCCGCTCGGGCGCAACTCGCCGCAGAAATGCGCCTATGGGCTCTATGCCGAACAGCTCTCCGGCTCGCCCTTCACCGCACCGCGCACCACCAACGAGCGTTCCTGGCTCTATCGCATCCGGCCGACGGTGGCGCATTGGAACGAATTCCGGAAGGTCGATGCCGGCTTCTGGCGCACGGCGCCGGCCCGCGAGGTCGACATGCCGATCGCGCCCTTGCGCTGGAGCCCGATCCCGATCCCGTCGGAGCCGATCTCCTTCATCGAGGGCATCCGCAGCATGACGACCGCCGGCGACGCCGGCAGCCTGGGCGGCATGGGCGCGCATGTCTACCTGATCACGCGCTCGATGGTGGACGCGTATTTCTACAATGCCGATGGCGAGATGCTGTTCGTGCCGCAACAGGGCGCTCTACGACTCTGGACCGAATTCGGCATCATCGACATCGAGCCCGGCGAGATCGCGGTGATCCCGCGCGGCGTGAAGATCCGCGTCGAACTCCGGGGCGGGCCGGCTCGCGGCTATATCTGCGAGAACTATGGCGGCGCCTTCACCTTGCCGGAGCGCGGGCCGATCGGCGCCAACTGCCTCGCCAATCCCCGTGATTTCCTCACCCCCGTCGCCGCCTATGAGGACCGCGATGCGCCCTCCAAAATGTATGTGAAATGGGGCGGCAATCTCTGGGCTGCCGACATCGAACATTCACCGCTCGACGTCGTCGCCTGGCATGGCAACTACGCCCCGTACAAGTATGATCTCAGGCGCTTTTCGCCGGTCGGGCCGGTCCTCTACGACCATGCCGATCCGTCGATCTTTACGGTGCTGACTTCGCCGTCGGAGACGCCCGGCACCGCCAATATCGACTTCGTCATCTTCTCGGATCGCTGGCTGGTGGCCGAAAACACCTTCCGGCCGCCCTGGTACCATATGAACGTGATGAGCGAGTTCATGGGGTTGGTCTACGGCGTCTACGACGCCAAGACCGGCGGCGGCTTCGTGCCCGGCGGCATCTCGCTGCATAACAGCATGCTGCCGCACGGGCCGGACATGGATGCTTTCGAGAAGGCCAGCAATGTCGAACTGAAACCGCACAAGCTGGAGGGCACGCTGGCCTTCATGTTCGAGACGCGCTTCCCGCAGCAGGTCACGGCCTTTGCCGCCGGCTCTGAAACACTCCAGCGCGACTATGGCGGCTACGGCCACAAGCTGACCAAGCATTTCGATCCGAACAGGCCTTGAGAGGGCGTGACGGTCGATAGGTCAGGCATGGCCGGGTACAGAGAGAACGGCAGCCGCAGCGTCGTGGCTGCCGGTCCTGATGTCAGTCCCAGGAGCGAAGGAAGAGGGCCGAAATCCGTCCAGCACTGATTCGCATAAGGTATATTATGGAACTAATATTGATGGGAGCGCGGCCCGGAACGCTGGCAGCTCACGCTGGGAGCAAAATCGTCATCCCGTCGAACGCCACCTCTGCAATACCGTCCACGCGCTTGCTCAGGCTGGCATAATCGAGATCGACATGAAGGTTGGTCAGGATCGCGCGGCGCGGCTTCAATCGCGCGATCGCTTCGAGCGACTGCGCCAGATGGAAATGACTGGGATGCGGCGTCTCGCGCAGGCAGTCGAGGATCAGCACGTCGAGATCGGCCATCGCATCCATGGCCGCCGCCGGGATCAGATTGACATCCGGCAGGTAAGCGAGATCGCCGAAGCGGAAGCCCAGCGCCTCGTAGTTCGGCCCGTGCTCGACCCGGAACGGCAGCGCCGTGATCGGCCCGCCGGCGCCGTCGATGGTCTGCGGCCGGCCGGCGCTGATCTCGTCGAGATCGAGGATCGGCGGATAATAGCTGCCGGGCGGCGTCTCAAAGAGATAGCCGAAGCGCGAATGCAGCGAGGCTTGCGTCGTCTTGTCGGCATGGATCCGGATGCGCTGGCGCATATGCAGGACGAGCGCGCGCAGATCGTCGATGCCGTGGGTATGGTCGGCATGGTCATGCGTCATCAGCACGCCGTCCAGCGCCGGGACCTCGGCCGAGAGCAGCTGCTCGCGCAGATCCGGCGAGGTATCGACCAGGACCCGCGTCGTGCCGTCAGGGCCGATGCGCTCGACCAGGATCGAGCAGCGGCGGCGCCGGTTCTTCGGCTCGGCGGGATCGCAGGCGCCCCAGCCGGAGCCCGGCCGCGGCACGCCGCCTGACGATCCGCAGCCGAGGATGGTGACGGTGAGCGTCATGGCGCCGGATCAAGCCACCTGCGCGACCGGCGCGGCGTGGTCCATCTTCCAGTAGCAGCGCCGCGCGTTCTCGGTCGTGATCCGGGCGATCTCGTCGAAGGACACACCGATCGTTTCGCCAAGAACCTTCGCTGTTTCAACGACATAGGCCGGCTGGTTGCGCTTGCCCCTGAACGGCACGGGCGCCAGATAGGGCGCATCCGTCTCGACCAGCAGGCGCTCGCGCGGGACCATCCGGGCGATGCGGCGCAGGTTCTCCGAGGTCTTGAAGGTCAGGATTCCGGAGAACGAAACGTACAATCCGAGCTCGACGCCGGCCATCGCCAGCGCTTCGCCGGCCGTGAAGCAGTGCAGGATGGCAGGGAAGGCGCCCTTCCCCATTTCCTCCCGCAGGATCGCGATCATATCGTCATCGGCCTCGCGGGAATGGATGACGAGCGGCAGCTGCGTGATCCGCGCCGCGGCGGTATGCGTGCGCAACCCTTGAGCCTGTGCGTCGCGCGGACTCGAATCGTAGTGGTAGTCGAGCCCGGCCTCGCCGATGGCGACGCAGCGCGGATGGCGCGACAGTTCGACGAGGCGCTCGGCCGTGACGTCGAGCTCCTCATGCGCCTGATGCGGATGCGTGCCGACCGAAAACCACACCGACGGAAAGCGCTCCGCCAGCGCGGCGTAATCAGCGTAGCGCGCGACCCGCGTCGAGATCGTCACCATCCGGCCGACGCCGGCTTCCTCGGCCCGCGCGACATAGGCCGGCAGCTCCTCGGCGAAGTCCGGGAAGTCGAGGTGGCAATGCGTATCGATCAGCATCACGCGGCCTGGCCGTCCTCGGGCTCGACATAGCGCGGGAAGATCGCGCTCGGCGCCGGCAGGGCCGCGCCGCTGACGAGCCGGTGCTCCGCGCCGAGCGCCGCGAAGCTGCGGTCCTCCTGAGCGACGCCCAACAGGTCGAGCAGCTTGCCTGCAGCCACCGGCATCACCGGCTGCACCAGGATCGCGACCTCGCGCAGCACCTCGATCGTGACATACAGGATCGTGTCACGGCGGGCCGGGTCGGTCTTGGTCAGGCGCCAGGGCTCGTTATTGGCGAAATAGCGGTTCGCCTCGGCAACGACGGCCCAGAGATCGGCCAGCACGGTGTGAAGGGCGAAATCCTTCATCGCCTCGCGCGCCTTCGCGAGCGCCGCATCGGCCATGGCGAGCATGGCTTCGTCGGCCTCGTTCAGCGTCCCGCGCGGCGGCACCCTGCCCTCGCAGTTCTTGGCGATCATCGACAGCGAGCGCTGCGCCAGATTGCCGAGATCATTGGCAAGATCGGCATTGATCCGCCCGACGATGGCGTCGTGGCTGTAATTGCCGTCCTGGCCGAACGACACTTCGCGCAGGAAGAAATAGCGCAACTGGTCGACGCCATAGGCCTCGGCGAGGGCGAACGGATCGACCACGTTGCCGAGCGACTTCGACATCTTCGTGCCCTTGTTCAGCAGGAAGCCGTGGCCGAAGACTCGCTTCGGCAGCGGCAGCCCCGCCGACATCAGGAAAGCCGGCCAGTAGACCGCGTGGAAGCGCACGATGTCCTTGCCGATGATATGGACATCAGCCGGCCAGTAATGCGCGCGCGGGCTCGCCGGATCGGGGAAGCCCGTCCCGGTGACATAGTTGTTGAGCGCGTCGACCCAGACATACATGACGTGCTTCGGGTCGCCCGGCACGGCTAAGCCCCAGTCGAAGGTCGTGCGGCTGATCGAGAGGTCCTCGAGCCCGCCCTTCACGAAGGAGACGACCTCGTTCCTGCGCGTCTCCGGCGAGATGAAGTCCGGCACGTCCTCGTAGAGCTTCAGGAGCCGATCCTGATAGGACTTGAGGCGGAAGAAATAGCTCTCCTCCTCGACCCACTCGACCGGAGTGCCCTGCCCGCCCAGGCGCGTGCCGTCGGGCTGGAGGGTGGTCTCCTCCTCGCCGTAGAAGGCCTCGTCGCGCACCGAGTACCAGCCGGCATATTTGGCGAGATAGATGTCGCCATTGGCCTCCATCCGCCGCCAGAGTTCCTGGGTCGAGGGCAGATGGTCGGCATCGGTGGTGCGGATGAAGCGATCGAAGGAACAGCCGAGACGCTGCTCCATCTCCTCGAAGCGCGCCGCGATCTTGTCGACGAATTCCTTCGGCGAGAGGCCGTTCTGGGCCGCCGTGCGTTGCACCTTCTGGCCGTGCTCGTCGGTGCCGGTCATGGCGAAGACGTCGTAGCCGTCGAGCCGCTTGAAGCGCGCGATCGCGTCCGACGCCACCATCTCATAGGCGTGGCCGATATGCGGCGGGCCATTGGTGTAATGGATCGCGGTCGTCAGATAGAATTTCGGGGCCGTGGCCATCGTCTGTCCGAAAGCTTCGCTTCACGCTGCGCGCGAGCGGGACACCGCAGACGACAGATCATGAAACAGGGTCATCACGAGCGGACGGCGGTCGAGATTATAGGTCTCGACCTCGCGCGCCTGCTGGCCAAGCTTTTCCCATACCTCCGCCAGCGGTGCAAGGCGCGCCGGTTGCGCCGCAGCATGCGCGTGGAGATGGTCCGAGATCCAGCCCTGTATGGTCTCGATCATCACCGCGAAATCGCGCTCGCCCGCCTTGCCGGCGACATCCTCGGCCAGCGCCATCAGGGCGGTGAGGTCGATCTGCGGCAGGGCATCGAGCCGCGCCCTCACCGCCTCGACCAGCGCCAGCGTCTCGGGATCGACATAGGTCAGCGCGCGCCGCACCGAGCCCTCGGACAGGCTCGCGGCGCGGCGGAGCGCCGAACTGTCGAAGGGCATCTCCATGCGTTCCAGCGCCAGCCGGCCGGCTTCCGCAACATCGGCTTCCGCAAGCGGGTCGAAGGTCAGCAGACGGCAGCGCGAACGGATCGTCGGCAGCATGCGTCCGGGCGCATGAGCGACGATCAGGAACAGCGCCCGCGGCGGCGGCTCCTCGAGCAGCTTCAGCAGGGCGTTGGCGGCAGAGCGCTCCATATCCTCGGCCGAGTCGACGATGCAGACGCGCCAGCCTCCCTCGGCCGCGCTCGACCCGAAGCGGTCGATCACGCGTCGGATCGAATCGACCGGAATGTTGCTGGTGTAGCTCTTGCCATCCGGCTTCGGAATGCGGCGCAGCACATGCAGGTCGGGATGGGACTGCGCCATCACCCGCCGCGTCACCGGGTCGTGCTCGGGCATCGAGAGATCGGCACTGCTGGCAGCCCTCGCCTGCGGATCGCCAGACGCGAGCAGGAAACGCGCGGCGCGATAGGCGAAGCTCGCCTTGCCGATGCCCTCCGGCCCACCGAGCAGCCAGGCATGGTGCATGCGGCCGGATGCGAGCGCGTCGAGGAAGGTGCGCTCACGCGCTGCATGGCCGATCAGGCCAAGCGTCTCGCGTGGATGCGGCGCGCTCGGCAGCCGGTCGGGTTCGTCGCTGGTCGCTAGCATCAGGTGTCCGGGTCGATAGGCAGGCGCTCGCGCAGGATATGCCACGCAGCTTCGGCAAGCGCTTCGGGCGGCAGCGTCGCATCGAGCACGGCGCAGCGCTGTGGTTCGGCGCTCGCGATATCCAGATAGGCTTGGCGCAGATTGCGGTGGAAGGCCAGCGTCTCGCCCTCGAAGCGATCGACCGCCTCGCCTGGACGGCGGCGTTTCGCGGCGCGTGCGAGGCCGATCTCGGGATCGAGATCGAGGATCAGCGTCAATTCCGGCATCAGGCCGGAGATCGTCACGGCCTCCAGTTCGGCCAGCACGGCCTTGTCGAGCTTGCCGAGCACGCCCTGATAGACACGCGTCGAATCGATGAAGCGGTCGCAGATCACCCATTCGCCGCGGTCCAGCGCCGGCCGGATCAGGCTGTCGATATGGTCGATCCGGGCGGCCGAGAAGAGCAGCGCCTCGGCGAAGGAACCGTAATCCCGCGCCTGCCCCGCCAGGATCATCTCGCGGATGGCCTCGGCCTTAGGCGAGCCACCGGGCTCGCGCGTCGTCCGTGCTGTGACGCCGGCGGCGTCGAGGCGTTCGCTCAGCGCGCGCGCCAGCGTCGATTTGCCGGCGCCCTCCCCGCCTTCGAGCGTGATGAAATGTCCCTTGCCCATGACGGCCTGCTCAGCTCCGGCTCAGCGCCTTGCGAACCCAGCCGGTCGTGGCCTCGAACAACGCATCCAGCGCCCGGCTCTGCAAGGTGCCGGCCTGCACGCTCTCGGCCGCGTAGAGCGGAATGTCCAGCGTCTTGATGTCGCCGCGTGTCACCACGAGCCGCGCCACCTCCGCCCCTTCCTGGACGGGCACGGCAAGCGGGCCGCGATAGACGATCCGGGCCGCGAGCCGCTCCGTGCCGCCCCGCGGCAGCAGCAGGCTGACCGCACCCTTGCTCCGAAGCGCGACCCGGCCCTTAGCGCCGCCATAGACGCTGGCCTCGCCCACCGTCTCGCCGGCGGCGAAGATCTCGCGCCGCTCGAAGGCGCGGAACCCCCATTCGAGCAGCTTGCGCGCTTCCGTGGCCCGGTCGCGCCCCGTCTTGAGGCCGTTCACCACCACGATCAATCGCTGGCCGTTCTGCACGGCGGAGCCGACGAGGCCGAAACCGGATTCATCGATATTGCCGGTCTTCAGCCCATCCGCGCCGATATCCATCGCCAGCAGCGGGTTGCGGTTCTGCTGGCGGATCTTGTTCCAGGTGAACTCGCGCTGGCCGAAGATCCTGTAGAGCTCGGGATAGGTCTTGATGACGTGGTCGGCGAGCAAAGCGAGCTCGCGCGCCGTCACCCGCTGCTGCGGGTCGGGCATGCCGGTGGCATTGCGGAAGACGGATTTCGTCAGGCCGAGCCCCCTCACCCGCTCGGTCATGATCCGGGCGAAGGTCGCCTCGTCGCCGGCAATGGCTTCGGCGAGCGCGATCGAGGCATCGTTGCCGGACTGGACGATGATGCCCTGCAGGATGTCGGAGAGCTTGATCCGGCTGTTGATGATGGCGAACATCGCCGAGCCGCCGGACGGAGCGCCGCCCTTGCGCCAGGCGTTCTCGGAAATGCCGATCTCGCTGTCGAGCGAGAGCCGGCCGGCGCTGAGCTCCTGGAAGGCGACGAGCACCGTCGCGAGCTTGGCCATGCTCGCCGGCACCATCAGTTCGTCGGCCGCCTTCTCGTAGAGCACCGCGCCGGTATCCGAATCGAGCAGGACGGCAAAGGGCGCCTGCGACTGGAAGTTCTGGGCCAAGGCGGCAGGGCCTGACGAGAGCAGTCCCAAGGCCAGAACAAGGCCGGCAGCGAACCGGCTGGCCATCCGGAGCGATGCGGCAATCCCTGACTGACGGCAAAAGGCGCTCATGCCTCGATGTGAAGCAGAGCGCCCGCCATCAGGTCAAGCTGGGGATCAGTTCCGCGCGAGCGGCTGCAGGGTCTGCGGCGCGAGCCTGTTGAGCGGATGGGTCTTGGCGAGGCGCTCGCCCGCGCCCTTCTCCGGCGCAGCGAACAGGCTCGCCACGCTGGCTCGCGTCGGCGGCAAGGTGGCGCGCAGGGCGGCCGGAACCACAACGGGCCTTGCCGCGTTGGCAATGGTGTCGAGATCGAACGGCCGGCTGGGCGGCAGCGGCGCGGCGCGCAGAGGCGCTTCGTCGACCGGCGTGGAGACGGCCGAGGCCAGGGTCGCGACGACCGGCGTCGAGGGCGTGATCGTCCGCGGCTGCTGCGGAGCATAGGCCTGCACGACGGGCGGCAGGGCGGCAGGGGCCGGCTCGGGCTCGGCGGCCGGCTGCGCGTCGAGATCGACGCTGCGGGTGCGCGTGGTAGTCACAGGATCGGCGCTCGCGACCATCGTCCGTGCGCTGGTGCCCGGGATCGGCGCGGGCGAGCCATCGGTGCGCAGCGTCGCCAGGAGAAGCTTGTCGTCGGAGCCGGCGAGCGAGGCCTGGCCCAGATATTCCATCTTGATCCGCGCCGTGCCGAGATGGCGGAAAGCGAGCGCGTCGGCGGTCTTCTGGGAGACGTCCATCATCCGGCCGCCATGAAAGGGGCCGCGATCATTGACGCGCACGATGATCGAACGATTGTTCATCAGATTGGTGACGCGGGCATAGGCCGGCAGCGGCATGGTCGGATGCGCGGCCGAGACGCTGAAACGGTCATAGACCTCGCCATTGGCGGTGCGACGGCCATGGAACGCCTCACCATACCAGGAGGCGGTACCGATCTGCGAATAACCCACCGGTTTCTGGAAGGGCGTGTAGCGCTTGCCGGCGACCGAATAGGCCTTGCCGACGAGCTGGCGTCCGCCGCCCTTCGGCACATCTTCGCCTTCGGCGACCACGCGCGGACTGGCCGTACCGTATTTCGCGTGCGAAAAGGCGCCGATCTCCTTGGAGCGGCGCCCGGCCGTCTGGTTGCCGGCGCAGTTTGCGGCGAACAAGCCGGCGAGGATGACACAGCCCACACGGGCGACGGTCGGCATGGAAGAAAACGCTGGCGTCGGTCCGGACATCGTGGAAGCGGTCTCCCGGGCCGAAAAGCGAGCGTCTCGAGTCATTCCGCCAATTCCGCTTTCTGCGCCAAAAACATTCTGTCGGCTCGCCGCCATAGGCAGCGGAGCCGAGTTTTCGGCCAATTCCATTAAGGGATCGTTAAGCCGCTAAAATCCGCTGGAAAGCGGATCGCTGAACAGGCCATCCCTGCGCCGTCGGACGGCCACAGAAACGTTCGAAAAGTGACGCATGTCAACCCGAGGCGATCGCCGCCGCCATTTTTCTGTGCAGCGTGACCGACAGGACACGCTCGGGAGCCAGTCCGGATCTCGCATGGAACCGAGCGGTCCGAGGGCCGGGCAGCCCGCATCCGCCGGCCTTCCAGGGTATCATCCCTCGAATCGTTCGCCCCCATCTTCCACTTGCAAATCCTTTCACCGGGCGGCATTGAACGGCCGCACGGAAGGGTGGCCGAGTGGTTTAAGGCAGCGGTCTTGAAAACCGCCGTGGGTGCAAGCCCACCGTGGGTTCGAATCCCACCCCTTCCGCCAGCACGCCGCCGAACCGATGGCGTCGTTCCAGGCGCTCGCGGCGCGAGAGAAACCCTGCAAGCTGCCAAACCATGATCGCCCGCTCCGCCATGGCGGGCGCGGTTTCATGCGGCCGGCCGGGACGGTGCGGCCTCTTCATGCGGATGCCTAGTTCAGGGCGACGATCAGGAACGTCGACAAGATCACCGCCGACAGGGCGAAGACCGAAAACAGGATGGCCTGGAAGATGCCGGAGCCGAATGCGGCGCCGGCAATCGCCGCAGCGACCCCGGCCAGAATCAGAACGGCCAATATCGCTTTGTTTCGCGTTGCTTCGGACAGAGTCATGATGTGCCCCCTTTTGGTCGAGGGAGATGTAGCGGCCCGGCCGGAAGCGTCTTTGCGCTGGAGCAAGGACAGAGATGATCTTCGAACGATCGTCGAGGACGCCCGGTGCAGCGATCGGGGATTGGAACACCTGCCCTGAGGCGGACACGGCGCGACGCGAGCGAATAGGACTGCGCCCCGCGAGACGAAATGCGCTAGCGTCGCCTTTCTCTGGATCGACCGGGCAGGACGACATTGAACAGCCGTCAGATCGAAGTCTTCGCCGCGGTCATGAAAGCGGGAACCGTCTCGCGGGCGGCAGAGATTCTCGGCGTCACCCAGCCCGGCGTCAGTCGCCTGGTCGCCGATCTCGAACGATCGCTAGGCTTCGCCTTGTTCGACCGGGTGCGCAATCGCGTCGTACCGACGCCGGAAGGACGGACCTTCTTTGCGGAGGTCGAGGCCAATTTCCGCGGCATGGACCGGCTGCGTGCGAGCGCCGCCCGGATCCGCGACTATGGGGCGGGGCAATTGCGCGTCGCCACGCTGTCGGCGCTGAGCTCCTCGATCATCCCCGGCGCCGTGCGGCGCTTCCGCACGCTGCGGCCGGACGCGACCGTCACGCTGATGGTGTTGCCGTCGCGCGACGTCCGGGACGGCGTGGCGGCCGGCATCTTCGATATCGGCCTCGCCGCCGATGAGATCGACGTGACCGGGGTCGTCCACCAGGCTTTCGTCCAGCCGCGCGCGCTCTGTGCCATCCCGCTCGGCCATCCCCTCGCCGAGCGCGAGACGATCGGCCCACATGATCTCTCCGGCGTCGATTTCGTCGCCTATGTCCCGGAGGATCGCGCCCGGCAGCGCTTCGACATGATCATGTCCGAGGCCGGCGCCGCGCCGCCCCGCGTCGTGGTCGAGACGATCTACGCCGCGACCGTCTGCGCGCTGGTGACGGAGGGGGTGGGCGTGGGGCTGGTCAGCCCCTATGCCATCGCCGGCCATGACCAGAGCCAGATCGTGCTGCGGCCGTTCGAACCGCCCGTGCAGAGCCGCAGCTTCCTGATCCTGCCGCCGGATCGGCCGAAATCCGAGCTCGTGCGCGACTTCATCGGCTGCCTCATGGAAGCGCGCTGAGATCATAACATCCCGGCATCGAGCCATGCCTCGGCACAAATTGTAAGGCGGCCCTCCCCGGCTATCCTTTCCCGGAAACGCGCCTGAGACGCGATTGCGAGGGACAACGATGAATTCGACCATGAAGCGGGCTGCCGGGCCTGCAGGCGACGATGCGTGCGCTGAGGCACGGCCTCCCCGCATGAACGCACCAGGCTCTTCCTCAGCCAGATCCTCCACTGCGCAGCCCCATCGTTCCCGACCGGAGACCGCCATGACCGCCACCTCGCGCCGCCATCTTCCCCTCCTCCTCGCCGGTGCGCTCACGGTGCTTTCCGGCTTCGCGGGACCGGGCACCTCGCAGGCACAGGCCCAATCCTCCGAATGGGCTGGCAAGAAACTCGTCGTCGGCATCCATAACCGCACGCCCTGGGCCTATCGCGACAAGGACAGCAAGGTCGTCGGCATCCATCCCGACGTGATCCGCGCGGTCTTCGCGCCGCTCGGCGTCAAGGATTTCGAGTTCGTCGTCTCCGATTTCGGGGCGATGATCCCGGGCCTGCTCGCCGGCCGCTTCGACATCATCGCGTCCGGCGTCGCGATCACCCCGCCGCGCTGCGAACAGGTGCTGTTCAGCGAGCCGGATGTCGCGGTGGGCGACAGCCTGCTGGTCAAGAAGGGCAACCCGCTCAAGCTGCATTCCTACGAGGACATCGCCAAGAACCCGAAGGTGCGTCTCGCCGGCGGCCGCGGCTCCGAGAATACCAAGAATGCCATCGCCGCCGGCGTGCCGGAATCGCAGATCTCGCTGTTCCCGAACAACGAGGCCGCCGTCAGCGCCATCCTCGCCGATCGTGCCGATGTCACGACCCTGTCGGTTCCCAGCGCGATCGGCGTGATCGACGAGCAGAAAGTCGAGGGCATCGAGCGCGCCGTGCCGTTCAAGGGCCTGATCAAGCCGAACGGCCAGCCGGCCAAGCTCTATACCGGCACGGTCTTCCCGAAGGGCAGCGCCAAGCTTCGCGACGCCTACAATACCGAACTCGCCAAGCTGCGCGCCAGCGGCGGCCTCAAGCCGATCATGGAGAAATACAACTTCACCGCCGACGAGGATGCCGGCCAGGTCACCACGGCGCAGATCTGCGCCGGCAACGGCTGAGCGGCGCAGGCAGCGCCATGAGCTTTCTCGAAGTCCTCTCGGGCATCTTCCAGGGGCTGAACGTCACGCTGACGGTGACGGTGCTCGGCATGCTCTATGCCGTGCCCTTCGCCTTCGCCGCCGGCATCGCCCAGCATAGCTGGCGTGGCCTCGCCTATGGCGCGATCACGACGGTGATCGAGTTCTGGCGTTCGACCTCGGTCGTCATCCTGCTCTACGGCTTCTATTACACGCTGCCCTCCTTCGGCCTGCGGCTCTCGGGGATCACCGTCGGCTCGATGGTGCTCGGCCTGCATATCGGCGCCTATGGCAGCCAGGCCGTGCGCGGCGCCCTGCAGTCGGTCGACAAGGGCCAGAGCGAGGCCGGGCGCTCGCTCGGCCTGCGCGGCTGGCAGATCCTGATGCTGATCGAACTGCCGCAGGCGCTGCTCGCGATGGTGCCGACCTTCATCAACCAGTTCATCCAGCTGGTGAAGGGCACGGCACTGGTCTCGCTGGTGACGCTGACCGACATGACCTTCCGCGCCAAGGAGATCTCGCAGCTCTTCTACGATCCGCCGAAGGTCTATTTCGCGCTGCTCGTGGCCTATTTCATCCTGTGCTACCCCGCGACGATCATCGGCCGCTGGGTCGAGCGCAAGGTCGGCGCCGGACGGAAGCTCGACCATGCTGTTTGACGCGGGCTTTGCCCTCTCGCTCGTGCCGAAGATCGCCGGCGCGCTCTGGACCTCGATCCTGGTCGCGCTGCTGAGCTGCATCGGGGCGTCGCTGCTCGGCTTCGGTCTGGAGATCGCGCGGCGCAGCAACCGCGTGATGCGCTACGCGATGCGCTTCCTGATCGACTTCATCCGCTCGACGCCGCTGCTCGTGCAGCTCTACTTCTTCTACTTCGTGCTGCCCTCCTACGGCATCAAGCTGCCGGCCCTGGCCATCGGCGTCATCGCGATCAGCATCTATTACAGCGGCTATCTCGCCGAGGTCTTCAAGGCCGGCATCGACGGCGTGAAGCCGGGCCAGTTCGAGGCGGCGCGCGCGCTCGGCCTGAAGCGGTTGCAGACCGTCATCCTGGTGATCGCGCCGCAGATGCTGCGCAATATCGCGGCCCCGATGGGCAACTACTTCATCGGCATCTTCAAATCGACGCCCTACCTCGCCGCCATCGCCGTCTACGAAGCCTTCGGCGCCGCCCTCGACATCGCCTCCGACACCTTCCGCTACACCGAGCCGATGGTCGTCGTCGGCGCGATCTTCCTCGCCATCGCCCTCGTGCTCGCCTGGCTCGTCAGGCGGCTGGAGGAGCACCTGCTGCTCTCCGCGAAACGCTGATTCCTGCAGACGGATCGATCATGGATACGACACTTCTTCCGCGGCTGACCGAATGGCGCCGCCATCTCCACGCTCATCCCGAGCTCTCGGAGCAGGAGACGAAAACCTCTGCCTTCCTCCAGGACCGCCTGCGCGAATTGGGCATCCCCTTCGAGGCCGGCATCGGCGGCGCCGGTATCGTGGCGACGCTGTCACGGCCGGGCTCCAACCGGTCGGTCGGCCTGCGTGGCGATATCGATGCCTTGCCGATCGCGGAGCGCAATGACGTGCCCTATGCCTCGCTGAATCCGGGCGCGATGCATGCCTGCGGCCATGACGGCCACGCGGTCGCCCTGCTGGGCGCGGCCGCGATGCTCGCAGCCGACCCCGACTGGAAAGGCACGATCCAGTTCATCTTCCAGCCGGCGGAGGAGAACGGCGCCGGCGCCAGGGCGATGATCGCCGACGGGCTGTTCGAGCGCTTCCCGATGGAGCGCGTCTTCGCCTTCCATAACTGGCCGGGCCTCGAGGCCGGTACCGTCGCCGTCCATGACGGGCCGGTGATGGCGGCGGGCGGGCGCTGGCAGGTGACGCTGCACGGGCTCGCCGGCCACGCCGCGATCCCGCACCAGACACGGGACCCGATCCTGGCCTCGGCGCATCTGATCATGGGTCTTCACACCATCATCTCGCGCAATGTCGACCCCTGCGATGCCGTCGTGCTCTCGATCGGCCAGATCCAGGGCGGCGTCGTCAGCAACCAGATCCCGGAGAGCGTCACGCTCGTCGGCACGTTGCGCACCTATCGGCAGGAGGTGCGCGAGGCCGTCATCAGGCGCATGGAAAGCCTGATCGCCGGCACCTGCGAAGCCTACGGCATGCGCGCCGATGTCGAGATCCTCTCGACCGGCAGGTCGATCATCAACACCCCGGCTGAGGTGAAGCTCGCGGTCGCGGCCGGCGAGGCGATCGGCGCGAAGGTCCGCACCGAGCTTCGCCCCAGCACCACCGGCGACGATTTCTCCTTCCTGATCAAGGACAAGCTCGGCGCCTATGTCTGGATCGGCAACGGCCCGGCGGGACCGGATGGCGAGCTTCACAACGCCCGCTACGACTTCAACGACGCCATCCTGCCCACCGCGATTGACTGGATGCACGAGGTCGCCCGGCGCGCCCTGCAGGACGACGTCCCCACCCCATAACATCCCGGCATCATGCGATGCCCTGGGGCCGATTGCGGCCTGTTTTCAAAGCTTTGAGTATCAGCCCGACAAGGGAATACGACCATGCACGACCAGACACTTTGCGTTCATCACCCGGCCGTCGACGAGGAGGGCTATGCCTCGCTTGCCGTGCCGACGCACCGCGCCTCGACCATCGTCTACCCGGACGGCGCGAGCTTCATGGCCCGTAAATATCGCGGCTTCGACGGCTATACCTATGGCCTGCACGGCACCCCGACGACCCGTACGCTGGAAGCGCAGTTGACGGCCCTGCACGACGGCGTGCGCACCGTGCTCGTGCCATCCGGGCAGGCGGCTGTGACCACCGTCATGCTCTCCGTGCTGATGCCCGGCGACAAGGTGCTGATTCCCGATCACGCCTATCCGCCGGTCCGCAGCTTCTGCACCGAGTATCTGGCGCCGCGCGGCATCGCCCATGGCTTCTACGATCCCTTGATCGGAGCGGGCATCGCCGAGCTCATCGACGAAACCGTCAAGCTGGTCTGGGTCGAGTCGCCCGGCTCCAATACGATGGAGGTGCAGGACGTGCCCGCCATCGTGGCGGCCGCCAAGGCGAAGGGCGCCCTCGTCGGCTGCGACAACACCTGGGCGACGCCGCTGATCTTCAAACCGCTGGTGCACGGCGCCGATTTCGCCTGCGAGGCGCTGACCAAATATGTCGGCGGCCATTCCGACCTCCTGCTCGGCTCCATCACCGTCAAGGACATCGCGCTGCGCCAGAGGATGAAGGAGATCCTGCGCGGCTTCGGCATCGGGGTCTCGCCGGACGAATGCCAGCTCGCGCTGCGCGGCATCGAGACCATGGGCCTGCGCGTCGCCCATATGGGCAGGGTCTCCGAGGATTTCGCCCGCCGGCTCGTCGATCATCCCATGGTCGAGCGCGTGCTGCATCCGGCCCTGCCCTCCTGCCCGGGGCATGCCAACTGGAAGCGCGACATGGGGCGTTCCTCCGGCCTCTTCAGCCTCGTGCTGAAGCCCGTCGACGACGAGGCCATGAGCGCGGCGTTGAGCGCGTTGCGCGTCTTCGCCATTGGCGCCTCCTGGGGCGGCACGCGCAGCCTCGTCGCGCCGCAGGCGATCGCGCAGGACCGGAGCGCGACCGCCTGGACCGCGAAAGGCCCATTGCTGCGCATCAGCATCGGCCTCGAGGAACCGGACGAGCTCTGGGCCGATCTGAGCCGCCTGCTGTCGGTGCTCGGGCGGGCGCCCGCGAACAAGGCCGCCTGACAGGCGGCAAACGTAAGGCCGCAATGACGACACGGCGCGAGGCTCGCGCCGTGAAGGGAGAATTTTGCCCGCAGACAGCTTCTCAACCACAAAAACGAAGGGGACATACCATGAAGACGGTTCTGACCGGACTGGGCGCCCTCGCGGCAGCCTGTCTCGCCGTGGCACCTGCCAACGCGGACACGCTCAAGACCATCCGCGACCGCGGCAAGATCATCTGCGGCACCAGCACCGGCGTCGCCGGCTTCTCCACCCAGGATGCCAATGGCCGCTGGCAGGGCTTCGATATCGACATCTGCCGCGCGCTGGCGGTCGCGATCTTCAACGACACGGAGAAGGCTGCCTTCGTGCCGCTGACCTCGAAGGACCGCCTGATCGCCCTGCAAGCCGGCGAGGTCGACGTGCTGCCGCGCACGACGACATGGACATTGGCGCGCAACACCGGCCAGGGCGTCACTTTCACCGGCGTGAACTATTACGACGGCCAGGGCTTCATGGTGCCGAAGAAGCTCGGCGTCACCAGCGCGAGCAAGCTCGACGGCGCCTCGATCTGTGTCGCGCAGGGCACGACGAGCGAACTCAATCTCGCCGACTACTTCCGCCGGACGAAGATGAAATACGAGGTTGCGGCCTTCGGTACGGCGGAGGATGCCCTGAAAGCCTATGAATCCGGGCGCTGCGACGCCTACACGACCGACGTATCGGCGCTTTCGGCCAATCTGCTCAAGTTCCGCGATCCGAGCGAGCATCTCGTGCTGCCCGAGGTCATCTCGAAGGAGCCGCTCGGTCCCTGGGTGCGCAGCGGCGACGATACCTGGTTCAACCTCGTTCGCTGGACCTTGTACGTGCTGATCAATGCCGAGGAGCTCGGCGTGACCAAGGCCAACGTCAGGGAGCTGGCGGAAACCGCGACCAATCCTGAAATCCGTCGCTTCCTCGGCAAGGACGGACAATACGGCGAAGGCCTCGGCGTGACCAATGACTGGGCGGTGCGGATCGTGGCCGCGATCGGCAATTACGGCGAAAGCTTCGAGCGCAATCTCGGCATGAGCTCGCCCATGAAGCTCCAGCGCGGCCCCAATGCGCTCTGGACCGAGGGCGGCCTGCAATACTCGCCCCCGTTCCGGTGAGGCGTTCGCGACAGTCCTTGCCGGACCCTAGCCTGCCCGCAGCCACGTCCTCGCGGGCAGCGGGCCGAACCGCTGTCGCACGGCTCCAGCGCCTCCTCTGCACCCACCAGGCTGAACGGCGATACGCTTTGCCGGCATTGCCGGCATGCTCGGTCCATTCGACGACTGGACGCCCGGGCCCGGCCATGCATTGCTGGCGCGCCAACGAAAACACGGCACTCAATGCCGGGCGCCATTTTGCTGAAAAGGTGGAGGAAACCCCATGAAGGAAGAGGAAATTCGCGGCCTGGTCGCGGGTGTGAAGGACGGTTCGCTGTCGCGACGATCCTTCATGCAGAGGATGGCGGCCGTAGGCATCATGGCGCCGATCGCCAGCCAGATCCTCGCCTGGAACGATGTCGCGATGGCGGACGCCACGGTCAAGTACAAGCCGACCAAGGCCGGCGGCGGCGGCGCCCTCAAGATCCTGCTCTGGCAGGCCCCGACGCTGCTCAATCCGCATTTCGCCGCGGGCACCAAGGACCAGATCGCCTGCCGCGTGTTCTACGAGCCGCTCGCCGGCTGGGACAAGGAAGGCAACCTCTTCCCGCAGCTCGCCGCCGAGATCCCGAGCAAGGCCAATGGCGGTCTGTCCGCCGACGGCAAGACCGTGACCTGGAAGCTGAAGCAGGGCGTGAAATGGCATGACGGCAAGCCGTTCACGGCCGACGACGTCGTCTTCAACTGGGAATATGCCGCCGATCCGGCGACCGCCGCCTACACCACCGGCTCCTACAAAGACATCAAGGTCGAGAAGGTCGACGCCCACACCATCAAGGTGATCTTCAAGGAGCCGACGCCATTCTGGGCCGACCCGTTCGTCGGCGTGGTCGGGATGATGGTCCCGAAGCATCTCTTTGCCGAATACAAGGGCGCCAAATCGCGCGAGGCTCCGGCCAACCTGAAGCCGGTCGGCACCGGCCCCTACAAGTTCGTCGAATTCAAGCCGGGCGACATCCTGACCGGCGAGCGCAATACCGACTATCACGTCAAGAACCAGCCCCAATTCGACACGATCGAGGCCAAGGGCGGTGGCGATGCGGTCTCGGCGGCCCGCGCCGTCCTCCAGACCGGCGAATACGATTATGCCTGGAACCTGCAGGTCGAGGACGAGGTCCTCAAGCGCATGGAGACCGGCGGACGCGGCAAGGTGGTCGCGGTTCCGGCGGGCGACGTGGAGTTCATCACGCTGAACACGACCGATCCGTGGACCGAGGTCGACGGCGAGCGTTCCAGCGCGAAGACCAAGCACCCGACCCTGAGCGATCCCAAGGTACGCGCGGCGCTGAACCTGCTGATCGATCGCGATTCGATCGAGAAGTTCATCTATGGCCGCGGCGGCACCGCTACGGCGAGCTTCGTCAACGAGCCCAAGCAGTTCAAGTCGACCAAGCTCAAATACGAGTTCAGCATCGACAAGGCCAACAAGATCCTCGACGAGGCCGGCTGGAAGAAGGGTTCCGACGGCATCCGCGAAAAGGATGGCAAGAAGCTCAAATATGTCTTCCAGACCTCGATCAACGCCCCGCGCCAGAAGACCCAGGCCATCATCAAGCAGGCCTGCCAGCGTGCCGGTATCGAGCTCGAGCTGAAGTCGGTCACGGCCTCGGTCTATTTCTCGTCGGATGTGGCCAATCCCGACACCTACACCAAGCTCTATGTCGACATGGAGATGTATACCCAGACGCAGCCACAGCCCGATCCGGAGCGCTTCCTCAACCAGTGCGTCTCCTGGGAAATCGCCAGCAAGGAGAACAAGTGGCTGGGCCGCAACGTCTCGCGCTATACCGACCCCGAGGCCGACAAGGCCTACAAGGCGGCGCAGACCGAACTCGATCCGGCCAAGCGCGCCGCCCTCCTGATCAAGGTCAACGAGATCTTCTGCGAGGCCAACGTGCTTCTGCCGATCATCTCGCGCACCGTCGTCGGCGCCGCCGCCAACAACCTGACGGCGGATATTTCGGGCTGGGAGGTGACCACCTGGAACCTCGCCGCCTGGTATCGCAGCTGAGCCCGGCCCGGAGGCCGGAGCTTCTCCGGCCTTCCGTTCCAACCTTGCCTCGGCCCGAACCGGGCCGGGGCTGCTTTCGCTCATTCGGGCTGTATCGGCCGCGTCTGGCATGAAGCCGCATCGCGGTTCGATCGACATCCCTTCCTGTTCTTCCGCACCCCGCCCGCCTCGAAGGCGGGGGCCGACGAACACCGCACCCAGGGAGACGCATCGACAATGACGACGAAACGAGACCTGATCCTTGCAACCGCAGCCTTCGCGCTGCTGGCAGCCGCGCCGGCACTGGCGGAGACCTGGCCAGCCCGCCCGATCACCTTCATCGTGCCCTTCCCGGCCGGCGGCGGCACCGATGCCTTCGCACGGCCGCTCGCCGCCCAGCTCGACCAGCAGCTCAGCCAGCGCATCATCATCGAAAACCGCGGTGGCGCCGGCGGCACGGTCGGCGCATCGGCCGCCGCGAAGGCCAGGCCCGACGGCTACACCTTCTTTGTCGGCGCCGCCCATCACGCCATCGCGCCGGCGCTCTATCCGAAGCTCGACTACAGCATCCAGACCGACTTCATCCCGATCGCGGTCATCGCCCAGCCGCCCCAGGTCATCGTCGTCCATCCCGGCAAGGTCCAGGCCAAGACGCTGGCGGAGCTGATCGACTTCGCCAGGAAGAACCCGGAGAAGCTGAACTTCGCCTCGGCCGGCAACGGCACGACGCATCATCTCGCCGGCGAGCTCTTCCAGATCTCGACCAAGACGAAGCTGACCCATGTGCCCTATCGCGGCGCCGGGCCCGCGCTGCAGGACACGATCGCCGGTCAGGTCGACCTGCTGTTCGACGGCCTCGGTTCCTCGGCCGCTCAGATCCAGAGCGGCACGCTGCGGGCGCTCGCGGTCGCGGCCCCCACCCGCTCCGAAGCCGTGCCTGACGTGCCGACGGCAAAGGAGGCCGGCCTGGAAGGCTTCGAGGTCTCGACCTGGTACGCTCTCTGGGCGCCCAAGGGCACGCCCGCGGAGATCGTGACCAGGATGCGCGATGAGGTGGGCAAAGCCCTCAAGACTCCCGCCATCGAGGCCACCTGGAAGAAGAGCGGCTCGCCGATGCCGACCCTCTCCGGCGACGATTTCGGCAAGTTCGTCACGGCCGAGGTCGACCGCTGGGGCAAGGTCGTCAAGGAGGCGCAGGTCAAGCTGGAGTGAGCCAGGCGGTTGCCCTCACCCCTCCCTTGTTGAATCGACCCGCACAAGGGGCCTGATGCGAGAGGGGCGGAGCATAGTGAGGCTGGCCGTCATCGGCTTGGCGATCGCGTTGGCCGCTTTTGCCGCGCTGCTGGCCGTGGGCCTCCTCACAGACTTCGCGACCGTGCCCTGCCAGGACGGGGTGTGGGATGCGACCAGGCAACGTTGCATCCCGACCTGAGGCGACGCGCGCATCGTTCTATCAGATAAGCGCGCCGTCGTTCGTCTCGTCGTCGCCCGTGCCGTCGATCACGGCACGGGCGACCGTGATCGTGAAGCCGGCTCGCGCCATCGCCGCGAGATCCTTCTGGCGGTTCGTTGCCCGGTCACCGCGCGACCACGGGCCGAGCCGCTTGCGCCGCGCGGCTTTCCGGGCCGCAGCCAATTCCTCCTCGTCGCCGACGCTGCTGGCCTGTTCGGCGAGTTCGCGGCCCACGCCCTTCGCGGCGAGCGTGGCGGCGACGGCGCGCGCCGAACGGCCACGGCGCCTGAGCGTCGCAGCCCTCGCCTCGGCGAAACGCCGGTCGTCGACCAACCCGGAGGTGATGCAACGCGAGACGACATCATCGAGCGCGGCCGCATGCGCAGCCGGGTCCTCGCCATGGTGGCGGCAGCTCAGGGCGACCTTGCGCGCCAGCACCCGGCGCAGTTGCGCAGCCGGCGCGGAATAGCGTTCGAGATAGTGCATCGCCGCGCGCTGGAGGTAATCGGGTGTGATGCGCCGCGGTACTCGGGCGGGGCGGGCACCCTGCCCTCGCCTATCCCCTTGATCCGTCATACTAATCGTTTGCCGGCTTCTGCCGGCCGGCCTTGACGCCGGAGCGCTTCTCCTTCGAGGCGAGCCGGCGTTCCTTCGAGGCCTTGGTCGGCTTCGTCGCGCGCCGGACCTGCGGGCGCACGGCAGCCGCCCGGATCAGCTCCAGCAGGCGCTCCAGCGCCTCCTCGCGATTGCGCTTCTGGCTGCGATGCGCCTGGGCGACGATGACGATCACGCCGTCTTGCGTCAGCCGGCTGCCGGCGAGCTTCATCAAGCGGATCGCGACATCGTTGGGCAGGGACGGCGAGCCGCGGGCGTCGAAGCGGATCTGCACCGCGCTCGACACCTTGTTGACGTGCTGGCCGCCCGGGCCCGAGGCGCGCACGAAACTTTCCTCGATCTCGCTCTCGTCGATCGCGATGGACGGGGTAGCTTGAATCATGGGAGGAGCGTAGCCGAATTCACGGAGACATGCAGCGTTGAAGCCCTCTCGCGACATTGCCGGACTGATCGAGATCATGGCCGCGCTGCGCACGCCGGGCACCGGCTGTCCCTGGGACCTGGAGCAGGATTTCGCCTCGGTCGCGCCCTATACCGTCGAGGAGGCCTATGAGGTCGCCGACGCCATCGCCCGCGGCGACAAGCTCGACCTCAAGGACGAGCTCGGCGACCTGCTGCTCCAGGTCGCGTTCCATGCGCGCATGGCCGAGGAGGAGGGTTCCTTCGCCTTCCCCGACGTCGTCGAGGCGATCACGAGCAAGCTGATCCGCCGGCATCCGCATGTCTTCGGCGATGCGCGTGATCTCTCGCCTGCCGAGGTGAAAGTGCTCTGGCACCGGATCAAGGCGCAGGAGAAGGCGGCCAAGGCTGCGGCGCGCGAGGCCGCCGGCCTGCCGCCGCAGACGGAGGAGCGCGGCGTGCTCGCCGGAGTGCCGCATACGCTGCCCGCCCTCACCCGCGCCTGGAAACTGCAGGCCCGCGCCTCGACCGTGGGCTTCGACTGGAACGATGCCCGCCTCGTGCTCGACAAGATCCGCGAGGAAACCGCCGAGATCGACGAGGCGCTTGCCGGCGGCGACAAGGCCGCGATCCATGAGGAGATCGGCGACCTGCTCTTCGTCGTCGCCAATCTCGCCCGCCATGTCGATGCCGACCCGGAAGGCTGCCTCGCCGCCGCCAACGCCAAGTTCGAGCGCCGCTTCAAGGGCATCGAGGAGGCGCTGGAAGCCGAAGGGCGGACGGCGAAAGAGGCCAGCCTCGACGAGATGGAGGCGCTTTGGCAGGCGGTGAAGCAGCGGGAGAAGAGCGCCCGTTAGCGCCTGCCGCGCTTGTTATCCCTGCCGCTCAGCCTCGGGAAAACGCGCCGTGAACGCCCCTTCCCGCTCGAGCGGCAGACGCACGACGAGCTTCAGCCCGCCATCCTCGCCATCCTCGCGCTGGAGGATTTCGCCATTGGCATGCAGCCAGGCGAGCGACTTGCCGTCTCCGGGCACGAGATCCAGCGTGTAGACCGGGCGGCTCGACGCGATCCGCGCTTCGATCGCGCGTGTCAGGCGTTCGATGCCTTCCCCGGTCAGCGCCGAGACCAGAACCGGGCGCGATCCGTCCGGCCGGAGCGTGGCGATGCCGAGCTGGCGCTCGCGTTCGGCCGGGTCGAGCAGGTCGGCCTTGTTCCAGACTTCGATGACCCGCTGGCCATCGTCCGGGTTGATCCCGAGATCGCGCAGGATCGCCTGCACGTCGGCGGCCTGCGCCTGCGTGTCCTCATGGGCGACGTCGCGGACATGCAGCAGCACATCGGCCTCGATCGCGTCCTCCAGCGTGGCGCGGAAGGCGGCGACGAGTTGCGTCGGCAGGTCGGAGATGAAGCCGACCGTGTCGGAGAGCATGATCCGCGCGCCATGCGGCAGCTTGATCGCGCGTGCCGTGGGGTCGAGCGTGGCGAACAGCATGTCCTGCGCCAGCACCTCGGCCGAGGTCAGCCGGTTGAACAGCGTCGACTTTCCGGCATTGGTGTAGCCGACCAGCGCAACGATCGGATAAGGCACGCGTTTCCGGCTGGCACGATGCAGCGAGCGCGTGCGCTTCACGCTGTCGAGATCGCGCTCGATCTTGGTCATCCGCTCCTGGATGATGCGCCGGTCGGCCTCGATCTGGGTCTCGCCGGGGCCGCCGAGGAAGCCGAAGCCGCCGCGCTGACGTTCGAGATGGGTCCAGGACCGCACCAGGCGGCTCTTCTGGTAGTTGAGATGCGCGAGCTCGACCTGGAGCGCGCCTTCCTTGGTGCGCGCGCGCCGGCCGAAGATTTCGAGGATCAGCCCAGTGCGGTCGATGACCTTGCAGCCAAAAGCCTTTTCGAGATTGCGCTGCTGCACCGGCGACAGGGCGCAATCCATCACGACGAGGCTGATCTCCTCAAGCTTGATGCGCTCGGCCAGTTCCTCGACCTTGCCCTTGCCGAGATAGGTCGCGGGTCGGAGTGCCGTCAGCAGCACCTGCACCGGCTCGACGACCGTCAGGTCGATCGCGGCCGCAAGGCCGACGGCCTCGTCCAGCCGCGCCGCGAAGGAACGCAGATTGGCATCGACCGCGACGCCGCGCTTCTGCGAATAGGGTCCGACGACAAAGGCGCGCGTATTCGCCGCGATGTCGCGTTCGATTTCGTCGAGCGGCTTCGCGCCTGTGACCCGCGTGGCCGCCCGATCCTTGTCGTCCTTGTGGCTTGTCGCCAAATCAGTTCTTGTCCGTTTCCTCGGGCTCGAACAATTGCACCGGGTGTCCGGGCATGATGGTCGAGATCGCGTGCTTGTAGACGAGCTGCGAATGACCGTCGCGGCGCAGCAGCACGCAGAAATTGTCGAACCAGGTGACAACGCCCTGCAGCTTGACGCCGTTGACGAGGAAGATCGTCAGCGGGATCTTCTGCTTGCGCACATGGTTGAGGAAAGTGTCCTGGAGGTTCTGTGCCCGCTCGGCGGCCATGGGTAGTCCCTGTTGTTGGGATCGCCGATCGGATTAAATCCAGCGATCCAATTCGTTCCGTTTCAGGCCGGGGGCGCATTCCACCAGCGTCGGAACACCGATGCTCCATTAGATCGTCGTCTTCGCCCACAACGCAAGTGCAGCAATGCCGACTTTAGATGCATGCCGCCTGCGTGGCGTGCAACTGGGCATGCGTGACGCGCCTGACGCGTCTCAACCGACGCCGAGCGACTTCAGTTTCCGGTGCAGCGCCGAGCGCTCCATGCCGATGAACTCGGCCGTGCGCGAGATATTGCCGGAGAAGCGCGCGATCTGCGCGATCAGGTATTCGCGCTCGAAGATCTCGCGCGCATCGCGCAGCGGCAGGCTCATCAGGCGCTCGCCGCCCGAGCCCGAGGGCGTCGTCGGCACCATCGCGCCAACCTCGGCCGGCAGCATCTCGATCGTCACCTCGGCCGTCGGATCGCCCTTGGTCAGGATCATCAGGCGTTCGACATTGTTGCGCAGCTCGCGGACGTTGCCCGGCCATTCATGTGATTGCAGCACGGCCATCGCGTCGCTGCCGATCTGGCGCTTCGGCAATCCGCTCGCGATCGAGATCTGTTCCATGAAGAACTCGATCAGCTCGGGCACGTCCTCGCGCCGCTCCGACAGCGGCGGCACCTTGATCGGCACGACGCCGAGGCGGTGATAGAGATCCTCGCGGAAATGCCCGTCGGCGATGAGCTGCGCCAGGTCGCGGCTCGACGAGGAGATGACGCGGACATCGACATGGACCCGCGTCGCGCCGCCGACGCGCTGGAAATTCTGGTCGACCAGCACACGCAGGATGCGGTTTTGCGTCTCGCGCGGCATGTCGCCGATCTCGTCGATATAGAGCGAGCCGCCATGGGCCTCCTCGAGCGCGCCGATCCGGCGCGACCGCCCGTCGCCGCCTTCGACGCCGAACAGCTCCTCCTCCATGGTCTCGGGCGTGATCGTCGCCGCGTTGATGACGACGAAAGGCCCGCTCGAGCGGGTCGAGGCCTCGTGCAGCGTGCGCGCCGCCAGTTCCTTGCCGCAGCCGGGCTCGCCGGTGATCAGCACGCGCGCATTGGTCGGCGCGACGCGATCGATCGTCTGACGGAGCTGGTTCACGACCGTGGTGCGGCCGACGATGCGGTCGGCCTGGACCGAGCGCGTCTTGAGCTCGCGAACTTCGCGGCGCAGGCGCGATGCCTCCAGCGCCCGCTCGGCGACCAGCACCAGCCGATCGGCCTTGAACGGCTTCTCGATGAAGTCGTAGGCGCCGCTCTTGATCGCGGAAACCGCCGTCTCGATGTTGCCGTGGCCGGAGATCATCACCACCGCGAGATCGGGATTGCTCTCCTTGATCAGCTCCAGGACCTGCAGGCCGTCGAGCCGGCTGCCCTGCAGCCAGATATCGAGGAAGACGAGGTTCGGCCGGCGCGACGCGATCGCGGCGAGCGCCTCGTCGGCGGAGCCGGCCTTGCGGGTCCGGTAGCCCTCGTCTTCCAGAAGGCCGGCGACCAGATCGCGGATATCGACTTCGTCGTCCACTACCAGGATGTCAGCGCTCATAGGCGTATCCCATTCCTTGAATCCGTGTTGCGCGAGCCGTTTTCCGGCTGGGCGGCCGCATCGCCGCCCTCCGTGTCCTGCGCCGGGCCTGTTTCGGGGAACCAGAGGCGGATGCGCGCGCCCCGTGCACCGCTGGCGGCATCCGGACGGTCGAGCAGTTCAATGCCGCCGCCATGGTCCTCCAGGATCTTGCCGACGATGGCGAGGCCCAGGCCGGTCCCGCCTTCCCGCGTCGTCATATAGGGTTCGAGCAGCTTCTGGCGCTGGTCCGCCGGCAGGCCCTTGCCGTTGTCGATCACGTCGATGACGACCCGGCCGTCGTCAAGGCGGGCCATCTGGACGTCGATGCGCCCCTGCCCGCGCTCATCGGCCGGAACGGCCTCGATCGCCTCGGTCGCATTCTTGATGACATTGGTCAGCGCCTGCGAGATCAGGCGCCGGTCGAAGCGCGCCGGCACCGGGTCCGGAGGCAGCGTCTCGGCGATCGTCGTCTCGGGATTGCCGACCCGCCAGAGGAAGACGATCTGGCGGACAGTCTCGACGATGTCCTCGCGAGCAAGCGACGGCTTCGGCATGCGGGCGAACGAGGAGAACTCGTCGACCATGCGCCGGATATCCTCGACCTGCCGCACGATCGTGTCGGTGCATTGGTCGAAGACGTCCTTGCCCTCGACGATGACGCGCCCGAACCGGCGCTTGATGCGCTCGGCCGAGAGCTGGATCGGCGTCAGCGGATTCTTGATCTCATGCGCGATGCGGCGGGCGACGTCGGCCCAGGCGGCGGTGCGTTGCGCGGAGACGAGGTCGGTGATGTCGTCGAGCGTCACCACGAGCCCGGCTCCCATCCCCTCGCCTTCCCTGACGGCCCGGATATTGACCATCCGGTCCTGCCCGGCGCGGGTGAAGGCGACCTGGCCGGAGCTCTGGCGCTGGCGGTTCTGCAGCGCTTCCGCGACGAAGCCGGCCACCTCCGGCGCGATCTCGGCGATCGGCTTGCCGAGCAGGCGCCCGCCGGTCCCGAGCAGGATCTCGGCCGAGCGGTTGATCGTCGTGACATGCCCGTCGCCATCGAGGCTGAGCACGCCGGAGGAAACGCCGGAGAGGACCGTCTCGGTGAAGCGCCGGCGCCGGTCGATCACCTCGCTCGCCGTGACCAGGCTGTCGCGCTGGCGGCGCAGCTCCGCCGTCATCTTGTTGAAGGTCTCGCCCAGATGGGCAAGGTCGCCCTCGGATCGTCGGATTGGCACCTGGACGTAGAAGTTGCCACTCGACACCTGGTCGGTCGCATCGATCATCCGCCGGATCGGCGCGACGAGTCCGTTGGCGAAGCTCAGGCCCAGCCAGATCGCCGAGAGCAGCAGAATCAGCGCGATCAACCCGTACATCGAGGCGAAGGCGATCTGGACGCCCTTCCGGCGCGCATCGATCGAGAGGTATTCGACGGCAGCGCCGCGTGCGACCGACGGGAACTCGACCGCGAGCGGGTCGACCTCCCGCGCGACATGCAGGAAGCTGTTGTCATAGGCCGGCAGCTTCATCACGGCGCCGAAGACGGTGCCCGTCCGCGGTATCACGCAGATCGGCTCCGGCGCGGATTTCGCATCGTCGAAGGCGGCCTGGTCCGGCATTGGCGGATCGCGCAGCACATTGATATTGGCGCGCACGATCACCTTGTCCGGCGGCTGCATGACCGCAGCGACCGGAAGGCCGAGCGCCGTCGCGCGGGAGGTCAGGAAATTCTCGAACCATTTGCGATCGACGTCGAAAGCGGGCTTCGCCCGGCTCAGGTCGTCGGCCAGCACCCGGATCTCGCGCCCGAGCGAACGGCACTGGCTCGCGGCATAGGCGTCGGCGACCTCGACCGATTTGAAGACGGCATCGCGCATCCGGTCGGAGAACCATGGCTCCAGCCCGCGCTCGATCGTGACGGTGGCGATGATGGCGACGAGCACCGCCGGCAGGGCGGCGATGATGCTGAACAGGCCGACGATGCGGACATGCAGCCCCGCAGCAGCCGCGCCAGCCTTGCGGGCGCGGATCAGCACCGCGGCTTCGAAGGCCACGATGACGACCAGGACCAGAATCAGCAGCGCGTTGAGCACGAAGACGCCGACCACGACCTCGTGCACGGGTGCGATCGGCGTCGCACCGGACAGCACGAGGAAGGTGAGCAGCGCCGAGATCAGCGCGAGCGCGACGACGATTCCGCCGACCCAGCCCGAGACGCGGCGGGATTTCTCCTCGCCACGCGGCATCATTCTGGCTTCGTTGACAGAAGCGGACACGTTTCGCGACAACTCCGATAGGGGCAGGGATCGCAAACCGATCGCGCCTGCGGGCGCCACTGATGCGCCGCCGCAACGGTGTTGTCAAAATATGACATTCACAAGGCGGGATGGCCCCGTTTCAGCGTGGCGAGCGCACCACCTGCATGTCGAGTTCGCGAATCTTCTTGCGCAGCGTGTTGCGATTGAGGCCGAGAAGCTCCGCGGCGCGGATCTGGTTGCCGCGGGTCGCGGCCAGCGCCGCGGCGATCAAGGGCGGCTCAATCTCGCGCAGGATGCGATGATACAGCCCCGGCGGCGGGATATTGTCGCCGAATCCGCCGAAATACTGGCCGAGATGGCGTTCGACCGAGCCGGACAGCGTCTCCGTGCGCTCGGATGTCGCCGGGCTATTGGTAAATCCCGGCCCCACCGCTGCAGGCTGCAACTCCGCCTCGATGATCGGCGCGGTGATCGTCTCCTGCGGATAGAGCGCCGCCAGGCGCCGGACCAGGTTCTCCAGCTCGCGGACATTCCCCGGCCAGCGATACTGCCGCATCACGTCCATCGCTTCCGAATCGACCTGCTTGCGCGGCAGGCCTTCCTTCTCGACCAGCGTGAAGAAATGGCGGACGAGGTCCGGGATGTCCTCGATGCGCTCGCGCAGGGGCGGCAACCGGATCGGCACGACGTTCAAACGGAAGAACAGGTCCTCGCGGAACAGGCCCTGCGCGATCGAGATGCGCAGGTCCTTATTGGTCGCTGCGACGATGCGGACATTGGTCCTGATCGGGGTGCGCCCGCCGACCGTGGTGTATTCGCCCTGCTGGAGCACCCGCAGCAGGCGGGTCTGCGCCTCCATCGGCATGTCGCCGATCTCGTCGAGGAAGAGCGTGCCGCCCTCCGCCTGCTCGAAGCGGCCGGACGAGCGCGTCAGCGCCCCGGTGAAGGCGCCTTTCTCATGGCCGAAGAGCTCGGATTCGATCAGGTCCTTCGGGATCGCGGCCATGTTGATCGCGACGAAAGGGCCGTTCTTGCGCTTGCCGTAATCGTGCAGGGCGCGGGCCACCAGCTCCTTGCCGGTGCCGGATTCTCCGTTGATCATCACGGTCAGGTCGATCGGCATCAGGCGTGCCAGCGCGCGGTAGACGTCCTGCATCGCCGGCGAGCGACCGATCAGCGGGATGTCCTCGGGCTCGGCCGCGTGCCCGCGTGCCGCCTCGCCCCGCGGCCGCGACAGGGCGCGCCCCACGATGGCGACGAGTTCCTTCAGGTCGAAGGGTTTCGGCAGATATTCGTAGGCGCCCCGCTCCGACGCCTTGATCGCCGTCATGAAGGTGTTCTGCGCACTCATCACGATGATCGGCAGTTCCGGCCGCACCCGCTTGATGCGTGGCAGCAGGTCGAAGGCGTTCCCGTCCGGCATCACGACATCGGTGATGATGAGGTCGCCCAGTCCCTGCGCGGCCCAGGTCCAGAGGGTCGCGGCCTGGCCGGTGGTCCTGACTTCATAGCCCGCCCGGGCGAGCGCCTGGTTGAGGACGGTGCGGATCGCGGCGTCGTCGTCGGCGACGAGGATATGACCGGTCGGCATGGGTTGCTTGAGGCCTCTACGTTGCCTGCCCTGACCGGAGTTGGTGCAGGGGCAGGAGTATCCTGAAATGCGTCCGGCGCGGAACGGACTCGCATTCGACGATTCCGCCGTGATCGCCGATCACCTTGGCGACAAGTGCAAGTCCAAGGCCACTTCCCTGGGCCTTGGTCGTGACGAAGGGGTCGAACAGGTGCTGCACCAGGTCGGCCGGCACGCCCGGCCCGTTGTCGCGCACCCCGATTTCGAGCGGCAGCGCGATCCGTTCCGAAGAGCCGGGAACCTGCAGGCGGATGCCGGGGCGATAGGCCGTTGTCAGCGTGATCTCGCCATCGATCGCATCTTCGCCGATCGCCTCGGCGGCGTTCTTGACGAGATTGAGCAGGACCTGGACGAGCTGGTCGCGGTTGCCGGCGACCGGCGGCAGCGAGGGATCATAGGTCTCCGTGAAGCGGATATGCCGGGCAAAGCCGGAATGGGCGAGGCGCTTCACATGGTCGAGCACGTCGTGGACGTTGACCGCGTCGCGCTCGCTCGGCCGCTCGTCGCCGAACAATTCGACGCGCTCGACCAGCTTCACGATCCGGTCGGTTTCGTCGCAGATGAGTTGCGTCAGCATCCGGTCGGAATCCGGGATCGAGCCTTCGAGCAGTTGCGCGGCGCCCCGGATGCCCGAAAGCGGATTCTTGATCTCATGCGCCAGCATCGCGCCGAGCGCGGTTATCGAGCGTGCTGCTCCGCGATGCGTCAATTGCCTGTCCATTTTTTCGGCAATTGTCCGTTCCTGCAGCATCAGCACGACCGCATCGCCCTGACTGGGCAAGGGAGAGGCAAAGACATCGACGATGTGATCGGTTCCGAGGCGCGGCGTGCCGAGATCGAGGCGGTATTCGCTGACGCTGGCACCGCGGCGCTGCACCTCCTCGATCACCCCCAGCACGGGTGAGCCGAAAGCGACGAAATCGTCGATGCGCTGGCGCTTGAGCAGAGCGGCGCTCGACTGGAAGAAATCCTCGGCCGCCGTATTCGCATACAGCACGGCATGGCTCTCCCCGATCACCAGAACCGGCATCGGCAGCACGTTGAGTGCCTGGATCTCGATCGGGTCGAGCAGGTAGGCGCTGCGGCCTCCAGGCCCGTTGTCGGTAAACATCGCCGTCATCGCCTCATCCTCTCGGCTCAAGCGGCTTCACGATCGCGGTCGGTCGAGAACAGGCCCGTCAGCGCCGCTAGGACCTGCTTGGGCTGATCCGAGGTCAGAAGGCTGCGGCGTAGCTCGGCATCGGGCCGGCAGCCCTCGGCCACAGCCTCTTCCGCATAGGCGGCGAGATGCTTGCGGGCGTGTCGCACACCATGGGCGATGCCGATCAAGGCCAGCAGGCCTTCGTAATGTTCGCAGGCCAGCGCCAGCTTCTCAGCCAGCGTCGGTGCCCGAAACGCGCGCCCGTCGAGTGCCGCGCCGATCTCGCCGACCAGCCAGGGCCGCCCAAGCGCAGCGCGCCCGACCATGACGAAATCGGCGCCCGACTGCGCGAGGCAGCCTCGTGCATCCGCAACGTCATGGATGTCGCCATTGGCCACCAAGGGGAAATCCCCGGCAGCGCGCACCGCCGCGATGGCCTGCCAATCCGCCTTGCCTTTGTAGAATTGCTGGCGCGTCCGGCCATGGACCGTGATCATCCGCGCACCCGCCGCAACCGCGCGACGGGCAAGCTCCGGAGCGTTGCGGGAGGCGTCGTCCCAGCCCAGCCGCATCTTGACCGTCACCGGCACGCCGGTGGCGGCAACCGCAGACTCGATAAGCGCAACGGCATGATCGAGATCGCGCATCAGGGCGGAGCCGGCCCAGCCGCCCGTCACCTTCTTGGCCGGGCAGCCCATATTGATGTCGACGATATCGGCGCCGTTGGCCTCGGCCAGCCGCGCCGCCTCCCCCATCCAGTAGGGGTCGCAGCCGGCGAGCTGGACGACATGCGGCGACACGCCCTCGCCCTCCGCGCGGATGCGCGCTTCCTCGCTGCCGCGCACGAATTCGTCGGAGGCCACCATCTCGGATACGACGATTCCGGCATGGCTGCGGGCTGCGAGCCGGCGCATGACGATATCGGTCACGCCGGACATCGGCGCCAGGAAGGCGCGGGACGCGATCGGGATACCTGCGATGTCCAAAGGGGCAGCCTGCTTTTAAGGCATTTCTCTGGATGCATATTTATTGGACAATGCTGCGGGAGCGCAAGCGCTTAGAGAGAAATGCTGCATTGCAACAGCGTCGCACCCCCTGCCCCATCGCAGCAGAATTGGTTATGCCATGCGGCCATGACCCGCTTGCAGCCAGAATCCAGCACCGTGCTCCGTCACTCCGATGCGCCCCAGCCCGTCGCTGCCCTGCTCGTCGCGGCTGGCCGCGGACTGCGGGCCGGCGATGGCGAGCCGAAGCAATATCGCCTCGTCGAGGGGCGTCCCGTTCTCGCCCATGCGCTGACGCCCTTTCTGGCGGAGCCCTCGATCGCGCGCATCGCCGTCGTGATCGGCGAGGGCGACGAGGCGCGCTACACCAATGCCATGGCCGGCATCGACAGCTCCCGGCTTGCGGCCCCGACGCTCGGCGGCGCGACGCGCCAGGCCTCGGTGCGGCGCGGCCTGCTTGCGCTTGCCCGCGAGGGCTTCGACGGCATCGTGCTCGTCCACGACGCGGCCCGGCCCTTTGTCTCTCGCGCACAGATCAGCGCGGCCATCCACCGGCTTGGCGCCGGTGCGATCGCCGCCATCCCCGCCCTGCCCGTAACCGACACCGTGAAGCGCACCAGCGCCGACGGCCATGTCGCCGAAACCCCGCCGCGCGACCAGCTCGTCACCGTCCAGACGCCGCAGGCTTTCCGCTTCAGGCCGCTGCTCGACGCCCATGAAGCTGCGGAGGCAGCCCTGCTGCACGGCTTCACCGACGATGCCGCCCTGATGGAGTGGGCCGGTCACCCTGTCGCGACCTTCCAGGGCGACCCGGCTAATGTGAAGCTGACCCATGCCGCGGATTTCCTGCGGGCCGCGGCTCACCCCGGCAGGACCCTCGTGACGCGAGTCGGCACCGGCTACGATGTCCATGCCTTCGGTCCCGGCGACCATGTCTGGCTTGGTGGCGTCCGGATCGGACATGATCAGGGCGTCATCGCCCATTCCGATGGCGACGTCGCGCTCCACGCCTTGACCGATGCCCTGCTCGGCGCGCTCGCCGACGGCGATATCGGCACGCATTTCCCGCCGAGCGATCCGCAATGGCGCGGCGCGGCATCGGCCCAGTTCCTCGCCTTTGCAGCCACGCGGGTCCGCGAGCGCGGCGGGCGGATCGACTTCCTCGACCTGACCGTCGTCTGCGAGGCCCCGAAGATCGGCCCGCACCGCGAGGCCATCCGCGCCGAGATCGCGGCGATCGTCGGCCTCCCCCTCGGCAAGGTCGCGATCAAGGCGACGACTTCGGAACGTATGGGCTTCACCGGGCGACGCGAAGGCCTGGTCGCCCTGGCGACTGCGACGATCCGCCTGCCCGAGGAGGACTAGCCATGTTCGATCTCGATATCCGCTCGCTCGCGGCCGAACTGCTGAACATGAGCATGGAGCGTGGCTTCACCGTCGCCACGGTCGAATCCTGCACCGGCGGTCTCGTCTGCGGTGCGCTGACCGCCATCGCCGGCTCGTCCTCGATGGTCCAGGGTGGCCTGATCACCTACGCCAACGAGGCCAAGGCCGCGCTCGCGGGCGTGCCGATCCTCCTGATCGAGCAGCACGGCGCCGTGAGCGAGCCAGTGGCCCGCGCCATGGCGGAGGGCGGGCGCACGCGCCTCGACGCCACGTTCGCGGTCTCGATCACCGGCGTCGCCGGCCCCGGTGGCGGCAGCGCCGAGAAGCCGGTCGGGCTGGTCCATTTCGCCTGCGCCGGCCCCTCCGGCACGCGCCATCGCGAGCGGCGCTTCGGCGAGCAATCGCGCGACGAAATCCGTCGGCTCAGCGTGTTGGAAGCGCTCGACCTGCTGCGCGAGACGGTGCTGACCGGGCCGTGACCGCTCAGGCGCCCAGCACGGGCGCCGTACCGCGGCCATAGACCAGATCGGCGCGCTTCTCGAAGGCTTCGGCAAACTTGCGGAAGGCCTTGTCGAACATCGCGCCCATCAGCAGGCCGAGCATCCGGCTGGCGAACTCGTAGGAGATGAAGAACCCGACCTCGCAGCCCGCCTCATGCGGCTTGAAGGTCCAGCGGTTCTCCAGATAGCGGAACGGTCCGTCGACATATTCGACGAGGATCTTGAGATTGGTCGGATCAAGCGTGACGCGACTGGTGAAGGTCTCGCGGATCGCCTTGTAGCCGACGCTCATATCGGCCAGCAGTACCTCGCCGCCGCCTTCGCGGGGTGTGCGCCGGCGCACCGTCAGCCCCTCGCAGAGCGGCAGGAACTGCGGATATTTCTCGACATCGGCGACGAGCGCGAACATCTGCTCGGGCGAGTGCCTCACCCGGCGGGTGCTGTTGAACATCGGCATCGAGGGCGCGCCTTCTCAGCCGCGGCTGTTATGGCCGATACCGATCTGGGCATCGCGCGCTGCACGCAGCTTGGCGAAATCCTCGCCCGCGTGATGCGAGGAACGGGTCAGCGGCGTCGAGGACACCATCAGGAAGCCCTTGGCATAGGCGATGGTCTCGAAGCTCTTGAACTCGTCGGGCGTGACGAAGCGGATCACGGCGTGGTGCTTGCGCGAAGGCGCGAGGTACTGGCCGATCGTCATGAAATCGACCTCGGCCGAACGCAGGTCGTCCATCAGCTGCAGCACCTCGTTCCGCTCCTCGCCGAGCCCGACCATGATGCCGGACTTGGTGAAGATGGTCGGATCGAGTTCCTTCGCCCGCTGCAGCAGGCGCAGCGAATGGAAATAGCGGGCGCCCGGCCGCACCTTCAGGTATTTGCCCGGCACGGTTTCGAGATTGTGGTTGAACACGTCGGGCTTGGCCGCCACGACGACTTCGAGCGCGCCGGGCTTGCGCAGGAAGTCCGGCGTCAGGATTTCGATGGTGGTGCCGGGCGAAGCCTTCCGGATCGCCTTGATGACCTGGGCGAAATGCTCGGCACCGCCGTCCTTGAGGTCGTCGCGGTCGACCGAGGTGATGACGACATGCTTGAGCCCGAGCTTGGCGACGGCATCAGCGACCTTGCGCGGCTCTTCGAGATCGAGTGGCAGGGGCACGCCGGTCTTCACGTTGCAGAAGGCGCAGGCCCGCGTGCAGGTGTCGCCCATGATCATGAAGGTGGCGTGCTTCTTCTCCCAGCACTCGCCGATATTCGGGCAGCCGGCCTCCTCGCAGACCGTGACCAGCTTCTCGGCCTTCACGATCGCCTTGGTCTCGGCCCATTTCGGCGAGCCCGGCGCCTTGACGCGAATCCAGTCCGGCTTGCGCAGCACCGGGTTTTCCGGCCGCTTCTGCTTCTCGGGGTGGCGCACTTCCGCGGCTTGCGCCTTCGGATTGCCGGCATTGGGCCGCGGATCGCGGTTCAGCAGGTCGAGAACAAGCGCCATAACAGGGTCCGGGCTTCAACAGCAGGAGCCGGCCAAAGCCGGCTCCCTCTAGCTAATCCCCAAAGCGCTCTGCCGCAACTGCCGGCCCCGGCAACAGAGCTTCACCTGCGACCGCGGGCCGCGTTCCAGATCACGATGACGATGATCGCGCCGGCGACCGCCGCGACCAGCGTCCGCCAGAAGCCGAAGACCGGAATCTCCAGGAGCTCCGCGACCTTGGCGCCGACGAAGGAGCCGGCGACGCCGACAAGCATATTGGTGAAGAGGCCGTGATCGGACGAGGTCAGGCGCTCGGCGATCCAGCCGGCGAGCAGGCCGATCAGCAGAGTCATGAAGAAGCCATAGCCCGGCTGGGCCATGGTGGCGGCAAAGCTTTCCATCGCGGATATTCCCCTAGCCATGCGCGAATGCGCGCGTACCCAACGGCGTCGGCTGCCGCCGGTTCCACGGGGTGATGGTATCTCAGGCGATGAAACGCGCCAGCAGGATAATCAGGATGGCGCCGATGACCGCCATGCCGGCATCGTCGAGGAAGCCATAGCCGGTATTCAGGCGCCAGCCGGTCAGGCGCACGATGCCCTGCCCGACCAGCATGCCGAGCACGCCGACGACCGCATGGCGGATCACGCCGCCGCCACCGACGATCAGGCTGGCGGCGAAGCCCGTGACGGTGCCGAAGGCGACGGTCGGCACGATGACGCTCCAGTCGAGCGGCAGCGTCCGGCGCGGCGGCAGGATCTCGACCTCCTCGTCGCGGACGACGCGATCGGGCTTGGCTGATTTGCGGGTGCGTGGCGGCATCGGCGCAATATGGAGCGCAGGCGGGCTGCCGCCAAGCGGCAGCCACAGCGCATCGGCGTCATTCTTGAACAAGGTCGTCATTCTCGGGCAGCGCAAAGCGACGACCCGAGAATCTTGTGCCGGATGAGGCTCAGGCGCCCGCTCGTCACGAGATGCTCGGGTCAAGCCCGAGCATGACGTGCTCTAAAAAATCAGGCGTTCAGCACCTTGCCGTAAGCGTCGAGCACGCTCTCCTTCATCACTTCCGACAGGGTCGGATGCGGGAAGATCGTGTGCATCAGCTCTTCCTCGGTCGTCTCCAGGTTCATGGCGACGACGAAGCCCTGGATCAGCTCGGTCACTTCCGGGCCAACGAGATGGGCGCCGAGCAGCTTGCCGGTCTTGGCGTCGAAGATCGTCTTGGCCATGCCGCTATCCTCGCCGAGCGCCACGGCCTTGCCGTTGGCGACGAAGTTGAAGCGGCCGACCTTGATCTCGTGGCCGGCGGCCTTGGCTTTCGCCTCGGTCAGGCCGACGCTGGCGATCTGCGGGTGGCAATAGGTGCAGCCCGGGATCATCAGCTTGTCCATCGGATGCGGATGCAGGCCCTTGATCGCCTCGACGCAGATCACCGCCTCGTGCTCGGCCTTGTGGGCCAGCATCGGCGGGCCGGCGACGTCGCCGATCGCATAGACGCCCTTCACATTCGTCCGGCAGAGATCGTCGATGACGATGCAGCCGCGATCTGTCTTCACGCCGAGCGTCTCGAGACCCAGGTTCTCGATATTGCCGACGACGCCGACGGCCGAGATCATGCGGTCCGCCGTGATCGTCTGCTTGCCGCCCTTCTCATCCTCGATATGTGCGGTGACAGAATCGGCACCCTTCTCGACCTTGGTGACCTTGGCACCGGTCAGGATCTTCATGCCCTGTTTCTCGAAGGCCTTGCGGGCGAAAGCGCCGATCTCGGCATCCTCCACGGGGACGACCTGCGGCAGCACCTCGACCACGGTGACCTCGACGCCCATCGTCCGGTAGAACGAGGCGAATTCGATGCCGATGGCGCCGGAGCCCATCACGAGCAGCGATTTCGGCATCTTCGCCGGAACCATCGACTCGAAATAGGTCCAGATCAGCTTGCCGTCCGGCTCGAGACCGGGCAGCGCGCGCGGCCGGGCGCCGGTCGCGACGATGATATGGTCGGCGGTATAGGTGCCCTCGCCCTTGGCGTTCTTCGGCGGCGGCGTCTGCGGCTGCATGGCCGGCTTCTTGGTCGGCGCGACGGCGATCGTGCCGGGCTTGGTCAGCTTGGCCTCGCCCCAGATCACGTCGACCTTGTTCTTCTTCATCAGGAACTGGACGCCGTTGTTCATCCGCGTGGCGATGCCGCGCGAGCGCTTCACGATCGCCTCCAGATCGGCCTTGAACGAGCCTTCCAGCACCAGCCCGTAATCCTTGGCGTGCTGGCCGTAATGCAGGATCTCGGCCGAGCGCAGCAGCGCCTTGGTCGGGATGCAGCCCCAGTTCGAGCAGATGCCGGCAAGATGCTCGCGCTCGACGATCGCGGTCTTGAAGCCGAGCTGCGCGGCCCGGATCGCGGCGATATAGCCGCCGGGGCCGGAGCCGATGACGATGATGTCGTAGTCAGCCATGGTTTTTCTCCCGCCGCCTCAGACCAGCATCGCCATGGGCTTTTCGATATAGCCCTTGAACGCTGCGAGAAGCTCGGCCCCGAGCGCGCCATCGACGGCGCGGTGATCGGTCGAGAGCGTCACCGACATCACCGTCGCGACGGCCGGCTGGCCGCCCTTGACGATGACGCGCTGCTCGCCGGTGCCGACCGCCAGGATCGTGGCATGCGGCGGATTGACGATCGCCGCGAAGTCCTTGACCCCGAACATGCCGAGATTGGAAACCGCCGTCGTGCCGCCCTGATATTCCTCGGGCTTCAGCTTGCGGGCCTTGGCGCGGGCCGCCATGTCCTTCATCTCGTTGGAGATCTGCGACAACGTCTTGTGGCAAGCGTCGCGGATGATCGGCGTGATCAGGCCGCCTGGGATGGAGACCGCGACGCCGACATCGGCATGCTTGTGCTTGAGCATGGTGTTGTCGGTCCAGGAGACGTTGGCGTCCGGCACGGCCCTGAGCGCCAGCGCCAGCGCCTTGATCACCATGTCGTTGACCGAGAGCTTGTAGGCCGGCTTGCCGTCCTTCTCCGGCGCGGCGGCGTTGAGCTCGCCGCGCAGCTTCAAGAGCGCATCGAGCTCGCAATCCACGGTGACGTAGAAATGCGGAACGGTCTGCTTGGCCTCGGTCAGGCGGCGCGCGATCGTCTTGCGCATGCCGTCATGCGGGACCTCCTCGTAGGAGCCCGGCTCGAACAGCTTCTTGACCTGTTCGTCGGAGGGACCGCTCGCGAGCGGCGCAGCCGCAGGCTTCGGCGCAGACGGTGCAGCAGCGGCAGCCGGAGCAGCCTTGGCACCACCACCGGACTTGGCGGCCTCGACATCCTTCTCGACGATGCGGCCATGCGGGCCGGAGCCCTTGATCGCATTGAGGTCGAGCCCGGCCTCCTTGGCGATGCGGCGCGCGAGCGGCGAAGCGAAGGCACGGCTGCCATCGGACTTCGCCGGGGCGGATGTGGCAGGAGCTTCGGCAGCCTTGGCGGGCGCAGCCGCCGCCGGGGCGGCTTCAGCCTTCGCAGGTTCGGCCTTGGGAGCTTCCGCCTTCGGCGCGTCGCCCTTGGCGGGAGCCGACACGCTCTTGGCGTCCTCGCCCTCGCCGGCGATCACGCCGATCACCTCGTTGACCGCGACATCGGCCGTGCCTTCCGGCACCACGATCTTGGCGAGCACGCCCTCGTCGACCGCCTCGACCTCCATCGTGGCCTTGTCGGTCTCGATCTCGGCGATGATGTCGCCGGACTTGATCGTGTCGCCTTCCTTCTTCAGCCATTTGGCGAGATTGCCCTTCTCCATCGTGGGAGAGAGCGCGGGCATCAGGATGTTGGTCGGCATCGGTCAGCCCCTCTCAGCGATAGCAGACGGCCTTGGCCGCCGCGACGACCTCGCCGATGTTCGGAAGCGCGAGCTTCTCGAGATTGGCCGCATACGGCATCGGCACGTCCTTGCCGGTGACGCGGGCGACGGGAGCGTCGAGATAATCGAAGGCCGCCTCCATGATCTTCATACCGATCTCGGCGGTTACGCCGGACTGCGGGAAGCCCTCCTCGACCGCGACGCAGCGATTGGTCTTCTGCACCGAGGCGATGACGGTTTCGATATCCATCGGGCGGATCGTGCGGAGGTCGATGACCTCGGCCTCAATGCCCTCCTTGGCCAGCGCCTCGGCGGCGCCGAGCGCATAGGTCATGCCGATGCCGAAGGAGACGATCGTGACATCCGTGCCCGGACGCACCACCTTCGCCTTGCCGATCGGGATCAGGAAATCGTCGCCCTTCGGCACGTCGAAGGACTTGCCGTACATGATCTCGTTTTCGAGGAAGATCACCGGGTTCGGATCGCGGATCGCACTCTTCAGCAGGCCCTTCGCGTCAGAAGCGCTGTAGGGCATCACGACCTTGAGACCCGGCACGTTCGAGTACCACGCCGCATAGTCATGGCTGTGCTGGGCGCCGACGCGGGCAGCCGCGCCGTTCGGGCCGCGAAACACGATCGGGCAGCCCATCTGGCCGCCGGACATGTAGAGCGTCTTGGCGGCGGAGTTGATGAGGTGGTCGATCGCCTGCATGGCGAAGTTGAAGGTCATGAACTCGACGATCGGCTTCAGGCCGGAGAGCGCCGCGCCGACGCCGATGCCGGCGAAGCCGTGCTCGGTGATCGGCGTGTCGATCACGCGCTTGGCGCCGAATTCCTGCAGCAACCCTTGCGTGACCTTGTAGGCGCCCTGGTACTCGGCGACCTCCTCGCCCATGACGAAGACGTCCTTGTCGCGGCGCATCTCCTCGGCCATCGCATCGCGCAGGGCTTCGCGGACCGTGGTGCTGACGAGCTCGGCGCCGGCCGGGAATTCCGAGGAGGAATCGTAGGCCTTCGCCTGAGCCGGGACGGTGTCCGGCTTGCTGGCGGCGGGCACGTCCTCGCTCTTGGCCTCCGCCGGCTTGGCTTCGGCTTTCGGCTCGGCCTTGGCTTCAGGCGCAGCAGCCTTGCCACCACCGCTGGCCGCAGCCGCAACATCCTCGCCCTCGGCGGCGATGACGCCGATCGGGGTGTTCACGGCGACGTTCTCGGTGCCATCCGCGACGAGGATCTTGGCGAGCACGCCCTCGTCGACGGCTTCGACCTCCATGGTCGCCTTGTCGGTCTCGATCTCGGCGATGATGTCGCCGGACTTGACCTGATCGCCCTCTTTCTTCAGCCACTTGGCCAGTTTTCCTTCCTCCATGGTGGGGGAAAGGGCAGGCATGAGAATGTCGATCGGCATGAACGCACCCGGATTCTAAGACGCGGGGAAAAGGATGAAGGCCGGTAGCGCGGGGCGATCAGCCCCGCGGGGCTTCCAGCAGGATGTCGGTGTAGAGCTCCGACGGATCCGGCTCGGGATCGTGGGTCGCGAACTCGGCGGCGTCGTTGACGATCTCGCGCACCTTGGCGTCGATCGCCTTGAGTTCGTCCTCGGCGATCTTGAAGTCGCGGATCAGCCGCGCCCGGACCTGCTCGATCGGATCGTGCTCCTCGCGCATGCGCTGGACCTCATCCTTGGAGCGGTACTTCGCCGGGTCGGACATCGAATGCCCGCGATAGCGATAGGTCTGCATCTCAAGGATATACGGCCCCTTGCCGGAGCGGGCGTGCTCAATGGCGCGCTGGCCAGCCTCGCGGACGGCACGGACATCCATGCCGTCGACCTGCTCGCCGGGAATGTTGAAGGAGAGGCCGCGGCGGGAGAAATCGGTCTGGGCCGAGGCACGATTGACCGAGGTGCCCATGGCATAGCGGTTGTTCTCGATCACGAACACGACCGGCAGCTTCCAGAGCTCGGCCATGTTGAAGCTCTCGTAGACCTGGCCCTGGTTGGCCGCGCCGTCGCCGAAATAGGTCATCGAGACCGTGTTGTCGCCGCGATACCAGTCGGCAAAGGCAAGCCCCGTCCCGAGCGATACCTGCCCGCCGACGATGCCATGGCCGCCATAGAAGTTCTTCTCGCGGCTGAACATGTGCATCGAGCCGCCCTTGCCGCGCGAATAGCCGCCGCGCCGGCCGGTCAGCTCCGCCATCACGCCGCGCGATTCCATGCCGCAGGCCAGCATATGGCCGTGGTCGCGATAGCCGGTGATGACCTGGTCGCCATCCTTGGAGGCCATCTGCATGCCGATGACGACGGCTTCCTGGCCGATATAGAGGTGGCAGAAGCCGCCGATCAGGCCCATGCCGTACATCTGGCCGGCCTTCTCCTCGAAGCGCCGGATCAGCAGCATCTCGCGATAGGCGTGGAGATCTTCTTCCTTGGTGAAGGTCGGTGTGTTGCTGAGGCTTCCCCCGACCTTGCCGGCGCTTTCCTTGCCCGCACGGGCCTTTGCCGGCTTTGCAGCGGCTTTGGGTTGAGCGGGAGCTTTCGACTTACGCGCAGCAACAGCCATAGGCGGTCCTCCAAGGTCATCCGACTATTGTTGTAGAGGATCGGAAAATCCTTGGCGAGGACGCTATCTCGCAATGCAACATGCCCTAACCCATTGAAAAATATGGGTTGATACGTTTTAACTGGAATTGAGTTAATCGATACGTCTGCGACTAAGCGGCGGAGGTATTTTGCCTCAGCGGCCCATGATGACGACGTCGTTCTTGTGGGTCCGGCCGAGAATCTCGCGGGCGTTCTCTTCCAGGAGATCGCGATCGACGGCCTCGTTGCGCACCAGAGCGAGCCTCTGCTCCCAGGATTTGCGCTCGGCCGTGAGGGTGGCAAGCTCCCCCTCCATGTCGCGCAGCGACTCCCGGATCGCGCCGCGCGCCTCGAGGCCGCGTGCGCCGTGCTGGGCGTGGAACATGAAATAGGCCACGGCCGCCCCCGAGACCAGGTAGAGGGCCAATGTCACGAAGATAGACCGGAGTCCGCGGCGAATAACCATGACTGGAACGCTAGGCCGGCTTGGTTTCCGCCGGGTTAACGCGGATACCCGGAACCCGACGAACCCCACCGCAAAATCGTGCGATCTGCACGGAACGAGTTGACCGGGGCCAATCGGCTCCGTATTCACCGCGCCGGTGAGGGCGGGTAGCTCAGTGGTAGAGCACGTGACTTTTAATCATGTGGTCGTGGGTTCGATCCCCACCCCGCTCACCACAGCCGGATAGCTGCTGCTGCCGTGCAGCGCCGCCCCCCGCAGATTCACATCTTTCAGCCAAGCCGCCGGGTTACGCCGCCACCCCGATATGGGCGCGCCGGCCGGCTCGCCGGCCCCGGCAGCAGATAGGCGCCGCCGCCCGCCCCGAGCGCCGGCCAACCCGGATCGGCATAGGCGTTGAGCTCCCAGCAGCGCAGGTGCTCGCGCTCCGCATCGGTCGTGGCATCCGAGCAGGCCGAGACCTGCGAGCGCTGCCAGAATGCGGATGCCGGCCCGCAGATCGCCGCGAGCATCGCCGCCGACAGGGCGGCCGGAATCAGAAACCTACGCATCGCCTGCCCTTCCGGCGCCTTGCATCGAACTCGGGAACGCTCATGATGCCGGCTACGGCCTTGCCGAAGGCTTAAGCGGAAAAGCATCCGGACATGACCCGCTGCCGATGAGCAGCGGCCATGCGGCTGCAACGAGCGGAACCGGCTTGACCGGCCTGCGTTCGGATCGGCATCGGCAGACGTTCGATCGTCATGGAAGCGTGGCATCGCCCCCGCTTCGCTGCCCAGGAGAACACGCCCGTGAAGCTGCCCATCGTGATCCACACCGAAGAAGACTACGACCGTGCCCAGCAGCGGGTGGAAGAGCTGAACGCGATGCCTGACGGTGCGGAAAAGGAGCGGGAGCTGCACGCCCTCGCGGAGGCCATGCTGGCCTTCGAACTCCGCCGTGACGACGCCGACGACTGACGGGCACACATTCCCCAGTTTCAGGAATCGTTGCTCGCATTGAGTTCCTCCGGGCGCAGACCCTCGTCCGGCGGCGTCGAGCGCTCCGGACTGGCCGCCCAGACGACAAGGATTTCCGCGATCACATCGGCACGCGAGCGGCCTTGCCGGTGAAGCTCGACATGTCGATCGAGCGCCGCGAGCGTGCGCTCGTCGACGGAAAGCGTGACAGGGAGTGTCGGCATCGGAACACCTCGCGCGGCCGAGGTTGGAACAGCGTCGCGGCTGCGGCGTTTCCAACAATGCGGCATTGGATCACGGCTTCGTCCGGCAAGCAATCGCCCGACACAATCAAGCAAATGCCGCAGGATCGGCAGGTCGATGCACCTGCGTGACTTTCTGCGCGGGCTCATTCGGCCGAGGTCATAAATTCCTTCGCCGCCGATCCGAACAAAAGCGCTGCTCGATTGTTCTCATTATGAGCCGCTCTACTGGCGGAAGCATTTTGGAGGAAGATATGATCAGGCATCATCATTTCATGCTGTCGACAGTTGGTGTCGCGATGCTCGCTACAGCCGCCATGGCCCAAACCAGCGCGCCGACGCCGCCGTCTTCAGCGCCCGCCGCGCCGACGGCCGCGCAGACGAGCGCCAGCACCCCGGCCCCGACCAATCTGGCCGGCCAGGGCAAGTGGCGCACGAGCAAACTGATCGGCGTCGACGTGTACGGCCCTGACGACAAGAAGGTGGGTGACGTCACCGAGGTGATCGTCGACAAGACCGGCAAGATCGAGATGGTCACGATCGGCGTCGGCGGCTTCCTCGGTATCGGTTCGAAGGATGTCGCGGTCCCCTTCGACCAGGTGACCTGGAGCGACCAGCCGATGGCCGCGGCAGCCCCTGCTCCCGCTCCGTCCGGCAGCGCCGGCAGCACGGGCGGCGGCATGGCCTCTCCGCCGGCCGCGGCAGCCCCGAAGGCGCCGGCGATGTATCCGGATCACGGCAAGATCACGATGACCAAGGACCAGCTCAAGGCAGCTCCGAGCGTGACCTATTCCGGCACCTGACGGAGCAACGGCCTGAATCTGGCCGGTTAGCTCGAAAGGCCCGCCTCGCGAAAGCGAGGCGGGCCTTGTCCTGCCTGCATCAGGCCGTGGCGGTATCCCGCAGCAGCGGCGGTATGGCCTCTGGCAGATCGTCCGCAATCAGCCCCATTCCAAGCTTCTCCCCGGCACGTCCATGGAGCCAGACGGCTGCGCAACTGGCTTCGAAGGCGGGCATGCCCTGCGCCAGCAGGCCGGCGACCAGCCCGGCCAGCACGTCGCCGGACCCCGCTGTCGCCAGCGCAACCGATCCTGTGACATTGATCGCGCCGCGCCCATCTGGCGCCGCGACGACCGTATCGGCTCCCTTGTAGACGATGACAGCTCCGGACAACGCCGCGGCCTTCCGCGCCCGTTCGAGCTTCGAGGGCTCGGCGGCAATGGCGGACTCTTTGCCGAACAGGCGCTGGAACTCGCCCTCATGCGGCGTCAGCACGGTCCCGCCGCCGCGCCCGCCCAGAAGGCGGGCGCCACCATCGGGGAGTCCCGCAAGCGCGGTCAGGGCATCGGCATCGAGCACCGCCGGCCTGTCATCCGCAATCACGGCCCGCAGCAGATCGCCCGCGCGCCGGTCGAGCCCCAGCGCCGGACCGGCCAGGACAGCGTAAACCCGGCGATCCCGAAGGAAGGCCTCCAGTGCTCCACGATCGGCGACGGCCCGCTGCATCAAGGCGTCCGGCCCGCGCGCCGCATGAACCGGCAAGGCCTCGGGCTCGCAGAGCAGGGTCGCGAGCCCGGCACCGACCCGCAGCGCCGCACGCGCGCTCAGCCTCGGCGCCCCGACACCGGCAACCCCGCCGGCCAGGACAGCGACCGCACCGCGCCGGAACTTGTGCGTATCGGCCTGGTGTTCCGGCCAGGCACGGCGCCAAAGCAGGGGGTCGTTGCGGAATGCCATGACCCCGACCGCTTCGAGCGCAGGCTGAGCCGGAATGCCGATATCGGCGACCGTCACGGGGCCGCAGAGCGACCGCCCCGGCTGCAGCAGATGGCCTGGCTTCAGCCGGAAGAAGGTGACGGTTTCGCTCGCCTTGACGGCAATGCCTTCCACCTGGCCGGTATCCCCCGATATGCCGCTCGGCATGTCGACGGCAATGACGGGGCGTCCCGCGCCGTTGAGACATGCCACCGCTTCGGCAAATGCCCCGGCCAGCGGGCGCGTCAGCCCGGCCCCGAACAGCGCATCGACGAAGACATCGCCCTGCCTATCGGCAAGCGCGTTCAGCGGCTCGACCGGTCCGGCCCAGCGCTCCAGCGCGATCGCGGCATCGCCGACGAAGCGGTCAGCGGCGCCCGGCAGCACGACGCGAACCCTGAGCCCGCGTTCGCGCAGAAGCCGCGCCGCGACGAAGCCGTCGCCGCCATTGTTACCCGGCCCGCAGAACAGCGTGACGGATCCTCCCGCCCCTGCCCGCCTGAGAGCGGCCTCCGCCACCGCACGACCCGCTCGCTCCATGAGCGCGATGCCGGGCGTGCCTGCCGCGATGGCCACGCGATCGGCGGCTGCCATCTGCTGCGTGGTCAGCAAGGCGAGCTCCGCCCTGTCCTTCATGTCGGCGCGTCTGTCGTCCATGCCGCATCTTCAGGCGCCGTCCGGCAGGCCGCAAGCTGCGGCGGAATGCCGCTTATGATCAACCGATATGCACTTGCCCATTTTTTATGCTGTTTATTGCCTTTTCGCCGGGCGCGTTGGCGGGCGCTGCCGCATGGCGGGGCGTCGGCGCCAATGCTATGAGCAGAGGCAAGGCTGCAGGCGTTCAGGGCTGCGGGGTTCGTTCCCGCGCCGGAAGGCTCCGCCAGCTACAGTCCGGCTCGGCCGGATCTCGAGACGCAAGGGAGGCCGGTCGGCGCATGAAGAAGATCGAAGCGATCATCAAGCCCTTCAAGCTGGACGAAGTGAAGGAGGCGCTCCAGGAGGTCGGGCTGCAGGGCATCACGGTCCTGGAAGCCAAGGGCTTCGGCCGCCAGAAGGGCCATACCGAACTCTATCGTGGCGCCGAGTACGTCGTCGACTTCCTGCCGAAGGTGAAGATCGAGATCGTTCTCGCCGACGAGATGCTGGATCGCGCCATCGAGGCGATCACGAAGGCCGCCCAGACCGGCCGGATCGGAGATGGCAAGATTTTTGTATCGAGCATCGAGGGGGTGATCCGCATCCGCACCGGCGAGACCGGCGCGGACGCGATCTGAGGTCGTCTCCCCATCATCGGATAACGAGCCGCAGGCCGGATGGAGCCGGTTGCGGCAGCGTGAATGTGAACATGGCTGGCAAGAGGAATTGCTGAAATGAAAAGCGCCAAGGATGTCCTCAAGGCGATCAAGGACAACGACGTCAAATACGTCGACTTCCGCTTCACCGACCCGCGCGGCAAGTGGCAGCACTGGACCTTCGACGTCAGCATCATCGACGAGGACATCTTCGCCGAGGGCACGATGTTCGACGGTTCGTCGATCGCCGGCTGGAAGGCGATCAACGAGTCCGACATGCTGCTGATGCCGGATCCGACCACGGCCGTGATGGATCCGTTCTTCGCGGCTCCGACCATGGTCATCAACTGCGACGTGCTCGAGCCCGCCACCGGCGAACCCTATAGCCGCGATCCGCGCGGTATCGCCAAGAAGGCCGAGGCCTATCTCAAGTCGACCGGCATCGGCGACACCGTCTATGTCGGCCCCGAGGCCGAGTTCTTCATCTTCGACGACGTCAAGATCGCCGCCGACCCGTACAACACGGGCTTCAAGCTCGACGCCGCCGAGCTGCCGACCAACGGCATGACCGATTACGAAGGTGGCAATCTCGGCCACCGCATCGCCACCAAGGGCGGCTACTTCCCGGTCCCGCCGCAGGACATGGCGCAGGACATGCGCGGCGAGATGCTCGCGGCCATGGCCTCGATGGGCGTCGCCGTCGAGAAGCACCACCACGAGGTCGCCTCGGCCCAGCATGAGCTCGGCATGAAGTTCGACACGCTGGTGAAGACCGCCGACCAGCTGCAGACCTACAAGTACTGCATCCACAACGTCGCCCAGAGCTACGGCAAGACCGCGACCTTCATGCCGAAGCCGGTCTATGGCGACAACGGCTCGGGCATGCATGTCCACCAGTCGATCTGGAAGAACGGCAAGCCGCTCTTCGCCGGCAACAAATATGCCGACCTGTCGCAGGAGTGCCTCTGGTACATCGGCGGCATCATCAAGCATGCCAAGGCGCTGAACGCCTTCACCAACCCCTCGACCAACTCCTACAAGCGCCTCGTCCCGGGCTATGAGGCCCCGGTGCTGCTCGCCTATTCGGCGCGCAACCGCTCGGCCTCCTGCCGTATTCCGTGGACGACCTCGCCGAAGGCCAAGCGCGTCGAGGTCCGCTTCCCCGATCCGATGGCGAACCCCTATCTCGCCTTCTCGGCCCTGATGATGGCCGGCCTCGACGGCATCGTGAACAAGATCGATCCCGGCCCGGCGATGGACAAGGACCTCTACGACCTGCCGCCGCGCGAGCTGAAGAAGATCCCGACCGTCTGCGGCTCGCTGCGCGAAGCGCTGGAATCGCTGAAGAAGGACAACGCCTTCCTCAAGGCCGGCGGCGTCTTCACCGACGACTTCATCGAGAGCTATATCGAGCTCAAGATGCAGGATGTGGCGCGCTTCGAGATGACGCCGCACCCGGTCGAGTTCGCGATGTACTACTCGTACTGAGGGATTTTCGGCCGGCTGCGCAGGCACCGGCCGAGACCGCAGGACATGGAAGGCCGGGGCGGCAACGCCTCGGCCTTTTCGTTGGGCGCGGGCGTCGCGAAGCCGGGTAACCTCGCCTTCACGCGTGATCGGGCAGGTTCGGCGGAGAATTGCTGGATGGCGGTGCTCAGGCTTGCAGACGATCTCGATCAACGGGCGCTTTCTCGGCCAGCCGCTGACCGGCGTGCAGCGCTTTGCGTTCGAACTGACCAGGGCGCTCGACCGGCGGATCGGCGCAGGCGCGCTTCCCGAAACGCTCAGGGATGCGCGCTGGCGCCTCCTCGCGCCGGAAGACGTCCCCCAGACCGATGAATTCCGGCATATCGCGCTCGAACGCTTCGGGCCGTTCTCAGGCCACCTCTGGGAGCAGACCGCGCTCGCGCGCCGGGCTGCGGGCGACATCCTCGTCGGCTTCGGCGGCAGCGGCCCCCTGCTCCACCGCCGGCAGCTGGTCGTCATCCACGACGTCACCATCTTCCGTCACCCGGAAGCCTTCAGCAGGGCGTACCGCGTCACCCACAAGGCCCTCGGCTTCGGGCTGACGCGAACGGCGCGCATCGCGACGGTCTCCCGGTTCTCGCGCGGCGAGCTCGGCACGATCTTTCATGTCCGCCCGGACAACATTCCGGTGATCTACAACGCCACCGACCATTTCTCCGGGCTGGTTCCGGACGAAACCGTCCTGCCGCGCCTCGGCCTCGAGGGCACGAACTTCTTCTTCATGCTCGGCACCCTGAAGCCCAACAAGAACATCGATTTCGCCATCCGCGCCTTCGATGCTCTCGGCGATCGCGGCTGGAAGCTCGTCATCGCGGGCGCTCTCGACCGGAGCGGCGTGTTCAAGGCCGATGCGCCGGCGAGCGCCGAGAACCTCATCTTCACCGGGCGGCTGACCGATGCCGAGATCGTCGCGCTCGAACGCCGGGCCCGCGGCTTCGTCTTTCCAAGCCTCTACGAGGGTTTCGGCATCCCGCCGCTCGAAGCGATGACGCAGGGCTGCCCGGTCCTGGCTGCGGATATTCCGGCAGTCCGCGAAGCCTGCGGCGAGGCGGCGCTCTATTTCGACCCGCGCGATCGCGCCAGCCTCGAAGACGCAATGCGCCAGATCATGGACGCCGGCGGCGATACCTCCGGGCTGGTCGGGAAGGGCCATGCCAACCTCGCGCGCTTCTCCTGGGACAAGAGCGCCGAGACCCTGTTGTCGACCCTTTCGGACATGGCTGCGCCGCGGCGCTGACCACGCCCGTCACGAGATATCCGGTGAAGCACCCGGGCGCCGGAGCAGCGCGGCGACGGTCGCGGCCGTCGGCGGAATGCACAGCAGCATGACGGCCAACGACACCGGCAGCGATGTCTGCGGCGTGCCGGCATTGGCGATCCCGGCGATGGCGAACGCGGCGAGCGCGCTGCCCAGCGTGAGCCCGGGCCAGCGGAACGGCATCGACAGGAACAGCGATGTCCCCACGATCATGGCCACGGCCGCCCCCGCGGCACCGCTGTAAAGCAATCCGGTCAGCGAGCCGCCGGACAAGGCCCAGCCGGCGAAGGAACTCAGGTTGAGCAGGATGGCGTCGGTCACGGCCAGCCCGATGATCGGCCTCAGGCGCTGCGTCAGATGCGCAGGCGTCGGCAGCAGGTTCTGGACCCAGGCCCGCAGCAGCGCGAGGATCGTCACGGCCGGCGCGGCGAGGAGGAAGGTCTCGCGCAGTTCGGCCTTGACCAGCCAGGTCGCGGCCGGCGCCAGCAGGCACAGGATCGCTGCCGCCGTTACCAGCGAGCAGTTCGCAAGCTGTGCGTAGTAGCCGCCGAGGCGCTCCCGGAAGGCCGGCGAACCCGGCTCGCGGTCATAGCTGGCGACCAGTTCGGGATAGCGGATCGCATGGAGCGCCGAGACGACCAGAATGAAGGGCCGCTGCAGCAGGTCGAGCGCCAGCAGCGCGCCGGCCGCGCCCTGACTGCCGATCACCGCCGTGATCAGTGCCTTGAGGCCGAGCGGCGCCAGAAGGCTGGCCACGGAGGCTCCGGCCGAAACGCCCCCATAGGCAAGGTATTTCTTCAGCAGATGACGCTGCGGCCGATGGAGCCCTCGCGCCAGCGGCCCCCCGGCCAGCCGCGCTAGCACGACATAGGCGAGGCTTCCGGCCAGCATGCCGGCCACCGCGCCTGAAAGCGCCGGGGCAAGCATGGCTCCGCCGACCGTGCCGATCGCCAGGAGTGACGCCCGGGCAGCCTGCAGGATCGAGAACAGCCGAAAATCCTGCCGGAAGCGCAGCATCGTCAGGTGCAGCTCCGAGCCGCCCTGGAACACCGCAAAAAAGGCTCCACCGACGGCGATGCCCGGCGCAGCCGCGCCCGACGCGAGAACGCCTGCTCCCGCGAGCAGGCAAAGAGCAGCGCAAACGGCGAAAGCGTACGCGATGACCGAGCGCTGCGCCGTCTCGTCGGCGCCGGGATAGAACCGGCTGCAGGAGAACCGGATCCACTCGAAGACGGCAATGCTGGCGAACTGGCTGATCGTGACGAAGAGCGAATAATGCGTGAAATCCCGCGCCGGCAGGATACGCGAGACCAGCAGCAGCAGCACGAGCGCCAGCACGGCCTGATAGACATAGGCTCCGAGAGCGGCGATCTGGCCCACCGGCGCGGCGCTCCGCTCAAGCCGCGCGAACAGGCGCGGCAGATGGCAACGCGCCGCTATCGGCCAATCCGCTATCCGTGACGATGACGCGAAACATCCCATTGCCCTCCGGCCACAGGCCTAGGGCATAAAGGTTGATATTTCCGCGCGGCCGAGGGGCGGCTTTCAGGAGAAATGCAGAACCGCAAGCCCGGCCGAAGCGGCGATCGCCGCAAGCCACCAGACCCAGCGCGAGGCATGCGGATCGCTCGCCGCCAGGGGCGTGCCGATGACATCTTCATGACCGAAGGATTCGCCGGCGAGGCGTGCAGCACGCTGCAAACCCGCGATACCCGCAACCGGCACTGACTGACGCGAAGCCACGGCCTTCTCCCCTGTAGACCGATCATAGCGCATTGCGGAAATCCGCATAGGCCTGAACGTGCTGACCATCCTCGGCACGGATGGTTAACGTGGCCTGAACGGCTCGGTTCCGCCCCGCTCTTGCCCAAGCCGGCGACAGGGATGTGACAGGCATGCGATCGCCGGAGACGAGGCGGTTTCGATCCGGGGATGAGGCGTCTATAAGCTGCCCCTGACAGGGCATGACGGGCCGCAATGCGCTAGAGTTCGAAGGCGCGAATCAGGAAGCATTTGGTGGCAATGGCGGATAACGGCGATCTTTTCGGTGCGGAGCCGGAGCGGCCCGACGCGGCGAGCCCGAGGCCGGAAGCCCGCTCGCCCGCCGCTGCCCCCAAGGCGCCGCAGCCGCCCACATCCCCTGCCCGCAACGGCACCCTTTCGGAGACCGGCTATGACGCCTCCGCCATCGAGGTCCTCGAAGGGCTGGAGCCGGTGCGCCGCCGGCCGGGCATGTATATCGGCGGCACCGACGAACGCGCCCTGCATCATCTCTTCGCCGAGGTGATCGACAACGCCATGGACGAGGCGGTGGCCGGCCACGCCACCTTCATCGATGTCGAATTGTTCGAGGACGGCTCGATCGCCGTCACCGACAATGGCCGCGGCATCCCGGTCGACCCCCATCCGAAATTTCCGGGCAAGTCGGCGCTCGAAGTCATCATGACGACGCTGCATGCCGGCGGAAAGTTCGATTCCAAGGCCTATGAGACCTCGGGCGGCCTGCATGGCGTCGGCGTCTCCGTGGTCAATGCGCTGTCGGACCGGCTGGAGGTCGAGGTCGCGCGCGGCAAGACGCTGTATCGCCAGATCTTCTCGCGCGGCCTGGCGCAGGGGCCGCTGGAAACCGTCGGCGCCGTCGCCAACCGGCGTGGCACCCGCGTGCGCTTCCACCCCGACGCGCAGATCTTCGGCGAGGGCGCGGCCTTCTCGCCGGCCCGCCTGTTCAGGATGGCACGCTCCAAGGCCTATCTCTTCGGCGGCGTCGAGATCCGCTGGACCTGCGCAGCGTCGCTGCTGAAGCCCGAGGGCGACGTCGCCGCCGAAGCGGTGTTCCGCTTCCCCGGGGGCTTGCGCGACTATCTCGGCCGCGAGATCGAGGGCAAGGACCTCGTCGCCGAGCCGATCTTCTCGGGCAAGATCACCCGGGAAGGCAGCCACGGCTCGCTCGAATGGGCGGTGGCCTGGCTGGCGACCGGCGAGGACGGCTTCTCCTCCTCCTATTGCAACACGATCCCGACGCCCGAAGGCGGCACGCATGAGCAGGGCCTGCGCATCGCCCTGCTGCGCGGCCTGCGCGACCATGCCGAGCGCATCGGCCAGTCCAAGCGCATGGCGCAGGTCACCTCCGACGACGTGATGGCGACCTGCGCCGCCATGCTCTCGGTCTTCATCCGCGAGCCGGAATTCCAGGGCCAGACCAAGGACAAGCTCGCGACGCAGGAAGCCCACCGCATCGTCGAGAACGCGATCCGCGACGCCTTCGACCATTGGCTCGCCGCCGCGCCCCAGCAGGCGCTGCGCCTGCTCGACTGGTCGGTCGACCGGGCCGAGGAGCGCCTGCGCCGGCGCCTCGAAAAGGAAGTCTCGCGCAAGACCGCAACGCGAAAGCTGCGCCTGCCCGGCAAGCTCGCCGATTGCTCGAATGCCGGCGCGGCTGGCTCCGAGCTCTTCATCGTCGAGGGCGACTCGGCCGGCGGCTCGGCCAAGCAGGCGCGCAATCGCTCGAACCAGGCGATCCTGCCCCTGCGCGGCAAGATCCTCAACGTCGCCAATGCCACGCGCGAGAAGCTCAATGCCAACCAGCAGCTCGCCGACCTGATCCTGGCGCTCGGCTGCGGCATCGGCACCCAATTCCGCGAGGATGACCTGCGCTACGAGAAGGTCATCGTCATGACCGACGCCGATGTCGACGGCGCCCATATCGCCTCGCTGCTCGTCACCTTCTTCTGGCGCCAGATGCCGCGCCTGATCGAGAAGGGCCATCTCTATCTCGCCGTGCCGCCGCTCTACCGCCTCCAGCACGGCGGCAAGAGCATCTATGCCCGCAACGACGCCCATAAGGACGAGCTGATCGAGACGGTGTTCAAGGGCAAGAAGCCGGAGATCTCGCGCTTCAAGGGCCTCGGCGAAATGATGCCGGCCCAGCTCAAGGAAACCACCATGGACCCGAGCAAGCGCATCCTGCTCAAGGTCATGGTCGATCACGAGGCCAAGGAGGAGACCTCCGACACGGTCGAGCGCCTGATGGGCAACAAGCCGGAAGCGCGCTTCGTCTTCATCCAGGAACGCGCCGCCTTTGCCGGCGAACTGATCGACCTGTGAGTTACGAGCCCTGCACCCTTGCAGGGCTGGGGCTCACGCCCGGCGGGCTGCTCGAGCAGACATTTCCCGGCAGGGTTCGCGCATGTCGAACCCTCCTCACCTCCCGGACCGCCATGATCGCCGACACCATACCTCCTGGGACTGGCCACTGAGCGCATGGGCGAGCCTGCTTCCCCTCCATCTCGACGCGACGGCGATCTGGCATCCCCGGCCGGACAGGTATCCTGGGACGACATCCGGATCTTCAACGCCATCGCCGTCGGCGGGTCGATGGCCGTGGCAGCGGCGCGCCTAGGCCTGAGCGAGGCAACGGTCGCGCGCCGGCTGAAGGCCTTCGAGACCGGGCTCGGATTGCAGCTCTTCACCCGCGAGGCCAACCGGCTCGTACCGACCGCGATCGGCATTGAGCTCGCAACCGAGGCGGCCCTCGTGGAAGCCGCCGCCAGGCGCTTCGCGATCCGCGCGGACACGGCTCGCCCGCAAGCCGACGCGCCTGTCCGCATCACCGCCACCACCTCGATCAGCCTGCTCCTGACCATGAACGCAACGGCGATCTCGCAAGCCGCGGGCGGGGTCGAGATCGTCATCATCAGCACGCGCAACCGGCTCGACCTGGCGCGCGGCGAAGCCGATATCGCGCTCCGCATGACCCGGGTTCCGGGCGAGCCCGGCCATTACGCACAGAAGGTCGGGCGGCTGATGCAGGCGCTCTATGTTCGCCGCGACATCGATCCCGCGACCGCGCCGATCATCTCGGTCAATCGCGAAACCTCCTCGCGGATCGACGACCACATCATGGCCTATGCCGCCGGCCGCCCGATCGCGGCGCGCGTCGGCGATTCGGCCGCGCGCTACGAAAGCATCCGCTCCTCCGGGGCGCTGTCGATGGCGCCCTGCTTCATGGGCGATGCCGATCCGACCTTGCGCCGCCTCCAGCCGCCACCCGAGCAGACCGGTGACGACATCTTCCTGGTTTCGCACGAGGTCTCGCGCCGCAGGCCGGGCGTCGCCGCGGTGCTGAGCGCCCTGCGCAAGCTGTTCAAGGAACAGCAGGCCCGCCTGATCGGCAGAACCAGCGAGAATGCAGGCGATCGCTAAATTCGTCCGCAATCCGGCAAGACTTGGCTAACCATCCTTTTACTGCTGAGGGCGCATGCTGCCGCAAAGCTCGTGATGTCACGGGCCGTGGAGAGTGCGCCATGCGCCTGATCGAACTGTTCTGGAAGAACAATCGCGGCACCATCGCCGCCGATATCGCCAAGGCCGGCGCGGCCATCGCCTTCCTGTCGGTCATCGCCGCGAATTTCCTGTCGAGCCAGACCGCTTCGCTCGACAAGGACCGCCTGGCCCAGGTCAGCCTCGCCGCCTCCAAGCGCGACCCGATGACCACGGGCTCGATCGCCCGGGCGGCGGGCGACACGAAGCTCGACCCCTGCGCCCTGCCCCGCTGATCAGGATCATCCTTGTCATTCCGGCTTCGCGCCTGCGGTGCGCCCCGCAATGACAAGTATCAGCCGAGCCAGCGCAACAGTTCCGCCGTCACAACCTCGGGCGCTTCCAGCGTCGACAGATGACCGGAGCCGGGCACGATCGCCAGCCGTCCGCGAGCGCCGACGAGACCGGCCATTTCCTGCGCTTCGGCGACGGGCGTGATCTCATCCTCCTGGCCCACCAGCACCAGCACCGGAATCGATAGACCTGCCAGCAGCGGCCGCGAGTCCGGCCGCTTCATGATCGCCTTTTGCTGGCGCACGAAACCTTCGGCTCCGACATCGTCGGCCATCCCACGCACCAGCAGCCGCAGCGGCTCATCGGTCAGGCGCGCCGGCGCGACCAGTTTCTGCCAGAGCAGTGTCGTGACGTTGTCGAAAGCCCCCTTCTCCGCCAACGCGATCATCTGCTCACGCGGCAGGTTGGTCTCGGGCGTCGCCGGCTTGGCGCTGGTGTCGAGCAAGGCCAGCCGCGTCACGCGCTCCGGCGCCTGCCTGAGCACTTCAAACGCGACATAGCCGCCCATCGACAGACCGCAGAGCGCGAAACGCGGCGGCGCGGCTTCCAACAGGCGTTTCACGATAGCTGATAGCGTGTCGTCGCGGGCGTGATCGGCGACCAGGATGGGGCGTCCATCGGCAAGCGCAGGCCATTGCGGAGCATAGAGCGCGGCGTTGCAACTCAGGCCGGGAACGAGAACAAGCGGCTCCTTCATGAGGTTAAAGCAGTCCTTTCAAGGCTAGATGATTGACTTTGCCGCGTTTTCTTTGCATTCCACACGGGTCCGAAGGCGCGCAGGAACTGTCGTCGCGCCAACGCGGTGGTTGAGCAGGTCATCCCGCCGTGTTTCACCGACCCAGAAGAAGCACCATACGCGATGTCATTTGCCGAACTCGGCTTGAGTGAAAAGGTTCTGACGGCCGTCACCGCCGCAGGCTATAGCACGCCGACTCCCATCCAGGCCCAGGCCATTCCGCATGTTCTCGCCCGCAAGGACGTTCTGGGCATCGCCCAGACCGGCACCGGCAAGACCGCGGCCTTCACCTTGCCGATGCTGACCATCCTGGAAACCGGCCGCGCCCGGGCCCGAATGCCGCGCACCCTGATCCTGGAGCCGACGCGCGAGCTCGCGGCGCAGGTCGAGGAGAACTTCACCCGCTACGGCGTCAACCAGAAGCTCTCGGTCGCGCTCTTGATCGGCGGCGTTTCCTTCGGCGACCAGGATGCCAAGATCACCCGCGGCGTCGACGTGCTGATCGCGACGCCCGGCCGCCTGCTCGACCATGTCGAGCGCGGCAAGCTGCTGCTGACCGGCGTCGAGCTTCTCGTCATCGACGAGGCCGACCGCATGCTCGACATGGGCTTCATCCCGGACATCGAGCGGGTCTGCAAGCTGGTTCCCTTCACGCGGCAGACGCTGTTCTTCACCGCGACCATGCCGCCGGAGATCACCCGCATCTCCGAGCAGTTCCTGCACAATCCGGTGCGCGTCGAAGTCTCCCGCCCCGCCACGGCGGCAGCGACGATCACCCAGCGTCTGATTGCCTCCAATTCGCAGGATTTCGAGAAGCGCGAGACGCTGCGCAAGCTGATCAAGGGCGCGACCGACCTGCAGAACGCGATCGTCTTCTGCAACCGCAAGCGCGATGTCGCGACGCTGCACAAGTCGCTGCAGCGCCATGGTTTCCCGGCGGTCGCGCTCCACGGCGACATGGATCAGTACGCCCGCATGGCGGCGCTCGAATCCTTCCGCACCGGCGAGAATCCGATCCTCGTCGCCTCGGACGTCGCGGCGCGCGGCCTCGATATCCCCGCCGTCAGCCATGTCTTCAACTTCGACGTCCCGACCCATGCCGAGGACTATGTCCACCGCATCGGCCGCACCGGTCGTGCCGGCCGCGAAGGCGCTTCCTTCACCATCGTCACCCGCCATGACGACAAGCTCGTCGCGGCGATCGAGAAGCTGACCGGTCAGACCATCGCCTTCGAAGGCCCCGGCCTCGACGCCCTGCCCCCGGGCGAACCGCGCGACGAACGTCGCAGCGGCCGCCGGGACGACAAGCGCTCCTCCTCGCGCGGCGGCCGTGGCCGTCCCGAACGCGGGGCACGCGCCGATTCCAGCGCCGCGCGGCCGGATGCCGATGAGACCGTGGCCGATACGCAGCGCAAGCCGCGCCGCGTGCCGATCCGGCCGGATTCCGAGACGGCCGCGCCCCCGCCCGCCGCGCGCAATCAGGATGCCCCCCGCCGCGGGCGCGGCTCGCATGGCCGCGACGACGATGACGGCCCGCAGGTGAAGGGTTTGGGCGATCACGTCCCGGCCTTCCTGCTGCGCCCGGCGCGTGTCGGATAACGTTACGGCATCAACCGGTTTTTAACGATGTCGACCTAGATTGCCCTTCGCTGCGACGGGCTGACTTTCGCAGCGGACGGGCGCATGCCGCCGTAGATACGGACAGGATGTCCCGCTTCGATTGTCTTGATCGAAGCTGACGTGGCCGAAGGCCGCGACCCGGCTTCATACCGGAATGGCGATGGCATGGACGACCTGGTTTCGGTTCCCGCCCGCACTGATGATCTCGCCGAGCGCGTCGTCGCGGCGATGCGTCAGCACGGCTCGCCGAGCTACCCCCGCGCCTTCGAGGTCTGGTACGCCCATCTGAGCGGCGAGATGCCGGCCGTCAGCATCGCGATGAGCGCCATCGTCACCGGCAGCGACGGCCAGGTCACCGCGGCCGATATCGACAGCCTCTACGAACGCTTCATCTCGACCGAGCGCTTCTCGCGCCAGGCCGAGCGCACCAGCCTTCAGGTTCTCGGCGAGATCGAGGCGATGATGGGGCTGGTCGACAAGGCGCTCGGCTCCAGCGAGCTCTATCACGGCCGCCTCTGCGCCATGTCCGAGGATGTGCCGCCGGCGACGGATCGGCACAAGCTGCGCGAATGGGTCGAGGCGCTGGTGATGTCGACCCGCGAGGAAGTCTCGCGCAAGGCGCAGCTCGAAGCGGAACTGCGCAACAGCTCGAACGAGATCCGCAACCTGCGCGAGGCGCTGGAATCGACCCGCGCCGAGGCCCTGACCGATCCGCTGACCGGTCTCGCCAATCGCCGCCATTTCGAGGAGATGCTGCAGAAGTCGATCGATCAGGCGACGCTGCGCCGCGAGCCCTTCGCGCTGGTCATGGCCGATATCGACTTCTTCAAGCGCTTCAACGACGCCCATGGCCATCTCACGGGCGACCAGGTGCTGCGCCTCGTCGCGCGCACGATGAAGGACAAGTTCAAGGACAAGGCGATCATCACCCGCTTCGGCGGCGAGGAATTCGCCATCATCCTGCCCGAGGCCGACCTGATCGCCGGCAAGTTCGGCGCCGAGACCGTGCGTCAGGCGCTGCTGACCCGCGAATTGATCAAGCGCTCGACCAACGAGAATCTCGGCCGCATCACCATCTCGCTCGGCGTCTCCAGCTATCGCCGCGGCGATACCGCCGGCTCCCTGGTCGACCGGGCCGACCAGTCGCTGATGCAGGCCAAGCGCGACGGCCGCAACCGCACCGTCACCGAGGATGCTCTGGAGACCGCCAGCCGCGTGGCCTGAACAAGCCGGATTCCAGCGGGCTTGAACTCAGGACGCCGCCAGCGCGCTCTCGCTGCGCGGCTTGATCTCGACCGATTCGCCACAGCCGCAGGCCGAAACCTGATTGGGGTTGTTGAAGACGAAGGTCGACGAGAACCGGTCGGTCTTGAAATCGAGTTCGGTGCCGAGCAGGAACAGCACGGCCTTGGCATCGACGACGACCGTCGCGTCCTTTTCGGTCACGATCTCGTCGCCCTTGCTAGTCGCACGGGCGATCTCGAAGGTGTACTCCATGCCGGCGCAGCCGCCCTTCTTGACGCCGACCCTGAGGCCGAGCGCCGGCGCCTCGCCGCCCGCAGACTGCGCCATGATCTCGCGGATACGGGTGGCCGCGGCGTCGGTCAGCGAAATGACCTTCAGGCCCGGTATCGAAAACATCTGTTTCCCTCCTCGACCGGGTTCAAGGCCCGGTGAAGCAAGATTGTTCCCAGTAACATAGGGATCGGCAGGGCTTTCGTCGAGATGCCGCCAGCGCGCCATGCGCTTCGTATCCGCCCCCTGCCCGCCCCACGCATTGCGGAACCGCCCCGCTCATGCACTCTGGCGCTCAAGACCCCCGAGGCCCCAAGACCTCTTCCGACAAGACCTCATCCAAACGGCAGGAAACCCATGGCGCACCGTCTGCACCGCCCCGAATCGCTGCACGCCCTCGTCCGCGACATGGTCGTGAAGGCCGGCTGGACCGAAGCGGAGGCGCAGGAGACGGCCGACCATCTCGTCCTCGCCAATCTCAGCGGCCATGACAGCCACGGCGTCGGCATGCTGCCGCTCTATTTCCAGTCGCTGGCCGACGGCAATCTCAGCCCGGCTTCACAGCCGCAGACACGCGTCGACGCCGCGCCCTTCCTGATCATCGACGGCAAGATCGCGCTCGGCCAGCCCAACGCGCGCAACGCCGTCGACCGGGCGATCGGCATGGCGCAGACCGGCGGCGTCGCCATCGTCAACCTGCTCGATTCCCATCATATCGGTCGCATCGGCCATTATGCCGAGGTCGCTGCCGCCGCCGGCTTGATCTCGTTCTTCTGGGTCAATGTCGCCGGCCGCCCGCCGATCGTCGCGCCCTATGCGGCGAAGGAAGCCCGCTTCGGCACCAATCCCCATGCGATCGGCATCCCCGTCCCCGGCGGCGAGCCCCTGATCCTCGACTTCGCCACCAGCCGCATGGCCCATGGCAAGGCCCGCGTCGCCCTCAACAAGGGCGAGCAGGTGCCGCCCGGCTACATCATCGACGGCGAGGGCCGCCCGACCACCGATCCCGCCCATGTCTTCGCCAGTCCCGATCATCCGCTCGGCGCGCTCCTGCCCTTCGGCGACCACAAGGGTGCCGGCCTGTCGCTGATCGCGGAACTGCTCTCGGCCGGCTTGATGGGCGCAGCCCGCATCGACCAGAAGCCGCAGAAGACCTGGGTGATCAATTCGCTCTTCGGCATCATCATCGATCCGGCCCGGCTGGAGCCGGACGCGGAGCTGCGCCGCAGCCGCACCGAGAGCTATCTCGCCTTCGTGCGCGCGGCGAAGCCGCAGGACCCGGCCAACCCGGTGCTGGCGCCCGGCGACAAGGAGCGCAAGGTCAGGATCGAACGGCAGGCGGCCGGCATCCCGCTCGATGATGAGACCTGGTCGCAGATCGTGGCCGCGGCCGCGAAGCACGGCATCGACGCCGAGAGCTACTGAGCCAGGAGTTACCAACGCAATGTCGCCTGCGGCCTACAACGCCTTCTGCGCGAGCCTCCCCGCCACGAGCCATGTCGTGCAATGGGGCGGCGCCGATGTCTGGAAGGTCGGCGGCAAGGTCTTCGCCCTCGGCCGGCAGCAGGAGAACGGCGAGATGGCCGTCTCCTTCAAATGCTCGCCGATGGCCTTCGACATCCTGGGCGAGCAGCCGGGCCTCAGGCCCGCTCCCTATCTCGCCTCGCGCGGCATGAAATGGATCCAGTGGCTTACCGGCGAGAGCATGCCGGATGAGGCCCTGCAGGACTATCTCGCCGAGAGCCACCGCCTCGTCGCCGCCGGGCTGACGAAGCGGGCGCGGGCCGAACTGGGGCTATAGCAGCGCCTCGCCGCGGAACATCGGCACGCAGCCACCACCGACCCGCGAGCGGAAGCCGTCCGCAGCGCGACGCGACGTGACGTTCAGGCGGCTCGGCCGCCCCATCTCGACGCCCTGCGTGATGCTGTAGGCCGCCTCGTCCCCGCCATCGAGCGACAGGAGCAACGCACCGAGCGTGGCGCTGGCGCTGCCGGTCGCGGGGTCTTCCCAGGTGCCGGCCAGCGGCGCGAACATCCGCGCCCGGACCGCATTGCCGTCGCGGGCATAGAGGAACAGCGACAGCCGCCCCTGCAATTCGGAATGCTGGCCCTCAAGCGTGCGGAAGGCGGCGAGATCAGGTGCAGCACCGGCCAGCGCGGCGGGCGCGACCTCTGCCAGCACGAATTTCACGCCAAGCGAGGCCTGGACCGGCTTATGACCGCTGGTGACGATGTCGGAGAGCGAGAGACCCGCGCAGGCGGCGATCCGGTCCGCCGGCAGTTCGACACCGAGCGACAGAGCCTGCGGCGCGGCGATGACCGCGCCCGATACAGCTCCGGCCGCATCGCGCTCGACGGCGATCTCGACCAGCCCGGCCATCTGCTCGAAGCGGAGGACGCCGTTGCGGTCGCGGCCATGACGCGCCAGCACGCAGGCGGTGCCGACATTGGGGTGGCCGGCGAATGGCATCTCGGCGGTGCGATGGAAGATGCGCACCCGTGCGTCATTGGCAGGATCGTCCGGCGGCAGGACGAAGGTCGTCTCGCTATAGTTCATCTCCGCCGCGAGCGCCTGCATCTGGGCATCGGAGAGCCCGCGTGCATCGGTGAAGACGGCGAGCGGATTGCCGCCGAAGGCGCGATCGGTGAAGACGTCGACGGTTTCGTAGGGAAAGCTGGGCATGGCGGGCTCCGGTGGCGATAATCCTGCGCCCCGTCTTGATGCCATCCTTCTCCGGCCGGGAATAATGAAGGTCGATCATGCGATCGATCACGCGCGCGCGACCGCCGCCGTCACAGCAGGAAATGCAGGCCGAAGCCGATAATGACGAAGCCGGTCGCGACGATCTGCGCGATGAAGAGCGGCTTCAACCGGAACGCCTGCGCGGCCTGAAATTCAGCGCGTTCCGAGCGCGACATCCGCTCGCGGGCCTTGAACTGTTCGGCCAATGCCGAGGGATCGCTGCTCGCCCCGTCGCGTTCGAGATCCATCCGCACGGTGATGAAGCCGATGACGAGACCGAGCACACCCAGACCGAAGAAGCCGACGAGCCGCAGCGAGGCGTAGAACACGCCGATCAGCAAAGCGGCCAGGAAGGGAAAGACCAGATAATCCCACTTCGTCTCGCGCATAGGGCATCATGCGCGAGAGCAGCGGACGGGTCCAGCCTCACCACATGTCGAGCGCGACCCGGGCCTCGTCGGACATGCGCGACTGGTCCCAGGGCGGATCGAAGGTCATGTTGACCGTCACGCCAGCGACGCCGTTGACGGTGCTCACGGCATTCTCCACCCAGCCCGGCATCTCGCCGGCAACCGGGCAGCCCGGCGCGGTCAGCGTCATGTCGATCGTGATCTGCCGGTCGTCGGCGATATCGACACGGTAGATCAGGCCGAGTTCGTAGATGTCCGAGGGAATCTCGGGATCGTAGACCGTCTTCAGGGCGGCGATAATATCATCCGTCAGCCGGTCGATCTCTTCCGGCGGCAACGCGGTGCCCTTGCCCATGGCGGGGGCGTTCGGCTTGATCTCTTCAGCGACGCTGTCGGTCATCTCTTCAAAATCCCGGTCAGGCGAACAGGCTCTCGGCCTTCCGCAGGGCATCGACCAGCTTGTCCACCTCTTCGAGCGTGTTGTAGAGCCCGAAGGAGGCGCGGCAGGTCGATGTCACTCCATATCGTGCCAAAAGTGGCATGGCGCAATGGGTGCCAGCCCTGACTGCGACACCGGCACGGTCGATCACGGTCGCGACATCATGGGCATGGGCGCCCTTCATCTCGAAGGCGACGATCGCGCCCTTCTCCCGCGCCTTGCCGAAGATGCGGATCGAGTTCATCTCGCCGAGCCGCTCCATCGCGTAGGCGCCGAGCTTGGCCTCATGCGCTGCGATATTCTCGCGGCCGAGCGCCATCATGTAGTCGAGCGCGGCACCCAACCCCACCGCCTCGACGATCGCCGGCGTGCCGGATTCGAAGCGGTGCGGCGGGTCGTTATAAGTCACTGTGTCTTCACTGACGGTGACGATCATCTCGCCGCCACCCTCGTAGGGCGGCAGCTTGTCGAGCCATTCCTTCTTGCCCCAGAGAATGCCGGAGCCGGTCGGCCCATAGGTCTTGTGGCCGGTGAAGGCGTAGAAATCGCAGCCCAGCGCCTGCACGTCGACCGGCAGATGCACCGCGCCCTGGCTGCCGTCGACCACCAGCGGAATGCCGTAGGAGCGGCAGATCGCGGCGACCTCGGCGATCGGGATGATCGTGCCGATCGCGTTCGACATCTGCGTCAGCGACACGACCTTGGTGCGTGGCGAGATCAGCTTCTCGAACTCTTCGATGAGGAAATTGCCGTCCTCGTCGATCGGCGCCCATTTGATCACGGCGCCATGGCGCTCGCGCCAGTAATGCCAGGGCACGATGTTGGAATGGTGCTCGAGGATCGAGAGGATGATCTCGTCGCCTTCCTGGATCTTCAGGTAGCGCCCGAGCGAGGATGCGACCGTGTTGAGCGCGCCGGTGGAGGAGCGCGTGAACACGATCTCCTCCAGATGCGCCGCGTTCAGGAAGCGGCGCGCACTTTCGCGAGCCGCCTCATAGGCTTCCGTCGACGCGTTGGCGAGATAGTGGAGGCCGCGATGGACATTGGCATAGTCCTCCCGCATCAGCCGCGTCATCGCCTCGATCACCGCTTCCGGCTTCTGGGCCGAGGCGGCGTTGTCGAGATAGACCAGCGGCTTGCCATAGACTTCCCGGCCGAGGATCGCGAAATCCTTGCGGATCGCAGACACATCGTAGGGCTTCGCCAGCGCGTTCATGGCTCAGGCCTTTCCGGGCGAGGCCGGGGCCTTGTCGGCGACCAGCACGCCGCCATGGCCCCAATCCTCGCGCTCGATCTCCTGGATCACGATATGGGTGTTCTGCGGGTCCTTGCCGAGCACGCGCACCAGCGTTTCGGTGAAGGTCTTGACGATCTCGGCCTTCTGCGCGCGGGTCGCGCCCTTGGTGATCTGGACGTTGATATAGGGCATCAGACGGTACTCACCTCGGAAGCGGCCTCGCGGGCCTTGAGCCACGTTTCGACCTCGGTCATCACGAGATCGCGCACATCCTCGTCGGCGATGAACTCGACCGCCTCGCCGGCGAAGGCCTGCAGCACCAGCGCCTCGGCTTGCGGCCGCGGCAGGCCGCGCGCCATCAGGTAGAAGAGCTGGTCGCCGTCGATCTGCGCGACCGTCGCGCCATGGCCGCAGACCACGTCGTCGGCGAAGATCTCCAGCTCGGGCTTGTTGTACATCGAGGCGCCATCGTTGAGCAGCAATGCGTTGCTCTTCATGCTGCCATCGGTCTTCTGCGCGTGCTGGCGCACGATGACCTTGCCCTGGAAGACGCCGGTGGCCTCACCGCTGGCGATCGTCTTGAACAATTCGCGGCTGGTGCCGTGCGGCACCTCGTGGTCGACGATCAGCGTCACGTCCGAATGCTCGGAGCCACGCAGCAGATTGACGCCGCGCAGGCCGATCTCGGTGTGCTCGCCGGCATAGCGGACGAAATGCTGCTGGCGCACCGTGCCGGCATTGCAGATCAGCGCGAAGGAATCGAACTTCGCACTCGCGCCCACCGTCGCGAGCAGGCTCTGCACCTCGACCGTCGCCGCCTGCTGGCGGGTGACGATGCGGACATGCTGGATCTCGCTCTCGTCGCCGGTCTCGAAGACGATCGCGCCGTTGATCTGCTGCGCAGAGGAACCCGCGGCTTCGCTGACCTCGACGATCGTGCCCTTGGCACCCTTGCCTGCGAGCACGACCGAACGATGGAACACCGCACGCTCTTCCTCGCCGGAAGCAAGCGCGACGATCACGATCCGCTGCTCCAGCTCGGTGCCCTCGGCGATCTCGACGAACACGCCATCGCGCATCAGCGCGGTGTTGAGGGCAAGGCCCGTATCGTCGTTACCGACCGAGGGGCCGGCGAGGATGCGGGTCAGGTCTTCGCGCGGCGAAACCAGCGCCTCGGCGAGCGACTGCACCGAGACGCCCTCGGGGATCGCGTCGAGCGTGGAGAGTTCCGGCGCGAAGATGCCGTCGACCAGCACGAGGCGCAGGCCATCGAGCTTCAGCGCGGCCAGACGAGCCTTGACCGCCGCCGTGACGGCGGCGCCGCCGGCAAGCGGGCGCGCCTCGCGCAGCAGCGTGCGCAGGTCAGTATAGCGCCAGGATTCGAGCCGGCGATGCGGCAGGCCCTTGGCCTCGAAGCCGGCGAAGGCATCCTCGCGCAGCTTGCGCACGGCCGGGCCGCCCGGCAGCTCGGCTTTGCTGTCAGCGTATTGCTGGACAAGCTGCTGTTCCGCAGCCGTCTTCAGCGGGGTGACGATGGCCATCAAGCAGCCTCCCCATAGGCCGCATAGCCCGACTTCTCGAGTTCGAGCGCCAGCTCCTTGCCACCGGTCTTCACGATCCTGCCCTTCGACATGACGTGGACGGTATCCGGCACGATATGGTCGAGCAGGCGCTGGTAGTGGGTGATGACCAGGAAGCCGCGGTTCTTGTCGCGGAGCGCATTCACGCCCTCGGCGACAATGCGCAGCGCGTCGATGTCGAGGCCGGAATCGGTCTCGTCGAGAATGCACATCGACGGCGAAAGCAGAGCCATCTGAAGGATTTCCATGCGCTTCTTCTCACCGCCGGAGAAGCCGACATTGAGCGGGCGGCGCAGCATGTCCTTGGCGATTCCGAGCTTGTCGGCAGCGGCATTGACCTGCTTGATGAAGTCCGGCGTCAGCAGCTCGTCCTGCCCGCGCGCCTTGCGCTGCGCGTTCATTGCCGCCTTCAGGAAGGTCATGGTGGCGACGCCAGGGATCTCCAGCGGGTACTGGAAGGCGAGGAAGATGCCGGCGGCGGCGCGGGCATCGGCCTCCATCTCCAGCACGTTCTCGCCGTTGAGCAGGATTTCGCCGTCGAGGACCTCATAGTCCTCCTTGCCGGCGATGACATAGCTCAGCGTCGACTTGCCGGAACCGTTCGGCCCCATGATCGCGGCGACCTCGCCGTCGTTCACGGTGAGGTTCAGGCCGTTCAGGATCTGCTTGTCCTCGTCGGCGATCTTGACGACCAGATTGCGAATTTCGAGCATCGTTTCGTTCCTGTGTCATCCCGTGCGCGGTGCTGCGCGAAGCGGTGCGCCGCAGACCCGGGATCGTAATGTCCAGAGATGGTCCTGATGACGGTCCCGTGTCTGCGGAGCAGCATTATGTGCTGCGCCGCGCACGGGATGACCGCCCTTATCCAACCGAGCCTTCGAGCGAGATGGTGATCAGCTTCTGCGCCTCGACGGCGAATTCCATCGGGAGCTGCTGCAGCACCTCCTTGACGAAGCCGTTGACGATCAGCGCCACCGCCTCCTCCTCGGAGAGGCCGCGCTGCTGGCAATAGAACATCTGGTCCTCGCCGATCTTCGACGTGGTCGCCTCGTGCTCGAAGATCGCGGTCGCGGTCTTGGCCTCGATATAGGGGATGGTGTGCGCGCCGCACTGGTCGCCGATCAGCAGCGAGTCGCAGTTGGTGAAGTTGCGCGCGCCGGTCGCCTTGCGATGGGCCGAGACGATGCCGCGATAGGTCGAGTCCGACTTGCCGGCGGCGATGCCCTTGGCGATGATCTTGGAGGTCGTGTTCTTGCCGAGATGCAGCATCTTGGTGCCGCTATCGACCTGCTGCATGCCGTTCGACACCGCGATCGAGTAGAACTCGCCGCGCGAGCCGTCGCCGCGCAGGATGCAGGACGGATATTTCCAGGTGATCGCCGAGCCGGTCTCGACCTGCGTCCACGAGATCTTCGAGTTCTTGCCGCGACAATCGCCGCGCTTGGTCACGAAGTTGTAGATGCCGCCCTTGCCCTCGGCATCGCCGGGGAACCAGTTCTGCACGGTCGAGTACTTGATCTCGGCATCGTCGAGCGCGATCAGCTCGACCACCGCGGCGTGAAGCTGGTTCTCGTCGCGCTTGGGCGCCGTGCAGCCTTCGAGATAGCTGACATAGGCGCCCTCGTCGGCGATGATCAGCGTGCGCTCGAACTGGCCGGTATTCTGCTCGTTGATGCGGAAATAGGTCGACAGCTCCATCGGGCAGCGAACGCCCTTGGGAATGTAGACGAAGGAGCCGTCGGTGAAGACCGCGCTGTTCAGCGTCGCGAAATAGTTGTCCGTCACCGGAACGACCGTCGCCAGATACTTCTTCACCAACTCGGGATGCTCCTGGATCGCCTCGGAGATCGAGCAGAAGATCACGCCGGCCTGCGCCAGCTCCTTCTTGAAGGTCGTGACCACCGAGACGGAGTCGAACACCGCATCGACCGCGACGCGGTTCTCAGGGGCGACGCCGGCCAGGATTTCCTGCTCGCGCAGCGGGATGCCGAGCTTCTTGTAGGTCTCCAGGATCGCCGGATCGACCTCGTCGAGCGATTGCGGCGAGGCGCCCTTCTTCGGCGCGGCGTAGTAGTAGAGGTCCTGGTAGTCGATCGGCGGATAGTTGACGCGCGACCAGGTCGGCTCGGTCATGGTCTTCCAGCGACGGAAGGCATCGAGCCGCCATTCCAGCATCCATTCCGGCTCGTTCTTGCGCGCCGAGATATAGCGGACCGTGTCCTCGGTGAGGCCCTTGGCGGGCTTGTCGACCTCAAGCTCGGTGACGAAGCCGTATTTGTACTCGGTCACGTCAATCGACTTGACCTGATCGATGGTCTCCTGGACCGCTGCCATTTCTCAGTCTCCAGTGCGGGTTCAAGGCCCGCCGGTTTGGTCTTCGTGTTGCGGAACGCTTCAGGCGGCAGCCCGGGCGCTCCGATCGGGTTGCGCGGCCACGAGCTTTTCGTAGGCCGCGAGAAAGAGATCGATATCTGCCTCGCAGGTGGTCCATCCGAGCGACGCCCGCAAGGCCCCCGCGCTCATGGCCGAGTCGATTTTCATCGCATCGAGCACATGCGAGCGCTTGACCTTGCCGGACGAGCAGGCCGAGCCGGACGAGAGCGCCACCCCGGCAAGATCGAGCCTGATCAGCACGGTCTCGGCCTTGAGACCCGGCGTCGCGAAGGCGCTGGTATTGGGCAGGCGCGGAGCGGCCTGAGCGAAGATCGCCGTTTCCGGCGACAGCGCCGATAGTCCCGCCTCCAGATGATCGCGCAGGCGGGAAATCCGCACCGCCTCCGCGTTCAGAAGCTCGCTGGCAATCTCAGCCGCCGCGCCGAAGCCGATGATTCCCGGCAGGTTTTCGGTTCCGGCACGCCAGCCGCGCTCCTGCCCGCCGCCGCGCATCGGCTTGTCGGCGAGTTCGAGCGCGCCGGTGCGGAAGACGATGGCGCCGATACCCTTCGGCCCGCCGATCTTGTGCGCCGAAAGCGTCAGCACGTCGGCGCCGAGCGCCATGATGTCGATGGCGATCTTGCCAGCGGCCTGAACGGCGTCGCTATGCATGAGGGCGCTATGGCGATGCACGATCGCGGCCGCCTCGGCGACCGGCTGGATCACACCGGTCTCGTTATTGGCGAGATGGATCGACACGAGCGCGCGGGCGCCGGGATTCTCGGCAACGAAGCGGATCAATCGCGCGTCGAGCCAGGCGAGATCGACCAGTCCGTTGCCGTCGACCAGAATTTCTTCCGCCATGCCGCGCGGGAACCGATGCCCCTCGCGCACGCAGGCATGCTCGGTCGCGCTGTGAAGCAGAAGCGTCGCGGGCGTGCGCACGCAGTCGCGGCCGCCATCGCAATCCATCAGGCCCGGCGAGAGCACCGCGACATTCGCTTCCGTGCCGCCGCTGGTGAAGACGACGTTCGAAGCCTTGGCCCCGACGAGCCTGGCGACCTGCTCGCGCGCCCGCTCCATGGCGGCCCGCGCCGCCCGCCCCTCGCCATGGACGGAGGACGGATTGCCGGGCAGCGTCAGCGCATGCGCGACCGCTTCCACCACCTCGGGTCGCACCGGGGTCGTGGCATTGTGGTCGAGATAGGCGCGTCCCGCCGTCACGATCCTGCCTGCTCCATCCTCGTCATCGGCGCCCACTGATACGAAATGCTTGAAATCGCACCTGTGCGCCGTGCTATAGCCGCCCATCCGAACCGGCCGGAACGGTCGAAACGCGGCTCGCTCGAGCGATCCACCGTTTTGTTCTCGACTTGTTCACGGCTGTTAGAACTATTCTAAGCGCTCTTCATCTAGGGCGCGCATGGTGGCGCCGTCAAGGGTGGCCGGGTTTCGAGCAGGCATGCGCCCGCTTTCTGCCCGCCCGCGCCGGCACTGCCGCAAGAAGCGGTGAGACGATGCCAGAGGTTATCTTCAACGGGCCGGCAGGCCGGATCGAGGGCCGCTACCAGCCGGCCAAGAAGCGGGGTGCACCGCTCGCGATCATCCTGCACCCGCACCCGCAATTCGGCGGGACGATGAACAACCAGATCGTCTACAATCTGTTCTATACCTTCGTGAATCGCGGCTTCTCGGCACTGCGCTTCAATTTCCGCGGCGTCGGCCGCAGCCAGGGCCATTTCGACCACGGCGCCGGCGAGCTCTCGGATGCCGCCGCCGCGCTCGACTGGATGCAGGCTCTGAACCCCGAGGCCAAGAGCTGCTGGATCTCCGGCGTCTCCTTCGGCGCCTGGATCGGCATGCAGCTCCTGATGCGCCGCCCGGAGATCGAGGGGTTCCTCTCGATCGCGGCGATGGCCAACCGCTACGACTTCTCCTTCCTAGCGCCCTGCCCGTCCTCCGGCCTGTTCGTCCATGGCTCGGAGGATCGCGTCGCCCCGGTGAAGGAGGTGATGGCGGTGATCGAGAAGGTGAAGACCCAGAAGGGCATTCAGATCGAGCACACGGTCGTCGAGGGCGCCAACCACTTCTTCGACGGCAAGGTCGATGTGCTGATGGAGCAGGTCGGCGTCTATCTCGACGGCAAGGTCGGCCCCGAAATCCTCAAGAGCGAGCAGGAACAGGCCTGAGCCTGCCTGCTCAAGGAGACGGGTGGGTCAGCCCCCGGCTCGACGCCATGACGGGCAGCGTCATCTGCGCTGCCCGCGCCTCCGCCAGGATCCAGTCGCGGAACAGCCTGATCTTGCGCTCGCGCTGCCGTTCCGTCGGATAGACGATCCAATAGGCCCATGCGTCGCGCACGACATGCTCGACGGCATAGACGAGCCGCCCGGCGGCGATGTCATAGGCAAAGAGTTCCGGCACGGCCATCGCGACGCCATGGCCGCGCATCGCCGCCTGGACGCTCATCGCCTGCATTTCCAATGACATCGTCCGCCCGCCAGGCCGGGGCATGTCGAGACCGAGATCGGCGAACCAGTCCTTCCACGCCCCCTCGTCGGCGCTCAGCAGCGGCGCCCGCAGCAGGTCGGCCGGCTCGCGCAATTGCAATTGCTCGCGCAGTTCCGGCGAGCAGAGCGGCGCGTAATGGCAATCGAACAGCTTCTCCGCCGTCACGCCGGGCCATGAGCCCGGCCCATAGCGCACGGCGAGGTCGACGGCCTCGGTGGTGAAGTCGACGAGATGCTGCGAGGTCCGAACGCGAACGGCGAATTGCGGGTTCTCCATCTGGAACTGTGCCAGCCGCGGCGACAGCCAGGTGATCGCCATCGTCTGCAGCGAGGAGATCGTCAGGACCGTCTGGTTCTCCTCGCAGATGTCGCGGAACACCGTCCCGATATCGGAAAGCGCCTTGCCGACCGGGCCGGCCAGCCGCTGGCCGATCGCGGTCAGCACGACCTGGCGCGGCTGACGCAGGAAGAGCGGCGCCCCGACCCGGTCCTCCAGCAGCCTGATCTGATAGCTCACGGCCGCCTGCGTCATGCCAAGTTCCTCGGCGGCGCGGGTGAAGTTCTGGTGGCGTGCCGCAGCCTCGAAGACGCGGACCGCGGCAAGAGGCGGAAGCTTGGGCGGCGGCGGATGCGAAGGCATGCCGAAGCATAAGCTCTCTTTATGACAGGTGGCAATCTTCCGCTTTGTCGCCGCGCCCCATCTGGCCCAGATTCACCTCACATCAGCGGGCGGTAGCGCCCGCCTCCGAGAGGATACCGTCATGACCTGCGCCTCCCACGCGGCGCCGCTGGAGACATCCGGCGGCTCGTCCCTTCTGCGCGGCCTGCTCACGCTCTGGCAGCGCCATCGGAAAACCGAACGCACGCAGCACCGGCTCGCGACGCTCGATACCCGCGCGCTCTGCGACCTCGGGCTCCCGCGCGACATCGTGGAGCTGCCACACCCGCACGACACCGCCGATATCTGGCTCGGCCGCATTCCCGGATGAGGTTGAGAGCGCCTTTGCCGCAAAAGCGATTTCCACTTTTCGGCCCGATGCTCTAGACGACGGCGGAACGACATCCAGCAGATCGCAAGCCGCCATGACCACCTACAAGTCCGATTTCCTGCGCGTTCTCGACGAGCGCGGCCTCATCCATCAGGTCTCCGATCCGGCAGGCCTCGATGCTCTGTGCCGCCAGGGAATCCAGACGGCCTATGTCGGCTATGACGCGACCGCGACGAGCATTCATATCGGCAACCTGATCTCGCTGACGATGCTCTACTGGTTCCAGGAGACCGGCCACCGCCCGATCACGCTGATGGGCGGCGGCACCTCCATGGTCGGCGACCCGTCCTTCCGCGACGACCAGCGCAAGCTGCTCACGGTCGAGGAGATCGCCACCAATATCGAGAGCATCAAGCGGGTCTTCGGCCGCATCCTGCGCTATGGCGACGGGCCGACCGACGCGATGATGGCCAACAATGCCGACTGGCTGCTGAAGCTGAACTATGTCGAGTTCCTGCGCGATGTCGGCCGGCATTTCTCGGTCAACCGCATGCTCTCCTTCGACTCGGTGAAGCTCAGGCTCGACCGCGAGCAGTCGCTGTCCTTCCTCGAATTCAACTACATGATCATGCAGGGCTACGACTTCACGGAGCTCAACCGGCGCTATGGCTGCCGCCTGCAGATGGGCGGCTCCGACCAGTGGGGCAACATCATCAATGGCGTCGACCTCTCGCACCGGATGGGCGGCCCGCAGCTCTACTGCCTGACCACGCCGCTCTTGACGACCTCGTCCGGCGCCAAGATGGGCAAGACCGCCAATGGCGCCGTCTGGCTCAATGCCGACGTCTTCAGCCCCTATGATTTCTGGCAGTATTTCCGCAACACCGAGGACGCCGATGTCGGCCGCTTCCTCAAGGTGTTCACGCGCTTGCCGCTGGACGAGATCGCCCGGCTCGCTGCGCTCGGCGGCGCCGAATTGAACGAGGCGAAGAAGATCCTCGCGACCGAGATCACCGCCATCGTCCATGGCCGCGAGGCGGCCGAGGCCGCTGCCGAGACCGCGCGCAAGACCTTCGAGGAAGGCGGGCTTGCCGCCGACCTGCCGAGCGTCGCGATCGCGCGGGCCGAAATCGAGCCGGGCATCGGCATGCTCACCGCCTTCGTCAAGGCGGGGCTCGTGCCCTCGACCGGCGAGGCCCGTCGTCAGGTCAAGGCCGGGGGCTTGCGCGTCAACGACGTGGTCGTGACCGATGAGCGCGCGCTGCTCGGCCTCGGCGATCTGACGTCAGAAGGCGTGATCAAGCTCTCCTTCGGCAAGAAGAAGCACATCCTGCTGCGCCCGGAGTAAGGGCGCGCCGGCGGCGCTCCTGTCATCCCGCACGCGCTGTGGCACGATAGTGCTGCTGCGCAGAGGCGGGACCGTTCCCAGGATAAGGCGCCCTCTCGTCACGCGGTCCCGTGTCAGCGGCGCACCGCTGCGTGCTGCACCGCGCACGGGATGACAGGCGCCTCAGCGCGGCTGCGTCTGCCTCGGCTTCTGCGCCGGCGCGCCGCCGAGCGGATCGACGAAGCGGCGCAGGATGCCGGGCGCCAGAGCCGAGAGCGGATTGATCGACATGGTCGGTGCGCTGGCGGCGCCGGAGATGCGGAAATTCACCGCGAAGAGCCCGCCATACTGGCTGCCGCCGCCGAGCAGCGCGCCGACGACGGGCACCTGGGCGAAGGCGTTGTTGAAGGCATAGCCGGGCACGAAGGTCCCGCCGATATCGACGCGGTCGCGGCCATAATCGACATGCCCCTGCAAGGTGAAACCGACCTGCTGGCCCCAGATCACCATGTCGGAAACGTCGAGCCGGCTGGCCGAGCGGGTGAATTCGGCCTTGAGCTTGGTGAAGGCGACCTCGCTCACGTCGATGCGCTGCTCGGCCGCGCCATCGCCCGCGAAGGCCCGCGACGACTGCGCCCCGACCACGCGGCGCAGCGCCGGCTCATCCCGGACCATGAAGTTGCGGAACAGCAGGTCGCCGCTCTGGTTCTCGCCCGGCCCCAGCGTGAGCACGAGATCGCCGCCATGGGCCTTGTTGTAGAGGTCGAGGAAGCGCAGCAGCGAGCCGCCGTTCTCCGACTGGACGACCAGTTGCCCGCCCTCGCCCTGGCGGCCCTGCCGGGCGGAAACATCGGCCTTGCCGATCCGACCCTGGAAATTGGCGGAGCGGATATCGCCCCCGCGCTTCACGAGTTTCAGCGTACCGCTGGTGATCGCCTCGCTGTTGAAGCCGGTCAGGATCGGCACGTCGAGATCGACGTCGTAATCGCCGCCCTTGGCCCCGGACTTAGCCCCCTTGCCTGACGATCCCGGGCGTTGCAGGTCCTTGATGAAGGGGCGCAAGTCGGCGACCGCGCCCCGCACCGTCAGCTTGACGACGCTGCCGTCCCGCCGTGCATCGACCTTCAGGTTGTCGCCCGGCGACAGGCGGAACTGGGAAAAACTCGCACTGTCCAGCCCGTTCTGCTTGTTCAGCTCGATCCGTCCCTTGATCAGGGCCGAGCCCGCCTCGAGCGAGAAATCCTCCAGGTCGGGGCCATCCGCATCCGCGACATAGGCGAAACCGATCTTGCCAGGCCGCCCCGACGGCTTGCTCAGCCCGGGAACGACACCGTCGAGCGCGACCTTGGCGAGGTCGATCTCGACGCGCGGCGGCTGCTCCGCGCCCTTGCCGAGCGACTTGACCACTTTCACCGGTAATGTCCCGGAAATCCCGCTATCGGTGCCGAAGCCGCGTCGCTGCCGGGCCGCGGCATCGAGCGCGAGCTGCAGGACCGCTTCGCCCTGCCCCTTGCCGTTCTGCTTGAGCTCGACCTGCGCCTTGTCGCCGCCGACCCGCGCATCGCCACGCAGCGACAGCCCGTTGCGATCGAGATTGACGGCGAAGCTGCCGGCGTCGAGCTTCTCGGTTCCCAGAAGCGTGTCGGAAGCGACGCTCGCGAGCGATCCGGTGCCGGTCACGACGACCTCGTCCGGCTTGAGGTCATCGGCAAGCGGCAGGGTGATGCCGACCTTGAGGTCGCTCGTGCCCTTGATCGCAGCCGGATCGATCTTGCCGGGGTTGAACTCCTTCAGGGCCGGAAAGGCGAAGAGCGCCGCCAGCGCATCCATCGAGCCGACCGAGCGGAAGCCGATCCGCGCCTGTGCGCGGTGCACATGGTAGTCGGGCATGGCGAAGCTACCCTCGCTCAACTCGAGCTTGCGACCACCACCGAGCTCGGCCGTTGCCTTGCCGATGGCGAGCTGGACGGTGCTGCCACCGACCCGGCCGGACACGGTCGCATCGACCAGAGGCGGCAGGCCGGGATCGGGGAGATAGCGGACGCGGTCGGCATCGATCATCACCGAGAGCGCGGCATCCGGCATGCCCTCGCCCCTGAGCAGGCGGGCGTGATCCTCCGGTGCCAGGTCGAGATCGACCGACAGCGACTTGATGCGGCCCGCCGCGAGCTGCCGCCGCAACGTGCCGTGCACATCGGGCGAAGTGAAAGCAGGCCAGATCGCGAGCAGCGCGCGGGGATCGGAATCGCTCGCCTTGATCGCGAAGCGCTGCAATGGCGAGCCGTTCACCCGCTGAACCATGGCAGACATGTCGACGGTGGCGAGCGGCCCGCGCAACGAAACGGAGTCGATGGTCACGGCATTATTGGCAGGGTCGAGCTTGACCGCGGCCTTCAGGCTGTCGATCTGGACCGGCGGATCGGCGTCGACGCCGGCAAGCTGGCCCTTGGCATCCAGCGCAATGCGCCAGCCGCCATTATCCTCGCGCAGCGAGCCCGTCGCCGAAAGCTGCGTCGCCCCGGCCTTGATCTCGCTGCGGACGATGTTGAGCTCGGACAGGTCGGCGCCGCTCGCCATCTCGATATCGGCAGAATCCAGGGCGAAGGACGAGACCGGGCTTTCGGGAAAGCGCAACGTGCCGGACCGAACCGCGATCCGGGCGGTGATAGACTTCTTGCCGTCCGGGGACTGCCGCAAGATGGCGCGCCCCTGCAGCGGCAGGCCCTCGACCAGAACGCCGCCCTTTCCAAAGGCGAGCGCGACCGCTTCCGCCGGCTCGAAGCGCAGGATATCGATATCGGCGCGCTGCGTGCCGTCGGCCTCGGTCGACAGATCGACGGCGAGCTCCTTCCAGCGCTGGCCGGTGCGCCCCTTCATCGTCATCCGCGTGCCGCGGTCGGCGATGCGGGTCAGCTTGATCTCGACATCCTCCAGCCCGGCCTTCTGGCGCCCTTCCGGGTCGACCAGCGAGAGCCGCGCCCCGTTCATGCCGGCTTCCTCGAGCGATCCGAGAATGCCGTCGCCGCGCGCCAGCGTCGAAATCGCCCCCATGATGCCGGTGAAGGCGTTCCATTGTGCCGCATCCGGGACGCTCGGCTGCGGCGGCGTCTCGGCCGGCGCCGAATCGGCGTTGACCACGAGGGCGCCGTCCTTGGTGACGCCGAGGCGGACATTGACGCCGCGCAGGTCGACCGAGACGAGCTTGATCTCGCCCCTGAGCAGTGCGAGCGGCGCATAGCCCAGAACCGCTTCCGGCGCCCGGATCACGGCGCCGCTGACATGCTGGAACGAAACCTGCCGGACGCGCAGTTGCGAATGCCCGTCGATGCGGCCGAGCTCGGCCGAGGCTGCCGTGACCTTCCAGTCCGGTCCCAGGCGCGCCTCGATGGCAGCCGTGATGCGCCCTTCCAGCCCCGACAGCGGTACGATGCCCGTGACCATGAGCGTCGCTGCCGCCCCCGCCAGCACCAGCACGGCGACCGTGACCGCGACGCAGATGGTGACGAGACCCGCCTTGGCGCGCCGCTTCACGATCGCGACATCGCAGGCTTCGCTCTCGGGCAGCGCTTCGCCTTGCCCCGCAGCCACAGCCCTTGCTTCCTGGTCTGCCAAAATCCGCGGGTCCTCTTCGGCGCCTGCGCCGGCTCGTGTCAGGGTGCGGCCGATCGCCCCTTGCCGCAATCCCTGAAGGCGGCATGCATGTCGATGCGGTCAGACGAAGCGATTCGGCAATCCGGAAACGGAATCACCCGACGATTCGCAGGTTTTTGCCGCGAGCCGTCCCGCCATGCCGGGTCACGCGCTCCATGCAGCGAGAAGGCGACGAAAGGAAGGCGGCGGCCATGGCATTGCAGGAAGGCGACAAAGCGCCGGATTTCACGCTGCCCCGCGACGGCGGTGGCGAGATCGACCTTAGCGCGCTGCGCAGCCGCAAGGTCGTGCTCTACGCCTACCCCAAGGACAACACCCCCGCCTGCACCGAGGAGGCCATCGCCTTCAATCGCCTGCGCCGGGAATTCACGGCCTGCGGCACCGAGATCATCGGCGTTTCGCCCGATTCGGCGAAGAAGCACGGCAATTTCAAACGCAAGTACGAGCTCGACTTCCCGCTCCTCGCCGACGAGACGCAGGCTCTGGCGAACGCCTACGGCATCTGGGTCGAGAAGAGCCTGTATGGCCGGAAATACATGGGGGTCGAACGCTCGACCTTCCTGATCGATGCCGAAGGGCGCCTCGCCCGGATCTGGCGCAAGGTGAAGGTTGCCGGCCACGCCGAAGAAGTGCTCGCGGCGGCCCAGAAACTTTGAAGCATCGCAGGAGCGTTGTGCGTGCCGGGATTTGCGAAAGATTAACCCTAACAATGTCTGATGAGGGTATCGGCAGCGTGATTACCGGTTCCGCGTATGCATCATCAGTCCCAGACAGCTCCCGCCCTCCCGACCGTCGGCCTGGTCTCCCACAAGACCTATACGCTGCGCCGTTCCACCATGCTCGCAGGGCTCGCCTGGCTCGCCCTGAGCACGGCCTGCAGCGGCGGCGCCGGCTGGTACATCCTCAGCAGGGATGATCTCGCCGCGAGGCTGATCGCCCGCGAGACATCGCGCCAATACGCCTATGAGGATCGGATCTCCGCGCTGCGGGCCGATATCGACCGCTACGCCAGCCGCGCCCTTCTCGATCAGGACGGTGTCGAATCGCGCGTCGACGAACTTGCCAGCCGGCAGGCCGAGATCGAATCGCGCCAGTCGCTCGTGGCGGCGCTCACCGACACGTTGCAATCCAATGGCCTGATGCCGGCCGCGAAGCTGCCGCTGCGCTCGCAGGTCATCAAGCCCGGCGAACCGATCCGCGCCTCCGGCGTGACCAGTTTCGCCCCCATCCTGCCGGGCAAGCCGACGCCCGCACCCGAGACACCTTCGCTGCGCGGCGCCGATAGCGGCTGGCAGTCCGGCGAAACACCGGCCGAGCCCCCGGCGAAGCGTGTCGATGCCGCCTTGACGAAGCTTGACGGCGCCATGGCCAGGACGTCCAACGCGCAGCTCTCGACGCTGAAGGAGATGGACGAGACCCTCGCCGTGACGCAGAAGCGCCTGCGCAGCGCGCTCGCCGAAACCGGGCTTGACGCCGATCGCCTCGCCGCACCGGCTGCCTCGGCCGGCGGCATGGGCGGCCCCTTCGTGCCGGTGAAGCTCGACCCGTCGGAGAGCCCCTTCGCGGCCACGCTCAGCGCCCTCCAGCCGCGCGTGGCGTCGGTCCTGCGCCTGCGCGGCGTGATCGAACAGTTGCCGCTCTCCCGGCCGATGGCCGGCGATCACGACTTCACCTCGAATTTCGGCTACCGCACCGATCCCTTCACCCGCGGCCTCGCCATGCATACCGGCGTCGATTTCCGGGCCGAGACCGGCTCGTCGGTCCTGGCGACCGCACCGGGCAAGGTCGTGGTGGCCGAGTACAATGGCGGCTACGGCAACATGGTCGAGGTCGAACACGCCAATGGCCTGAGCACCCGCTACGCCCATATGTCGGCGATCTCGGTCTCGACCGGGCAGATGGTCAAGGCGGGGACCGTGGTCGGCCGGGTCGGCACCACCGGTCGCTCGACCGGACCGCACCTGCATTATGAAACCCGCATCAACGACGAGCCGGTCGACCCGACCCGCTTCCTGCGTGCCGGCGGCAAGCTGTTCGCGAAAGCGCTCTGACAGGACCAGCCCGAAATGAAAAAGGCCGCGCTTCGGGCGCGGCCTTTTTTTTGTTCGCCTTGGCAGCCGAGACTAGTCGATATCCTCGACTTCAACCTCGGTGCCATAGACGCGCTGTGCCAGCGACGCCTCCATGAAGGCATCGAGATCGCCATCGAGCACCTCCGATGGCGCCGTCGAGCTGACGCCGGTGCGCAGGTCCTTCACCAGCTGGTAGGGCTGCAGCACATAGGAGCGGATCTGGTGGCCCCAGCCGATATCGGTCTTGGAGGCCTGCTCGGCATTGGCCTTGTCCTCGCGCTTCTTCAGCTCGACCTCGTAGAGGCGCGCGCGCAGCATGTCCCAGGCCTTGGCCCGGTTCTTGTGCTGTGAACGCTCCTGCTGGCAGGACACCGCGATTCCGGTCGGGATATGCGTGATGCGCACCGCCGAATCCGTCGTGTTGATGTGCTGGCCGCCGGCTCCTTGCGCGCGGTAGGTGTCGATGCGGCAGTCGGATTCGTTGACGTCGATGACGATGCGGTCGTCGACGACCGGATAGACCCAGATCGACGCAAACGATGTCTGCCGCCTGGCATTCGAGTCAAAGGGCGAGATGCGCACCAGCCGGTGCACGCCCGATTCGGTCTTCAGCCAGCCATAGGCGTTATGACCCTTGAACTGCAGCGTCGCCGACTTGATGCCGGCCGTATCGCCGTCCTGGTATTCGAGCGTCTCGACCTTGAACTTCCGCCGTTCGCCCCAGCGCCGATACATGCGCAGCAGCATCTCGGCCCAGTCCTGGCTCTCGGTGCCACCCGCGCCGGGATGAATCTCGACATAGGTGTCGAGCATGTCGGCCTCGCCCGAAAGCAAGGTCTCGACCTGCAGCCGCGCCGCTTCGTCCTGCACGGCCTTGATCGCCTGCTCGCCCTCGGTGACGGTGGCCTCGTCGCCCTCCATCTCGCCGAGTTCGATCAGCGTCAGCGCGTCGTCGAGCTCGCGCTCGAGCTTGCCGATGCCCTCGATCTGGGTTTCCAGCGAGGTGCGTTCGCGCATCAGCTTCTGCGCGGTTTCAGCATCATTCCAGAAATCGGGTCCCTCGGAGAGGGCGTTGAGTTCCGCTAGGCGGCGTTGAGCGACATCCCAGTCAAAGATGCCTCCTCAGCAGTCCGATCGACTGCTTGGCGTTATCGAGTTGCGTCTGGATTTCGGGGCGCATGATTCCGTCTGGACGTCCTTGTGGGCTGAACTTGAGCGCTGAGATAGGGGCGAAAGCCGGCGCTGTAAACGCCCGAGCGATCATCAGCTCGCCGGGTCGAGGCGACTATGATCGTCGGCCCGAAAGGAAAAACGCCCGGAGTCATCTCCGGGCGTCAAAAACCTGCTGTCAGCTCAGTAGAGCCCACCAGTGCCGGAACCGACAGCGCGGCCGCCGCCTCCCGGCCCGACATTGAGCGGCGCGCTGCCGTCGCCGGCAGCACCGATCACCGAATAGCTGTCCGGCGGCGCCGTACCCGGCTTGAAGGCTTCGAGAATGCCGCCCTCGCCGCCGGCGCGCATGCCCGTGCGGGGGTCGACGCGGATCAGCTTGATGCCGGCCGGCACGCGGAACGGCGTCGCCGGCTTGTCCTTCAGCGCCGCGCTCATGAAGTCGCGGAAGATCGGCGCGGCATACTGGCCGGCCGTCGCCGAGGTGCCCAGCGACTTCGGCTTGTCGAAGCCCATATAGACGCCGACGGCGAGGTCGGGCGAGAAGCCGACGAACCAGACGTCCTTGGCATCGTTGGTCGTGCCGGTCTTGCCGGCGAGCGGCTTGCCGACCGACTTGACCACCGTCGCCGTACCGGCGTTGACCACGCCCTCGAGGATCGAGACCATCTGGTAGGCGGTCAGCGGGTCGAGGACCTGCTCGCGGTTGTCGACCAGGCGCGGCTCCTGCTGATTGGCCCATTTCTCGGCGTTGCAGCCCTCGCAGACCCGCTGGTCGTGCCGGAAGATCGTCGAGCCCGAGCGGTCCTGGATGCGGTCGATCAGGGTCGGCCGGATTCGCTTGCCGCCATTGACCAGCATCGAATAGCCCGCGGTCATCCGCATCACGGTCGTCTCGCCGGCGCCGAGCGACATCGACAGCACCGGCTGGAGATCGTCATAGACGCCGAAGCGGCGTGCATATTCGGCGATCAGCGGCATGCCGACATCCTTGGCGAGCCGCACCGTCATCAGGTTCTTCGAGAACTGGATGCCGTAGCGCAGCGTGCGCGGCCCGGTCGATTTGCCGTCGTAGTTCTCCGGGCGCCACATGCCGAGCCCCGCCCCCTGATCGATCTCGATCGGCGCGTCCAGGATGATGCTGGACGGGGTGTAGCCGTTGTCGAGAGCGGTCGCGTAGACGAAGGGCTTGAACGAGGAGCCGGGCTGGCGCAGCGCCTGCGTCGCGCGGTTGAACTCCGACTGATCGTGGCTGAAGCCGCCGACCATCGCGAGCACGCGGCCCGAGAACGGGTCCATCGCGACGATGGCGCCGTTGACCTCGGGCAATTGCCGCAGCCGCGCATAACCCGGCCGGCTCTCCATCGGCTCGACATAGACGACATCGCCGACGGAAACGACCTGCGAGATGCGGCCGCGCCGGGTCCATTTGATGCCGTCGGCGGCGAGCGTCAGGATCTGGCGCTCCTTGTTGAGATGGCCGGCAGTATCGCGCAGTGGATGCAGGCCGAGCTTGGCGCTGTCGCCGTTGACGTCGAGCACCACCGCGAGCCGCCATGGCGCCACGTCGCCGAGCACCGGCAGTTCGCCGACCACGGCACCCCAGTCCTTGCCGCCAAGGTCGATCTTCTGGATGGCGCCGCGCCAGCCGCGCGCTTCGTCGAAGCGCACCAGCCCATCGACCAGCGCCTTGCGGGCCATCAACTGGGTCTTCGGGTCGACGGTGGCGCGGACCGAGAGGCCGCCTTCGAGCAGCTTCTTCTCGCCATAGCGATCCTGCAATTCGCGCCGGATCTCCTCGGCGAAGTAGCCGGCGGCGATGTTGTTGGGCGAAACCGTGCGTGGGTTGACGCCGAGCGGCTGCTTCTTCGCCTCTTCACCCGCCTCGCGCTTGGCATAACCGTTCTCGACCATGCGATCGATGACGTAGTTGCGACGCTCGATTGCGCGGTCGCGGTTGCGGAAGGGATGGAGGTCGGAGGGCGCCTTCGGCAGCGCTGCAAGGTAAGCAGCTTCCTGCAGGTTCAGCTCATGCACCGACTTGCCGAAATAGTTCAGTGCCGCGGCGGCGATGCCATAGCTACCCTGCCCCGGCGCCGGGGCGCCGAGATAGATTTCGTTCAGGTAGAGCTCGAGGATCTTGTCCTTCGAATAGGTCGATTCGAGCTTCAGCGCGACGAGCGCCTCGCGGATCTTGCGTTCGATCGACTGCTCGGGGCTGAGGAAGAAGTTCTTCGCGACCTGCTGGGTGATCGTCGAGGCACCCTGCGGCCGACGATTCGCGCCTCGGTTGCGGAAGTTCGAGATCGCGGCACGAACCAGACCTTCCGGATCGACGCCGATATGCTTGTAGAAATTCTTGTCCTCGGCCGAGAGATAGGCGTCGATGAGCAGCTTCGGCACGGCCTGGATCGGCAGATAAAGGCGGCGTTCGCGCGCATATTCGGCGATCAGGCTGCCGTCGCCCGCATGGACGCGCGTCATCACCGGCGGCTCGTAGTTCCTAAGCTGGGCATAGTCCGGCAGATCTTGCGAGTAATGCCAGATCAATCCGCCGGCGATGGCAGCGCCGATCACGAAAGCGATCGCACCGGCGGCGAACAACCATCCGAAGATTCGCAGAATGAACCGCATCTCAGGCCCTGGACCCCGTAATTCTCACCGGCGGGCGCCGGATCGGGGCGCTTCGCAAATCAAAGCTATAACATGACGGAGATGGCGGAACCGTGGCTTCGCGACCACATTCCGCACCATCCGGCAGTCCTCGGAACGCTACGCAGGCACGCCGCCGACGATTCGGCCGCTTCCCCATCCCTGCCGCCGATCCCGGCCGGGCGCAACCGGAGCGGCTAGTTCCGGTTCTCGGCCGCCTTGCCGACGGAAGCCCGCTCGCGGGCGAAATAATCCTCGATCGCGGAAGAAACGGCGGTCACCGCCTTGCCTCGCCATTCCGGCGAATTGAGCAGTTCGGCATCCTTCGGGCTCGACATGTAGCCGAGCTCGATCAGCACCGACGGCACATCCGGCGCGCTCAGCACCCAGAACCGTGCCGAGCGCAGCGGGACCTTGTGCATCTTGATCGAACCGCCGAGCTTCTCGACAAGATTGCGCGCGAAGACACCGGTGAAGGTCCGCGTCTCGCGCCGGGCGAGATCCTGCAGGATGCCGGCGACATCCTGCAGTTCCTCGCTGGTTTCCAGTCCTGCGGCGGCATCCGCCTCGTTTTCCTTGGCCGCAAGCCGGGCGGCCTCGGCGTCCGTCGCACGCTCCGAGCGGGTATAGACGGTGGCGCCGCGGACCTCCTGGGCCTGGGTCAGCGAATCGGCATGAATCGAGACGAACAGGTCGGCCTGCTCGCCGCGCCCGATCTGCACGCGATCGCCGAGCGAGACGAAACGGTCGTCGTCGCGGGTCATGACGACGCGATAGCGGCCGCTGGCCTCGAGCTGCTCCTTGAGTGCCTTGCCGAAGGCGAGAACCACCACCTTCTCGGCGATGGCAGCGACCGTCGCACCCGGATCGATACCGCCATGGCCGGGATCGATCACGATGGTGCGGCGCGTCTCGCCGGCAGCCTTTGCGGGCGCCGTAGCAGGAGCAACCGGTCCCGGCCTGCGCACCTTGTCGGCCTCGGCCAGGAACTCCGCCCGCGCGACCTTCTTCAATTCGATCGTCAGTTCGCCGAAGCCGCCCCGCACCGTCTTCACCTCGGCCTTCGCGATGACGGCGGGATGCGACAGGTCGATGATGATTCGGGCCTTGTCGGCGGTGAACAGGCCGTAGCGATAGCCGCTGACGAAGCCGGCGCTGCGCTTTACCGAAGGCCGGATCTGGAAATTGGTCGAGGGCAGTTCGACGATGACGCGGTCCGGAGAGACCTGCACCCAGGCATCGACCGCGACGGCCGAGGACAGCATCATCGAAAGGCTTACGGTCTCGCCGTTCTGCTCGATACGGGCGTCGGTCGCGACCGGATACTCGCTCTGCGACCGCGGCTCGGCCTTCGTCTCCGCCCGGGCCGGCGAAAAGCCGGTCGCCAGCAGGCAAGCGACGGCGAGCGCGCACCGCAGCGCCCGGGATCGCCACGGCGCATCGCAACGGCTCGAATCGGCGCGGCGGATGCACGAGAACAGGTGAAAGATCCCGCTTATTGTTACGAGGGTTTAACCATAACGGGGCTGAAATCCTAACAGCCCGTTACCATCTCTTCCCGGGACCGTGAACCGCCCTGCCGAGGGCGGCGTGAGATGCACGCGTCATGTGACTTGCAAATCACTATCACCTGTCTGTAATGGAACAGGTTGCTTGTCAGCCTGCCCGAGGGACACATCCGGATCGTGCGATCCGTCGGCGTCCGAAGCAGGCTGGGCTACCGCTCCGGACCGGAGTGGCGGCAACAAGACGACCGCAACGGATCGTCCGCAGACGGTTGGCATCGGGATTGCGTGTTTTCTGCGCCCTGCCCTGTCTTGCGAGCGTGCAAACGCGATGCGCCTGGCCGCCCGGCCGGAGCATCGCAGGTCAGGACAGATGACGGGGCATAAGACGCCGCTAGCACCATCGGTGAACCGTCCGAACCTGCGGAACCGCGCCGGGCTTTGCGCCCGGGTGGCTGTTCCGAACCGCCTTCCTGTCTCGACCGCTTCCTTCTCCCTCCTGCAACATGCCGGCTCATCCCGGTCTTTTCGCGGCGCCCCTGCCCGCGGCGGCGGACTAGCATCCGTAGCCGCGCGGCCCTGGTTGGCGGCCGCGCCAATGGAAACGACTTATGGCCAACAAGATGCTTATCGATGCCACCCACCCGGAGGAGACCCGGGTCGTGGTGGTCCGCGGGTCCCGCGTCGAAGAATTTGATTTCGAATCCGCCAGCCGCAAGCCGCTGCGCGGCAATATCTATCTCGCCAAGGTGACGCGGGTGGAGCCTTCGCTCCAGGCCGCCTTCGTCGAGTATGGCGGCAACCGCCACGGCTTCCTCGCCTTCTCCGAGATCCATCCCGACTACTACCAGATCCCGGTCGCCGACCGGCAGGCGCTGCTCGACGACGAGGCCCGTGCCGAGCGTGACGAGGAGCGCGACGAGGAGAAGCGCGAGAAGCGCGGTCGCCGCGACCGTGGCCGCCGCGGCGATCGCGACAACCGCGCCAAGAAGGCCGCCGCCGACGAGACCGTTTCGGCGGAAGTCGAAGCGACCGGCGAGGACGTCCAGGTCGAGACCGACGGCAAGGAAGCCGCCATGGTCAATGAGGGCGCGCCCGCCTTCGGTGAGTATTTCGCGCCGGATGTCGCCGAATCGACCACCGAGGACGCCGCTGCGAACGCTGCGCCGCTGACCTTCGAGACCGTCTCCGTCGACGCCGTCGAGGTTTCGGTCGAAGAGCCGGAGGGCTCGGACACCGAAGCCCGCAAGCCGTCCGAGGACGAGGGCGACGACGAGAACGGCAACGAGGAGGCCGAAGAGGCTCCCGAGCAGCTCGGCGGCGGCGACGCCCTCGACGACATGCCGGAGCGGCGCCAGCGCAGCCACCGCCGCCAGTACAAGATCCAGGAGGTGATCAAGCGCCGCCAGATCATCCTGGTCCAGGTCGTCAAGGAAGAGCGCGGCAACAAGGGCGCGGCGCTCACCACCTATCTCTCGCTGGCCGGCCGCTATTCGGTGCTGATGCCCAACACCGGCAAGGGCGGCGGCATCTCGCGCAAGATCACCAATGCCGAGGACCGCAAGCGCCTCAAGGAGATTGCGACCGAGCTCGAGGTTCCCGAGGGGATGGGCCTGATCCTGCGCACGGCCGGCGCCTCGCGCACCAAGGTCGAGATCCGGCGCGACTACGAATACCTGATGCGGATGTGGGAGAGCGTGCGCGAGCTGACGCTGGCCTCGGTCGCTCCGGCGCTGGTCTATGAGGAGGGCAACCTCGTCAAGCGCTCGATCCGCGACCTCTACAACAAGGATATCGACGAGGTTCACGTCGCCGGCGAGGAGGCCTATCGCGAGGCCAAGGACTTCATGCGCATGCTCATGCCGAGCCAGGCCAAGAGCGTGAAGGCCTATCGCGAGCAGACCCCGCTCTTCGCCTCCTTCGGCGTCGAAAGCCAGCTCGACGCGATGTTCTCGAACACGGTCACGCTGAAATCCGGCGGCTATATCGTCATCAACCAGACCGAAGCGCTGGTCGCGATCGACATCAACTCCGGCCGCTCGACCCGCGAGCACAATATCGAGGACACCGCCCTCAAGACCAATCTCGAGGCGGCGGAGGAAATCTCCCGCCAGCTGCGCCTGCGCGACCTCGCCGGCCTCATCGTGATCGATTTCATCGACATGGAGGAGAACCGCAACAACCGCGCCGTCGAGAAGAAGCTGAAGGAGTGCCTGAAGGACGACCGCGCCCGCATCCAGGTCGGCCGCATCTCGGCCTTCGGACTGCTCGAGATGTCGCGCCAGCGCATCCGCACCGGCGTGCTCGAATCGTCCTCGGTGCCCTGCCCGCACTGCGCCGGCGCCGGCATGATCCGCTCGACCTCTTCCGTCGCGCTGCAGATCCTGCGCGCGCTGGAGGAGACGCTGATCAAGAGCGCCGCACACAATCTCACCGTCCGGACCCGTCCGGAGGTGGCGCTCTATGTGCTGAACCAGAAGCGCGCCCATCTCGCCGATCTCGAGACCCGCTTCGCCATCGCGATCACGATCTCGACCGACGCGAACCTGCTGGGCACGCGCTATTTCGAGGTCGAGCGCGGCGAATTCGTCGGCAATGAGGGGCGCGTCGTCCCGACCAGCTTCAAGGCCGAGGCGATCGCGTCGGATGTCGATGACGAGGCGCTGGATGCCGCCGCGGAAGCGGCCGCTCTCGACGCCGAGACCGGCGGCACCGAGACAGCCGCCGCCGAGGCTCAGGACCAGTCCGAGCGTGGCGAGGGCGAGAATGGACGCCGTCGCCGTCGCCGTCGCCGCCGCCGGCGTGGCGGCGAGCGTGACGAGCAGGGCCAGCAGCTCGACGGCGCGCAGGGTGACGACGAAGGCGACGAGAGCGAGGAAGACGGCGACGACGCCGCCATCCCGGCCACGGCAACGGCCGAGCCGGCTGCCGAAGCCGCCGTCGAAGTCGCCCCGGAACCGGTCGTCGAGGAGCCTGCGGCCGAGCCCGCCAAGCCGAAGCGCAGCCGCGCCCGCAAGCCGAAGGCCGAGGCTGCCAAGGAGACCGAAGCCAAGACCGAGACGGTCGCGGCCGAAGTTGCTCCGATCGAGGCCGAGAAGCCCAAGCGCAGCCGCTCGCGCAAGAAGGTCGTGCCGATCACCGAGGGGGGCGAAGCCGCTGCGGACGCTGCTCCGGCTCCTGTCGAGACCAAGGCCGAGGCGCCGGTCGCTGCTCCCGAGACCGCGGCCGCCCCGGCCGAGCCCGCTCCGGCGCCGGAACCCGCCCCCGTTCGCGCACCTGCCGAGGAGCCCGTCGCGGTCGTGCTGACCGAGCCGGACCCGGACCGGCCGAAGCGTGGCGGCTGGTGGAACAGGCTCGCCGGCCGCTCCTGATCGCGCCGCCGAATTCCAACGCATGAAAGAAGCCCGCTGCATTGCGCAGCGGGCTTTTCCGTTTCACGGGTTCGGCAAATCCGCTCAGCCCGCCGCCGGCACCAGCGGGGTCGGCGGCGGCACGGTCGAGATCGCCGCAGCCGCGTGGCTCTGGGCGCCGCCCTCGCCGCCGCGCACGGTCACCGCATTCGAGGCAAAAGGCACGCGAGCATCGTTCAGGGCGCGGTAGACCCGCTTCAGCGCCTCGCGCTGCAGCATCGATGACTGGTTCGGCTTGCCGGTGAATTTCAGGCGGATGACGATGGCGCTATCGGTGATGTCGGCGACGCCCTGCATCTTCAGCGGGGCGATGAAATGCGGCCCGTACTCGGGGTCCTCCATCAGCGCGATGCCGGTCTTCTTGATCGCCTTGCGGGCCTGCTCGATATCGGCGGAATGGTCGAGGCGGACATTGAACTTGATGGTCGCCCAGTCGCGGCTGGCATTGGTCAGTGACTGGACCTGGCCGAAGGGCACGGTGTGGATCTGACCGCTCTGGTGGCGCAACTGCATCGAGCGCAGCGAAATCTTCTCGACGGTGCCCTTGAGCCGGCCGGTATCGACATATTCTCCGACCCGGAACGCATCCTCGAGCATGAAGAACACGCCCGAGACGATGTCGCGCACCAGCGCCTGGGAGCCGAAGGAGAGGGCGAGACCGAGGATGCCAAAGCCGGCGAGCAGCGGGCCGATATCGACGCCCAGCCGCGACAGCACGATGAGGATGGTGAGGCCGAGCACCGCGCCCAGAACGACGCCGCGCAAGACCGGCAGCACCGTCGCCAGCCGGCTCGGCACGCTCTCCTCATGCGGAACGTCCTCGTCGCCGGGTCCGACGACGTGTCGCCGCGGCGTATAGGCGTCGAAGAATGCATGCAGGAAGACCAGCGCCACCCAGCCGACGAAGGCGAAGATCGCGACACCGGCCGTCTGGCGCATCACGGCGGCGAACTGCGCCGAACTGACGCCGAGCAGCAAGCCGGCCCAGAGGCGCGACAGCACGAAGAAGCCGGCGGCCCATAGCACGCCGACAGCCGCCGCACGCAGGGCCGCGCCACTTGCGCGCGTCATCGGGGTGACACCTTGCTCCGCCTCGCGCCGCATCGCATGGCAGCGCAGCAGGCTGGCAACGCCGACGGCAAGGATCGGGATCAGGACGATCGCCACCTGCGTCATCGCCGAGGCCTCGGCCCAGCGCCCGCCATTCGACATCATCGCGGCGGCGCTGCTGACCATCCACAACAAGGCCGTCGTGGCGATGTAGAACCAGGCCGTACCGCTCGCGATCAGCCGCCGGATCGGGCCCGGTTCGGAGGAACCCGACAAGACCAGCGCGGCCAGATCGTGCCGCCCGTCATGGAACCACCAGATCTTGAACAGCGTGATGAGAAGGCCTGTCAGCGCAATCAGCCCCGTCACGGGCCGAGGCCCCGCGCTGACGTGATGGGAGAGCAGGATGCCAGTCACGATCAGCGGCGTCAGGATCGCGTAGACGACGAGCCGCCGGAAATGCACCTCGGCGCGCGGCAGCGGCATGATCCGCCGTTCCGGCGCGCCGGGTGCGAGCAGGAAGCGGCCGACGGCCATATAGAGCGCGCCGATCGCCGCCCCGTTCGCGCCGGTTGTGAGGGCGATATTGGCGAGATCGCTCTCCGGGAGCCAGGCATTGCGGGCGACCCGCGCCACAGCCAGAGCGATCAGAATGGTCGCGACATCCTGGAGCAGGCCCCAGGACGAGGCGATGAGGCGGGGCGTGAACTCCGGCCCCGCAGGCTGCATCTTGCGCGCGAACCAGCGGGCGCTCGCGATCCGGAAGGTGAAAGCGGCCGCGAGCGCCAGGCAGATGATTCCGAAGACGCGCCAGCCGGCGGTTGCTCCTTCGCGGCCATTGAGATTGCGCAGCCAGACACGTCCCCAGCTGTCCGGCAATTCGCCGATCGCGGGAATGGAGGCGCCGCCATATTCGACGCCGTCGATAAAGCGGTCGACGAGGGCACTGACCTCGGCCTGGAAGCCCTCCTCATCCGCCATCGACGGAGCGGGCGCGGGCTGAGCGGCGGGCTTTGCCTTGCCGGCGGGCTCCGCTGGCGCTGTCGTAACGGGCGTGGCCGTAGCGGCGCCTCCGACCCGGATCTCGACCTGCCGTCCAGGAGCGGACAGGGCATCGACCATTTTGCGGATCGCCTCGGGCGTCTCGTCGCCGCGCAGGTTGAGAACGACCGAGGATTGGCCCTGAGCCAAAGCGGGAGTGATCGGCAACAGGAACGCGAAAGCAAGCGCCAGCCAGCCGAGAAGAACGGCCCATCGGATAACGCTTCGCCGCGGGACGGATGCGCCCGGTGCAGCGACGTTCATGACAAGCCTCCACGCTATCCCACAGCGGCAGAATGTGAGGCTTCCCTGAAATCTGGCAAGCGGTTTCCGAGGCCGCGCGCGCCGTCGCTCAGCGCTTTTTCATCCAGGCGCCGATGCGCGTCACCGCCTCCTCGCATTCACCGAGCGAACCGGCAAAGGAGAGCCTGATCGTGCGCGCCCCGCGGGCCTCGTCGAAATCGAGCCCGGGCGTGATCGCGACGCCGGCTTCTTCGAGGACGCTGCGGCAGAAGGCCATGGAATCGTTCGAGTGCCGGCCGATGTCGAGATAGATGTAGAAGGCTCCGTCCACGGGCAGGAAATCGCCGAGACCGATCTCCGGCAATGCCTTCAGCAGGAAGCTGCGGTTCGCGGCATAGCCGGCCTTGATCGCCTCGCATTCCGCGGTCGCGTCGAAAGCCGCCTCGCCCGCCACCTGGCTGAGATAGGGCACCGAGATCGAGAAATTCTGCTGCAGCCGTTCGATCGTACGCACGAGGCGCTGCGGCACCACGAGCCAGCCGACGCGCCAGCCGGTCATGCAATAATACTTGGAGAAGGAGTTGACGACGATCGCGTCGGGGTCGGCGGCGAGCGCCGTCGTCGCCGGCGTCTCGTAGGTCAACCCGTGATAGATCTCGTCCGAGATGTACCAGAGCCCGAGCTTGCGGCAGCAGGCGGCGACATCGGCAATGGCTTCAGGCGTCATCACCACGCCGGTCGGGTTGGCCGGGCTCATCGTCAGCACGCCGGCAAGCGGCTTTTCGCGATGGGCGCGCTCGATCAGGTCCGGCGTCAGGGCGAAGCGCGTCTCGGGGCCAACCTCGATCGCCACCGGCTCCAGCCCGAGCGCGATCAGGATGTTGCGATAGGCCGGATAGCCCGGCGCCGTGATCGCAATCCGCGCGCCCGGCTGGAAGCAGGCGAGGAAGGCGAGGATGAAACCGCCGGACGAACCCGTCGTCACGACGACGCGCTCGGCCGCCACCGCGACGCCATAAGCATCCTGATAGTGGCGCGCGATGCGATCCCTCAGCGAATCCGTGCCAAGCGCCTGCGTATATCCGATCCGGCCGTGTTCCAGAGCCCGGCTGGCGGCAGCGCGGATCGAGGCCGGCGTCGGCGCCGAAGGCTGTCCGACCTCCATATGCACGACCGAGCCACCGCGGCGCTCGATCGCTGCCGCCTGGTTCATCACATCCATGACGATGAAGGGCGCGACGCGCTCGGCGCGTTCGGCCAGGGCGGGCAAGGCGGCGGGCACGATCAAGGGCTTCGACATCGGCTTGTCCGGTTTCGCGAGGAGGCGTGATCGCGTAGCCGAGCCGAAGGCGGCCTGCAACCATCGGCCGCGACCGCTGGCAGAGCTGTGATTTGACCTTCACCCCGCGAGGACCCACAAGCTCGCGCCCAGACGCATTGCTTCCGCCGGCGTAATCCAGGCCGGCGGCTCTGAAAGGATGACGAGATGGCTTTCCCGACCCTGACCAGCCTGGCACGCGCCTGCCTGCGGCCTGCCGCCGTCGCGCTGAGCCTCTGGCTCGCGGCCTCTGCCGCGCCGGCCATGGCGCAGGGCCAGCCGCTCTCGCCCGAGCAGCGCAAGGCGGTGACCGACCTGATCCGCGAGACGATCCTGAAGAACCCCGAGATCATCCAGGACGCCCTGATCGAGCTGGAGCGGCGCAACACGGTCGCCCAGGCCGATGCCCAGCGCAATGCGGTCGCCGCCGAGAAGGCCCGCATCACCGATCCCGCGACCTCGGTCATCATCGGCAATCCCGAGGGCGATATCACCCTGGTCGAGTTCATGGATTACAATTGCGGCTTCTGCAAAAGGGCGATGGAGGACGTTACCGCGCTCTCCAAGGCCGATCCGAAGCTGCGCGTCGTGCTCAAGGATTTCCCGATCCTCGGCCCTGATTCGGTCGAGGCCAGCCGCGTCGCCGTCGCCGCGAAGAACCAGCTCCAGGGCCCGAAATATTTCGAGTTCCACAACAAGCTGATGGCCGTGAAGGGCAAGGTCAACGCCGCCAAGGCACTCGAGATCGCCAAGGAGGCCGGTGCTGATCTCGCCCAGTTGAAGAAGGACATCGAGGCTCCCGCCACCAAGGCCGCGATCGCCGACACCGTCGCGCTCGGTGACCGTCTCGGCCTCACCGGCACGCCCGCCTTCATCATCGGCGACGAGATCGTCTTCGGCGCGGTCGGCCAGGCCGCCCTCAAGGCGAAGATCGATTCCGTGCGCCGCTGCGGCAAGACCGACTGCGCCGGCTGATCAGCCATTTCAATATGATCCAGTGGGCCGGCAGGGTGCTTCAGGCTTCCCCTGCCGGCTTTCAACGTTTATGAGGGCGGCTCCTGCCGCCCGCGCGCGGTGCCGGAATCAACGCCCCCGATGGTCGCCGTCCACGTCCTGAACGGACCCAACCTCAACCTGCTCGGAACCCGCGAGCCCGGAACCTATGGCGCGGTCACGCTGGCCGGCGTCGAGGAACGTTTGCGCCGCAGGGCCGAGGCGGCCGGCGTGGAGCTGACCTTCCGCCAGACCAATTTCGAGGGCGAGCTCGTCACCTTCATCCAGCAAGCGGGGCTGGCCGGCGCCGGCGTCGTCATCAACGCGGGCGCCTATACCCATACGTCGGTCGCCCTGCGCGACGCGATCAAGGGCGTCGATGCACTGGCGATCGAGGTCCATATTTCGAACGTACATGCGCGCGAGGAATTCCGGCACCATTCCTACATGGCGCCGGTTTGCGTCGGGGTGATCTGCGGCTTCGGCGTCGCGAGCTATGACCTGGCTTTCGACGCGATCGTGCCGCTGCTGGAAAAGCGGGCGGCGAAAGCCGCCTGAAGCCCATTGAACGGGAGGCGGCTAAGGCCGCCGCTCCCATCCGAATATCCGAAGAAGACGGTGATACCCGCCATGGCGACCAAGAGCCCGATCGACCCCGAACTTGTCCGCGAGCTCGCCGAGCTTCTGAATCAGACCGATCTCACCGAGATCGAGGTCGAGAAGGGCGATCTGCGCGTCCGCGTTGCCCGCAACATCACCGCGACCGTCCAGGTCCCGGCCGCCGTCGCCGCTCCGGCGATGGCAATGCCGGCTCCGGTCGCGGCGTCCGCCTCGGCCGAGGCCAAGCCGACCGCCGCCCATCCCGGCGCCGTGCCCTCCCCGATGGTCGGCACCGCCTATCGCCGCCCCTCGCCCGATGCCAAGCCCTTCGTCGAGATCGGCAGCGTCGTGAAGCAGGGTGAGCGCATTCTGCTGGTCGAGGCGATGAAGACCTTCAACGACATCGTCGCGCCCCGCGCCGGCAAGGTCACGGCCATCATGGTCGAGGACGGCCAGCCGGTGGAATACGGTGAGCCGCTGCTGGTGATCGAGTGAGCGTGGCGCCGCGCGCCGTCGGGTCCGATTTGGGTTTCAAGATGTTCGACAAGATCCTGATCGCCAACCGTGGAGAGATCGCGCTGCGCGTGCTGCGCGCCGCCAAGGAGCTCGGTATCGCGACCGTCGCGGTGCATTCCACCGCCGACGCCAACGCCATGCATGTGCGCCTCGCCGACGAGAGCGTCTGCATCGGCCCGCCGCCGGCCCGCGAGAGCTATCTCAACATCCCCGCCCTGATCGCGGCCTGCGAGATCACCGGCGCCGATGCGGTCCATCCCGGCTACGGCTTCCTCTCGGAGAACGCCCGCTTCGCCGAGATCCTGGAGCAGCACAACATCGCCTTCATCGGCCCCAAGGCCGAGCATATCCGCAGCATGGGCGACAAGATCGAGGCCAAGCGTACCGCCAAGCGCCTCGGCATCCCCTGCGTGCCGGGCTCCGAAGGCGGCGTCGCGGATGACCAGGAGGCGCTGAAGATCATCCGGGAGATCGGCTTCCCGGTGATCATCAAGGCCGCTTCAGGCGGCGGCGGCAAGGGCATGAAGGTCGTTCGCAGCGAGGATGAGCTGTCCGTGCTGCTCTCCACCGCCCGCAGCGAGGCCAAGGCCAATTTCGGCGACGATGCCGTCTATATCGAGAAATATCTCGAGAAGCCGCGCCATATCGAGATCCAGGTGCTCGGCGACGGTCGCGGCCATGCGATCCATCTCGGCGAACGCGACTGCTCGCTGCAGCGGCGCCACCAGAAGGTCTGGGAGGAAGGCCCCTCGCCTGCCCTCAACGCGGGCGAGCGCGACCGCATCGGCGAGGTCTGTGCCAAGGCGATGCGCGAATTGCAGTATCGCGGCGCCGGCACGATCGAGTTCCTCTACGAAGACGGCGAGTTCTACTTCATCGAGATGAACACACGCATCCAGGTCGAGCACCCGGTCACCGAGATGATCACCGGGATCGACCTCGTCAACGAGCAGATCCGCATCGCCGCCGGCGCGCCGCTCTCGCTCAAGCAATCGGACATCGTCATCGAAGGCCACGCCATCGAATGCCGGGTCAATGCCGAGCATCACGCAACCTTCCGCCCCTCGCCGGGCAAGATCGCCTCGTTCCACACGCCGGGCGGCCTTGGCGTGCGTGTCGATTCCGCCGCCTATCAGGGCTACACGATCCCGCCGCATTACGATTCGCTCGTCGGCAAGCTGATCGTCCACGGCCGCAACCGCGACGAGTGCCTGATGCGCCTGCGCCGCTCACTCGACGAGTTCGTCGTCGACGGCGTCGACACGACGCTGCCGCTGTTCCGCACGCTGGTGCGCAACCCGGACATCCTGAACGGCGACTACAACATCCACTGGCTCGAGAAATTCCTCGCCGCCGGCGGCATGGGCGAGCCGGAAGCCTGAGGCTCCGGCAGTTCCGAAACGACAAAGCCCCCCGCATCGCGAGGGGCTTTTTTTTGCATTGCTGTTCCTTCAAACCTGAAGCGCGGGTCATCCCGGGCGGAGCGAAGCGCAGACCCGGGATCCATGCCGGAGCGCTTCCAGGAAAGGTTCAGGCATGGATCCCGGGTCTCCCTACGGTCGCCCGGGATGACAGCGCGTTCCTGGAAAGCGCCACGGCGCTTCAGATCGTCTCCAGCAAGCCCTTGATCAGCGCCTGGCGCGGCGCGATCGACGAGATCAGCCCGTATTCCTGCAGCGTATGCGCGCCATCGCCATCGATGCCGAGCCCGTCCAGGGTGGGCACGCCGAGCGCCGCGGTGAAGTTGCCGTCCGAGCCGCCGCCGGTCATCGGGCAATCCTGCAGGTCGAAGCCGGCGTCAGCGGCGACCTTGCGGGCCAGCGCGAACAGCTCCGCCACCGCGGCCGACTTCTCATAGGGCGGCCGGTTCATGCCGCCGGTGATGCGCAGCGCGACATCGGGATCATGCGGCTTCAGGCTGAGGATCCGATTCTCCATCATCGTGCCGTCGGCGAGCGTGGTGACGCGGCAATCGACGCTGAACCAGGCGTGCTGCGGGATGACGTTGGCCGCCGTGCCGCCACCGACCAGCGCGACGCTGGTGGTGATGCCGCGCGCATAGTCGGTCATGCCCTCGACGGCGAGGATCTGGTGCGCAGCCTCGCGGATGGCGCTGCGTCCATCGGCATGGCGCGAGCCGGCATGGGCCGGCCGGCCCTCCAGCCTGACGTCGAAGCGGCCGACGCCCTTGCGCGCGGTCACGATCTTGCCGCCCTCGCGGGCCGGCTCGGTGACCAGCACCGCCTTCGATCCCCGGCCGATCTCCTCGATCAGCCCCCGGCTGGTCGGCGAACCGATCTCCTCGTCGGGCGTGAACAGGAAGACCATCGGCCGTTTGGCCGAGCCGGCAGCCGCGACCTGCTTGAAGGCCTGCAGGGCGAGCCAGGCGCCGCCCTTCATGTCGTAGACGCCGGGACCGTAGAGCCGGTCGCCATCGACCCTGACGGGCAGTTCCTTGGCGCTGGTCCCCACCGGATGCACCGTGTCGAGATGCGACATCACCGCGACGGCGGGCTGGCCGTTGTCGAGCCCGGCGCGCAGCACGACCATATCGCCGAGGCCGTCACGGCCGGGAATGCGCTCGACCGCGATCGGCAGCCCCGCAACATCTTTCTGGACAAGGTCCATCATGCCGTTCACGCCGGCTGGATGGCTGGTGGGACTTTCGAGCGCGACCCAGACGGAGAGCGCGGCGGCGGAATCTTGCTGTTTCATGGGGCGATGTTCACCGAAGAAGCCCTTGCCACGCAAGGCGGTTCGCATGCGTCTTGCGCAGGCCGGAAACGCAAGCCGGGGTAGCGAGCGGGCGGACGAGGTCGCAGCGGGAGGCGCAAGCCTCTCCACCTGGCCCCGTCGGCCGATGACCGGAGGTCCCCAATGGAAGCCCTGCGATGGCCTCTCGCTGCCCGCAACCGAAAACCCGCGAATTCTCCCGAGGCGGACACGTGAAGCCCTTTTCCGGTGATCGTTTCGCAGAGACGATGAATTCTGCTCTTGCCAAGCCGGATCGCATTGATTAGACCCCGGCTCACCAACGCGGCGCGGCCCAAAGCGCCCTGTCGTTGGGGGATCGTCTAACGGTAGGACCCCAGACTCTGACTCTGGTTGTCTAGGTTCGAATCCTAGTCCCCCAGCCACTCGCGTGGCTCGGCCAAGCCGAAATCACCATTTGCAAGCGGGTCAACAGGCGCGTTTCGGCCTGCCTCGATCACCGGTCGCAGGGCGCTTCCCTTCCGGTCATGAAACCGTCGCCGCGGCGCCCTCCAGGAACACGTCGAGGCAAAGCCGTGCGTGACGGGCGCGCTCCTCGACGGTCAGCAGCCGGTCGCCGGGAAAGCGCTTGATCAGCACGGAGAAGATCATGTCCATCAGCATCCGGGCCAGCGCATCGGCCGGAAAGGCGCGAAGCCTGCCCTTCGTCTGCTGAGCGACGAGCCAGTCCTCCAGAAGCCGCAGGGCCGGTTCGGAGCCCTCCTGCACGATCATCTCCCCGATCTCGCTGAAACGGTCGGAATCGGCGAGGACGAGCCTGACGAAGGCCAGCCGCTCGCGATTGTCGATCTCGTCGATATCGAGCCGGAAGATCGCAGCCAGCGCATCCGGCAGCGGCAGGTCCTCGTCGGGATCGCGCGGCAGCGCCAGCATCGAGCGCCGGTGATCGGCCACCATCACGCGGAAGAGGTCGGTCTTGGCCGGAAACAGCCGGTAGAGCGTCCGCTTCGAGACGCCGCAGCGCGCCGCAACCGCATCCATCGTCGTGGCGCCATAGCCGGCATCGAGGAACAGGTCGCGGGCGGATTGCACGATTCGCTGCCGCTCGGCCTCGTCGGAACGCGTCTTCGGGCGTCCGCGCGCCCGGGTCGACGCGGATTTTTCACTCATTTCGCAGCTTGTCTCGATCATGTCCGTCATCAAGCCGCATTCTTGGGTTTGACAGTGGCGGAAATCAAGAGATAAGAAACCCTTCAGTTTCCAAAAAGAGATTCCGCATGCCGGCCGAGCGCGCTTCTTCCTCTTCCCGCCACGCCTTGCCGAGCGCGCTGCTCCTCGCAGCGGTGCTGGCCGCCTGCAATTCCGAGAAGGCGGCGGCCCCCCCGCCGCAACCGCAGATCCAGGTCAGCGTCGTCACATTGCATCCGCAGCCCGTGGCGATCACGGCCGAGCTGCCCGGTCGCGTCTCCGCCAGCCTGATCGCCGAGATCCGGCCGCAGGTGAACGGCATCATCAAGTCGCGGCTTTTCCGCGAGGGCAGCGAGGTCAAGACCGGCGACGTGCTCTACGAGATCGACCCCTCCCCCTATCAGGCCGCTCTCGACAGCGCCGTCGCCGCCCAGCACAAGGCCGAGGCCGCCGTCGCCAATGCGCAGGTGCGGGCCGATCGCTATCGCGAACTGCTCCAGCGCAACGCCGGCAGCAAGCAGGACGCCGACGACGCCGCGGCGACGCTAGGCCAGGCCCAGGCCGATGTCGCGGCCGCCAAAGCCAATGTCGAGGCCGCCCGGATCAACCTCGCCTATACCAAGGTGACGGCGCCGATCGACGGGCGCATCGACAAGTCGGCACTGACCCAGGGCGCGCTGGTCACCGCCAACCAGGCGGCGGTACTGACCACGATCCGCAAGCTCGACCCGATCAATGTCGACGTCACCCAGTCGAGCACCAACCTGCTGAAATTCCGCAGCGACATCGCCTCGGGGCGCCTGAAATTCACCGGCCCGAATGTCGCGGTGAAGCTCAAGCTCGATACCGGCGACGCCTATGCCCAATCCGGCAAGCTCGAATTCGCCGAGGCTAACATCAACGAGACCACCGGCACCTTCAGCGTCCGCGCCGAGTTCCCCAATCCGGAGCGGCTGCTGCTGCCCGGCATGTTCGTGCGGGCGGAGATCCAGGAAGGTATCGCCGAGAACAATTTCCTGCTGCCCCAGCGCGCCGTCGGGCGCAACACCAAGGGCGAGGCGACCGCAAAATTCGTCTCGGCCGAAGGCAAGGTCGAGGAGCGCGTGCTGGTGACCCGCCGCAATATCGGCAACAACTGGCTGGTCGACAGCGGCGTCAAGGACGGCGAGCGCATCATCGTCGAGGGCGGCCAGCTCGTGCGGCCGGGACAGACCGTGACGGCGAACGAGGTCAGCGTCGACGAGGCCACCGGCGAGCTGAAATCAGCCAATCGCCGGGCCGAACTGCCGGCCGGCAACACGGCGAAGAACTGACCCCATGTCGCGCTTCTTCATCGAACGGCCGATCTTCGCCTGGGTCGTCGCCATCGTCATCATGCTGGCGGGCCTGCTCGCCCTGCGTACCCTGCCGATCTCGCAATATCCGCAGATCGCGCCGACGACCGTCCAGATCAGCGCCAACTATCCCGGCGCCGACGCGCAGACCGTCGAGAACTCGGTGACCAAGGTCATCGAGCAGGGCATGACCGGCCTCGACAACCTGCAATACATGACGGCGACCTCGACCTCGACCGGCAACGCCCAGATCACCCTGACCTTCAACAGCCAGGCCGATCCCGACGTCGCGCAGATGCAGGTGCAGAACAAGCTGCAGCTCGTCACCCGGCAATTGCCCTCGGTGGTGCAGAGCACCGGCATCTCGGTCGCCAAGGCCTCCACCGGCTTCCTGATGGTCGTCGCCTTCGTCTCGAAGGACGGGCGGATGTCGACGACGGATCTCGCCGACTACGTCGACTCGACCCTCAACGACACGCTGAAGCGCGTCGAGGGTGTCGGCACGACCCAGCTCTTCGGCGCCGGTTACGCCATGCGCATCTGGCTCGACCCGGACAAGCTGCGGAAATATGCGCTGATGCCCGCCGACATCGCCGCGGCGATCGAGGCGCAGAACACGCAGGTGTCGGCCGGCCAGCTCGGCGGCCTGCCCCAGGTCAGCGGCCAGCAGCTCAACGCCACCGTGACCGCGCTGTCGCGGCTCCAGACGGTCTCGCAATTCGAGAACATCATCCTCAAGAGCGGCGCTTCCGGCTCGATCGTCCGGCTGAACGACGTCGCCCGCGTCGAGCTCGGCGCCAAGAGCTACGACACCGTCTCGCGCTATAACGGCCAGCCGACGACCGGCCTCGCCATCAGCCTCGCGACCGGCGCCAATGCGATCGACACCGCCAAGGCGGTGACCGCGACGATCGAGCGGCTGAAGCAGACCCTGCCGGAAGGCGTCGAGGTCACCTACCCTTACGACACCACGCCCTTCGTGACGCTCTCGATCGAGAAGGTCGTGCACACGCTGTTCGAGGCGATCATCCTCGTCTTCATCGTGATGTACGTCTTCCTGCAGAACCTGCGCGCGACCTTCATCCCGATGCTGGCGGTGCCGGTCGTGCTGCTCGGCACCTTCGGCGTGCTGGCGCTGGCCGGCTACTCGATCAACACGCTGACGATGTTCGCGATGGTGCTCGCCATCGGCCTGCTCGTCGACGACGCCATCGTCGTGGTCGAGAATGTCGAGCGCGTGATGCAGGAGGAGAAGCTCTCGCCCAAGGAAGCCACCATCAAGTCGATGGGCGAGATCACCGGCGCGCTGGTCGGCATCGCTACCGTGCTCTCGGCCGTGTTCGTGCCGATGGCCTTCTTCGGCGGCTCCGTCGGCGTGATCTACCGGCAGTTCTCGGTGACGATCGTGACCGCGATGGCGCTCTCGGTCGTCGTCGCTCTGGTGCTGACGCCTGCGCTTTGCGCCACCCTGCTCAAGCCGGTCGGCGATCATGGCCCGCGCAAGGGCTTCTTCGGCTGGTTCAACCGCAATTTCGAGCGCACCACCAACGGCTACCGCTCCGGCGTCGCCGGGATGATCGGGCGGCCGCTGCGCTTCCTGCTCCTCTTCCTGGTGATCACCGGCGGCATGGTCTGGCTCTTCGCCCGCATGCCCTCCTCCTTCCTGCCCGATGAGGACCAGGGCATCCTCCTGACCAGCGTGCAGTTGCCCGTCGGCGCCACGCAGGACCGGACGCTGCGCGTGCTCGACGAGGTCCAGAAGCATTATCTCGAAAAGGAGAAGGACCTCGTCGAGGGCGTGCTGACGGTCGCCGGCTTCGGCTTCGGCGGCCAGGGCCAGAATGTCGGCCTCGCCTTCGTCAGGCTGAAGCCCTTCGCCGAGCGCGTCGGCAAGCAGGCGACGGCCCAGGCCATAGCCGGCCGCGCCATGGGTGCGTTCCGCTCGATCAAGGACGGCACGGTCTACGCTCTGGCTCCGCCGGCGATCCAGGGCTTCGGCAACACCGCAGGCTTCGATTTCTACCTGCAAGATATCGCCGGCGCCGGCCATTCGCGCCTGATGGAGGTCCGCAACCAGTTGCTCGGCCTCGCGGCGCAGAGCAAGCAGCTCACCGGCACCCGCCCGAACGGGCAGGAGGATACGCCGCAATACGCGGTCGAGATCGACCAGGAGAAGGCGAGCGCGCTGACCCTGCCGCTCGCCGCCATCAACAACACCCTGTCGACGGCCTGGGGCTCGGCCTATGTCAACGACTTCATCGACCGTGGCCGGGTGAAGTCGGTCTATGTCCAGGCGGATGCGCCCTTCCGCATGCAGCCCGGCGATATCGGGCGGTGGTATGTGCGCAACCAGGGCGGCGAGATGGTGCCGTTCTCGGCCTTCTCCAGCGGGCGCTGGGACTACGGCTCGCCACGGCTGGAGCGCTATAACGGCGCCGCCGCCGTCCAGATGCAGGGCGCAGCCGCAGCCGGCGTCAGCTCCGGCGCTGCGATGGACGAGATCGACCGCCTGATGACGCAACTGCCGAACGGCTTCAGCCATGAATGGACCGGGCTGTCCTTCCAGGAACGCCTCTCGGGCAGCCAGGCCGTGGCGCTCTACGCCCTCTCGATGCTGGTCGTGTTCCTCTGCCTCGCCGCGCTCTACGAAAGCTGGTCGGTCCCCTTCGCCGTCATGCTGTCGGTCCCGATCGGCATCTTCGGCGCCCTGCTCGCGGCGACGCTCTTCGGCCAGACCAATGACGTCTATTTCAAGGTCGGCCTGCTGACGACGATCGGCCTGGCAGCCAAGAACGCGATCCTCATCGTGGAGTTCGCGATCGAGCAGGAAGCCAAGGGCAAGGGCCTCGTCGAGGCGACGCTGGAGGCGGCCCGCCAGCGCCTGCGGCCGATCCTGATGACCTCGCTCGCCTTCGTGCTCGGCGTGACGCCTTTGGCAGTCGCCACGGGCGCTGGCTCGGGGAGTCAGAACGCGATCGGCATCGGCGTGATGGGCGGCATGATCGCCGCGACCGTCCTTGGCGTGTTCTTCGTGCCGCTGCTCTATGTCGGCGTCGTGCGCCTTGTCCGGCGCTGGCGCCGCACGGAGCCCGCGGCAGTGACCACCGCCGAATGAATGGGGGCGCGGCCGGCAACGGCTGCGCCCTCCCGAGGAAGCTGCTGGAGGCATTCCGCAATTCTCCGAATCGCGGAATGCCTCCAGCTCTCTATCCTGCCGCATTTTCTTCACGCGAACCGGTGTCCACTTCGCTCGAAAATGCTCTAGACTGACGCGATGACTGAATTCCCCCACATCATTCGCTCGCCTCTGTCGCAGTCCTTCACCCATGACGGCCTGACCGTGCGGGTGGAAATCTACAAGATCGAGGGCACCGACGGCTGGACCCTCGAACTCATCGACGAGGATGGCGGTTCGACCGTCTGGCAGGACGCTTTCGCCACCGATGCCGACGCCTTCACCGAGTTCACCGATGGTGTCGAGCAGCTCGGCCTCGACCGGCTGATCAATCCCGACGACGACGACCTCGCCACCGTGCACTGAACGGGGCGCCGCCTCACCATGCGCTATACCGACGAACTCGATGCGCTCCGGGCCGCCCGCGACGCGCTGCGCCGCCGGATCGCGGAGCGCCTTGCTCTGGAAGCTGGCGCACCTGTCGAAGGCGCGTCGCTGGAAGCCTGGCTGACCGCCGCCGACGAAGCGATCGAGACCTGGGAGAGCGAGGGCGAGGAAGCGCAGGATTCCCGCGCCTTCCGCCCGATCGGGCCGCTTCAGGACCTGCTGACGGACCATGCCGCGCTCGTCGAGCGGATCGCCGAGACGCTCGACCGGCGCCTGTCCTAGTTCAGCCCCAGCATCCGCCGCGCCAGCCCCGGATCCCCGCCGCCGGCGAAATCGTCGAAGGCCGTCTCCGTCACGCGGATGATGTGGTCGGCGATGAAGCGGGCGCCCTCTCGCGCGCCGTCCTCGGGATGCTTCAGCGCGCATTCCCATTCGAGCACGGCCCAGCCCTCGAAGCCGTATTGCGCGAGCTTGGAGAAGATCGCCTTGAAATCGACCTGCCCGTCGCCGAGCGAGCGGAAGCGCCCGGCCCGGCCGATCCAGGGCGAGAAGCCGGAATAGACGCCCTGCCGGCCGTCCGGGCGGAACTCGGCATCCTTCACATGGAAGGCGCTGATGCGCTCGTGGTAGATGTCGATGAAGGCGAGATAGTCGAGCTGCTGCAGCAGGAAATGCGAGGGATCGTAATTGATCCGGCAGCGCTGGTGCCCGCCGAGCCGGTCGAGGAAGAGCTCGAAGGTGGCGCCGTCGAAGACGTCCTCGCCGGGATGGATCTCGAAGCCGACATCGACGCCCTGCTCCTCATAGGCATCGAGGATGGGCCGCCAGCGCCGCGCCAATTCGCCGAAGGCTTCCTCGACGAGCCCCGCCGGCCGCTGCGGCCAGGGATAGAGGAAGGGCCAGGCGAGCGCGCCGGTGAAGCTGACCGAGCCGGCCAGCCCGAGCCGGCGCGAGGCTTTCGCGGCGAGCTTCATCTGCTCCACCGCCCAGGCCTGCCTCTCCTTTGGCTTGCCGCGCAGTTCCACGGGCGCGAAGACGTCGAAGGCGGCATCGTAGGCTGGATGGACCGCGACGAGTTGGCCCTGGATATGGGTCGAAAGCTCGGTGATCGTGACGCCATTCTCGCGCGCCACGCCCGCGATCTCGTCGCAGTAATCCTGAGACGCAGCCGCCTTCTCCAGATCGAAGAAGCGCTTGTCGCCGCTGGGCAATTGCACGCCGCGATAGCCGAGCCCGGCGGCCCAGGCCGTGATGCCGGTCCAGCTGTCGAACGGCGCCTTGTCGCCGGCGAACTGGGCAAGAAAGATCGCGGGGCCCTGCATCGTCGCCGGCATCGTCTGCTCCTTCATCATTGGGCGCAGCTTCGCCAAGGATCGACCGCACGTCCAGATCACGCTCGCGCGATCTCCGTCTCACCTTCAATTTAACTTCCGCCTGAATTAGGTTGAAGTTCGGTCTTGAGCCATTTCGAGACCATCCCATAGCCTGCATCGCAACGGCCACTACAAGGCCGAGCGGGAAACGACAGGAGGCTGCGATCGCCCTGCCCTGGAACAGGCTGAGCCCGGACGAGCTTGCGCTGCTCGAGGCCACCTTCTGGTCCGGGGGCGCCGCCCGCCATGCGCTCGCCGACAGCCTGCAGTTCTCGCGCAGCAAGACCAATGCGATCGCCGCCGGATTGATCGAGGAAGGCCTGCTCGACGAGGCCGGCGTCCAGCATTCCACCGGCGGCCGGCGGCCTGAAACCCTCTGCGTCCATCGCCGCATCGGCGTGCTCGTCGGCATCGATATCGGCGCGACCAGCCTCGACATCGCGCTGCTCCGCCCCGATCTCGGCATCATCGCCCGCCACGCGCAGGAAGCCGATGTTCAGGCCGGCCCCGGCCCGATCATGGCCCGCCTGCGCACTTTGTTGCCCGCAATGCTCGCCCAGAACGGTATCGCGCCGGATCGCGTGCTCGCCGTCGGCATCGGCGTGCCCGGCCCGGTCAATTTCGCCGCCGGCCAGCTCGTCAACCCGCCACTGATGCCGGGCTGGGACAGCTATGCCATCCGCGAGGACCTGCGCGAGATCACCGACGCGCCGATCTTCGTCGACAACGACGTGAACCTGATGGCGCTCGGCGTGCTCTGGCGCCAGCGCAAGCAGATCGAGAACTTCCTCGTCATCAAGGTCGGCACCGGCATCGGCTGCGGCATCGTCTGCCATGGCGAGCTGTATCGCGGCTCGAACGGTTCGGCCGGCGATATCGGCCATATCTGCGCCGATCCCGAAGGCCCGCTCTGCCGCTGCGGCAATCGCGGCTGCGTCGAGGCCATGGCCGCCGCCCCTGCCATCGTCGCGATGGGACTGGAAGCGGCCCAAGCCGGCCGCAGCCCCGCTTTGGCAGACCGTCTCGTCACGAAAGGCCAGCTCGAAGCGGCCGATATCGGCGCCGCCAGCCGCGCCGGCGATGCCGAGGCTGACGCGATCGTGCGCCGCTCCGGCCGCCTGATCGGCCAGGTGCTGGCAGCACTCGTCAATTTCTACAATCCCTCGCATATCTTCATCGGCGGCGGCGTCTCCGCGATCGGCCCGATGTTCCTCGCCGCGATCCGCCAGAGCGTGAACCAGCGCTCGCTCGCCCTCTCGACGCGCCATCTCGAGATCACCTCCGCCCCGCTCGGCCCTGAGACCGGGCTGATCGGCGCCGGCGTGCTCGCCATGCGCGAGGCGCTCCGTGCGGGAGGCCCGGCATGAGCGCTACCGCAGGCCTCGCTGTCGGTTTCGACGGCATCGTCAAGCGTTTCGGCCCGGTCGAGGTGCTGCATGGCGTCTCCTTCGATCTCGAGCCTGGCAAGGTCTACGGGCTGCTCGGCGAGAACGGCGCCGGCAAGTCGACACTGATGAAGATCCTCGCCGGCTACGAGCAGCCGAGCGAGGGGCGCGTCCTGATCGACGGCGAGCCAGCAGCCTTCGCCGGTTCGCGCGAAGCCGAGGCGAAAGGCATCGTCCTGATCCATCAGGAGTTCAACCTGGCCGATGACCTGACGATCGCCGGCAACATCTTCCTTGGGCATGAGCGCCGCAAGGGCTGGCTGCTCGACGAAGACGCGATGCGCACCGGGGCACAGACCGCCCTTGATCAGGTCGGGCTGGCGCGGGCCCCCGATACGCCGGTGCGGCGCCTGATCGTCGCCGAGAAGCAGCTCGTCGAGATCGCCAAGGCTTTGTCGCGCAAAGCCCGCCTGCTGATCATGGACGAACCGACCGCCACGCTGACGCCGTCGGAGGCCGGAAAGCTCTTCGCCTTGATCGAGCGGATGCGGGCCGAGGGCATCACCGTCATCTACATCTCGCACAAGCTCGACGAGGTCGAACGCATCACCGACGAGGTCATCGTCATGCGCGACGGCCGCTTCGTCGGCCGCGCCCCGACCGCCTCGCTCACCCGCCACGCCATGGCGACGATGATGGTCGGGCGCGAGATCGCCGATCTCTTTCCCGAGAAGATCGCTGCCGATTCCGCGTTGCCGCCGGCCCTGGCGGTCGAGAATTTTTCAGTGCCCGGCTGGGCCAGCGACATCTCGTTTACGGTGCGGCCGGGCGAAATCCTCGGCTTTGCCGGGCTGGTCGGCGCCGGGCGGACCGAGCTTTTCGAGGGCATACTCGGCCTGAGGCCGGGCGCCGGCACAATCAAACGCGACGGCAAGCTGATCCAGCTCGGTTCGCCGCGCGAGGCCACCCAACACGGGCTCGCCTATCTGAGCGAGGACCGCAAGGGCAAGGGCCTGCATATCGACTTCCCGCTGCGCCCCAATCTCACGCTGATGGCGCTGGAGCGCTACGCCAAGCCGCTGCTCGACCACGAGGCAGAGCAGCGAGCGCTGGAAGCCGCCATTGGCGAATTCGGCATCCGCGCCGGTTCGCTCGGCATGAAGGCGGCCTCGCTCTCGGGCGGCAACCAGCAGAAGCTGGCGCTCGCCAAGGTGCTGCATCCCGAACCGCGCGTACTGATCCTCGACGAGCCGACGCGCGGCGTCGATGTCGGCGCCAAGCGCGAGATCTATTTCCTGATCCAGAAGCTCGCGGCCCAGGGCCTTGCCCTTATCGTCATCTCCTCGGAGCTGATCGAACTGATCGGCCTCGCCCATCGCGTCGCGGTGATGCGCGAGGGCCGGCTGGTCGCGACGGTCGAGGGCGACGAGATGACCGAAGCGACGATGATCGCCCATGCCACAGGGACCCGCCATGTCGCAGCTTGACACCGCAGAGCGAGCCGAGGCCCGCGCCCGCGAGGCGACCGTCCCGCTCGGCGACCGCATTGCCGCCTTCGGCCCGATCATCGGCCTCGTGCTGCTCTGTGCGGCTGGCGCCACGTTGAACAGCGATTTCGCCACGCTCGACAACGCGCTGAACGTGCTCACCCGCACCGCCTTCATCGGCATCATCGCGGTCGGCATGTGTTTCGTCATCATCCTCGGCGGCATCGACCTCTCGGTCGGCTCGATGGCAGCGCTGATTGCCGGCTGCGTCATCCTCTTCATCAACTGGGCGGCCGGTGCCTTCGGCTCGCCGCTGATGGCGGTGATCGGTGGGGCTGCGCTCGCAGTCGTGCTCGGCGGCGTCTTCGGGCTGCTGCACGGCATCCTGATCGCAAAGGGCCGCATCGAGCCCTTCATCGTCACCTTAGGAACGCTCGGCATCTACCGGGCATACCTCACCTATTTCGCCGATGGTGGAGCGCTGACCCTCGACAACGCCTTGGCCGATCTCTACGCGCCGGTCTATTATGGCAGCTTCCTCGGCGTGCCGATCCCGGTCTGGGTCTTCCTGCTGGTCGCGCTGCTGGGCGCACTGGTCCTGAACCGCACGATCTTCGGCCGGCATGTCCAGGCGATCGGCTCGAACGAGACCGTGGCCCGCTACGCCGCTGTCGATGTCGAGCGCGTCAAGATCCTCACCTACATGCTGCTTGGCCTCTGCGTCGGCGTCGCCACGCTGCTCTATGTGCCGCGCCTGGGCTCGGCCTCGCCGACGACCGGCCTGCTCTGGGAGCTGGAGGCCATCGCCGCGGTCATCGTCGGCGGCGCGGCGCTCAAGGGCGGCCATGGCAGCATCACCGGCACGGTCATCGGCGCGATCCTGCTGTCGGTGATCAGCAACATCCTCAACCTGACGAGCCTGATCAGCGTCTATCTCAACGCCGCCGTGCAGGGCTTCGTCATCATCACCGTCGCGTTTTTGCAGAAAGGCCGCCGCTGAAGGCGGTCAACCAGGGAGAGAAGCGATGTCCACGCAGACCAGACGCAGCCTCATGCTCGCCACCGCCGCGGGCCTCGCCTTCGCCGCGACGAGCGCGGCAGCCGAGCCCGTCAATCTCGGCGTTTCCATTCCCGCCGCGACGCACAGCTTCATGGGCGGGATCAACTACTGGGCGAACCAGGCGAAGAAGGATCTCGAGGCCAAGCACAAGGACCTCAAGATCACCATCCGCACCGCCGCCAACGCCGTCGAGCAGGCCAACCAGCTCCAGGACCTGAGCACGGTCACCAAGATCAACGCGCTCGTCGTCTTCCCGTTCGAATCGGCGGCGCTGACCCGGCCGGTCGCCAATGTGAAGGCGAAGGGCGCCTATGTGACGGTGGTCGACCGCGGCCTGACCGACACCTCGGCGCAGGATGCCTATGTCGCCGGCGACAACACCGCCTTCGGCAAGATCCCGGCCGAGTACATCGCCAAGACGCTCGGCGGCAAAGGCAATGTCGTGGCGCTCCGCGGCATCCCGACGACGCTCGACAACGAGCGCATGGACGCCTTCAACGCCGTGCTGAAGGGCCATCCCGACATCAAGCTGCTCGACGCCAAATACGCCAACTGGAACCGCGACGACGCCTACAAGGTCACGCAGGATTTCCTGACCCGCTTCAAGGATATCGACGCCTTCTGGGCGGCCGATGACGACATGGCCTTCGGCGCGATCCGCGCCATCGACCAGGCCGGGCGCAAGGACATCAAGGTGATCTTCGGCGGCGCCGGGGCCAAAGACATGGTCAAGATCATCCTTGACGGCAAGGACCCGCGCATCCAGGCCAATGTCAGCTACTCCCCGAAATTCATCTATGAATCGATCAAGTTGACGGCGGAAGCTCGCCTGAAAGGCGAGAAGCTGCCGGCGACCACGATCATCCCCTCGGTGCTGATCGACAAGAGCAACGCCAAGGACTTCTACCACCCCGACTCGCCGTTCTGAGCGGCAGCACCCTCGGGCCGCCGCTCCGGCGGCGGCCGTATCTCCAAGAACATCAGGTCACGCGATGAACGACGAACCCGCGCCAAGGCTGCGCTATGCCATGATCGGCGGCGGCCGCGATGCCTTCATCGGCGCCGTGCACCGCCATGCCATCGCGCTCGACGGGCAGGCGGAGCTGGCTGCGGGCGCCCTCTCCTCGACGCCTGAGCGCGCCCGCGAATCCGGCCGCGCGCTGGGCATCGCCGATGCGCATAACCACGCAAGCTGGCAGGCCCTGCTCGAAGCCGAGCTCGCCCGCCCGGCCTCCGAGCGCGTCGATCTCGTCGTCATCGTCACGCCGACCGACACGCATTTCCCGATCGCGCAGGCCTTTGCGGAAGCCGGCTTCCACGTCGTCTGCGACAAGCCGCTGACCCATACCGGCGCACAGGCCACGGCACTGGTCGAGACGGTCGCCAGGCGCGGCACCGTATTCGGCGTCACCTACAACTATACCGGCTATCCGATGGTCCGGCAGGCACGCGAGATGGTGCGCTCGGACGCGCTAGGCCGCATCCGCAAGGTCGTGGTCGAGTACAATCAGGGCTGGCTCGCGACCGCGCTTGAGGCGACCGGCAACAAGCAGGCGAGCTGGCGCACCGATCCGGCCCGCAGCGGCATCGCGGGAGCGCTCGGCGATATCGGCTCCCACGCCGAGAACCTCGTCTCGTCTGTGACCGGACTTCAGATCGAGGAACTGGTCGCCGATCTCGGCGCGCTCGTGCCCGGCCGTGCGCTCGATGACGATGCCAGCATGCTGCTGCGCTTCAAGGGTGGCGCACGCGGCGTGCTCGTCGCCTCGCAGATCAATGCCGGGCTGGAGAACGATCTCCGCCTGCGCGTCTCCGGCGAGAACGGCACGCTGGAATGGCGGCAGGAGGAGCCGAACCGGCTCGTCCATTACCGCCGCGAGGGGCCGACCGAGATCTTCACGCGCGCCTCGCCCTGGCTCTGCGAATCGGCCCGCCGCGCCGGGCGCATCCCGGCAGGCCACCCCGAAGGCTTCATCGAGGCCTTCGCCAACATCTATCGCGGCGTCTTCGCCGATATCCGGGCGCGCAAGGCCGGCACGACAGCCGACCCGCTCGACGCGGACTATCCGAAGGTCGGCGACGGCGCGCGCGGCGTGCGCTTCATCGAATGCGCCGTGGCGTCCTCGGCTGAGCGGCGCTGGCTGCCCTTCTCAGGTTGAACTCAACGTCCGCCTGACGCTGTCGCGCCAGCCGGCGACCTTGCGCTTGCGCTCGCTGGCGGCCATGGCCGGCGAGAAGCGCCGTTCCAGCCGCCACATGTCGGCGAATCGATCGGGCTCCGGCAGCAGGCCGGCATCGAGCCCGGCGAGATAGGCCGCGCCGAGCGCCGTCGTCTCCAGAACAGTCGGCCTGTCGACGGGCAGGTCGAGGATGTCGGCGAGCCGCTGCATCGTCCAGTCTGAGGCGACCATGCCGCCGTCGACCCGCAGCACCGACTGCTTGCCCGCGCCGGCGTCCGGCCAGTCGGCCCGCATCGCCTCGATGAGGTCGAGCGTCTGGTAGCAGACGCTTTCCAGCGCGGCGCGTGCGAACTCGCGCGGCCCGGAATTGCGGGTCAGTCCGAATAGCGCTCCGCGCGCATGCGCGTCCCAATGCGGAGCGCCCAAGCCCACGAAGGCCGGCACCAGATAGACGTCCTGCTCGGGATCGGCAGACTCGGCCAGCGGCCCGGTCTCGCTCGCCTTTTCGATGATGCCGAGCCCGTCGCGCAGCCACTGCACCGCGGCACCGGCGATGAAGATCGAGCCTTCCAGCGCATAGGTCCGTTGGCCGTCGAGTTGGTAGGCGACGGTGCTGAGCAGGCGATGTTTCGAGCGCACCGGCGTGTCGCCCGTATTGAGCAGCGCGAAACAGCCAGTGCCATATGTCGATTTCACCATGCCGGGCGAGAAGCAGGCCTGCCCAATCGTCGCCGCCTGCTGGTCTCCGGCAATGCCGCGCACAGCGATCGGCGCCCCGAAAAGCTCCGGCGCGGTATCACCGAAATGCGCGGCGCAGTCGCGCACTTCAGGCAGCAGCGCTGCCGGGATGCCGAACAGGTCGAGCAGATCGGAATCCCAGATGCCGCGGCCGATGTCGAACAGCATGGTGCGTGCGGCATTGGTGGCGTCGGTCGCATGTACAGCCCCGCCGGTCAGCCGCCAGAGCAGGAAGCAGTCGACCGTGCCGAAGGCAAGCTCACCCGCTTCCGCACGGCGCCGGGCTCCTGGAACGTTGTCGAGCAGCCAGGCGATCTTGGTCGCGGAGAAATAGGGGTCGATGCGCAGGCCGGTCCGCTCCGCGACAAGCTCTTCATGACCGGCAGCGACGAGCGCCGCGCAGGCCTGCGCCGTGCGCCGGTCTTGCCAGACGATGGCGCGGTGGATGGCCCGGCCCGTCCGGCGGTCCCAGATCAGCGTCGTCTCGCGCTGGTTGGTGATGCCGATGCCGGCGATGTCCGCGGCGCTCGCGCCGCCCTTGGCAAGGGCCTCGCGTGCCGTGGCCAGCACGCTCTCCCAGATATCCTCCGGCTCGTGCTCGACCCAGCCCGAGGCCGGGAAATGCTGCGGGAACTCGCGCTGGGCGCTGGCCACCACGCCGAGCGACGCATCGAACAGGATCGCCCGCGAGGAGGTCGTGCCCTGGTCGATGGCGAGGATATGTCTGGCGGCCATGTCGGTTCCCTGCCCTGTCTTGCGTCAAGCCGGCGGAGACTGGCCGATCAGCCGGTTCCCGCGCAAGCGGTCCGGTGTCCGGCAAGTCTCCCAGCGGGCAAGGTTCTGCTTGGCATGTCGTCTGCCCTGTAGTTAGCTTGATCACGAAGCAGGGCCGCGCCGTGTTGCGGCCCCTGTCCGTGCTCCAGGGCATAGGACAGGTTGAGGGATTGGGATCGGTGGCGGTCGAGGACCGGCAACAACGGGACGTCACGTCAGTGGCGCCTCCGCAAAGAAGCAACGCCGATCCGCAGCGGGCCGGTGCGGTTCCGTCTGTCACGCCGTTCAGGAGCTTCGAGCAGCCCTCTGCCCCGCGTCCACCATCCGCGACCTATGCGGCGCTCGATCTCGGCACCAATAATTGCCGCCTGCTGATCGCCCGGCCGGCGCAGCACGGCTTCCGCGTTGTCGATGCCTTCTCCCGCATCGTACGCCTCGGCGAGGGCCTGGCCGCGAGCAGCCGCCTCGCCGATGCCGCGATGGACCGCGCCGTCGAGGCGCTGAAGATCTGCCGCGGCAAGATGGCGAATCGCGGCGTCACCCGCGCCCGGCTCGTCACCACCGAAGCCTGCCGCGCCGCCACCAACGGGCTGGAGTTCATCCGCCGCGTCGCGGCGGAGGCGGAACTGGCACTGGAGGTCATCGACCAGCGCACGGAAGCCGCGCTTGCCGTCTCCGGCTGCGCTGCTCTGACCGATCCGGCCGCCGAGAGCGTCATCGTCTTCGACATCGGTGGCGGCTCGACCGAGATCGTCTGGCTCGGCGGCCGCAGCGAGGCGCGCGATCCCGCCGCCCGCATCCGCGAATGGGCCTCGCTGCCAATTGGCGTCGTCACGGTCGCCGAGCGCTATGGCGGCATCGAGGTCAGCCGCGAGTTGTTCGAGCGGATGGTCGAGGATTGCGCGCAGGCGCTGGCGCCCTTCGCGAAGAAGGCGGCCGGGGCCAAGGACGCCCGCAGCTTCCACCTGCTCGGCACCTCCGGCACGGTCACGACGGTCGCCGGCATCCATCTCGACCTGCCGCGCTATGACCGGCGCGAGGTCGACGGGCTGTGGATGCATCAGCGCGACATCCTCACGGTGATCGACCGCCTGATCGAGATGGACTATGCCGCCCGGGCGGCGAATGCCTGCATCGGCCGCGAGCGCGCCGATCTGGTGCTGGCCGGCTGCGCGATCTTCGAGGCGATCCGCCGCGCGTTTCCGAGCGAGCGCGTCCGCATCGCCGATCGCGGCCTGCGCGAGGGCATCCTGCTGCGCATGATGCATGAGGACCGCGCCTGGTGGCGGCGGAAATAGGTTCGACACGATGAGCACCGGAAAATCGGGCGGCAAGACCGGCGGCAAGCCTGCCGGCGCGCGCGACATGCGCGTCAAGGTCAAGAAGGCCGGCAAGCTCAAGCATTCCTCGCAGCTCTGGCTCGAGCGCCAGCTCAACGACCCCTATGTCAAGCGGGCCAGGGAGATGGGCTACCGCTCGCGCGCGGCCTTCAAGCTCGAGGAGATGGACGACCGCTACAAGTTCCTGAAATCCGGGCAACGCCTGGTCGACCTCGGCTGCGCGCCGGGCGGCTGGTGCCAGATCGCCGCCAAGCGCATCGGGCTGGAACAGGGCAAGGGCTATATCGTCGGCATCGACCTGCTCGCCGTCGACCCGATTCCCGGCGTCGACCTGATCCAGATGGATTTCATGGCCGAGGAGGCGCCTGCCCTGCTGACGGAGCGCCTCGGCGGCCGTGCCGACGGCGTGATGTCCGACATGGCCGCCAATACCACCGGCCACAAGAAGACCGACCACCTCAAGATCATCGCGCTCGCCGAGGCCGCGATCGAATTCACGCATGACGTGCTGGCGCCGGGCGGCTTCTTCCTCGCCAAGCTGTTCCAGGGCGGCGAGAGCGCCGAACTCCTTGCCATGCTGAAGCGCGACTTCACCACAGTGCGCAACGTCAAGCCGGCGGCGAGCCGCGCCGATTCCTCCGAGCTTTACGTGCTGGCGACCGGGTATCGGCGGAAGAATATGGAAGATAGCGGGCGCGACGAAGCCGAATGACGGTCGGCCTGCCGCATTTTGCCGATATCGATGCGTTCGACGACTGGCGCGGCCAAGCGAATGACTGGCTGCCTGCGGCGCTCGATATCGCCGGCGCGGCGAGATTGCCCGTGGCCGATGTCACCGTCTTCGGCACCGGGACGAACCTCGTCATCGGCCTCGGCCCGACGCTGATCCTGAAGATCTTCCCGCCCCTGCTGCGCAGACAGTTCCTGGCGGAGCGTGCCTCGCTGGGGCAATTGGCGAACAGGCTGCCGCTGCCGGTTCCCGAGCTCGTGGCCGAAGGCGAGCGCGACGGCTGGCCCTGGCTTGCGATGACGCGGCTCGACGGCGCGCTCGGCGCGGACGTCTGGCCCGGTCTTACCGAAACCGCGAAGGAGCGGATCCTGGCCGAGATCGGCGCGACGATCGCCGCGGTTCAGGCTGTGCCACCCGGTCCGATCGCCGCGCTCGGCCCTGATTGGCCCGCCTTCATCAGCGGCCAGATCGCGCATTGCCGGGCGCGCCAGATCAGGCTCGGCCTGCCCGCGCGCTATCTCGAAGAGCTCGACGAGCTTCTGGCGGCAGCGTCGACCGCCGTTCCCCGCGACATCGACCCGGTTATCCTGACGGGCGAATACATCCCTGAGAATTTCCTGCTGGCGGAGGGTGGCGACGGCTGGCATCTCGCCGGCCTGTTCGATTTCGGCGACGTCTTCGCCGGCCTGGGGGAGTATGACCTGCTCGGTCCCAGCGCCTTCATGACCGAAGGCCAGCCCGGCCGGGTGCGCGCGCTCTTCGCAGGCTACGGCTACGGTCCGGACCGCATCGACGACGCGCTGATCCGGCGGCTGCTGATTCTCACCTTCCTGCACCGCGCCAGCGATCCGGTGGGCAAGATCGCGATCGCCGACTGGCCGTCGAAGGCGAAGACTCTGGAGCAGCTCGGCCGGATGATGTGGCCGCGCTGACGTCGACCTGCTGCCGCCGGACAGGAACCTGCCGTCACTCCGGGAAGACATCCCGGGGCAAGTGGCGCGGATCATATGTGCCCGGCGCGTTCCGCGTCACGGAAGCCCAGATCCAGAAGCCGAAGCCGCCGAGGCCGAAGAGCGGCCCAGCCACCTCGAAGAACCCGGCCCTGCCGCTCAGGCCGATGTAAAGAACCGTCAATCCGGCGCCGCCGAAAATCACGGCGGCGATCAGCGTAACGACGATCAGGAAATGGTGGCGTCCCTCGGGAATGCCGCGCCGGAACGCGATAGCACCATGCCCGCCCGCAACGAGGCGGCGGTGCAGATCCTCGATGAAGGCGATGAAGGTGGTATCGCGCTGCGGATCGTCCACGCCCCAGGGGCTGCTGGAATGGACGAAGAGCGGCCGGCCGGCGCTGAAGGTCAATTCCGCCAGGGCTTCCCACGACGAGCGCGGCCCGCCATTGACCGCCTGCAGGCGCACGCTCGTGAGATTGGTGAAGGGCCGCAAGCCCGAGCGACCGTCGAGCTCATAGGAGATGCCGTCCTCGCTGAGCGTCAGTTCGGTTTCGGCCAACTTGAGCCGGGCCGCGCCGTTGCCGACGCAGAGATTGTAGCGCGTCTCGTCCGGGGGAGCGGGCGCTGCTTGCATGCCCTGACCCTGCGGCAAGACAGGGAATCTCGCAAGCTAGTCGAGCGGCTTCTGCTCCGCAATCGCCTCGGCGGTGACCTTGCGCGCGCTGACCGGGACATGGCCGGAAACCTCGGCGCCGGCATCCGGGGCGAGCTGCATCATCCAGAACACCGATGACGCCGAGATCAGGCCGACGATCAGGAAGGCCGGCCAGAAATCCCCGGCAGCAAGCGTCGTGCCGCCATGCAGGACATGGGCGCTCTCCAGGGCGAAGGCGCCGATCGTGACGCCGATGCTCAACGAGAGCTGCTGGGCCACGCCGGACAGGCTGGTCGCGCTCGACATCTCGCGATTGGAGACGTCGGCATAGCTCAGCGCGTTGATGCCGGTGAATTGCAGCGAGCGGAAGCAGCCGCCCACCAGCAACACGGACAAGATGATCGCGTGCGGCGTCGTCGGCGTGAACAGGCCGGAGGCCGCGAGGAAGGCGGCGCCGATCACGGCGTTGACGGTCAGCACCCGCCGGAAGCCGAAGCGCGTCAGGATGGACTTCGCCAGCGTCTTCATGATCAGCGCGCCGGCCGCCGAGACGAAGGTGATCAGGCCGGACTGCAGCGCATCAAGCCCGAAGCCGAGCTGCAGCATCAGCGGCAGCAGGAACGGAATGGCCCCGATGCCGGTCCGGAAGACCGAGCCGCCGATCACGCCGGTCCGGAAGGTCGGAATCCGGAACAGCGACAGGTTGAGCACCGGATAGGGCACGCGCTGCGCATGGAACCAGTAGGCCGCCAGCGCCGCCGCGCCGCCCAGCACGCAGGCATAGGACACCGCCTCCGGCACCAGATGGCGGCCGCCCGTATTGAGCCCGAGCATCAGGCTGGCGAAGCCGAAGGAAGAGAGCAGGAAGCCGCGGATATCGAGGGGCGGAACGTCCTCCTCGCGGACATCCTCGAAGAACAGGCTCGCCAGCACTAGGCCGACGAGGCCGATCGGGATGTTGATGAGGAAGATCCAGCGCCAGTCGAAATAGGTGGTGATGAAGCCGCCGAGCGGCGGCCCGACGACAGGCCCGACCAGAGCCGGAATCGTCAGATAGGCGAGTGCCCCCACGATCTCCGACTTGCTGACGCTGCGCAGGATGACGAGGCGCCCGACCGGCACCATCATCGCCCCGCCCATGCCCTGGATGAAGCGCGCGCCGACGAAGGCGCCGAGCGAGTTGGAGACCGCGCAGAGCAACGAGCCCAGCATGAACACGCAGAGCGCCGAGCGGAAGATCGTCCGGGCGCCGAAGCGATCCGCCATCCAGCCGGAGATCGGGATGAAGACGGCGAGACTGACGAGATAGGAGGTCAGCGCCAGCTTCAGCGCGATCGGGTCCTCGCCGAGCGATTTCGCGATCACCGGCAGCGAGGTCGCGATCACCGTCGAATCGGTGTTCTCCATGAACAGCGCACAAGCGACGATCAGGGGCAGGAGTTTGGAGCGCTGCAAGACGTCGGACCTTAGGATTTCGGGCCTTCCGCGCCGCCGAATTAGGCGCGTTTGAAATCATAAGCTCGGCTATTAATGCCATGTGCACCGAGTGACGAGAGCGAAATCGCGGTTTACTGACCGATTTGCCTGCTGCCTGCGCGCTTCCGCCATGCGCCAGAATTATGGCTCGGCGGCAAGCACAACACCGCCATGCATTGACCTCACTCCTTGGGTGCCTTTGGCAGCCCCATCTCCCTGATGTCCGGCTGGAACCGGGCCGTCGCGAGGGGCGCGCGCCGTCAACCTCGGAGAAGCGCCATGATCAGCATCTCACCTGTATTCGCCGCCGCCCATCGCCTGTCCCCCGGCCTGCCCGTTCTCGGCCTCGCCCTCCTTGCCGGCTTGAGCTGGGCACCGAATCCGGCCGCAGCCGCCTCCGCTGGCTGGCAAAACGGCTGCCAGTTCAAGACGATTCCCGGAAGCGGCGGCGAAGGCCTGCGCTATGACGAATGCCTGCGGCTGGAAACCTGCCAGCAGATGGCGAATGCCGCAGGGCGGACCATCTTCGAGGCCGGCTGCTTCGGCATCGCGCCTGACGCGCCCGTCCATCCCGTAGCGGCTCGCCTGGCCCGCTGATCCGGGCGACGCTGGCGGAAACGGCGCAGCCTTTCACTCGCGCCGTTTCCGCACTGCAAAAGAATCCGTCCCGATGCACTAGCGGCCCCGCCACGCCCGTGCTAACGGGCCTCGTCAACTCGGCAATGGGCCTTTCGCCCTGCCCCTTTGAAAAGCCGGCCTCGCCCGGCGGTCGGAGTTGACGATGACGCTTTCCCTCGACGGTCTGATTCGCGACGGCCTTACCTTCGACGACGTGCTGCTCGAGCCGGGCCCGTCCGAGGTCATGCCGGCGGATGTCGACATCCGCACCAGGCTCACCCGCACCATCTCGCTGAACCTGCCGATCATCGCCTCGGCCATGGACACGGTCACCGAGGCCCGCATGGCGATCGCCATGGCGCAGGCCGGCGGCCTCGGCGTCATCCACCGCAATCTCGACGCCGACCAGCAGGCCGCCCAGGTCCGCCTCGTCAAGAAATTCGAATCGGGGATGATCGCCAACCCGATCACCATCCATCCCGACGAGACGCTGGCCGACGCGCTGGCGCTGATGAAGAACAACGGCATCTCCGGCATTCCGGTCGTCGAGCGCGGCCCGCAGGGCCACCACGGCAAGCTCGTCGGCATCCTCACCAACCGCGACGTGCGCTTCGCCGCCAACCCGGCCCAGCCGGTTTCGGAGCTGATGACCAAGGAGCGCCTGATCACGGTGCGCGAGGGCGTCAATCCCGAGGAGGCGCGCCGCCTGCTGCACCAGTTCCGCATCGAGAAGCTGCTCGTCGTCGACGATCACTATCGCTGCATCGGCCTGATCACCGTCAAGGACATGGAGAAGCAGGTCGCCCACCCGAACGCCGCCAAGGACGCACATGGCCGCCTCCTCGCCGCCGCCGCGACCACGACCGGCGACCAGGGCTTCGAGCGCTCGGAAATGCTGATCGATGCTGGCGTCGACCTGATCGTCGTCGACACCGCCCATGGCCATTCGGCCAAGGTGCTGGAAGCCGTCAGCCGGGTGAAGAAGCTCTCCAACTCCGTCCAGGTCATCGCCGGCAACGTCGCCACCGCCGGCGGGGCGCAAGCCCTGATCGATGCCGGCGCGGACGCCATCAAGATCGGCATCGGCCCGGGCTCGATCTGCACGACCCGCATCGTCGCCGGCGTCGGCGTGCCGCAGCTCACCGCGATCATGGATGCCGCCTCCGCCGGCGCGAAGGCCGGCGTCCCGGTCATCGCCGATGGCGGCATCAAGTATTCGGGCGACCTCGCCAAGGCGCTTGCGGCCGGTGCCTCCTGCGCCATGGTCGGCTCTCTGCTGGCCGGCACCGACGAGACCCCCGGCGAAACCTTCCTGTACCAGGGCCGCTCCTACAAGGCCTATCGCGGCATGGGCTCGGTCGGAGCGATGGCGCGCGGCTCGGCCGATCGCTACTTCCAGCAGGACATCAAGGATTCGCTGAAGCTCGTGCCGGAGGGCATCGAGGGCCAGGTCGCCTACAAGGGCCCGGTCTCGAACGTGCTGCACCAGCTCGCCGGGGGCCTGCGCGCCGCTATGGGCTATGTCGGCGGCAAGGACCTCGCCGACTACCAGGCCAAGGCGCGCTTCATCCGCATCACCAGCGCCGGCCTGCGCGAGAGCCACGTCCATGACGTGACCATCGTCCGCGAGAGCCCGAACTACCCGACCCGCTCTTGAGTCATCGCGGGCATTGTGCAGCACTGGCCCGACTCATTCGGGCCGGTGCGACACGAGGCGACGCGCAACCATGACTCTCAAGCTGATCTATCCGACGCTGGCGATGATCTTCTGGATCTTCGTCGTCGGCGTCGTCCTCGCCCTGCGTCGCAAGACCGCCTTCACCAGCGGCGCCGTCCGGCCCGACGAGGTCACGGTCTCGACCGAGCGCTACCCCGTCCCGGCCCGGCTTGCCGCAGCGAACTTCACCAACCAGTTCGAAACACCGGTGATCTTCTTCGCGCTCGTGATGATCGCGATGGAGACCGGCGCCACCGGCTATGTCATGGCGCTCCTGGCCTGGCTCTATGTCGCGACCCGCGTCGTCCACACCTTGGTCCATATCGGCCCCAACCCGCTGAAGCTGCGCGGCGCGATCTACGGCATCGGCGTCATCGCGCTGTTCTGCATGTGGCTAGGCGTCCTCATCTCCGTGCTCTGAGAGACCGGGCCTGCCTCGCCTCGCTCCCGTTAAGCATTCCACCCGTTTCCGCCGGCTGCGAGCCCGGAAGCGTTGAAGCTTAACGAAAAGTAAACTACACCCCGAATGGCGGCGGACGGTGGACAAGCGTAGTTTGGAGTGACGCGATGTTGCGTGTCCGTGAAGTCCCGGCGCGGGTTTTCGCCCGCGACGGTGAGGTTCTGGCTGCCGTTTCCGGCAAGACGAAGACTGCAAGGCGCAGCCCCGCGGCACGCCTCCTGGCGCTCGCCGCGCTCGGGGTCGCGCTCGGCTCCGGGGGCATCGTGCTGACGGCCTCGATGGTCCAGGCCGAGGGCGATGCCGGCGCGCGTGAATTCATCATGCAGGAAGCCGCGCGCCGCACCGAGCAGACGCGCCTGCGGAATGCCGCCTACACCTCGACACGCTATGCCCCGCAAGCCAATGCCTATGCGCCCGCCGGCCATGGCTGGCGCCTGCCGCTCATGCAGACATTGCCGGACGGTCGCCTCGCCCACCCGCCGGTCGACCTCAACCCCTTCCGCAAATCCGCCCGGAAACCGGCCGAGCGGCGGCGCAAGGTCGCGGCTACCGCGACCGCCTCGCTCGATACCGTCACCGGCGCGGCAAACCGGGCCCAGACCTTCTGCGTCCGCCTTTGCGACGGTTTCCCCGCTCCCATCGGCTATCTCCGCGCGGCCGGTGACATGAAGGCCCATGAAGCGCTGTGCCAGGCGGCGAATCCCGGTGTTCCGGTCAAGGTCTTCAGGATGGCCGCCGGCGCGACCGGCATGGCGGACGCCGTGGCGACCGACGGCAAGCGCTATGGCGCCCTGCCGATGGCCTTCAGCCACGAGAAGGCGGCCGACCCGGCCTGCCGGTCCCCCATCGTCCAGGTCGGCGAACGACGGATCTCCCTGCTGCGCGACATCACCTTGCGGCCGGGCGACAGCGTCGTGCTCGACGGCAAGGTTTCGACCTTCACCGGCGGTTCGAGTTGGCCCTATAGCCGGCGCGACTTCCGCGACTTCCGCACAGCGTCGGAACTCAGCAAGTCCCAACGCAAGCAGATCGACGAGCGGGTCGGCATTTCCCGAATGGAAGCGCAGGAGCGCAGCGTCCGCCGCCAGATGCGGGTCCGCGAGGCGCGTCTGCATGACGATACCTTCGCCAGCGACGCGATCCTGCGCGGCACGGTCGATCCGACGGCACGCGAGTCGGTCCGGCTGATCCCGCTGCCGACGCGATAAGTGTCGAGACTTTCGACGCCCCTTGTCCTTGCGGGACTTCGCGCCTCGGGGGCGCCCCGGAATGACAAGGGCTTGGGCCTGATGCGAGCCGGTATTGCGCCCCTGTTCGACAGGAAACTGACGGCCCCAGCCGCGGCAGGTCGCCTCATTCAAAAGATGTACGACCGGATCGCGTGCGAAATCTCTTCGTCTTTCCAAGGCAATGCTTGATTTATTAGAATTCGTCAAAATAAGAAGTTAGCTAGAATTCATCTAAGACATTGATATCATAGGATTACTTCATTGACGCCCCCTGCCGGGCGTTCTATCGCTCGCCCGTCGCGCTGATCGCGCCCATCGACGGAGCAGAAGAATGATCGCAAAGACCTATCTCCACGCCCTGGCGCTGTCGTCCTGCCTGCTGGCCGCCCCGGCCTTCGCGCAGGGTGTGAACCTCTACACCACCCGCGAGCCCGCCTTGCTCAACCCGGTGCTGGAAGCCTTCACCAAGGACACCGGCATCAAGGTCAACGCGGTCTTCCTGAAGGACGGCCTGCAGGAGCGCATCCGCGCCGAAGGCGCCAACAGCCCGGCCGACGTCATGCTGATGGTCGATGTCGGCGAAATCAACGCCGCGGTCGATGCCGGCATCACCCAGCCGATCAAGTCCGCGGTCGTCGACAAGACCGTCCCGGCGCAGCTTCGCCCCGACAACAACTGGGTCACGCTGACCAAGCGCGCCCGCGTCGTCGTGGTCTCGAAGGAGCGCGTCAAGCAGGACGCGATCACCTATGAGGACCTCGCCGACCCCAAGTGGAAGGGCAAGTTCTGCATCCGCGCCGGCCAGCACCCCTATAACAACGCGCTCTTCGCCGCCTATCTCGCCCATCACGGCGCAGAGAAGACCGAGACCTGGCTCAAGGCCGTGCGCGCCAACGCCGCCCGCAAGCCCGGCGGCGGCGACCGCGACGTCGCCCGCGACATCCAGTCGGGCCTGTGCGACATCGCCATCATCAACACCTACTATATCGGCCTGATGAGCCAGGCGAAGAACGAGCAGAAGGGCTGGTTCGACGCGATCACGCCACTCAAGACCACCTTCGCCGGCGGCGGCACCCATGTGAACGTCTCGGCCGCGGCACTCGCCAAGAACGCGCCAAACAAGGAGAACGCGGTCAAGCTGGTGGAGTACATGCTCGGCGACAAGGCGCAGGCCCTCTACGCGAACGGCAATTTCGAGTTCCCGGTCAACGCGGCCGTGACCGACTCCGCCGCCGTCAAGCTTCTCGGCGCCGTCACCCCGGACAAGCTGCCGCTCTCCGAGGTGGCCAAGCAGCGCAAGGCCGCGGCGAACCTCGTCGACAAGGTCGGCTTCGACAATTGAGCCTGAGCCAACCGCTCAATCAGCAGCGACGGTCGCCATTCTCGTGGCGGCCGTCGACGCGTTTTGCCTATGCGGCGATCGGAGGCGCGGCGCTCGTGCTGCTGCCGCTGCTTGCGCTCGTCGCGACCGCATTGTCCTCGCGGCAGGCGGCCGAGATCTGGCCGCATCTCGCCGCCAACGTCCTGCCGACGGCCCTCGTCCAGACCGGTCTGCTGCTGGCCGGCATCGGCACGGCCTGCGCCGTCATCGGCGTCGGCACCGCCTGGCTGGTGACGCAGTATGAGTTCCCGGGGCGGCGCTCGCTCGAATGGCTGCTGGTGCTGCCGCTGGCGCTGCCGACCTATCTGACCGCCTATATCTACGTCGAGTTCCTCGGCTTCCAGGGACCGCTCCAGAGCGCGTTGCGCGCCGCGACCGGCTGGCGCTCGCTGCGCGACTACTGGTTTCCCGATCCGCGCAACCTGCCGGGCGCGATCGCGATCATGGCGATCGTGCTCTACCCATACGTCTATCTCAGCACGCGCGCGCTGTTCAGCGTGCAGGGCGCCAGCATCGTCGAGGCCGCGCGCAATCTCGGCGCGGCGCCCGGCCGGTTGTTCTGGCGCATCGGCCTGCCGCTCGCGCGCCCGGCTTTGGCCGCCGGCCTGACCCTCGTCCTGCTGGAGACGCTGAACGATATCGGCGCCACCGAATATCTCGGCGTCCGCTCGCTGACGCTCTCGATCTATACAACCTGGGTCAATCGCGGCTCGCTGCCCGGCGCAGCCCAGATCGCCTGCGTCATGCTGCTGATCGTCTTCGCGCTGATCCTCGCCGAGAGGAAGCTGCGCGGGCAGCGCCGCTTCGCCCTGCCGGTCCGCCAGCCCCGACCGGTGACGCGCCGGCCGCTGCACGGGCGCAGCGCCGCTCTGGCCGCCCTCGCCTGCGCCCTGCCCGTGCTGTTCGGTGCCGCCTTGCCGATCGGCTATCTCCTCGCCGAAATCCTGCAGCGTGGCCTGCTGGCCCAGCTCGACGCCGCGCTGCTGCGGCTTCTCGGCAATGCATTGCTGCTCTCCGGCCTCGCATCGATCCTGGTCGTCGCGCTCGGGCTCGGCATCGCCACGGCCAGCCGCAGTGGCCGCGAGACCTGGCTGAAGCCCCTCGCCCGCATTGCCAGCCTCGGTTACGCCGTACCGGGCACCGTGCTCGCGCTCGGCCTGCTGATCCCGCTCGCGGCCTTCGACAACCTGCTGGCCGATGCCGCATCCGCCCTGTTCGGCCTCAAGCCGGGCCTGATCCTGATCGGCTCCGGCGCCGCGCTCGTCATCGCCTATACCGTGCGCTTCCTCGCCATCGGGGTCTCCGGCGTCGAGAGCGGGCTGGCGCGGGTCTCGCCGCGGATCGACGATGCAGCCCGCGCGCTTGGTGCCGCCGGGCCGGAGGTGCTGCGCCGCATTCACTGGCCGCTGGCCCGACCGGCCATCGCCGCAGCCGGGCTTCTTGTCTTCGTCGACTGCCTCAAGGAATTGCCGGCAACGCTGCTGCTGCGCCCGCTCAACGTCGACACGCTGGCGACCGTGGTTTACGGCCATGCCTCGCGCGGCGTCTTCGAGGATGGCGCGCTGGCGGCGCTGCTGATCATCCTGGCCGGGCTCTATCCAGCCTTCGTCCTGGCGAAAGCCGGCACGAATCGCGCGGGATAGCCGGCTTTCCCGCCTCGACAAGCCCTCGGCATCGGCCTAAACCCTGTGCCGCCAGGGGGCTGGCTGAATTTCGGCCCGATGCCGATTCGGAAGTCCATGACCAGACGCGCTGCGATCATCGCCTTCAGCCTCGTCGTCGCCATCGGCCTGCTCGGTTCGCGGTCGTGGGACGTTGCGTTGGGCCGTGTCCAGCGCGCAGCCGTCAGCGCGATCGAAGAGCGGACCGGCTTCGTCGTCAAGGCGATCGAGCGCGCCGAAATCGCCCTGCTCCCGCTACCCCGCATCAGCCTGTCGCAGGTCGCCTTCAGCCAGCGCGACGGTGCGCTCTCCGGCGAGGCCGTACGGGTCAAGGCGCAGTTGCGCCTTCTGCCGCTGCTGGGCGGGCGGATCAGCTTCGACCGGGTCGATCTGATCGCGCCGCGAATCGACGTCGCCGTTCCTGCCGGAAGCGACGGCGTCACCGAATGGCTCAGCACCCCGCTCGCCGAATTCGAGCGGCTGCAAAGCCAGAGCAAGATCGTCATCCGCTCAGGCTCTGTCTTCCTGCGGGCGAATGGTGCGATCCAGAGCGTCGTGCGCGATCTCGATCTCGTCATCGACGAGCGCAGCCTCAACGAGCCTCTCGCCCTGTCCGGCTCGCTCAACTGGCGCGGCGTACCGACCGAGGTGAGCCTGCTCTGGCCGATGGTCGGAGGCAGCGCCAAGACCGCTCTCTCGGCGACCTCCTCCTTGCTGAAGCTGCGCTTCGAGGGCACGCGCTCCGGCCCCGGCGCACCGGTGATCAACGGCCTGCTTGCCCTCTCTACACCTTCGCTCCCCGGGCTTTTCAGCTGGTTCGGCGAGGAATCGCGGCTGGCCTCGGCGCTCGGCACCGTTGCGGTCTCGGCCGACATCCAGGTGAAACCCCGCGAGGTCTCGTTCAACAACGCCATCGTCAGTCTCGACGGCGAGCGCCTCGACGGCGCGATCAAGCTTGCCGAGGCCGGTGGACGCTTCGCGCTGTCGGGCACGCTCGCAGGCGTGACGCTCGATCTCGGCCGGCTTGTCGATCGCCTGCCGGTCCCGGTCGTCGATGCTGCCGATACCGCGCCCTTCGACCTCGATGCCTGGACCGCGCGCGACATCGATCTGCGGATATCGGTCGACTCCGTCCGTCTGAAAGGCGCAAAGCTCACCGACGTCGCGACCTATCTTCTGGTGAAGAAGGGCCGGTTCGAAACCGGCCTGCTGCGGGCCAGCGCCTATGGCGGCAGCGTCAAGAGCCGTTTGCTCGCGGTCGGCGTTCCCGCCGGCGTCGACGTCAAGCTCCAGGCCGGCCTCGACAAGGTGAATATCGGCCAGGCTGCTTCCGACCTGCCGCAACTGGCGCGCCTCAGCGGCACCGGCGGCCTGCAGCTCACGCTCGATGGCGTCGGGCGCTCCTTCGACGAGTTGCTGGGCTCGCTCACCGGACGGGCCAACCTCGCGGCCCGGCAGGGCGAGATCGGCGGCGTCGCCTTCGGCGAACTGCTCCGCCGCGCCGAACGCAGCCCGGCCCAGGCCCTGCGCGAATGGCGGCAGGGCAAGACGCCGTTCGAGACGATCTCGGTCAACGCCGGGATCGCCGGCGGCCTTCTCGCCCTGACCGAGGCGCAGATGACCGGCTCGAACTACCGCTTCAACCTGGCCGGCAGCGCCTCGCTGCGCACCCGCAACCTCGACATGACCGCGCTGCTCACCTCGCCGAACGGCAACCTGAAACTGCCCTTCCGGCTCAAGGGCCCGATCGATGTTCCGGTCTTCGATATCGAGGCCGAGGCCTTCCTCAGCCCCGCCGGCGCCTCCCTCGTGCCGACGCTGCTCACCCGGTAGCTCCCAAGCCGCTTTCGCGCTCCCCCGAAATCCGCTCTGATGCGACCGGACCTTGTTGCGGCGGTGGGAAGGATGCGGCGATGAAGATGTGGCTCATGGGCGCTCTCGCGCTCGCAGGATGGATGACGGCAGGCATGGCCGACGCGCAGGATCTGACGGTCGAGAAGAAGGTCTTCGAGCTTCCGAGCTTCACGACCCAGAGCGGGCGCGCGCTGAAGAATGTCCGCGTCGGCTGGGAGAGCTACGGCACGCTCAACGCCGACAAATCCAACGCCGTGCTGATCTGCCATTTCTTCTCCGGCAACTCCCATGCGGCCGGCAAATACGCCGCCAGCGACGCAGCGCCGGGCTACTGGGATGCGATCATCGGCCCAGGCAAGGCGATCGACACCAACAAGTATTTCGTCCTGTCCTCGGACACGCTGGTGAACCTCAACACGGGCGACCCCAAGACCACCACGACCGGCCCGGCCTCGACCAATCCCGATACCGGCAAGCCTTATGGCCTCGACTTCCCCATCGTCACGGTGCGCGACTTCGTTGAGGTCCAGAAAGCGCTGGTCGAAAGCCTTGGTATCAGGAAGCTCGCGCTGGTCGCCGGCCCCTCGATGGGCTCGCTCCAGACTTTCGAATGGGCTGCGAGCTATCCCGAGATGGTCGCCAAGGCCATGCCGGTGATCGGCGCCGGCGAGGCCGATGCGATGCTGATCGCTTGGCTCGACGTCTGGGCCGCCCCCATCCTCGTCGACCCCAACTGGAACAATGGCGATTACTACGGCAAGGCCCCGCCACTCGCCGGCCTCGCCAAGGCGCTGACCGCTGTGACGCTGCAGGCGAACCACCAGGACTGGGCCAATGCCACCTTCGGCCGCCGCCCGGCCAAGGAGGGCGAGGAGCCCGGCAAGGCGCTCGCCAACAAGTTCCAGGTCCAGAGCGTGCTCGACAATGCCGGCATGGCCCGCGCCAAGGTCTCGGACGCCAACCATTTCCTCTATCTCGTCAAGGCGAACCAGCTCTTCACCGCCGGCGGCACTTCGCTGGCCGACGGCATGGCCAGGATCCAGGCGCCGATCCTGCTGATCACCCAGCCGAAGGACCTCGTCTTCACGCCCGACATGGTGGCAACGACGGTGAAAGCAGCGAAGGCTGCCGGGCGCGACATCACACACACCACTATCGACGGCAGCCGCGGTCATCTCGACGGCGTGATCTCGATGAAGCAGGCCGAGGGCGCGATCCGGGCTTTCCTGGAGAAGTGACCTGCCCCCCCTCGCTCACCTGAGCGGTCATCCCGGACAAGCTGCGCAGCCGCGCCGATCCGGGATCCATGCCTGAACCGTTCCGGAATGGATCCCGGGTCTTCGCTTCGCTACGCCCGGGATGACCCAAGCCTGCATGGCTCACGCCGCGGCCGGCTCCTCCATCCGGTGGACGATCCGGTCGATCAGGCCCCATTCCAGCGCCTCTTCTGCCGTCATGAAGCGGTCGCGGTCGAGCGTGCGCTCGACCTCCTCGTAAGTTCGCCCGCAATGCTCGGCATAGAGCCGGGTCAGCCGGTGCTTGGTCTGCCGCATCTCCTCGGCATGGATGAAGATATCGGAGGCCTGCCCCTGGAAGCCGCCGAGCGGCTGATGGACATGCAGGCTCGCATTGGGCAGCGCCCCACGCTCACCTGGCTCCCCGGCCATCAGCAGGAACGAGCCCATCGAGCGCGCCGTGCCCATGCACAGCGTATGCACGGGCGAGCGGATGCAGCGCATCGTGTCGTACATGGCGAAACCGCTGGTCACCACGCCACCCGGCGAATTGATGTAGAGATGGATCGGCTTCTTCGGGTTCTCGGCCTCCAGGAACAGGAGCTGGGCGCAGACCAGCGCGCTCATCGCGTCATTGACCTCGCCGTTGAGGAAGATGATCCGCTCGCGCAGCAGCCGCGAGTAGATGTCGAACGAACGCTCCCCGCGGCTCGACTGCTCGACGACCATAGGAACGAGTTGCATCGCTTCGCGCATCGGCGAACTCCAAAGTCTTGGGGAATGGATGGTGTGGTTTCGCTTCGCCTTATGCAGCAGCGCGGCCTTATGCAGCGGCGCGCATCAACGGCGGCGCATTGCTGTTCGCCGGGATCAGATCCTGTCCGACGCGGCGATCGGTCAATTCATGGATCACGTGCAGGCTGCTTCCGCCTGCCTCGCTGGCGTCGATGCGGAACGTGACCACGCTCTCCAGAAACGGCGGCTCGCTGTCGCGCATCCGATAGCGCAGCGCCTCGCCCGGCGTGACGATGCTCGGCTTGGGATCGGCCAGCTCCGCCTCGGGCAGCCAGTACTCACGCAGGCCGGGCATGCTGAGCGCGCGCCAGAGCTTCTCGGGCGGCTCGTCGAAGTGGAATTCGAGGACGAGTGGATCGGTCGCCGTGTCGTCGCCGCTCATTGATCCATCTCCTTGAGCAAGGTCCTGAGATCGTCGATCCGCGCCGGCCAGAAGGCGCGGTATTTCGTCAGCCACTGCGCGACCAGCGCGAGCCCCTCCGGGTCGACCCGGTAGTTGACGAAGCGTCCCTGCCGCTCCTCGCGAACGAGGCCCGCCCCCCGCAGGACCGCGAGATGCTGCGACATCGCCGGCTGGCTGATCGCCATGCCCTCGCGCAGCGCGCTGGCATTCAGGCTGCCCGCCGTAAGCTTGTCGAGGATGGCGCGCCGCGTTGGATCGGCCAGAGCCTTGAAGATCTCGTTCTCGATCATGCGGTGACATAAGCATTCACTTATGTGATACGCAAGAGCTTTTGTTCGGATCACCCGCCCAGGCCCGCCAGCATCACCGCCTCGTTCTCCCGGATGCGAGGCATGAGCCCTATGCTAGCCTGTCACGAGCACCGAGCAGGGCACGAAAGGGTACGCGATGAGGATGACGAGACCGGGAATTCTCCTCCTCTGCGCCGTCCTGTCGTCTCCCGCATGGGCCGCCTGTACGGAGCCGCCGGCCGGCTCGGCTCAGGCTCCTGCCCTGTCACCGCCGCTGAGCCAGGCCGTAACCGGCGCCGGCCGCCTGCAATTCCATTCAGCGCCGGACAGCGCATGCCCCATGAAGGGCGTCTTCATCATCCCGAAGGACGAGGTCATCACTTATGCGCAGACACGGGATGGCTGGTCGTCGGTGATGTATCTCAATCCCAGAACCGGCAGCGACGTCAGTGGCTGGGTCAGGTCGGCACGATTGAAGACGGTCGGGACCATGGGGCCGAGGCACTGATTGCTGCGCACGAAGCTACGAAATCTGCAATGGGTCGCGATCAGGCACCAGACCGTTCTCCATTCGCGATCTGTTCCGGGATTGGCTCTTCGTCGGACGACGCGTCCGCGCCACGCTGACCCACGACGCCGAACTGCTTGGAACGGACGTATTCGACGTCCCGCGATATCGCGGTATCCGTCTTGATGGGATGGCCTCGGATTCGATCTCGAAGCATCCTTATGGGCGCCTCAACGAAAAGGTCCGACAGCCAAGCTACGGCAAGGGAGAGCGCAATCACCGCTGCCACAGTCCAATAGGAGGCCGGAAGAAGCGCATACGCGAAAACCAGAACAACATACTGCTGCAGATAGAGCGGGAAAGACAGGTCGCCGATCCGTCGGTCGATGCGGCTCCAGGGTACTGGTAGCTTCACGGGGATGAGGATGAGGAAGATGAGCGTTAGAATGAAGAACAGGATGAAATGAACGGTGTTGTGCGCTTCGGTAAGCTGCCGCGCCGGCAAAAATGAGGGCATGCTCATTTCTGTGCAGGTCCAGAGGCATAGAGCGAACAGGGCAGCAACAATGCCGTAGCTGAGCCATGACGGTGCACGCGTAGTGAGATAGGCCGCTATCCCGAGAGCAAAGTAAGGCACGAATCCAAAGAGACCGGGCCCCTTTTGGTTCAAGGCGGCCGTGAACATGAGAGCTGCCACTATCAAAAGCGTGACATAGGACAGGCGTCGCTGATAGGCCCCGATCCACAAGGTGACACTCAGAAGGCTGTAAAAGAAAACCTCGACTCGCAAAGCCCAGACATATGGGATGAAAGGCGGTCGATCCTGGCCGTAACCCGGTAACATCATAAAGAAATTGGCGAATATATTATCTATGGATAGAATTTGATCTTCAGAATACGGCACAAGCTTATTCGGTAGAAAATTTGTAATCAGGGCCGCAGCCATGGCAATTGCGCCAATGGATAGCGCTAAAGACATCACATATTGAGGCATGATACGCAGGGCACGGTTTGCAGTGAACTGCAAAGGTCGCTTCCAATAGATATTCTCCGCAGCCTCCGTGATGACGAAACCGGAAAGAACGAAAAAGACGAGAACCGCAACTGAACCAGTTGCCCAGCTCCAGTTTGCCTGCATCTCGGCTGGCCCGACATGGCCGACATGTTGGAGGAGAACAAGCAGAGCCAGTAATGTCCTAAGCGTCCCAAACGGTCTGTAAGGCATAGCTGCCTCCCCCTGGTCCGTAATCGAGCCGATCGCACGAAAAGGTTCTTGATGGTTGGCAAGAACGCGGGCGGTTCCAGGCGGCGGGGCGGCCTCAACCCGAATGACCGGAAGGTCGATCAGAGAGCTGCAAAAGCGGTCTAGCGGATGAAGCCGGAAGAGCTCGATGCGATGCTTCGTAACGGCGAGGATGAATGACCGCCACGGGTCGGAAGCAGCCCTTCCAACCCACCCCTACCCCGCCTGCGCGGCGGCCTTGATCCCGTCGATCACGAACTGAACGGCGAGCGCCGCCAGGATCACTCCCAGCAGGCGCGTCAGCACGATATTGCCGGTGACGCCGAGCAGCTTCGCGATCGGCGTCGCCGAGAGGAACACCAGAAGGCAGGACAACACCACCAGCCCGCAGATCACAGCCAGCGTCGCCAGCAGCAGCGGGTCGCCGCCGGCGCGGCCGGCAAGCAGGATCATCGCCGTCAGCGCGCCCGGCCCCGCCATCAGCGGGATCGCCAGCGGGAAGGCCGCGACATTGCGGATATGGTCCTGGGTGATCGCGGTGTCCGCCGTCTGCTGCTTGCGCTCGGTCCGGCGCTCGAACACCATTTCGAAGGCGATCCAGAACAGCAGCAGCCCGCCCGCGATGCGGAAGGCCGGCAGCGAGACGCCGAGCGCCTTCAGCACGATGTCGCCCGCCACGGCGAAGAAGGCCATGATGCAGAAGGCGATGATCGAGGCGCGGATGGCGACCTGCCGCCGCTCGCTTTCCGACATCCCGCGCGTCAGCGACAGGAAGATCGGCGCAAGGCCCGGCGGGTCGAGCGTCACCAGCATGGTGACGAGGGCTGCGGTGGCGAATTCGACGAACATGGCGCCACATCAGCATGCCGCAAGCCCGCCGTCACGCACCAAGAAAGGCCGGAATATGGCAGCGCGCCGGAAGGCATCTGAAAATCGCCCGTAAGGCACTGAATTCGCTTGGATAATTTTTGCTTGGACAGCGCCCGCTTTTGCTGGCTTCTCCTGCCGGAATCGGATAGCCAGAAGGCTGAAAAACCAGCAGGAATCGGGACATTTTCCCTTGAGCGACGATACCGACGACAAGCGCGACAACGCCCCGGATTTCGGCGGCGACATCAAGCCGATCGCGATCACCGACGAGATGAAGAAGAGCTATCTCGATTACGCCATGAGCGTGATCGTGAGCCGCGCTCTGCCCGATGTCCGCGACGGCCTGAAGCCGGTCCATCGCCGCATCTTGTTCTCGATGCACGAGAACAAGAACGTGCCCGAGCGGCCCTATACCAAATGCGCCCGCATCGTCGGCGACACGATGGGTAAGTACCATCCGCACGGCAATCTCGCGGTCTATGACGCGCTGGTGCGCATGGCGCAGGATTTCTCGCTGCGCCTGCCGCTGATCGACGGCCAGGGCAATTTCGGCTCGATGGACGGCGACAGCGCAGCCGCCGATCGTTACACCGAGGCCCGCCTCGACAAGGCGGCGATGCCGCTGCTGGAAGACCTCGACCTCGACACTGTCGATTTCCAGCCGAACTACGACGGCAAGGAGCATGAGCCGACAGTCCTGCCGGCGCGCTATCCCAACCTGCTCGTCAACGGCGCCGGCGGCATCGCCGTCGGCATGGCCACCAACATACCCCCGCACAATCTCGGCGAGGTCATCGACGCCTGCGTCGCCTATATCGACGATCCCGAGATTTCCATCGACGACCTGATCGAGATCGTGCCGGGCCCGGATTTCCCGACCGGCGCCTCAATCATGGGCCGCAGCGGCATCCATTCGGCCTATCACACCGGCCGCGGCTCGATCGTGATGCGCTCGAAGACGCATATCGAGGAGATGCGCAAGGAGCGCGAGGCGATCGTCGTCACCGAGATTCCCTATCAGGTGAACAAGGCGACGATGGTCGAGAAGATCGCCGATCTCGTGCGCGAGAAGCGCATCGAGGGCATCTCCGACCTGCGCGACGAATCCAGCCGCGAGGGCGTGCGCGTCGTCATCGAGATCAAGCGCGACGCCGTCGCCGATGTCGTGCTGAACCAGCTCTACCGCTTCACCCCGCTGCAGACCTCCTTCGGCGCGAACATGGTCGCGCTGAACGGCGGCCGTCCGGAGGTTCTGAACCTCAAGGACTTCATTTCGGCCTTCGTCGAGTTCCGCGAGCTGGTCGTCTCGCGGCGCACGCGTTACCTCCTGAACAAGGCCCGCGAGCGCGCCCATGTGCTCTGCGGCCTCGCCACCGCCGTCGCCAATATCGACGAAGTCATCCGCCTGATCCGCACCGCACCGACGCCCGCCGCCGCGCATGAATCCCTGATGGCACGCGACTGGCCGGCCGAGGACATCGCGCCGCTGATCGCGCTGGTCGACGATCCGCGCCACCCCATCAATCCGGACGGCACCTACCGGCTCTCGGACGCGCAGGCCAAGGCGATCCTCGAGCTGCGCCTGTCGCGCCTCACCGCTCTCGGCCGCGACGAGATCGGCGACGAGCTGGAGAAGCTAGCCAAGGAGATCGCGGATTATCTCGACATCCTGCGCTCGCGCGCCCGCATCCAGTCGATCGTCAAGGAGGAGCTCGCCGAGGTGAAGGCCGCCTTCGCCACGCCGCGCCGCACCGAGATCCAGGACTGGGGCTCCGATCTCGACGACGAGGACCTGATCGCCCGCGAGGACATGGTCGTCACCGTCAGCCATGGCGGCTACATCAAGCGCGTGCCGCTTTCGACCTATCGGGCGCAGCGCCGCGGCGGCAAGGGCCGCTCCGGCATGGCGACCAAGGACGAGGATTTCGTCGCCCGTCTCTTCGTCGCCTCGACCCATACGCCGGTGCTGTTCTTCTCATCGGAAGGTCAGGTCTACAAGGAGAAGGTCTGGCGCCTGCCGCTCTCAGCACCGAACGCGCGTGGCAAGGCACTGGTCAACATGCTGCCGATCGAGGCCGGCGAGCGTATCACCACGATCATGCCGCTGCCGGAGGACGAGGCGAGCTGGGAGACGCTCGACGTGATGTTCGCGACAGCCTCGGGCGGCGTGCGGCGCAACAAGCTCTCCGACTTCGTCAACGTCAACCGCGCCGGCAAGATCGCGATGAAGCTCGACGAGGGCGACCACATCGTCGACGTGCAGATCTGCACCGAAGGCAATGACGTGCTGCTGACGACCGCCCTCGGCCAGTGCATCCGCTTCGCGGTGCCGGAGGTGCGCGTCTTCAAGGGCCGCGACTCCACCGGCGTGCGCGGCATCAACCTGGCCAAGGGCGATGAGGTGATCTCGCTCGCGATCCTGCATCATCTGGACGCCACGCCGGACGAGCGCGCTGCCTATCTCAAGCGCGCTGCGGCTGCCAGAAGGGCACTGACCGGCGAGGCCGAGGACGGTGCGGAAGCCACCGTGGCGGTCGATGCCGACGCCGAGGAGAGTGGCGGTGATATCGAGCTCGGGCTTGAGAAATACACCGCGATGGGTGCGGCCGAGCAGTTCATCCTGACCATCTCGGAGCGTGGCTACGGCAAGCGCACCTCGTCCTTCGAGTACCGGGTCACCGGGCGCGGCGGCAAGGGCATCGTCGCGATGGTCGTGAACGACCGCAACGGCAAGCTCGTCGCCTCCTTCCCGGCCCTCGACTCAGACCAGCTCATGCTCGTCACCGATGGCGGCCAGCTCATCCGCGTGCCGGTCGATGCCGGCCCGGACAACCGCATCCGCATCGCTGGGCGTTCGACGCAGGGCGTGACGGTGTTCAACACCGCCAAGGACGAGAAGGTCGTCTCGGTCGAGTGCATCAACGACGATGGTGAAGGTGACGAAGACGCCGAGGCAGGCGACGCGGCACCGGGCGCCGAGCCCGCGGAAGACTGATCTTTCAGCCTCTTGCGGCCATGGTTTCAGGCAATGTCTGAAGCCATGGTGGGGCTTGCTCGCACGGAGCGGCCTGGGCACGCGTCATTCTCGGGCAACGCGAAGCGCAGACCCGAGAATCTCCAGCGGAAGGAGGTGCCCTCCTCTCATGAGATGTTCGGGTCAGGCCCGAGCATGACGAAGCCCGTCGACCCGGCAGCCCTCGTTTGACTCAAGCCCCGCCCCGCGCTCCCATCGCCCCATGAAGGCTCGTTCCGTGCCCGTCCGCACCCCTGCGATCACGCCGGAGATCATGCTGCGCGCCTATGCCGCTGGCATCTTCCCGATGGCGGAGAGCGCCGACGATCCCGGCCTGTTCTGGGTCGAGCCGGAATTGCGCGGCATCATTCCGCTCGACGGCTTCCACCTCTCCACGCGGCTTGCCCGCACGGTGCGCTCGGACCGCTTCGAGATCAGGGTCGATACCGCCTTCGACGCCGTGATCGCGGCCTGCGCCGAGTCCAAGCCGGACCGCGCGGAAACCTGGATCAACCCGCGCATCCGCGAAATCTTCGGCGCGCTCTTCACGCTCGGCCATGTCCACACGGTCGAATGCTGGCGCGAAGGCCGGCTGGTCGGTGGCCTCTATGGCCTCTCGCTGGGCGGCGCCTTCTTCGGCGAGAGCATGTTCCATCGCGAAACCGACGCCTCGAAGGTCGCGCTGGTCCATCTCGTCGCCCGATTGAGGCATGGCGGCTATCGTTTGCTGGATACCCAGTTCCATACCGGCCATCTCGCGCAGTTCGGCACGATCGAGATTCCGCGCGACGGCTATCGCCGCCTGCTCGACGACGCCCTGCTGCATGTCGGCGACTGGCACGCCTGGCCCGTTTCAACAGCGATGAACGGCCGGGAGGCCCTCGCCCGGATCTGAGCGCCGGATCGCCTTACCGGCAGGATCAGCCGCCGCCGGCGGTCGGATCGCGGCCTGGCGAGGGATTGGTCGGGAAGAAGCGCTGGCTCGGCCGCTGCGGCTGGACCGGCACGCCACGTGGCGGCTCGACATCGATACGCCCGCCGCGCGGCGGCGAAGCGGGCTGCTGCGCGGCCGGAGGCTGGTTGGGCGTGCGGGGCCGGCGCGGGTCTTCGGCCGGTGGCGCCTCCGGCTCCTTGGGATCGACGACGAGCTCGGTGCCGCCTTTGCAGTCGGTCAGCCAGGCATCGTAGATCGCGTGCTCGACGCCGTGCAGGCCCGGGCTCGCCGCATACATCCAGCCGGTGAAGATGCGCCGGTACTCGTTCTTGACCGTGACCTCGTCGACCTCGACGAAGGCGTCGGTCTGCGGTGCCTCGGTCGGCGGGCGCGTCCAGCAGACTCGCGGTGTCAATTGAAGTGCGCCGAACTGCACGGTCTCGTCGATCGCCACCTCGAAGGAGATGATGCGGCCGGTGATCTTGTCGAGCCCGGCGAAGACCGCTGTCGGATTGCGGATGCGATCGGCCTGTGCCGGGCCCGTGGCCGCCAGCGTCGCCAGAGCGCTCGAGGCGAGGCCTGCCAGGATCGGGAAACGAAAGAACGACGGCATGCGGGCGCGAATCTCTTCGACAGCGCGGAAGGACCGCGATGGCGCGCAGTAACACGGCAATCGCAGCGGAAAAAGGGCATGGCCCCGGAAAGCTTGGGGTATGCCGGGCAAACCTCCGACTGGCAGCAAAAAGGCCACCCCGAAAGGAGCGGCCCGGTATTTCGCAAGCTCGGCTTGCAGGCCTTCTCTCAGCGGCGGCCTTCTCTCAGCGGCCGGGCGTCCAGGCCTGGTAGTCGCCGGTTGCGGCCGGGCGCTCGCCCTCCGCCAGCGTCGAGCCCTGCGGGCGATAGGCCAAAGCCGTGCCGGTCCAGTTCTGCTGGTGCGGCTGCTGCCACTCGCGCGGCTGGTAGCTTTCCTCGGAAGGGGCGACATCGACGGTATGGTGCAGCCAGCCGTTCCAGCCCGGCGGCACCTTGGAGGCTTCCGCATCGCCCTTGTAGATCACCCAGCGCCGCTGGAAGCCGAGCGCCTTGTCCTTCACCCCACCGGCGGTGCGGTAATAGACATTGCCGAACTCGTCTTCTCCCACCCGCTCGCCGAAGCGCCAGGTGTGGAAACGCGTGCCGATCGTCTGGCCGTTCCACCAGGTGAAGATCTGCAGCAGCCAGTCCTTCATCGTCCTCAAGTCCGTGCGCGCGATGCTGAAACAATCGGGCGACTTATGGCTCCCGCACTGCCTGCTGTCCAGTCCGCGATAGGCCGACAGTGCCGACCACGCGATGTTCGCCCCTGGCGGCATCGCAATCGAATGCGGCCCCTCGCCGTAGGCGCGGCTTCCCCTGCCCGACTTGCCCGCCGCGAGCCGCGGATCGGTAAATCTGTGCATCTGTGAGTCGCTCGCCACGATTCGGCCGCGATTCGGATCGGCCCGCCGCGCTGCATTCGCCGGAAGTGCTCCGAGATCAGCCACTTCCGGGGGGCTTTGAAAGCGGAGCACACGGCTGGGCCCCGGACCCACCGGATTTAGCGTCCGTCAACCATGATAGCGGGGATTTTAGGGACTGCGCTTCCTCCCGCACTGTGGCAATCTTGCCGAGCAGCCTCCGATTCCCCGGCGATTTCCGAGGCTTAGCGGGCGCCTTGCAACTTATCCCCGTAACCCACATATCTCTACCAGATGTCGTGTCCACAGGGATCGATAGACACTATTCCTTGACGCCAGGCCGGCATCTGCACTAGATTTTGACCATCGCATGACGGCCGGCGGCACCCCCTCTGGATGACTGCGAAACCCTAGTTTTCCAGTGTGTTCCGGGCCTGCCGCCGCATCCGCCATCAACAGCGGAAGCGAACGGATTTGCGCGGGCATTTTGGGCGCGTCCGGGACCATCGGCGGGGCCACACCGCCGGGACCCACAGGGCATCGAACCGAGTTTGGGCTGACATCAGGAGCCGGTGATCAACCGGCCGCGCGTGGCTTCAAGGCAAGTCCGCGGCAGATCAAGGGATGAAGATCATGCGCATCGAGCGCCGCTACACCTCCGCCGGACAGTCGCCCTATGCCGCGATCCCGTTCCGATCGGCCGTCAGCGAGATCAAGAACCCGGACGGCTCCGTCGTCTTCCGGCTGGAAGGCATCGAGGTTCCCGAGGCCTGGTCGCAGGTCGCGAGCGACGTGCTCGCGCAGAAGTATTTCCGCAAGGCCGGCGTGCCCGCGCGCCTGAAGAAGTTCGAAGAGAACGACGTCCCCTCCTTCCTCTGGCGCTCCGTCGCCGACGAGGCCGCTCTCGCCGAATTGCCTGAGGGCGAGCGCTACGCCTCCGAAATTTCCTCCAAGCAGGTCTTTGACCGCCTCGCCGGCTGCTGGACCTATTGGGGCTGGAAGGGCGGCTATTTCTCCTCCGAGGAGGATGCCGCCGCCTTCCATGACGAATTGCGCTTCATGCTCGCGACCCAGCGCGTCGCGCCGAACTCGCCGCAATGGTTCAATACCGGCCTGCACTGGGCCTATGGCATCGACGGCCCCAGCCAGGGCCATTTCTACGTCGACTTCAAGACCGGCAAGCTGGTCAAGTCGAAGTCGAGCTACGAGCATCCGCAGCCGCATGCCTGCTTCATCCAGGGCGTGCAGGACGACCTCGTCAACGAGGGCGGCATCATGGACCTTTGGGTCCGTGAGGCCCGCCTGTTCAAGTATGGTTCCGGCACCGGCTCGAACTTCTCGATGCTGCGCGGCGAAGGCGAGAAGCTCGCTGGCGGCGGCAAGTCCTCGGGCCTGATGTCCTTCCTCAAGATCGGCGACCGCGCCGCGGGCGCGATCAAGTCGGGCGGCACCACCCGCCGCGCCGCCAAGATGGTCGTGGTTGATGCCGACCATCCGGATATCGAGGCCTATATCGACTGGAAGGTGAAGGAGGAGCAGAAGGTCGCCGCCCTCGTCACCGGCTCCAAGACCGTCAAGAAGCACATGAAGGCCGTGCTCAAGGCCTGCGTGAACTGCGAAGGCGATGGCGATAGCTGCTTCGACCCCGAGCAGAACCCGGCCCTGAAGCGCGAGATCAAGCTCGCCCGCAAGGCGCTGGTGCCCGACAACTACATCAAGCGCGTCATCCAGTTCGCCAAGCAGGGCTACAAGGACATCTCCTTCGATACCTATGACACCGACTGGGATTCCGACGCCTATCTCACCGTCTCCGGCCAGAACTCGAACAACTCGGTCTCGCTGACCGACGACTTCCTGCGCGCCGTCGAGAACGACAACGACTGGGACCTGACCGGCCGCACCACCGGCAAGGTCATGAAGACCCTGAAGGCCCGCGACCTCTGGGAGAAGATCGGCTACGCCGCCTGGGCCTCGGCCGATCCCGGCCTGCACTTCAACTCGACGATGAACGACTGGCACACCTGCCCCGCTTCCGGTCGGATTCGGGCGTCCAACCCGTGCTCCGAGTACATGTTCCTCGACGACACCGCCTGCAACCTGGCCTCGGCCAACCTGCTGCAGTTCTACGATACCGAGACCAAGGCCTTCGACGTCGCGGCCTATGAGCATCTCTGCCGGCTCTGGACCGTCGTGCTCGAGATCTCGGTGACGATGGCGCAGTTCCCGAGCCGCGAGATCGCCGAACTCTCCTACGAGTACCGCACGCTCGGCCTCGGCTACGCCAATATCGGCGGCCTGCTGATGACCATGGGCCTCGGCTACGACTCAGACGAGGGCCGCGCGCTGGCCGGCGCCCTCACCGCGATCATGACCGGCGTCGCCTATGCGACCTCGGCCGAGATGGCAGGCGAGCTCGGCCCCTTCCCCGGCTACAAGAAGAACGCCAGCCACATGCTGCGCGTCATCCGCAACCACCGCACCGCCGCCCACGGCCTCGCCGACGGCTATGAGGGCCTGAGCGTCACCCCGGTTCCTCTCGACCATGCGACGCTGGCCCGCCTCGGCGGTTCGGCTGTGACCATGGCGGAGCGCTCGCGCATCGTCTGGGACGAGGCTCTCGAGCAGGGCAAGCGCTACGGCTACCGCAACGCCCAGGCGACCGTGATCGCGCCGACCGGCACGATCGGCCTCGTCATGGATTGCGACACCACCGGCATCGAGCCCGATTTCGCGCTGGTGAAGTTCAAGAAGCTCGCCGGCGGCGGCTACTTCAAGATCATCAACCGCGCCGTGCCGGATGCGCTGCGCGCACTCGGTTACCGCGAGGCCGATATCGCCGAGATCGAGGCCTATGCCGTCGGCCACGGCTCAATGAAGCAGGCGCCGGGCGTCAACCCCTCGACGCTGCGCGCCAAGGGCTTCACTGACGAGAAGATCGAGGCGGTCGAGAAGGGCTTGAAGAGCGCCTTCGACATCAAGTTCGTCTTCAACAAGTGGACGCTGGGCGAGGATTTCCTCACCGGCACGCTGAATGTCCCGGCCGAGAAGCTCAATGACATGTCGTTCGAGCTCCTGCCCTTCCTCGGCTTCAGCAAGGCCGAGATCGAAGCCGCGAACGTCCATGTCTGCGGCGCGATGACCCTGGAAGGCGCCCCGCATCTCAAGACCGAGCACTACAACGTCTTCGATTGCGCCAATCCCTGCGGTCGCATCGGCAAGCGCTATCTCTCGGTCGAGAGCCATATCCGCATGATGGCGGCGGCCCAGCCCTTCATCTCGGGCGCGATCTCCAAGACCATCAACATGCCCAACGACGCCACGGTCGAGGACTGCAAGAGCGCCTATATGCTCTCGTGGAAGCTGGCGCTGAAGGCCAACGCCCTCTATCGCGACGGCTCCAAGCTCTCGCAGCCGCTGAACTCGGCGCTGATCTCGGATGAGGACGACGAGGCCGACGACGCGGTCGAGACGCTGGTCGCCCAGCCGATGGCGGCCCGCGCGACCCAGATCTCGGAGAAGATCGTCGAGCGCATCGTCGAGCGCATCGAGCGCAAGCGCGAGCGCGAGAAGATGCCGGATCGCCGCACCGGCTACATCCAGAAGGCCACGGTCGGCGGCCACAAGGTTTATGTCCATACCGGCGAATATTCGGACGGGCGCCTCGGCGAGATCTTCATCGACATGCACAAGGAGGGCGCGGCCTTCCGGGCGATGATGAACAACTTCGCCATCGCGGTCTCGCTCGGCCTGCAATATGGCGTGCCGCTGGAGGAATATGTCGAGGCCTTCACCTTCACCCGCTTCGAGCCCTCGGGCTTCGTCGCCGGCAACCAGTCGATCAAGAACGCGACCTCGATCCTCGACTACGTCTTCCGCGAGCTCGCGATCTCCTATCTCGGCCGCAACGACCTCGCCCATGTCGACCCGAGCGAGATCGGCCATGACGTGATGGGCAGCGGCGTCGGCCAGGACAAGGCGCCGGATGCGACCGCTCCGATCACATCGACGCCGCTGGCCTCGACGGGTTTCCGCCGCGGCAAGCCGATCTCCTTCCACGCGATCCAGGGCGGCGTGGCGGCTCCGGCGGTCGAGACCGTCGCCCGCGGCGGCGCGGCCCTGACCGCACTCGCCACCATCGGCGCGACCGCGTTGAAGGAGGAGCCGGAAGCCTATGGCGAGGCAGAGATGGCCAAGCTCGGCTTCTCGGCTCCGGCAGCCCAGCCGACGGCCTCGGAGCGCCGGGCGGAGGCGATCATGAAGGGCTATGTCGGCGACTCGTGCGGCGAATGCGGCAACTTCACCCTGGTCCGCAACGGCACCTGCCTGAAGTGCAACACCTGCGGAAGTACAACCGGGTGCTCGTGAAATGGGAGGCGAAGTTCTCTCAGGACGCAGAAAGTTTGGCACCTCGAAGCGTTAGTGTGGCACCAAGCAGCACATAGATTGGCACCGGCCTGCAAGAGGCCGGCCCGCTAATCAATCGAAGAGAACGGCCGGCGAACTGCGTCGGCCGTTCCAATTCGAGGAAGTTCCATTCAAAATCGAAGCATGTCGCCGTTCAGCTCCGCGCCAACAGCAGACATCGGCTAGTGACCGGGAAGCAGACCTGGGGATAAATCCGCCAGGCTTCCAACCCTCTTTCAAGGTCCTTGGATTGCGGTCAACAAGACGGCGCGATTGCAACAGACCTGACGAGCATCGGACGCGTTGCGGCGCGATTGATTTGAACCAGACGGACGCTATTTCCAGCCGATAAGAACACCGTCCGCGCCGAGCGAGAGCTGCAAGCCCTGCCTGCGCGCCACCAATCTGAGGGTTACGCCGCTGGGGTTGCGAAGCCAGAGACGACCCCGCCCATGATCGCCAATAGCCCAGCCCTCACGAATCTGGACGTAAGCGCCCGTGAAATCCTCCCGGCGGGTCAGGCCATAGACGCTCCCTGTCGCGGTCAAGCGCGAAGCACCGATGCCGCCAATGCCCAGACCGCCCACTGTGATCCCGTAGGATCGCCCTCGATAAGTGAGAGTGCCGCCTCCGACTGCACCCGAACCGATGAAAGCGACCTGCAACTGACGGATGGAAACCTTACCTGTTTCCGGACCGAGATTTCGCTGCTGCGCTGATGCGGCGGAAGCCGACAGGAAGGCAGCCGCAAGGAAGGTCAAGGTCGCTCTGAGAAACCCCATGTTGTCTTCCCTTCCATGACGCGAATGTCGGTTACGATGAGCTAGAATGGGTTGACGTAGTTCGTGATGGCGATCTGGCGCAGCAGGACCTTCCGGATGACATGGGCCGCCTTGACCCGGTCGGTGAAGATCGCGGCATCGCCGGCGCTGCCGGCTGGCAGCATGCGGGCGAAGGCTTCGTCGTCGAGCTTCACGCGGACAACGAAGGGCGCTGCCTGGACGGATTTCGGCGCCACTGCGATGCCGGAGGTCTGGACCTGGCCTGTCGCAACGGCCTGGAGCACGCTCTCGACCTTGCCCGTCTGCACCGTTCCCGGCGCCCATTTGAAGGTGAGCTCGACCGGCTGGCCCGCCGCGACATAGCGCGCGTCGATCTGGTTGATCTCGACGCCGAGGAGGGTGTCGGCGGTATCGATGAAGGCCATCACCGGCGCCAGCGGCAGGCTGGTCACCCGCGCGCCCTTGCGCAGGGCGAGATTGGTGACATAGCCGTCGGCCGGTGCGCGCACCGTCGTCTTGTCCAGGTTCCACTTCGCGCCGGCGAGCTGGGCCTTGAGCTGCTCTACCTCGGCCTCGCGCTGCTCGACATCGAACGTCCGGCCCGTGCCGCGCGACTGGAGCTGGGTCATCTCGGCAAGGCGCGTCTCCTGAAACTTGAGTTGCGCAGCCAAGGCATCGACCTGAGCCTGGAACGGCACCGGATCGATCCGGAAAAGCACGTCGCCGGTCTTGAGCGGCGCATTGGCTGTGACCGGCACGTCGACCACCTCGCCTGCAACGTCCGGCACGATCGCGACCGAATTGCGCACGACCAGCACCGGTCCCTGCGGCGCGCCCCAGTTCATCGGGATGAACAGCCCGATCAGCAGGACGAGGAGAACAAGGACCGGCGAAACCTTCCAGAACAAGTTGAAGGGCACGACTTTGAGCTTCACCAGGATGAAAAGCAGCGCCAGATAGGTGTTGAGCAGGACAACGATCATCGCGCCGTCTCCGCATCGCCAGTGCCACGGCCCGGTTTTGCCGGCACGTCGACATAGGCCCAGATCAGCACCACCGGCCAGAGCACGAAGCCGAGGAAGAGCGTAACCCAGCCGCCGACGGCGACAGCTTCGGCCCAGGGATGGTTGCGGCGCCTGGCGACCATGCCCGGCCACATCGCCATGAAGACGGCGACGAAGACCGTACTGGCGACGAGCACCACGAGGACGATCCAGGCGAAGATGTCGAGGCCGGACATGCCAGAGGCTCACTGCACGGATTGCGGCTCTGGAAATTTCCAGCGCCCGTTCAGAACCTCTGCGCGCGGCCGGTAAAGCCGGACCGTGTAGTTCCAGCCCTTCATCACCGGCAGGCAATTCGGGATTTTGCCGTCGCAGCCGCCGAACTGGGTGTCGACGGCGCCGTCCGCGCTCTTCTTCGCGGTGATGTTGTTCAGCGAATAGGCGTTGTAGGCGTTCTTCTCGTAGTAGCCCTCGGCATTGTAGACGCTGACCGACCAGAAGGCATCGACCGGCACGGACCCGACCTTGAGCCTGTAGACGGTCGTGCCGTCATTCTTCGCGGGCGTGAAGCTCAGATAGGTCGCGTCCTTGTCGGGATTGCCGCCCCAGCCGGCGGCGGTCACGATCAGGTGGCGGATCGGATCGACCTGCCCTTTCTGGCCGAAGCCGTTCTTGAAGCCGCCTATGGTGGAGGCCAGCACCAGGAGGGCATCGCGAACCTTCTTCTGGCTGGCCTCGTCCCATTTCGGTATCTCGAACGTGCCGGAGCCCTTCTGCCCGAGCTTGAGCGCGTCCTGCAACGCATGGACCTGCTGGAGATCCTTCGGATCGTTGGGATCAACCAGCGTGCGCACGCCGACCATCGCGTAGCGGGTGCCGACCTTGGCGCGCGTCAGCGTCACCGGGCCGGGCTTGTAGGAGACGAGCGGCACATAGTGGTCTTCGTTGATGACCTGCAGCGACATGAACCGCTTGCCGGCATCGGGCAGGGTGATCGTCACCGGGCCGGCATCGAGGTCGACGACAGCCGAAGAATAGAGCGTGTCGCGATTCAGGCGGATAACGGTCTGGTTCTCGATCTCCGCCGGCATCCGCCTATGGACGAACTTGCCGAGGCCGCCGTCCTGGACGGTCCTGCTCATGTAAAGATCGGACTCGGCGCGCGGGAAGTTGTCGACCGTAACCGGAATGGCGCCGCCTGGCGCGGCGCTTTGCTGGGCGAATGCAACGCTCGCCATAGCGAGCGACAGCGCGACCTGGGATATGAGACTGACATTCATGGCCGATCTCCTCTCGATTCAGGGGGTTGCGGCCTTCTCGACGTCGGGCAGTACCCAACTCTTGTCGAACAGCGCCTTGGTCGGCGCGTAGGCGCGGAACATCAGCTCGAACTTGCGCCCCGGATCGGTGGGCACCCAATTCGTCTCTTTGCCGGCCGGCGGCTTCGGCCCGAAATAGACCTCGAGCGAACCATCGGCGTTTTTCTGCATCTCAGGGATTTGCGAGGAGCGACTGGCGCGCGGCATTCCCCGGATCAACGCATGTGTCTGCCGGTCGTAGGCCGTTACCGACCAGTATTGTTCGACCGGTGCCTTGGGCGGCACCGTCAGGCGATAGGTCCTGGCGCCGTCGAAGGCGTCGCCATCCTTGTCACGGATCGAGATCATGTAGAATTGGCCAGCGCCAAGCCGCTTGATGCCGATATAGGCGTAGCTATAGGCGAGGCCGCGCAGGTCGGTCGGATAGGCATCGGTGTCGTTGTAGCCGCCCTGCGCCGACTTGATCAGTTCGGGGGGCGCCGGGAAGGTCCAGCGGCTCGTCGGCGAGAAGAAAGGTGGCAGCCCGGCATCGTATGTCCGTTCGAGCCAATCGCGTGCCTCTTGAACGCCGGCAGTCAGCGCCGTCGTTCGCGCTTCGTCCGGTCGGTAAGGCTTGCCCTTCTCGATGCCCAGCGATTTGAGCTGGTCGATCATCGCCCGGTCGCGCGGCAGCCAGGGTTCCGTTTGCACGATCCGGTCGAGATGCGCGAAGAAGCTCGCATCGTAGCGGATCGTCGAATCGAAGCCGATGTCCTTGACGTCGTTGAACACTGTCGCGGGCGGATGTGCCGCTTGCGACAGTGGGTAAATCTTCATCCGCTTGCCATAGGCAACCGAACTGGCGACGGCGGCCTCACTGTGACTCTTCAGGTTCGAGCGAAGCAGCATGTAGCCGCCGAACGTGTCGGATTGCAGGGGAATGTAGCCGCGCGGCGGCTTGCTCTTGTAGCCCGGCGGGAGGACGAGATACTTGCCACCCTTGCCCTTGTCGGCGCCGAGCAACCCGGCATCTTCGAGGGGCATTTGCCAGATCGTGACGATATTGCCGTTGAACGAGCCTTTCGCGTCGCCGGGCGGCAAGTCGAGTACGATCGGCCCGTCTTTCGTATTGAAGAAAGCCATGAAGTAGAGCGCGTCGGGATTCGGCGTCAGCGTCTGATTCTTCGAATCAAGCGGACGGCCCCAATAGATGACCTGATGCACCTTGCCCGGTGTTTTGGTCAGCATCTCCTGCAGCATCAGATCGTAATTGACCGCCGGCATGCCCCAGATGACGGCCTCGACTGCGCGCCGTTCAACCAACCGGCGTTCAAGGTCACCAGGGGCTGGCTGCTGCGCCTGCGCGGTCGCGAAGAGCAAGGCGAAAATGGCAGTGAAGACCGCTCTCATCATGGGCTCCCACGATCGGCGTCACACGACCGCATCTGCCGAAGAGCGGTTTGCGTCTTCTCTGTCTGCGTGACGAGGAAAGCTCGCACGCGCCGTTGCCGCGTTTAAGACTGTAACGGTTACGAGAGTGAGCAGCAGGTACCGCCTGCCCTGGCACGCTGCGATAGGCGGATTCACGTCGCTGGGTTGAGCGGGGGCAATGGACCACCCGCGCTTCGATGAGACCGAGGGGCGTGCCGCCACGCCGAAACAGCACGCGCCAGCTCCCGCCCGCTTCGCCTGTTCCAGCCCCCGCCGCCGAATACCGCGCGCTCGAGTTCCGCCAGGCGTGGGGCCACGCGCGGGTCTCTGCACAAGGCCTCCCGGTCAGCCGAGGACAGGCGGCCATGCCAGATCGCGAAGGCACGATAGCTTGCGCCGGGTTCTCCGCTCCTCGCAGCTCTCCGCAACTGCCGGCGTGCGAACCATTCGGAGCCACCAAGCCCGATGACGGCCTGTCGCCAAACCGCGCGGAGGCGCTCGCGCAGCAACGCCAGCGAGAGCAGCGCGATCAGGATCAGAGCCAGTCCTCCAACCGCCCACGGCCATATGGCAGGTCTGCCGGAGCGGAAGGGTTGCGCTGCGGCCGCAACCGTGACCGTCAGCCCCGGCAGCGTTTCGGTCCTCGCCCTCTTGTCGGCGAGACTCCACCAGGGCTGCGACAGGGCCGGCAGCGCGAAAGTCCCCGACTGCTCGAAGACGTAGGTGACCTTGTCGGTGCGAAGTCCGTCCACGCTGCCGCGGTTGCTGCGATCCTCGATCACCGGCGGGTCGACATAGACCCGCACACCGTCCGGCGCCTCGAAGCGGAACTCGGCCATCCCGAGCGCCGGCACGCCCGCCGCCTGACGCCGGATCGACCTGACCACCGCATCTCCGGCGCGGAAGGAACGCTCCCGCGGCTCCGGCGACCAGCTCTCGCTCGCGCTCACGCTATCGGCGACAAGTACCGGGCCGGACGGGTCGATACCGGGAGGCACGCTGGCGGTGAAATGCGTCCCCGTGCCGGTCATCGAACCCGCGGGGTCGCCGTCCCGCGTCAGCAGCGTGATGGTCGGCGCCGGTATCGCAATTTCGCCCCCGCGCCGGGGGAAGATGACGAATTCGAAGCTCTGGCCGACATAGTCCCGACCGCCGATCCGGTCGCGGGTGGTGATCGCCTGCGTCTCGAATCTCAGGATCTGGGCCCCCGCCGCTTCCGGAACGCTGACGAGCGGCGGATGCTGCATCTCGCCGGGGAACAGCACCGCCACGTTCAGCCGAACCGGCTGGCCGATGACGATTCCGGTCGTGGGATCGAGCGTCGTGCGGATGATCGGCGGCTCGGCAGGCGTCTGCGCGAGCGCGATCATCGGGACAGCGAGCAACAGAAGCAGGAGAAGAGCTCTCACGGCGCTGCTCCCGGCTGCGTACCGAGCTGATAGGCGAACTTGGCCCGCAGGAAATCTGCCGGGCGGGTCTGCACGCGTTTCAGCCAGAGCGCACGCACCGCCTCGTCCGACATCGGGGTCGCCGCCTGGACCGTCGTGTCCTCGCCGCCGGGCTTGGTCTTGTCGAAAACGACCTGATCCGGCCGAGAGTCGGTTTGCCCGGTCTCGCCCCCCTCCGTCTTGCGGCGCTCGGCGCGGATGCGGGCGATCTCGCGGTTGCGCAGCGCTTCCGGCCAGCCCGGTCGCAGCACGAGCGACCGGTCGAAGCGCTTCAACGCCTCGTCATACTGGCCGAGCATCACCAGCGCATTGCCCTGGTCGAAGGCTGCCGCGGCCGTATCGCGCGCCGCGAAGGCTTGGGCCGCGCCTTTGAAATCTCCGGCCCTAAACAGGGCGACCCCACGCCAGAGCGGGTCGCGAAACGCCTGCGCAGCCTCCACCGTCTGGCCCCGTTGCAGAAGAAGGCGGCCGCGTTGGTCCGGGCTCAGCCACAGATCGCGAAAGCCCAGCCAGCATCCGGCCGCCAGCAAAGCCAGAGTCGCGAGAAAAGCGAGGGCCGCATAGGGCGTAAGACGGTGCGAGCGGATCATGCCACCCCCCAGCCGCGCCGGAACCAGGGCAGCGCCAGAAGCGCGAGGATCGGGACCAGCCAGTAGCCAGTCTCGCTCCAGTGATCCCCCTCGCCAGCGATGCCGGCAGCATTGTCGCCACGGTCGAGACGGCGGACGATGGCCGTGACGTCAGACTGGTTGGGCGTGGTTGGGACCACCATGCCGCCCAAGGTCTTTGCCACCTCGGCGAGCCCGGCCGACTCGGCATCGCGCAGGGCCAGGATCGTCACCGGCGGCGAACCAGCCGGCTGTGATTCCACGCTGCCCGGTAGGGTCTCATCGGCGAGGAGGAGGATCGCCCCGCCCTGACCGATGCCGGCAAGCGCGCGTCTCGCCAGAGCGAGCGCGCCGGCAAGATCGCCGCCCTGCTTCGGCATGATCTCGGGGGAGAGCGCCTTGGCAAGGTCGAGGATGACGGCGCTGTCCGGCGTCGGCGGCAGGACAAGATGCGCCGAGCCAGCATAGGCGATCAATGCCGTCGAGGCGCCCTCCCGGGCCGCCAGGATATCGGCCAGCTTCTGCCGGGCGCGGTCGAGCCGCGTCGGAGCAAGATCCTCGGTCAGCATGGACGGCGTGACCCTGAGCACGATCGCGACGGGAGGCTTGGCTTCGGCGAAGGGCGACTGTTCGCGCTGCCAGACCGGGCCGGCGATCGCAATGGCCGCGACGACGCAACCGGCGAACAGCCAATCGGCGGGAAGGATACGCGCGCGCCGGTCGTTTCCGGTCAGGAGGTAAGGCAGCAGTGCGGGATCGATGACGCGGCGCCATTGCTGCACAGGATCGGAACTGCGCCGCGCCAGCCGCCACAAAATGGCAGCCAGGATCAACGCCAGCAGCCAGAGTGGCCGTTCCAAATGGAAGGCGGCGAGCGCTTCCATCATGGCCTCGCTTCGGCAAGCGCAGCCGATCCGACAGATATTGCCCGCCGATGCCGACGGATCATAGCGAAAGCCTGCGCGAGCAAAACCAGCGTGAGCGCTGCGGCGAGCGGCACCCAGTACACATCGCGCCGCGGACGAAAGCTGACGCTGTCGATGCGGCGCGTCTCGATAGCGTCGAGCCGTTGATAGATTTGCGCGAGCCCGGCCCGATCCAGCGCGCGGAAGAAACCGCCGCCCGTCGTCGTCGCGACCTCCTTCAGCGCGGCCTCGTCGAGCTTGTCCTCGCCGGCCGCCTGCGGGTCGCCGACCGCCACCGTGTGAATGACGATGCCCTTGTCCTTCGCAACGCGGGCGGCCTCGGCCGGCGGCACCTTGCTCAGCGTGTCGTTGCCATCCGTCAGCGCGATGATGGTCTTCGCTTTGACCGTGCTTCGGGCGAACAGCCCGATGCCGAGGCCGATCGCGTCGCCGAAAGCCGTGCGCGGCCCGGCCATGCCGACGGCCGTATCACGCAGCATGGCGCGGCAGAGAGCGAGATCGGTGGTGAACGGCACGAGCGCGAAAGGCGCGTCGCCGAACACGACGACGCCGACACGGTCGCCCTTGCGGCGCGACAGGAAATCGTCGAGCACCTGCTTCACCGCCGTGAGGCGATCAGCGGTGGCCCCGGATGCATCGACGAAATCGCGCGTATCCATCGATCCCGAGAGGTCGACCAGCAGCAGCAGGTCGCGCGTCGGCAAGTCGCGATGCAAGGGCGGTTCGATCCATTGCGGCCGGGCAAGCGCCGCCATAACGAGCAGCCAGACCACCACCAGCACAACGAGGCTGCCGGGCTTGCGCCTCGCGACCACGCCGCCTGAAAAGGGCTGCCGCCCGCTGAGCCGGACCAGCCTGTCGAAGAACGGCACAGTCAGACCGGTGCGCCGTTCGGCATGCGCAGGCAACCCGAACCAGACAAGCAACGGCAGCGGCATAAGAAGCGCGATCCAGGGATAGGCGAAGCTCAGCATCGTCACGCTTCCTTCGCCGCTCGCCCGCGCTGACTGCGGAGCCAGTCCTTGGCCTGCGCGACAAGCGCGCTCTCCCCAGGCGCGCGTGCACCGGGAACGAACATGTCCGTCAGGCCCTCACCCAGATCGGCCGTCTGGATGCCGGCCGGGGTGGTCTGCCTGATGAACGCTGCCCAGCCCGGCCCTGTCAGCGACGCCACCCCTTCCCGGCCGTACGCGACGATCGCCGCGCGCTTCAGGACAGCCGAGACCGCTTCTGCCATCTCGGCTCCACCTCCGGCCAATGCATCGATCTCGGCTTCGGCGCGTCGGAGATAGGCATCGGCCCGGTAGCGCCGAAGCGCCCGCCACGCCATAACGGCCAGCATCGCCCCAACCGTCACGCCGACGATCCAGACACCGGCTGCGGGAGGCCAGAACGATATCGGCTCCGGCAAGGCCAGGTCGGCCATGTTGGCGAGATCGCCGGGGTCGCTGCTCATGGCGATCTCCCGCCGAGCCGGCTCAATCTCTGAGCCTGGCGCCGGCCGATCAGCTCGCGCAATTGCGTGGCGACGTCGCGTTCGGTCGAGATCGGCAAGACCGGAATGGCTCGATTGCGCGACAGCGCCGCGAGTCGTGCACGCCATTGCACGCGCTCTTCACTGAACCGGGACCGCAGAGTGGCAGATGATGCATCGACCTCGAGCTGCGCGGATCCGGAGCTGAAAATCGCGGGCCCGATATCCGGCAGTTCCTGCTCGAGCGGATCATGGATGAAGACGGCCAGAACGTCGTTATGGGCACACAGGCGAGTCACCAGACGATGGGTGTCGTCATCCTCGCCGGCGGCGTCGGAGATCAGGCAGATCAATCCGTCATGTGCGACCATCCGGGCCGCCGCGGCGAGCGCCTCGTTGATGCGGCCGGCTCCAGGCCCGGCCGATGAGAGAGGCTTCAGGGCTGCGTTCTGGCGGGCGATCTCCGAGAGGACACGGACCACGCCATGGTCGCGGGCCTGCGGGCTCACGGAGACGACGCCGCCATCGCCGAAGACCACGGCACCGACGCGATCCCCCAGCGAGGTCACGCGCCAGGCCGCGAGCGCCGCGACCTCCGCGGCAGCGACCGACTTCATCATCCGGCGGCTGCCGAAGAACATCGTGCTGCGCTGGTCGACGAGCAGCAGCACTGGCCGGTCGCGCTCCTCCGAATAGACCCGGACATGCGGGCTGCCGAGCCGCGCCGTCGCCAGCCAGTCGATGGTACGGGTATCGTCACCCTCGAAATAGTGCCGCAATTCCTCGAAATTCAGCCCGCGACCACGCAGGCGCGAGGCATGGCGGCCGGCGAGCAGGCTGTTCACCGGCTGGCGGGGCTGGAAGCTGAAGCCATGGGCGCGGTGCTTGAGGCGCAGCAGTTCGTCGAGGGTGACGAAGGCGCGTGCGGATGCCGCTGGCTTCGTCCCCACTCCTGACCGTTCCCGCATCAGTGCCATGTCCGGCTCCTAGATCGCGACGGCGACCTGCTTCACCACCTCGTCCAGCACCGCATCCGCATTCACGCCGTCGGCACCGGCCTCATAGGCGAGCGAGACGCGATGCCTGAGGCAATCATGCACGACCGACTGGACGTCCTCGGGCGTGACGTAATCGCGTCCCTGCAGCCAGGCATGGGTTCGCGAGCAGCGGTCGAGCGCGAGCGAGCCGCGCGGGCTCGCGCCGACCGCGATCCAGCTTTTGAGATGCTCGCCGAATTCGGCCGGCCGCCGCGTCGCGGCGATGAGCGCGACCATGTAGGTTTCGACGACGTCCTTCGTCGCGACCCGGTCGATCTCCGCCCTGGCCCGCAGAACGGCCTCCTGCGGAATCTTCGCAGGAGCTGGCGCCGGACTGCCGGAGGCGGCCGCGTTCTCGGAGCGGACCAGCCGCATCACCTTCACTTCGTCGGCGTCGGATGGGTAATCGATCCGGATATGCATCAGGAAGCGGTCCATCTGCGCTTCCGGCAGCGGATAGGTGCCTTCCTGCTCGATCGGGTTCTGGGTCGCCAGGACCATGAAGAGCGGCGGCAGGTCGTAGCGCTTGCCGGCGACGGTGACGTGCCGCTCCTCCATCGCCTCGAGCAGGGCCGACTGGACCTTGGGTGGGGCGCGGTTGATCTCGTCGGCGAGGATGAGATTGCCGAAGACGGGGCCCTTGCGGAACTCGAACTGGCCGTCGGGACGCAGGATCTCGCCGCCGGTCACGTCGGAGGGCAGCAGGTCCGGCGTGAACTGGATGCGGCTGAAATCGGATTCGAGATTCTTCGACAGACTCTTGATCGCCCGGGTCTTGGCGAGGCCGGGCAAGCCCTCCAGCAGCACGTTGCCGTCGGCGAGCAGCGCAATGACGATGCGCTCGACCACCTTTTCTTGGCCGATGATATCCTGGTTGATCCGGTTCTGGAGTTCCCGGACGGCATCGCGTGCGCTCGGTCCGGCTCCATCCATCGTCCCATTCCCGAAAACGCCGACATCTGCGTCGATCCGGAGATTTGGGCGGCAGGCCCGGCGAAGTCAGCCCTGTTACGGTTACGGTCGCACCGGCAGGTCGTCAGCCGCGCTCGCGCAGCACGCAGCGGAAGCCGACATGGCTGGTCGAGGTGTCGACCGGTTCGGCATGGCGCGCCGCCGGGCGATAGCGCCGGCAATAGCTCGGGGCGCAGAGATGCGAGCCGCCCTTCAGGACCTTGCGGGCAATGCGGATCGCCGGCTGACGCGGATCGTAGCTTTCGGCTTCCGGGCCGCCACGCGGATTCTGCGGCACGCAGCAGGCTTTCGGCGCATCGGCCTGATGGCGCACGGACCAGAAATCGGCGGTCCATTCCCAGACATTGCCGATCATGTCGTGGAGCCCGTAGCCGTTGGGCGGAAAGGCCCGGACTGGCGAGGTGCGCGCCCAGCCGTCCTCCCTGGTATTCTCGTGCGGGAAGCTGCCCTGCCAGGTATTGGCCATGTGGCGGCCATCCGGCATGAACTCGTCGCCCCAGGCGAACTCGCTGTCCTCGCGCCCGCCCCAGGCCGCGAATTCCCATTCGGCTTCGGTCGGCAGCGCCTTGCCGGCCCACGCGGCATAGGCCTCGGCATCGCGATAGGCGACGTGGACGACGGGATGATCGTCCAGGCCCTTGATCGAGGAGCCGGCGCCATAGGGCTTGCGCCAGGTCGCACCGAACCTGAACGTCCACCACTGCGCCCAGTCGTGCAGGGCGACCGGGTGCCTCGGCGGGTCGAACATCAGCGACCCCGCCCGCAGCATGTGAGGCAGGGCGCCGGGATAATCCCCGGGATCGGGGGCGAGCTCGGCGAAGGTGACATGGCCGGTCGCTTCGACGAAGCTGCGGAACTGGCTGTTGGTCACCGGCGTCGCGTCGATCCAGAAGCCGTCGACGTTGACGCGATGGCTCGGCGCTTCCTCGGCATAGTGCCGGTCGGAGCCCATCCGGAAGGTGCCGCCTTGGATGCGGACCATGCCGTCCGGAAGCAAACGCGCCTCTGCGATCGCGGCGTTCATTATGGTTTGCACTCCCTCGATCGTCCCTATGCTGCCATGGTCACGGCTTGCCGGGGAAGACCGTCTTCCAGTCGGCTTTCATGTCGACGATGGTCCAGCCCTTGGCCCGGCCCTCGTCCAGCGCCTTGTCGAGCTTGCCGATCGGCGAGCTGCGATCATAGGCCCATTCGCGCTCGGAATCGGTGTGGTGGATGATCAGCGCCAATCGTGGCCCGCTGCCCGCAGCCGTATACTGGAGCATCTGCAGGTCGCCGTCGGAATTACCGAAAGCGAGGATCGGGCGGCGGCCGATGAAGCGGTTGATGCCGACCGGCTTGCCCGGACCATCATCGACGAACTCGGCCTTCGCCTGCTTGAACAGCTCCGGCCTGCCGCTGGCATCGAGACGATAGGTGACGACGCCCGATGAGCCCACGACCTGTTCCGGCGGGATGCCATAGGTCTTCTCGGCGAAGACCCGCATGAACTCGACTCCGCCGCCCGAGACGATGAAGGTCTTGAAGCCGTTAGCTCGCAGATAGCGCAGCAATTCGACTTGCGGCTGGTAGACCATCTCGTCGTAGCGTCGCTGCTTCGTCGGATGCCGCGCCACGTCCAGCCAATTACCGACGATATTGGCGAAAGCGTCGGTCGTCATGCCGGTATGGGTCGTCATCATGGCCTGCAGCAGGCCTTTGCCATGATCGGCGGAAAGTGCCTTGAGGTCACGGGCCAGAACCGAACGGTAAGGTTCCTTGCCCTTGAGCTCGGGCTTCTCGGCGGCCAGCCGCCTGATTTCGTCGAGCGCGAACTGAAGCTGGAAATAGACCGGCTGCTCGGCCCAGAGCGTGCCGTCATTGTCGAAAGTGGCGATCCGCCTTTCGGGCGGTACGAAGTCCGGGCCGCCCTCCTGCGTGACCTTCCCGACGAAATCGAGAATGGCCTGCTTGGCCTTGCCGTCGTTCCAGGACGGGAGGGGATCGGTCTGGGCCCAGGCGGCCGAGCCCGCCCAGAGCGACAGAAGGACCACTACCCCTCTTGCAAAGTTCCCGATCAGGCAGCGCATGCCTGTCCTCCCGGTCGTCATTCTCAAGCGAAACGAGCCGGCCATGAGCCGGCTCGTCGCGTAGCGGATGATTACTTGCTCGCTTTGCTCGCGGCCTGATCGAGATTCTTCATCAGGGCGTCCACCATCTGGTCGACGCTGAAGCTCGCCGGCCGCTGGCTCGGCGGGTAGTCCTTGAAGGTGCCCAGGAAGGGAGCGACCTTGTAGACGCCGTACTGGATCAGATAGGCGTTCCGGGCGAGCCAGTCGTAATACTGGTCGGAGACGACGTCGGCCCGTTCCATCGGATCCATGCGCAGATTGAAGACCTTCGGGGCGCGCAGGCAGGTGAAGGGATTGGCCCAGACCTCGAAACCGCCGGGCTTGCGCTGTTCGCAGAACACGACCTTCCAGTTGTCGTAACGATAGGCGACGAGATTGCCGTCGTCGTTGAAGTAGAAGAACTCGTTGCGGGCCGATTTCGGCTGCTGACCGGTGAGGTAGGGCAGCTGGTTGTAGCCGTCGAGATGGACCTTGGCCTGCTTGCTGCCGAGGCTCGTGCCCTTCTGCAGCTTGTCCTTGATCTCGCCGTCGCCCGCGGCCGCGACGAGGGTCGGGAACCAGTCCAGGCCGGAGACCATCTCGTTCGAGATTTCGCCCGCCTTGATCTTGCCGGGCCAGCGGATCAACGCCGGCACACGGAAGGCACCTTCCCAGTTCGTGTCCTTCTCGGAGCGGAACTGCGTCGTCGCGGCATCCGGCCAGGACCATTGGTTAGGGCCGTTATCGGTGGCGTAGACGACGATGGTGTTGTTGGCGATCCCGAGATCGTCGAGCGCCTTCAGCAGCTTGCCGACATCGCGATCGTGTTCGACCATGCCGTCGGCGTAGTCGTTCCCGGGCATGCCGCTGATACCCTTGTTGGCTTCGCGGATATGGGTGAACACATGCATGCGCGTGGTGTTCATCCAGGTGAAGAACGGCTTGTTGGCTTTCACCTGACGCTGCATGAAGTCGATCGCCCCGGCCGTGGTCTCGTCGTCGACCGTTTCCATGCGCTTGCGGGTGAGCGGGCCGGTATCCTCGATCTTGCCGTCGGCGGAGGATTTGAGCACGCCGCGCGGCGAGCCCGACTTGACGAAATTCGTGTCGTTCTTGGGGTAGTAGGGGCCTTCCGGCTCCTCTTCGGCATTGAGGTGGTAGAGATTGCCGAAGAATTCGTCGAAGCCATGCCGCGTCGGCAGGTATTCGTCGCGGTCGCCGAGATGGTTCTTGCCGAACTGCCCGGTGGCATAGCCGAGCGGCTTCAAGGCCTCCGCGATCGTCACGTCGCGATCCTGCAGGCCGACTGTCGCTCCGGGGATGCCGACCTTGCAGAGACCCGTGCGCAGGCAGACCTGCCCGGTGATGAAGGTCGAGCGCCCGGCCGTGCAGCTGTTCTCCGCATAATAATCGGTGAACATCATGCCTTCCTTGGCGATGCGGTCGATATTCGGCGTCTTGTAGCCGACCAGGCCGTGCGAATAGGCGCTGATGTTGGATTGGCCGATATCGTCGCCGAAGATGACGAGGATGTTCGGTCTGGCCGAACTTGGCGGGCTTGGAGCGGGTTGCGCTTGCGCCGGCAGCGCCGACAGGCCCAATCCGACCACAAGGCCGACCGCGGCAAGGAATTTATGGCGTCCCATGAAACACTCCCGGTTGCGGATCCGTCGCCGGGGATTGCGTCTCTGCGAGAGCGCAAGCCTGGGTGCGCGACGCCGGAAAGTCGCATGGAGGTATCGCGCGCTTAAGGCCGTAACTGTATCGACAGCGCCCTTCCCGAGCTCAATGGGAGGCGATCACGGCCGAGATGGATTGCGCCGCGGTCTCAGCAAGATCGTCGATCAGCTCGAAGCAGGGCGTCGCCTTCGCGACAAAATCCCGGAAGTCGGAAGCCAGCACCTCGCCGTTGCGCAGATCGCTGAAACGCCAGGAATAGCGGCGCCGCTCGGCCAGCGGACGTACGGCGATGTCGAGGGAATAGGTCTCGCCGGGATGAGCGAAAAGTGCGTTGATCGAGCCGGTCGCCGCGCTGCGCTCTACCGATGGAACGACGAGCGTCTTGAAGCGGGCCTTTCGCAACAGGGGAAGCAGGGCATCGGTGAAAAGCTCACCACGCAAAGCAACTTCGGGGTCCGCCTGATCCGAGTGATCATGGATCACCACCGCCGCTAGCGTCCCGTCCACAATCTCGGCGACCATGCCTTCAAGGAGGCAATCGCGCCCATCCCGTCCGGGCAATCCGGCTGCCCAGCCGAATGTCGGCACATAACTGCCGCGCGGTATCGTGATCCTGATGCGATCGCCACTTCCCGCACCATCATAATAGGCGTTCAGCGCCGAACGCAGGCGCGTCGCCTCGATGCGAACGATGGGATCGACGGTCGGGTCGAAGCTGTCATCCCGACCGAAGACGTCGACGCCGATCGAGTAGGCTTTGATCCGGTCGGAACGCCCACCGATCGTCTGATTCACAACGAAGCTCAGGAAGCGCCTATTTCTTTCCGAGATTCTGAACGAACCGCTGGCTACCAATGCTTCGAGAGCCGAAAGTACTTCTCCAGGCGAGGGCTCCTCACCCTCGGTCAACACCTTTCCGTCCATTGCTCCGCCTCCAAAGCCTGGATCGAAAAACTATCTCTCATCAATCGTTGTAACAGTGACGCAACTATAGCGAGCTTGGCAAGCACAGACCCTCGCCACGGCATGGCCAAGAGCGACACCGTTAGGAAATCCTCTCCAGAATATCTTGTTCTGTCGCGGAAGCGAGCGCGTTGTATTCCTCCGCGCGTTCCCGGCCAACCACCGAAGGTGATTTTGCCCAATAGGCCGCTGCCTCCCAGGCGGCCTCGTAGGCTTCGCACAGTTCCGCCAGGCGGATGTCCTGGCCGTATTTCTCACGCAGCACGGCGCGCCGATCCGGCCAGCGGAGCATCAGGCGGGCAAGCCCGCGTTTTTGCGCCTGTTCCATATGAGACATCCGTCGAAGCGCTGAACGCATCCAGAGCCTATACGCCCGTAATCCTGCCCCGGATGCAGTCGATACAGTTGCAATGCCGGCCGTTACGCCCAGTCCGATTATTTACCTCCTCAACTTGACGCTACGCGCTGAATCATCGGACCGTCCGTTCTCGCGACGGGAGGGCGCAGATCATGAAGCGATTCAGGACCGCGCTTCTTGGGGCCACGGTCGCCCTGTGTGGCAGCCTGACCCATAGCCAACTTGCAGCGACGGAAGGCGGCGCAAGCCTGTTTCTCCCGGGATTGCACGGCCCCGGAGCCGGCATGCTGCCGCCACCCGGCTTCTATTTCGAGAATGACTTCTATTCTTATTCTGGACGGCTTTCGGCAGGAACCCAGACGCAGTTCGGCGGCGCCGTACTAGCCAATGTTAAAGTCGAGGCGCGGGCCAATTTCATGACCCCGACCTGGGTCACTCCTTTCCAGATATTCGGCGGCAACCTCGCTTTTGCCGTCTCCATCCCATTCGGCACGCCGCGGATCAGCGCTGGTGCCGTGATTGCGGCGCCCCGTCTTGGCCGCTCCTTCGGGCTCAGCAGCCGCGATGCCACCTTCAATCTCGGCGATCCCATCGTCTCCAGCTTTATCGGCTGGCATGCCGGCAATTTCCACTGGCAGGTCGGCGGCTCGCTGAGCATTCCGGCCGGCGCCTACCAGGAGGGCGAGCTCTCCAATCTGGCGTTCAATCGCTGGATCGGCGACGTTTTCGCGGCAGGGACCTGGCTCGACCCCAAAATCGGCCTCGACATCTCCGCTGCCGTGGGTTTCGAGATCAACGGCAAGAATAAAGACACCGACTACCGCAGCGGCAATGCCGTGCATGCCGACCTCGCGATCACGCAGTATCTCAGCAAGGAATTCTCGATCGGCGTGATCGCCTCGCATTACCAGCAGGTCAGCGGCGATGGCGGCGGCGGGGCCTCGCTCGGCTCCTACAAGGGCCGTGTCACCGCAGTCGGCGGCTCGATCGGCTATAATTTCAGCGTCGCGGGCACTCCGGTCGCCGCACATCTCAAGGTGCTACGCGAGGTCAGCGTTGAGAATCGGCCCCAGGGAACGATCGCCCTGATCAGTCTCGCCTTCCCATTGGGACATGTTCCAGCCCCCGCTGCTCCGTCTCCGGCGGTCGTCAAGCGCTGATAAATCAGTACACACGTCCGCAATAGCGTTCCGGCTGAAAACGCCCCGGGCAACGCAGGCTGCGAACTCACCCCGCCGGCATCGTCAGCCTCGCCCAGCGTGGTAATCCACGGCGCCGGCTTCCCCCTCGAACCAAGACGAGAGGAAAGCCACCGTCGAGGCGCTGGGGACGAACGTCTAGTTCAGGATGATGTAGAATGCCTCGGCGAGGGTCAGATCGACCATGTCGCCCCTCCGCAGACGCAGCAGATCGGCCTTGAGCGTGGGATCGGCAACCTTGAGCGAACGCGCGCCGAACGGGCCGACATAGCTCACGACGCTCGTGGCCGCGTCGAACCTTTCGAACCGCGCGGTCAGCGTAATCGTCCGCACGACGAACCTGTCCGGCAGGTTCTGGAATTGCGGTTCGCCGGCCGCTTCCGTGTAGGCGATCCCCGGCCTGGCCCCGCGCCTGCTGCGTCCGATATCCAAGAGCGCGCCCTCGATCCGTCGGATCTCGACCCTGTCGCCCTCGCGAAGCCGTTCGAGATTGCCGAACGCCGGTGGGACGTCGACGCGCCAGGTGTTGCCCTGCTGCTCGACGACGACCGAGCGATCGGTCCGGTCGATCGACACCACCCGGACATTCAGGCGTTCGATCTCGACCGGGCCGACCCCGGCGACGATGACGGTTTCGCTGGCGATCTCGGGATAAGGGGCGCAAGCCGCGACGCCCGCAGCGATCGAAAGCGCGACGATCAGGCTGATATGCCTTGGCATGAATACCTCCGTCTTGAATCGGCCTATTGCAGGCCGGCCTGGTTTCTCTCGCAATGGCCAGTCTTCTCAGGGTGGGCAGACGTCCCAGAAGCCCTGCGTTCGCTGCGGATTTGTGTAGAACCAGCAATAGCCGGGTGCCGGCGGTTGCGAACTGACATAGGCTCGGGCTGCCGCGGCCGTTGCGAAGCCGATTGCCGCTCCCGACACGACCGCCAGACCTGGATGCCACCAATAACCGGTTGGGCGGACCCAAGGACGGACCGGAACGGGCGCAGGCCGATAGCCGGGGCGCACAACAGCCCCACGGCCCGCAACGACATTCCCTCGTGGCCCGCGCGCGACATAACCCCTGCCGGCCACAGCACCGCGCGGCCCGCGAGCGACATAGCCGCGCCGGGCGACTACGCCGCCTCTCGGCCCGACGGCGACGCCCCGTTCAGCAAAACCCCGGCGGTATTGGGTCGGCTCGACGAACTCGGGCGCGACATTCCCCAGTCTCGATCCGATCGGCGTGAATGCCTGTGCGTCAAACGAAACGAGCGAGATCGGCAACAGCGTCACGGCCATGGCCTTCGATACAAGGCCGACGATCGACGCTGCCCGAAGGGAGCGGGCCGCGTTCGCACTCAAGAACGACATCATCCATCTCCTTCCGTCCTGATCCATCTCATCAACGAGGAAAAAGCAGAGCCAGGTTCTGTGCTGGCGGGCGGCTGTTACTTGTCGCACCTGTGATAGCTGGTCTCGACCTCCGGAAACTCCGGGTCGAAGCGCAGGACATCGCCGTCGGGCTTGAAGCGGACGGACACGGTCGACGTCTCGAAGATAACTGCAGTCTTGCAGCCGAGCAGAACGGTCAACACGTCGCCCTTCTGCTTCGAGGAGATCACATCGCAGGTGGCGTGCGCACCGCGGATGTGCTTGCCGGTCGCAATAAATCCCGACCAACCTTCGGCTGAGTGCTTGAAGACGAGTTGCCCGTTGCGTTTGGCGAAGACCTGGTCGCAGCTCGCCGCACTCGTTGCCCACGCGCCTTGCAGGCGCTCGACCGCCAGGCCCGGCTGCCCGGTGGCCGTGGCGGCGAGCGTGAGAAGCGCCAAGGCGACAGGTTTCGTACCTCGTTTCATGCTTTCATCCATTGAAGTGTCGGCCCGATCGACCTTGCCCGCATGTCGCGGCAGGCAATATCTTCGAACGAACTCCGCAGAGTCGGAAGCAGTTTGGCGGCCGTAACTGTTACACTCCAGAATGCGGATGCTCGACAGCTACCGGACGAAGACGCTCGAATTTGCAGACCCAGCCAGAAATTTCGCGGGGCCGCCGGAAACATGCGCGCTCCACCAAGCCGCTAACGCGCCGCGTAAGCGCCGACTTGCAAAGCCGGAGCGTTGGTACGCCTGATGGCGGAACCGTCAGCATTACGCAGCTCCCTTGCTCACAAGAAACGAGATCATTGGATGAGGGATCTCGAAGCAGGTTGGGGATTTCGCGGCATTCGTGGCGCTCAAACGCGACGATCAAACGAGGAGTCGATGTTCGTTCCTAAACGCATGCTGCCTGACGAGAAGCGCGTTCCGCCAGTTCGGCGCGGCGCTCTGTCGATCGCGACCAGAATGCATGCGGCAACGGCGCTTGCCGCTATCTGTATTCCCGTATTCGCAAGCCCACATGCGCTCGCGGCCAGCAAGCCCCCCCTGTTCCTGCGCAGCTGCACGATCACCCCTCCTGAACCGAGTCCGGTTTTTTCATTTCCTGCCGCCTCGAAGCCTGCTGCGGCAAGCGATGACGAAGACGATGATGAGGATGACGAAAGCCCCCACGGCTTCATATCGCCGGGGTTAGGCACCTGCGTAGCCGTCTCCGGCACGGTGAATGCGGGGCTCCAGCGCGACAGCTACAAGGCGAACGCGCTGGCCCGGGCGACCGGTCTGGTGCCGCAGGGGGCCACCAGTTTCCCGCTGAGCGCCTCCTTCCGCATCGAAACCGGGCAAACGCTTTCGGATGGACACTATCTGGCGAGCGCCTTCGAGTTCTCGATCGACACGTCCAGCGACGGTGGCAGCGAGCTCACGATGAGCGAGGCCAGCGTTACTTTCGGCGCGTTCGCCTTCGGGTTGGCGGGCTCGCGCTTTGATTTCTGGACCGGCGACGACTTCGCCTTCATCGGCCGGATTCCGAGCCGCACCGTTGCGCTGATCGGCTACGAGCGACAGCTGACCGAACAGCTTAGCCTGTCGCTGTCGGTCGAAGACACCTCCGCCGACCGGCGCACGGTGCTGCCAAACCGGGGCAATCGCGTGCCCGACGGTGTCGCGCGTTTGCTCTACGAGCAGGACGGTTTGACGTTGCACGGAGCCATCGCGGCGCGTGACGTGCCGGGCGGCGGTTCCAGCCGCGTCGGCCGGGCTGCGATCCTCGGCGCGACCTGGGAGAAGACGCTGCTGGACCGGCCGTTGACGCTGACCGCCCAGATCGCCGGGGCCGTGGACGCGGCCCCCTATATCGGTTCCAGGCTTGACCAGCGCACGGCCTTTTCGGCCCTGACCGGAGGCCTGACAACGCGCGGCTGGTCCGGCGTAGTCGCTATCGGGCGTGAATGGACGGATGAATGGTCGACCAACACCTATGTCAGCCGGTATCGGCTTTCGATTCCGACCTCTTCCGGGTTGGCCGGCTTGATTCAGATCGACCGGGTCGCGGCAAACCTGGTCTGGGCGCCGGTCGATGGACTGCGCATCGGCCTCGAAGGTTCCATCGCTTGGCAGAAGCTCGACATCGCCGGCAATGCACGCGCGGCGAGCCTTTCGGGCCGGCAAAGTTCGGCGCAGCTTTTCTTCGAACGAACCTTCTGACGACCATCCTCGATTACGCATGCGCGATTATGATCTGCAGTGTGGAAGTAATGTGTCGATCTGAACCCCGCCAGCATCGCCCTTCGAAATAAGGCAAACTTTTTACTCAGCCTTCCTCTTCGCTATCGGCCCGCCGACAAAGGCAGCAAGAGCTCGTCGCACGCACATTAGCTTCGCTAATGAGACAGCCCGAAAGCAGGCACCCTCAGAGTCCGCTTCGGGCCACAAACGCAGGTCGCTCTTCCGGGTGAGATGCGCCAAGTGCGGACATTATCAGCTTGCCTAAAAGCGGACGCGAGTGGTTCTGGCGCCCATGTTGCGCCACAGCGGACGTTAGCTTCTTGCCCGAGACGTGATAATCAATCCGGGAAAGCCGCTCGGGCTGTCGATCGCGGCAAGAATCCAAAGCGCTCGATAGCAACGCAACCGTAAACCCGATATCTGCAAGCCACCCCCCTTCATGGGATGACCACCTCCGCCACCAAACCGCCGCCAGTGCGGTTGGAGAGCCTGATCGAGCCGTCGATCGTCGCGGCCAGTTGCTGGGCGATGGCAAGCCCGAGCCCGGTTCCGCCGGTCTCGCGGTTGCGCGACTGCTCCAGACGGAAGAAGGGCTGCATGGCAGCGGCCAGCATCTCCTCGGGGATGCCGGAACCACGGTCCAGCACGGTGATCGCGATGGCGCCGCTCTCTCTTCGTTCCACGTCGATTTCTGCTGCGCCCGCGAATTTCAGGGCGTTGTCGATCAAATTCGACAGGATGCGCCGCAGTGCGTGCGGCTTGGTAGAGGCGATTCCGTCGATCCGGCCTGCAACCGAGACCGCCTTGCCGGTATCCTGATAGTCATAGGCGATGCTGTCGATGAAGGAGGCCAGATCGATGCGCGTCTTCTTCTCGCCGCTGCTGTGGGCGCTGCGCGCATAGGCGATGCCATCCTGGACCAGCCGCTCGATCTCGCGGAGATCGTTGACGAGCTTGTCCTTTTCCGGCGACTCGTCGGCCATGTCGGCGCGCAGCCGCATGCGGGTGATCGGCGTCTGCAGGTCGTGCGAGATCGCCGCGAGGATCTGCACGCGCTCTTCCAGATAATGCGCGATCCGATCGCGCATCGCGTTGAAGGCTCGGGCCGCATGGGCGATCTCGCTGGGGCCGGTTTCGCTGAGGGGGGTGCTCTTCGCGTTGGGGTCGAGCGCATCGGCGGCAGCGGCGAGTTCGCCGAGCGGGCGAACCGCCTGCCTGACCGCGAACCCGGCGCAAGCCAGCAGCAGGACCATCTGCGCCACCAGCACATAGGGCAGCCAGTCCGCCACCGGCATGATGCCGCGCGGGGTGATCTCGATGGTCAGGGGACTGCCGTCGCTCAGGCTCAGATGGGCCTGCAGGCGGCCTTCCCCGCCCGGGATCGCTTCGATCCGCAGGGGAAAGCGGGAGCCGGCGGCGCTTTCCAGCCTGGCCGCGATCTCCCGGCCATGAGGGGATTTGGTGGGCACTCCGGCAAGGCCCGGCCCTAGGGTGAGCGTGTAGTTGCCGCGGCTGAGCCATTCGAGCAGCTCGGGCCGCTCGGCAGCGGGCGTCCGGTCGAGAACCGCGATCGAGGTCGCGACATCGTTCTCCAGCGTACGGAACATCACCGCCGTCGCCGACATCGTGCGCTCCGCGTAGAGAACGCTGAAGGACAGCCCATAGGCGACGGCCAACCCTGCAAGCAGGATCAGGAACAGGCGGGCGCGCAGCGTCCGAGGCAGGAAGCGGGACGCGGCGTTGGCACTCACGACTTGGGTTCCGTGATCTCGACGGGGACCGCGAGGACATAACCCTCGCTGCGCACGGTCTTGATGTAGGTCGGCTCGCGCGCATCGTCGCCAAGCCGCTGGCGCAAGCGGCTGACCAGCAGGTCGATCGAGCGGTCGAACAGCTCGGCATCGCGCCCCTGCGTCAGGTTCAGGAGTTGATCGCGATTGAGCACGCGCTGGGGATGGTCGATGAAGACCCGCAGCAAGCGATATTCGGCGCCGCTCAGAGCCACCTCGGTTCCCTGCGCATCGAGGAGGTGGCGATGCACCGTATCGAGCCGCCAATCGCCGAAGGTCAGCAGTTGGCCGGCTTCGCTGATCTGCAGGTTCGGCGGCAGCATCCGGGTCCGCCGCAGGACGGCATTGATGCGTGCCAGCAATTCGCGGGCGGCGAACGGTTTGGAGAGATAGTCGTCGGCGCCCATTTCGAGCCCGATGACGCGATCCATCTCGTCGCTGCGCGCCGTCAGCATCAGGATCGGCGTTGCCTTGTGCCTGCCGGCCCGCAATTCACGGCAGAGCGCGAGCCCGTCCTGGCCCGGCATCATCACGTCGAGCACGATGAGGTCGACAGTGTTGGCATCGAGGAAGCTGCGCATCTGCCGCCCGTCCGCGGCGGTCGAAGTCCGCAGTCCGTTCTTTGCGAGATAGCTCGAGACCAGATCGCGGATTTCTCGGTCGTCATCGACGATCAGGATGTGGTCGACATGCTCCATGACCGAACTTTCCGCTTCCGCCGATCGGGCGGCTTCACAACAGGCGTCCCTCATAGCCGGCGGACAGGCCCCGGCGAAGCCCCCCGCGAGCGATAGCAGGGCGATGCCAGCCGACGTTCGGCATCTTCAGGAAGGGGTAGCCATGTATCTGCGATGTGTTTCTGGCCGGTTTTCCATGCATGAGCCTGTAACTGGAGGCTCCACCGACACAGTGCGATACAATTCCAGACAGCCACGAGCTGCCGTGCTGTACGGCAAAACCGGTGCCGGCACTGTGTCGGCCGGTGCCCTCTCCAGGAACAGGTGGGCGGTGCGTGCACCGCCCACCCGGCCCGTCAGCGCAGCGTCTTGAAGGCCGCCGCATCTCCTCGGCGAAGAGCTGCGGCTGCTCCCAGGCGGCGAAATGGCCGCCCTTGTCGGCCACCTTCCAGTGATCAGCTTGTGGAAGCTCTTCTCGGCCCAGCTCTTCGGCGCCGGATAGATCTCGCCGGGGAAGACCGTCACCGCGACCGGGACCTTGCTGATCTCGATGGCATTGAACGGGCCGCCACCGCCCTGCGCCGCATCCCAATAGGAACGCGAGGTCGAGGTTCCCGTGTTGGTCAGCCAGTACAGGCTGATCGCATCCAGAATCTCGTCGCGGCTGAAGACGGTTTCGGGATCCCCCTTGCTGTAGCTCCATTCGGCGAACTTCTCGTAATAGAACGCCGCCATGGCGGAGGGGGAATCCGCGAGCCCGTAGCCGAGCGTCTGCGGGCGGGTGTTCATCATCGCCGCATAGCCGAAACCCTCGTCATAGAAATAGCGCAGCCGGGCATAGGCGGCCTTTTCCTCCGCCGAGAACTGCACGGGAACCGGCTCGCGATTGCGGATCAGCTTGAGGACGTCCGGCGGGACCGTTCCGGGCATGTTGGTGTGGATGCCGAGGAGCCCCTTGGGTGCCTGCACGGCCATGACCTCGGAGATGATGGCGCCCCAATCGCCGCCCTGGGAGACGTAGCGATCATAGCCAAGGCGATGCATCAGCGCGTCCCAGGCGCGGGCGACATGGGCCGGGCCCCAATCGGTTCCGGTCGGGCGCCCCGAGAAGCCGTAATGCGGATAGGTCGGCAGGACGAGGTGGAAGGCATCCTCGGCGCGTCCGCCATGGGCCGTGGGGTCGGTCAGCGGGCCGACAACCTTCAGAAGCTCGAACAGCGAGCCCGGCCAGCCATGCGTCATGATCATCGGCAGGGCATCGGGATGCTTCGAGCGCACATGGGCAAACTGGATGTCGAGTCCGTCGATCGTGGTGACGAATTGCGGCAGGGCATTGCGCTTGGCTTCGCCCTTGCGCCAATCGTAGCCGGCGCCCCAATACTCGACCAAGGGCTTGAGCCTGGCCAGCGGAACGCCCTGCGATCGGTCGTTGACCGTTTCCTTGTCCGGCCAGCGGGTCAGCGCAATGCGGCGGCGCAGGTCGTCGATCGCCTCCTGCGGGACATCGATGCGGAAGGGCCGGATCGCCGTGGCATCTCCCGGCGCTGCGGCATGAGCCACGCCGGGAACGAGCGCGCCGACAGCGCCGGCCGCCGCCGCGCCAGCCAGCAGATGCCGGCGGGTCGGATGTGAGAATTCCGTTGTCATAGCCTAACTCCAAGGCGACGTGATGGATCGGTGCTCGCCATCGGCCAGCTCCGCTGAATGTCGGGCCGATGGCGGGAATGCTTCGCTCTCCAGCCCGTCCTTTTCGGGAGACGGGTCGGCTGGAGAGGCGGGGTTTCGTGCGCTAGCGCTGCGGGCCGGCAAGCGTCGCGAACACCGCCGGAAGCCAGGACGCGTCGCGGATATCGCTGGCATCCCAGGCGCAGGGCACGGCAGCCAGGGCCGTGATCGCCAACAGGACGAAGGCGAGCTTCCTTTTGCGATTGATGGTCATGTCATCGTCTCCCGATGCGGAGCGATCGCCCGCCTCCGCGCCATGGCTCCCTCAGGCCATGCTCAGTTCCACATGGATGTTGCCGCGCGTGGCCTTGGAGTACGGGCAGGTCTGGTGGGCCTCATCGACGAGGCTCTGCGCCAGTTCGCGGTCGAGGCCGGGAAGGCTGACGCGCAGGCGCGCCTGCAGGAAATACGCACCGTCCGTCATGCCGAGATCGACCTCGGCATCGACGGCAAGGTCCGCCGGCAGGGCGAGCTTGCGTTTACCCGCGGCCAGACCGATCGCGCCGATGAAGCAGGCCGACCAGCCGGCAGCAAACAACTGCTCCGGATTGGTGCCGGCACCGGCGCTGCCGGGAGGCGACAGCTTGATGTCGAGCTTGCCGTCGGAGCTGCGCGAAGCGCCGTCGCGGCCGCCGGTGGTGTGAACGCCGCCGGTATAGAGGACCTTCTCGATCGTGATCATGGAACGCTCCATCTCTGGCGCCGCCATGAGCGGCGGCGGGTGGGAGAGCGTTTCCCAAGCCGAGATGTCGTGATTGTTTTGCGAACGGGCCGATTTGTAACGAAGCGTGTTTCCTCGGCGCCTCGATACATTGCAGCACGGGAGGCACCGTCCGTCCGCATCGGCCTGCGATGCGGCCCCGGGGACGGGCGAGCGGTTTGTATCCGCGTGTATCGCGCCCTTTGAAACGGGCGAACGCTTACAAATCCCGCCTATGCCGACACAGCCTCGACACAGGGACCGGGCTCTTCTCTCCGCGACATTCAATCAGGAAGAGAGCCATGTCGGAACAGATCGATCAGCCCCGTCGCAGTCTCCTGAGCGCCCTCGCACTGGGAGCCACGCTCGCCCCGTTTGCCGCGATCGGCGGTGCCCGGGCCCAGGCACGTTCACCGTCTTCGGCCGCGTCGCCAGCGGCAGGCCCGAGTGCCCATACGACCTTCGCCGCGCTGAAGCAGGTCAAGGCCGGCGTGCTCGATGTCGGCTATGCCGAGGACGGCCCGGCCGATGGCCCGCCGGTTCTGCTGCTCCATGGCTGGCCCTATGACATCCACAGCTATGTCGATGTCGCGCCGATCCTGGCCAAAGCCGGATACCGGGTGCTCGTGCCGCATCTGCGCGGCTACGGTTCGACCCGCTTCCTGCCGGCAGATACACCGCGCAACGGCCAGCAGGGCGCGCTCGCCACCGACATCATCGCCTTCATGGATGCGCTGAAGATCGAGAAGGCCGTCATCGGCGGCTATGATTGGGGCGCACGCACTGCCGACATCGTCGCCGCACTCTGGCCCGAGCGCGTCAAGGCGCTGGTCTCGGTCAGCGGCTATCTCATCGGCAGCCAGGACGCGAACAAGCCGCCGCTGCCGCCCAAGGCCGAATTGCAATGGTGGTACCAGTTCTATTTCGCCACCGAGCGGGGCGCTGCCGGCTATGCGAAATACACGCACGACTTCGCCCGGCTGATCTGGGAGCTCGCTTCGCCGCAGTGGAAATTCGACGACGCCACCTTCGCGCGCTCGGCCAAGGCCTTCGACAATCCGGACCATGTCGCGATCTCGATCCACAACTACCGCTGGCGGCTCGGCCTGGCGCAGGGCGAAGCGCAGTTCGATGCGCTGGAGCAGAAGCTCGCCGGCTTCCCGAGCATCGGAGTGCCGACCATCACCATCGAGGGCGATGCCAATGGCGCCCCTCATCCGGAGCCGGCAGCCTATGCCAAGCGCTTCACCGGCAAATACGAGCACCGGCTGTTCAAGGGTGGCATCGGCCATAATCCGCCGCAGGAGGCTCCGCGGGAGTTCGCCCAGGCGATCATCGATGCCGACAGGCTCTGAGGCCGGAGCAATGGCACGAGTGAAGCCGATATCCCTGACAACCTGCGCGGCGGCGGCCTTCGGGGCCGCCGCCGTCGTCCTGTTCGGTGGGTTTGCGCAAAGCGGAACAGAGCCGAAGCCGGCCTCGCCGATCTATGGCGTCGCGATTCCCGACGCCTACCGGCAATGGGAACTGATCGCGCCGGCGCTTGAGCGCGAACCGCTCAACGAACTGCGTGCCGTCGTCGGCAACAAGACGGCGCTGGCGGCCTATCGGGCGGTGACCCTGCCCTTCCCGGACGGAGCGGTGCTGGTCAAGCTGGCCTGGAAACATATCCAGTCGCCCGAATTCGAATCCGCGCTCGTTCCGGGCATGGCGACCACCGTGCAGGTGATGGTGAAGGACTCGAAGCGCTATGCCGCGACCGGCGGCTGGGGCTTCGGCCGCTTCGTCGATGGCAAGCCCGTCGACCAGGCCCAGCACGAAACCTGCTGGGGCTGCCATGAGGCGCTGGTGAAGAACCACGACTACGTCTTCACCCGTCTCGCACCCTGATCGCGCGAGCGCGACAGCAGCTTGCCCTCCCGATACAATCAGAAGGCGCCCGGGCTTTGCTCCGGGCGCCTTCTTTTCGTGGCCGGCGATGCCGCATCGGCAATGCGGTCACCCGAAGGTGAACGCATAGGCTTCCGCTCCAGCATCGAGGAAGCGTATCTCGAAGACATGCTCCCCGACCTCGCCCGATTGGCGGACAAGCTGATAGAGCCGGGTTTCCGAGACCGTGCCATATCCGGCCGTGTCGAGATCGGCTCCGCGGTCGGCAGCGGGTGGTTTGCCATCGATCGTGACCTGGAACCGGATCGGCCGCCCGTTGGGTCCGGGTCCGAGCACCAGATGCAGGTCACGCGCGCTGAAGCGGAAGGCGATGCCGCCGCCGGCGCGGGAGAGCCGGGCGCTCTCCGCGCCGACCGTCCAGTTGCCGTCGAGCCCCCATTGATTGAGCCTGAGCTTGCCGACGCTGTAATCCTGCGGCCGGTCGCCCGTGATCCCTTCCGGCGAGGCGAAGCCCGACGCCTTGGAATAGCCGAGATAGGCTTCACCCGAACGGATATTGGCCAGGTCCGGCGCGGCCTGGGCACCGGATGCCTGCGGCGTCACGAAGTTCGACACCGCCTTGCGCTGGCCGGCAGCCTCGGCGAGGAGATCCTGGATGGCCCGGTCCGAGAGCGCTTCGCCGCCTTCGCCGAACTGGGTGTGGCGGATCCGGCCCTGCGCATCGACGAGATAGATCGCCGGCCAGTAGCTGTTGCGGAAGGCGCGCCAGATCCTAAAATCATTGTCGACGGCGATCGGATAGTCGATTCCGAACCGGGCGGCCGCCTGCCGGATGTTCTCGACCTTCTTCTCGAAGGCGAATTCCGGGGTATGGACACCGACCACGACAAGGCCCTGATCCCGATATTTCTCGGCCCAGGCGCGGACATAGGGCAAGGTGCGGATGCAGTTGATGCAGGAATAGGTCCAGAAATTGACCAGCACGACCTTGCCCCGCAGCTCATCCGCATCCAGGGGGGCTGTATTGAGCCAGCTCACCGCGCCGGCGAAACCCGGAGCCGCTCCACGATCCGGCAGCATGCTGCGATAGGGCTGGGCCGCCATTCCCGCACCGCTCGGTGCACCATTCTCGGCGACGCGCAGGGCGGCTACGCCATCATGGCCGAGACCGTCGAGGAGGCTTTGCTCGATGCCGGTGGTGGCCGCGAAGGAAAGCCTCGTGAGCAGCCCGGTGTCGAGCCCGAAGCCGATCGCCAGCACGCTTGCCAGCACCGCGACGCCGAGGCCCCGGCGGATGCGCTCGCCGAGACCCAATGCGCGCTTCACTGCCGCCAGCACCTCTCCGCCGACCCGCAGCGCGACAGCGAGCGAGGTCGCAGCGCCCGCCGCATAGGCTGCCAGCGCCAGTGCCGTTCCGGCATTGGCTCCGTGCAGGGCAGCGCCGGTCAGCACCAGACCGAGGATCGGGCCCGCACAGGGCGCCCAGAGCAGGCCGGTCGCGGCGCCGAGCAGCAGCGAACCACCAACGGATCGCGGCCCGGCGGCTCCTTCCTCGGAGAGCCGCTGTCCAAGCGCGACAAGGGGGCGGTGGAAGAATGCCGCCGCGCGCGGTGAGAGCAGGGTCACGCCGAAGACGGCCAGCAGCGCGAGCGCCGCGAAACGCCCGGCTTCGTTGGCCTGCACCACCCAGCTCCCCCCGATCGCCGCCAGACTGGCGACGACCGCGAAGGTCAGGGCCATGGCGGCCAGCATCGGCAGAGCGCTCCGGCTGAAGGATTGACCGGCGCGGGAGAAGACGAAGGGCAGGATCGGAAGGATGCAGGGGCTGAGGATGGTCAGCACGCCGGCAAAATAGGAGGCGACGAACAGGGTCATGGCAGATCCTCTGAAAGGCGGGGCCGCTGCTTGCCGCGCTCGCCGCCGTTAGGCCTGCACTCAACCGCTCCGACGTATCCCGGATGTTTTCCCCGCGGGTCGATCTGTAACCGGATGTATCCGAGTGCCGGCAGGAGGCGCCGATAAAGGATGCGCGGTCGCCTAGTGCCGGGCGGTGACGATCTCGACCGGCATGGCCAGGACATAGCCCTCGCTGCGAACGGTCTTGATGTAGGCGGGTACGCGCGCATCGTCGCGCAACCGTTGGCGCACCCGGCTGACGAGCAGGTCGATCGAGCGATCGAGCAGCTCGGCCTCGCGCCCCTGCGTCAAGTTGAGGAGCTGGTCCCGCGAGAGCACCCGCTGGGGATGATCGAGGAAGACGCGCAGCAGACGATACTCGGCACCGCTCAAGGTCACGGCCGTGCCGTCCTGGTCGAGGAGATGGCGGGCCGTGGTATCGAGCTGCCAATCGCCGAAGGCGATGATGCGGCCTGCCTCGGTCACCTGCAGATTCGGGGGCAGCATGCGCGTGCGGCGAAGCACGGCCCTGATCCGCGCGAGCAGTTCTCGTGCGACGAACGGCTTCGTCAGATAGTCGTCCGCGCCCAGCTCCAGCCCCACGATCCGATCGGTATCGTCGCTGCGCGCCGACAGGATCAGGATCGGCACCATCCTGTTTCGGCCGGACCGGAGCTCGCGGCAAAGGGTGAGGCCCTCATCGCCGAGCATCACAAGGTCGAGAATGACGAAATCGGCCTGATCCCCATCGAGGAAGGCGCGCATCTGCCGTCCGTCCGCAGCCGTGCTGGCGCGCAATCCGTTCTGCTCGCCGAGTGCATGGCCCATGATTGGGCGGGGAGGCATCGAGCCCGGCTTCATCACCGGCGCGGTGATGATCAGGGCGTCAAGCTGAAGGCTGTGATCTTGTCCGTCCGTCGAAAACCCGCGCCAGCCCCAGCTTCATCGCCTCTCCTTCGCAAAAACCGTCGAAGGCAGGCTCTCATAAGAAGCCAGTTCTGCAAGTAGTTTTTGCGAGACCGTCCGCTGCGAAAATCCCCGGCGATTATCACCCCGCCGAGCATCTCGCGGAAACGACCGTTTGTGAGACTGGTTCGCGGCAGTGGAGGCGATCGGAAACAGATGGTTCCGAACACGCTCTGGCCGACCGCGAACAGGAAACGTCGCCAGCCCCGTGTTTACAGGGGTTCGCGATGACGGACGGGACCGCGTCGGCGGGAGGGCTTTTAGGTACAGGGGGTGAGAGGGGCACAGGACGGTCCGAGGATGGTTGACCAGCTTGATCCCAAGCCTCTCCAGCTTGCCCTAACGGCGTTTACGTTGTTTCGAATTATACTAAAAAATTATTGCTTAACGTTTGGTTAAGCAATATTCATTCGAGGGGTGAACAGGTCGGCGGCGCGGCCGGGATGCACGGTTCCGTAACGTTCGAAGGGAGTGGGCCATGTCGGCCGGGGATATCAAAACCTACAATATCGTTTATCCGGGCCTTGAGCTTGAGATTAACGTGATCGACATCGGTGGTGGGCAGGTCCGCTTTGAGATCAAGTGCGTGACCGGCTCAGCCGATGTGAATGCCATTTATCATAACGATGGTGTTCCTGATGGGAACTCCACTAGTCTTGCTGGCCCGTTGAACATGAATGGCTCAGGCGTTGATTGGGATGGCGCAATTAAGTTGTCCGATCCTGGACTCGGCAAGGCTGGCTGGGACAAGCCCACCGCGCTAACCGCCGGAGAGAGCTATGTGTTCGACACGGCACTGAACTGGTCAACCCTTGACGACCTGGGCATTCGCGCAACGAGCACGAGCACCGCTGAAGGCAGCATAAAGGGTGTCGATGGCAGCGCGGAGGTCACCTACGCTCCGAAGCTCAGCGTCGCGGATGCTGCTTGCGTGATCGAAGGCAACGCTTCTGTCTTCACGATCTCGCTCGAAAAAGCCTACGACTACGACGTTTATGTCACCTATTCGACGCATGGCGGAACAGCCACCGAAGGTGACGACTACTCGGGACTCGTGAATGCGGTTGTCAAGATTCCGGCTGGTTCAACCAGCATTGATGTGCAGGTTGCCACCGTCGATGACGCTGCTGTCGAGAGCGAAGAGCATTTCTCGCTCAAGATCGATAGCGTGCGGCTTGATATTCCAGGGGCTGACATCGAGTCCGCGACTGCCTACACGGTCGATGGAACGGCAGAGGGCTGCATCCAGGATAACGACACGTCGAATGGGGGCGGTGGCGACCACCCCGAATTCTACGGTCTCTCCAAGGGCTTCTGGGGCAACAGCAACGGTTTGCAGGATTGGGACCTCAACAAAAACGCTTCGTTCGAGGCCACGTTTGGCGTCGATCGGGATTGGGATACAGAAGCTCCGTACAACAAGGGGCCGACTGTATCGGACCTCTCGTTGCTCGAAGCGCTGAATGTTCAGGGCGGCGGCCAGAACCAACTTGCATCGCAGGCCGTTGCCGCGCTGCTCAACGCTTCTGACGAGGACCTGAATTACAAGTACACCAAGGATCAGGTGATCTCGATGGTGAAGGATGCGTTCGACGGTGGCTCGGGTTGGACCGTCGATGGCCTCGCAGCGGAGTTTGAATACTGGAATGCCCACGCTGGCCCGAACGACGAAGGTCATACTTACGCGCAAAGCGTCAACCATCTTGTGTCGAACGCCTAACGTGACCTTGCTTGACTGGTAAGGGAGAGGGCCGCTTGTGCGGCCCTTTCTTCTTGATCCTTCGCTTCCGCCATCATGGCGACGGCTAGGGAAATCTAATCCGGGATGTTGGCCCGTAACGCCTCGATCTCCTCCCGCGTCTTCGAGCGCTTTTTCGAAGAATTTTTCTCGACCTGTACCGATGAGCCTGCTTCAAAAATTTGAGTAAGGGCTGCCAGCAGTGTTTTGGCCTGCTCGGTTGAAAAGCCGATCACGACAGGCTTGCTCTTCGGGTCCAGGACCAAAACGACCCGCCCGCCAACGGGGCCGACTAGAAATTCGCTTGGCTCAATTCGCACAGTCTGGGGTGATTTGCGTGCGATCGGCGTCTTCGAGCGCGATCGGGCCACTTGTCTTGGCCCAAAGAGGAGATCGCGATCATACCCGATTTCGCCATCGACCTGCGCTTCTCGACCTCCGGCGTTTACTACCTCCGTAGTCAGGTCGGGTAGTGCGGCAGCGATCCAGGTACCGTTTCTATCTGGGGTATTGGGATTTTTGTTTATGCCTTGCTCTATCTCTGCAATTGCCGCTTCCAGCCCTGCAAGCTCGCGGCTGCGCTGCTTATGAGGCAAATCCAGAGTCAATCCCGCCAACGTCTCACGTAAATGAGTATAGGCGGAATGGCGAGTCTCGACGCTTCCATGGACTGTCTTCTTAACTGCCATACGAACCAGTGAATCATATTTATTCATGAATGGGCCTCCTCGTGATGCACATGAGGAGCATAATTACTCGCGCCATACGCGAGAAAACTGCTCACGAAGCGGTTTCATCAGGTACGACAAAACAGTCCGATCCCCCTTGAGCAAGAAGACATCGGCAGGCATCCCAGGGACCAGAGAAAGTTCCTTGCCATCTCCGCCAACCGGCACGCCAACCTTGATCTTTGCGATATAGAATTTGCGCTTGTTCGCGCTGTCCTCGAACGGAGTCGGGGACACGTTGATCACCTCTCCTTCGGTATCCTGAATTTGCCTGTCGTGGAACGCGCCGAACTTCACCGTCGCCCGCTGACCAAAGCGAACCTCGTTGATATCCATGGGGTCAATCGAAGCATCCACGATGAGGCGATCCTCCAGCGGCACGATCAGCATTGCGGTCTCGCCGGGCTGGATGACGCCGCCAACCGTATGAACCGCAAGCCCATGCACGCGACCGGCCTGCGGCGCTCGAATGACGATCCGAGCCAGCCTGTCTTCAGCAGCGACCCGTTTCTCGGCAAGCTCAACCAGTTTCGCCCGCGTCTCTGAGAGCGACTTGAGCGTTTCGCTCCGAAACTCGTCGTCCAGCCTGAGCATTGCAACACGCTTTTCGGCAATCGACCCCTTGATCGACGCAATGTCGGCGATAAGTTTGCCACGCTCTCCATCCAGCCTCGTGCGATCTCTCTGCAAGGCAGTCAGCCGCGTAAGCGAGATGAGGCTCTTGCGATATAGCTCCTGGACACCCGTCAACTCGTGGTCGAGCAGGACAAGCTCGTCTGCTCGGGATTGTCGCTGTACGGTCAGTCCCTCGATTGTCGCCTCAAGCTGATTGATCTGTTCAAGTAGCTGGTCGCGGCGATTCCTGCGCAGGAGCGCGCTGCTCGCAAAAATTCTTGTTTGCCCCTGCACTGATGCCGCAGCATCAGTGTCGGAGTTCATTTGAGCTTCCAGATCGACCGGAAAACGCAGTTCGGCCACGCCATCCCGCTCGGCCAACAAACGCGCCTCGATAGCCATCAGTTCATTAATCTGTTTTCGTACGATTTGCAGATCGGCCTTCACCGAGGTGTCATCGAGCCGGATGAGCAACTCCCCTGCTTGGACGAGTGCGCCTTCTCGAACCTTGATCTCGCTGACGATGCCGCCATCCTTGTGCTGCACCTTCTTGGCATCCGTCTCCACGACGACTTGTCCCGAAGCGACGACCGCACCGGAAATTGAAGTGTATTTCGTCCAGCCCCCCAAACCGAGAACGAGCGCGAGCAAAGCAATGCCGCCGTAGCGGCCATGGCTCTGAAGAGACCGAAGAACCGAATCTTCCCATTCAGGTTTCATCTACACTCACCCGCGCTCTGGAGAGAGTTTCGTTCCCAAGGCAATGACCGTCTCATTCTGCCGAGACGCGGCGGCATGGGAGATTTGTGCAGGGAAAGGCGGAGAGGCTGAGGTGCCGTATAACCGGGACAGCACATCATCCTTCGGCCCGAAATCGACTTGCATGCCGTCATCGATCACCAGCAGCTTGTTCACTGAGCGCAAAGCGCTATGCCGGTGAGCGATCAGGACGACGATTCCACCACCTCTTCTCGTGACCAGGATCGCGTCATTGAGGGCTGCTTCTCCCTCACCGTCGAGGTTGGAATACGGCTCATCGAGCACCAGGACAAAGGGCTTCTTGTACAAAGCCCTTGCCAAGCCAATTCGCTGGCGCTGTCCAATTGATAAGCGCGTTCCCTTCGCGCCGATCGATGTATCGTAGCCTTGCGGGAGGCTCAGCACGAGCGAATGGACGCCAGCCATCCTGGCTGCCTCAATGACATCTTCATCCCGTCGCTCAGGATCGAAGCGGGAAATGTTCTCTGCGATCGTGCCGCTGAAGAGATCGACGCTCTGCGGTAAATAGCCGATGAAGGCTCCACGGGCTTCGGTTTTGTACTGATCAAGGGGAGCGCCATCGGCGCTGATGATCCCCTTCATGGGAGTCCAGGCTCCGACCAGTGCCTTCGCCAGCGAGCTTTTTCCGGCCCCGGAGCGACCAATGAGGCCAACCGCATCACCGGCTGTCAGCGCGAAGCTGATGTTGCGAAGTGTAATTTCCTGGGAGCCGGGCGGGCCGATAATCACGCCTTCGCAGGCTATCGACTGCTCGGGAAGCGGCAAATCCGTTTGAGGCTGGGGCAGGCTTTGAAGCTTTGCGGATATCTTCAGGCGGGCACGTGCGGCCATTGCCGTAACAAATGGCCTCCAGTTGGCGATTGCCGCGTCGATCGGGGCCAGGGCTCGTGAAGACAGAATGCTTGCCGCGACGATGACGCCTGCACTGATCTCCTGACGGATGGCCAGATAGGCAGCGAGGGCAAGGACGGATGACTGAAGAGCCTGTCGGCAGGCGCGTGCCGTGGATGAGAAGTTTACTGAGACATCGGATGATTTCAGGTTGGCTGAAAGGAATTCCTGATTTGCCTTTAGAAACAGTCTTTCGACTCGGCCATACAGGCCCATTGTCTCCAGTATTTCTGACCCAGAGATGCTCTCATCGATGACATTTTGCCTGACAACGGCCTTTGAATTCGAGGAGGCCACGCTGCCTCTTGTTCTCATATGACCAACGAGTGTGATGACTGCGATTATCATAGCTCCGAGTATCGTCAGATACCCGAGGAGAGGATGAAACAGGTAGATGACGATGATGTTGATCGGTATCCAAGGCAGATCGCACAAGGCCATGGCACCGGGATTACAAATAAATGAGCGGATTGTGTCGAGGTCGCGGAGCGGTGTGAGCCTGATATTTGGATCGCGCCCTTGTTGTAGCAGGGATGCATTGGCGCGGAAGGCTGAAGCAGCGACAGCATGGTCAACCATGTGACCAATTCGAGAAACCATTCTGATACGAATGGAATCGAACAAGGCTTGGAATCCAAGCAAAACGACGACTATTATGAACAGCGCAATCAGTGTCTGAACCGATTTGCTTGAAAGCACGCGGTCATAGACCTGGAGCATAAAAATTGACCCAGAAATGCTCAGGATGTTGACCGCAGCGCTGAGCGCCATGATCGCCAAAAAGGAGTTGCGCGACTTCTTCAGAATTTCCTGCAAGGGGGAATTCATAACCAGTTAGGCCCCGCCGCATTCAATTCAAAAGCGTCGCAGGCTTGGTGGCACCAGAATGGCTCGTTTCGTCTCATTTTGGCCCAAACCCCTCATTGCAAACCGTTCAGAGCAACGAGTATGCCGTGTTTATTCTCGTGGTAATTCGTCCCTTGGATGGGGCGCGGAGGCGTGGTCTTGTCGGTCCGTGCCACAATGTCTGTGTCTGCCGAATTTACGTTCTAAGCACACGGTTGGATTAAATGCTTTGCTCCACTTAGGGAAGTGAAATGCCGTGCCACGATCGAAGAAGGTCAGGACTGTGCTTCCGAGACAGCCTCACCTTCCGGCCGACGATGCCGATGCAAGTGCGTCTCGCGACCGAAGTTATCTGTCCCAACGTGAAGCTTGCAGCCGAACGCGGGTCGCCTCCTCGGGATCGTGTTCGAAACCGATATCCCATTCGGGATGGTCGAACGAGACCGGGAAGATGGCATCACCACCAAACATCAGCCTGTCGCTACCGGATGCGATGCGGACCACGCTGTGCCCCGGGGTATGGCCTCCGGTGCGCGTGACGACCACGCCCGGCGCAACCTGCTGCTCCTGCTCGAATGTGCGCAACTCGGCATAGGACGCGTCCAAGAAGCGCCTCTGTAAAGACTTCACAGGCGCTGACCCGCCCGTTTTGTGAGCTGAGTTTGATGTAGCGCAAACTGACCCGTTCGAATCCTTCGAATCCCCGCCCCTCCCGGCACGATCTTTGGTGCGATAGCTTGCCGGACAGGCGCGTGATGGAAAGCGAATCCAACGCAGATTTCGACCGCCGAGTTTGCTGCAGCGCAAACATGCCTCATACCGAATCGACTAGCTGAGGTCGTAGGCAGCGCTCCGAAGCACGGAAAGCTCGCCTTGGTTTGCCCTCGGCATCCGGCCGCCCCTGGCGGCGCCGGACATCCTGTTTACGCGGTCATGACATTCACTCCCCAGAATCTGAGAAGGCTGCCGATCTTTGCGGCGCTGTCCGAGGCGGAGCGGAGCGCTATCGCGTCGGCGGCGTCGTTGCGGCATCTGGCGAGAGACGAGTGCGCATTTTCCGAAGGAGCGCCGGTCGGCGAATTCTTCCTGATCCTGTCCGGGCATGTGAAGCTTTCGCGGGCCGGCAGGCATCGCAACGCCGTCATCCTGCGGATCGCTCATCCGGGCGAGCCTTTCGGGCCGGCTAGCGGAACGCGACGCAGGCAGACCGCCACCGCCATCGCACTGCGCGACTGCACCCTCGCCGTCTGGCCCATCGAGACCTGGGGCCGGTTCCTGCACGACATGCCGGGCCTGACCATCGGGCTACTAGAGGTTCTCGAACGCCGCCTGGCCGTCAGCCACGACAGGCTCATCGAGATGGCTTCTCTCGATGTCTCCCGCCGCATCGCCCATCTCGTCCTGCGCCTGATCGATCAGGCCGGTCGGCAGGACGACGAGGGCATTCGGGTCGATTTTCCGATCACGCGCCAGGACATCGGCGCGCTCACGGGAACCACCTTGCACAGCGCATCCCGCATTCTCACGCATTGGGAGCGGCAGCGCATCATCGGCGGCGGCAGGCGGGAACTGCTGGTTCGGAACGTAACTGCCCTGGTCAGCTTGGCCACGGCCCGCACAGGCACCCCGGATTCCTACTGATCGGCGACGCCGCACCACTCGACGCGATCGAGCCGGGATCGCCGACCTCGGCGGATTGTTTGCCCAAGCGCAAAGAGGCCGGCCGCCTTGGCCGATATGACCGGCCATCCCTGCCTGATCGGAGGGTCCAGAGCCGGCGATGCCGGCGCCGCCTCGCGGGAGGCGCAACAGAAGGGTGAACGCATGGCCGAACGTCTGACAAAGGCGGGAGCCCGAAATGTCTTTTACGGCGGATCGATCTTCTTCTTCGCCATCTTCGTCGGGCTCACGGCCCATAGCCACTGGTTCATGCGGACGAAGTCCACCGACGAGTCGACGCTCTCCCCGGCCGTCGCCCGCGGCAAGCATGTCTGGGAACGCAATTCCTGCATCAACTGCCACACGCTGCTCGGCGAGGGCGCCTATTTCGCCCCCGAGCTCGGCAATGTCTGGAAGCGCTATGGCGGCGACAAGGACCCGGCCGGCGCCCGCGAAAGCCTGAAGGCCTGGATGGCGGCCCAGCCGACCGGGATCGAGGGCCGGCGCCAGATGCCGCAATTCAACCTGACCGAGAAGGAACTCAACGATCTCGCCGATTTCCTGGAATGGACGAGCCGGATCAAGACCCAGAACTGGCCGCCCAACGATGCCGGCTGAGACATCGCGACAGGAGAGAGCCATGCCATGCTACAATACGATGAGATACCAGACCCAGAGCGTCGCGATGCTCTATTTCTACGGCGCGCTCGCCTTGTTCGCCGCGCAAGTCACCTTCGGACTAGTCGCGGGGCTGATCTATGTCCTGCCCAACACGCTGTCGGTCGTCCTGCCATTCAACATCGTGCGGATGATCCATACCAACGCCCTGGTGGTCTGGCTGCTGCTCGGCTTCATGGGCTCGACATATTACCTCTTGCCCGAGGAAGCGCAGACCGAACTCTACAGCCCGAAGCTGGCCATAGCTCAGTTCTGGATCTTCTTCATCGCCGCCGGCGTCACCGTCGTCGGCTATCTCTTTCACATCCATGAGGGGCGCGAATTCCTCGAACAGCCCTTCGCGATCAAGGTCGGCATCGTCGTCGTCGTACTGATGTTCCTGTTCAACATCACCATGACCTCGTTGAAGGGTCGCAAGACCACCGTCACCAACATCCTGCTCTTCGGCCTCTGGGGCCTGGCGATCTTCTTCCTCTTCGCCTTCTACAATCCGGCCAACCTCGCGCTCGACAAAATGTACTGGTGGTACGTCATCCACCTCTGGGTCGAGGGCGTCTGGGAACTGATCATGGCATCGGTCCTGGCCTTCCTGATGATCAAGCTCAACGGCGTCGACCGCGAGGTCGTCGAGAAGTGGCTCTACGTCATCGTCGGACTCGCCCTGTTCTCCGGCATCCTCGGCACCGGCCACCACTATTACTGGATCGGCGCGCCCGGGTACTGGCAGTGGATCGGCTCGCTGTTCTCGACGCTGGAGGTCGCCCCCTTCTTCACCATGGTGATCTTCACGTTCCAGATGACCTGGAAGGCCGGCCGCAACCATCCCAACAAGGCCGCCCTGCTCTGGTCGATCGGCTGCTCGGTGATGGCCTTCTTCGGCGCCGGCGTCTGGGGCTTCCTGCATACGCTGTCCTCGGTGAACTACTACACCCACGGCACGCAGCTCACCGCCGCCCATGGCCATCTCGCCTTCTTCGGCGCCTATGTGATGCTGAACCTTGCGATGATGGCCTATGCAATCCCCGAGCTGAAGGGCCGGGCGCCCTATAACCAGTGGCTCTCGATCGCCAGCTTCTGGCTGATGTGCACGGCCATGTCGGTGATGACCTTCGCGCTGACCTTCGCCGGCGTCGTCCAGGCCCATCTCCAGCGTGTCCTCGGCCAGAGTTTCATGGACGTGCAGGATCAGATCGCCCTGTTCTACTGGATCCGTCTCGGCTCCGGCGTGGTGGTGGTGATCTCGGCGCTGATGTTCGTCTGGGCGGTGCTGGTGCCCCGCCGGGAGCGTAGTGCGGAGCCGCACGCCCTCGCTCAGCCGGGGGAATGACACCGAAACCCGCCGGTCATCGGGCCGGCGGGCCTATGCCCTCCTGACTGTATTGGACGCCTGCAATGAACATGATCACGCGCCCGCCGATTTCCGCCTTGGCCGACACCATCGACATCCCCGCCTATACGACGTCCGGCAACGAACGCTTCCTGTTCGAGAAGGCCTGGGAGCGGCGTCTCCCGCTGCTGCTGAAGGGGCCGACCGGCTCGGGCAAGACCCGCTTCGTCGCCCATATGGCCGCCAGGCTCGGATTGCCGCTGTTCACGGTCGCCTGCCATGACGACCTTTCCGCCGCCGACCTCACCGGCCGCCACCTCCTCAAGGGCGGCGAGACCGTCTGGGTCGACGGGCCCCTGACGCGGGCCGTGCGCGAAGGCGGGCTGTGTTACCTCGACGAGATCGTCGAGGCCCGCAAGGACGTGGCGGTAGTGCTGCACCCCCTCACCGACGACCGGCGCATCCTGCCGCTGGAGCGCACCGGCGAGCTGCTGGTGGCCCCCGCCTCCTTCATGATCGCAGTCTCCTACAATCCCGGCTACCAGAACCTTCTCAAGAACCTGAAGCCCTCGACCCGCCAGCGCTTCGTCTCGATCAGCTTCGATTTTCTGCCGCGCGAACAGGAGATCGCCGTCGCCGCGCAGGAAAGCGGTCTCGACGAGGCCGCGGTCGCGCCGCTGGTGGATATCGCTCGCCGCTTACGCACGCTCAAGGGGCAAGACATCGAGGAGGGGGTCTCGACCCGCCTTGTCGTCTATGCCGCGAGCCTGATCGTCGCCGGCCTGCCCCGGCAGGAGGCCGTCATGGCCGCCATTATCGAGCCGTTGACCGACGAGCCGGAGGTCCGCGCCGGGCTGGTCGAGGTCGCCCGCGCTGTTCTCACCTAGGGGGCTGCTGTGCTGGACTTCCTCGAACTGGAAGAGACGGTCGGGCGCTTCTGGCACAGGCTGGTCGGCGACACCGCGAGCTTGCCGCACCATCCGCAGGCCGCAGTGACATTGGCAAGCGTGGCGCCGACGCTCGCCGTCTGCTTCCGCGGCTTCGGCGGCGAGCCCGGAGTCAGGATCGTCCCGGCCCGCGAGCGCGCCGCCAGCCACCGGCTCAATCTGCGCCAGCGTGTCGGCCTCGGGGAGGAAAGGTTGGCTCAGGCCGTGCGCACGCCGGATAGCCTGCAACTGCCGGCACAGATCGCGTTGTTTCCGCAGCCCGGATTGAATCGCGACCTCTATGTCTGGCTCGCTGCCGCCATGGCCGCGGTACCTCCCGCTCCCGTCATGCTGGCCGATCCGCTTCGGCGCGACCTGGCGCTGATCGCTGCAGCACGCGCGTTGGTCGCGACGGTTCTCAAGGTCTTTCCCGGCCTCGTCCCGGTCTATCGCCGGTTGGCCGATGCCCTGCTCGCCAGCCGGCGTCGCGAGGGCTTGCCAGCGACGGAGGCAAAGGTGGAGGCCTTGATCTGCGGGCTGTTGCGCGGCGAGGCGGTCGACATGTCCCCGGCGGATTGGCAGGCTGTCGCTCCCGCCGGCTATCTGCCGGCTCTCGGCGTGCCGCTCTGGCCCTTGGTGAGCGTCATTGCTCCCCTCCGCTCCCGGCGCCTCGACGAGGATCAGTCGCTACCGGCCTCGGCCAAGGCCGAGGAGCAGATGAAGGCCTATGCCGCCAGCCGTGACGAGACGGCTGAGGAATGGCGCGAGCGCAGCCCCTTCATCCTCAATCGCTTCGAGAAGATCCTGGCGATGTCGGAGATGGTCGCTGTTGATCGCCCCTCCGATGACAGCGAGGAGCACGATCCCGAGGCGGCCGACGAACTCGATGACTTGGTGCTGAGCGAGCGCAAGGGCCGGCCGGCCTCGCGTTTCCGCTTCGATCTCGACCTGCCGCCGGAGGCGATGGACGAAACCGCGCATGCTGGCGCCCTGACCTATCCGGAATGGGATTTTCGCAGTGCCTCCTACCGTGAAGATTATTGCAGGGTGCTGGCGGCCACGGCCGCGCAGGAACGTGAGCCGTCCGTGCATGACCCGGCGACGCGCGCACTGGTCCGCCAAGTCCGCCGCCAGTTCGAGGCCTTACGGCCCCTGCGCGAGCCGCAGCGCGGCCAGATCGATGGCTCCGATCTCGATCTCGACGCGGTGGTGCGCCGCCAGGCCGATCTCGCTGCTGGCGGTTCCGGCAGCGACCGCGTCCATCTGGCAAGCCGGCCGCAGGCGCACGACCTTGCAGTGACCACGCTGATGGACGTCTCGCTCTCGACCGATTCCTGGTTCGACGATCTACGCGTGCTCGATGTCGAGAAGCAGGCGCTGACCGTCTTCGCCCACGGGCTGGCCGCCTGTGGCGACCGCCACGAGATCCTGACCTTCACATCGCGGCGGCGCGATTGGGTCCGGATCGAGACGGTGAAGCGCTTCGACGAGGCGATGGGGCCGGCAGTCGAGGCTCGCATCGCCGCACTGAAGCCCGGCTACTACACCCGCATTGGCACGGCGATCCGCCATGCCGCTGCCGGCCTCAAGGCCAGGCCCGACCGGCGGAAGCTCCTGCTCGTTCTCACCGATGGCAAGCCCAACGACATCGATCATTACGAGGGTCGCTTCGCCATGGAGGACACGCGCATGGCAGTGATCGAGGCCCGCCGCGCCGGCATCTGCGTCTTCGCGGTGACCGTCGATCGCGAGTCGCGCGCCTATATCCCGCATCTCTTCGGCCGCAATGCCCATGCCGTGGTCTCGCGGCTCGACCGTCTGCCGGCGGCCCTGCCCGCTATCTACCGCGCCCTGGCGACCTGAGCATGATCCCGAAAAGTGGGAACCGGCTTTCGGATCAGATTATGCGATATCGCACTCTGAGGAGCCCGTCATGACCGATGCCCAGATGGGTCTCGTCGTCGCCACGCCCGCGATCATCGTGATGGCTTTGCTGCTCTACCGCATGGGCGTGCTGCAGAAGGGCGGCGTCGCCGTCGCGATCACGATGTCGCTGGCCATCGCCGTCCTGCTCTTCCTCGAACAATGAGGCCGACACAGCCACGCTGTTTGCGTTTCGGCAAATTGCCGCCGGGGCAGCTTCGCTAGGCTGGAGAGCCGCCCGCATCGGGGCCGCAACCGGAGCCTAATCCATGACGACCCAGCCCCTCGAACCGCTCGACGTGCGCACCATCCCGCCGATCGTGCGCCACGCCACGATCTTCGGCATCATGGAACGGCTCTCCCCCGGCGACGCCTTCAGGATCGTCAACGACCATGATCCCGCGCCGTTGCGCCGACAGATAGAGGCACGTTATCCCGGCGCCTATTCCTGGGACTACATCGTGCAGGGCCCGGAGATCTGGCAGGTCGAGATCGGTCGCAACGAAGCCGGCGACGACGGCCATGACGCCGATTGCGGCGGCCATGACGAAGGCCATTCCTGCACCTGCGGCCACTGACGCCGCCGATATCGGGAGACCGCAGCCATGCCGATGGCATCGCTATCCCGCTGGACGATGAGCTATTTCGCGGCCGCGCTGGCTTTCCTGCTCGCGGCCGAGGCTTTCGCCGTCACCGGCATCGGCTATCCCGCCGCCGGCCTCGCGGAGCCCGCGACACTCGTCCTCGTCCATCTCGTGGCGATCGGCTGGCTCAGCCTCGCCATGGCCGGCGCGCTCCTGCAATTCGTGCCGGTGTTGGTCTCCCGCCCCCTCGCCTTCCCGCGGCTCGCCTTGCCGGTGCTATTCGCGCTCGTCGCGGGCCTGATCCTGCTCTGCGCCGGCTTCGCCGCGCTGGCCGGCTGGATCGAGGCTCCGCTCGATCTGCTGCCGCTCGGCGCCGCCTTTCTCCTCACAGGCTTCTCCCTGCTCGGTCTGATGCTGGTGGCGACGCTCCTGAGCGCACGGCCGATCGCCCTGTTCGCTCGCTTCGTCCTCACCGGCCTCGCCTGCCTCGCAGTCACGGCACTGAGCGGGGCCGCCTTCACGACGCTGCTATCGGGCCGCGGCGACTGGCTCGGCACAGTGTCCTTGCTTCCGGATGGCCTGCCCTTCCACGCCCTGCTCGGCTTCGGCGGCTGGCTCGGGCTGATCGCCGTTGGCGTCAGCTATCGGCTCTTCGTCATGTTCATGATGGCACCGGAGCCGCCGATACGGCGGGTCCGGCCGGTACTGCTGTTCGCGAGCCTCGGGCTCGGCCTCGCCTTCGCCGGCCTCGTCACGCCGTTTGCCGGCATCGAGCCGGGTGCCATCTGGATCGCGGCAGCGCTCACCATGCTGATCCTCGCCGGCGTCTTCTATGGCCGCGATATCCTCGCTCTTCATCGCGCCCGCCGGCGCAAGGCGCTGGAGATCAACATGCTCGCCAGCATCCCGGCCTTCGGCGCGCTCGGCCTTGGGCTCGCACTGCTACCTATCGCCATCATCGCCCATGTCGGCGACGGCTTGATCGCGGCACTCGTCTTCCTGGTCGCCTTCGGCTGGCTCGGCGGCTTGACGCTGGCGCAGCTCGTGAAGATCGTCTCCTTCGTGACCTGGCTCGAAACCTATGCACCCCGGCTCGGGCGCGGCGCGGCACCGCGCGTCGGCGATCTCGTCGCCATGCCGCGCACCGGCTGGTGGTTCCTGCTCTATTATGGCGGCGTCGTGCTGGGCACCGCCGCGCTCGCCATCGCGGCACCGACCGGCTTCCGCCTGGCCATGGCGCTTTGCCTCGCGGGCACCGCCGGTATCGTCACCGAACTCGTCGGCATCCGCCGCTTGTCGCAGATCAAGGCCACCGACCGGCCGCCGGCGCATGAACGCCCCCGGCTGCTGGCCGCGCGGGCCGAGGAAAGGAGACCTGTCCATGTCGAAACCGGAAGCATCGCCCGTCCGAGAGCTTGATGTCCGCCCGATGCTGCGGGCCGGCGAGGAGCCATTCCAGGCGATCATGGATGCCGTCGGCGCGCTCGGGCCAGGCGAATCCTTGCGCCTCATCGCGCCGTTCCGGCCGGTGCCGCTCTTCTCGGTCATGGCCAATCGCGGCTTCGCCGCCAGCGACCATCCGCTCGACGGCGGCGACTGGGAGGTCCTGTTCTCGCCGGTCGCCGGCATGCAGGCCGATGCCGGGCTCGCTACCGGCAGCAGCCCCTCGGCGCTATCCTGGGGCGATCCCATCGAGGAGCTCGACCTCGTCGATCTCGAGCCACCCGAGCCGATGGTCCGCATCCTCGAAGCGCTCGAAGACCTGAAGCCTGGCGACGTGCTGTTCGCGCTGCTCGCCCGCGAGCCGGTCTTCCTCTTCCCGGAACTGGCCAAGCGCCAGCATGAGTGGGCCGGCAATTTCGACGCCACGGGTGCGACCTATCGCCTGCTCGTGCGCCATGGCGGTGGAGGTGCCCACTGATGAGCTCTCATCTCGAACGCCTCGTCGAGATCGCGTTGCGCGATGTGCTCGACCCCGAGATCGGCCGCAGCGTCGTCGATCTCGGCCTGATCTATGCGATCGAAGCGGCACCCGACGGCGCCGTCGCGATCACCATGACGACGACCACGCGCGGCTGCCCGCTCGCCGGCTTCCTGAAGGAAGCCGTGGCCATGGCGGCCGGAGCCGTCGAGGGTGTCAAAGCCGTCGCGGTCACGCTGACCTACGAGCCGGCCTGGGAGCCGGCGATGATCGCCGCCGAGTGACGGCTCCCGCGACGATCGTCAAAGATGTTGTGCTGCAACAAAGACCGATTTCGCCAGGCTCCTAAAGTCCTCACGACCGATAGATCAACGGTCATTGGGCAAGGAGACAAGCCATGGGCGAAGAGCTCAAACTGACCCGCCGCAGCATCCTGGCGGGAGCGGCGGCCACGGGGGCGATCGTCCAGGCCGCTTCCGCGCCGGCTCGGGCGCAGGCCGTGATGACCAAGGCCACCGCTGCCGATATCGCCAAGCTGCCGCGCATCAAGCCGAAGCTGGTCGATCCCCCCTTCGTGCATGCGCACGAGCAGGTCGCGACCGGTGGCCCGAAGGTCGTCGAATTCGAGATGACGATCCACGAGAAGAAGATCGTCCTAGACGAGGCTGGTACCGAGACCTTCGCCTTCACCTTCAACGGCACGGTGCCCGGCCCGCTGATGGTCGTGCATGAGGGCGACTATGTCGAGCTGACGCTGATCAACGCCGAAACCAACGAGCTGATGCACAATATCGACTTCCATTCGTCGACAGGTGCGCTCGGCGGTGGCGGCCTGACCGAGGTCAACCCCGGCGAGCGGGTCGTGCTGCGCTGGAAGGCCACCCGGCAGGGCGTGTTCGTCTACCACTGCGCCCCTCCCGGCATGGTGCCTTGGCACGTCACGGCGGGCATGAACGGCGCCATCATGGTGCTGCCGCGCGACGGGCTGAAGGACGGCCAGGGCAAGGCCCTGAAATATGACAAGGTCTATTATGTCGGCGAGCAGGACTTCTATGTGCCGCGCGACGAGAACGGCAAGTTCAAGCGCTATGCCAGCGTCGGCGAGTCGCATGAGGATGTCGTCAAGGCGATGCGGACGCTGACCCCGACCCATGTCGTCTTCAACGGCAAGGTCGGTGCTCTGACCGGCAAGAACGCACTCACCTCCAAAGTCGGCGAGACCGTGCTGATCGTGCATTCGCAAGCCAATCGCGACACGCGGCCTCACCTGATCGGCGGGCACGGCGACTATGTCTGGGCCACCGGCAAGTTCCGCAACCCGCCGGAGCGCGACCTGGAGACCTGGTTCATCCCAGGCGGCTGCGCGGGCGCGGCGCTCTATACCTTCCTGCAGCCGGGCATCTACGCCTATGTCAACCACAACCTGATCGAGGCCTTCGAGCTCGGCGCCGCCGGACACTTCAAGGTCGAGGGCGAGTGGAACGACGACCTGATGAAGCAGATCCTGGCCCCGGCCGGCATCTGACCAATCCCCGCCTCCCCGCCATTCGGCGGGGAGGCCCTTCTTCCCGATGGGGATTCCGATCATGGCCACCACGCTGCGCCCGACGCTGCCGGGGCTGACGACCTCGCTCGGCCTCATGCTCCTGGCCGGAGCTGCTGCCCTTCTGCTGGCCGCACCGGTTCGCCGGCCGGCTCCCGGCTCTCCGCTGCCGCAGACGGCGATCGTGCCCCCCACGGCGCTGCTGCACCGGCTCGACGGCGAATACAGCCGCGACGGCCGCCCGGTCGATGCGCCGCGTGTCACTGTCCGGATCACGCAGCCGCTCGAGATCATGCGTTATCAAGTGACGGTCGCCGACTATGCGCGCTGCATCGCCGCCGGCGCCTGCAAGCGTCTCGACAGCCCGGCAGCGCGTGGCGACCTGCCCGTCACCGGTGTGAGCCATGCCGATGCGACCGACTATGCCAACTGGCTGACGCGTGAGACCGGCGCGGTCTGGCGCCTGCCGACCGATCGGGAATGGGCCCATGCCGCCGGCTCGCGCTTCGTCGACGATGCCCGCGGTCTCGATACCGACGCCGGCAACCCGGCCCGGCGCTGGCTCGCCGATTACGAGCGCGAGGCCAATCGCAAGGCGGCGAGCGATCCCGCTCCGCGGCCGATCGGCGGCTTCGGCGCCAACGAGCAGGGCGTCTACGATATCGCCGGCAATGTCTGGGAATGGACGCAGACCTGCCTGCGCCGCGTCTCGCAGGACGCTGCCGGCCGGACCACCGGCGAGACCAGTAATTGCGGCATCTATGTCGTCGAGGGCCAGCACCGCGCGCCGATGACCTTCTTCATCCGCAACCCGAAAGCAGGCGGCTGCTCGGTGGCGACGCCGCCGGACAATCTCGGCTTCCGCCTCGTCCGCGAACCGAGCTGGCGTGACCGCCTGCCTGCCGGCCTGAATCGGTTTCTGCCAGCATGACCGTCGCAGCCGAGAGTCACAGCCGCGACGGCGCCGAGCCGGTTGCCGAAACCGGCATGGAGATCCTGCTCTGGATTCTCGTCTGGAGCGAGCTCCTCGTGTTTGGCGCGCTGCTCGGCGCTTTCCTGCTGCTCGGAGCGCTCGATCCGGCGGCTCTGGCCGCATTGCGCGAGACGCTCCATCTCCCTTTTGCAGGCGCAGCGACGGTCGCCCTCATCTCCAGCGGCTTCTTCGCGGCCAGAGCTGCGTTTGGGCGACAGCCACGTGCCAATCTCGGTGCCGCCGCTCTCGGAGGCTTGATCTTCTGCGCCCTCAAGGTCGTGGCGCTCTCCCATGAGCTGCCGCCGATAGCGGCGATGGAAGGGCGCCTCGGCGAGCTTTACATGCTCATCGTTGGCTTCCACTTCGTCCACGTCTTGTTCATCGCCGGCCTGCTGCTTCTCGTCGCCGTGCGGCCGGTTCCGAACCATGTCGCCGGCGCCACGACGATCTGGCACCTGATCGATCTGGTCTGGCTGCTGATCCTCCCCGTCATCTATCTCGGCTGACATGCGATCATCCCGTGCCCTCCCGCTCCCGGTCGTCCTCGCCGGCCTCTTCGCCGCAACGGGCCTGAGCCTGATCGCAGCGGTCGCCCTGCGTTCCGGCATTCGCGGTCCGGCTATCGCGACCCTCAGCCTCGCGAAGGTCATGCTCATTGTGCTGGGTTTCATGCGGCTGCAGCGCGAAAGCCCCAAGCTGGCCGGAGCGCTCATCGCCTATGCGACCGTCATCTGCGTGCTGGCAGGCGTCAGGATCGCGCTGGCCGGGCCATCGTGACGCACTTGAAGCACTCCAGCGATTGCGGTCTTATCTCGCATAACGCCCGCGCAAAGGTTGGACGCGGGCACTTTTCAATCCGCCCATAGGGAACAGCATCTTGGCATTGGATCGCAGCGTGCTGCGCAGCATCCCGCTATTCGCGGCCATGAGCGACGCCCAGCTCGACCGCATGACCGTGAAGGCCAGCGCACGGCGCATTCCTCAGGGCGAGGCGGTGTTCGAGCAGGGCGATCCGGCCACGGCATTCTACCTCCTGCTACATGGCCGGCTGAAGGTGACGCAGGTGACGCGCGACGGCCAGCAGATCATCGTCAGGGTCGTCCATCCCGGCGATCTGTTCGGCTTCACGCGCGCGCTCAGCCGTTCGGATTATCCGGGCACCGCGACGGCGGCAGTCGATAGCCTCGTGGCGGCCTGGCCGAGCGAATCCTGGGACAGCTTCGTCGAGGACAATCCGCATCTGGCGATGAACGCCATCCGGACCATCGGCCAACGACTCGACGAAGCTCATACCCGTATCCGCGAGATGTCGACGGAGGAGGTCGAGCGCCGCGTCGCCCATGCCGTGCTGAGGCTGATAGAGCAGGCCGGAAAACGCGATGAAGCCGGCATGCGCGTCGATTTTCCTATTTCCCGCCGCGACATCGCCGAAATGACCGGAACGACCCTTCACACGGTCTCGCGCATCCTCAGCGCCTGGGAAACGATGGGACTGGTGGAGGGCGGTCGGCAGAAGCTGTTGGTCTGCGATGCGCCTGCGCTGAAGCGGCTCGCCGAGAACGTGAAGTAGCGGGCTGACCTCGCGACCAACCCCGAGATCGTCTATTTCGACGAGCCTTTCACGGCGATCGACGTCGGATTGCGGCGCGCCCTGCAGGACCTGATCATCGCCGCTTCAGCTCGGGAAAAATTCTCCGCCCTCTTCGTCACCCACGACCTCGCAGAGGCAGTGAGGCTGGCCCATCGCATCGTCGTGCTCTCCGGCCAGCAGGAAGGTATCGTCGCAGAGCGTACGCTCGACGGCGCGCCGAGCCAGCGCGACGACCGTTCCGTATTCGAGACCGTGCAGGCCTGGATGCAAGACCCCTCCTTCGCGGACCTGTTCGATGGCGACAGGCAGTGACATGACCCGACATTCACCGGACCATCCGCTGCTCACGGAAGCGCTGAAGCTGTTCGTTCCCGTGGCCGCAGCTCATGCGGTGCTGCTGCCACTCCTTTGGGTGACGGTCTTCGCCTTCGACCTGCCCTTCGCCCGCCAGTGCCGGCCGGGCAGTGGCGCGCCCATGAGATGATCTTCGGAACTTATGGCGCAGCATTCGCCGGCTTCCTCGGCTCGGCCATGCCGGAATGGACGGACACCAAGCCCGCGCCAGGGCCGTGCGCTCCTGCTCCTGCTCGCCCTCTGGCTGCCGGGGCGGCTGATCGGCTTCCTCGGCGCCGATGCCCTGATCATCCCGGCGGCGCTGACCGACCTCGCCTTCCTCGCCCTGCTGCTGGCCTATGTCACCTGGCCGCTGATCGAACGGCGCACCACCCGCCACTGCTCCTTCGCCGTCTGGATCACGCTGTTCGCGCTGCTGGGGTTCTCGATCCGCGTGGCCTGGCTCCTGGGCGAGACGGCTTTGTCAGGGCGGCTGCTGCACGCGGCGCTCGCCGTTTTCCTGGTGTTTCTCTCGCTCGCCATCGCCCGCATCAACGTCGTGGTCGTGAACCACGCGCTGGACCCCAGCGGCGAGACGACGCATTGCCGGCCCTATCCCGGCCGCCAGAACCTGACCGCCGGGCTGGTGGGGCTCCAGCTCGTCGCCGCGCTCGCCGCCCCCAACTCCACTGTACCCGTCTGGCTCGCGCTCGCCGCGGCAGCCGCCTTCTTTGACAGGCTGGCGGAGTGGTTCATCGGCCGCGCCGTCCGCATGGAAGTCCTTGCGCTCGCAGCGGCGAACGCCAGCGGCGGCCTTGGTTTTCTGGTGCTAGGGCTGGCCGGCCTCGGCGCCCCGGTCGCCCCGGGAACCGGACTGCACCTGCTGTCCGTCGGGGCGCTCGGGCTGGCGGTGATGGCGGTCTTCGTGATTGCGGGCCTGCGCCATAGCGGGCGCGATCTCGAGTTGCCGCCAACCGCCAAGGTAGCATTGGCGCTGATGGCAGCCGCAGCGGCGATGCGCGTCCTGCCCGAGCTCGGCGTGGCGCCAGCACGCTTGGGCTGCACTATGCGCTCTCCGCCTGGCTCTGGTCAGCGTCCTTCGACACATGGCGGATGGGCTTCTGGCCGATCCTGGACGATCCGCGACGCCACGAAGGCGGCTGCGGTTGAATCAGGCGCTCTGCGCGGCGGCAGGCGCCTTCGGAGCGACGCGCGCCCCTGTGAGGACGGGCCAGTAGGCCACAGCGAAGATCAGGAAGGCCAGAGACCAGCCCAGTCCCGCGACATGCAGCAGCGCGACCGGGCCATGGCCGAACGCCGAGCAGACCCGCGCCACGGTGCCGATGACGACGAGCACACAGCAAAGCTGCGTCGCGGCGGTGGCGATCAGAGGACGGCCGGTATGCCCGAGGCTGGCGCGCGACATCACCGCGAGGGTCATCGTCCCGAAGGCGCCTGCGGTCCAGACATGGGTGCCGGCAGCGAAAGCGATAACCCCGAGGCTCGCAAGGGCCGTCAGCGCGAAGCCGATCGGCACGAAGAGATAGCCGACATGCAGGATAACCAGCAGAGGGTTGCGGCAGGTCCGATCGCCAGCCCAGCGCGCCAGCCTGAAGAGGTGAAGCCCCGCTGCCAGCATCAGCACGACGCCGGTCACGAAAGCATCTGGCACGACGACCCAGCAGATCAGCGCGACGCCGCCCCCGGCGAGTACCGCCTTGTCATACGCCCCGAAGGGAACCGGCAGACGCCCCTCGCCGCGCTGCGCCAGCCAATTGCGCGTGAAGCTCGGCACGATGCGGCCCGCGATCAGCATGGCAAGCATCAGGACGGCAGCAATCGCAAAACGACGGGAGACATCGGCGCGCCCGGTCGACCCCGCTTCGAGATGGAAGGCGAGATTCGCCGCCAGCAGAAGCGCGATCAGGACCACGACCTTGAGGTTGCGCCAGTTGCGGCCCGCCACGATCTCGCGGGCAGCGGCGGCGGCAAGCAGCAGCAGGAACAGCGCGTCGATCGCCATCGCCAGGCGCCAACCGATCAGGGCTGAGGTCGAGACTGCGAGCCGCCCGGCGAGCCATGCGAGCACGAGGACCAGAAGCGGCCGGCCAAGGACAGGCAGGCGCCCGGTCCAGTTCGGGATGGCCGTCAGGAGAAAGCCGCCAATGGCCGCCGCCTGGTAGCCGAAGAGCATTTCGTGAACATGCCAATCCACCGGCGCAAAAGCTGTCGGCACGGCGAGATGGCCGGTGACGAAAGGCAGCCAGACCAGCATCGTCAGGCCGGCCTGCAGCGCGGCCAGGAGAAAGAACGGCCGAAAGCCGTAAGACAGAAAAGCGGGCCCGTCATAGGCCCGCAGTCGCGGTATGGGTGCCATGGGCTCCCTCCTTCCCGGCCGGGAGAGAGCCGGCCGCGCCCGGTTGTCGGGGTTCGAGCTACTGCGCCTTGGCGACCTGATTGGCCTTGGCGACCAGATCGGCGAAGACCTGCTTGGCCTTGCCGGGATGTTTGGCGGCGCCGGCGGCTTCCAGGTTGGTCGGCTCGCCGACCACGATCAACGCGACCATGCCCATGCCGTAATGCGGCTTGCACTTGATGCCGTAGACGCCGGCTTCCTTGAAGGTGACATCGACCTGCTCGTTCATCTTGCCGAGGAAGGGCTCCGCGCCGGCCGGCATCATCTCGGCGATGCTCTCGGCGTTGTGGCTCTTGTCGGTGGGGACGAACTTCACGGTGTCGCCCGGCGCGATCTTCACGAGCGCAGGCTCGAACACCATGGCGCCGGCGGCGCCCTTGTTGAGCATCTTGACTTCGACCTCGGCGGCATTCGCGCCAGCGATCGCCAAAGCCATCAACGCGCCGGTTAGAACAGTCCTGAACATCTGACTTCTCCATCACCGCAGCGAACTCATCGGTTTCTCGCTGCACCGCAACACTAGCCGGATGGAGCCGGTCCGAATTTGCGATAGCGCAAAGATGGGGCGGGATTGAAAGGCCTACAGGCCGCGCAGCGCCGAAACCGCCGCATCCGCGCTGCGCGTGATCTCGACGAACAGCAGCGCGAACTCCTCGAAGACGGTTCGGTCGCTCTCAGCTTCGGTGACGGCATCGAGCTCCGACAGGAAATGCAGGATCGAGGCGATGCGCTCCTTTTGCTCGCGCGCTGCGGCGACCCGCCGGCGCGTCTCGCGTCGACGCTCCTGCTCGTCGAAGCGGGCGAGCGCCCCGTTCAGCGTTTCGCGGCAAGCGCAATCCAAATCTTCCGGACGCAGCACCCGCCGCAATCGGCAGATCAGCTGGCTCGCCGAGGTCGTCACCGCGATGGGCTCGAACGTGTGGTCGGCGTCTCCCTCATGACCGGCTTTCATGACAGGCTCCCTCCCGCTTCCCGGCGCTCAGCGCAATGCGCAGCTCTGCCCCGCATGGATATGGCCGGCCATCCCGTGCAGGAAACCGTTGGAGAACGGCACATCCGGATAGATTTCACCCAGCAGCCTCTCGGCTTCCTCCGGCTCGCTCCGCCCGTCGACGACGTCGCGGAACAATCGTGTGACCGCGACCATGTCGCAGTCCTGCGGAGAGAGGCGCAGCGAGGCAACACCGGCACGACGCAAGGCGGGAATGTCGGTCAACAGGCTGGCGCAGCTAGCCGACAGGGTCTGCACCCCGTTCACGGAGAGAAACCCGGCGCCGTCGAGCGTCTTGACGGGCATGCCGTCCGGATCCTTCTCGCAGACGAAGCGGCAATTATCCTTGGTCAGCTTGTGGGCACGCGCGTGATAGCAGCGCGCCGAGATCGCCAGCGGCACCTTGCCGAAAGCGAAGACCTCCGTCGCGAGCTGCGGCACGGCCGCCGAGATGGCCGCGACCGCGGGCAGCGGCAATTCCGGGGGCAGGCAGATGCGCGTCGCGCCGCGCTCGGCCAGGAACCCGGCGGCCGCCTCGTTGTACACGTTGACGAAGGGGCCGACCGCGAACGGCCTCGGTGCCAGCCCGCCCAGGCAGGTCAGGTCGTTGATCTCCACCTCGGCCTCGTCGCTCTCTATCAGCTCGCGGGTCTGGCGGCGTTCGCGCGGCAGCGAGATCAGGATCAGGCTGGAATGCAGCACGCGCTTGCCCGCCGCCTCCAGCCGTTCGACCACGGCGGGGATATGCTCCTGCTTGAAGGGCGCCCGCTTCGAGCAGACGGCCTCGCCGACGACCACGGCGTCGACCTGCGCCTCATCCGCGACGCGATAATGGAAATCCCGCCAGCGCTCCGGCGACCAATGATAGGGCACGGGTCCAAGGGTCAGTTGCATCGCCTGTTCCTTTGCGGGCCTAACGCCAGCCCTTGCGATAGGCGCCGACCGTGCTGGCCTGCCCTTCGGCCATGGCCGCCAGGCTGACCGCAGGTGGGCTGCGGCCTTCGTCGATCGCCGCGAGGATCTTGCGGAAGGAGCGCACCACGCCCGCGATATAGGCGCGCCCGCGCTGTCGGCCTTCGATCTTGAAGGCGGTCACGCCGGCATCGCGCAGTGCCGGCAGCATCAGGGCCGCGTCGAGGCTGACGGGCTCCTCGAAGATGTAGCCGGAGCCTTTGGGCGTGGCGAAACGCCCTTTGCACAAGGTCGGATAGCCCGCCGGCTCACCCTTGCCGAAGCTGTTGATGGTGAAGCCGCCCAGCGTGGAGAGGATGTGCCCGTCGCGCTCGGAATAGGCCACATGGCTCGCAGGCGAACAGACGCCGTTCATGTTCGGCGATTGGCCGGTGGCGTAGGAAGAGAGCGAGCATCGCCCCTCCTCCATCACGCAAAGACCGCCGAAGACGAAGACCTCCGTCTCGCAGGAGGTCTCGCGCACGATCGAGGCGATCTCCATCACGTTCAGCACGCGAGGCAGCACGACGCGTTGCGCTCCGAAGGTCTCGGCATAGAAGCGGATCGCGTCGGGATTGGCCGCGCCGGCCTGGACCGAGACATGGAGTCTCTGGCCGGGGTGCCGGCGATGCGCGTAGTCGAGCGTCGCGAGGTCGGCGAGGATCAGCGCGTCCGCGCCGGCCGCCACCGCATCGTCGATCGCCTCCTGCCAGAGGCCGAACGCCCCCGCACGCGCGAAGGTGTTGATCGCAACCAGAACCTTGACGCCACGCCTATGGGCGAAGGCGATGCCCTTGCGCAGCTCCTCGCGAGAGAAATTGAGACCCGGAAAGTTGCGCGCGTTGGTCTCGTCGCGAAAGCCGCAATAGACCGCATCGGCGCCCGCTTCGACGGCAGCTTCGAGACTGGCGGGCGTCCCGGCAGGGCAGATCAGCTCCATGTCTCGGCTCCCGAGGCGGCGGACCGCCCTTGCAGCTTTCTGCGCACCACATCGCCCAGCCTTTGGCCGAGGGGGCCGAACATTACGGCGCCGAAATCGATGCGCGCGTCGTCGATCGCGTTGCGCAGGGCCAGCGCCGCCGCGACATCGCCCTCCACCCAGAGAATCCGCGAGAAGAACAGAGCATCGCCGTCGAGCGTGCCCTCCGCCATGCCGACGAGCCCGGCCAGAGGCCCGCGGATGCAGGCATCGACGCCGGCCGGCAAGGCCCGCACGGCGTGCACCCGGGGCTGGCGCAGGCTTGGCTCCAGCACGAAGGCGAACGGCAGGTCTGTCGGATCGACGCCGAAGCGCTTGTCCGCATGCTCGCCGAGACGCCCATAGAGATCGGGATGGAGCCGCCCGATGCGATGCAGCATCAGCGCCAGCAGCGGCTGTAGCGGCGCGAGCGGCAACGGCGCGACGGCGCGCGCCAGCCCTGGCGGCAGCCTCGGCGGCGGCGGCGCCGGCCCGGTCATCTGTGGATCCGACATCGATCACCTCCGAGCCCCAATCTGGACCGGCAGCCGAAATCTTCGTTGCTCTGGCACAAAGACGATCGCTAATGAAACGGCGCATCGTCCGGCAACCGGAGCCCCTTGCCTTGCCGATCCGCACCCTGCCCCGTTTCCGCGATCTCAGCGCGTTCCTCGCCTATCTCGACGCCCACGGTCAGCTCCGGCGCATCGCCGAGCCGATCAGCGTCGTCCACGAGATCACAGAGATCCACCGTCGCGTCATCGCGGAGGATGGGCCGGCCCTGCTGTTCGAGCGCCCCCTTCTTGCCGACGGTACGGTTTCGTCCATGCCGCTGCTGACCAATCTCTTCGGCACGGTCGAACGCGTTGCCTGGGGTCTCGGGGTCGAGCGGGAGAACCTACTCCCGCTTGGCCGCGCCCTTGCCGAGCTGCGCGAGCCACGGCCGCCGCGCAGACTTGCCGAGGCGTGGAAGTCATTGCCGCTGGCGCGCGCCGCCCTGTCGATGCGGCCACGCGAAACGAAGCGCGCCCCGGTCCAGCAACGGATCTTCCGGGGCGATGCGATCGACCTGACGGCGCTGCCGGTCCAGCTCTGCTGGCCGGGCGAAGCCGCGCCGCTGATCACCTGGCCGCTGGTGCTCACGATGCCGCCGGAGCCCTCGCGGGAGGATGAAGGCAATCTCGGCGTCTATCGCATGCAGGTGCTCGGGCGGGACCGCGCGATCCTGCGCTGGCTCGCCCATCGCGGCGGCGCCCGCCACCACGAGAAATGGCGCCGGCTCGGCCGCGACATGCCCGTCGTGGTCGTGATCGGCGCGGACCCCGCCACGATCCTCTCGGCCGTTCTTCCTCTGCCTGAAACCGTTCCGGAGCTGCGCTTCTCCGGCCTGCTGCGCGGCGAGCGACCGGCGCTCGTCCCCTGTGTCAGCATTCCGCTGTCCGTCCCCGCGGATGCGGAGATCGTCATCGAGGGCCTGGTCTCGCCTGACGAGACGGCGCCGGAAGGCCCGTTCGGAGACCATACCGGCTACTACAATGCGGTCGAACCCTTCCCGGTCATGCGCGTCACCGCTGTGACGATGCGGCGGGCTCCGGTCTACCTCTCGACCTTCACCGGCCGGGCGCCGGACGAGCCCTCGCGGATCGGCGAAGCGCTGAACGTCCTGTTCCTGCCGCTCCTCCAGCGGCAGTTTCCCGAGGTGGTCGACGTCTGGCTGCCGCCGGAGGCCTGCTCCTATCGCATCGCCGTCGTCGCAATCGACAAGCGCTACCCCGGCCAGGCGCGGCGGCTGATGCTCGGCCTGTGGTCGCTGCTGCCGCAGTTCAGCTACACCAAGCTCGTGATCGTCGTCGATGGCGACATCGACCCGCGCGACTGGGCGCAAGTGATGTGGGCGGTCGCGACCCGCAGCGACGCCAGCCGCGACCTCATCACCCTCTCCGATACGCCGATCGACTATCTCGATTTCGCCTCGCCGAAGCCGGGCCTGGGCGGCAAGCTCGGCATCGACGCCACCAACAAGCTGCCGCCCGAGACTGATCGGGAATGGGGAAGGCCGATGGCAATGGCCCCAGGCGTCAGTGCACGTATCGATGCGCTCTGGCCTTCGCTCGGACTCGGACCGGGCTCAGGGAGCTCGCATTGAGCCAGCTGCACCGCGTCATTGTGGGGATCAGTGGCGCCTCGGGCGCTGCCATCGGACTCAGAGTCCTGGAGAGGCTGGCCGAGAGCGGCACGATCGAGACGCATCTGGTGATATCGCCAGCGGCCGAACGGACCCTTGCAAGCGAGGTCGACCCGGACGCTCCCGCACGGGCCCGCGCGCTGGCATCGCAATGCCATGATCACCGCGATATCGGCGCAAGCATCGCCAGCGGTTCCTTCCGCACGGCAGGCATGATCATCGCACCCTGCTCGATGCGCAGCCTTTGTGCCATCGCCTATGGTCAGCTCGGCGATCTCCTGACGCGTGCTGCCGATGTCCAGCTCAAGGAGCGGAGGCGCCTTGTGCTGGTGGCGCGAGAGAGTCCGCTACATCTCGGCCACCTGCGGGCGATGGCGCAGGTCACGGAGTTCGGCGCAATCGTCGCGCCGCCCGTTGCGGCCTTCTATCTGAAGCCGCGCGATATCGCCGAGATCGTCGACCAGATTGCCTTGCGCGCACTCGGGCTGCTCGCCCTCGAACGCGAAGCCGTCACCTCCAAAGAATGGCGCGGTGGTGAAGCGTAACGGTCGGAGGCCGCATCTCGCGCCATTGCTCATCTCATCTGCGGTCTGTCGTTACCCGCTCGCGAGCTGCGCCGTTGAGCGACTGCCATGCCGTTGGTGCGGCGCTTAGACGGCGCGGCTGTATTGCCTCGGTGCGTGATCGAGATGGGCGTCGAATGTTGATGCTACCTTGCGGACTAAAAGCCGCGCATCCTCCGGAAGCCGCAGGCGGCTGCCGTCGAAATTCACCACCCCTTCCTGCGCGAGTTTCTCAAGCGCGCAACGTGACGAGGCGAGCGCGTTGGCATGGACTGGATGGCGGGCGCAGATGGCGTCGATATCCACGTCGAGGTCACACATGACGCGCTCGATCAGCTCTGCACGCAGCATGTCTTCGGGTGTCAGCCGATACCCTCGCGCGATCGGCAACTTGCTGCCCGCAATCCGCTCGGCATAACGGCCGATCACCACCTCGTTCTGGACATAGCCCTGAGGCAGGCGCCCGATCGCCGATGCGCCGAGGCCGATCAACGCCTCGCACGGATCGGTTGTGTAGCCTTGGAAGTTGCGGTGGAGCCGCCCTTGCGACAATGCCCTGGCCATCGGATCGTCTGGACGGGCAAAATGATCGAGCCCTATGCTGACATAGCCGGCCGCAACGAGGCTGCGTGCCATGGCCTCCGCCTGTTCATGACGCGCTTCGCCATCCGGCAGGTCCTCTGTCGCGATCCGGCGCTGATGTTTCTTGAACTCCGGCACATGGGCGTAGCCGAAGATCGAGAGCCGGTCCGGCTGCATGGCCAGGCATTGCTCGACGGTTTCAAGGCAGGATCGCGCGGTCTGCTTTGGCAGACCATAGATCAGATCGAAACTGACGGAGCCGATGCCAGCGTCGCGTAGCCCGGCAACCACGGTGGAGGTCTGCTCGACGCTCTGGATGCGGTTGATCGCCTTCTGCACCTCGGGATCGAAGCTCTGCACCCCGAGACTCGCGCGATTGACGCCGGCCGCCGCCAGTGTCGCCGTCATGGCGGGCGCGAGGCGGCGCGGATCTATCTCAACCGCGATTTCCGCCTCGGGATGAACCGCGAAACGCTGGCGTAGCAGTTCGACGAGCGCTCCGAATTCCGCTGGTTCGAGGATCGTCGGCGTGCCGCCGCCGAAATGGACGTGCCGCACGTCGACAGGCGCCGCCAGCTGCTCCGCCACCAGCGCGATTTCGCCACGCAGCGCCGCGAGATAATCGATGATAGGCCCGTTGCGCAGCGCCACCGTGGTGTGACAGCCGCAATACCAGCACATCGAGCGGCAGAACGGCACATGCAGATAGAGCGACGTCGTCGTCCCGGCCGCCAGCGCCTTCAGCCAGCGTGCATAGCATGAACTGTCCACGCCCGCGTGAAAGTGGGGTGCGGTCGGGTAACTCGTGTAACGCGGGAGCCGCTCGTCTTGATATGGCGTATTCTGCATCGCGCGGCTCCGATAGGCGCTTCGGTCAACTTGTTATCTAGCCTTTCGGATGCTCGCGTTGTTTGATATCCCGCAAAGTATCGGCTCTGCAGCGCGAATGAGGGTCGCATGTTGGGGATTGATCCACAGAACTTCCTCGGCGCGGAGAGATGCACGCCGGCGGCGACGGCCGTTGGCCTGATTGAGTTGGGCGGAGGTAGCCCGCATGTTGCGCAGCAGCTAGCTCACGTCTGGATCTGCGGCTTCGTCGCCTATCATCTTGACCAATTTCAACCTACAGGTCGGCGGAACCTTGGAGGATGTAAGAGCGGAACGGCCGAAAGTCGAGATCGCTCACGGGTGATCTGCGCGATTACCCCTAAAGCGCGCATCGTCTTGCGCCATCCAAAAGTGGCAGAAGGTCGGCGACTTGCTGAAAGGATCGTCGCGCCTTCAGACCGACTGTCGCGCAGACGCGACAAGCTTCGCACGCACTACCCGGCGAAGGCCTGAGGCGAAAAACTCGGTTTCGCGGTAACCCTCAAAACCAACGTTGTAAGCGTCTGAAAAGGCTAGCTTCGACCCCTGCTTTGCCACACGAATTGTACTGCCCGGAATCGGACGTTCCCGATGTCGGGAAAGGGCCATTTCCGGGCAGTTCCGGACACTCTGGCCCAGGCGAGGCTGCGCACCATCGTCGGCGTTGGCATACCGCTCGACGCCATCGAGGGTAAAATGAAGCTGAACTGGGACAAGTCGATCAAAGATCGGCTCCGCGTCATAGCGGCTCTCGAGGAGCGAGGTGGCGAGAACGGAATAGCCATCGCCGACGTCATCCGTAGTCAACCCGACATCTTGGTCGCCATCGCGGGCTAAGTTTGAGGAGTCCGGGCGCCTAGCCAGAAGGACGCAACCTCCCCGGCTCGGGGGCCCTCCCCGCGCACAGCGGATAAGGTCGCCGCCTGCCGGTGCGAACGCAAGCCCCGGAAATCGCCACGGTCCGACATCCGGTCGATGCGGTGAAGATGTCGATCGCCTCGTCACCTCGCCGGATACAAAACAAATCATCGCGTTCTGCCGCGAAAAACGCATATTCTATTTCATTGCCAATAATAATTACCCAAGCAATAATATTGAACGCGATGACGTTTTCAGCGTCTTCGCCGCGGGATTTGCTGGAGCAGCTTGCGCCGCGTCAACAACGCTAAAAGCACCACGATGTCTCGTGGGCTCCTTTTGTTTTGGAGACGCGAATGTCCATGACGTTCAGCACAGCAGAGTTCGCAGCCGGCTCGCTCTTCCATCGACGGCTTTGACCTTCGGAGCCTGAGGACGGGCCGCCTCTCCGCGCTCCCTTCGAGCCCATCCACAGCTCAGACAAAGCAATCTCGCGCCAGCCGCAATCGCGGCTGCGTGACCGAGTGCGCGCGCCTGTCCAGATTCCTTCCTCACGCCAGACCGGGACGCCACCATGTCCAATCTCACGGAATATCTCGCCCAGAAGCGCGACGCCCTGCTGCGCCGCAAGGCTCATGCCCGCTCGGGAGAAGCCAGTCCGCTGAAGCTGCAGGCGCAAGCCCATGCCGAGGGTCGCAGCGGCGTCCGGCGCATCCGCATCCGCGACTTCCAGGTGATCAGCGACAGCCCGCCGGATTTCGCCGGCTACGATCTCGGGCCGAGCTCGCCTGAACTGCTGCTCGGCGCACTGTCGAGCTGCCTGACCCATACCTACCTGATCCAGGCCGCCGACCAGCAGATCGCTCTGGAGGATGTCTGGGTCGAGGTTCACGGCCAACTCGACCCGCGCGCCGGAACGCCCGGTCACGAGACCACGCCGATCTATCCGCACGACCTGTCCTACACCGTCAGGCTCACGACGGACGCGACCGAGCTCGACGCCTTGAATGCCACCGTCGAGCGCTTCTGCCCGATCCTGAACCTGCTCCGGCAGGGTGTCGAAGTGCGCGGCACCGTCGAGCGCGTGCCGGCCAATCGCGCGGCAGCCTGACCCTTTCCCGAATGACCATGCAGCCCCGTGCAGAGCGGCAAGGAGCGATCATGACCCAGCAGACCAATTTCCCCTCCCGCCGCACCTTGTTGCGCGGAGCCGCCGCACTTGCCGCCGCACCGCTGGCCGGTTTGGCCGGGCAACATGCTTTCGCTCAAGCCTCGCCGCTGAAGCAGCGTCAGACGATCAAGCTCGCCTGGGGCCAGACGGCCGTCTGCCAGTCGCCGATCTCGGTCGCGCTGAAGCAAGGCCTGTTCGAAAAGTACAATCTCGCGGTGGAGCCGGTGAATTTCAGCGGCCCGACCGACGCCCTGCTGCAAGCGATCGCGACCGGCCATGCCGATGGCGGCATCGGCATGGCGCTGCGCTGGCTGAAGCCGCTGGAGCAGGGCTTCGATGTCGGCCTCACCGTCGGCACTCATGGCGGCTGCATGCGCCTGCTGGTGCCCGAGGCCGCCAATATCGGCAGCCTGAAAGACCTGAAGGGCAAATCCATCGCCGTCACCGATCCGGCAAGCCCGGTGCGCAACTTCTTCGCCATCCGCCTCGCCGAGATCGGGCTCGATACCGAGAAGGACGTGAGCTGGGTGCAGTATCCGCAGGATCTGTTCGGCGAGGCGCTGAAGAAGGGCGAGGTCCAGGCGCTCGCGGGCGACGATCCGCATCTCTACCTGATCCGTGAGCGCGATAAGCTCGTCGAGCTCGCGACCAATCTCGAAGGCCAGTATGCGAAATCGACCTGCTGCGTGCTGGGCCTGCGTGGCGCCCTGATCCGCGACCAGCCCGAGGTTGCCGGGGCCGTCTCGCGCGCGATTGTCGAGGCGCAGGCCTGGACCGCGGCCAATCCCGACAAGACGGCCGAGATCTTCGCACCCTTCGTTCCGGCCAAGGTCACACCCGAGACGGTGGCCGCAATCCTGCGCAGCCACACTCATGATCATCACTCCACCGGCGCGGCGCTGCGCGACGACGTCGCGCTGTTCACCGAGCAGCTCAAGCTCGTCAACGTGATCCGCAAGAACACCGACGCCAAGGCCTTCGCGCAGAAGATCGTGCCCCATGTCCCCGTTTGAACAGACCGGCACCGCATCGGCTTTCGACCAGCCACGTCTGCAGGTCGACGGCTCGATCCTGGCACGCGGCGCGCTCGCCACTGCAGCCTGGACCGCAGTGGCGGCCTCCGTCACGCTGCTCGCCAACAAGAAGGTCGGCTTTGCCGACCCGCTCTATGTCGGCGAGACCAATGCCGGTTTCATCGGCTGGGCCGTCCTGCTGGCGCTGGCGACGGCTGTCGGGGCGCTTTGGCCGCCGCTCGGCCGGCGCCTCGGCCGGGCGGCCCCCTGGCTCGTCGTCCTCGCGCTCTTCGTCGGCATCTGGGACCTGCTGACGGCGAAGCTCGGCCTGCTGCCCGTGCCCTTCTTTGCTCCGCCATCGGCGCTGGTCGAGGTCTATGCGGAGGACTGGCCGCGGCTCGGCGAGAGCGTGCTGCATTCGCTGCGGCTGCTGGCGCTCGGCTTCCTGTTCGGCACGATCTCCGGCTTCGTGACCGGCGTGGCGATCGGCTGGTCGCGCGGGCTGGGCTACTGGGTCCATCCGGTGCTGCGTTTCCTCGGGCCGATCCCCTCGACCGCGCTCCTGCCGATGGCGTTCTTCTTCTTCCCGTCGAGCTTCTCGGCCGCGATCTTCCTGATCGCACTCGCCACCTGGTTTCCGGTCACGGTGCTGACCTGGTCCGGCGTCGCCAGCGTCGACAAGGCCTATTACGACCTAGCCCGGACGCTGGGCGCCGGCCGTGCCTTCCTGATCTTCAAGGTCGCGATCCCTGCCGCCCTGCCCCATGTCTTCGTCGGCCTGTTCATGGGGCTCGGCGCCTCGTTCTCGGTGTTGGTCGCGGCCGAGATGATGGGGGTCAAATCCGGGCTCGGCTACTATCTGCAATGGGCGCAGGGCTGGGCCGCCTATTCCAATATGTACGGCGCGCTGATCGTGATGGCGCTGATCTTCTCGAGCCTGATCACGCTGCTCTTCGCGCTGCGCGATCGTCTGCTCGGCTGGCAGAAGGATGTGGTGAAATGGTAACCGCGCAGCTCGCCGTCTCGACACAACCCGGCGCGCCTGCGTCCAACGGTGCCGAACTCACGATCGCCGGCGTCTCGCACGCCTTCGATCTCGAAGGCCGCCCGTTGCCGGTGCTCGACGACATCGATCTCGATATCCGGGCCGGCGAGTTCGTCGCCCTGCTCGGGCCGAGCGGCTGCGGCAAGTCGACCTTGCTCAGGCTGGTCGCAGGGCTCGAACAGCCCTCGCAGGGCCGCATCGCGGCGGCGGGAGAGGAGATCACCACGCCCGATCCCTCTCGCGTCGTCGTCTTCCAGGACCCGACGCTCTATCCCTGGCGCACCGTCTGGAAGAACGTCGCGCTCGGGCTCGAGGCACGCGGCCTGCTCGCCAGCCAGAAGGGTCGCGTCGACGACGCCCTGAAGACAGTCGGCCTCGCCGGTTTCGAACGGGCGTTCCCGCGTCAGCTTTCAGGCGGCATGGCCCAGCGCGCCGCACTGGCCCGCGCCCTCGTCAACGATCCCAGCGTACTCATCCTCGACGAGCCGCTCGGCAAGCTCGACTCGCTGACGCGGATCGCGATGCAAACCGAGATCGCTGAACTCTGGCGCCAGCGCGGCTTCACTACGCTGCTCGTCACCCATGACGTCGAGGAGGCCTTGTTCCTGGCCCAGCGCGTCATCGTGCTGAGCGAGCGTCCGGCCCGGATCAAGGCCGAGATCGTCAACGACCTGCCCTATCCACGCCATCGTCGCGATCCGCGCCTGGCGGAATTGCGCGGGCAGGCGCTCGCCCATCTCGGGCTCGACGCGAGCTGGTAGGCCCGCAATCTCACTTCTTTCATCGCAGGACCCTATCCATGTCTCGACGCATCGGGCTGGCGTTTGCCCTTTCTCTCGCCGCATCGCAGGCCTTCGCGCATGCGCATCTCAAGACCGCCTCTCCGGCCGATGGCGCAACGGTGGCCGCTCCGGCGGAAATCACCCTCGGCTTCACCGAGGACCTCGAAGCCAAGCTCAGCAGCATCACTGTCAAGGATGCCCGCGGTGGGGTCGTCAGCACAGCACCGGCAGAGGCCGTGCCCGGCGATCGCAAGGCGCTGAAGGTCCGGCTCAAGCCGGTTTCGGCGGGCACCTACACCGTCGAATGGGCCGCGACGTCGGTCGATACCCACCGCGTCACCGGGCAGTATCGATTCACCGTCAGGCCTTGATGTGGACGTTCTAATCGGGGCGGCGCTGCCGGCGGCCCGCTGGCTCCACCTGGCCGCCCTGCTCTCCGGCCTGGGCATCGAGGCCTTTCGCCTGCTGTCGCAAGGCCCGCTCGCCACCACGCCGGATGGCCGGCAACTGCTGCGCCGCCTGTCCTCCGGCAGCCGGTTCTCGGTCATCTTGGCGCTCGCGGGCGGGGCGGTCTGGTTCTGGCTGCAAGGCAGCTCCATGCTGGGGCGTCCCCTCGGCAGCCTCGAGAGCATTGCCGCCGTAGCGGAGACACGATTCGGCGAAGTGCTGCTGTCGCGCGCCGGCTTACTCGCCCTTGCGGGCTTGCTCCTGCGTGGCGACGGCGTTGTCCGAACAGGCGCGCTGCTTCTTATGACCATCGCGGCTCTGATGCAGGGTCTGCTCGGGCATGGAGCCGCCACCGACTTCTGGACGACAGCAGCTCTGGGCCTTCACGTCCTGGCAGCCGGCCTTTGGCTCGGCGCATTGGCCCCGCTTCTGGCCGTCTGCCGGATGCTGCCGGCCCAGGCGCCCCTGCTCGCCCGCCGTTTCACGCCGCTCGGTCTGGCTTGCGTCACCGTTCTCGCGGCGACATCCATCCTTCAGGTGCAGGTGCTGGTCGGCACCCTGCCCGGGCTGCTGGGCACCGCATACGGCCAGCTCGCGATCGCCAAGATCGCCCTGTTCGGCGGTCTCCTGCTGCTGGCTGCCGCCAACCGCTTCCGTTTCGTGCCCGCAGCCGCAACGTCAGGCTCGACGCGTACCCTCGCCCTGTCGATCGCCGCGGAAACTGGGCTCGGGCTGGCGATCGTCGCCGTCGCGGCGGCACTGGCCAATCAGCCACCCGCGGTCCATGAACAACCGACCTGGCCTTTTGCCTTCAGGCCGGTCCCGGCGCCATGGAGCGACGCCTATCTTCGCGACGGGCTGTCTCGCCTGCTTGTCCCCGCCACCATTGCCCTCGCACTTTTCGCCCTGGCGGCCGGGTTCCGAAAATTACGCTGGCCCGCCCTTCTCGCCGGGGCTGTGGCATTGGCCTTCGCCCAGATTCCGCCTTGGCGTCCCTATGTCGTCGCCGCGGTTCCGACGAGCTTCCAGCTATCTCCCACCGGCTATGGCGCACGCTCGATCGCGGCAGGGCGCGAGCTGTTCCAACGCGATTGCGCAAGCTGTCACGGCGCGGACGCGCGCGGGCGCGGCCCGGTCGCGGTCGCGCAATCCGTCTGGCCACCAGACCTCTCCGCGCCGCTGATCGCCGGGCGCCCCGGCGGCGAACTGTTCTGGTCGATCCGCCACGGCAGCGGCCCGATGCCGCCGGCTGCGCAACTGGACGATGCCGCGATCTGGTCGCTGGTCGACTTCATCCGCTTGCGTGCCGGAGCCCGCATCTTCTCGCCGCCGGAGATGCGCTGGTCCGGAGCGGCGCGGATGCCGGGTTTCGTCGCCCGTTGCGCCGACGGCACCCTCGTCACTCCCGGCAACGGAGCCCCCTTGCGTGTTTGGATCGAGGGTGACGAGCATGGGGCCGGCGCACGGGTGCAGGTCGACGATTCCGCGCGGCTATGCCCTGTCGAGGATCCCGAGCCATTGGCGGCAGCCCTGGCCGAAGTCACCGCCAGCGCTTCGGCGCCTGCGCTGGTTCTCGTCGATGCGAATGGTTGGCTACGACGCGCATTCAAGACGGAAAGCAGCGCCGCACCGGACATGGTCGCGTCCGAACTCGCCGAGATTCGCCGAAGCCCTCTGGATGGAACCGCTCTGCATCACTGATGGCCGCCCTTGTCGCCGAAGACATCCCTGAGACGCAGATCGCCGGAATTCCGGCGCGGGATGTCGGACTCCAGGCGAACGCGTGGGCACGAGATGGTCAGGAACCACCCCGATTGGCTGCGACGAGTGCTCTTTCCAGATCCGCGATCAGGTCCTCGACATCCTCGAGGCCGATCTGGAGGCGGATGAGGGTGTCCTCCGCATCGGCCTGCTTCAGCGTTCGGGCCAGGATCGGACTCCAAGGCCGACTATGCCAAGGGCGTCCACTACGCCACGGTCAATCGCGAGACCATCCGCGAGGAGCTGTTCGTCAGCCCTGAAGCCATCGAGGCCTTGAAGCCATCGAAGCCGTAAAGGTTGGCCGCCCGATGCCGAGTGGCACGGTGATCACCATGGAAGATCACCGCGACGGCAAACTCTATCGCTACCTGGTCATGGAGAAACGGACCGGCTGGGCGCCGGCCACGCGCCGGAGCTCAGGACCGGTGATTGGGAGTTCCAGTGGTTCAATCCCGACCGGAGTACGAAGGCCGGAGAGAATCTCGGCCGCTGTCGATCCTGCCATGTCGGGCAAGCCGCGAACGACTTCGTCTTCACGGCCGACCGGATGAAGGCTGCGCGGCAAGATGGTGGCCCCGAAGCCCGCCATGCCGGGAAGGTCATCGCCTGGGTCGCTCGATCATCATCCGCCATCACGCAGCTCGACAGATCGTGATGGCATGAGCCAGAACGGCAGCATCGGGCGCGCATATCCGCCCCGGATGCCGCGGGAGAAAGACCGACATGATGCCTGGCAATGAGATCAAGGGCGGGCTTCCCTCGCCTCACCCGTTGCGCGTGATCCCGGTCACGAAAATCGCCTTCGAGCCCTTCGGCTGGCTGGTGGAAACGGGCGATTCCGGCCGGGCTGCGAATAACGGGACGGCGCGCCGGCACGACGTCCACGCGCATACCGCCGCCGACGTCCCGCCAGGGTCCAGGCTCGTCACCTCGATCTTCGAAGCGACGCGGCAGCAGCCGGCTCCCGCCATCACGATGCTCGAGCGGCATGTGAATTCGGTTCAATTGATCATGCCGTTGGGTGGCGCCGGCCACATCGTCGTCGTCAGCCAAGCCGGCGCGGACGGCATGCCCGATCTTGCGACGCTCGCCGCCTTCGCCTTCGCCGCGTCGCAGGGAATGGTCTACCGCAAGGGGCTCTGGCACCATCCGATCATGGCGGTCGGCGCGGATGCCCGCTTCCTCGTCCAGTCCTGGCAGAATGGCACCGAGGCCGATTGCGAAATCCGCGCCATCGGGCCCGTGGCGCTGGCTCAGGACGCTCCCTGAGCATCCGCCAAGTATTGCGTGAAGTATTCGCGTGATGGCTGCAAGTGCCGCCTCGCAAGGCGAGGTGGCCGGCCGGCGGCGGTTCTGAGGAGGCCAGAATTCCGTCACCGACCGGCCGAGCCCTTCGGTTTCCCAGGAGATGCGGCGGACCTGAGCACCCGAGGGGCGTTTCGGAGCGATCTTTGGGATCGCTGCGTCGCACAATCTCTACAATGCGCCGCATCCGAATCAATCAAATCCGACCGATCGACCCTCTTCATCGATCGTTAACCCTACCCACTAAGCTTAAAGCTCGCGATCGCCGCCGGAGCAGCAACGCTATTCACGCATCGACTTCAGAAGCTTGCCTCAGGGACTTGAGAGAAAGCGCGAAGGCACCGTGAAAACGCTGCGCCAAGCGCTCGCTGCACATGCAAGCGCCCTCCCCGAGCGATGGCTGGAGCAGGCTTGGGCGCCCGGCGGATGCTCTGCTCTATGCCGCGCTGGCGACGATCACGCGGTTGCGGCCGCTCGCCTTGGCCCGGTAGAGCGCATCATCGGCCCGCTTCATCATGTCGGCAGAGGAGGCGTCGCCGGCGCGCCGGCTCGAGACGCCGACCGACACCGTGACCTTGATGTCGCGCGTATTGTTCTGGACCGCGAAAGGCGCGTTCTCGACGCGCTCGCGGATACGTTCGGCGACACGATAGGCGGCATCGCGCCCGGTATCGGGCAGCACCACGACAACCTCCTCGCCGCCCATGCGCGCGACGAGGTCGATGCCGCGCGTGCAGGCGCGCACGCGATCGGCGAATTCGCGCAGGACTTCGTCGCCGACATCATGGCCCCAGCTGTCGTTGACCGACTTGAAATGGTCGATGTCGAGGACCAGCAGCGACAAGGAGCGGGCGCGCAGCGCCGATTCATCGAACATCGCCGCGAGCCGGTTGTCCATGAAGCGGCGATTATGCAGCCCCGTGAGCTGGTCCATCACCGCCATTTCCATCGAGGACTGGACGCTGTCGCGCAGCCGCTCGGTGAAGCGCTTGCGGCGCACCTGGGTGCGTACGCGCGCCAGCAACTCGTTGCGGTCGATCGGACGCAGCAGGAAATCATGCGCCCCGATCTCGAGGCCACGCAGGATGCGGTCGCGGTCCTCGGTCTCGCCCATCAGCAGCACGGAGATGTTGCGCGTGCGCTCCAGCGAGCGCAATTGGCTGCACAGGCGCAGGCCGTCCTGCCCTTGCAGGTCCAGGCTGACGACGACCGCGTCGAACTCGCCTTCGGCAGCGCGTATGACGGCCTGCTGGGCATCGCTCTCGACCTCGACGGCATGGAAGGCCGAGAGCGCGCTCTGCAGCCTTTCGGCGACGTTGGGGCGGTCCTCGACCAGCAGGATGCGGCCGTTCAGGCCGGTCTCGGCCGCCGCCGTCGCCAGCGGATCGGCAATGCCCAGCCGGACGGAAGCGATGGCGCGGCTGCGCAATTCGTCGGTCATCGCCTTCAGCCGCGCTAGGCTGCGCACGCGGGCGAAGAGCGCGGTATCGTCGAGCGGCTTGGTCAGGAAGTCGTCGGCGCCGGCATCGAGCCCCTGCAGGCGATCGCGGGGCTGGTCGAGCGTGGTGACGATGATGACGGGGATATGCGCGGTCGTGGGTGCACCCTTCAGCCGCCGGCAGACGTCGAAGCCGTTCATGCCCGGCATCATCACGTCGAGCAGGACGATATCGACCTCGCCGCGCTCGCAGAGGGCAATTGCATCACGCCCGTTCGTCGCCGTGACCACGCCGAAATACTCTGCCGAAAGCTTGGCTTCGAGCAGCTTCACATTCGCGGGAATGTCGTCGACGACGAGGACGCGGGCAGTCATGGCTGTGCTTTCGCCGGCTCAGGCCGCGCCGGCATAGGTGCGGACGGTTTCCAGGAACTTCGCGACCGAGATCGGCTTGGAAAGATAGGCCTCGCAGCCGCCTTCCCGGATCCGCTCCTCGTCACCCTTCATCGCGAAGGCCGTGACCGCGACGACCGGGATGGACTTCAGGTCGTCATCCTCCTTGATCCATTTGGTGACTTCGAGCCCGGAGACCTCCGGAAGCTGGATATCCATCAGGATCAGCGCCGGATGATGCGTCCGCGCCAGCTCGATCGCCTCGATGCCATCCGACGTCTTCAGCGTCGCATAGCCATGGGCTTCGAGCAGATCGTTGAAGAGCTTCATGTTGAGCTCGTTGTCCTCGACGATCAGAACAGTCTTCATCGGGCCGCCCTTCATTTGCGCCGGGAGCGCCACACCGATGGCGGGCTTTCCAAATTGGCGGCATCATCAGATGATTGCGTAGCACGCGAGCAGTTGACGAAACGCAAACCGGATACGCGACTCCATCCCATGATACGACGCCCCACAACGGACGAGGCAGAGGCGCTCGCGCTGCAGGCTCTGGCCTTCCTGGCTTCCGAACCCGAGCGGATCGAGCCGTTTCTGAGCACGACCGGCCTCAACCCGGCCAATCTGCGCCAGGCTGCCGGCGAGCCCGGCTTCCTCGCCGCCGTGCTCGACCATATCGGCTCGAGCGATTCGCTCCTCCTGGAATTTGCCGGAAATTTAAGGCTGAATCCCGAAATCGTCGCCGATGCCAGGCGCGTCCTCGCCAGGCCGGAGCCGGACGACTTCTCTTGAGCGCGGGCGCGCCCTCGTCGCGCTGGCTCTGCCGCGACTGCCTGGCGGACCACGACGCGCTCGGCCCGCCGAAGCGCTGCCCGGCCTGCGGCTCGCCGCGATTGCTCGGCCATCCCGAGCGTGACAGCTTGAGCCTCGCCCATATCGATTGCGACGCCTTCTACGCCACGATCGAGAAGCGCGACGATCCCTCGTTGCAGGACAAGCCGGTCATCGTCGGCGGCGGCAAGCGCGGCGTGGTCTCGACCTGCTGCTACATCGCCCGCACCTATGGCGTGCGCTCGGCCATGCCGATGTTCAAGGCGCTGAAGGCCTGCCCGGAAGCCGTGGTGGTCAAGCCCAACATGGCGAAATACGTCGCGGTCGGCCGCGAGGTCCGGCAGTTGATGCGCGAGCTGACGCCGCTGGTCGAGCCGCTCTCGATCGACGAAGCCTTCCTCGACCTTTCCGGCACGGAGCGGCTGCACCATGCCAGCCCGGCGGTGACGCTGGCGCGCTTCGCGGGGCGTATCGAGGCCGAGCTCGGCATCACCATCTCGGTCGGGCTGTCCTATGCCAAGTTCCTGGCCAAGGTCGCCTCCGATCTCGACAAGCCGCGCGGCTTCTCGATCATCGGGCGGGGCGAGGCGATAGCCTTCCTCGCGGGGAAGCCGATCAGCCTGATCCCCGGCATGGGCCCCGCCGGCGTCGCGAAGCTTGCGGAAGGCGGCTTCAAGCTCATCGGCGACCTGCGCGAGGCGCCCGTCGACAAGCTTTTCAAGCTCGCCGGCAAGGACGGCCCTCGCCTCAAGAATCTCGCCAACGGCATCGATACCCGCCAGGTCACGCCCGAGCGCGAGACCAAGAGCGTCTCAAGCGAGACCACGCTCGACGTCGATCTCGCCCGCTTCGAGGAGCTGGAGCCGATCCTGTGGCGGCTCAGCGAGAAGACCTCGAAAAGGCTGAAAGCACAGGAGCTTGCCGGCCGGACCATCACCCTGAAGCTGAAGACCGCCGACTTCCAGATCATCACCCGCGCCGCCCGCCTGCCGGAACCGACGCAGCTCGCCGCCCGCCTCTTCACGGCGGGGCGCGACTTGCTGAAGCGCGAATGCAACGGGGCGCATTACCGGTTGATCGGCATCGGCGCGAGCGACTTCAGCCCACCGGAGGCCGCTGACCATGGCGATCTCGCCGACACCGCGACGCCGCGACTGAAGGCGATGGAGGGCGCGCTCGACAAGTTGCGCGCCCGCTTCGGCGACGAGGCGATCGGCAAGGGCCTGATCCTTCGCCTACCGCAGCGCCGCTCATCCGAGCCCTCTATTTCGCGCAAGGCTCCTGAGGAAGAAGATCCAGACGCGTAAGCGTGCCGCGCAGTGCGAACGAGCCATAGTCGAGCCGGATCGCGCCGGTGACGCCGTTCTCGTAGAGCTCGAAGGCGATGCTGTAGGCCGGCGTCGATTCGCCAGATCCCGCCTTGAAATAGGAGATCGTCACTGGCCAGCGCGCCATCTTCTCGAATTCGGGGCGCTGCAGCGGCTTCTCGGAAGGCTCCGCCTCGATCCGCTTTCCGATGATCGAGAGCGTGTCATAGACCTCCTTGCCGGAATTCGCACCGTCATAGAGGCGCACGCTCAGCGTCTTCTGGCCGGCGCGCGCAGCCTGGATCACGGCCTTCATCTGCGCGTTCGGGAACAGCGCGTCATTCGTCTCGCGATAGATCTCGGCCTTGGGCTGGCGCAGCTTCACCTCATAACCGCTGCCGTTCTTCTGGGCGGTGCCGTCGACGGTATCGGGCTTGGCGCCGCCCGCGGTGCTTTCGGTCTTGAAGCGGTAATTCGCGCCGTCGCCGGCCTCGAAGCTGGTGGTGCGGGCGTCGATCAGGCGTGGCCCGGCCTCGGTGCCGAGCTGCGTCACCTGCCGGAAGGACAGCGCATAGCCTTCGCAGGCGTCGCCGGTGAACTCAAAGGCGATGCGGCCCTTCGCGGTCTCGATATTCCCGGACGGTTTGCCGTTGTCGAGCACGAGATCGTAGACCGCACGATGCGGTGCGAGCACCACCCGCTCCGTCGCTGCCTGAGCCCAGGCGGGCGCCGCGGCCAGAACCAGCGCCCCCGCGAAAACCCCGCTCGCCTTCGTCGCGAGCTTCGAGACTGTTCCGTTCATGCGCCGCTTGTCCATTGTGACCTGTGCGAAATCTAGGTGCATCGCGGCAATGGCGCAAACATGGCAACGGACCCGCTCTTGAGCATCGCATCAGCCCTGCCCGCCCGACATGCCCGCATGCTTGCGAGGCCCGCCGGCTTCGGCCATGAAAGGCATGCCCGAAGGCACCCTGCCTCGCTCGCGGAGCCAAGCTCATGAACGCCGCCGACACCCGCCTCGCCGAACTCGGCATCACCCTGCCATCCCCGGCCGCGCCCATCGCCAACTATGTGCCCTATGTGATCACCGGCAACCTGCTGGTCATCTCCGGCCAGATCTGCTTCGGGCTCGACGGCAAGCTCGCGGACAAGCACAAGGGCAAACTCGGCGCCGAAATCTTCAACGAGGCCGGCCTCGAAGCCGCCCGCCTCTGCGCCATCAACGTTCTCGCGCAGGCCAAGGCCGCGCTCGGCGGCGATCTCGGCCGCATCGTGCGCTGCGTCCGCCTCGGCGGCTTCATCAATGCCACCCCGCATTTCGCCGCGCTCCCGGCGATCATGAACGGCGCCTCCGACCTGATGGTCGAGGTGCTCGGCGACAAGGGTCGCCATGCCCGCTCGACCGTGGGCGTCGCCGAATTGCCGGCCGATGCCGCCGTCGAAGTCGAAGCGATGTTCGAGATCGCCTGATGACAGCGGGAACGCTCAAGGACGCCGGCCGGCCCGATCTCGGCTGGCTGGTGGCGAAGCCGATCGCCCATCGCGGCCTGCATGATCTGGCAGCCGGCGTGATCGAGAACAGCCCCTCCGCCGCCACGGCCGCGATCGCCGGCGGCTTCGGCATCGAATGCGACGTCCAGCTCACCGCCGATGGCGAAGCGGTCGTGTTCCATGATTTCGTGCTCGACCGGCTGACGGGCGAGACGGGAGCCGTCGTCGCGCGCAAAGCTGCGGAACTCACTGCAATCACGCTCAAGGGTTCGAGCGACAAAATCCTGACGCTGTCGGCCTTCCTCGACCTGATCGGCGGGCGCGTGCCGCTCGTGGTCGAGATCAAGAGCCGCTTCGACGGCGATCTCGCCCTCACCAAGAGGACGGTCGAAGTCCTGACGGGCTACAAGAGCCATCCGATCGTGATCAAGTCCTTCGATCCCGCGATCGTGACGGCTTTGCGCGAACTCGCCCCCGAGATTCCGCGCGGCATCGTCGCGATGAACGCCTATGATTACGGCGATTACGACAAGCTCTCACCGGAGCGGAAGCATGCTCTGGCCAACCTCCTGCACTTCACCGAGAGCCGGCCGGACTTCATCTCCTGGAAGGTCACGGATCTGGAAAGTGCCGCGCCCTATCTCTGCCGCAACGCGCTGGGGCTCCCTCTGATGAGCTGGACGGTGCGCACGCCGGAAGAGCGGCAGCGGGCCGCCGCCATGGCCGACCAGATGGTCTTCGAGGGCTTTCGCCCTTGAGCGAAGCGGGGAACGGCGATCTCACCGTTCGTGTCGCGACCTCCCTCAAGGCCGTCCCCGCAGGCGCATGGAACGCCTGCGCCAATCCCCACGCACTGGCGGACGCAATCTCGGCGTCCGCCACGCCTTCGGATGCTCCCGCGCTAGACCGGGACAATCCCTTCGTCAGCCATGAATTCCTCATGGCGCTGGAGGACAGCCGCTGCATAGGCGGCCGCACCGGCTGGTCGCCGGCCTATCTCCTGGTCGAGGATGAGGCCGGCCAGCTCCTGGCCGCAGCACCCAGCTTCCTGAAGAGCCACAGCCAGGGCGAATATGTCTTCGACCATGGCTGGGCTGATGCCTATGAGCGCGCCGGCGGGCGCTATTACCCCAAGCTGTTGGTCGCGGCGCCCTTCACCCCGGCAACCGGTCCGCGCCTGCTGGTCGCGGACGGCCCGCGCGCCGATGAGGCCCGCGCCGCCCTGATCGACGGGCTGGAGGCGCTGCGGGGGCAGACTCAATCCTCCTCGGTCCATGTCACCTTCGCGCAGGAGCCGGACATCGCCGCCCTGCAACAGGCCGGCTATATCGAGCGCAACGATCTGCAGTTCCATTGGCAGAACGAGGCCTTCGGCAGCTATGACGACTTCCTCGCGACGCTGGCCTCACGCAAGCGCAAGGCGCTGAAGCGCGAACGGCGCGAAGCGCTTTCGGCCGGCATCAGTATCGATGTCCTCTCCGGCAATGATCTCACCGAGGCGGTCTGGGACGATTTCTTCTCGTTCTACGAGGATACCGGCGCGCGCAAATGGGGCCGGCCCTATCTCAACCGCGCGTTCTTCTCAGCGGTCGGCGCGGCGATGGGCGAGCGCATCGTGCTGGTGATGGCTAGGCGCGCCGGGCGCCATATCGCCGGCGCCATCAATTTCCGCGGCGCCAACACCCTCTACGGCCGCAACTGGGGCTGCATCGAGGACCATCCCTTCCTGCATTTCGAGGTCTGCTACCATCAGGCCATCGACTATGCGATCGCGCATGGCCTCGCCCGCGTCGAGGCCGGCGCGCAGGGCGAGCACAAGTTGGCGCGCGGCTATCGGCCGGTGATCACCCGCTCGCTGCACCAGATCGCCGATCCCGGCCTGCGCCGCCCCGTCGCCGCCTATCTCGCGCAGGAGCGCGAGCAGATCGCGGCAGCGCGCGAAGCGCTGGCAGCCGAAAGCCCCTTCCGCAAGACGGGCACCGCCGATGACTGACGCCCCCCTTGCAAGCCCGGTCTCCGCGACGCCCGTCTTCTGCGAGGACAACGAACTCGGCTATCGCCGCAGCCTCACCGATTTCACGAGCCCGCTGACGCTCGACGAGAGCTACCGGCTGGCGCATCTGCCATTGGTTGCCCCAGAGCATCCCGACATCATTCCCCGGCGCGAAGGCAAGTTCTACGAGATGGGCCGGCACCCGGCGGTCTACTCGCTGGTCCTGCCGTTGGAAGACCAGGCCTTGCGCGCCTCTCCAGCTTTCCTCGCGCTGGAGAACGAGCTGAAGGCGGCCCCCTTCGCCGGCAAGATCGCCTGGGACATCCTGCCGAAGCGGCAGGACCGCCTGCACGCGACAATCTGCGGCTCGCTCAGCCTCGCCGAGGCTCCGGCGATTACCGCGGAAACCCGCGAAGCCCTGCGCCGGATCGAGCCCTTCACGGTCGAGCTGCGCGGGCTCTTCTCCGGCAACGTCAATCGCGGCCGACTCTATCTCGCGGTCTATCCGGAGAAGCGCGCCGGCCTGAACACGTTGCAGCAGGTACAGGCCGCCTTCGACCGGGCGCCGGGCGACCTCTGGCTCGTCGGGCTCTACAACCTCACCGACGATCTCGATGCGACTGAGACCGCGGCGCTGGCCGACATCATCACACGCTGGTGGAACAAGCCTTTGCTCAACCTCGCCGTGACGGAGTTTCAGGTGATGGGCGCGCAAGACGACCTCGTGCTCGACGCCCATGTCGAAGCGCTGCTGCTGCTCGGCGCCTGAGGCGGGGGCATCAGCCGGTTCGCGGCCTTGACGCCCCGGCTGGCGCGCCGCAGCTTGCGCCTTCCGTTTTCGATCCTGCCGGACCCGCCATGACCGCCTATGATCCGTCCAATGTCTTCGCCAAGATCCTGCGCGGCGAACTGCCCTCCCACACCGTCTATGAGGACACTGATACCCTCGCGATCATGGACATCATGCCGCGCGCCGACGGCCATGTGCTGGTGGTCCCCAAGGCTGCCTGCCGCAATGTCTTCGATGCCCCCGCCGATGCGCTCAAGGCGGTGGCGCTGACCACCCAGAAGCTGGCGCGCGCCGTGAAGGCCGCGTTCTCGGCCGAAGGCGTCACCATCCAGCAGTTCAACGAGGCGGCCGGCGGCCAGGTCGTGTTCCATCTCCATGTTCATGTCATGCCGCGCTTCGAGGGCGTGGCACTGCGCCCGCATACCGGCGCGATGGAGAGAAACGAGGTGCTCGCCAGCAATGCCGAGAAAATCCGCGAGGCCCTGAAAAAAATCTGACGGGCCATGTCACAGCGGGGTGAGCTGCCTCGTCTTGTCGTCATCAACCGATGGAGACAATCATGAGCCAACGCCTCAACGCCTTCCAGATCGCGCCCGAAGCCTACAAGGCCATGCTGGTCCTGCAGGACTACGTCAACAAGTCGGCGCTGGAGCACAGCCTGATGGAGCTGGTGAAGATCCGCGCCTCGCAGATCAACCGCTGCGCCTATTGCCTGCACATGCATGTGCTCGACGCGCGCAAGGCCGGCGAGACCGAGGCGCGCATCAACCTGCTCAATGCCTGGGAGGAATCCGAGCTCTATACGCCGCGCGAGCGCGCCGCCCTGCGCTGGACGGAAGAGCTGACCCGCGCCTCCGAGCGCAGCCCGAGCGACGCCGCCTATGCCGAGCTCCGCGAGCATTTCAACGAGAAGGACAGCGTCGACCTGTCCTTCGCCATCGGCGCGATCAACACTTGGAACCGCGTCAATGTCGGCTTCCGCACGCGCCATCCGGCCGACCGGCCGCACAAGACCGAGGCTGCCGCCTGATGACACCAACCCGGCGCGCATGACAGGCGCGCCTGCCAGCCCTTTCGAGGCGAACCGGTCCTACCTGACCCGCCTCGCCTACCGCATGCTCGGCTCGCTCAGCGACGCCGAGGATGTGGTGCAGGATGCCTGGCTGCGCTGGCATGGCGCTGCGCCCGAGGCGATCGCGAACCCGCGCGCCTGGCTCGGGCGCGTGGTCACGCGGCTCTGCCTCGACCTGATGAAATCGGCGCGGCGCAAGCGCGAGACCTATGTCGGCGCCTGGTTGCCCGAGCCCTTGATCGAGGCCATCGGCGGCGCGCCCAGCGCCGACGAGGCGATCGACGTGCCCTATGCGCTACAGCTCGCGCTGGAACGGCTCTCGCCATTGGAGCGCGCCGCCTTCCTGCTGCACGACGTCTTCGACCTGCCCTTTTCGGAGATCGCCGATACGCTCGGGCGCAGCGAGGCGACCTGCCGGCAGCTCGTTTCACGGGCACGCCGCCATGCGAGGGAGGAGGACGGCCCGCGCCATCCGCTCTCGCCTGACGAAGTGCGTCGCTACGCCCAGGCCTTCTTCCAGGCCGCTCACAGCACCGATGCCACGATCCTGAAGAGCATGCTCGCCCATGACGCAGTGCTGCGCGCCGATGGCGGCGGCAAGGTCAATTCAGTGCTGAACCCGATCCTCGGCAGCGACAAGATCGGCCGATTCTTTGAAGGCATCGGCCGCCATGTCCAGCGGGAAGGCCGTTCGACCACACGCTATGAATTCGTGATGATCAACGGCCTGCCCGGCTATGTCAGCCTGGAGCGCGGCGAGACCGTGCAGGCCACGGCCTTCGACATCCGCGACGGGCGCGTCACCGCGGTCTACATCATCCGCAACCCCGACAAGCTCGGCCATGTCCGGCGGTTGCTGGAAGCAGCCTAACCTGCCGCGAAGAGCCAGACGCCGCCGATCAGGATCATTTCACCGGCGAGCACCGCGAGCATCATCCGGCGCTTGTCGAACAGCATGACGGCGGCCGCCGCCGCCAGCGCTGCGACGCGCACCCATCCCGGAGCCGCCGCGAGCACGCCCGGCGGCGAGACCATCAGCTTGGCAACGATCCCGGCAAGCAGCGCGGTCGCGACCGCCCTCACCCATTCGAGCAACGGCGAATCGTTGGAGAGCCCGCGCGAGAAGCCCACCGCAAGCCAGCGCCAAATCTCCGTCGGCAGCACGGCGAACAGCATCAGCGCGAGATAGGGCCAGAGCGGCCCGTCGAGCATGGCGATCGGCTGGGTCATGCCGGCTTCCGTTTCCGCCCGATGAGAAAGGCCAGGCTTCCGGCGGCGAGCCCGGCGACGATCAGGTCGAAGCCGCCGCCGATGAAGTGCTCGCAGACCGGAGCGAAGGCCAGCCCGAGGATCAGCGCGGCCACATCGCCGCGATGGCGCAGGCCTGCGATCAGCGAGACCAGGAAGAACATCGGCGTGAGGCAGAGCAGCCCTGCAGCGAACGGGATCGGAAGCGCGCCCAGCAGGTAATAACCGGCGAAGGTGCCGATCGAACTCACCACCATGCAGGTGCTGGCGAAACCGAGGAAATAGGCGACGCGCTGATGCGGGGCGATGGCCGGCAGGCGCCGCAGGCCCTCGCTCCAGGCGGTGACCGCGACGAAGTGAGCAAGGAGAAGCTGCTGCCAGATGCCCTGGCCGGGCCGACGCAGCAGCGGCAGGATCGCCATCGTCATCGGCAGGAAGCGCAGCGAGGCGAAGGCGATCGCGATCACGATCGCGCTCCAGGCGGCACCGGCTGCGATCGAGGCGAAGAACAGCACCTGCGAGGGGCCGGCCCAGACCAGGATCGTGGAGAGCACGGCGACATCGACGGGGTAGCCGACATCGCGGGCGAGCGAGCCAATGCCGATCAGCCCGAAGCCGACGATCCAGGCCGGCAGCATCAGCGCATCGCGCATGCCCGCCAGCGCGACACGCTGCCAGCTCCAGTCGGCGGATACGCTCATGAGGCCATCGGGGCGGAGTGGGTTCGACAGGGTTCCGGCCCGGAACAGTTCGAGCCCATTCCTCTATCGCTCATGCACGCGACGCTTGCCTAGCCACTGGCAGGCCGGCCGGCTCTGCATCTCCTGCAAGAGCGGCTCGCGCCGCCTCTCAGCCTTTGCCGCCCTTCATCGCGATGGCGATGATCTCGTTGGCGAAATCGATCAATTCCTTGGGGATGCCACCGACAGCCTGGACGCCCAGATAGATCAGGTAGATGAGGGCCGGCACCAGGATCCAGCCCAGCACTTCCTCGAAAATCTTGCGGCGGCGTCGGCGGCGGTCGCGCTTTTCGAACCAGCCGAGCTTTTCCTTGGCCGGGCGAGCGGGAGCCGGAGCCGGGGCCGGAGCCTCCTGAAGCACCTCGCCGCTCTCGGCGGCGAGGCTTGCGGTCTTTCGTTTGAACAGCACGGTGCCTTACGCCTTCGTCAGCGGGACCTTGGGAACGGTGCGGACGGTCTTGGCCGAGGCCTTCGCTGCGCCACCCGTCCCACCCGGAGTGCCGCCACCTTTAGGCGCTCGCCGCGGCGGAGTCTTGGTCGTTTTGCCGGTGGCAGCCGCTTTCGCGCGCGGCTTCGGCACACGCTTGGCGGTTGCCGCCTCGACATCCTTCTCCGGCTTGGGCCTGGCCGGCCCGTCCGGGAATTCGAGGCCGAGCACCTTGATGCCGGTCTCGGACTGGACGACGACGACCTTCACGGCCCCGCCGTTCTTCAGGCGCCCGAACAGCACCTCGTCGGCGAGCGGCGTCTTGATCGTCTGCTGGATCAGCCGTGCCATCGGGCGGGCGCCCATCGCCTCGTCATAGCCGTTCTCGACAAGCCATTCGCGCGCCTCGTCCGAGAGCTCGATCGTGACGTTGCGGTCGGCGAGCTGCGCCTCAAGCTGGAGTACGAACTTGTCGACGACGCGGGCGACCACCGTCTTCGGCAGGTGACCGAAGGAGATGACCGAGTCCAGCCGGTTGCGGAATTCCGGCGCGAACAGCTTGTTGATCGCCTCGGTATCGTCGCCCTCGCGCTTGGTCCGGGTGAAGCCGTAGGCGTTGCGCGCCATATCGGCGGCGCCGGCATTGGTCGTCATGATCAGGATGACGTTCCTGAAATCGACCTGCTTGCCGTTATTGTCGGTCAGCTTGCCGTGGTCCATCACCTGCAGGAGGATGTTGAACAGGTCGGGATGGGCCTTCTCGATCTCGTCGAGCAGCAGCACGCTATGCGGATGCTGGTCGATCTGGTCGGTCAGGAGCCCGCCCTGGTCGAAGCCGACATAGCCGGGCGGCGCGCCGATCAGTCGCGAGACGGTGTGGCGCTCCATGTATTCCGACATGTCGAAGCGGATCAGCTCGACGCCGAGCGAAGAGGCGAGCTGGCGCGCGACCTCGGTCTTGCCGACGCCGGTCGGCCCGGCGAAGAGGTAGCTGCCGATCGGCTTCTCGCCGTCGCGCAGGCCCGCGCGGGCGAGCTTGATCGCCGAGGACAGCGCCTCGATCGCCTTCTCCTGGCCGTAGACCGTGCGCTTCAGCGTGGTCTCGAGGTTGCGCAGCACCTCGGCATCGTCCTTCGAGACGGTCTTGGCCGGGATGCGGGCCATGGTCGCGATCGCGGCCTCGATCTCCTTGACCCCGATCGTCTTCTTGCGCTTGGCCTCGGTCACCAGCATCTGCGAGGCGCCGGTCTCGTCGATCACGTCGATCGCCTTGTCCGGCAGCTTGCGGTCATGGATGTAGCGGGCCGAGAGCTCCACCGCCGCCTTGATGGCGTCGTTGGTGTAGCGCAGCTTGTGGAACTCCTCGAAATAGGGCTTCAGTCCCTTGAGGATCTCGATCGTGTCCGGCACCGAGGGTTCGTTGACGTCGATCTTCTGGAAGCGGCGCACCAGCGCCCGGTCCTTCTCGAAATACTGGCGGTATTCCTTGTAGGTGGTCGAGCCGATGCAGCGCAGCGAGCCCGAGGCCAGCGCGGGCTTGAGCAGGTTCGAGGCGTCCATCGCGCCGCCCGAGGTCGCACCGGCGCCGATCACCGTGTGGATCTCGTCGATGAACATGATCGCCTTCGGGTGCTGCTCGATCTCCTTCATCACCTGCTTGAGGCGCTCTTCGAAATCGCCGCGATAGCGCGTGCCGGCGAGCAGCGTGCCCATGTCGAGCGAGAAGACGGTCGCGTCCTCCAGCACCTCGGGCACTTCGCCGCGCGTGATCTTGAGGGCCAAGCCCTCGGCGATCGCGGTCTTGCCGACGCCGGGGTCGCCGACCAGCAGCGGGTTGTTCTTCTGGCGACGGCACAGGATCTGGATCGTGCGCTGCACCTCGGCCTCGCGGCCGATCAGCGGATCGATGCGCCCGTCCCTCGCCTTCCGGTTGAGGTTGACGCAGTAAGCGTCGAGCGCGCTTTCCTTTTTCTTCTTGTCCTTGTCCTCGGTCTGGCCCTGCTCGGCGCGCTGCTCGCGCTGCGGTTCGCCCTCCTCCTCGGAGCCGCGGACAGGCCGGCTCTCGCTCGCGCCGGGGCGCTTGGCGATGCCGTGGCTGATGTAGTTGACCGCGTCGTAGCGGGTCATGTCCTGCTCCTGCAGGAAATAGGCGGCGTGGCTCTCGCGCTCGGCGAACATCGCGACGAGCACGTTCGCGCCGGTCACCTCTTCGCGACCGGACGACTGGACATGGATCACCGCGCGCTGGATGACGCGCTGGAAGCCGGCGGTCGGCTTGGAATCGTCACGCCCGTCGGTGACAAGATTGGTCAGTTCCGCGTCGATATAGTCGACGAGATTGCGCCTGAGCAGGTCGAGATCGACGCTGCAGGCGCGCATCACCGCGGCCGCGTCCTGGTCGTCGACCAGCGCAAGCAGGAGGTGTTCGAGGGTGGCGTATTCGTGACGGCGCTCGTTGGCCAGAGCCAGAGCCCGGTGAAGCGCCTGTTCGAGACTGCGCGAGAAACTCGGCAAGGGGCGCGCTCCTATCTGATTTCCAAAAGAACTCGATGACCCAAGACTACTTTTTCTCCATCACGCATTGCAGCGGATGCATGTGCTTGCGCGCCAGATCCATGACGAGCGTAACCTTGGTCTCGGCGACTTCGTAGGTAAAGACGCCGCATTCGCCGACGCCGTTCTGATGCACATGCATCATGATCTGCGTGGCTTCGGAGCGGTCCTTGTTGAAGAAGCGCTCCAGAACGTGAACGACGAACTCCATCGGCGTGTAGTCGTCGTTGAGCAGCAGGACACGATAGAGATTGGGCTTGCGCGTCCGCGTCCGGGTGAGGACGGCAGTGCCGCTGCCCTCGCGCCCGTTGCCTTCGCGCCCGCCGCCATCGTTCGGCGGCTGGCCGCGCCTGGGGCGGTCGGCCATGGTGAGCCCGTCGCCCGCGCGCACCGGACGCCCTGCCTGGCTTGCCCTGTCCTGGCCTGACTGCATCATTCCCGTCCGCGCCGTATCCATCGATCCTGCATCGCCACCCGAGATAGTGCTTCGCCTGTGAATTTACAGACCTCGCCCCTGCTTCGCCAGCCCGTTTGAAGGCAGGCTTGATCCATAAGCTGTCCGCAGGGCAGCCCTGACTTGACCCGGCAGGGCTCACAGACATAAGCCCGGCAGCCCGCCGGACAAGGACGCCGCCATGACTCCCAACGCCATCGTGACCATCGGCGAGGATCTCGCCCGCCCTGTGCGCTTCGGCAATGCATTGCCGCTCGCCCTGATCGCCGGACCCTGCCAGATGGAAAGCCGCGACCACGCGCTCGAATGCGCGCTGGCGCTGAAGGAGATCGCGGCGGAGCTGAATATCGGCCTCGTCTTCAAGGCCTCCTTCGACAAGGCCAACCGCACCAGCGTCAAGGGCGCCCGCGGTATGGGAATGAAGGCCGGCCTGCCCGTCTATGCCGAGATCCGCGAACGCACGGGCCTGCCGGTCGTGACCGATGTCCACGAAGCCGATCAATGCGCACCCGTGGCCGAAGTGGTCGACATCCTCCAGATCCCGGCCTTCCTCTGCCGCCAGACCGACCTGCTCGTCGCTGCCGCGAAGACCGGCCGCGTCGTCAACGTCAAGAAGGGCCAGTTCCTCGCGCCCTGGGACATGGTCAATGTCGCGGCCAAAGTGACCGAGAGCGGCAACCCGAACGTGATGCTGACCGAGCGCGGCGCCTCCTTCGGCTACAACACGCTGGTCTCCGACATGCGCGCCCTGCCGACCATGGCCGAGATCGGCGCGCCCGTGATCTTCGACGCCACCCATTCGGTGCAGCAGCCCGGCGGCAAGGGCGCCTCGACCGGCGGCCAGCGCGAATTCGTGCCGGTGCTGTCCCGCGCGGCGGTCGCCGTCGGTGTCGCCGGCCTCTTCATCGAGACCCATCCCGATCCCGACAAGGCACCGTCGGACGGCCCCAACATGGTGCCGCTATCGGAGTTCAAAGCGCTGATCGAGGAGCTTCAGGGCTTCGACCGCCTGGCCAAGTCGCGGACCGCCCCGGCGGCCGTCGCTAATGTCTGAACCCGCTTCGTCGGCAGACCCATCGACGACATCGCTACGAACGCTCGTTCTCGTCCTGGGAGCCTGTGGCTTCGCCTCGACCTTCACCATGCGGCTCATCGATCCGCTGGTGCCGACGCTCGCCGGTCATTTTGCCCGGTCGATCGCGCAGGTCGCGGTGATGGCGACGGCATTCTCCTTCTCATACGCCTTCGGGCAGCCGATCCTCGGCCCCATCGCCGACGCCGTCGGCAAAATCCGCACGATCGGCACCTGCCTCGCCCTTCTGGTCCTGCTGTCGATCGCCTGCTCCTTCGCGCCGAATTTCGAGGCCTTGCTCGCGCTGCGCGCCGCCAGCGGGATCGTCGCCGGTGGGATCATCCCGATCGCGATGGCGGCGATCGGCGATCGCGCGACCATGGCACAGCGCCAGATCACGCTCGGCCGCTTCACCGTCATCATGATCTTCGGTCAGATGGCGGGCGCCGCCTGTTCCGGCGTGATCGCCGAATATGTCGGCTGGCGGGGCGTCTTCCTGATGGCGGGCGGCATTGCCGGGCTCGCGCTCCTGATGCTTACCTTGACGATGCGGCCCCGTGCCGGCGCGGTACGTCGCCGTCCGACACTGCGGGGAGCGGTCGCCAGTTACGCGGCCGTCTTCTCGAACCCGCGCTCGAAGCTGCTCTATGCGCTGGTCATCACCGAAGGCAGCCTGATCTTCGGCATGCCTCCCTTCGTCGCCGCGATTCTGCAGGAGCGGGCCGGCATCGGCCCGTCGCTCGCCGGGTTGGTCATCGCCGGAACCGGCATCGGCGGGCTGATCTACGGTCTCTCGACCCGTATCCTGGTCGACCGGATCGGCCCCGCCCGCATGCCGATTGTCGGCGGCGTCCTGATGGCGATCGGCTATGGGCTGTTTGCGCTGCCCTTCCTGCCGTGGTGGAGCGCCGTGCCCTTCTTCGTGGTCAACGGCTTCGGCTTCTTCCTGATGCACGGCACGTTCCAGGCGCAGGCGACCGAACTCGCCCCCGAGGCCCGTGGCTCGGCCGTGTCGCTCTTCGCCTGCTCGCTTTTTGCAGGCCATGCGCTCGGCCCCGTGCTGATGGGCACAGCGCTCGCCCTGCTCGGCACGACCGGCGCCGTCAGCCTTTTTGCCGTCGGGATCGGACTGCTCGGCTTTGCCGCGCCGCGCATCCTGCCGATGCTCGGCGCGGCTGAGGCTCAGCGCCCGCGATAAGGCGCGACGCCCTGGTCGGGGAGCCAGAGGCCCTTGGGCGGCTCCCCCGTCTGCCAGAACACGTCGATCGGGATGCCGCCGCGCGGATACCAGTAGCCGCCGATGCGGAACCATTCCGGCTCGAGCAGGTCGACCAGCCGCTTGCCGATACCGACGGTGCAATCCTCGTGGAAAGCGCCGTGGTTGCGGAACGAGGCGAGATAGAGCTTCAGCGACTTCGACTCGACCAGCCATTTGCCCGGCAGATAGTCGATGACGAGGATGCCGAAATCGGGCTGTCCGGTGACCGGGCAGATCGAGGTGAATTCCGGGCAGGTGAAGCGGGCGAGATAATGCGTCCCGGCATGCGGATTGGGCACGCGGTCGAGCCGCGCCTCTTCCGGCGAGGCGGGCAAGGCGCTGCTCTGGCCGAGCTGCAAGGTCGAGGCGTCGATGGTCATGGGATGCTCCTGGATTTGGCGGGGTTCTAGAGCATCTCCGGCCGATATGGGAACTGCCGCCGTTTGCGGCATGGGAAAGCAGTCCAGCCCGGCGCCCGCAACTGTGCGAACGACCACCCGTTCGCAAATGAAGCGTTCGATGAAAGCCTCAAGTTCTGCGCAATTAAGCCGGGTTGTTTGCTTAAATATTTCCGGAATTTCCACACGCATATTTGTGCGGATAGGCAGCATGTTCCAGGTCTAACTCGCGCAATCAGAAGCCTAGACCGAACTCCATGATCATTGCCGGCATCTTGTTCCTGATCGGCCTTCTGATCGGCTTGTCCTACGGCTATCCGGCCATCATTCTCGCCAGCGCCGCGGTCACGCTCATCGCTTTCCCGACATGGATCATCCGCGGCGAGCTCGGCCTGTTCGTCGTGCTCGTCTGGATCGGATACCTCTTCGCCCTCCAGGCCGGCTTCCTGCTCGGCGGCTATCTCGGCCTGCCGGAAGAGGAACAGGACCTACCAGAGCCAGACCGGCCGCCCCGCAGCGAGGCAAAGACCCGCCCACCACAGGACGGTCAGGCCGGACCAGAACAGGACAGAGGCGAGTGAGGGTCGGCGGCGGTTAGGCATGGTCTGGAACATGATCGTTTCCCGATGGGACGAAGCGTCGGAACAACCGGTCAATCCGCAAGCCGCGCGCCATCGGGGGCCGCCCCACCGGCACCGGCCTGCCAATTGAGGCTTTCCCCGCGGCAGGCTGTTGGCTAGAAGCGCCTTATCCATTCGCCCCGCCTCTCCCGGAGCCTGCCATGACCGCGATCATCGACATCATCGGACGCCAGATCCTCGATTCCCGCGGCAATCCGACGGTCGAGGTCGATGTCGTGCTGGAAGACGGCTCGATGGGCCGCGCCGCCGTTCCGTCGGGCGCTTCGACCGGCGCGCATGAGGCGGTCGAGCTGCGCGACGGCGACAAGTCGCGCTATCTCGGCAAGGGCGTGCTCAAGGCGGTCGAGGCGGTCAACGTTTCCATCGCCGAAGCGATCGTCGCCATGGATGCCGAGGACCAGACCGCGATCGACCAGGTGATGATCGATCTCGACGGCACCCCCAACAAATCGAAGCTCGGCGCCAACGCCATCCTCGGCGTCTCGCTCGCCGTCGCCAAGGCCGCTGCAGAGGCCTCCGGCCTGCCGCTCTACCGCTATGTCGGCGGCACCTCGGCCCGCGTCCTGCCCGTGCCGATGATGAACATCGTCAATGGCGGCGCCCATGCCGACAACCCGATCGACTTCCAGGAATTCATGGTGATGCCGATCGGCGCGCCCTCCTTCGCGGAAGGCCTGCGCATGGGCTCGGAAATCTTCCACACGCTGAAGAAGAAGCTGCACGACGCCGGCCACAACACCAATGTCGGCGACGAGGGCGGCTTCGCCCCGAACATCAAGTCGGCCGAGGCCGCGCTCGATTTCGTCATGCAGGCGATCGAGACCGCCGGCTACAAGGCGGGCGAGGATGTCGCGCTGGCGCTCGACTGCGCCGCGACCGAGTTCTTCAAGGACGGCGCTTACGTCTACGAGGGCGAGCGCAAGACGCGCGATCCCAAGGCGCAGGCCAAGTACCTCGCCAAGCTCGTCGGTAATTACCCGATCGTCTCGATCGAGGACGGCATGGCCGAGGACGACTGGGAGGGCTGGAAGGCGCTGACCGATCTCGTCGGCTCGAAGTGCCAGCTCGTCGGCGACGATCTCTTCGTCACCAATGTCACGCGCCTGTCGCAGGGCATCAGGACGAAGACGGCGAACTCGATCCTGGTCAAGGTCAACCAGATCGGCTCGCTGACCGAGACCCTCGCCGCCGTCGAGATGGCGCAGCGCGCCGGCTACACCGCGGTGATGTCGCACCGCTCGGGCGAGACCGAGGATGCGACCATCGCCGACCTCGCGGTCGCCACCAATTGCGGGCAGATCAAGACCGGCTCGCTCGCCCGCTCGGACCGGACCGCGAAGTACAACCAGCTGCTGCGCATCGAGGAAGAGCTCGGCGCACAGGCCGTCTATGCCGGCCGCTCGGCGCTGAAGGCGCTGGCCTGATCGAAAGCCTCACGCTGCCGCGCTCACCAGCGCGGCAGCAGGCCGTTCGCCTGCGTCAGGGTCCATGAGCCTGCCGCCTGCATGCTTCCGGCCGCACCGGACACCGCGTCGGCGACCTTCATCACCGGCGCGACGACGAACTGGCGCAGCGATGAATCGGCGGGCTCGCCGCCAGACGATTCCGCATCCGTGACAGCCGCCGGAGGCAGGATCACCAGGGGCGCGCCGATCGCCTGCCCCTTTGTCTTGGACAGCACCGCCAGACGGCGCGGCGGCAATGTTGCCACGTTCACGGCAACACGCGCCCGGGCCTGAGCGGCACCCTGCGATGGCGTCCAATCGCCCTCCTCAGGCCAGGCAAGCGACATGGGCATCGCCAGCGCCGCAGGCGTGAGCGGACGTCCGACCTCGAAACTCCCCTCATCGACCCATCCGGTTTCCGCGAGCCGGTCGCCGATCTTGCCGTCGCGCAGCAAGGTCAGGGCTGGCGCCTTGGCACGATCGGGCGCCGCGTCGGATAGGAGAGCCGGCACCATCACCAGCAGGGCCGTCGCCGTCGCGATGCCCAGGGAGAGCAACAGGTCGCTCCCCAATCGCGCCGCCATCGTGGCCGGCGCGGGAAAATCAGATTGTCTCGACATCGGTTGCGCTCCGCATCGCTGCGCCCCTTGAACCTCACGGCGCAAGGAAGCCGTCGCGTCTGGGCACCAGCAGGGCCGAAACGGGGCGCAAATACGGTCTGCCGCCGCACGCGCGGGCGCCATGCGCGCCGGCCCGTAACCGGCCCGATCGCCCGGCGCTAGAGAGGGGCGATGGATCAGATCACCCCCGCCACGATGCTCGAGACCGATGCGAGGGTGCGCCGTCGCAAGCGCCTCGCGGCTCTGGGCATGCTGCTGGCGGTGCTGATCTACGGCTCCAATTTCGTCATCAGCCGCCACGCCGTGCTCAACGGCTTGACCCAGCACGACCTGATGGCGCTGCGCTTCGCCATCGCCGGCCTGCTGCTCCTGCCGGTCTTCCTGCGGCCGGGCCTGGCCTCCTGCGGCGGCGTCGGCTGGAAGCGCGGGTTCTGGCTCACGCTGAGCAGCGGCTTCCCGATGACCTATCTGATGCTGACCGGCCTCACCATGGCCCCCGCCGCCCATGGAGCGACGATCGGGCCGGGCACGGTGACGATGATCGGCATCATCGGCTCCGTCGTGATGTTCGGCGCCGCCCTGACCGGGCGGCTCATGATCGGCGTCGCAGGCGTGCTCGCTGGCCTGATCTGTCTCGGCATCGCCGGCAGTGCGGGCGCGAGCGCCATGACGCTGCGCGGCGACCTCTGCTTTCTCGGCGTCGGGCTGCTCTGGGGTTTCTATCCGCTGCTGATCCAGCTCTGGCAGGTCGACGGGCTGAAGGCGACGGCGATCGTCTCGGTCCTGTCGCTCATCTACCTGCCGATCTATTTCCTGTTCTATTTTCGCGGCTTCGACGTCGCGCCCTGGTGGGTTCTCGCCTTGCACGGCTTCAACCAGGGCGTGCTCAACGTCATCGTCGGCCTCTGGGTCTGGGGCTGGGCCGCGCATGTGCTCGGACCGTCCGTGGTCGGACGTTTTCCGCCGCTGATCCCGGTCACCGGTACGCTGCTGGCCATCCCGATCCTGAGCGAGATCCCCTCCTCGCTTCAGCTCGTCGGCATCGTGCTGATCATCGGCGGCCTGTTCGTGGCGTCATGGCGCCGACCGACGCGCCAGTCCAAGCAGGATCAGGTTCCAGATCACGGCAATGGCGAGGCCGAGCCCCAGCGCCGTCCATGAGCCCCAGGGCACGGCGGCGAGATGCACAGCAGCCAGCCCCAGCCCGGCACCCAGCAATCCGAGTGCGCTGCTCCCGATGACCGCCGCCGCGGCCGGGCCGCCGGCGCGCGTATGCAGAATGATGATCAGGCTCGACAGGATGATCGGCAGGCCGGCGAGGATGCCGGACCATTGCGGGCCGACGCGTTCGCTGAGGCCGGTCACGATGCCGACCAGCGCCGCGACGCAGGCCGCGCGGATCGGGATGGCATAGCGCGAAATCCCGGCCGGCGGCTTGGCGCGCACTTTGAGATAGGGCCGCACCAGCTGGTGCACGACGAACAGCGCCAGCACGGTCAACATCGTGAGCGGGAGCACAGGCAGCGCCATGCTGCGGAGAGCCAGCAGCAGCACCGTCCAGATCGCCAGCGCTCCGCCGAGGGAGGCGACCACGCCATGGCGCTGGGCCAGCAGCACATAGCTCAGCACGAAGCTGGCATGGGTGGCATTGGCATTCATCGTGCCGAGCGCGGCACCCGCGATGAAATCCGGGCCATGGTCGAGCGCCAGGAAGACGAGGACCGGTCCAAGCGAGATCGGCAAGGTCGCGATCATCGCCGCCATCAACGGCCCGGCGCGCTCGGCCAGCATCGAGCAACTCACGACCACCGAGGCCGCGAGCGCCATCTTGAGAGGCAGCAGGGCGAGGCCCGTGCTCAAGCCGGCTCGCCCCTTTCCCAGCCTTCGCGGGTCTCCGCGATGAAATCGTCGAGCCGCCCGGCAGCGATGGCCGAGCGCAGGCCTGCCATCAGATCCTGGTAATAGGCGAGGTTCACCCAGGTCAGCAGCATCTTGCCGAGCATCTCCTCGGCCTTGACGAGATGGTGCAGATAGGCGCGCGACCAGCTGTTGGCAGCCGGGCAGGAGGATTGCTCGTCGATCGGGCGCGGGTCTTCGGCGTGCTTGGCGTTCTTCAGGTTCATCCGGCCGAAGCGGGTGAAGATCTGGCCATGGCGCCCGGCCCGCGTCGGCATCACGCAATCGAACATGTCGATGCCGCGCGCCACTGATTTCACGATGTCGTCGGGCGTGCCGACGCCCATCAGGTAACGCGGCTTCTCCTGCGGCAGATGCGGCTCGACCGTCTCGATCATCGCCAGCATCACGTCCTGCGGCTCGCCGACGGCGAGACCGCCGACCGCATAGCCCTTGAGGTCCATCGCCGCGAGCTCTCGCGCACTCTCGACGCGCAGATGTGGCACGTCCCCGCCCTGCACGATGCCGAACAGTGCCCGTCCGGGATGGTCGCCGAAAGCCGTTTTGCAGCGCTCGGCCCAGCGCAGCGACAGCCGCATCGCCTTCTCCGCGACCTTCTCCTCGCAGGGCAGCGCCACGCATTCGTCGAGCTGCATCACGATGTCGGAGCCGAGCAGGTTCTGGATCTCGACCGAGCGCTCCGGCGTCAGCACATGCTTCGAGCCGTCGATATGCGAGCGGAAGGTCACGCCCTCCTCGGTCAGCTTGCGCAGATTGGCGAGCGACATCACCTGGAACCCGCCGGAATCCGTCAGGATCGGGTGCGGCCAGTTCATGAATTTGTGAAGGCCGCCGAGCTTCGCGACACGCTCTGCACCGGGCCGCAGCATCAGGTGATAGGTGTTGCCGAGCACGACATCTGCGCCGAGCGCCCTCACCTGCTCGGGATACATGCCCTTGACGGTCGCGGCGGTGCCGACCGGCATGAAGGCCGGCGTGCGGATGACGCCGCGCGGCATGCTGATCGCGCCGGTGCGCGCGGCGCCGTCGCGAGCGGCGACCTTGAAGGTGAATTCGGGTGTGGCAGCGATTTCGGGCTGCAGGGCTTGGGGCTGAACGGTCATGGCCAGCGAGGTAGAGCAGCGCGCGGGTTTAGGGAAGAGACCCGCGCGCCGGATGGCCGTTCCGCCCCGTCATGGGCGGGCTTTAGCCCTTCGGCACAGCCGCCTCGTAGATCTCCGGCTTGAAGCCGACGATCGTCTTGCCCTTTCCGAGATCGAGCACCGGCCGCTTGATCATCGAGGGCTGCGCCAGCATCAGCGCGATCGCCTTTGCGGCATCGAGCCCCTGCTTCTCGGCATCGGGGAGCGCACGGAAGGTGGTGCCGGCGCGGTTCAGCACCGTCTCCCAGCCGTGTTCCTTGACCCAACGCTCAAGCGAGGCCTTGTCCACCCCGCTCGCCTTGTAGTCGTGAAACGCAATGGCGACGCCATGGCCGTCGAGCCAGGAGCGCGCCTTCTTCATCGTGTCGCAGTTCTTGATGCCGTAGATCGTGATAGCCACGTCGCGAACCTCTCAGGCCGGACGCTTCGGGCTGTCGAGGCCGCGCTGCACGGCCGGGCGCGACAGGCAGCGCTCCAGCCAGATCGGCACATGGGTCAGCTTGGCATAGTCGACGAGCTCGCCCGCGCCATAGAACCCGACGAGATTGCGCACCCAGCCGAGGATCGCGATATCGGCGATGCTGTAGTCGTCGCCCATGATCCAGGTATGGCTCGCCAGCCGGCTCTCCAGCACGCCGAGCAGGCGCTTGCTCTCGTTGGCGTAGCGATCACGCGGGCGCTTGTCCTCGTATTCGCGGCCAGCGAATTTATGGAAGAAGCCGAGCTGGCCGAACATCGGCCCGATCGCCGCCATCTGGAAGAACACCCACTGGATGGTCTCGTAGCGGGCGGCAGGGTCCTTCGGCAGGAGCTTGCCGGTCTTCTCGGCGAGATAGAGCAGGATCGCGCCGGATTCCCACAGACCGAAGGGCTTTCCGTCCGGGCCATTGGGATCGATGATCGCGGGGATCTTGCCGTTGGGGTTCAGCGACAGGAATTCCGGCCCCCAGGTCTCGTTCTTGCCGATATCGATGAGATGCGGCTCGTAGGGGAGTTCCAGCTCCTCCAGAGCGATTGAAACCTTCACACCGTTCGGCGTCGGCAGCGAATAGAGCTGGATGCGGTCGGGATGCGCGGCGGGCCAGCGCTTGGTGATCGGGAAAGCGGAGAGATCGGCCATGACAGGCTCCGTCTGAATCGGGTGAGGCTTCGGCCGCGAACGATAGAGCCGGCCACGTTCAAAGCAACGGCGCACGGCCGCGATTGCCGCAAACCGTCCTTGCATGGCTGCATGGAGTTCAGTCGAGCGGCCAAGTGCCCAGGATTACGTACTTCCTGTTATCGATGCTCTCGATCAACACGAACTCGCGCACCTGCCAGCGCAGTTCGGGTAGATCGATCGGCTCCCGACGTTTCCGGTCATAGAAAAGCGTCACATGCGGCTGAAAGCTCGACCCATCGACCTTCAGACCGGCGTGCCGCAAGGCATCGAGGAGTGTAGCGGACAAGCTCTTGGCAGCGAGTAAATCCGCCCGCGTCGTGAGAGAAAATGCGTAGTTCGGTGCTGCTCCGAAGCTCGCCGCCTGATTGAACATGACGGCGAAAGAGGTCTTCCGGATTGCGTCGGCCACCGTGCGCGCCATCGCGATGCTCTGCCCGAAAGCCCCATCGGGAGCAGCGATGCCTCGCAACGTCACATGATACTGGTCCGGTTCGCGCAGCGGTCTCACGGGATGAAGCTGCTTGTGCAGGTGATGCGCCAAGCTCTCGATCCGTGACTTCGCTTCCGCGTCAGGAAGGAGCGCGAAGAAATAGCGGGGCGGGCGGCGGCCTTCTCGCGGCCGAAACTCTCGCCCACCATCGAGGTCGAGAACGAGCTGCATCGCCGCATAATAGAACAAATCAAGAACAAGACAAGCCACACGCTGCCCAGCGAAAATCGCAAGGCGGCCAGTCGCCGCGACAGCCCTGCCCGCGCTTGAGCACCACCGGCCCCACGTCTAGGCTGCCCGTGGTGGCCGCACGGCCGCCGCTTGCGCCCCCCGCTCGGCGGGCGGCACGGATTCCTCTCCTGTCAGGCATTGGCTATGGCTTCCTCAGACGCACTCGCCGCGGTCTTCGACCATATCGAGACCAATCGCAGCACTTTCCTCGACCGCCTCATCGCCTATCTGCGCCACCCCAGCATCAGCGCCGAGAATATCGGCATCGCCGAGGTCGGCCGGCTGCTCGTCGACATGCTCACGGAAATCGGCCTCGAAACCAGCCTGATCCCGACCGAAGGCCATCCGGTCGTCGTGGCGCGCTGGGAGAAGGCGCCGGGCAAGCGGACCGTGCTGCTCTACGGCCATTACGACGTGCAGCCGCCGGACCCGCTCGACAAATGGGTCTCGCCGCCCTTCGAGCCGACGATCCGTGACGGAAGGCTCTATGCGCGCGGCGTCGGCGACAACAAGGGCCAGCATTTCGCCCAGATCCTCGCGATCGAGTCCCATCTCAAGGTCCATGGCGAGCTACCTTGCAACGTCATCCTCGTGCTTGAGGGCGAGGAGGAGATCGGCAGCCCGAACATCGCCGGCTTCGTGCGCGCCAACCCGCATCTGCTCAAGGCCGACCTCGCCGTCACGGCCGACGGCCCGCGCCATGCCAGCGGCGCGCCCTCGATCAAGTTCGGCTCGCGCGGCGTCGTCTCCTTCGACCTGCGCTGCCGCCATGCCAGCCGCGACGTCCATTCCGGCAATTTCGGCGGCGTCGTGCCGAACCCGATCTGGACGCTGGTCCATCTGCTCGCGACCATGAAGAACCCCGAGGGCGAGATCACCATCGAGGGCCTGCACCACGACATCGAGCCGCCGACGGCGGAGGAGCTGGAGGCGGTCGCGCGCCTGCCGCTCGACATCGAGGCCTTCAAGAAGGGTGTCGGCCTCGCGCGTCTCGATGCGCCGGCCGACCGGCCCTTCTACGAGCGCCTCTGCTTCCGGCCCACGCTGACGATCAACGGCTTCCATGGCGGCTATGGCGGGCCGGGCACCAAGACCGTGCTGCCGAACGAGGCGCTGGTGAAATGCGATATCCGCCTCGTCGAGGCGCAGGAGCCGGAGGACATCCTGCGCAAGGTCAAGGCTCACGTTGAGAAGCACGCGCCGGAGGTCGAATTCATCGCCGAGGAGAAGGGCATGCAGCCCTCCAAGACCTCGATCGCCTCGCCCTATACCGCGCCGCTCCGCCGCGCCTTCGTGGCGGCTCAGGGCGAGGAGCCGCTATTGATCCCGGCCGGTTTCGGCAGCCTGCCGAACTACGTCTTCACCAAGATTTTGGGCATCCCCGCCTTCGTGACGCCCTACGCCAATCACGACGAGGCCAACCACGCCCCCAACGAGAACATGACGCTGGACTGCTTCCATAGCGGCGTTCGCACCGGCGCAGCCCTGCTGCACGAGCTCGGCCAGTTGGGGAAACGAGCCTGAGGCTGCCCCCATAGAACGACGTCATGGTCGGGCTTGTCCCGCCCATCCACGTCTTCCTTCATCAAGGGCAGCGTTCAAGGCGTGGATGCTCGCCCCAAGGGCGAGCATGACGTCGAGGGCGTCATTCTCGGGCGAAGCGGAGGCCCGAGAATCTCAGGCAGGATGAGGTTCAAGCAGCCTCTTCCGGCAGGAGATGCTCGGGTCAGGCCCGAGCATGACGCCACGGTTCCGGTGAAAACCGGCAGCCGTTACCGCCCTGTCCAGTTCGGCGTCCGCTTGCCCAGGAAGGCTTCCATGCCCTCACGGAAATCGGCGCTGGTGTAGCAGAGCGTCACCAGATCGTGGCCGTCGACACCTGCGGCAGCGGCGGCGGTCAGGCGGCGCATCGCCTCCTTGGTCGCGCGCATCGTCAAGGGCGCATGGCCGGCGATGGTTTGCGCCAGCTCGCCGGCCCGCCGCATCAGCGCCTCATGATCCGGCACCAGCTCGTTATAGAGGCCGATCCGCGCGCCCTCCTCCGCCTCGACCAGTCTGGCGGTGAAGACGATGTCCTTGACCCGCGCCGGGCCGAGAATGGCGTAGAGCCGCCCGTAATTCTCCATCGACAGGCAATTGCCGAGCGTGCGCGCGATCGGGAAGCCGAAACGTGCGGTCTGCGTCGCGATGCGCAGGTCGCAGGCGAGCCCGATCGCCGCACCGCCACCGGTGAAGGCACCGGAGATCGCGGCCAGCGTCGGCACCGGGCAGCTCTCGATCGTGCCGATCACGGTCTCGATCCGCTCCTCATAGGCCAGCGCATCCTCGGCGCCGGAGAAGGCTCGGAACTGGGCGATGTCGGTGCCGGCCGCGAAGGCCTTGTCGCCCGCCCCGGTCATGACGATGACGCGCGGATCGCCATGGGCGGCCGGGTCGCGGCAGATTTCGGCGATGCGCTCATACATGGCGAAGGTCAGCGCGTTGCGCGCCTGGGGCCGGTTGAGCGTGATCGTGCCGACCCCGCCCTCGACCGCATACAGGATTTCGTCGTTCACGCAGGCTCTCCGTCAGATCACGCCATCGGCCCGCAAGCGCGCGAGCCCGGTTTGGTCATAGCCGAGTTCGGCCAGGATCTCGTCGTTATGCGCGCCGGCCGCAGGCGTCGGCGTCGCGACATCGGCCGGCGTGCGCGACAGCGTCACCGGTTGGCCGATCAGGCGGATATCGCCGAGCTCGGGGTGGTTCAGCGGCTTGGCGATGCCGAGATGGCGCACCTGCGGGTCCTCGAACATCTCGTCGACCGCATAGATCGGTCCGGCCGGGACGCTATGGCGCTCCATCGCCTCCAGCCAATGGGCGCTGTCGGCCGCGGCGAAGACTTCCTCGATCAGTTCCCGCAGTTCCGGCCGGCGGGCGAAGCGCTTCTCCGAGCTGTCATAGCGCGCATCCAAGCCCCATTCCGGCCGCCCGATCGCCCGGCAGAACGCGCGCCATTGCTCCTCACCGCCGACACCGAGATTGATCGCGCCGTCGCGCGTGCGGTAGACACCCATCGGCGTCTGGTAGGGGTGGTCGTTGCCGGATTGCGGCGGCACCGAGCCTTCGACGAGATAACGTGCGGCCTGGAAATCCATCATCGCGATCTGGGCTTCGAGCAGCGAGGTCTGCACCCACTGCCCCTTGCCCGAGACCGCCCGCTCCTGCAGAGCGACCAGCGCGCCGACCGCGCCATAAAGCCCGGCCGAGGAATCGGCGAGCGCGATTCCCGCCCGCACTGGCCCCTGGCCGGGCAGCCCGGTGACCGACATCATCCCGCCCATGCCCTGCGCGATCTGGTCGAAGCCGGCACGCGTCCGGTACGGGCCGGACTGGCCGAAGCCGGAGATCGAGACCAGGATCAGCCGCGGATTGCGCGCATGCAGCGTCTCGAAATCGAGCCCGAGCCGCTCCTTCACGTCCGGACGGAAATTCTCGACGACGAGATCGGCCTCGTCGACGAGCGTCATCAGGATCGCCTTGCCTTCGGGCGTCTTGAGGTTCAGCGCGAGCGAGCGCTTGTTGCGATGCAGGTTCTGCATGTCGTAGCCGAGGCGCGGCCCGCTCATGTTCTCGTTGGGATCGAGCCCCGGCGGGCTCTCGACCTTGATCACGTCGGCCCCGAAATCGGCGAAGACGCGCACGCAGGTCGGCCCGGCCCGCACCCGCGTCAAATCCAGCACCTTGAGTCCGGCAAGCGCGGTGGACGGTCTCGGCTGCGGCATCGGTCTTCGCTCCCTGTTGGGGCGAACTATCCGGTACGGCGTGCGGCGCGGTCAATGGCGCCGTGCATGCTGCATGCAGGAGCGGAGCGCATGGCGAAAAGCGCCCGGCTTGAGGCCGGGCGCTGCTTGAATGCCTCTCGTTCCGGGATGCTAAGCGACAGCCCGCGCCGCGTCGCGCACGGCGGCAAGCGTCGCATCGACCACCGCCGCATCATGCTCCGACGACACGAACCAGGCGCCGCGTTCCAGCACGCGCACGCCGCGCTTGAGCAGTTCATGCGCGAAGCGGCTATAGGCGGCCTTGTCGGCGCGCGCGACGTCCCGGTAGTTCCGCGCCGGCGCATCGAGGCCAAAGGCGACGTGGAACATCAGCGGGAAGCCGGCGACCTGCGCCTTGATGCCCGCTTCCTTCAGGATCGTGCGGATGCCGTCCTGCAGGCGTTGGCCATGAACGGAACTGCGTTCGTAATGCTCCGGCGTCAGCGCCTTCTGGGTCGCGACCAGCGCCGCCATCGAGACCGGCTGGGCGTTGAAGGTGCCGCCATGCAGCACGCCGTCGGCGAAGAGGTCGAGGAGATCGGCCCGCCCCGCAATCGCCGCGACCGGGAAGCCGTTGGCGATCGCCTTCGCCATCAGGGTGAGATCAGGCGTCACGCCGAAGCGCTCCTGTGCTCCGCCTCGGCCCAGCCGGAAACCGGTGATGACCTCGTCGAAGATCAGGATCGCGCCATGCTTGCGGCAGGCGGCGAGCGCGCCTTCCAGATAGCCCGGCGCCGGCGCGATAGCGCCCTGGTTGCACATTGCCGGCTCCATAAGCACGGCCGCGACATCGCCCTTGGCGAGCCGTGCCTCCAACGCCGCGAGATCGTTCCAGCCGATGATCGAAAGCCCCTCGCCGGCCGCCGGGTCCTGGCCCTTGCTGCCGATCACCGGCGTCGGCGCTTCGTCGGGACCTGCCGCGTTCAACCCCGGCGCCGTCGACCACAGGATGTTGTCGAACCAGCCGTGATAATGCCCCTCGAACTTGACGATGGTGTGCTTGCCCGTGGCCGCGCGCGCCAATCGCATCGCCGCCTGCGCCACCTCCGAGCCGGATGAGCCGAAGCGCAGGCGCTCCGCCGAGGGAATGCGCTCGCAGATCAGTTGCGCGGCTTCCGCCTCGATCGGCATCTGGCCGGCGAAGAGGATGCCCTTCTCGGCCTGGCGCTTCACCGCCTCGATGACCGTTGCAGGGGTATGGCCGAGCACGGTCGCGCCCATGCCGCAGTAATAATCGATGATCCGGTTGCCGTCGGCGTCGATGAGATAGGCGCCCTCGCCGCGCTCGAAGACGAGCGGCCCGGGCTGCATGCCCAACCGGAAATTGCTGTTTACGCCGCCGGCGATGAAACGCGCATTCGCCGCGATCTGCCGGGCGGATTCGTCGAAGCGCAGTGCGCCCGCCTGCTGGCTGCCATTGCCTGTCACCTGCGTTGCCTCCTGCTGTTGCCCCGACCAGACCAGAGCGCCCTCACCGTGTAAAGGAACAGCGGTTTCGCCTTGCGGAATTCGATTTGGTTGGCCATGCTGGCTCGGAAGCGAGCCCGACCAGCGGAGCGGCCATGCCCAGAAAAACCGACAACCCCTATGTCGTGCAGCCCGTGATGAAGGCGCTGAAGGTGCTGGAGCTGGTCGCCCGCCATGGCCACGAGATCGCACTCACCGCCGTCAGCAAGGAGCTCAGGATCCCGAAGACGACGACCTTCCGCTATCTGCAGACGCTCGCCGCCGCCGGCTTCCTCGACCACAACCGCGCCACCGATCGCTACAATCTCGGGCCGCAATTGCGCGCCATCGCGCGTGCCGATGCCAGCGTCAGCAAGATCCGCGAACTGGCCCGGCCTGCGATGATCGAGCTGATGCAGGAGTTCAACGAGACGGTGAACCTCGCCGTGAAGGGCAATGGCAGGGTCGTCTATATCGACCTGATCGAGGCCAACCGCTCGCTCAGGATGCAGGCCCGCATCGGCGAGAGCCACCCGATGCATTCGACCGCGCTCGGCAAGGCGATCCTCGCCTTCCTGCCCGAGGCGGAGCGGCAGCGCCAGCTCGACCTGCCGCTGACCGAGCGCACCGGCCGCACCTTGCTCGAGCGCGAGGAGATCGAGCGGCAGCTTCGGCAGGTCGCGCGCACCGGCTACGCCACCGAGATGGGCGAGAACGAGGACGGCGCGATGTGCGTCGGCGTGCCGATCCTCGACGAGGACGGCTATCCGGTCGCGGCGCTCAGCGTCTCCGCGCCGCTGATGCGGATGCCGCATTCGCTGGCGGCCAAGGTCGGAACGCGGTTGCGCGAGGTCTCGGCCGGCATCTCGACCCATCTCGGCTCGCGCCCGACCGCCGATCTGCGCTGAGGTTTTTTGCTCGCGCATTTTCTTCACGCGAACCGGCATCCACTTCGCTTGAAAATGCGCCGTCATCGGTATTCGATCCGCGGGTCGATCCAGGCGTAGAGCATGTCGACCGTGAGGTTCATCAGCATATAGGCGACGAGAGTCACCAGGATGCAGCCCTGAAGCAGCGGATAGTCGCGGGTGCTGATCGCCTGGATCAGCAGGCGCCCAAGCCCCGGATAGGTGAAGACCGCCTCCGTCACCACGGCGCCGCCGATGAAACTCGCCATCGTCAGACCAACGATGGTGATGAAGGGTAGCAGCGCATTGCGCATGATGTGGAAGCCGACGATGCGGCTCTCCGGCACGCCCTTGGCGCGGGCAGTACGGACATAATCCGCCCGCGCCTCGCCGATCAGCGAAGCTCGCAGGAAGCGCGCCAACACCCCCGAGACATAGACCCCGAGCGTCAGCGCCGGCAGGATGAGGCTGCGCAGCGCATCAACAGGCGATTCCCAGAGCGGCACATAGCGCGAGGCCGAAGGCAGCAGGCGCAATTCGACGGCGAAGAGCAGGATCAACAGAATGCCGAGCCAGAAGGTCGGCACGCCGAGCGCCAGCGCGCTCCAGCCGCTGAGCAGCCGATCGAGCCAGGATTGCGGCTTGATCGCGCTGGCCACGGCAACCGGAATGCCGATAGCGAGCGCAACCAGGATGGCGCAGAGCGCGAGCTGCAGTGTCGCCGGCAAGCGCTCGCCGATCAGATGCAGAACCGGCTGGCGGCTATGCAGCGACAGGCCGAAATCACCTGTGACCGCCCGGCCGAGCCAGTCGAGATACTGCACGACCATGGGCCGGTCGAAGCCAAATTTCCGGGTCACCTCGGCGATTTCCTCGGCGGAGGCGTTCTCGCCGACGATGATCGCCACCGGCCCACCGGGCACGGCGTAGATCATCGCGAAGATCGCGAAGGAAGCGATCAGCAGGACCGGCAGCATCTGGGCGAGGCGGCGCAGGATATAGGAGGTCATCTCCGCCCCCCGACCGTCGCGCCCGAGGCATCGGTCTCGTCATGGTCGAGCAGCGCGGTCAGCGCCCGTCCGATCGTGTCGAAGGAGAGGATCGTCAACGTCAGCACGACCCCGGGCAGCACCGCATAGCTCGGCGCCTCGTAGAGATAGGACTTGCCCGTACGCAGCATCTCGCCCCAGCTCGGCGTGGGGGGCGGCACACCGACCCCGAGAAAGGCCAGCGCTGCCTCCAGCAGGATCGCGACCGAGGCCAGAACGATCGCCTGCACGACCAACGGGCTCAAGGCGTTGGGCAGGATCGTTTTGAACATGATGTAGCCGGGGCTTCCGCCGAAGCCGCGCACCGCCATGACGAAATCGAGCTGGCGCAGTGCCATCACCTGAGCCCGGGCGATGCGCGCAAAGCCCGGTATGCCGGCGATGCCGACCGCGATCAGCGCAGCGCCTTGGCTGCGGCCGAGCACCGCGATCAGCGCCATAGCGAAGAGGATGTTCGGCAGGGCGAGCAGCACGTCGATACAGCGCATCAGCAGGGAATCGCGCCAATCGCCGTAGAAGCCGGCCGCCAGTCCGATCGGCACCCCGACCAGCGCCGCGATGAAGACCGCACCGAAGGCCGTGACGAGCGAGGTACGCGCGCCATAGACGACGCGGGCGAGGATGTCGCGGCCGAGTTCATCGGTGCCGAACCAGCTTTCGGCCGAGGGCGACTTCAGCGAATCCGCGACGTTTTGCGCCAGCGGATCGAGCGGCAGCAGGCCGGCGCAGATCGCCGTCAGGGCGACCAGGCCGAGAAAGATCAGGCTCAGCGCGGCACCGCGCCGGGCGAACAGCCGGCGCAGCAGGGTGCCGAAGGCGGCCAGCGTCTCGCTCATCGCGCCGCGCCGGAGCCCGATCCCTCAGGGGCCGGCGCGGTCCAGCCGCGCCGGCGGGTTTCGACGGCGTCGCCCTCTCTCATTTGAAGCCGATCGTGCGGGCGACAAAGAGATTGTCCATATCGAGCGTGATGCCGCTGATCTTCTCGGAGGCGACGATCAGGCCGACATCATAGGAGTTGGTCGGGATGGCGAAGGCCTCGTCGACCAGGACGCGGTTGAGGTTGTCATAGGCTGCCTTGACCTCTGCGTCGCCGCCAGCCGCGGCGTCGACCTTGGCGATCGCCTCGACATAGGCCGGGTGCGGATGCGGGTCCTTCAGCACCGGGTTCTGCACGGTCCGGTAGATCGTGTTGGTCGAAACGCGCGAGGGGAACTTCTGAACATTGCCGATCGCGCCGAAGGTCGCGTCGAAATCGCCGGCGAGCTGGGCGGTGACGTATTCGGCGCCCTGCAGGACGGTGAGCTCGATCGGAATGCCGACCTTCGCCAGCGTGCCCTGCATGATCTGGCTGAGCGCAACCGCGGCTTCTTCGTTGCCATAGACCAGGAGCTTCCAGCTCTTCATTTCGGCGGGCGAGAGGCCGGAAGCAGCGAGCAGCTTCTTCGCCTTATCGAGATCATAGGCGTAGGTCTTGGTATAGGCGGCATCGAAGGCCGGGCTCGCCGGCGCCCAGGGCAAGGCCACCACCTGGCCCATGCCGGCATAGCCGACGCGCAGCATGCTCTCGCGGTCAACCAGATAGTTGAAGGCCTGGCGGAAGCTCTTGTTCCGGAAAGGGCCTCGCGTCGAGTTGATGCGGAAGACCTGCACGAGCTTGCCCGGCCCGGAAAAGACCTGGTAGCCGGCGGCCTTCAGCCGGACCGCGCTGCGCGAACCGCCATTGTAGACGATATCGATCGCACCCGATTCCAGCGCCGCGCTCGCCGAGGCATCCTCGCTGAACACCGTGAAGACGAGATCTTGCACGATAGGCTGCTTCTCGCGCCAGTATTTCGGGTTGGCCTTGAGCGTCAGGCTCTGGCCGACGGCCCGGTTCACCAGCGTGTAGGGGCCCGTACCGGCCGGCACGGTCTCGACCGTTTCGATGCCCTTTGGGTCGATCGGGATCAGGAACTGCAGGAGATCGAGGATCTGCCGTTCCGGCGCCGGCGCCTTGAAGTTGATCACGACCGTGCGCTCGTCCGGCGCCGCCCAGTCCTTGACGATCGCCATGGTCGAGAAGACGTGCTTGCCGCGCTTGGGGTCGGAGCCCTTCTGGAGCGTCGCCATCACGGCATCGGACTTGAACGGCGTGCCGCTATGGAAGGTGACGCCGTCGCGCAATTTCAGGCTGACCGACTTCTTGTCCGGCGCGATCGCCCACTCGGTGGCGAGGCTCGGCAACGGCTTTCCGTCCGGCGTGTACTCGATCAGGCTGTCATAAAGGTTCTTCATGACGTGGAAATTGACCGTCGAGAGCTGCTGCGGATCGAAATTGGCGAGCTCGCTGAGAACGCCGACGCGGAGCGTCCCGCCTTTCAGCTGTTGGGCAGCAGCGGGCCACGCCGCAGCCAGAGGCGCCGCACCCGCCAGGGCGAGGCCGGCCATACCGAATTGACGTCGCGACAGCTTTGTCATCGCTTTCCCCTTTTGTTGTGTTTGGTTTCGTCTCAGCGCGCCCCCGCTCCTGGCTGGGACGAATGCGCCCGCCAGTCGCTTATTGTCTCCAACGGATAGACCGGGCGCGGAATCCGCTGCCACGGCAGGGTGAACACGTCCGACTGCCCCGGCCCGCGCGTATCGGCGCGAACGAGCCCGGAGGCGATGCGGTCGAAATACTGGAAATTCGAGGCGGTCTTGAGCACGGCCATCTTGTAGTCGGAAAGGTCGATGCCGAAGGCCTCGTAGACATCCGGCACATTGCCCGCGACGCCGCGCAGTTCCGAGATCAGCAGCGTCACCGGCCCGACATCGAAGACCGCGACGCGGCCCATGTCGACTTCCGGCTGGTGGTTGAACTTGAGCGAGATCGAGCCGCCGCCGAGCTTGCGCACTCGCCCGGTCACCGTCAGCGGCTTGAAGAAGGCGGTCGCCGCATCGCCCCCCAGCGGCAGGGTCACCTCGGCGCCCTCGCCCGCCGCCGTCAGCGTCGCGACGGCCTTGGGCGAGATCAGCGGGATCAGGGCTTTGCTCCTGATGCCGAGCCGCAGCATCGATTCCAGCAGCAGGTTGCTGTCGCCGGCCGCGCCGCCGAAGACGGTATCGCCGGTATCGCTGACCACGACCATGCCGCGCTCGGCCGCATCAGCCTTGCGCACGGCGTCATCAATGGAGACCGCCTCACGCACCTGGAAATCATCGCGCATCGACCAGGCGAGATCAGCCAGCTCGTCGGCAAGCATCTCGGCAAGCGCCTGATCGCCATCGGTGACCACGATCGTCGACCAACCGCCCTCGGCGACATCGAGCCAGGGCTGCATCGGATAGTTCGAGGCCTGCAGGACGCGACGATCGGCCTCGATGGCACGGGCCCGGTCGAACCAGAGCTTCATCGGCCCTTTCGAGGTCAGGAACTGCTCCTGATGCGAAAGCAGCGGAATCTTCCGCCAGGCCATCACCGGCCGGGACTTCTCCGTGAGGATGCGCAGCAGCACCTCGGTGCCGACCTTACCGGTGTCGAACACGTCATGCGGCTGGGTGCGATGCCCGACGATGGCCGTGCAATTGGCCATGATCTTCTGCGTGACATTGGCGTGGTGATCGAGCCCGAGCAGGATCGGCACGTCAGGACCCAGAATCCTGCGGCAGAGCTCGGCCTGCTCACCCTCGACATCGTCGATGCCCTCGGCCGCGCAGGCGCCATGCAGATGCAGGACGAGCCCGTCGATCGGCCCCACCGTCTCAAGGCCAGCCCGGATCTTCGCCTGGAAGAAGTCGAAGGCCTCGCGCGAGATGCGCCCGCCCGCCACGGCCCAGGCGCGGATAATCGGGATCGTCTCGATGGCGAGACCGCTTTCCTTCACCGCCGCGTAATGCCCGCCGATCTGGCCGATCTCGCCGAATTGCCGGGCGATCTCCTCGCCCTCGACGAGGCCGAAAGCCTCGAAATCGGCGAGCGTCGTCAGCAACGGATTGAAGTCGTTCGTCTCCTGAACGATGTGGATCAGCGCCAGACGCACGGGCATCCTCCCGGATTGCGGCTCCGCTGATCCGGCCGATGCCGGGCGAAGCGACTTGTCGGTCTTCAGGGCATCGCGCCAGCCTGCATTTTCAGGCCAGCAGCATGGTCAAAAGCGTAGTTGCCACAGATATTTCGCGTCAAGGATTGGATGTTCCACCCAAAGGAACACGCAATCAGGCGGCAATTTCGGTCCGGCTCTTCGGCCAATAGCGGCAGGAGACGCCGTGCCCCGGCGCGACCTCGTGCCATTCGCGCGTCCCGTCCTGCGCATGATCGACACCATGGACGCAAGCGCCGCCATCGCCGTCGAGGAAGCGCAGATCAGGCGGCGGGCGCCGCAAACGCTCGCGCTGGAGCACGGGATCGGGTACCGGCACCGCATCGAGCAGGAGCTGCGTGTAAGGGTGCGCCGGGCTGTCATAGACCTGTGCGGCGCTGCCCATCTCGACGATGCGCCCGCGGAACATCACGGCGACGCGATGCGCCATCTCGCGGACGATCGCGAGGTCATGCGCGATGAAGAGATAGGACAGGCCGAGCTTCTCCTGCAGCGATTGCAGCAGCGTGACGATCTGCGCCTGCGTGCGCACGTCGAGAGCGGAGACCGGCTCGTCGCAGACGACGAAATCGGGATTGACCGCCAGGGCGCGGGCGATGACGACGCGCTGTCGCTGCCCGCCGGAAAATTCGTGCGGATAGCGCTGCATCACCAACGGATCGAGACTGACCAGCTCCAGCAGTTCTTCGACGCGCTCGCGGATGCGGTTCGCCGGCACCGTGCCATGGACCTGCAAGGGCTCGCTCAGGATCTGCCCGATCGTCATTCGCGGATGCAGGCTGGAATAAGGGTTCTGCAGCACGAACTGCATATGCCGCCGCATCCGGCGCAACTCGCCGGAACGCATCGTCGTCAGTTCCTGACCGAGGAGCCTGACCGAGCCTTCGCTCGTCTTCTGGAGCTGGAGGATGGCGCGCCCGGCCGTGGTCTTGCCCGAGCCGGACTGGCCGACGAGCCCGAGCGTCTGGCCGGGAGCGATATCGAAGGAGACCCGCTCGACCGCCTTGACCGGCGACGCGCCGCGCCGCGCCGGGAACAGCACCGAAAGATCGCGGACCTGAAGCAGCGGCTCCGTCATCGCACCGCCCCCGCCCCTTGCAGCCGCGGCACGGCATCGAGCAGCGCCCGCGTATAGGCGTGCTGCGGCCGCGCGAAGACATCGTCGACCGGGCCGGCCTCGACGATCTCGCCGCGATACATCACGTTCACCCGGTCAACCATGCCGGCGACGACGCCGAAATCATGGGTGATCAGCATCAGCGCCATGCCGCGTTCCTCCCGGAGCCGCAGCAGCAACCGCAGAATCTGCGCCTGCACGGTGACGTCGAGCGCCGTCGTCGGCTCGTCGGCGATCAGCAGGTCGGGTTCGCAGGAGATCGCGATGGCGATCATCACGCGCTGGCGCTGACCGCCCGAGAACTGGTGCGGGAAATCGTCGACGCGCCGCGCCGGATCGGGAATGCCGACGAGATCGAGCAATTCGACACTGCGCTCGCGCGCTGCCTTGGCGGACAGGCCGAGATGGCGGCGCAGCATGTCGCCCATCTGCGCGCCGATGCTCATCACCGGGTTGAGCGACGTCATCGGGTCCTGGAAGACCATGGCGATGCGCCGGCCGCGCAGGTCGCGCATCTCGTCCTCGCCGAGCCCGAGCAGCTCCTGCCCCCAGAAGGCGACGGAGCCGCCGAGCCCGATCGAAGCGCCCTCCGGCGCCAATCGCATCAGCGCCTTGGCAGTAACGCTCTTGCCGCAGCCGGATTCGCCGACGAAGCCGACCGCCTCGTCGGCGTTGATATCGAAGGAGATGCCGCGCACCGCCTGGATCACCTCGCGGCGGGTCGTCACGGTCGCGGTGAGGTCGCTCACCCTGAGCAGCGAGCCAGTCATCGCACGCTCCCCACGTCGAGAACCTCGCGCAAGCCATTGGCGATGATGATGAAGGTCAGCGTCGCGAAGACGATGGCCAGCGCCGGGCCAACCACGGTCAGCGGCGCGAGCTCCATGAACTGGCGGGCTTCCGAGAGCATGCCGCCCCAGTTCGGATCGGGCGGCGGCGGGCCAAGGCCGAGGAAAGAGAGCGCCGTCACCGTGAAGATGGTCTGTGACAGCGTCAGGCTGGTCGCAACGAGGATGGGCGAGACCACGATCGGCAGGATATGGCGCAGCACGAGACGCATCTCGCTCATGCCGACGCTGCGGGCCGCCTCGACATGGTCCCATTGCTTGACGCTGAGCACCGGCGCCCGCACCACCCGCGCCATGGCCGGCGTATAGACGATGGCGATGGTCAGGATCAGGTTCGGCACACTCGGCCCCAGCGCCGCGACCACCGCGATCGCCAGCAGCAGCACCGGGAAAGCGAAGACGACATCGAGCAGCCGCATGATGATCTCGTCGGTGCGCCCGCCGAGATAACCCGCCGCGAGCCCGAGGATCAGTCCGGCCACCAGCGCGACCAGCACGGCCGAGACCGTTATGAGCAGCGTCGTGCGGCCGCCGACGATCAACCGGCTCAGCACATCGCGACCGATCGAATCCGTGCCGAGCCAATGGGCGGCGCTGGCCGGCGCCAGCGAATCCGGCGAGGTCACCGAAGGATCATAGGGCGCGACCAGCGGCGCGAAGATCGTCAGCACCAGCATCGCGGCCAGCATGGCGAGGCCGACGCCAAGCAGGAGCCAGCCCTGCGTGATGCCCGCCCCCTTCCGCTCCGCCACGACCGGCGCGCTGTCCTGCATCGCGCCGCTCACATCTGCACCCGTGCATCGACGCGGGCATAGGCGATGTCGATCATCGTGTTGACCAGCACGACGATGCCCGCGGCGACCAGAACGATCGCCTGGATCACCGGGTAGTCGCGGCTGTTGATGGAATCGAACAGGTACTGCCCCATACCGGGAATGGCGAAGATGGTCTCGACCAGGATGCTGCCGCCGAGCAGCGCCGCGATCTTGAGGCCCGCGGCGGTGATGACAGGCGTCAGCGCATTGCGCATCAGGTAGTCGCGCAGGATCGCCGCCGGCGTCAGGCCCTTGGCCCGGGCGACCATGACGAAATCCTGGCTGGCGACCTCGAGCACGGCGGCGCGGGTGTTCTCGGCAATGGTCACGGAGACCGCGAGCGCCAGCGCGATGGCCGGCAGCAGCAGGCTTGCGAGATTGCCGAGCGGGCTTTCGAGGAAGGGCGTGTAGCCGAGCACCGTGATCTCCGGGAAATAGAGCCCGAACAGCAGCACGATCAGCGTCGCCACGACATAGTTCGGCACCGCCAGCATCAGCCCGTTCCAGAGCCGGACCAGCCAGTCTGTCGCGCCACGCAAACGCGCGGCGGCAAGCCCGGAGGCGACGCCCATCACGGCCGCGATGACCGCGGCGAGAAGCGTGAGCTGGATGGTCACGATAAGCCTGTTCAGCAACTCGCCGAGCACCGGCTGCCGGGTGACGAATGACTTCCCGAAATCGCCGGTCAGCGCCGCCCCGAGCCAGCTCAGGTATTGCGCCATCAGCGGCTGGTCGAGGCCGAGGTCGCGCCGAATCGTCGCCAGAACCTCCGGCGCCACGCTCTGCGAGCCCGCCGCCGCGATGGCGAAATCGCCGGGAATGGCGCGCATCAGCATGAAGGCGACGAAGGAGACGCCGAGCAGGATCGCAGCCATCCAGGCCAGGCGCCCGAGGACGAAACGCGTCATCGGCAGACCTCCGCCGGGCGGCGGCAGGCCGGGCCTATTTCTTCAGCCATGTCGTACGCACGAAGGAGCGGATATTCGCGGCGAGCGGTACATAGTCCTGGACGTAGTTCCACCAGATCTCCCAGCGCAGCGGGTACTGGTAGATCTGGATGACATAGGCGTTCTCGGCGATGCGCTTCTGGATATCGAGGTTCTTGGCCGCGCGCTTGGGAATGTCGAGCTCGGCCCGCGCCTCCAAAATCATCTTGTCGAGCTCCGGATCGTTCGAGCCCATTCCCTTGCCGTAGCCGCTGGTCGAGGTGATGTACTGGAACACGCCGTCCGGATCCGGTGTCCAGGACAGCGCGACCGAAAGCAGTGTCGGCCAGTCACCGCTCGCCCATTTGGCCAGGAGCGGCGCGGTCTCCATCGGCACCAGCTTCACGGTGATGCCCGCCGCCTGCCATTGCTGCTGCAGGATCTGCGCACAGGCAACGTCGAGCGGATTGGCCGCGACGATGATATAATCGCCGAGGTCGATCCCGTTGGGATAGCCGGCCTCGGCCAGCAGCGCCTTCGCCGCCGCCGGATCGTGCTTGTAATAGGGCAGTTCGCTCACGCCGTCATAGCCGCCGACCTGGCTTTCCGGGATCATCGCACCGATCTTGCCGGAGCCGCCGAGCACGGTGTCGAGGCAGGCCTTGCGATCCGTCGCGAGGCTGAGCGCCCGACGCACCTTCACGTCGTTCAGGGGCTTCGCCTTCATGTTCAGCCAGATCGGGAAGGTGCGCGAGGTCTGGCCCGGTGCCGAGACGAAATTCCGCGAGGCGCGCGAAATCGCGGTCGCCACCTTCGGGTCCTTCACCCAGGTCATGTCGATGGCGCGCGAGCGCAAAGCCGAGGTCAGCGTCGCCTGGTCCTTGTAGAACTTGAAGATCACCTTCGCGAGATAGGGCTCGCCCTTCTCGTAATAGCCATCGAAGCGCGTCAGCGAGAATTGCTGGTTCGGCTGATAGGCCTCGAAGGCGAAGGGGCCGGTGCCGACCGGCTGTGTGGCGAGGTTCTCGACCCCGACCGGCACGATCGCACCGTTCGGATTGCTGGCGAGATTGCTGAGGAAGGCCGCATCGGTGGCGTTGAGCTGGAATTTCACGGTGAACGGATCGACCACCGTCACCGACTCGATGCTCGAATAGAGCGGCCTGAGCCGGCTGCCCGTGGCCGGGTTCATGATCCGATCGAAGGTGTTCTTGACGTCGGCGGCAGAGAAATCCTTGCCGTTATGGAATTTCACGCCCTGCCGGAGCTTGAAGACATAGGTCTTCGGATCGGGCTGCTCGTAGCCGGTCGCCAGGTCCGGCTCGATCTTCATCTCGGCATTCCAGCGCAGCAGGCCGGAATAGAGCAGGCTGGTGAAATCATAGGATGAGAAGGCGTTGACCGTCACCGGGTCGAGCCCGATCGGGTCGGCATCGGCGCCGATCGTCAACGTGCCGCCGGCGACCGGGGTCTGGCCTTGAGCCAAGGCGAGGCCGCTCCACAGGCCGGGCGCCGCCAACGCCGCACCGCCCGCCGTCAGCAACTGCAGCAGGCTGCGCCGCTGCAGGCCCTGGACAGCGGCGTCGGTCTCGTCGGTCATCGGGAATGACGGTGTCGTCACGAACAATCCTCCCAGCATCCTGCTTGCCGGCCGATCCCGGCCGCTTCTGCGCGAGACAGGGGCCGGCCTGCGCCGTGCATCCCGTCATCGCTGCCCGGCCCGTCTCGTCCGCGTCGCGGATGGCGGGCCTTCCCTCTGTAAGATGCAGGCTAGGAACGGCCTGAATTCACGTCAAGGATTACAGGTTTCATCAGAAGGAACAGATTCGGAAGCGCGTCAGAAGAAGGTCCGGATTGCGCCCGTGACGTTCCAGTCGTCATCGACCAGCATCAGCACGGTCCATTTGTCGAAGGTCAGACAGGGATGGGCGATGCCGAAGGCCACCATATCGCCGACCTGGAGCGGGCTCTCGTCCGGCGTGCCGAGATGGCAGTGCTGGTCGTTGAGCGCCAGGACCGTATGGCCCGCCGGCATCGGCTCCGGCCGGGCCATCGCCCCGCCCGGCCGATACCAGCGCAGCGGCACCGGCAAGGCGGAATCATAGGTGACGTCGCGCTTGCCGAGCGTGAGCAGGCTGCGCCCGCGCTCCGGCCGCGACTGCACATAGGCCCAGACCTCGAGGGCGGGTTCGAGCCCGCCGGGCGGCAGATTCAGGCTGGTCTCCAGCATGATCCGGCGGAAAGAGGCGGAATAACCGAGATCGTCATGCGTCAGATAGCAGCCGGAGCGCAGCACCTTGAGGAGCGGGCGCCCGAGGCTCGCCGCATTGAATTTTTCGCCGACGCGGTCGAACAGCGCGGTTCCGCCGGCGCTCAGGACCAGCGGCTCGGGGCCGAGCAGGCCCTCGGCACTCGCGGCCGCCGCGACGGCGATCACCTCGTCGAGCAGCTTATCCGCGCCGGCACTGTCGCTATGCAGGCCCTCGAAGCATTCGAAACCGGAAAGCCGCAGGCCCGGCGCGCCCGCAACGGCCCGCGCCACGGCCAGCGCTTCTTCCCGCGTCCGGGCGCCGGTGCGCCCGCCCATGAAACCGATCTCGACGAAAACACGCAGCGGATTGGCACCCGCATGCCCCTTGGCGGCTTCCGCCAGCAAGCCGACCCCGGCGACGCTGTCGGCAAGGCAATAGAGCTCGAACCCCGGCTGCTGCAACGCCTCGAAACAACAGGCGATCTCCTGCCGCCCGATCGGCTGGTTGGCGAGGATCACGCGCTTCACGCCGAAATGCCGGGCGACGGCCAATTGCTGCATCGTCGCGACCGTGATCGCCCAGGCGCCATCGGCGATCTGCAGATCGAAGAGCTGTGGCGCCATCGTCGTCTTGCCATGCGGCGCGATCTTGAGATCGTTGGCCGCGCTGAAGGCGCTCATCCAGGCGCTGTTGGCCTTGAGCACGCTCTCGCGGATCACGGCGAGCGGCATCGGCATGTCGCCAGCGAGCACGTTCCAGCCCTGCTTGCCGACATCGTCGAGCCGCAGCGACGCACCCGGCGGCAGCCCCTTCGCCAGCACGTCGAGACGCTGGTCCTCGATCTCGCGGAGCGACAGGCGCGGAAGCGGGGCGGAAGCAGTCACAGCCATGGGTTCGGGTCCAGCGGAGAGAAGGGGCGCTTCACCTTGGTATAGGGGATCTTGCTCGCATCCGGCGGATAAGGTCCACCGCTGTCGAGATAAAGCACTTGTGCCGCGATCGGCGCGAAGGCGGCGTGGAAATGGTTGGAGGATTTCACCACCACGACCTTCTTGGCGCTGAGATCAATGCCCAGATTGGTGAAGACCGGCGGGCTGAAGGTCTGCGCCCGCGTAGAGGCCAGCACGATATCGAGCTGGCCGATCCGGATCGCCACGGCAGGGCCGAGCGAAACCCAGCTCTGCTCGAACGGGATCAGCAGGTCCTCGGTCGTGCCGACGACTTTCACCACCGCATCGATCGGCCGGCCTGAAGACGGCGCCGCCTTGCCGATGAAGCGCAAGGGAATCTCAGAGCCGACACCGGCCGCCCGGCACAGGCTCACCGCCACCGGGTCCCACAGAGCCCCGATCGCCGCCGGGATTTCCGGATGCCGCAGCAGCGCCTCGACCATCACCGAGGAATCGCCCGCGACGCCGCCGCCCGGATTGTCCCAGCGATCGGCCAGCACCACCGGCTTGCCAGGCTCGGCCAGTGCGAGCGCGGCCGCAATGCCCTCCTCCGGCTTGTAGTGCTTCGGCGAGCCGCCCTGCCCCCAGCGCAGGATTTCGAGGCCGAGCTGCTTCGCCAGCGCCGCCGCCTTCGCCTCATCGCCATCGGCGATGACCAGCACCTTGGTCCCGACATCGGCGACATCCGCCGCCTGGAAGCCATGCGCGACCGAGATCGAGAGGATGCCGTCCTTCCCCTCCATCGCCATCAGCCGGTCGACGAAGCTGCGGCCGGGCTCGCGGCTGGTCATGAAGGCGGCGAGCCCGCGGCAATCGAACACAGCGCTGACCGGCTTCACTTGCCTGCGAGCCGTCTTCAGGCAGAGCTCCAGCAGATCCTCGGCCCGCGCCAGGAAATCCGTATGCGGGAATTCCTTGAAGGCGACGATGATGTCGGCGCCCGCGACCATCTCAGCGGTGAGATGGCAATGCATGTCGAGTTCGGCTCCGATGACGCAATCCGGTCCGGCCAGCGCCCTCACCCGCGCGATCAGGTCACCCTCGCAATCGTCATAGCCACGCGCCACCATCGAGCCGTGCAGGCCGAGCAGCACGATATCGACCGGTAGCGCCGCCTTGAGTTGGCCGAGGATCTCGTCGCGCAGGCTCTCATAACCTTCCTGCGAGACGAGGCCAGCCGGCTCGGCCCAGGTCGCCGTGCCCTCGACCAGCTCGTAGCCCTCGCTGGCGGCGCGGCGGCGTGCCGCGACGGTCGGCGCCGAGCACAGGGTCGGCGTATCCGGGTGTGTGCCGGGCGGACAGTAGAAGGCGCCCTCGAAGGCGCTGCGATCGACGAAGAGCGGCGCGAACGTATTGGTTTCCGTCGCCAGCGACGCAGTGAAGACGCGCATCCGCATGCTCTCTCGGTCTGAGGCGGCAGCCGCCCCTTCGGACCGCCGACCCGCCCATGAAACCGGGACGGGATGCGGACTGTCAAAGCGTCCGCGTTCCTTGCAATGGAACAATGCAGGCTTGATCTGGAACAGATCGGCGGCCGAGATGCGCAGGCTTCGCAAGCCTGGGAGATTCAACCGATCATGTCCCGCCGCCGCATCCTGCTGGGATCGCTCTTCCACGAGACCCACAGCTTCGTCGACGAAGAGACGACGCTCGCCGATTTCACCATCCGCAAGGGCGGCGAGCTTTTGGCCCGCCGTGGCGACGGTTCGACCATCGACGGTTTCCTCGAGGTTGCGGAAACCGAGGGCTGGGATGTCCTGCCGACGATCGATTACGGCGCCTTGCCGGCCGGCACGGTCGCTCATGCGGTCTTCGAACGCTTCCTCGCGGAATTCGATGCGGGGCTGAGAGCGGCCCTCGCGGATGGCGGCCTCGACGGCATCTGGCTTGCGCTGCACGGCGCGATGGTCACGACCGCCTGCCTCGACCCGGAAGGCGCGCTGCTGGCCCATATCCGCTCGGTGCCCGGCTGCGAAACCCTGCCGATCTTCGCCGTCTTTGACCTGCACGCCAATTTCACCGCTTCCATGGCGCAGCATGCCAACGCTCTCGTCGCCTATCGCGAGAATCCCCACACGGACGCCCGCGAATCCGCCGTCCGCTCCGCGAGATTGCTGGCGAGGTCGCTCGCGAGCGGGGAGCTGCCGCGCATGCTCTCCTGCAACGCCCCCGTGATCTGGCCGCCGACCGGCACCGGCACGGCCGACCGGCCGATGCGCGACCTTGAAGCGCTGGCGCGCGGGATCGAGCAGGAGAATCCGGCGATCTGGGTCGCCAGCGTCGTCGGCGGCTATTCCTTCTCCGATGTGCCCGAGGCCGGCGTCGCCTTCGCGATTGCCTTCACCGGCCCGGAGGCTCCCGCCCGCGAAGCGCTGGAGCGCCTCACCGCGACTGCAATCGAACTTCGCGAATCCGGCTTGCCGGCGGAATGGGACATCGACGAGGCCGTCGCGGAGATCCTGCGCTCGGAAGGCGGCCCCTATATCGTGGTCGAGCCGGCCGACAATATCGGCGGCGGCGCGCCGGGCGACGCGACCTCGGTGCTGCGCGCCTTCCTACGCCATGGCGTCGAGAATTGCGCCGTCGCCATCGCGGACCCCGCCGCCGTTGCCGCCATGGCCGGCGCCAGGCCCGGCGAGACCCGGAAGCTCTCGATCGGCGGCAAGGGCAGCGCCATCGCTGAAGGGCCGGTCGAGATCGAGGCGCGCTTCATCAGCGCCAGCGACGGCGAATTCGCGCTGGAGGACCTGAATAGCCATCTCGCCGCCGCGCAGGGCTCGCATTTCAGCATGGGGCCCTGCGTGGTCGTGCAGGTCGCGGGCGTCACGGTGCTGCTGAGCAGCCGCAAGACGCCGCCCTTCGACCTCGGCCAGCTCCGCTCGCAGGGCATCGAGCCGGAGACGCTGAAAGCGATCGGCGTGAAGGCTGCGGTCGCGCATCGGCGCGCCTACGACAAGATCGCCAAGGGCAGCTTCACTGTGGCGACGCCCGGCCCCTGCACCAGCCGGATCACCGGCCTGCCCTATAAGCGCCTGCGCCGGCCGGTATTTCCGCTGGATTGAGGCCGCCCTCACGCCGTCATTCTCGGGCGAAGCGCAGCGCAGACCCGAGAATCTCATGACGAGAGGGCGCAAGGAGCCTCCTCCGGCCTGAGAAGCTCGGGTCAAGCCCGAGCATGACAGCCATGCCCTCCAAGTGCATTTTCCCTCTTGAACCTGAAGTGGCTACAGCTTGTAGAGAGGTGTCCCGTAGCGAAAGAGAGACGGAGACACCTCATGGCCGCCCATCCCGAAACTGCCAGCAAAACCCTGTCCTGGAAGGTCGGCGGCATGGATTGCGCGAGCTGCGCGGCGAAGATTCGCGGCGCGGTGGAGCGCCTGCCCGGTGTCAGCGACGTCAGACTCTCGGTGATGTCGGAGACGCTGACGCTCGCGCTCGGTGCCGGCGCGACCACGCCGGAGACGATCGAGAAACGCGTCAACGGCCTCGGCTACACCACTGCCGCGCTGGCGACACCGGCCACCGCGCACCCCGCGCCGGAACAGGACGCCTGCGGCTGCGGCCATGACCATGGCGGCCATGCACATGACCATGATCACAAGCACGATCATTCCGGCCACGACCATGCCGGCCATGACCACGCCCCGAAAGGCGCCAAGCCCGCCTACACTACAAAGGATGACGGCCACGGCCTGCCCGGCCATGTCCATGAGGCCACACCCGATGGCGCGAGCTGGTACCAGACGGCCAAGGGCCGGCTCGTCATTGCCACCGGCCTGTTCCTCGGCGCCGCCTATGCTGCCGGCCTGATCTGGCCGGGCATCGGCCACTGGGCCTTCATCCTGGCCTGCGTCGTCGGCGTCGCCCCCGTGGCGAGGCGCGCCTTCGCCGCGGCCCGCGCCGGCATCCCCTTCACCATCGAGATGCTGATGACGATCGCCGCCATCGGCGCGCTCTTCATCGGCGCGGCCGAAGAAGCGGCGCTGGTCGTCTTCCTCTTCGCGGTCGGCGAGGTGCTGGAAGGCGTCGCGGCCGACCGCGCCCGTGCCTCGATCCGCGCGCTCGGCGACCTCGTGCCCAAGACGGCCATCGTCGAGGAAAACGGCGCGACCCGTCAGGTCGACGCGGCGAGCCTCAGGATCGGGCAGGTCGTGCTGGTCCGCCCCGGCGACCGCATCCCGGCCGATGGCGAGATCACCGACGGCATCTCCGGCATCGACGAGAGCCCGGTCACCGGCGAATCCGTGCCGAAGACCAAGGGCGTCGGCGAGCCCGTCTATGCCGGCTCGGTCAATCGCGAGGCGGCGCTGCGCGTGCGCGTCGACAAGGCGGCCGAGGACAACACCATCGCCCGCATCATCCGTCTGGTCGAGGAGGCGCAGGAGGCCCGCGCCCCGACCGAGCGCTTCATCGACCGCTTCTCGCGCTGGTACATGCCGGCGATCGTCGGGCTTGCGGTGCTGGTCGCGCTGGTGCCCCCGCTCCTGCTCGGCGCCGAATGGTCGGTCTGGATCTACCGGGCGCTGGCGCTGCTCTTGATCGGCTGCCCCTGCGCGCTGGTCATCTCGGTTCCCGCCGCGATCGCCGCCGCCTTGTCGGCCGGCGCCCGCCAGGGCCTGCTGATGAAGGGCGGCGTCGTCATCGAGACAGCCGCCAAGACGGGGCTGGTCGCCTTCGACAAGACGGGAACCCTCACCCAGGGCAAGCCACGCGTCACCGATGTCGTCGCCCTCACCGGCAGCGAGGCGGAGGTCCTGGCCTTCGCCGCCGCGGTCGAACACGGCTCGTCGCATCCGCTGGCCGAGGCGGTGCTGGAGCGCACCCGCACCGACGGCATCGCCTACAAGCCGGCGACTGAGGCAGCTGCACTGGCTGGCCAGGGCGTCACCGGCAAGGTCGACGGCCGTGCGGTCTTCGTCGGCGCCCCGCGCCATGCCGAAAGCCGTGCGCCCTTCGACAAGCGGGCGCGGATCACGGCCGAGGAGCTGGAGGCCGCCGGCAAGACGGTCGCCGCCGTCATCGTCGACGGCGCGCTCGCCGGCTTCATTGCGCTCCGCGACGAGCCGCGCGAGGACGCGGCCGCAGCCATCGCCGAGCTCAAGGCGATGGGCATCCGCTCGACCATGCTGACCGGCGACAATGCCCGCACCGGCGCCGCCATCGCGGCGGGCCTCGGCATGGAGCACAAGGCCGAACTGATGCCCGACGACAAGGTCGCCGCGATCAAGGCCTTCTCAGGCGAGACCGCCGTGATGATGGTCGGCGACGGCATCAACGACGCGCCCGCGCTGGCTGCCGCCAGCATCGGCATCGCCATGGGATCGGGCACCGATGTCGCGCTGGAGACCGCCGATGGCGCCGTGCTGAAGAGCCGCGTGCGCGATGTCGCGGCGATGATCCGGCTGGCACGGGCGGCGATGGGCAATATCCGCACGAATATCGCCATCGCGCTTGGGCTGAAGGCCGTGTTCCTCGTGACCAGCGTGCTCGGCTATACCGGCCTCTGGGTCGCGATCCTTGCCGATACCGGCGCGACCGTGATCGTCACCGCCAATGCGCTGCGGCTGCTGCGCTTCGATGCGGGTAAGGCGAGCTGACGGCGAAAAGGTTGCATGCGCTTGTCATTCCGGGGCGCGCCGCAGGCGCGAAGCCCCGGAATGACAAGATGACTGGAAGCGTCTGTCAGACCCGGATGTCGGCGAGCGCGCCGGTCTTGTTCGCGTTCTCGCCCTTGGCTTCCATCTGCTTGAGCATCTCGTCGCGGATCTTGGTCATGACGTCGGCCTTGGCCTGGGCGTCGAGCTTGTTGAACTCGTCCTCGCTCATGCCGAGCTTGGCGAGGATCGCGGCCTGAACCCGCTCCTCCGGCGACATCCGCGCAATCTTCAGGAATTCGTCCTCGATCGAGGACGGTGCCATGACCGAGGCGCTGTTGCTGTTGTCCGCGCTGCTGTCGTTCTGTGCCGCCGGCTTCACCGGATTCGTGAATGGCAGGCTGATCGGCCGGTTCGTGATCGGGTTCGACATGGCTTGCTCCTTTGAGCAAACTGCCAGGCAAGCTTCGGGCCGCCGGGGCCGCTTCACGAAACCGCCCGAGAATCAGCCGTTTACAGGGAGGGCGGCACGATTCGTGGCCATACTGTCCATGGAATTCGGCAAGATCTGCCCGGCAAACGCTGCCGGATGCCGATTGCTTCGTGGCGAAAATGCGCTCCTTCAATCGTCCGAAAATACCGCCGAACCGATCTCCGCTGCAACGCAAAAGTGCCCCGGTGCACTCGCTCACCATTTAGCAGTTGCAACATGACTATTTTATAGGCAATCATTGAGTGTTCTCACGTCGCGTCGATCGCGTGAGCAATTATTAGGCTGCCGATTTCCGCAATTTTGCCGCAAGCGTTACGTTCAGCGCAGAACGATCCCAGGAAAATGACCGGAACCTTAACTCGTCATGCATTGATTGCATATCGGAGCTGATCGCGTGCCCCTGTTGGAAGCAGGCTGTCCGGTTTATATGCAGTGCACAACGAAATTGTCGCTGTGGGCACCGCCCCGGTCCGGAATACTCGCAAGGAAGACCACCATGTTCGTCACCATGATCGCCGCTAAAATCCGCGCCTACCTCCGCTATCGCGAGACCGTTCGCGAGCTCTCCCGTCTGACCGACCGCGAGCTCGACGATCTCGGCCTGTCGCGCTCGGAGATCTCCTTCATCGCGCGTTCGCACGCCGCGGCCTGAAGGCTTGAGAATGAGAACCGCCGCGCATCGGGCGCGGCGCGTTCCGTGTAGTTTCTCCTGAGGCTCGTGATTCCCCTCCCCTCGAGCTTCGGTCGAAGAGCGAATGCCCGCCTCACGGCGGGCATTTTGCATTTCAGGCCGCCTGTCCCTTGACCTGCGCCCCGGCTGCGGACACATCCCAGCCATGGAACCCGTTCACATCATCGGCGGCGGTCTCGCCGGCTCCGAAGCCGCCTGGCAGATCGCCGAGGCCGGCGTCCCCGTCGTCATCCACGAGATGCGCCCCGTCCGCGGCACTGACGCCCACAAGACCGAGGGGCTTGCCGAGCTCGTCTGCTCGAACTCCTTCCGCTCCGACGATTCCTCCAGCAATGCCGTCGGCCAGCTCCATTGGGAGATGCGCCGGCTGAACTCGCTGATCATGGCCAAGGGCGATGCCCATCAGGTGCCGGCCGGCGGCGCGCTCGCGGTGGATCGTGACGGCTTCTCGCAGGCCGTCACCGCGGCGCTCGAAGCCCATCCCCTCGTCACCATCGATCGCGGCGAGATCGCCGGCCTCCCGCCGGCCGAATGGAACAACGTCATCATCGCCACCGGCCCTCTGACCTCGCCGGCTTTGGCCGAGGGCCTGCAATCACTGACCGGTGAAGGAGCGCTCGCCTTCTTCGACGCCATCGCGCCGATCGTCCATTTCGATTCGGTCGACATGGATCAGGCCTGGTTCCAGTCGCGCTACGACAAGGCCGGCCCCGGCGGCACCGGCGCCGACTACATCAACTGCCCGCTCGACCGCGACCAGTACGAGGCCTTCATCGACGCGCTGCTCGCCGCCGAGAAAACCGAGTTCAAGGAATGGGAGGGCACGCCCTATTTCGACGGCTGCCTGCCGATCGAGGTGATGGCCGAGCGTGGCCGTGAGACCTTGCGCTGGGGACCGATGAAGCCCGTCGGCCTGACCAACAAGCATAACCCGACGGTGAAGGCTTATGCCGTGGTGCAGCTCCGGCAGGACAACGCGCTCGGCACCCTGTTCAACATGACCGGTTTCCAGACCAAGCTGAAATATGGCGAGCAGGCTGCGATCTTCCGGATGATTCCCGGTCTTCAGAACGCCGAATTCGCGCGGCTCGGCGGCATCCACCGCAATACCTACCTGAACTCGCCGAATCTGCTCGATGGCCGTCTGCGCCTCAAGGCCGACCAGCGCCTGCGCTTCGCCGGCCAGATCACCGGTTGCGAAGGCTATGTCGAGAGCGCCGCCACCGGCTTGCTCGCCGGCCGCATGGCCGCCGCCGAGCGTCTCGGCCGTGACCTGCCCCTCCCTCCCGCGACGACGGCACTCGGCGCGCTGGTCAACCACATCACCGGTGGCCACATCGTCACCATCGACGAGGGACCGCGCTCGTTCCAGCCGATGAACATCAATTTCGGTCTGTTCCCGCCGATCGAAGGCGTCGCGACCACCGGCCCCGATGGCAAGCGCCTGAAAGGCCCGGCCAAGACCGTCGCCCGCAAGCAGGCCCTGACGGCCCGTGCCAAGGCCGAGATGGAGCGCTGGGCCACCGCTCCGGAAGCCAACGCGGGCTGATCGCGCCATGCACAGAACGGTTGCCGGAAGGACCATCGCATAGAAGCCAAGCTCTCTGCGCATGGGCCGAGCTGCGATTGTCGATTACAGGTCTCCGACAAGAATCCGGAGGCCCCAGGAACCATGGCAACCACGACAGCAACAGCCGGCGGCGCAAGCCAGGCGAATATCCGCAAGGCAGTGACCGCGGCGACGGTCGGCACCGTGATCGAATGGTACGACTACGCCCTCTATGGCGCGGCGTCCGGCCTGATCATCAACAAGCTGTTCTTCCCCAATCTCTCCCCGACGACCGGTGTGCTCGCCGCCTTCGCGACCTTCGCCGTCGGCTATTTCGCCCGGCCCGTCGGCGGCATCGTGATCTCGCATATTGGCGACAAGTTCGGCCGCAAGCCGGCGCTGATCCTGACCATCACGCTGATGGGCCTCGCCACCGTGCTGATGGGCCTGCTGCCGACCTATGAGACGATCGGCATCATGGCGCCGGTCCTGCTGGTGCTGATGCGACTGATCCAGGGCTTCGGCGCGGGCGCCGAGCTCGCCGGCGCGATCGTGCTGGTGGCCGAATACGCACCGGCCAACAAGCGCGCCTTCTATACCGGCCTGCCCAACGCCGCGACGCTCGTTGGCATCATGCTGGCGACGCTGTCCTTCCTCGCGATCTCCTATCTGCCGGAACAGACCCTGCTCGGCTGGGCCTGGCGCGTACCGTTCCTGCTCTCCGGCGTGCTGTTCTTCGTCGCGCTCTATATCCGCAAGCATCTCGATGAGACGCCGGAATATGTCGAGGCGATGGCCCGTGCCGAGGAGCGCAGGCACGAGCAGTCGGTCCCGCTCGGCCAGCTCTTCCGGGAGAGCCCGAAGGAAGTGCTGTTCGGCTTCCTGTCGGTGACCGCCCACAACGCCAACGCCTATATCCTCAGCGCCTTCTCGCTGAGCTACCTGATCAACACGGTCGGCATGAGCCGGACGGACGCGCTGATCGCCGTCACCATCGGCTCGCTCTTCGGCATCGTCGGCGTCGGCTTCATGGGCGCGCTGGCCGACAAGGTCGGCGCGGCAGCGGTCTATATCTTCGGTTCGCTGGTGATCGGTGTCTTCGCCTTCCCGCTGTTCTGGCTGTTCGACACCGGCAGCCTGCTCTGGTGCACGATCGGCATCGCGCTCGGCTACGGCCTCGGCTTCGGCTCGACCTCGGGCGCACAGGGCGCCTTCCTGACGAACCTGTTCCCGACGCGTTATCGCTTCTCGGGGCTGGCGATGTCGCGGGAACTCAACGGCGTGCTCGTCGCCGGTCCGACGCCCTTCATCGCGCAGGCGCTGGTTGGCGCTGCCGGCGGACGGCCGACCTATGTCGCGCTCTACATCATCGGCTGCTGCGTGCTCTCGATCGCGGCGATCCTGATCATCCGGAGCCGCTCGGTCCACGTCTGACAGGCCGAAGGCGTCGCGGTCAGCGGGACCGCGACGCCCGCCACAGCACCCACTGCCGGCGCCAGGCCGGCAGGGTGATGATGGTGCGGTAGGGATCGTATCCCCCGACCTCCATCCGCTTGAGATAGGGCTCGACCAGCGCCACCGGCAGGAAGGCCGGCTTCAGCCCGGACGGAATCGACTCACTCAGGCTGGTGAGCTTCTTCAGGTGCCCGCGCGCGATCTCGCGCAATTCCTTGAGTGTATAGAGCACGCCCGGCCCGCCGCGCCCGCGCACGATGTCGTCGCGCGTCACGCCGTTGCGGGCGAGGATATCCGCCGGCAGATAGACCTGCCCCTCGGCCGCGTGCCATGGGAAGGCACGCATCAGCCCGGTCAGCGCATAGGCGACGCCGGCATGGCCGCAGGCCGTCGCGCCGCCGGGGTCGCGCCCACCGGCGAGGATGATGCAGGCCAGGCGGATCACCGCGCTCGCCGTCTCGCCGGCATAACCTTCCAGGTCGCGCAGCGACGGCATCGGATCGTCGTAGAGATCGAAGATGCGCGCATCGATCAGCGCCGTCAGCGGCGCGACGGGCAGGCGATAGCGTTTGACCGTGTCGAGCAGGGCCGCGGCGACCGGATGTCCTTGAGTCTCGCCGCCTGCCTGACCTTCGAGCACGTCGCGCCACCATTGCAGCCGGACCTCGCCCGGCAGCGGCTCGCTCACCAGTGCCCGGACCCGCGCGATCTCGAGGCTGAAGGCATAGAGCGCATAGAGCGCCGCCCGGCGGTCCTCGGGCGCGTAGAGACCCGCGATATAGCGATCCTGATCCTGTTCGCGGACGAGCTCCGCGCAATGGGCATAAGCCTCCGGCAGGCGCGCCGGCGCGATCTCCCTGCGGTCGTCGGTATCGGTCTGCGGCATCGTCCCGCCTCGGCCCGTCGTCATGTGGCCGCCTTCAATCTAGGGCAAGCGCCCTGCCCCCGCTACGCGTCGTCGGCATGCCCGGTTTCCCGAATCGCCATTCGTCAGTCGACCGCGATCAAAGCCGCAGCCACGCGCCGATCCTCGCCCACCAGAACATTGTAGGTCCGCGCCGCGGCTCCGGTCGCCATGCCTTCCACAGTGATTCCGGCCTGCCTCAGCGGATCACGCAGAGCGGGCGGAATGAAGGCGATATCCGCGCCTGTGCCGATCAGCAGGAAATCGATCGTCCCGGCCTCGTCGAGCACCGGTTGCAGGCTCTCGATCGTCACCTCGGAAAAGCGCGTCACCGGCCAGATGCGGATACCGATCGGCGTCGCGATGATCGAGCCCTTGTGGCTCATCTCGGCGAAGCGGAACCCGCCCGCGCCGATGGCGTCGAGCGGGAAACGGCCGGGAACGAAGCCCTCGAAGCGGGGCACGGCCGCGATCAGGCCTTGGCCTTGGCAGCGGAAGCCTTGGCGACGCGCGCCGCCTCCTGCGCTTCCTCACGGGCGCCGGCCGAGCGGACGTCCATGTAGAGCAGCACCGGCGTCGAGATGAACATCGCCGAATAGGTGCAGACCACGACGCCGAACAGCATGACCAGCGCGAATCCCTCGATCGCCGTACCGCCGAACAGCACGAGCGCCAGCAGCGACAGGAAGGTCGTGGTCGCCGTCATCGCCGTGCGCGACAGCGTCGAGTTCACCGAGAGGTCGAGCAGCTCGGCGACCGGCATGGTCTTGTAGCGGCGCAGCAATTCGCGCGTGCGGTCGAACACCACCACGGTCTCGTTCAGCGAATAGCCGACGATGGTCAGGATCGCCGCGATCGAGGTCAGGTTGAATTCGAGCTGCGTGATCAGGAAGAAGCCGATGGTCAGCACGATGTCGTGCAGCGTGCCGAGGATCGCGCCGATCGCGAGCGGCATCTCGAAGCGGAACCAGAGATAGATCAGCACGCCGACGATCGCGAGCACGACGCCGAGCGTACCGGCCTGCACCAGCTCGCCCGAAACGCGCGGACCGACCGTCTCGACGCGGCGGAAGTCATAGCTGGAGGCGAAGGCCTCGCGAGCCTTGACGACGACCGCCTGCTGCGCCGTCTCGCCGCCCGGCTGCATGCCGAAACGCATCGAGACCTCGCCGCCCGAGCCGAATTCCTGCACCTCGGCCTCGCCGAAGCCGAGCCCGTTGGCGGTATGGCGGATCTGGGCGATGTCGACGGCCTGTCCCTTCGTCTGCATCTCGATCAGGGTACCGCCCTTGAAGTCGATGCCGAAATTCAGGCCGACCGTCAGGAAGAGCGCGAGGACGAGGATCGAATAGGCAGCCGACAGCGGATAGCTGAAGCGGCGGAACCAGACGAATTTGAACTTGGTGTTGTCGGGAACGATACGAAGCAGGCGCATGCGCATGGCCAATCTCCTGAGGGGTTGGCAGCGTCAGAACGGGAGGTGCTTGGGCTTGGCCCAGCGGTACCAGATCGCGATCAGCATCCGGGTCAGCGTCACCGCCGTGATGACGGTGGTGAGGATGCCGAGAATGAAGACGACCGCGAAGCCGCGCACCGGACCGGAGCCGAGCGAGAACAGCGCCACGGCCGCGATCAGCATGGTGACGTTGGAGTCGATGATCGTGGCGAAGGCGCGCTGGAAGCCCGCTTCGAGCGCCGAGACGAGGCTGCGGCCCTGATGCTCCTCCTCGCGCATGCGCTCGTAGATCAGCACGTTCGAGTCGACCGCGGTGCCGATGGTCAGCACGATGCCGGCGATGCCGGGCAGCGTCATCGTCGCGCCGAGGAAGGACATCAGGCCGAAGATCAGGCCGACATGGACGAGCAGCGCGATGCTCGCGATCATGCCGAAGATGCCATAGGTCGCCAGCATGTAGATCACCACCAGCACGGTCGCGATCAGGGTCGCCATCTTGCCGGCCTGGATCGAGTCGGCGCCGAGGCCGGGGCCGACGGTACGCTCTTCGACGATCGTCATCCGGGCGGGCAGCGCGCCGGCGCGCAGCAGGATCGCCAGGTTGTTGACCTGCTCGACCGTGAAGTTGCCGGAAATCTGGCCGGAGCCGCCCGTGATCGGCGACTGGATCACCGGCGACGAGATCACCTTGTTGTCGAGCACGATCGCCAGCGGGCGGCCGAGATTCTCGGTGGTGATCTGGCCGAAGCGCTGGGCGCCGCGAATGTTGAAGCGGAAATTGACGATCGGCGTGCCCGAGCGCGAATCGAAGGCCGGCTGCGCGTCGATCAGGTCGGCGCCCTCGACCGAGGGCTGGCGCAGGACCGGCACCATCTGGCCGCCCGCATCCTGCGACGGCAGCATGTCGATATCGGCGCTGTTGGCGTCGCCGACGAGGCGGAATTCGAGCTTCGCGGTCTGGCCGAGGATATCCTTCAGCTTCTGCGGGTCCTGCAGGCCCGGCACCTGCACCAGGATGCGGTCGAGCCCCTGGCGCTGGATGTTCGGCTCGGTCGTGCCGAGCGCGTCGACGCGCCGGCGCAGCACTTCCATCGCCTGCTCGACGGCGCGGCGAATGCGCTCGTTGGAGCCGGCTTCCGTGACCGTGAGCTGGATCAGCCCGTCGGGCTGCTCGGCGATGATGATCGACTGGTTACCGGAGGGGCCGAAGGCGCCGAGCGTGCCGATCGGCTGGGCGAGCTCCCGCAGCTTGGGCAGAACGCGCCCGCGCTCGGCTGCATCGGGAACGCGGACCTGTACGCCGCGGGGCGTCGTCTGGATGCCGCCCTGGGGTGCGGCGCGCTCCTCGCGCAGGATGCGGCGAACGTCGTCGCGCAGCTGGACGACCTGGCTGCGCACCAGCTCGGCCCGGTCGATTTCCAGCAGGACGTGGGAGCCGCCCTGCAAATCAAGGCCGAGCACCACCGCATGGATCGGCAGCAAAGCGCGCGGAATCCAGGACGGCGCGTTGGTTTCGATGGCCTTGCGCGTCTCAGGCGACAAGAGGTTCGGCACGGCGAGCCCGCAGCCGACGAACAGCACGAGCAGGACGAGGATGACCTTGCGGGCCTGGAGACGAAGCATCTGCGTGAACAGCCTTGTTATCGCGCCTCAGGCCCCGGTGCGGAGCCTGACCGTGGCATTCTCAGTTCTTGACCGGCTCGCTCTTGGAGCGGACGTCCTGGATCATGCCGCGCACGATGCGCACGCGCACGCCGTCGGCGATCTCGACTTCCAGCTCGCCGTCGTCGACGACCTTCGAGACCTTCGCGATCATGCCGCCCGAGGTGACGACCGTGTCGCCGCGGCGCACGTTCTTGATCAGCTCCTGATGGCTCTTCGCCCGGCGCTGCTGCGGCCGGATGATCAGGAACCACATGATGACGAAGATCAGCAGGAAGGGCACGAGCTGGATCAGCATGTCGGTGCCGCCACCGGCTCCTGTCGCCTGGGCGAAAGCGGGGGTGATCACGAATACACTCCTCTGGTACGGCGGCGGCACGCCGCCGACCGCAGGTCTCTAGACAGAAAGACGCGGCAAAACCATCGCCCGGTCGGAAAATCGCGCGGACTATAGCCAGCAACGCCGTGAAATCAATCGGACGCGCCCGGTCGCCCGCACGCAGCCCCTCACCTATGGGTTGGCCGCCATTCGCGCAATGCCCCTTGCGCGCGATCCACGGCGTGGTTTAGCTAGCGGCGAGAACCGTACCGGACGGTACGGTACGGTTCAACGGCACGAAACGAAGGCACGGATGCCATGACCACGACCGCTCCCGACCAGACGCTGGCTACGCTACTGCGCATCGCCGATGCCCTGGAGCGCATCGCCCCGCCCCGGCGCAAGCCCGCCGACCTCAAGGCCGCCGACGCCTTCGTCTGGCAGGCGGCGGGTTGCGAGCTCGTGCCGGTGCCGAAAGTCAACCGCGTCGGGCTTTCGCTTTTGCGCGGCGTCGATCGTGTCCGCGACACGCTGGCCGAGAATACCGAGCGCTTTGCCAAAGGCCTGCCGGCCAACAACGTGCTGCTCTGGGGCGCACGCGGCATGGGCAAGTCCTCGCTGGTCAAGGCGGTTCATGCCGACACCAACCAGCGCCTCGCCAGGGAAATGCTGCCGCTGAAGCTGATCGAAATCCACCGCGAGGACATCGAGAGCCTGCCGGCGCTGATGAGCCAGCTGCGCAACGATCCCCACCGCGCCATCGTCTTCTGCGACGATCTGTCCTTCGACAGCGACGACACCTCCTACAAGTCGTTGAAGGCGGTGCTCGACGGCGGCGTCGAAGGGCGACCGGACAATGTCGTGTTCTATGCCACCTCGAATCGCCGCCACCTGCTGCCGCGCGACATGATGGACAACGAGCGCTCGACCTCGATCAATCCGGGCGAGGCGATCGAGGAGAAGGTTTCGCTCTCGGACCGATTCGGTCTGTGGCTCGGCTTCCACAAATGCAGCCAGGACGAGTATCTCGAGATGATCAACGGCTATGCCAGCCATTTTGGTCTGAACGTCGCTGCCGATGAATTGCGCCGTGACGCGCTGGAGTGGTCGACGACGCGCGGCTCGCGCTCCGGCCGCACCGCCTGGCAGTACATCCAGGATCTGGCAGGCCGGCTGGGCAAGCGGCTGGAGGGTTAGCGCTCCACGCCATATTCGGGCGAAGCGTAGCGAAGACCCGAGAATCTCGTTCCGGAAGAGGCGCCCTTTTCTGCACGAGATGCCCGGGTCAAGCCCGGGCATGACGAGGCCGAGCAAACGAAAAACGGGGCCGCCCTTTTCTAGGGCAGCCCCGTTCTTTTCGATCGGGAGGGTCTCGCGGAACCGATCGAAGGCTGAAACGTCGTCCGCAGCTCAGTTGTTCAGATAAGGCGTCGGATCGACCGGGGCAGAGCCCTTGCGCAGCTCGAAATGCAGCTGCGGCGAGGAGACATTGCCGGTCTGGCCCGAGCTGGCGACGACCTGGCCGCGCTTGACGGCGTCGCCGCGCTTCACCTTGAGCTCGCCGTTATGGGCATAGGCCGAGACATAGCCGTTCGGGTGGCGGATCAGGACGAGATTGCCGTAGCCCTTCAGCTCGCTGCCGGCATAGGCGACCGTGCCGCCCTCGGCCGCCTTGATCGGCGTGCCCTCGGGAACCGCGATATTGATGCCCTCGTTGCCGCCCTTGCCGCTATAGCCGGAGATCACGCGGCCACGAGCCGGCCAGCGGAAATCCGCCTTGTCGGACGCAGAGGTCGCCTCGGTCTCCTGCTTCGGAATGCTGGCGGTGGTCTTCGGCTCGGCGACGGGCTCGGACCGGGGGATCGCGCTCGCCTTCGGCTCGGCCGCAGGTGCGCTGGCCACGACGACAGGCTTGGCCGGCTTCGCTTCGGGCACCGGCTTCACGGCGGCGACCGTGGCAGCAGGCTTGGCCGCCGGCGTCGGCAGAGCCGCGGTCTTGCGGGCAGCCGCCTTGGCCTTGGCCTCGGCGGCGAAGCGGGCGCGCGATTCCTTCATGGCCTGGGCGTCGGCCGTGGCTTTTGCCCGGGCTTCCGCCGCGGCACTGGCCTTCTCCTCGGCGACGGCCCTGGCCTGCGCCCTGGAATCGGCGGCCGGCGAAGCGGAGCGCGTGGCGGCAGACGGCCCGGCAACGAAGCGCTGGGTCTCGGCCGGAGCCTGGGCAACCTGACGAGCGGGAGCCGCTGAAGCAGCCGCGTTGTAGACGGGAATGGTGATCCGCGTGCCGGGAGCGACATTCGCGTTGCTCAGCCCGTTCGCCGACATGATCGCGGCGCGCGGCACGCCGTAGCGCGACGAGATCGTATCGAGGGACTCGCCCTGGGCGAGCACGACCGGCGTACCGCCCTGCGCGGACCAGCCGGCAGCACTGCCCGAGACGGCCTGCGGCGGCGCGGCATTCAGCGCGACGGCCGATTGCGGCGGCGGCAGCGGCTGCGACCGGACGACGGGCGCGGGATTGACCGGCTGCAGCGGCGCGCTCGCCACCCGCCCGATCGAGCCGGTGGTGGCCGGATCGCGGAAAGGCGTCGGAGCCTGGGCCGACTTGAACGGACTGTCGAAGGGCGTGTCGGTGAAACGCATCGCGTCCGACGAGCATGCACTGACGCTGAGAGCGAACAGGCACACCGTCGACAACCGACGAAGGGTGCGGGGATTGATCGATCCGGCTTGGCTACGCATGAACTGAGTACTCGCGAACGACGCAACTCGATGACGGAGATTAAAGTCCCGTTGAGGTTACGAAAGCGTTTCGCTCAGCCCGCCGTCTTCATTTTTTTGGATTTTTCGAATGGGCCTGCGTGCAAGCCATTGGCATGGCCGCAGTCTCACAAGGCTCGCGAGCGGCCCGGAATCAGCGGCGGCAGGCGCAGGACCGGCCCGGTCGCATGGTCGAACTGTCCATCGTCGAGATGGGTGACCACCACCCGCCGCGCCGCGCCCTCGACGCGCAGCGCACCGACCAGGCGCCCGCCGGGCGAGAGTCGCGCCAGCAGTGCCTCGGGCACCGCCTGGGTGACGCCGTTGACGAGAATGCGGTCGAAGCGGCCGAGCGTCCGGTCGGGCTGGAACCCGTCGGCATGGCGCAGGTCGACGGCTCCGCCGAAGCCGCTATCGGAGACGCGCTCATGCGCAGCCAATGCCAGCGACCGATAACGCTCCAGCGAAACGACCTCGCCGCCCATGGCGGCGAGCAGGGCCGAGACGTAGCCGGAGCCGGTCCCGACTTCGAGCACGCGTGCGCCCGGCTGCATGTCGAGCGCCACGAGCAGGTTGGCGACGGTGTGCGGAGCCGTCATCGTCTGGCCGCAAGGCAGCGGCACGGACACGTCCTGCCGGGCGAGATCGGCGAAGCGAGCCGGCGCGAAGCGGTCCCGCGGCACCCGCTCCATCGCGCGCAGCAGCGCGAGATCGCGCACGCCCCGCGCGCGGAGCGAAAGCAGGAAGGCGACGGTACGCTCGCCTTCGCTGGCCGGCGCGTCCTCGCTCATGCCCCTCCCCGCTTCCCGCTCAGGCGAACAGTCGCGCGAAGCGCGTCAGCGTCGGCTCATGCGTCAGGTCGAGTTCCAGCGGCGTGATCGAGATGCGTTTCTCCGCCAGCGCCTTCAGGTCGGTGCCGTTGGCCGGCTCCTTGCCGCTGCGCTGGAAGGCGATCCAGTAATAGGGATTGCCGCGGCCGTCCTTGCGCGGTTCGAGCTGCACGATCTCCTGGTCGCGCCGCCCCTGCACCGTGACGGCGACGCCCTCGACCTCATCCGGCCCGGCATTGGGGAAGTTGAGGTTGAACAGCACGCCCTCCGGAATGCCCTCATCCAGCAGGCGCCGGATGATGCCCGGCGCGTGGCTTTCGGCGCAGTCCCAGCGGATCGAATCGCGATTGCCCGGCATATAGGCCTGGCTCACCGCGATCGAGGGCACGCCGAGCAGCGTACCTTCCATGGCGGCGGCGATGGTACCGGAATAGGTCACGTCCTCGGCAACGTTCGAGCCCCGGTTGACGCCGGAGAGCACGAGATCGGGCCGCGCCTCCTTCATGACGGCGCGCACCGCCATGATCACGCAATCGGTCGGCGTGCCCTGCACGGCGAAGCGCTTCTCCTCGATCTGGCGCAGACGCAGCGGATTGGACAGCGACAGCGAATGCGCGACGCCCGACTGGTCGGTCTCGGGCGCCACGACCCAGACATCGTCGGAAAGCTGGCGCGCGATGCGCTCCAGCACGGCCAGGCCCTCGGCATGGATGCCGTCATCATTGGTGACGAGGATACGCATGTCTCAGGCCGCCTTCTCGATCCGCGTCACGCCGCGCATATAGGGCACCAGCACGTCGGGCACGGTGATCGAGCCGTCGGCGTTCTGGTAGTTCTCCATCACCGCGATCAGCGCGCGGCCGACCGCCGTGCCCGAGCCGTTGAGGGTGTGCACGAAGAACGGCCCCTTTCCGTCCTTGGTCTTGTAGCGGGCGTTCATCCGCCGCGCCTGGAAATCGCCGCAGACAGAGCAGGACGAGATCTCGCGATAGGTCTTCTGGCCGGGCAGCCAGGCCTCGATGTCCCAGGTCTTCTGCGAAGCGAAGCCCATGTCGCCGGTGCACAAAGTCATCACGCGATAATGCAGGTCGAGCTTCTTCAGCACGGCCTCGGCGCAGGCGAGCATGCGCTCATGCTCCTCGCGCGACTTCTCCGGCGCCGTGATCGAGACGAGCTCGACCTTCTCGAACTGGTGCTGGCGCAGCATGCCGCGGGTATCGCGCCCGGCCGAGCCGGCTTCGGCGCGGAAGCACGGTGTCAGCGCAGTGAATCGAAGCGGCAGCTCCTCCTCGGAGAGGATTGATTCCCTTGCCAGATTGGTCAGCGGCACCTCGGCGGTGGGGATGAGCCAACGACGCTGGCTTTTTTCAGAGAAGCGCCAAGCATCGATTGCTGCTCCGAAGCCCTGCCCCCAGAGAACTCTGCGCCTTTCCTCTTCTTCGGCTGCAGAGAGCATCATGAGAGACGTTCTTCCCAGTCGTTCCGCAAATGGCTTTGACGCTTCCAGAGCTATTTGCAGACGGTCATCATCGGTAGTTCTGCTCAACGCCTGAAATTGATCATCTTCAAACTTCGGCAACTGCGCCGTGCCGAACATCGCATCGTCGCGCACGAGGAGTGGCGGATTGACCTCGGTATAACCGTGCTCTTCCGTGTGCGTGTCGAGCATGAACTGCCCGATCGCCCGCGACAGCCGCGCGATCTGGCTCTGCAGGACGACGAAGCGCGAGCCGGAGAGCTTCGCCGCTTTCTCGAAATCCATCTGGCCGAGCGCCTCGCCCAGCTCGAAATGCTGCTTGGGATCGTTGACGCCCTTGAGCAGCCCGCGCTCCTCCGGCTTCACGCCATGGACATGCAGCACGACATTGCCGTGCTCGTCGGCACCCTCCGGCACGTCGTCGAAGGGAGCGTTCGGGATCGCCGCGAGCTTCTCGTCGAGCGCGTCCTTGGCGGCCTTCTCCTCGGCCTCCAGCGCAGGCTGCTGCTCCTTGAGCGCTGCGACCTCGGCCTTCAGCGTGTCGGCGAGCGCGACATCCTTCGCGCCCATCGCCTTGCCGATGTCCTTGGAGAGCGCGTTGCGGCGCTCCTGCGTGGCCTGCGCCTTGGCGATCGACGAGCGGCGGACATCATCGAGTTCGAGCAGCGAGGACGACAGCGGCGCCAGGCCTCTGCGTTCAAGCCCCTTGTCGAACGCCGCAGCGTTCTCGCGAATCCATCTGATGTCGTACATCGTCGTCCGGCCATGCCATCGCTGCGGAATGCAGCGATGGATGCTCTAGACCGGGATCGCGCGCGAGGGAACCACCGTTGTCGCCATCTCCGCCGTCAATCCGGGCGGAGATCGACTACTCCGCCGCGTCCTCCTCGGCCTTCGCCGCTTCGCTCTTCTTCTCGACCCGGCGCACCGAGAACACCGAGAGCTCGTAGAGCAGCATCATCGGGATCGCGAGCATCAGTTGCGAGATCACGTCCGGCGGCGTCAGCACCGCCGCCACGACGAAGACGAAGACGATGGCGTAGCGGCGCTTTTCCTTGAGAAACTTCGAATCGATGATGCCGGCCTGCCCGAGCAGCGTCAGGATCACCGGCAGCTGGAAGGCGATGCCGAAGGCGAAGATCAGCGTCATGATCAGCGAGAGATATTCGCTGACCTTCGGCAGGAGCGCGATGCCGGCCTGGGTCTCGGTCGCGGCCTGCTGCATGCCGAGCGAGAACTTCATCAGCACCGGCATGGCGAAGAAGAACACCAGCGTGGCGCCGAGCGTGAAGAACACCGGCGTCGCGATCAGATAGGGCGCGAAGGCGGCCTTCTCGTTCTTGTAGAGGCCGGGCGCCACGAACTTGTAGATCTGCGTCGCGATCACCGGAAAAGCGAAGAAACCGGCGCCGAAGGCCGCCACCTTGATATGGGTGAAGAGCAGTTCGAGCGGGCCGGTATAGATCAACTGCGCATTGGCGGCGCTGCCGGCGGCCCAGACATAGGGCAGCACCAGAATGTTGTAGATCTGCGTCGAGAAGCCGAAGCAGATGAAGAACATGATCAGGAAGGCGATCAGCGACTTGATCAGGCGAGAGCGCAATTCGACCAGATGCTCGATGAGCGGCGCGCGCGAGGCCTCGATCTCGTCCTCGCCCGCACGAGGATTGGCGACGCTCATGCGGAATTCTCCTCGCCCTTGGCGGTCTTGCGCTTGCGGGCGGCAGGCTTGGCGGGCTCAGTCGGCGTGGCAACAACCGCGGTCTTCGGCTTGCGCGCAGCAGCGACAGCCTTCGGAGGCTTGGCCGGCACGGTTGCGACAGGCGCCGGAGCCGGTGCTTCGACGGCGGCCGGCCCTTCGGCGGCCTTGGCGCTGCGCTTGCGGGCAGGCTTCGCCGGGCTCGGCTCGACCACGGCAACCGAAGCGACCGGCGCTTCCCCAACCGGGGCAGCAGGCTCGGCCGCGGCCTTGCGGGTCCGCTTCGGCTTGCCAGACGGCTTCGGCGCATCAGTGCCGATCTCGACGGGCGGCAGCGGCTCCGGCTGCGGCAGCGCGGCGAGCTTGGCCTCGGCCTCCTTCAGCGCAGCCTCGTCAGGCTTCGGGGTTTCGAAGTCCTTGAGGGAATCGATCGGCTTGAAGTCGCTGTTGAGCGCACTCGACACCGACCCGCCGACATCCTCGACCTGCTTCTTCAGGTCGGAGAGTTCGGCCTCGCGCATCGCCTCGTTGAACTGTCCCTGGAATTCCGACGCCATGCGTCGCACCCGGGCAACCGTCTGACCGACGGTACGCAGGGCTTTGGGCAGGTCCTTCGGGCCGATCACCACGAGCGCTACCGCTCCGATCAGCACCATCTCGCTCCAGGCGATGTCGAACATCGACGGCTCGTCCTCTCAAGCCTACACCCCAGAGGGGTGCAGCGGCATCAGGCCTTGTGCTCGGCCTTGGCCTGGGCCTGGGCGGCAGCGTTGTCGGCCTTCGTCTGGTCGATCACCTTGGGATCGACGTTCGTCGCGGTCGGCGTCGCCTCGTCATCCTCGGCCATGCCCTTCTTGAACGATTTGATGCCCTTGGCGACGTCGCCCATCAACTCGGAAACCTTGCCGCGTCCAAACAGCAGCATCACGATGACGCCGACGACGATCCAGTGCCAAATGCTCACGCCACCCATGGCGAAACTCCTCCGAAATTGCGTCGACCGGGGAATGGCCCCAACCAAATCCTTGTCCGGTCGATCGTTCGGCGGCGGAACCTATTGATCCGCGGCCGGAAACACAAGGACTTCGTCCGACGGAATCTCGACCCCGATTTCGTCGCCCACCGCGATCTCGCCGGAGAGCGGCGCGCGAACCGACAAGGCCCGATCGAAGCCGTCCACCATCACCTGCAGATGGTCGGCCTCCCCGAGGAAGCGCCGGCCCGTCAACCGTCCGCGCAGGTAATACCCCTTCGGCACGATGCGGACGCGATGCGGCCGGATGCAGGCGACCGCCATCATTCCCTCCGCGATGCCCGGTGCCGCGAAGCGGCCGAACGGCGTATCGACGGCACCGTCGGAAACCCGGCCCTCGACCTCGGTTAGATCGCAGAAAAATCGGGCGGCAAAGAGGCTGCCAGGCTGTCGGTAGAGCTCCTCGCCCGTGCCGATCTGGACGATCCGCCCTGCCCGCATCAGCACGATCCGGTCGGCTATGCGCATCGCGTCCTCGGGATCATGCGTGACGATGATCGAGGTAGCGCCGGTCTCCTCCAGCAGCGCAGCGGTCTCGTCGCGCACCACGTCGCGCAGGCGCCGGTCGAGATTGGAGAAGGGTTCGTCCATCAGCAGCACGCCCGGCCGCGGCGCGATCGCGCGCGCCAGCGCCACGCGCTGCTGCTCACCGCCCGAGAGCATGTGCGGATAGGAATCGGCGAGTTCCGCGAGCCCGACCCGTCCCAGCGCCCGCAAGGCGGTCGCATCGGCAGCAGCAGGCGCCTGGCCGCGCAGGCCGAAGCGGACGTTGTCGCGCACGCTGAGATGCGGAAACAGCGCATAGTCCTGGAAGACGAAACCGACGCCGCGATGCTCGGGTTCGATGAAGCGATCAGGGTTGGAGACATCGCGCCCTTCCAGCAGGACGCGGCCGGCGCTCGGCCGCTCGACCCCGGCGGCGAGCCTGAGCAGCGTCGTCTTGCCGCAGCCGGATTGGCCCAGAAGCGCGACGATCTCGCCGGGTTTGACGGAGAGCGAGACATGCGACAGCGCCGTCACCGCGCCGAAGCGCTGCGTCACGTTCTCGAAGCCGAGCGCCATCGGGATCGCCGCGCCGGCCGTGCCGCGCCGGCCCCAGCCGAGCCATCCTGATTTGGTTTCCGCCAAGGTCGATACCGCTCCGGCCATTCCACCCCGGCCGGCGGCCGGGTCCTTACCCCTGTTGCGGTCCGCCCTCGCCGTCGTCAAGCGGGCTGAACAGATCGCCGAGCGGGTCCTCGTCGTCACGCAAGGACGGATCGTCGTCGGGCACCGGCACCGCAAGGTCGCGCGTCAGGCGCCCTTCGATGAAGCCCGTGCCCTTCAATTCCTCCAGCCCCGGCAGGTCGTCGATGCGGTCGAGCCCGAAATGGTCGAGGAAGCCCGGCGTCGTGCCGTAGGTGATCGGACGGCCCGGCGAGCGCCGTCGTCCGCGCAGGCGGACCCAGCCCGCCTCCAGCAGGATGTCGAGCGTGCCCTTGGCGGTGGCGACGCCACGGATCTCCTCGATCTCGGCCCGCGTCACCGGCTGGTGATAGGCGATGATCGACAGCACTTCGAGTGCGGCCCGCGACAGGCGCCTCGGAGGCTCGGCCTCGGCCGCGAGGAGATAGCCGAGGTCCGGCGCCGTGCGAAAGGCCCAGCCACCCGCGATCTGGCGCAGATTGACCCCGCGCAAGGCGTAGCTCTCGACGAGCCCGGCCAGCACCTGTTCGATCACGATACCGGCGGGAATCGCCCGGCCGAGCACCTCGGCGGTCAGCGGCGTGGCCGAGGCGAAGAGCAAGGCCTCGACCACGCGAACAGCCTGCGAAAAGGCTTCCGCCCCGCCATCGGCCTCGGCATCCTCGGGTTCGACCGACGCCCCGGTCATGAAGCGTCCTTGGCGAAGGGCAGCCCTTCCGGCCTGGCCGAGCGACGGCGCACCTCGATCGGCGCGAAGGCATTGTCCTGCCTGAGGTCGAGGACCCCTTCCCTCACCATCTCGAGCATCGCCGACAGCGCGGAGGCCTGCACCGTCGCCCGCATCTCCCGCACGGGCAGGCCGTGCGAGGCCATGTACCGCGTCAGATAGCTGTCGAGTTCCGTCCAGTCGCCGGCCTCGCCGACCAGCCGCTGCAGGGCCTCGCGCGCCTCGACCAGGGACCAGACGACGCGGTGCCCGACCGAGATATGGCCCTGCACCCGCTTCTGCCGCTGTTGGGCATAGGCTGCGAGCAGGTCGTAGAGCTCGGCCTCCCAGACCGGCCGGGCGCCAGCCACGACCTCCTCAGGCGCACCGCGGGCGAACACGTCCTGCCCCAGCCGCTCGCGGGCGGAAAGCTTGTTCGCGGCGGCGCGGATCGCCTCCAGCCGGCGCAGGCGCAAGGCGAGCGCGGTCGCAAGGTCGGCCGCGCTCGGCTCCTCGCCCTTGGGTGGCTCCGGCAGCAGCAGACGTGATTTCAGATAGGCGAGCCAGGCCGCCATCACGAGATAGTCGGCGGCAAGTTCGAGCCTCAGCGCCCGCGCCTCCTCGACGAAGGCGAGATATTGCTCGGCAAGAGCCAGGATGGAGATGCGGTGCAGATCGACCTTCTGCCGGCGCGCGAGATCGAGCAGCAGGTCGAGCGGCCCTTCATAGCCGTCGACATCGACGACGAGCGAAGGCTCGCCCGCGCGCTCGGTGCGGTCTTCCTCGAATGGCAACTCGGCCGTCATCGAAGGCCCTGCCCCAACTGTCATCCCCGAAGATGCAGATTCGGCCGTTCAGGCGCTCAACGCAAGCGCGCTCGCGATCTCGGCGCGCACGGCCTCCAGATCGACCGGCTCCGGCTCGTGCCGGATGCGGCCCAGCGCAGCGGCGGCGCGGCGCGCACGCGCGCCCGTCATCTCAGGCACGGCGCCGGCGACAGCGATCATCTCGTCCATGATGCCGTGGCAATGCAGGATGACGTCGACGCCGGCCCGGATCGCGGCCCGCGACTTCGCCTCGAACGAGCCCGACAGCGCTTTCATCGAGATGTCGTCGGTCATGATCAGGCCGTCGAAGCCGAGTTCGTCGCGCATGATCTGGCGCACGATCTTGCGGGAGATCGTCGCCGGGTTCTTGGCGTCGAGCGCGGTGAAGACGAGATGCGCCGTCATCGCCAGCGGCATGTCTGCGAGATGCCGGAACGGCCGGAAATCATGCGCCCGGAGCTCGTCCAGCGAGGCATCGACGATCGGCAGGTCGTGATGGCTGTCGGCCCGCGCGCGACCATGGCCGGGCATATGCTTGATGACCGGCAGCACGCCGCCCGCGATCAGTCCCTCGGCGGCCGCCCGGCCGAGCCGTGCGACATGATCGGGGTCGTGGGCATAGGCGCGATCGCCGATCACATCGTGGCTGCCGGCGACAGGCACGTCGAGCACCGGCAGGCAGTCGACATCGATGCCGACTTGTCTCAGGTCATGTGCCATCAGGCGGGCCGAGAGACGGACGATCTCGCGTTGGCGGATGGGATCGTTGATTGTCAGGAAGGCGCGGGCCGACGGATATTTCGGCCAGTTCGGCGGCCCCATGCGCTGCACGCGGCCGCCCTCCTGATCGATCAGGATCGGCGCGTGCCAGCCGACAGTCTCGCGCATCTCCGCGGTCAGTGCCGCGACCTGCTCGGGCGACTGCGTATTGCGCTTGAAGACGATGAAGCCCCAGGGCCGGGCGTCGCGGAAGAAGGCCCGCTCGTCCGCAGTGAGGCTCGTGCCGAGGCAGCCGGCGATGAAGGCGCGCGATGTCATGACATCGGGTTAGAAAGCGGGATGGGCGCGGTCAAGCGCTGCCGTCATTGCGAGGAGCGAAGCGACGAAGCAATCCAGGGGTCGTAGAGCTCTGCCGCCCTGGATTGCTTCGCTGCGCTCGCAATGACGGTGGTTACTTCACCTGCTGGTAGTTCTGCGCGTTGAACGCGTCGAACGGCAGCTCGGCGATGCGGAACCAGAGCTGCTCCTTCTTCCAGTACGGCAGGAAGGAATCGTAGAAGGTCTTGAAGTTGGCATTGCTGGCGGCGAGCTCGCCATACATGGCGAAGGCCTCCTTGAACGCCGCCGCCATCACCTCCTGCGGGAAGGGACGCAGCTCCGCGCCGGTGCCGGCGAGGCGAATCAGCGCGTCGGGATTGTTGTGGTCGTACTTGGCCAGGCAGTTCATGTTGGCCTCGGCGCAGGCGGCCTCGACGATCGCCTTGTAGGAAGCCGGCAGCTCGTTCCACTTGTCCTGGTTGGCGAGGAAGCTGACATTGGCGTTCCCCTCCCAGAAGCCGGGGTAGTAGTAGTATTTGGCGACCTTCGCGAAGCCGAGCTTCTCGTCGTCATAGGGGCCGGAGAACTCGACGGCATCGAGCGTGCCGCGCTCCAGCGCCGGGTAGATGTCGGCGCCGCCGATCGTCTGCGGCACGACGCCGAGACGCGCCATGATCCGCCCGCCGAGGCCGGCGATACGGAACTTCAGGCCCTTCAGGTCCTCCAGCGACTTGATCTCCTTGCGGAACCAGCCGCCCATCTGCGCGCCGGTATTGCCTGAGGGAATCGTGTGGACGTTGAAGCCCTTCATGAAGGCCCGGCAGAGCTCGAGGCCGCCACCCTGGTAGAGCCAGGCATTCTGCTGGCGGGCATTGAAGCCGAAGGGCAGCGAGGTCTCGAAGGCGAAGGCCGGGTCCTTGCCGATATAGAAGCTCGCCAGCGTATGGCTGCACTCGACGGTGCCGTTCTGCACGGCGTCGAGCGCCTGCAGGGCCGGCACGATCTCGCCCGGCGCGAAGACCTGGATCTGGAAGTTGTTGTCGGTCGCCTCGGCCACGCGCTTCGCGACATGGGTCGAGATGCCGAACAGAGTGTCGAGACTCTTCGGGTAGCTGGAGGTCAGGCGCCAATTGATCTTGGGCTGCGACTGCGCGATGGCGGGCGCGGCGATGGTAGCGCTTCCGGCCGCGCCGGCGGCAGCGACCTTGACGAACTTGCGGCGATCCATGGGTTACCTCCAGCATTCGGCCAGCCTGCCCTCCTGGAACAGACCACTCGTTGTTGGGGAGGCTACTCGCACGGCCTAACGCATGAAACAAGCGTGGCGTCACACCCTGTCATGCATCTGATTCAAACGAAAACGGCGGCACCCACCGGGTGCCGCCGCTGATATCCGACGCTGATCGTTCGGATCAGTTCTTGGCGATGAAGCACTGTCCGCCGGCAGCCTGGAGCTGCGTGCACATCGAGGTCGCATCCTCGCGGGAATAAGGCCCGACGCGCAGGCGGAAGACGGTCTTGCCGCCCGCCAGCTCGGTCTTGCGGATGATCGGCGACTGCCCGGTGAGCTGTTGCGGATATTTGCGCTGGAGCGCCGCGAAGGTGGCGCGGGCCTCGGCATCGCTGCCCGGCGCGCCGAGCTGCACGACGAAGTCGCCGGTGCCGGCGCGGACAGCTGCGGTCGCCGGAGCCGGCGGCACGGCGTCCGGAGCAGCGCTGGCGAGACGGGTCGGCGCGGCAGGCGTGGTCGCGGCCGGCGGCGTCGTCGCCCGTTCCTGAACCTTCGGTGCCGCGGCAGCCGGTGCGGGGCGCGGCGCCGGCTGCGCCGCCAGGCTGGCGAGCGAGCGGGTAGGCGCCGAGCCGGTCGCGATCGGCTGGTTGCTATCGACGGCGATCGGGTTCTGTGCCGGCGTGCCGTCGGGACGGATCGAGACGGTACGAACCTTGCGCGGCTCGCCGAGGCCCGGCACCGGCGGGGTCGGTGTCAGGGCCGGCTCCAGCGGAGCGATGCTGCGCTCGGGCGCGCCCGGAGCCGCGGCGAGTGCCGTTCCGGCGCCGGAGGTCGGGCCGGGCACGACCACGCGCGGCGGCATCGAGCGGGCCGCCTGCTGGACATCGATCGGCTGCTCCTCGTTGTTCACGACCTTGCTCTGCGCCGGTGGGGCGTCAGGATTGCGATCGTAGATCTGCTTGTTCTGGTTCGGGATCTCCGCGCCGCCCGGATTGACCGGCTCGACCTTGACCGGCCCGGCATCGGCCGCGATCACCGGTGGCCGGCCGTCCTTCGAGACGGAGCCGCCCCGCCACGTGAACGCAGCGCCGACACCGACGAGGCCGACGGCGATGACCGCTGCGGCAGCCCAGAGTCCCTTGCGCGAACGGCGCGGCTCCAGGTCGGGCATGTCGTCTTCGCCGTATTCCGGCGCTGGCATGCCCTGCTGGGCGTGGCCATAGTCATAGGCAGGCTCTTCCGGCGCATAGGCGGCCGGCGCCGGGCGGTACGGCGCGCCCTGGTCGAGGTCGCGCGGCGGGGCCGCCCCCTGAAGCACGGCCGGGCGCGCATAGGGCAGCGGCTCAGGCAGATCGAAATCGGGTTCGAAATCATCCTGGGGAGCAGGCTGAGCCGGCGGCGGAGGCGGAGGCGCAGCTTCCGCCCGCTTCGGCTCGGTGCGTCGCAGCAGCGCCTCGAACTCGTCGAGCGCGCCGCGCATTTCGGCTGGAGGCGCGCTCATTTCGGGAGCGGCCGGCGCCGGCTGCTGCGGGACGACCTCGAAGCTCGGCTCCTGGCGCGGCGCAGGGCGCGGCGGCTGGCGCCGCTCGGCGAAAATGTCCTTGAGCGGATCTTCCTGCCCGACGATGCGGGTCAGTTCCGCAAGCGGATCGGCCTGCTGCCCCGGGCGGGGCGTCTGCCCTGCTCCGCGCAGCTGGCGCTCGAGATCTTCGAGATCGAGCGCGAAACGATTCCTAGCTGGCTCACTCATGGTATGATCCATTCCAGCACAAGCCGCTTCCTCCTATGGAAGAACCGGGAACTCTGTGCGGTCAACCTGACCTTGTGCGCGCCAGCGGAAAAACCTCCGTCAGCGCATCTCTTCCGGCGCCGCAACTCCGGCGACAGCCAGACCGGAAGCAAGAACGCTGCGCACCGCATGCACAAACGCCAACCTCGCCAAGGTCGACTTTCGATCAGTTTGATTAACGAACCGTAATTGCGGCGAGTCTTTGCCCTTGTTCCAGAGCGAGTGGAAAGCGCTCGCCAGTTCATGGACGAAGAATGCCACGCGATGCGGCTCGTGCGCGGCCGCCGCACCTTCGATGATTCGCGGATAGGCCGCGATCGTCTTGATGATGCCGACTTCGGCCTCGTCGACGAGGATCGAGAGATCGGCCCCTGCCAGCGCCGCCGGCGACAGGTCGAGATCGGGATAGACCTCGCGCGCCTGCCGGAAGATCGAGGCGCAGCGCGCATGCGCGTACTGGACGTAGAAGACCGGATTGTCCTTCGACTGCTCGACCACCTTGCCGAGATCGAAATCCAGCGTCGCGTCGTTCTTGCGGAAGATCATCATGAAGCGCACCGCATCGCGGCCGACCTCGTCGATGACCTCGCGCAGCGTGACGAAATCGCCGGAGCGCTTCGACATGCGCACCTGCTCGCCGTTGCGCAGCAGCCGCACGAGCTGACAGAGCTTGACGTCGAGCGAGCCCTGCCCGTTCGTGACGGCCTTCACGGCCGCCTGCATGCGCTTGACATAGCCGCCATGGTCGGCGCCCCAGACGTCGATCATCTCGGGGAAGCCGCGCACGAACTTGGAGCGGTGATAGGCGATGTCATTGGCGAAATAGGTGTAGCTGCCATCCGATTTCAGCAGCGGCCGGTCGACATCGTCGCCGAATTTGGTGGCGCGGAACAGGGTCTGCTCGCGGTCTTCCCAGTCCTCGTCCTTCTGGCCCTTCGGCGGCGGCAGGCGCCCTTCATAGACAAGGTCGCGCGAGCGCAGGTCCTCGATGGTCTGGTGCACCGCGTTGGAATTGCCGTCCCGGCCCTGCAGCGAGCGTTCCGAGAAGAAGAGCTCGTGGACAACGCCGAGCGCAGCGAGATCGTCGCGGATCATCGCCATCATGCCGTCGATCGCCGCCTGCCGGACGAGCGGGAGCCAGTCCCACTCGGCCTTGTCGCGCAGGGCATCGCCATACTGCTCGGCAAGCGCCTTGCCGACCGAGACCAGGTAATCGCCGGGATAAAGCCCTTCGGGGATCGGGCCGATATCCTCGCCCAGCGCCTCGCGGTAGCGCAGGAAGGCGGAGCGGGCGAGCACGTCGACCTGCGCGCCGGCATCGTTGATGTAGTATTCGCGGGTGACGTCATGGCCGGCGAAGGCGAGCAGGCTCGCCAGTGCATCGCCGAACACGGCGCCGCGGCCATGGCCCACATGCATCGGCCCGGTCGGGTTGGCCGAGACATACTCGACATTGACCCTCGGCTCGGGCTTCGGCGCGCCGCGCCCGTAATCCAGCCCCGCCTCGATCGCGGTCTTCAGCACCGCCGTGAACACGGCCGGCTGCAAAGTCAGATTGATGAAACCGGGGCCGGCGATCTCCGCCTTGGTGATCTCCGGATCCCTGGACAATTCCTCGACCAGCAGCGTGGCCAGCGCGCGCGGGTTGGTGCCGGCATCCTTGGCCAGCACCATCGCGGCATTGGTGGCGAGATCGCCATGAGCCGGGTCCTTGGTCGGCTCGACCACGACGCGCGCGAGATTGAGGCCGGCCGGAAGCGCGCCTCGCTCGGCGAGGGCCGAGAGCGCAGCGTGAAGACGGGCGGAATAGATCTCGAACAGGTTCATTGCGGCCACGATTGCGGATGGGGAGCCGCCCGGCCCTATCGCAGCGAGGGGGTGGCGTCAAACAGCCGGCGGTGCTCGTCGAGCGCGTACCAGTCGGTCATCCCGGCGATATAGTCGGCAATACGCCGCGCGCGGCGGTGTTCGTCGAGCGGATCGCAACCCGCCGCCCATTCCTCCGGCATGGCTCCGGGATCGGCGCTGAAGCGCTGGAACAGCTCGCGCACGACCTGCGCCGCATCGGCCCGGATCGGCGCGATACGCGGATGGCGATACATGTTCGGGTAGAGGAAGCCCTTGATGTCGCGGTCGGCCGCTTCGATCACCGGCGAGAAGGCGATAACGGGTGCATCGGCCCTCCGGATCGCATCGGCATCATCTGGCGCCAGCGCCGCGAGACGTCTCTGCGATTCCGCGATCACGTCCTCGACGAAGCGCGTGATCACCCGTCGCACCAACTCGTTCGTCGCCCTCGCCCGCTCCAGCCCGGGATGCAAGCGCTCGATCTCGTCGAGCAGTTCGGCGAGGAACGGCACCGCCCTGAGCTCGGCATGGCCGAACAGCCCGGCGCGCAGGCCGTCGTCGATGTCATGGGCGTTATAGGCGATGTCGTCCGCCAGCGCCGCGGCCTGCGCCTCGGCCGAGGCATAGCTGTCGAGCCAGAGGTCCTGGCGCTGCTGGTACTCGACGATCGCGACGGGGATGCCTGACTTCACATAGCGCGCCGTCGGCTTTCCCTCGTGGTCGAGCAGCGGACCGTTATGCTTGACCAGTCCTTCGAGCGTCTCCCAGCTCAGGTTAAGCCCGTCGAAATCTGCATAGCGCCGCTCCAGCCGGGTCACGATCCTGAGCGTCTGGGCGTTGTGGTCGAAGCCGCCGAAACCGGCCATGCATTCTTCCAGCGCATCCTCGCCGGTATGGCCGAAGGGCGTGTGGCCGAGGTCATGCGCCAGCGCCAGGGCCTCGGCCAGGTCCTCGTCGAGGCCGAGCGCACGCGCCAGGGCGCGGGCGATCTGCGCCACCTCGATCGTATGGGTCAGGCGGGTCCGATAGTGGTCGCCCTCATGCGAGACGAAGACCTGCGTCTTGTGCTTCAGCCGGCGGAAGGCGGTCGAATGGATGATGCGGTCGCGGTCGCGCTGGAACTCGCCGCGCGTCGCCGAGGCCGGCTCCGCCACGAGGCGCCCGCGGCTCGTGCTGGAGCGGCAGGCATAGGGCGCGCGCCAGCGCTCTCCGGGCTCGTGGCCGGCGGGCGGGGTCGGGCTCTGTGGATAGGGCATGGCAGCCTCGTTGCGACCCCATGCTTGTAGAGCCGCTGTCGGGCCATTACCTTTCCGGGTAACCAGGGTGCAAGGCGCATCTGCCCAAGGAGCCCCGAATATGTCGACCGATCTCGCGGTCAATCCACGCGGCATCGCGGTGACCGCAAATGCCGCGAAACGCATTCTCTCGGTGATGGCGAGCGAAGCGCCGGGCGCGATGCTGCGTGTCAGCGTCGCCGGCGGCGGCTGCTCAGGCTTCCAGTACATCTTCGATATCGATCAGGAAAAAGCTCCTGACGATCTCATGATCGAACGCGACGGTGCCAAGGTGCTGATCGACGAGACCTCGCTCGACCTGCTCGAAGGCTGCACCATCGATTTTGTCGACGACCTGATCGGCCAGTCCTTTCGGATCACCAACCCGAACGCGACGAGTTCCTGCGGCTGCGGCACGTCCTTTGGGATTTGATGGCCGCCGATCGACGGGCGTCTTGCCTAGGCTTGCCCCGCGGATGACGCCAAGCCTGCGTGGCAAAAAGAAAAGGCGCCCACGGGGCGCCTTTTTCATTCAACCGAGCCGGAAAGTTAATGCGCCGCCGTCGCGGCCACATCCTGCTCCAGATGGATTTCCGCGGCCATAAGGCCCTTCGGCCCCGGCCCATAGCGCACCAGCACGGTCTGGCCCGGCACCAGTTCGACGAGCCCGTAGCGGCGCAGCGTCTCCATATGCACGAAGATGTCCGGCGCGCCCTCGCCCTTCGAGACGAAGCCGAAACCGCGCAGGCGGTTGAACCACTTCACCACCATGCGCTCGAGCCCGCTCGTCGGCGATACCGCGACATTGGTGCGCGCCATCGGCATCTCGGACGGATGGCGTCCCGAGGAGGTATCGATCGACAGCACGCGCACCGCCTGGCGGCCTCGCGGCTTCTCGACGGCTTCGAGCACGATGCGAGCGCCTTCGGCTATCGTGTTGAATCCATCGCGCTTCAGGATCGTGACATGGAGCAGAACATCGGCGCCGCCCGCCTCCGGAACGACGAAGCCATAGCCCTTGGAGACGTCGAACCACTTGACGTAGCCGGTGACCTCGACCGGCACTTCCGGCGCGTGATCGCCCGCCCCATCGAGCCGCACGACGCGATTGAGTGACTGGATGGGACCCATCGGTGGCCGCCCGCTCTCACCGAATTCGTCGGACATGTGCCGCTCACCCCCACGCACAACGCTTGATTCGCGCTGTCACGATACCATTGCTGCGGATTCAGGAAACAGCCCCCGAAAAATCGTCCACATCATCCGGGTCTGGAAGCGAGCCTTCCCAGCACCGCCCCGCTCTCGGCGCGGATGACGAGATCGGCCACCGGATCGAGCTCCGTCGGCTCGCGGTTGAGGATGACGAGCTTGGCGCCCTGTCGCTTGGCGATCACCGGCAGCGTCGCGGCCGGATAGACCACGAGCGACGAGCCGACGACGAGGAAGAGGTCGCATTCCAGCGCGAATCCCTGCGCCCGCTTCATCGCCTCCTGCGGCATCGCCTGCCCGAAGGAGATCGTCGCCGATTTCACCGGTCCGGCGCAGATCGTGCAGGCGGGCGGCTCGACGGTGGCCTCGAAAACCGGCCGGATCGCCGCCAGCTCATGCCGCCAGCCACAGTTCAGACAGGTCGCATAGGTGCCGTTGCCGTGCAGCTCGATCACCTTGTCCTCGGGCACGCCGGAAGCCTGGTGCAGACCGTCGATATTCTGGGTGACGATGGCGGGCGAACGCCCCTCCGCCACCAGCCGGGCCAGCGCCTGATGGCCGCTGTTCGGCGCGGCGCCGCGATAATGGTCGTCCATCGTGAACTTGCGGCGCCAGGCCTCGATACGGACCTCGCGGCTCTCGACGAAGGCATCGTAGGGGATCGGCTTGTTGACCATCCAGGGCGAACCGGGCGTGCGGAAATCCGGCACGCCGGACTCAGTCGAGATGCCGGCGCCAGTGAAGCTGACGATGCTGTCCGCCTCGTCGAGCAGTTCCTGCAGCGCAGCAATGGCATCCTCGGTCTCGTCCTGCATGCATTCGCCCGATCGCTGGATTGGAAGTGCTCCAGATATGGCGCGGGTTTGCTGCGCTTCCAAGGCGATTGACGCCAGCGCACGCACGCCGCAAATCAGAGAGACCATGCCGACGACCGCCAGCGCCTCGCTCAATCCCGATCTCATCGATACCGGCACGCCGCCGATCCCGGAGGCGCAAGGCTGGGCCCGCGCCTATGGCGGCGCCCGCGGCCCGCTGATCGATCTCTCGCAGGCGGTGCCCGGCGCCCCGCCCCCGCCCGCTCTGCTCGAAAAGCTCGCCATTGCGGCGGCCGAGCCCGGCAACACGCGCTATGGCGGCATCACCGGCGATGCGAGCTTGCGCGAGGCTTATGCCGCCGAGATCTCCCGCATCTACGGCACGACCTTCAAGCCGACCGAGGTCGCGATCACCTCGGGCTGCAACCAGGCCTATGTCGTGACGATGATGGCGCTGGCGCGGGCTGGCGACAACGTGCTGCTACCGACGCCCTGGTACTTCAACCATGAGATGACGCTGACCATGCTCGGCGTCGAGGCCCGCCCGCTGCCCTGCGCGCCGGAAGCCGGCTTCGTGCCGGATGCCGCGACCGCCGAGGCGCTGATCGACGAGCGCACCCGCGCCATCGTGCTGGTCACGCCCAACAACCCGACCGGCGCGGTCTATCCGCCGGAGACCATCGCTGCCTTTGCCGCGCTCTGCGCAAGGCGGGGCATCTGGCTCGTGCTCGACGAGACCTATCGCGATTTCCTGCCCGCGGACGTTGCGAAGCCGCATGAAGTCTTCGCCACAACGAGCTGGCAGGATTCGGTGATCGGCCTCTACAGCTTCTCGAAGGCCTATGCGATTCCGGGCTGGCGCCTCGGCGCGATCACGGCCGGCGAGCCGGCGCTCGCCCAGATCGGCAAGGTGCTCGACTGCGTGCAGATCAGCCCGGTTCGGGCCGGCCAGGCCGCCGTGACCTGGGGTATCGACGGCATCCGCGACTGGCGCGAGCGCAACCGCGCCGAGATCAATGCCCGCGCCGATCTCTTCCGCCAGGCGATGGCACCGCTCAACGGCTGGCGCGTGCTCTCGGCCGGCGCCTATTTCGCCTATGTCGCGCATCCCTTCGCGGGCGTGAAGGCGGCCGAGGTGGCGCGCCGCCTCGTCGCGGATTGCGGCGTGCTCGCCCTGCCCGGCCCGTATTTCGGCCCGGGGCAGGAGAACCACCTGCGCATCGCCATCGCCAATGTCGCGGCGGACAGGATCGAAGGGCTGCGCGAGCGGCTGACAGGCTTTTCGCTCTGACCGACAGGCCAGCCGCGCCGTCATGCTCGCCCTTGTGGCGAGCATCTACGTCTTGAACACGAGCCTCGACCAGCGAAGACGTGGATGGTCGGGACGAGCCCGACCATGACGCGAGAATGGGTCGCAGGCTTTACCGGAACAGCGCCGCGTAACGATCGCGATAGGCCCAGACCAGCATTGAGCCCAGCACCACGAGAATGACCGCGACCGGCAGGCCCTGCGGGTTGATCGTGGCGTGGAACAGCACGATCACCGCCATCACAGGCGCGATCAGCGCCAGGCCGAAGGCCGGCACGACATTCGCGATCAGGCTGAGCGCGCCGGTGAGATTAACCGCCTTCAGGAAGGGCCAGAGGAAGCCGGAATCCTGCAGGGCCGTCTCGAACACGACGCCACGCGGGCTGGTCGGCGGATGGATCAGGTTCATGCCCGTAGCGAGCCACCAGAAGCCGTCGACGGCGCTGATGAGGAAGATCACCCCGAGCAGGACGCGCGGGATGGTGACGAGAAAAAAGGTCTTCATGGAGATCCGAGCCGACAAAAGAAATGGCCCCGGCAGCGCCGGAGCCATCCTTGGTCGCCTCGACCGCGCGCCGGGTTCAATCGGCGCGCTGAAAAACTACATCGTCGCGCCGATCTGCCAGGGCACGAACTCGGCATCGCCATAACCCATCTCTTCCGACTTGGAGTGCTCGCCCGAAGCGACGCGCAGCAGGTAGTCGAAGATCTCGCGACCCTTCTCCTCCAGCGTCACGCCGTCGAGCACATCGCCGCAATTGATGTCCATGTCGTCGGTCTGCTTCAGATACATCGGCGTGTTGGTCGCGAGCTTGACCGAGGGCGTCGGCTTGCAGCCATAAGCCGAGCCGCGACCCGTGGTGAAGGCGAGGATATTGGCGCCGCCCGCCACCTGGCCTGTCGCCGAGACCGGGTCGTAGCCGGGGGTATCCATGTAGACGAAGCCCTTCGCCTTCACCGGCTCGGCATAGTGATAGACCGCCGAGAGCGTCTTGGTGCCACCCTTGGCCGCCGCGCCCAGCGACTTCTCCAGGATCGTGGTGAGCCCGCCCGCCTTGTTCCCCGGCGAGGGGTTGTTGTTCATGCTCATCCGGGCGCGCGCGGTGTAATCCTCCCACCACTTGATGATGCCGACGAGCTTCTCGCCGACCTCGCGCGTCGCCGCGCGGCGCGTCAGCAGGTGCTCGGCGCCATAGATTTCGGGCGTCTCGGAGAGGATCGCCGTGCCGCCATGCTCGACGAGAATGTCGACGGCCGCGCCCAGCGCCGGATTGGCGGTGATGCCGGAATAGCCGTCCGAGCCGCCGCATTGCAGCGCCAGCATCAGTTCGGAAGCCGGCACCGTCTCGCGCACCGCCTTGTTGGCGACCGGCAGCATCACCTTCAGCGCATCGATGCCGGCGGCGACCGCCTTCTTGGTGCCACCGGTCTCCTGGATCGTCAGGGTGCGGAAGACGTCGCTTTCCGTGACGCCATAAGCTTCCTTCATGCGGCTGATCTGGAAGCCCTCGCAGCCGAGGCCGACAACGAGCACCGCCGCCATGTTAGGATTGCAGGCATAGCCCCAGGTGGTGCGCTTCAGCACCTCGAAGCTCTCGCCGTTGTAGTCGATGCCGCAGCCGGTGCCGTGGGTCAGCGCGATCACGCCGTCGACATTGGGATAGTCGGCCAGCAGCCCGGAGCGCTTCACCTCCTCGGCCATGAAGCGCGCGGCCGAGGCCGAGCAGTTCACCGAGGTCAGGATGCCCACATAGTTGCGCGTGCCGGCCTTGCCGTTGGCACGGCGAAACCCTTCGAAGGTCGCCTGCTGCTCGACCGGCAGAACGAATTCAGGCTTGGCCTCCTCGGCGAAGGCGTAGTCGCGATCGAAGGCGTGGAAGCCGGTATTGTGCTCGTGCACCCAATCGCCCGGCACGATATCGGCCGTAGCGAAGCCGATGATCTGGCCGAACTTGCGGATCGGCTGGTCCTTGGCGATCGGCACGATCGCCATCTTGTGCCCGCGCGGGATGCGCTTCAGCGCCTCGACCCCGGCCGCCGTCACGCCGAGATCGACGGGATCGACCGCGACGACGACGTTGTCGGCAGCGTTGAGCTTGAGCGTGCGGGGCGGCGCGGATTTGTCGAGCATGGCGGAAACCGGAACCTCTCGGCGCCGCGACGGCGGCGCACGCCTCTAGAGATGCCCCCAACCGCCGGTGTTTTCAATCGGTTCAAATCAGGAAACGGCCATGCGCCGCCGTGTACGGGACGAAAAGCCGCCGGCCTGGGCACAGCCTGATTTCGACCCTCGCGTGCCCACGCTGGAATTCACGCTCTGCAGAGCACGACCTTCAGCTTGAGATGCCTACCAGGTGACGCGCAGGCCAAGGTTGCCCTGGATGCTGTGACCCTTGTCATCGCCGAGCGCGGTCGTATAGCCGCCCGCGGCATAGAGACTGACGTTGGAGGTTACTTTAGCGACGATCCCGCCGCCGATCTCGAGGGACGAGCCCCGGAATCGGGTCGGGATCACATCGACCGCGTCGAACGTGACTTTGTCGGTGCGGCTGAAATTGTGCCAGAGATTGGCGGTGAGATAGGGTTGGATCTGCGAGGAACCGATCAGGAAGCTCGTCTGCAGGCGGGCGCCGATACGGCCGGTGAAGCTGTCGCCATCATCGAAGGAGACTGCGGAAAACCGGTCCCGGGTTCGGTCCAGCGAGAGGTGTTGCCAGATCAGTTGCGCCTGTGGCTCCAGCACGAAGCCTGTGCCGAGAGCCAGCGGATAGCCGCCTTCCACCGAGGCGGTGACGGCCGAGCCGCCGATATCGGCGCGCACCCCACGGTCCGAGCCGCCGCTGCCATCGAGCCAGCTATGCATCACGACCGTGTCCAGATACCAGCCTGACGGGCCGACATGCGTCCAGTAGGCGCCCAGGCTGTTCGAATCGAGATCGAGCTTGCCAACCTTGCTGCGGAGCTGACCGAGTGCGAAGCCCCGAATATCGCCCTCGGCGCGGGCAAATCCGTAAAACAGACCGAAGCTGTCGCGATGCCCGCTCGCCCGATCGATGGCAAGGAGATCGAGGCCGGTCTGGAGACCCCAGATACGGCCGTTGAACTCGGGGTCGACGGTGCCGGACCAGCGCTGATCCATGCGCTCGCCGAAGACGCGCCCCCAACCCGCCGAGAAGCTCCCCTGACCGCTAAGCAGGCTCTGCTCGCCCCTGCGCTGATGGAACGTCCCGAGCGTCGCCAGGCCGAGACGGCGTGCCGTGGCCGGAATGGCCGCATAGACAGGGACCTCCGGCCGGTAGAGCGGGACCGGTGCCGAACCGGCGGGCGGCGCCGGCGGCAACGAAGGGCTCCCCGGAGCGGCGACCGGCGGCGTCAAACCCGGAGCCGCCGGCTCGATCTGGTTGCGCAGATACCAGTTCTGTGTCGAGCCCGCCGTCGCGCCGCCGTGGAACAGGACATACTCATAAGCGCCGGCCGCGACCGGCCCCGCCAGCGCGAAGGCCCCTGCATTCGTGGTTGCGCCGTTGATGGCATCGACCACCAGGATACCGTTGCCTGTCGTGGTGGCTCCGGGTCCGCCGACATTGGTGATCGCAAGCCGCGACGTGCCGCTCGCAGTGCCGCCATCGATCACGAGCCGATCCGAGGGCGATCCATCCGTGCCCAGGAAGGTGTTCAGCGCGACGGTGCCGCTCTGGCCGATATAGTTCGAGACCGTCAGCGTATTGCCGATCCCGCTGCCGCCGACCTGTGCCAGGCCGGCATTGGTGAGCGTGCCGCCGATGGTGAAATTGCCCTTGGCGCTCCCGGCGAAAGCCGCCACGGCATCGGCCACCGCGATCCGGCCGTTGTTGCTGACCGATCCCGCCACGCTGCCATAGCCGCCGAGCGTCGCGCCGGATGCGACGGAGACGGCCCCGCCGCCGGAGAGTGCAGCCGCCGGGTTGGCCGCATTGCCGACGGCCAGGGTTCCGGCGGAGACGGTCGTTGTGCCGGAATAGGGATTGTTTGCCGTCAGCACCGTCGTGCCCGAGCCGGTCTGGGCGAGCGCGCCCGTGCCCGAGACCGTGCCCGCGAACGTGAGGATGTCGGAACGGTTGAAAGCAAGCCTGCCACTGTTGCTGACATTGCCGAGAATGCTGCCGCTGGCCCCTCCCGCACCGAGCTGAAGCGTGCCCTGGGTGATGGTGGTGCCGCCCGAATAGCTGTTGGACCCGGTCAGGATCGTCGTGCCCGCCCCGGTCTTCTCGACCGCGCCGGTGCCGCTGATCGTCCCGGCATAGGTTGCGACATCCGGCTGCGTGAAGCGAACGAGGCCGTTATTCGTCACCGCCGGGGTGATTCCCTGCGCCGGGCCTTCGAGCGTGCCGGCCGGATCGACGATCATCCGGCCGGCATAGGCGTTGTTGTTGCCGATGAGGCGCAGCGTGCCCTGCTGCACTGTCGCCACCTGGATATCGGTCAGCGAGCCATCGAGGGTCCACGTTCCCGGCTCGATCTTGTTCAGAACCTCGAAGCCGGTGATCGAGCTCGCGCTGACGGAGGCGGGGCCGTTCCCGGCAAGTACCAGCAGGTCGGTGCCGTCGCCGCCTGTAATGCGCTGCGTCGGAGAAATCGTGCCGGCGCCCAGGTTTCGCAGTGTCACCGTGTCGTTGTCGGTGCCCATATCGATCAGGCCGCCGATCGTGCCGCCGCCCTGCCACAGAAAGGTATCCGCACCGGTGCTCATCCGGATCTCGCCGCCGATCGCGCCGCCGGTCACGGTGACGCTGTCGGTGCCGCCGCTGACACTGACATTGCCGCCGATCGAGCCGCCCGAGATCGTGATCGTGTCATTGCCGAAGCCGGTCACCAGATTGCCGTTGATCCGGCCGCCGGACATGTCGAAGACGTTGTTGTCGAGCTTCATGTCGACGCGGCCGATGGTGCCGCCGGTCATGATGGCGACGTCGCCGTCCTCGAAGGCGCCGACGATCGTGCCGCCGGACATGAAGAAGGTGTCGCGCTGGTCGCCCTGGGCGAGCGAGCCGATGCTGCCCCCGGTCATGATGAAGCTGTCGATGCCGCTCCCCTGGCTGACCGCGCCGCCGACCGTGCCGGCGTTGATCTCGAAACGGTCGGCGCCAGGGCCGGTCGTGACGCCGCCGGTGATTGTCGCGGTGCTGCCCGCCGGGAATGTGATCAGGCTGGTGCCGATCGTGTTGAGATAGCTCGCGATACTGCCGCCGGCGATGACGACCGTCTTGGTTCCTGCTCCCCCCGTGATGCCGGCGCTGTAGGTGCCGCCGTTGACGGTGAGAAGGTCGTCGCCGGCCTGGAGGTCGACCGGGGCGAGCGTCGGATCGGGCGGGCCCGCATCGCAGACGACGGCATCGTTGCCTGCGGATGTTGCGCCGCATCCTGCTGCGGCCGTGCCCGACAGCATTGCCGTGGCGAGCAACGAGGTGGTTGACAGCCAGGCAAAAGAGCGTGCGCGGTTGAGATTGGGCAATTCCCTGTCCCCTTCGCGTCGCATGCCGGATAACCGATCATCGCGTTCGGTATCCGCACGACTCACCGATCATTATCAGCCAATATTGGGAGGGTCTTTTTCTCCAGTCCAGCGCCGAATTTTGCGCATACTTAAGCCCGGGTGCAACAATTCAAATCAAAACCACTGGAATAAACCGCCCCAACTTGACCCATGGTAATATACCGTTGCTCATCGGAGAGCCGGAGCAAACTATTGCTTAGCGGCGCCATGGCTAAGCGCGCACGAACCTCAACTCGGATCACGATGTTGGCTCGGCCGGATATCCATGCTGTCTCGCGACGTTCGTCGGATGTCGTTTCCCGGGCCGTGCCGGCAAGCAGCTGCTTTCGGCGCTGGGATGCCAAGGCCGGCGATCGGGTTGGGTGAGACCCAGCGAGACGCGATCGCCCTGCCAAGCCGCGTGGACACGATCGGCTCCGGCGCAGCGCCAGTCCTGCGCAGCGAAGGCTCGCGCTTGCCAGCCGTCTCGTCTGACGGCAATCTCGGGTTGGTTAAGACATTCGACAGGTGTATGCGGGAGCATCGCCTCGTGCGGCAGTCAGGACATGGGAAGTCCAAAATCATGATCATCGATGGTAGGAATGCCGGTGTCGGCGAGGTGGCTTCGTTCGGGCGCCGGTCGGGGCTTGTCGACCGCCGCTCGTTTCTGGTCGGTTCGGCCGTCAGCCTCGGCGCGCTGGGGCTCGGCGGCTGCGCCGGCGACGGCATGAGCCTCGCCGAAGCGCAGCAGATGTACGGACCCGTACCCGACAAGAAATTCGCGATCCCGGCCGCGGACGTCACCAAGGTCGATCGGAAATACTGGCGCCGCACCGTCCGCTACGAGAGCAAGGAAGAGCCCGGCACCATCATCGTCGATCCGGCCAATTACTACGTCTATCGCATCGAGGGCGACGGAAACGCCACCCGCTACGGCGCCAATGTCGGCCGCGACGGCTTCCGCTGGAACGGCGACGCCTATGTCGGGCGCAAATCCGAATGGGCGACCTGGACGCCCCCGCCGGAAATGATCAAGCGCCAGCCCGAGGCCGCCAAATACGCCCGCGGCATGCCGGGAGGTCTCGACAACCCGCTCGGAGCCCGTACGCTGCATCTCTATCAGAACGGCAAATACACGCTCTACACGATCTATGCCTCGAGCGACGAGGAATCGATCGGCTCCGGCATCACCAGCGGCTGCGTCGGCCTGCTGAGCCAGGACATGATCGATCTCTACGATCAGACGCCGGTGAAAACGAAGGTCGTCGTCCTTCCGGCTTGAGGCCTGAGACCTCAGGCACATCCTGCTGCATTGAAAACCCCGGCCCTCGGCCGGGGTTTTTCATGAGCGGCGGGATCGTCTATCCCTGTGGCATGACCGAACTCGTCATTCGCCCAGCGGAGCAGGCCGACCTGCCCGCGCTTCTGGATCTCTACCGCCACCTCGTTCCGGACGACGCGCGCTGCCCGGATGACGAGGCGGCGGATATTCTGGGCCGGCTACGGAATTTTGAGGGCAGTGCCGTCCTGATCGGCCTCCTCGGCACCGATCTGGTCGCAAGCTGCACCGTGATCGTCATCCCGAACCCGACCCGGGGCGGCACGCCCTATGCGCTGATCGAGAATGTCGTTACCGACGCCGGCCATCGCAACCGCGGGCTGGGAAAGGCAATCCTGAAGGCTGCTCTCGATCGTGCCTGGGCTGCCGGATGCTACAAGGTGATGCTGATGACGGGCTCGAAGAAGCCGGCCACGCTGGCCTTCTACGAGGCGGCCGGCTTCGAGCAATCCAAGACAGGCTTTCAGGCCAGGCGGCTTCCCGTGCGCGCCGAATAGGAAGCAATACCGCCAACGAAAAACCCCGGCCTTGCGGGCCGGGGCTCTCAAAAACGCAACTGAACTCACGTAAGCTCTGGCAGCCTTCCGGCCGCCGGCTGAAATCACGCCTTCGAAGCGGCCGGGACGGCCTTCGAGACGATGCCTTCGAACGGCTTGTAGGCGTCCTTGGCGAGAGCGGTGTAGAGCTCGCCCATCTTGGTGAGCTGGGCAACGGCGCCCTCGAACGAGGTCTTGACGAAATCGGCCTGGATCTCGAGGGCCTTGTCGAAGGTCTTCACGCCAGCGAGCTTCTCGAGCGTGGCGGTGCCGGCCTCGAAGGACTTCTTGGCATAGTCGGTGGTCTCGACGGCGATCGTCTGGACGCCCTTCGAGGTGGCGCCGAAAGCCTTCAGGGCGGCGTCGACGTTGTCCTTGGAAGCCTTCTGGATGGTCTCGAACTGCTGGATCATGGGTCGTCTCCTCGGCACTCTGCGGTGCCGCCTCAGGTGATAGGCCGGATCGGCCCGATATGTCGCCCCAAGGTCGTGTGACCGTGATCACCACCGGGGACTGACCGCATATTGTGCATTGCAGCATGAATGTCAAGAGAACGCTGCAATGCACCAAACGCAGATCGTTCCGTTAGCAACCGTTCAAGTTTTAACGGCTCCGTAACCGCATCCGCCTAACCTCTCCAACTGTGTCCCCTGCGCCACGATGAGCCAGGCGCGGGATCGGCCCATGGTTGCGAGTTCGAGGCGGGTTCATGTTGTCTGGTTGCGTTGGGTTGCGGCGGTCGCGTCTGCGAACCGTTGCGGGTCTGGTCGGTGTCGCCGCCATTGCGGCCACGATCGTGTCCTCTCCTGCGGAGGCGCGCAAGCGCCGTCACGCAGGCGGCGGCTATACCCCTCCTTATGCCGCGATGGTGGTCGACGCGAAGACCGGCCGCACGCTGCATGCGGTCAACGAGGATGCCGCCCGCATTCCGGCCTCGCTGACCAAGGTCATGACGCTCTACATGCTGTTCGAGCAGATGGAGCGCGGCCGCTTCAGCATGGATTCCGAGCTCAAGGTCTCGTCCTATGCGGCCTCGCAGCCGCCGACCAAGCTCGGCCTGCGCGCCGGCTCGACCATCGCGGTCGAGGACGCGATCAAGAGCATGATCACGCTTTCCGCCAACGATTCCTCGGTCGTCGTCGCAGAGAACATCGCCGGTTCCGAAGAGGCTTTCGCCGACCAGATGACGCGCAAGGCCCGCTCGCTCGGCATGGGCTCCACCCGCTTCTACAACCCGCACGGCCTGCCCCATTCCCCGCCGAACATCACGACGGCGCGCGACCTCACGATCCTCGCTCGCGCCATCCAGGAGCGCTTCCCGAAATACTACCCGCTCTTCTCGATGCGGGCGTTCCAGTACGGCAGCCGCACCATCCGCGGCCATAACCGTCTGCTCGGCAAGGTCGAGGGCGTCGACGGCATCAAGACCGGCTACACCCGCGCCTCCGGCTTCAACCTGATGACCTCGGCCAGGTCGGAAGGCCGGCACGTCGTCTCGGTCGTGCTCGGCGGTCGGTCCGGCGCCTCGCGCGACAAGATCATGACCGATCTCGTGCTTGCCAGCCTGCCCCGCGCCTCGACCAGCGGCCGCGCCTCGGTGATGGTCGCCGAGGCTCCGGCGCCGGAAGAGCGGCCGCGCTCGCTTCCCATCCAGCAGGCCGCCGCCGAGCCGGCGCCGATCCCGGTGCCGCGCCCGCGCCAGCAGGCTGAAGAGCCGCAGGCCCTCCCGGCCGCCGCCCGCGCCTATGCCCCGATGCCGACCACCACGCCGATCGCGCCGCCGCGCCCGATCGCGGTCGCCGGTGGCAGGCCACTGCAGATCTCCGGCATGCGCCCCGTCGCTGCCACGACGACGCCGTCCGCCATGCGCTGGTCGATCGGCGCCCAGCCGGCCGACGCGAAGGTCCTGCGCCCGCCGGCGAATGTCGACGTCACCTCCTCGATCGCCAAGGTGCCCGAGCCGGTCGCCGAGCCGGTCAAGATCGCCGAAGCCAAGGCCGAGGCCCCGGTTGCCCGCAAGGCTGAAGCGGCCCCCGCCAGGATGCAGGCTCCGGAGCCGGCGCCGGTCCTGTCGCACCAGGCCGCCGTCATCGCCTCCGGCAAATGGGTGATCCAGCTCGGTGCCACCGATGACGAGGGCAAGGCCAAGGAAATCCTGGCTCGTGCCAAGGCAAAGGCCTCGGCCTCGCTCGCCAGCGCCTCGCCCTTCACCGAGAAGGTCGAGAAGGGCGGCTCCACCCTGTTCCGGGCACGTTTCGCCGGCTTCGACGACTCGAAGGATGCGCAGAACGCCTGCAACAAGCTGAAGCGCGGCGGCTTCTCCTGCTTCGCCACGCGCAGCTGAACGAGGACCAGGGAAAGGAGTTCACGAGATGTCGCAGACCCACTCCCAGAGCCCGTCCCTATCGCTGCTTCATAAGGACGTCCTTGGCCTGGTTGACGCGAGCGGCAAGGCCGCTGGTGCCACCGGCATCCGGGTGGATGCGCTTCATCAGGGCCCGGTGGGCTTCGCGGACCGCCTCCTCGCCCGCCCCCGCCTGAAGCCCCAGGATATCGTAGGCCTCCTGCTGCGACATCGCGCCCGCGCCCGGCGCGCCGCCCTGCCCCGCGTCTCCGTCACGCTGAGCGTCTTCACGCCAGCCGGGCGACCGGCGGTCGAGATATGCCTCTAGCAGCCGCGCTCCGTCCGGATCGCGGGTGAGGCAGTCGCGCATCAGCGCGGCGAGATCGTCCGCGCCCAGGCTGTCGAGCGCCCGCCCGGCATAGGGGCCGGCCGTGACGCGGCCACTCATCCCGCCGCTGTCGTGGTCGAGCTCCATCTCCAGCAGGGTGGATCTGACCTTCGAGGTCGCGCCCGCGGTCGGGCCGGCCCGATCGGCCCAGGGAAAGCGGATGCCGCCCGGCCCGGTCGCGCTCCAGCCGAGCAGCCAGGCGCCGACACCGCCGAGGAAGATCGCCATGTCCATCCGGCCGCGCACCATCAGGAGCCCGGCCACGCCGAGCGCGACGACACCACCGCCGGTCTTCGCCAGCCGCGCCAGCACCTTGGGATTCGATCCGGCAAAGAGCTTCGCCAGCCACCAGACCAGGATCAGCACGGCAACGCCGTAAAGCAGGCTCACCGGTGGCCTCCATCCATGGCAGCGATCAACCCTTTCACCGCCGTATTCGAGCCGGCGAGCCGCAGCATCGCCTCGCGTCCGCCGGCGGCATAGGCCGCTGCACCGCGCAGGAGGTCGAGCAGCGAACCCGGCGCATTCACGTCGAAGCGGGCATGGGCGCCGCCGGTCAATCGCGCGATCGTCGCAAAGGCGCCGCTGGCCGCCGGATCATGCCCTTCCTGGAAGACGAAGCCGCGGATCCCGCGCAGGCCGAGCTCTCCCGCAAGCGCTGCCAGCGCATCGACATCCTCCTCCATCGCATCGCCGACATAGACGAAGGCCCGCACCGGCACGGCCTTCGCCTCGTCGCGGACATGGCGCAGCACGCGGGCGATCTGGGTCTGCCCGCCCTCGCAGGCGATACCGCGCATCAGCCCGGTCAAGCGCGCGGGCTCGCCGACCCAGCCCGACGCGCGGCATTCGCCGATGCCCCGGAAATAGACGAGCTGCACCGCGAGCCCGCCGCCAGATTCCGATGTCCTGGAGGTGACCTCGAACATCCGCGCCTGCAGCGAGCAGGCGAGGTCCCAAGTCGGCTGGCGGCTCATCGTGGCGTCGAGCGCGAAGACCAGTCGCCCCGCCTGCCCGCTCGCCAGCGGCGCAAGCTGCTTCGCCGCACCGAGGAAACGGTCGATCTCGCCCGGCTGCGAATGCGTCGCCGGCGCGGTCGCTCCCGCCTTGCCGACCTCACGGTCCTTCCTCTCGCTCATCGACCCCTTCGATCCGTCTGAATCATCCCCTGGCCCTGATATTGGCCATGGCGGCCGCATTTGCTACCCGTGCGCCGAACGGAGGATGCGCGAGTGACTGGAATCACGATCTTCGAGACGGTTGCCGCGATGCGCGAGGCCGTCGCCGGCTGGCACGCTGCCGGCGAAAAGGTCGCGCTGGTGCCGACCATGGGCGCGCTGCACGAGGGCCATATCGCGCTGGTCACGGAAGGCCAGCGCCATGCGAAGCGCGTCATCGTCACGATCTTCGTCAACCCAACGCAATTCGCCCCGCATGAGGACTTCAAGAAATACCCGCGCACCTTCGACGACGATTGCGCCAAGCTCGTCGCGGCCGGTGCCGATGCGGTCTTCTTTCCCGCCGTCGAGGAAATGTACCCGGCCGGCTTCGCGACCCGCGTCCTGCTTCTGGGCCCCGCTGCCGTCGGACTGGAGGACCGCTTCCGCCCGACGCATTTCGAGGGCGTCGCGACGATCTGCTGCAAGCTCTTCACGCAGTCGCGCGCCGACCATGCGATCTTCGGCGAGAAGGACTACCAGCAGCTCAAGGTCGTGACCCGCATGGCCGCTGATCTCGACCTCGGCATCGACGTCATTCCGCTCCCGACGATCCGCGAGGCCGACGGCCTCGCCATGTCCTCGCGCAACCGCTATCTCTCGAAGGAGCACCGGGCATTGGCGCCCCTGCTGCATCAGGTGATGCAGGATCTGGCCGCCCGCCTCCGCAACCGCGACGACCTGCTCAAGGCGGTCACCGAGGCCCAGAACGCGATCATCACCGCCGGCTTCGAGCTCGACTACCTGGAAGCGCGCCATGCCGAGACGCTGGCACCCGTCGCCTCGCTGGCGGATGGGCCGATCCGCCTGATCCTCGCCGCCCGCATCGGCAGCACGCGCCTGCTCGACAATATTCCCGTCTAGCGGCGGCAACGCCACTCTTCGCCGGCTCGCGGAAGCAGGAGAGCCTTTGCCGATTTATCTTGATGATCAAGATAAATCGGGCCAGTATCGGCAAAACCCTTTCAAGTGACCGACACAGGACGGAGGCAACGCCCATGGAGGTGCTCATCGGCACGGCGATCCTGGCAGCGGCGATCGGCATCGGCGGCGGGCTTTACGAGTTCGCCGTGCTCGATCCGGCCTGGCCGCACCGCCCGTCTCTGGTGCAGCCCCAGCGTGGCGGAGTGTCCCGCAAACGCTTCTGGATATCGGCGCATGCCGTGTTCGAGCTTCTGCTGATCGCCGCGCTGGTGGCGGCCTGGCAGGCAGCCGGCATTCGGCAATGGCTTCTGACCGCGCTCGCCATCCATGCGGCGATGCGCATCTGGTCGGCGCTGGACTTCATCCCCAAGGCCCTCGCCTTCGAACGCGCGAGGGCTGACCACGTATCGCTCGAAGCGGCGCGGCGCTGGACCAGACGGAGCCGCCTGCGAATGCCCCTCGATCTCGCGACGCTGGCAGCCTTGCTCATGGCGTTCCGGACAGCGCTCCACGGCACCGGCATCTGACCGCCATGTCGGATCGCGACAAGGACGCGCTCTTGCGGCAGCTCGGTGAGGCCGTCAGGCGCATGGGCGCGCAGAGCGTGCTCAGCGGCGCCGCCATGGCCAGGCATGTCGGGCTGCACCCGACTGATCTGGAGGTGCTCGACCTCGTCTTCCTGCGCGAAACCGTCACGGCCGGCGAGCTCGCGGCCGCCACCGGCCTGACCTCGGGCTCGGTCACGGCGCTCATCGATCGACTGGAACGGCGTGGCTATGTCACCCGCCGCAGGGACGCAGCCGATCGGAGGCGGGTACTGATCAGCGTCGTGCGGGCAGCGACAGCCCCGATCGAGGCCGCCTATGAGCCGCGCAGGATCGCGATGCAGGCGCTTTGGTCGAGCTTCGACGACCAGACGTTACAGGCCGTCACCGACTTCCTGACACGCAGCACGGAACTGCTCGCCCGCAGCACCCGGGACCTCGCCATGCCGGCCCCAGCCGGATCCGATACAACCGCACCGCGCTGATGCGCGGCCTGCCTGCTACAACAATCCCAGCCCCGCCAGCTCGCGCCGCAGCTCTTCCGGCATCTCGCCGAGATCGCCGCCATGCTCGGAGAGATCGCGCGGCGCGTCTTTCGCCTGCAGATAGCGCCAGCCCTGGAAGGGGCGGAACGGCCGCGGCTCGACCGGCACCACGATCGGCTCCATCACCAGATGGCAGCGGCCGATGCCGTCCGCGTCGGTGAAGGGGCGGATATCCATCAGGCGCTGGCGGGCCGAGATCTGGCCCTTGATCACCCAGTAGAGCGAGCCGCCGCTGAGAATCTCCTCGATCTTCTTCGGCACCATCCGCGTGGTGTGCAATTGCTCGGCCGGCTCGCCGCGGGCACGCCGCTGCGCCTGGCGTTCCGCGATCCATTCCTCAAGATCAACGATCGATTCGGCGCCGACGCAGAGCTTGAGCAGATGAAGGGACATGACCTCAAAATAGGCCTGCGCCGGTCGCCAGGCCAGTCTCTGCTACGCTTCTCCACAGCCCGGCTCAGGCCCGATGGGCCAGCACGTTGACGAGCCGCCCGAACGGGTCGCGCAGGAAGAAGCGCCGGACACCCCAGGGCTCGTCGACCGGACCATATGCGATCGCATGACCGGCGGCACGCGCTCGATCGAGCACCGCATCGAGATCGTCGACCTCGATCGACAGATCGGGCACCGGCGCGCCCGAGCCGCCCTCGGAGGCGAAGCTCAGTTGCGGCGCGCCCGATACGACTTCAGCCGCATAGGTCTGAATCCAGCCATGATCCATGGCGAGCGTGAGGCCGAAGAGATCGCCATAGAACGCTTGCGCCAGCCCCGGCTCCGCGGTTGCGATGTTCGCGACGATTCGCTTCACGATCATTCCGACCTCCCGAACCAGACACGGACGCTTCCCATGCGCGGACTAGCAGGCAAGGCCATCCTCGTCACCGGCTCCTCCACCGGCATCGGCTTCGCGATGGCCGAGCGTCTCGTCACTGAGGGCGCCAGGGTGTTGATCCACGGCCGCGACGCCGCCGAAGTCGAGGCCGCCGTCGCCAAGCTCGGCGCCGCGGCCGCTGGCGCGACCGGCGATCTGGCGGAACCCGCAACCGCGCAAGCCATCGTCGATGCGACGATCGCCGCCTTCGGCCGCATCGACGGGCTCGTCAACAATGCCGGCATCTATCCGCGCGGCATTCTCACCGAGACCACCGCCGCCTTCTTCGACCATATTTTCGCGATCAACACCCGCGCGCCGCTGCTCTGCGCGGAGGCCGCGATCCGCGCTTTCCGCGCCCAGAAATCGCCCGGCGCCATCGTCACGGTCGGTTCGATCAACGCCTATTGCGGCCTCTCGAACCTCACGGTCTATTCGATGTCGAAGGGCGCGCTGATGACGATGACGCGCAACCTCGCCAATACGCTCGGCCCCGAACGCATCCGCGCCAACCAGCTCAATGTCGGCTGGACCTGGACCGCCAACGAGGACGCGACCCAGCAGCGCGAGGGCCGCAAGCCCGGCTGGCAGAACCATCTGCCGCTGCGCGACGCCCCGACAGGCCGGATCATGCAGCCGGAGGAGATCGCCGCCCACACCGCCTTCTGGCTCTCCGAGGACAGCGCGCCAGTCTCCGGCCAGATCTACGAGGCCGAGCAGTTCCCGGTGATCGGCCGCGGATGAGCGACCTCTCCGCGAAGGTTTTCGACCCCTGGCTGATCCGCTGGGGTCTCGTTCCGGACGGCGAGCCGATCAGGACCCATGCCAGCCACCTGCTGCCCGTCCTGCAAGGCAGCGCGCCTGCCATGCTGAAGCTGCCTGAGGTCGAGGACGAGCGGCGCGGCTACCTGCCGCTGGAATACTGGAACGGCGACGGCGCCGCCCGCCTGCTCGCCCGCAGCGAGAACGGCGAGGCCATGCTGATCGAGCGCGCCACCGGAAAGCGCTCGCTCGCCGCCATGGCCCGCAGCGGCGCCAAGGGAGACGACGACGCCACCGTCATCCTCTGCGACGCCATTGTGGCTCTTCAGAAACCGCGCGGCCCGGCGCCAACCGGGCTGATCGCGCTCGACACCTGGTTCAGGGACCTGTTTCCGGCGGCGGCGAAGCACGGCGGCATGCTCGCCCGCGCTGCGGCGGAGGCGAGCATGCTTCTGCCTTCCCAGCAGGAGATCCTGCCGCTCCATGCCGACCTGCATCACGACAACGTCCTCGATTTCGAGGGTCGCGGCTGGCTCGCCATCGACCCGAAATCGGTGATCGGCGACCGCGCCTTCGAATACACGATCCTGTTCTGCGATCCCGACCTCGCCGATCCCGAGCCGCCGGTCGCCGTCGCGGCGGGTGCCTTCGAGCGTCGGCTGGAGATCGTGCTGGCGAAGTCGGGACTGGAACGTCAGCGCCTGCTGCGCTGGATCATCGCCTGGTGCGGGTTGTCGGCAAGCTGGTTCCTCGAGGACGAGGACCCGCTGGCGGAGATCAATCTGACGATTTTAGCAAAGGCAGCTGCGGTGCTGGCCGACTAGCGCGCCGTCATGCTCGCCCTTGTGGCGAGCATCCACGTCTTGACCACCGCACTTGATGAAGGACGGCGTGGATGGTCGGGACAAGTCCAACCATGACGAAAACGGCCTGAATCAAAACCTCAGCAATCGCCAGCAAGCGATTCCGCCGACTCGTCTATTCCCCCAGCACGACCACCTTCGCACCCTCGGCCACCTGCCCGCCCGGCTCGCCCACGACCTCGCTGACAATGCCGTCGCGCGGGGCGGTCAGGACATGCTCCATCTTCATCGCCTCGACGATGGCGAGGCGCTGGCCCTTGGTCACCGCCTCGCCCGGCGCCACGAAGAGCGCCACGAGCTTGCCATGCATCGGCGCCTTGACCACGCCGCCAGAGCCTGCTGCCGCGTCGAGATCGACACTGAACGGATCGAACAGCGACACGACCGTCTGCCGGCCGCGGTGCAGCGCGAACCAGGTGCCGCCCTCGCCTTCGGCCAGCGCGATCTCGTGCTCGCCTTCGCCGATCTCGTGACCGGGCAGGCTGACGCGCGCATCGTCGCCATGCCATTCGATCCGCGCTTCGATGCGCTCGCCATCGACCGTCAGCGGCAGGCCGAGCGGCTGGCGCGGCATCAGCGAGAAGGCGTCGGGATCGAGCCAGGGCGAGCGGGATTCGCCCTCGACCCGGCCGGCAGCCGCGATCATGCCCGCCGCCTGCCGCTCCTCCTCGAGTTGCAAGGCCGCAGCCGCCACCGCAGCCGCATCGAGCGGCTGCGGCTCGGCGCCGAGCGCGCTGATATTGCGGTCTATGAAGCCAGTATCGAACGGCCCCTCGCGGAAGCCTTCCGCCTCGGTCAGCTTCTTCAGGAAGGCGAGATTGGTGCGCGGCCCGGCGACCACCGTCTCGCCCAAAGCCGCGCCCAGCCGGTCGAGCGCCTCGTCCCTGGTAGACCCGTGGGCGATCACCTTGGCGATCATCGGGTCGTAGAACGGCGTCACGGTATCGCCGGCCTCGACGCCGGTATCGATGCGGATGCCCTCGCCCTCCGGGAATTGCAGCGCCCAGAGCTTGCCGGTCGAAGGCAGGAAGCCTTTCTCGGGGTCCTCGGCATAAAGCCGCGCCTCGACCGCATGGCCCTTGGCCGTCACATCGGCCTGCGTGAAGCCGAGCGGCTCGCCCGCCGCGACCTTCAACTGCAATTCGACGAGATCGAGCCTGGTGATCGCCTCCGTCACCGGGTGCTCGACTTGGAGGCGGGTGTTCATCTCCATGAACCAGAAGCCATCGGCCTTCAGCCCGTCGCGTCCGTCCGCGATGAACTCGACCGTGCCGGCCCCAACATAGCCGACGGCCTTGGCGGCCTCGGTCGCGGCCTTGCCCATGGCGGCGCGGACCTCGGCGCTCATGCCCGGCGCCGGCGCCTCCTCGATCACCTTCTGGTGGCGGCGCTGCAACGAGCAGTCGCGCTCGTAGAGATGGACGACGTTGCCGTGGCTGTCGCCGAACACCTGGATTTCGACATGGCGCGGCGAGAGCACGTATTTCTCGACCAGCACGCGCGCATCGCCGAAGGCGTTCTTGCCCTCACGCTGGGCGCTGGTGAGCGCATCGTCGAAATCCTCGGGCCGGTCGACCTTCTTCATGCCCTTGCCGCCGCCGCCGGCGACCGCCTTGATCAACACGGGGTAGCCGATCCGTCGCGCTTCCGAGCGGAGGAAATCGGCGCCCTGCTCGGCGCCGTGATAGCCCGGCACCACCGGCACATCGGCTTTCTCGACCAGCGCCTTGGCGGCATCCTTCAGGCCCATGGCCCGGATGGCCGAGGCGGGTGGGCCAACGAAGACGATGCCCGCAGCGGCGCAAGACTCGGCGAATTCCGCATTCTCGGAGAGGAAGCCATAGCCCGGATGGATGCAGGCAGCGCCCGCTTCCTTCGCCACGGCGAGAATCTTGTCGGCGTCGAGATAGCTCTCGCGGGCGGGGGCCGGGCCGATATGGTAGGCCTCGTCCGCCATCTCGACGAACAGCGCCTCGGCATCGGCGTCCGAATAGACGGCGATGGTGCGCAGGCCCAGCCGCTTCGCCGTGCGGATCACGCGGCAGGCGATCTCGCCGCGATTGGCGATCAGGATGGAGGGCAGCTTGGCGGCGATCGTCATGGCGGCGGCATCCTCAGGAGACGTGCCGCCTTTATAGCCCGCCCGTCGCATCTGTCTGCGCCTTGTTGCGCAAACCGGGTTGGGACGCTTCCGGCTCGGCGCTCCGGCGCAGCGAGCGCCAGATCGCCCAGGTCGCCTGGAAGCAGATGCCGGCGACGACGAGATCGAACAGATATTCCGGCCAGCGCACAGGCGCGACGCGGGCGGCAAGACCGACCAGCGCGAACCCGCTCGTCGAGATCGTGTCGTTGCGGCTCGACAGCCAGGTCGCCTTGATGACCGGGTTCTGCTCGCGCCGGAAGCGCCAGAGCGCGGCGACGACGAGGAAGGCGATGACGATGGCGCTCGCGGCGGCGAAGCCGAGCGTCCAGACCTCGATCGGCCGCGGCCGGGCGATCTTGTCCCAGAGATCGTAGAGCGTGTGCAGCCCGGCGACCGCCATGACCGCGCCGATCGCGACGGCCGCGAGCCGCTCGATCCGCGCATCGCGGCCGAAGACGATCGCCGCAATACCGTAGAGCGCGACGTCATAGACCCAGTCGACGCCATCCTTGAAGAGCTGGACATTGCCGATGGCGAGCGCCCAGGCGACGGTGGCCATCGCCTGGATCAGGATGCCGAGCGCAATGGCCCAGATCGTCAACGTATAGGCGCGGGCGACGGCGGGCTCCGTTCCGAGGCCCGCGGCATCGTCAGGAGCGTTCTCGATCGCCGCCATGCGGCCTCCCGTGATTCTCGGGCGCAGCGAAGCGGAGACCCGAGAATCTCATCATCCAGCTGGACGAGATGCCCGGGTCAAGCCCAGGCATGACGGACCTGCCCGATTAGCCGCGCCCGACGAGCGGAGCCTTGGTCGCCATCACGGTGACGAACAGCACGTTCGCCTCCAGCGGCAGGCCAGCCATGTGCAGCACGGTCGTCGCGACATGGTCGACATCCATCACCGGCTCGACCTTCACCGAGCCGTCAGCCTGCCGCACGCCGGTCGTCATCTTCTTCGCCATCTCGGTCAGCGCATTGCCGATATCGACCTGTCCCACGGCGATGTCGTATTTGCGCCCGTCGAGCGCGGCGGTCTTGGTCAGGCCCGAGATCGCATGCTTCGTCGCGGTATAGGCGACGGAGTTCGGCCGCGGCGCATGGGCCGAGATCGAGCCGTTATTGATGATGCGCCCGCCGCGCGGTTCCTGGTCCTTCATCGCCCTGAAGGCGGCCTGGGTGCAGAGGAACGGCCCGGTCAGATTGGTGTCGACGACCTTCTGCCAGTCCTCCAGCGAAAGGTCCTCCAGCAGCACGCCGCCCGGCGCATTGACGCCGGCATTATTGAAGAGAACGTCGACGCGGCCGAACGAGGCCTTCGTCCTGGCGAACAGGTTCTCGACCGAGGCCTTGTCGGTGACATCGGTCGGCACCGCGAGCGCGCGGCCCTTGTCGGCGCCGGAGAGCGCGATCGTCTCCTCCAGCGCATCGGCGCGGCGGCCGGCCAGCACGGTGCGGTAGCCGTCCTTCAGGAAGGCGATGGCGACCGAGCGCCCCACGCCCGAGCCGGCGCCGGTGATGATCGCGACCTTGTTATGCCCAGACATGCGTTTCCCCGTGTTTCCCTAGGCCTAAATCGTTTGAGATGGCATCCGACCATAACGGGCGAAACCGCCCAGGGGAACCATGAGGCGGCGGTCGTTTCATGCGCTTTCCGCCCGTCGGCCCTGCCTTATCGGTGTAGTCGGGAGGGCGACGCGATGACCAGCCTGAACCGCCGCCTTGGCTTGCGGCCAGCGACATGGGCGGAGCGAGGCGGGTCAGGCGTTCAATCCGGCTCGGGCACTTTCAGGATGACCGCCTGATCGGGGCCGATCGCGCGGCCGTCTTCGGTGCGAACATCCAGGCGCACCGACAGGCCGGTCTCGCGCTCGACCAGGCGTGAACGCTCCTCCTCCGGCGCAAAGAGGTGGCGCTCGCCGAATTGTCGCAGCGCGACCATCACGGGGAAGAGGTCCTTGCCCACCGCCGTCAGGCGATATTCCAGGCGCGCATTGCCGTCACCGATGGGAACGGCTTCGAGAATACCGCTCTGGACGAGCGTCTTCAGCCGGTCGGTCAGGATGTTCTTGGCGATTCCGAGACTCTTCTGGAATTCGCCGAAGCGGGTCATTCCGTCGAAGGCATCGCGGACGATCAAGAGCGACCACCAGTCCCCGATCACGTCGAGAGACCGCGCGCTCGGACAATAATCCCCCTTGAGGCTCTTGCGGGCGACCATCAGCGCAGCCTTTCCCCGCTTCGTGCCGGCAGCGGCATTTTCGGTTGCATAATAAAACCAATACCGTTACAGCTCGTGTCGGTTTCATTATAAAACCAAACCACCCGGAGTCTCCAATGAAATTGGATCAGGACGCGGCGCCATCGGCGCCCGCGAAGGAGGACGCATGTCCGCAAAAGCCGGCCGCTATGGCCTCGCCGGCAGGGACCGCCCCGCCCGCTCCCCTGAATGGCCGGACCATCCTGCTCTTCGCCGTCGCCAGCGGACTGGCCGTAGCGAATGCCTATTTCGCCCATCCCCTGCTCGATGTGATGGCCGACGATCTCGGCCTGTCGCGGACCATAGCCGGGCTGATCGTCGGCGCGACACAACTCGGCTACGGCCTCGGCCTGTTCCTCCTCGTCCCGCTGGGCGATCTGCTCGATCGCAGCAAGCTCATTCTCGGGCAGTCCCTGCTCTCCGCGCTTGCGCTCGCCAGTGTCGGCTTTTCCCAATCGGCCGCGATGCTGCTCGGCGCGATGGCTGCGGTCGGGCTTCTGGCGGTCGTGACACAGGCGCTCGTCGCCTACGCCGCAAGCCTCGCACGCCCGTCCGAGCGAGGCCACGTCGTCGGCATCGTCACGAGCGGCATCGTCGTCGGCATCCTGCTCGCGCGGACCATCGCAGGCGCCCTGACCGACCTTTCCGGCTGGCGAACCGTCTATTTCGCTTCCGCAGTGCTGACGCTGGCGATCACGATCCTGCTCTGGCGCATGCTGCCGCGGCAGGAGCGTGCTGCCCACGGTCTCTCCTATGGCCGCCTCATCGCCTCGCTGGTCACGCTGATCGTCGAGGAGCCCGTCCTGCGCATTCGCGGGATCATCGCCATGCTGATCTTCGCGAACATCACGACGCTGCTCGCTCCGCTCGTCCTGCCGCTGAGCGCCCCGCCCTTCTCCCTTTCGCATACGCAGATCGGCCTGTTCGGACTGGCCGGCGTGGCAGGCGCGCTGGGCGCCACCCGCGCCGGACGATGGACCGACCGGGGCCATGGCCAGCGCACCACGGGAATCGCATTGGGATTGATGCTGCTATCCTGGCTGCTGATCGCCCAGTTGCACAACTCGATCCTGTGGCTGATCGCCGGGGTACTGATCATCGACTTCGGGCTTCAGGCCGTCCATGTCACCAATCAGGCAATGATCTACCGGGTCCGGCCCGAGGCGCAGAACCGCCTGACGGCAGCCTACATGGTCTTCTATTCCATCGGGAGCGCCGCCGGCTCGTCGGTCTCGACCGTCGTCTACGCCCATGCGGGCTGGACCGGAGTCTGCGTGCTGGGCGCCGCGATCAGCCTGGCCACGCTGCTGTTCTGGATCGCAACGCGAAGGGCGACGCCAGCCGCGGCCACGATGCCACTGCACATTTGAGAGCCGACAGGGTCATCGGGAAGCGGCACATATCCGATATCGACAGGCACAGCCGATGATGCCCTGATAGCGCAGAACGCCACAGAGGATGCTCGCCTTGCTTCGCCCCCTGCTGATCCTGCTCGCCTTGTTCGCAGCCGCCCCGGTGCTCCGCGCCGAGGAGCCTGCCGTCGCGCTCACCGGCATCGGCTCCGCGCCGATCCAGCTGACACCGCAATCGCTCGCGGCCCTGCCCGTCGCCGAACGCGAGGTGGCTTTCGAGACGTCGAAAGGGCCGGCGACGCGACGCTACAAGGGCGTGCTGCTCTGGGACGTCCTGCAGGCCAACAAGGCGCTCGGTGGCCTCAAGCCAGCAGAGCAATTGAAGAAGACCTTCCTCGTCAGCGCCAGGGACGGCTACCAGATCGCCTTCTCGGTCGGCGAGATCCATCCCGATTTCGGCAACCTGCCCCTGCTTCTCGTCTCGGCGGTGGACGGCAAGGCGCTCGACGGCGGCTGGCGCCTCGTGGCACCCGGCGACAAGCGCGGAGCGCGAGCCGTTTACGAGGTCGTGAAGATCGAATTGCGCTGAGAGCGGACGCGCAGGGGGCGTTTCAAACCACGCGCCTGTCGGGGCGGCAGCGCCTGCAATGTCTCTGTCATGACGATCTGCTAACGGACTGCGACCCCGCTTTCAGATCATACTGAACAAGATGTTAGCAGCGTATGACGGCGGTTAACGCCATTGTGGACTTGGCGCATCGATAGCTTGGAATGAAAAAGGACAGATGTTATCCCCGCTGTCGAATATGCGTATGCCTAGGGATTGGTGCATTCCATGAAAAGCGCCGTCGTTGTCGTTGCAAGCGTATTTGTTCTGGAGCTTTTCGCTCTGCGGCCCGCTTATGCCGGCTTTCTTGACTTTCTGCTTGGCCCGCCGCCTCGCACCGAAACGCCCTATGTCTCGACGCCGCTTGAGATGACGATCCGCGCCAAGCGGCGATCGGCCAAGGCGCCGAAGAAGGTGCAGGTCGAGCGACCGCCCGTCCTGGTCACGCCGATGGACCCGGTGAAGGACCCCAACTGGTTCTTGAGCGACCCGACCCTTCGCAAGGGGGATGTCGTGGTGCTGCCGGGCAAGATCGTCGTCTTCAACGGCAACAGGGGCGAGCGACGCCGGTCCGACTTCGAGGACCTTCTGAGAACGCGCCTCGTCTCGCTGAAGGAGCGCAGTCGTATCCGGGCGTTCACCGACTATTTCAACGGTGCGGTCAGGGCATTCAAGGCCGGAGCGGCGACGGCCCTGCAGGTCGAGCGTCCCGCCCGACAGACCGCGCCGGGCGAAGTTCGCATCGTTTCGACTGTGAAGAACTAAGGGACAAGGCGCGGGTTACACCTGCCTCATCCGAGCCCTATTACATCCGGAACACGCCGAACTTGGTCTCGGGTACCTCGGCGTTCAGCGTCGCGGAGAAGGCCAGCGCGAGCACGCGCCGCGTCTCCGAGGGCAGGATGATGCCGTCGTCCCAGAGCCGCGCCGTCGCGAAATAGGGCGAGCCTTCCTCTTCATAGCGATTGCGGATCGGCGCCTTGAATGCCTCCTCCTCGGTAGGAGGCCAGCTCTTGCCCTCGGCCTCGATATTGTCGCGGCGCACGGTCGCGAGCACGCTCGCCGCCTGCTCGCCGCCCATCACCGAGATTCGCGAATTCGGCCAGGTGAACAGGAAGCGCGGCGAATAGGCCCGGCCGCACATGCCGTAATTGCCGGCGCCGAAGGAGCCGCCGACCAGCACCGTGATCTTCGGCACCCGCGCCGAAGCCACCGCCGTGACCAGCTTGGCGCCGTCCTTGGCGATGCCGCGCGTCTCGACATCGCGGCCGACCATGAAGCCGGTGATGTTCTGCAGGAAGAGCAGCGGGATGCGCCGCTGGCAGCACAATTCGATGAAATGCGCGCCCTTGACCGCGCTTTCCGAGAAGAGGATGCCATTATTGGCGATGATGCCGACCGGGATGCCGTGGATGCGGGCGAAGCCGGTCACCAGGGTCGTGCCGTAGAGCTTCTTGAACTCGTCGAATTCCGAGCCGTCGACCAGCCGCGCGATCACCTCGCGGATGTCATACTGCTTCTTGAGATCCGTCGGCACGACGGCTTCGAGCTCGGCCGGGTCGTAGAGCGGCTCGACCGGCTCGGCGATGTCGAGATCCGGACGCTTCACGCTGTTGAGATTGCCGGCGATGCGCCGGGCGATCGCGAGCGCATGGGTATCGTCGCCGGCATAATGGTCGGCGACGCCGGAGAGGCGCGCATGGACATCGGCGCCGCCGAGATCCTCGGCCGAGACGACCTCGCCGGTCGCAGCCTTCACCAGCGGCGGACCGCCGAGGAAGATCGTGCCCTGCTTCCGGACGATCACCGTCTCGTCCGACATCGCCGGCACATAGGCGCCGCCGGCGGTGCAGGAGCCCATCACCACCGCGACCTGCGGGATGCCCTCGGCCGAGAGCGTCGCCTGGTTGTAGAAGATGCGGCCGAAATGCTCGCGATCGGGGAAGACCTCGGTCTGGTGCGGCAGGTTCGCGCCGCCGGAATCGACGAGATAGATGCAGGGCAAGCGATTCTCGCGCGCGATCTCCTGCGCCCGCAGATGCTTCTTCACCGTCATCGGGTAATAGGTGCCGCCTTTGATCGTCGCATCGTTGCAGACGATCATGCATTCACGACCCGCGACGCGGCCGATGCCGGCGATCATGCCCGCGGCATGGACATCGCCCTCATACATGCCGAAAGCGGCGAGCGAGCCGATCTCGAGGAAGGCCGAGCCTGGATCGGTCAGGCGCAGCACGCGCTCGCGAGGCAGGAGTTTTCCGCGCGCCGTATGGCGCTCGCGGGACCTGGCATTGCCGCCGAGCGCGGCGGTAGCGCGATGCTGCTGGAGCTCGTCGCGCAATCCGGCCCAGGCTTCGGCATTGGCGCGCGTCTCGGCCGAATTCAGATCGACCTTGCTCTCGATGACAGGCACGGGCGCGCTCCTCGGTAACAATCTCTGCCGAGGTTATGGCGCGCCGCGTCGAAAACGCCAACCGGCGCGGACACACGGACGCGACCGTGCAAATCCGCGCCGCTGGACGGGCTCATTCGCTCATCTTGTTGATCGATCCGGTCACCGACGGCGCCGCGACCGCACCGATGGCGCCGCCGGCAATGGCTCCGATCGGCCCGCCGACGAGCGCACCGGCGCCCGCGCCGGCCGCAGCACCGGCGATGCGTTGGTCCGTCGTATTGCAGGCCGCGAGCAGCACGGCGAGGCTCCCCGCCAGAAAAACGCTTCGCATTGTCATCCCCATCTTCGCCCCGGCCCCGGTCGAAGATGGCGGCGGCATGGCTAACGGATGGTAAATCAGGCCTGAACGGTTGGCCCGAACACCCGCTCGAACGCCTCGCGCAGGACCGAATCGACCTCCGGCATCGTCACCGGCAGGCCCAGATCAACCAGCGAGGTCACGCCGTACTGGCTGACGCCGCAGGGCACGATGCCGTCGAAATGCGACAGCTCCGGCTCGACATTCAGCGAGATGCCGTGGAACGAGACCCAGCGCCGCACGCGGATACCGATGGCCGCGATCTTGTCCTCGGTGTCGACACCCTTGTTCGGCCGGCGCACCCAGACGCCGACGCGGTCCTCGCGCCGCTCGCCACGAATATTGAAATCGTCGAGCGCGCCGATCAGCCAGCTCTCCAGCGCGGCGACGAAACGGCGCAGGTCGGGCTGGCGCCGCTTCAGGTCGAGCATGACATAGGCCACACGCTGGCCGGGGCCGTGATAGGTGAACTGCCCCCCCCGCCCCGAACGGAACACCGGGAAGCGCTCCGGCGCGATCAGGTCCTCGTCGCGGGCCGAGGTGCCGGCCGTATAGAGCGGCGGATGCTCGACCAGCCAGACGCGCTCGCGCGCCAGCCCGTCCGCGATCAGCCCGGCACGGGCCTCCATTTCGGCGACGGCGTCGTCATAGCCGACGAGCCCCTCGGCTATGACCCATTCGACCGGCTCGGACACCCCTTCCGGCAGGAAGGAAACGGCCAGCTCCTCACGCATCTTCACCATGGCTTAACCATGTTCCGTCCAAAGTTTCCGGGCCGGCGACATCATCCGGCGCGACCCTCGAACCGCCTCTTGCGCCGAAAACCGGCAGGCAGGCAAGTTTCGCTGGTCGAATTCTGAAGTAGGGTTCCGGAGGCAGGACTTGAAGGCCGATCTCGATCTCGTCCCGGTGGAACTCACGGTGGTGCTCGGCCAGACCGAAATGCCGATCTACAAGCTGCTGCGCCTCGGCCGCGGCGCCATCATCGAATTGAACACCAGCGAGACCGACGAGGTTCAGATTCTCGCCAACAATCACCCCTTCGCCAAGGGAATCGTCGTGGTCAGCGGCGCGCGGATTTCCGTCGAGATCACCCAGATGCTGAAACGGCCGACGATCTACACCCTGCAGGCCGTCGCCGAGGCCGCCTGATCCGGCCGATCGGGGGAAAAGTCGCGCTTCTGCGTTTTTCCGCGATGACACCCTTGTGGCAGCGGATTCGATTTGCTAGATCGGCGCCGCTCCCTGGTTGCACCGCCCGCAACCGGAACCGAGCTGCGGTCGTGGCGGAATTGGTAGACGCACTACCTTGAGGTGGTAGCGGGGAGACCCGTGGAGGTTCGAGTCCTCTCGACCGCACCAAATTCGGATGAAAATCCAACGAAAGGCGACCCAGCGGGTCGCCTTTCGTGTTTCCGGTTGATGCCAATCGCTTGCACCCGAATCTTCGAGCTCTGCGACAATCGCGATTCGCCGTGTTCACAGCGGCCCGACACACTCCTGCCCCCGATTTGGCTGACAGATGGCAAAACTTTGGTAACGTAAACCGGCCATCAAGCATTCCAAGCAATTCTCCGGGATATGAACGCCCGCCGCATGCCCAGCTTCCGTGCCCTGCCCCTTCTGGCTGCCGCCGCTTTTGCGGCTCTTGGCGGCTGCGTCGCGCTCGACAGTTATCCGTCGAAGGGCGACGCCCGGCCGCACCCCGGTGTCGCGGCCGCGCATAAATACCCGGTCCACGGCATCGACATCTCGCGCTGGCAGGGCGAGATCGACTGGAGCGCCGTCAAGGCGGCCGGCACCCGCTTCGTCTACATGAAGGCGACCGAGGGCGGCGACCATGTCGACCCGAACTTCCGCCGCAACTGGGAAGGCGCGCGCCGCGCCGGCGTTCCGCGCGGTGCCTACCACTTCGTCTTCTGGTGCCGCCCGGCCCATGAGCAGGCCGTCTGGTTCAAGCAGCAGATCCCGAACGATCCCGACGCGCTGCCGCCGGTGCTCGATGTCGAATGGAATGGCCATTCGCGCACCTGCCCGCAGAAGATCGACCGCGAGCTTGCCCGCGAGAAGATCCAGCTGATGCTGACCGAGCTCGAGCAGCTCACCGGCAAGAAGCCGGTGATCTATACCGACATCACCTTCCACCGCGAGGTGCTGGAGGGTCAGTTCAACAACTACCCCTACTGGATCCGCTCGACCGCGGCCCTGCCGGAAGCCCGCTACAGCAACCGCCCCTGGGCCTTCTGGCAGTTCACCACCACCGGCCGCGTGCCGGGCATCAAGGGCGATGTCGACCGCAACGCCTTCTTCGGCAGCGAAAGCCAGTTCGCCGGCTGGCTGCGCGGCGAATACGACATCGGCACGCGCCGCTGGAACCGCCGCGAGGAGCCGGCGCCGGCGCCGCAACCTGCTCCCGCGCCGCAGCCAGCGCCGATCCCAGCCGTTCCCAGCCCGGATTTCGGGCCGGAGCCGCTGGCGCCGCAGCAGGACGTGCCGATGGCGCGCGTTCCCGGCAGCGTGCCCGCGGTCACCTCTGCCCTGCGTGCCGTCGACAACCAGGTCGAGCCCGTCGTCATCGACTGAGCCGACGGGCCTGAATCCGGCCGGTTAACCAAAGCTGAAATTGATTCTTAGACTGCGCCGCAATTCTAACCGGCGCTTAACCACGCTCCTCGCATCTGGACCTGTGATGCAGGAGAAACACATGCCAGCGCGCAAGCTGACCAGTCGACGGTCAGGCCTCGGAGCCTTCGCCCTTGCGGCGCTTCTGACCTGTGTCGTCGAGCCGGCGCAGGCGCTCTATCCGAAGAAGGGCGACAGCGCCCCGCATCACGGCGTCCGCGACGCGCGGCGCAAGGTGATCCAGGGCATCGACGTCTCCCGCTGGCAGGGCGAGATCGACTGGGCGAGGGTCAAGGACGCCGGCACGCGCTTCGCCTTCATCAAGGCGACCGAGGGCGGCGACCATCTCGATCCCAATTTCAAGCGCAACTGGGCCGAGGCGAAGAAGCACGGCGTCGCACGCGGCGCCTATCACTTCGTCTGGTGGTGCCGCTCGGCCAAGGAGCAGGTGCGCTGGTTCAAGAAGCACATTCCCCGCGATCCCGACGCATTGCCGCCGGTGCTCGACGTCGAATGGCAGAACGGCTCGCAATGCACCCGCAGGATCTCGAAGGAGCTGGCGCTCGCCAAGATCAACGAGATGCTAAAGGGCCTGCGCGAGCACACCGGCAAGAAGCCGATCATCTATACCGACATCAATTTCCACGAGGACGTGCTGGAAGGCGAGCTCAAGGACCACCCGTTCTGGCTGCGCTCGACCGCCGCTCCGCTGGCGAAGCGCTATGAGCGCGACCGCTGGGAGTTCTGGCAGTTCACCACCACCGGCCGCGTGCCGGGCGTCAGCGGCGATGTCGATCGCAACGCCTTCTTCGGCAGCGAGCGCGAATTCGACGCCTGGCGCCAGGGCCGCTTCGACATCGGCTCGCGCAAATGGCATGGTGGCGAGCCGAAGGTGGCGATCCGCACACCACCACCGACCCCGGCCGGCCTGCGCGCTCCGAAAGCAGCCGGTGGGACCAAGCTGAAGTTCGCACCACCCGGCCGCATCCCGTCACGTACGGCCGCTAACCGCGATATCGGCGTCACCGGCTCGATCGGGAAGAACTGAAGCACCTTTTGCCGGCTGTCACGCCGCTGTCACATCCGCGGCGCCTTAGATCATCGCGCGTCCTATCGGACGCGATAACGATGATCTACCTCACGAGTGTTGCACCGGATTGATCCGATGCGACAGGCGCCGCGCTGCCGGGAGCCGCCCTGCAGCGGCAGCGGAAACCCGGCATGCACAGCGACGTCCAATCCCAATCCGGCATCATCTGGGCCTATCGCTTCGCCGAGGACGGACGGCCCGGCCGCGTCCCCCGCGACGAGATGCCGAACGTCGCTCCATCCGAAGGCTTCGTCTGGTTGCATCTCGACCTCGTCCACACGCGGGCGCAGAGCTGGGTCGCCGAACAGGACCTGCCGAACGCGACGCAGGAAGCCTTCCTCTCGCACGAACCCCACCAGCGGCTCGACCACTCCGCCAATCTCGCCTGGGGCGTCTCGCACGACCTGATCCGAGACATTGCCGACAAGTCCGAGGAGGTCGGCGCATTGCGCTGGATCGTCGGCGACAGGTTCCTGCTGACCGGCCGGCGCGAGGCCCTGCACTCGATCCGGATGACCGCCGAGGCGCTCGATCGCGGCGATCCGGCCGGAAGCCCGGCCGAGCTGTTCGAGCAGATCATCGAATACATCATCGACGACGTCACCGACGCCGTGGTGCGCCTCGTCGACGAGACCGACAGCGTCGAGGACCATATCCTGCTGGACCGGCTGCATGACGGGCCGCAGCGCGTCGGCTCTGTGCGCCGCACCGCCGTCCGGCTGCATCGCCAGCTCAGCGGCCTGCATGTCCTGTTCCGCCGCTTCGCCGAGACCCAGTCGGGCCGCAGCGCGCCCGATGCCGTCAAGGCCGCTGCGTCGCGGCTGCTCCAGCGCGTCGACGGGCTGCATCACGATGTCCAGTCGGTGCAGGATCGCGCCAGGCTGCTGCAGGACGAGATCGCCGCCCGCTCGGCCAGCCGCACCAACCGGCAGCTCTACGTGCTCTCGCTGCTGACGGCACTCTTCCTGCCCGCGACCTTCATCACCGGCCTGTTCGGCATCAATGTGAAGGGCCTGCCCTGGGTCGAATCGGAGGGTGGCGCTGTCTTCGTCGCGCTGACCTGCATCGCCGCAGCCCTGCTCACCCTCGTCCTGCTCCGGCGCAGGGGCGTGATCGGAAGCTGACCGGCCGGCGTCCTGCTTCGCTCACGCTGCGATCGGGCGCGCATTCACCTCGATGGTGACATGGGACAGCGTCGGCAGGTCGGCGAGCAGGGCCTTGTAGGCCGCGGGCGGCCTGGGCTCGCCGGTCACGATCGAGACGATGGCGCTGCGATGGCCCGGCCCGACCTGCCAGAGATGGAGATCGGCGACCTCGGCCCCCTCCGCGGCCAGCCGCTCGCCGATGCGCTCCGCCAGGGTCTCGTCCGGGACGGTGTCGAGGAGCACCGCGCCGGAGCTGCGCAGCAGCCCGATCGACCAATGCGCAATCACCGCGGCACCGACGATGCCCATCACCGGATCGAGCCAGACCCAGCCATAGAACCGCCCGCCGAGTAGCGCCGCGATTGCCAGAACCGAGGTAAAGGCATCGGCAACGACGTGCATATAAGCCGCGCGCAAGTTGGTATCGGCGCCATGCCCGCCATGGGAATGATGGCCGTGATGGTGGTCGCCGTGGTCGTGATGGCCGTGAACGTTCCCATGGCCATGATGCCCGGTGCCGCCATGGCTATGACCATGGTGCTGATGGCCGTGCCCGTCCCGGAGCAGCCAGGCGCTCGCCAGGTTCACCGCGAGCCCTATCACCGCGATCGCCGTCGCCTGGGTGAAATCGATCGCGATCGGCGAATAGAGTCGCAGCGCCGATTCGCCTGCGACCGCGAGCGCGATGAACATCAATAGCAAGGCGCTGGCGAAGGCGGCGAGATCACCGAGCTTGCCAGTTCCGAAGCTGAAGCGACGGTCATGGGCATGCTGCCGCGCGAAGCGATAGGCGAAGGCCGCGATGCCGAGCGCCGCCGCATGGGTCGACATGTGCCAGCCATCGGCGACCAGCGCCATCGAGCCGAAGACAGTGCCGGCAGCGATCTCGGCCACCATCATCACGGTGGTCAGGCCGACGACGAGCCAGGTGCGCCGCTCGTGGCGTTCGTGCTCGCCGCCGAGAAAGACGTGTTGATGCTGGGCAGGAAAGCTGTTGGCAGCCGGCATCGGTTCGCTCCGGGGCTTCAGAGATATTTGGTCAGAGCCTTAAGGCCCTCGATCGTGCGGCGCGCCTCCGGCGTCGCCACCTGCGCGTGGTCGAACAGGTGATGCTCGATATGGTCGAAGATCAGCAGCGACTTGACCTTCTCCAGCGCCTTCTCGACAGCCTGGAGCTGCTGCACGACGTCCGGGACCTCCCGCCCCGCCTCGACCATGCCGACGACCGTGCCGAGATGCCCCTGCGCCCGGCGCAGGCGGTTGAGGATATCGGGGTTCATCGCGTGGCTCATGAGCATATCCTATCCCCCTGGAGGGGATATGCAAGTGCCCTCTGCCGCGCCGACGCCAAGACGCGGCGGGCGCGGCTGCGCACTGACGCTCCTGCTGCGGGCCGCTATAACGGGGCAAAGGGAGCGATGCTCTCAACGCTTTGCCGGGAGGACCAGCCATGCTTGCCAACGCGCCGCGCCCGTTCAATTTCGACCTCGGCGAGACCGCCGACGCAATCCGCGACACCGTTTTCGCCTTCGCGCAGGAGAAGATCGCCCCGCGCGCCGAGGAGATCGACAAGACCAATCAGTTCCCGCGCGATCTCTGGCCGGAAATGGGCGCGCTCGGCCTGCACGGCATGACGGTCGATGAGGAGCATGGCGGCACGGGCTTGGGCTATCTCGAGCATTGCATCGCGGTCGAGGAGGTCTCGCGCGCTTCGGCCTCGGTCGGCCTCTCCTACGGCGCCCATTCGAATCTTTGCGTCAACCAGATCAGCCGCAACGGCAACGAGGCGCAGAAGCGGAAATACCTGCCCAAGCTGATCTCGGGTGAGCATGTCGGCGCGCTCGCCATGTCCGAACCGGGCTCGGGCTCCGACGTCGTCTCGATGCGCACCCGCGCCGACAGGAAGGGCGACCGCTACGTCCTCAACGGCAACAAGATGTGGATCACCAACGGCCCGATCGCCGAGACGCTGGTCGTCTACGCCAAGACCGATCCGGAGGCCGGCCCGCGCGGCATCACCGCCTTCCTGATCGAGAAGGGCATGAAGGGCTTCTCCACCCACCAGAAGCTCGACAAGCTCGGCATGCGCGGCTCGGACACGTGCGAGCTCGTCTTCCAGGATTGCGAGGTGCCGGAGGAGAACGTGCTCGGCACGGTCGGGCGCGGCGTCAACGTGCTGATGTCGGGCCTCGACTACGAGCGCGTCGTGCTGGCGGCAGGCCCGCTCGGCATCATGCAGGCGGCGCTCGACGTGGTCATGCCCTATGTCCATGAGCGCAAGCAGTTCGGCCAGTCGATCGGCGAGTTCCAGCTCGTCCAGGGCAAGGTCGCCGACATGTATGTCGCGATGAACTCCTGCCGCGCCTATGTCTATGCCGTCGCCAAGGCCTGCGACCGCGGCGAAACCACCCGCGAGGACGCCGCCGGCGCGATCCTGATCGCGGCCGAGAAGGCGACGCAGGTCGCGCTCGACGCGATCCAGCTCCTCGGCGGCAACGGCTATATCAACGACTACCCGACGGGCCGCCTGCTGCGCGACGCCAAGCTCTACGAGATCGGCGCCGGCACCAGCGAGATCCGGCGGATGCTGATCGGACGGGAGCTGTTCAACAAGACGAAGTGAGGTTAGAGGGCCTGATGCCCCTCTATTTCGCCTACGGCCTCAACATGGACCCCGTCGGGATGGCGCAGCGCTGCCCCAAGGCGCAGCCGCTCGGCCCGGCCCGCCTGCCCCGGCACCGCTTCATCGTCACCCGCGACGGCTATGCCTCGGTGATCCGCGATCCGCGCGAGGAGGTCCATGGCGTGCTCTGGGACTGCTCGCTCGGCGAGATGCGCGTCCTCGACAAGTTCGAGGAACTCGCCAGCGGGCTCTATGTGAAGCTCAACCAACCGGTGATCGTACCGGGCGGCGCCAAGCGCGCGCTGATCTATATCGGCCGCTCGGCCGATCCCGGACGGCCCAGGCCCGGCTATATGGAATCAGTCATTTCCGGGGCGAAGCATTACGGCCTGCCAGAGACTTACATCGCCGACTTGAATCGTTTTCTGACCAAGCCGACTCTGGATCTTAAGGGCATGAATCAGGATGCGAACGCGCCGCTGCCACCCGGCCCGGTGAAGGGCGTGCGGCCAAGGGCGTTAGCGCCGAAATAGACTCCAAACGAAAAGGGCCGCTTGCGCGGCCCTTTCCTTGTTCGGGGAAACCGGCGGCGATCATGCCGCCAGTCCCTTGGCCAGCTCGCTGACCTGCTTCTCGAACAGCGCGCGATAGGCGCCGTCCTTGCGGGTCAGCAGAGCCTCGTGCGGGCCTTCCTCGATCACCTGGCCGCGATCGAAGACCAGGATGCGGTCCATGGCTCGCACCGTCGAGAGACGATGCGCGATCACGATCGTGGTGCGGCCTTCCATCAGGCGTTCGATCGCCTGCTGGATCAGCGCCTCCGATTCCGAATCGAGGCTCGAGGTCGCCTCGTCCAGGATCAGGATCGGCGCATCGGCCAGGAAGGCGCGGGCCAGCGCGACACGCTGGCGCTCGCCGCCCGAGAGCTTGATGCCGCGCTCGCCGACGAGCGTGGCGTAGCCCTTGGGCAGGCGCATGATGAACTCATGCGCGTTGGCGAGCTTCGCCGCCTGCTCGACCTGCGCCTGGCTCGCGCCCGGCCGGCCATAGGCGATGTTCTCCGCCAGCGAGCGGTGGAACAGCACCGGCTCCTGCTGCACGATCGCGATCTGCTGGCGCAAGGACGCCTGCGTGACATCGGCGATATCCTGCCCATCGATCGCGATGCGGCCCCCGGTGACGTCGTAGAGACGCTGCACCAGCTTGACGAAGGTCGTCTTGCCGGAGCCCGAGCGGCCGACGAGGCCGACCTTCTCGCCGCCACGGATGGTCAGCGAGAAATCGCGGTAGAGCGGATCGTGATGCCCCCCGTAATGGAAGGTCACGTCCTCGAAGGCGATCTCGCCCGCGGTCACGCCCATGTCCACCGCGCCCGTCCGGTCCGGCACGCCATAGGGAAGATCGTGCATCCAGACGAGCTCCTCCATGTCGTTGACCGAGCGCTGCAGGTTGTGGACGTGCTGGCCGACATCGCGCAGATAGCCATGCACCACCGCATAGGCCGTCAGCACGAAGGCGACGTCGCCGGGCGAAGCCTGCCCGTTCGCCCAGAGCCAGATCACCAGACCGATCACCGCCGCGCGCAGGAAAAGCAGCACGATGTTCTGGCCGGTACCCGACCAGGTGCCGCGAATCCAGGCGCGGCTCGTCCTGAGGCTCCACTTCGACACGACGGTCGCGAGCCGCAGGTCCTCGCGCGCCTCGCCGCCATAGGCCTTCACCACCGGATTGCAGGTGATGGCATCGGCCAGTGCGCCGCCGAGACGCGTATCCCAGGCGTTGCCGAGCCGTGCCGCCGGCGCGACGAAGCGCAGCGAGAGCGCCAGCGTCAGCCCGATATAGGCGAGAGCGCCGAGCGCCACGACGAGCCCCATCGCCGGCCAGTGCCAGGCCAGCACCGCCGTCATGCCGAGCAGGATGACCAGCGACGGCAGGAGCGCGATCAGGACCGTATCGGTCAGCAGGTCGAGTGCCCACATGCCGCGCGTGATCTTGCGCACCGTCGAGCCCGCGAAATTGTTCGCGTGCCAGTCGGTCGAGAAGCGCTGCAGGCGTGCGAAGGCCTCCTGCGAGACGTCGCTCATCGTGCGCAGCGTCATCACGGTCAGCCCGACGAAGGCGAAATGCCGCCCGAGCACCATGATGGCGGCGAGCACCATCATCGCGCCGAGCGCCCACAGCGCCGCCTCCGTGCCGCCCGCGCCGCTCGACACCGCATCGACGAGGCGCCCGGCATAGACCGGCGTGAACAGCTCTGCGAGCGTGGCGGCGACGGTGACGCCGGCCACCCAGGCGACCTGCCCGGGCTGGCGGGCCCAGTGGCTGAAAGTGAAGCCGAGAACGGCCCGGAACGGCTCGCGCCGCCCGGTTTGAGTATCGTGAGACATAGCGTCATTCGGCGCCAGGACGGCTGCCGACTCCGAAATCAGGCGAAGACGACGACGCGCGCCGGCTTCGGCAATGAAAGACAAAAATTGGAAAAAGGCTCAGGAGGCAGCCCGGAGGCGGGCCTCGTGCGAGACCGACCTAGTGCCGGGTTGGTCGCATGGGAGTGGCTGCGGTGTTGATGAATTTCATTCAGCCCTCCCTTTCTTGAGTTGGAGCCAAGGCGAAGGAAGATGCCTGATGTTTAAGCAGCGCGCAAGTCCGCCTCTCATGCAATGACTGCACGGGGCGTCTTCGCCCAATTCAAGGCGAAGTTGCGCGTCGCCTTACCAGAACAATGCCACCAAGCGAACCGCGATCACCAGCAGGAAGGCCGCGATGATCGTGCCGAGCACCTGCTGGCGCTTGGCGTGATTGGGCCAGCGCCGCGCGAGCAGCCTGCCCAGCGGCTTGCGGAAGACGAAAGCCGCGACCAGCAGAACGATGACGTAGTGGGACAAGGTCGGGTCTTAAGCCTTCTTGTCGGCGGGGCCGCTATCGACCGGCGCGCCGGCCTTCTTCCAGGCGCCGAAGCCACCGGCCACATGCGCGACCGGCTTCAAGCCCATCTCCTGCGCCACCTGCGCGGCCAATGCCGAGCGCCAGCCGCCGCCGCAGAAGAAGACGAAGCGCTTGTCCTGTTGGAAGACCGGCTTGGCATAGGGGCTTTCGGGGTCGATCCAGAATTCCAGCATGCCGCGCGGACAATGGAAGGCGCCGGGCATCCGCCCTTCCCGCTCCAGCTCGCGCGGATCGCGCAGATCGACGAAGACCACATCATCGCTGCCGTGCAGCGCCTGCGCCTGCTCGACCGACAACGTCTCGATCCGGCTCTCGGCCTCCGCGACCAGCGCCTTGTAACCCTTGGTGATGGTCTGCGGCACGCTTGGGCCTCCCCGATTCCGGCCGCACCGTGGCGCCTTGCCGATGCAGCGTCAATGCTGCCGCCTTGCAGCCACGCAGCACAGAGCACAAGCTGCTTGCCTGAGCCCCGGGCGAAATGGCAGAGCGGCGACATGTTCGGCTTCAGCAATCTCGATCTGATCGCCCTGGCGTTCTTCATCCTGTCCTGGCTCGGCTACCACTACGTGGTCGAGATGGGTCCCTATGCCGCCCGGACACTGAACATGCGGATGAACCTGCGCCGCGCCCGCTGGATCCGTGAGTCGGCGGCCCGCGAGGTCAGGATCGTCGATACCCAGGTCATGGGCGGACTGCAGAACGGCACCGCCTTCTTCGCCTCGACCTCGCTGCTCGCGATCGGCGGCACGCTCGCCCTTTTGAACGCAACGGACCGCGCCGTCGCCATCTTCAGCGACCTGCCCTTCGTGCCGGCGACCCTTCGCTCCGTCTGGGAACTGAAGATCATCGGGCTCGTCGGCATCTTCGGCTACGCCTTCTTCAAGTTCGCCTGGAGCTACCGGCTGTTCAACTACTGCGTCATCCTGGTCGGCGCCTTGCCCCCGTTCGACAGCAAGGACGAGGCGACGATGGCCCATGCGATCCATGAGACCACCGAGATGAACATCGCCGCCGGCCGGCATTTCAACCGCGGCCAGCGCGCCTTCTTCTTCGCGCTCGCCTATCTCGGCTGGTTCCTCGGCCCGGTCAGCTTCATCGGCTTTACCGGCGCCGTGCTGGTCGCGATGTACCGGCGCCAGTTCGCCTCCGACGCGACCCGCGTCTTCAACTATCCGGGCCAATCATGAGCATCGAACCCGAGGTGATCGAGAGCACGATCCTCGACCTGCTGTCGCAGCGGGAGGCAGGGCTGACGATCTCGCCGATGGATGTCGCCCGTGGCCTCGGCGGCGATCACCCGGATGGCTGGGGGCCGTTGATGCAGCCGGTGCGCCGGGTCGCCGTGAAGCTGATGAAGGAAGGCCGGCTCGTCATCACCCGCAAGGGCCGCCCGGTCGATCCCGACGACTTTCGCGGCGTCTACAGGCTGGTCCTGCCGGCGACGCCGTGATTACGGCCCCGGAAAGAGCTCGTCCGTATAGCCTGCGAGCCGATAGGCCAGGAGCCCGACCCATTCCTTGAAGCCGTTATCGGCGATCTCGAGCGCGCGCGGGGCACGGCTGTAGGGACGGATGAAATCGCCAGGCTCGCCGCTCGACCAGAAATCGACCGGAAAGGCCTCGACCGCGAAGCCTGCCTTGCGGAAGACGCCGATCGAGCGCGGCATGTGCCAGGCCGAGGTTACCAGCAGCCAGCGTTCGCCGGGCTTCGGATCGACGAGCCTGCGGGTGAAGGCGGCGTTCTCGCGCGTGTTGCGCGACTTGTCCTCCAGGATGAGCCGGGCGGGATCGAGCCCCAGCCCTTCGAACAGCAGCTTCGCGCCATCGGCCTCGGTCACCGTCGCTTCCGAGATCAGGTTGGCGGCCCCACCGGTAAAGACAATCTTCGCCTGCGGATGCAAACGTGCCAGTTCGACCGCCTTGGTCATACGTACAGCGGACGAATTCATCACGACGTCGCCCCGCGCGACGCCGATCGCGCCGCCGAGCACGACGATGCCGGTCACCGGCCCCTTACGGGCGTCCTGCTGCGGAAACCGGTCCTCCAGCGGCCGGAGCACGATGCGCGGCAGCGGGCTGAACGCCATCAGGCCGAGCGCGATCAGGGAGATCAGCCCGATCCAGCGCGCGGGCCGCGCGAAACGCGTGAAGGCCAGCAGCCCCGAAAGCCCGGCGAGCAGGATGGCGAGATTGACCGGCGACAGGACGAACCAGACGACCTTGGACAGAACGAAGAACATCGGGGCTCGCAAGGATGAGGCGGGGCGGCGACTGCGCTCGCTTTAGCCGCGATCGCTATTCGAGGATATCGGCATGATGGTCCCGCCGCAGTCGCTCCGGCGCAAGCGGCTGGCAGCTTCAGCGAATGATCCGAGGCGGCGCTTGCGGGCGTCGGGCGCCGGCCCGCGGCAGGGCTTTCGCGAGTTCGATCGCCCGGCCGGCGACCTCCCGCAATTCGCAGCCTGCCTGCCTTCCGGCTTGCAGCGCCTCCCGCTGGGTCGCGCCGTAGAAGGCGCATTTCTGCGTGACATAGCTTTCCCAGGCGAGTTGCAGCGCCGCGAGCCGGCTGCGCTGGCCGGCATCGAGCCCTCGCCCCGTCACCTGCAGGGCAAGCGTCAGGCGCTCCCGCCAGGCAGCCTCCTCGCGCCGGGCGCAGGCGGCTTCAGCCCCGCGCGGATCGTTGCTGGCGGCGCGCACACAAGCCACCGCCACCGAGCCGACGCACATCGAAGGCGAGGCGTTGCTGTCACGCAGGCAGCCGGAGAGCGCCGCGAGATCTGTCCGCAGCGTCGGCGAGGTCTGTGCGATTGCCGGCGCGGCAGCGAAGCTGCACAGGAGCAGGACCATCCGAAAAACGTTCATGCCGCCATCATGCCAGCGGCGGCGCCGGGATCAAGCGCCGTCGCGCTGCCTTCACGTAATCGGCAACGGCAGCGCGGCCTGCGCTGCCGGCCTTGCGAAGAGCGCCTCGTACCAGCGCTGCACCGCCGGCCTTGCGATCCGCTCGACCGGCATGTTGAGCCAGCGATGGACACCGCAGCCGACAGCGATATCGGCCATGCCGAAGCGTTCGCCTGCGAGGAAGGGACGATCCGCCAGTTGCGCCTCGAGGATCGCCATCAGCGCCTCGGCCCGCGCGACACCATCGGCGATCGCCTTCGGATCGGTGAAGGCCGGCACCTTGCGCACCACGCCCCAGAGCACCGGCGCCAGCGCCGGCTGGAGCTCGGACTGCATCCAGTCCACCCAGCGATCGGCCAGTGCCCGCCGCGCCGGATCCTCGTCCCAGAGCACGCCTGCGGCATAACGGGCTGCGAGGTAGCGCAGGATGCTGCTCGATTCCCAGAGGACGAGCTCGCCGTCACGCAGAACGGGGATCTGCTTGTTCGGGTTCATCGCCGCGAACTCGGGCGTGTCGAGCCCACCGAACGGCCCGCCGACATCGATCCGCTCGAAGGCCTGCCCGGCCTCCCCGGCTGCCCAGACCACCTTCTGGACGTTGATCGAGCTCAAACGGCCCCAGATCGTCAGCATGACAGGCTCCTCAACCGCTTCGTGTCCCCCGGATAGCGGAGGGAGGCTCTCAGGCGAATTCCATGATGACGGCATCGACCGCGAGCGAGTCGCCTTCCTTCGCCAGGATCTTGGCGATGGTGACGTCCTTCTCGGCGCGCAGCACGTTCTCCATCTTCATCGCCTCGACCATGGCGAGCGGCTCGCCAGCCTTGACCTCCTGGCCCACGGCAACCGAAATCGCCTTGACCAGGCCCGGCATCGGGCAGAGCAGGAACTTGCCGGTATCGGCCGCGACCTTCTCCGGCATCAGCGCGGCGAGCTCGGCCTCGCGCTGCGTGTAGACATGGGCATTGGCATAGGCCCCGGCATGGCCGAGCGCGACGCCGTTCAGGATCGGCCGGACCTGCGCCGCGACCTTCACCCCGTCCAGCGTGCCATGCCAGACCGGCTCGCCCAGCACCCACTCGCTGACGACGCTGACGCTGCGGCCCGCGAAGGCGATGGCGACTGCCTCGCCCTGCTCCGTCACCTCACCCTCGAAGCGCTCAGCGCCGAGCTGGACGATGCGCAAACGGTCGAAGGAAACCTTGCGCCAGCCTTCCATCTGCGCCGAGACATGGCGCTTGCGCTGGTTCATGCGGTGGTCGCAGGCGATCGCGATCGCCGCCATGCGCTGCGCGGTTTCGCCCTGCGGCACCGGCAGCGAGAAGCCCTCGGGAAACTCCTCCGCGATGAATCCGGTCGAGAGATTGCCGGCGATCCAGCGCGGATGCTGCATCACCGCCGCGACGAAGGGGATATTGTGGCGGATGCCATCGATGGCGAAAGCATCGAGCGCCCGCGCCTGTGCCTTGATCGCCGCCTCGCGGGTCGGCGCATGGGTCACGAGCTTCGCGATCATCGGGTCGTAATAGATCGAGATCTCGCCGCCCTCGAAGACGCCGGTGTCGTTGCGCACAACCGCTTCGCCATCCGGCCCCTCGCTCGGCGGCCGATAGGTCACGAGCCGGCCGGTCGAAGGCAGGAAGTTGCGGGTCGGGTCCTCGGCATAGACACGACTTTCCACCGCCCAGCCGTCGAGCTTCACATCCGCCTGCGAAATCGCGAGCTTCTCGCCATAGGCGACCCGGATCATCTGCTCGACGAGGTCGATGCCGGTGATCATCTCGGTCACCGGGTGCTCGACCTGCAGGCGCGTGTTCATCTCCAGGAAGTAGAAGGACTTGTCCTGGCCTGCGACGAACTCGACCGTACCGGCGGAGTCGTAGTTCACCGCCTTGGCCAGTGCGACAGCCTGCTCGCCCATCTTCCGGCGGGTCGCCTCGTCGAGCAGCGGCGACGGCGCCTCCTCCAGCACCTTCTGATTGCGGCGCTGGATCGAGCATTCGCGCTCGCCGAGATAGATGACGTTGCCGTGCTTGTCGCCGAGGACCTGGATTTCGATATGGCGGGGATCGACGATGAACTTCTCGACGAAAACGCGATCATCGCCGAAGGAGGACGCCGCTTCCGACTTGGCGCGAGCAAAACCCTCAGCCACCTCGCCTGAAGAATGGGCGATGCGCATGCCCTTGCCGCCGCCGCCGGCCGAGGCCTTGATCATCACGGGATAGCCGATCTCGTCGGCGATCTCCACCGCATGCTCGGGGCTCTCGATGATGCCGAGGAAGCCCGGAACGGTCGAAACCTTCGCGGCGGCCGCCGCCTTCTTCGATTCGATCTTGTCGCCCATCGCGGCAATGGCGCCGGGATTGGGGCCGATGAAGACGATGCCGTTGTCCTTGAGCGCCTGGGCGAAGGCCTCGCGCTCGGAGAGAAAGCCGTAGCCCGGATGCACGGCCTGCGCCCCGGTTGCCTTGCAGGCGTCGATGATCTTGTCGATCAGGAGATAGGACTGCGCTGCGGGCGCGGCGCCGATATGCACGGCCTCATCCGCCATCTCGACATGCAGCGCATCGCGATCCGCATCCGAATAGACGGCGACCGTCTTGATGCCCATGCGCCGCGCCGTCTTGATGACACGGCAGGCGATTTCGCCGCGGTTCGCGATCAGGATCTTCGAGAACATGCGCGGACCACCCCAGCTTCAGACCAGACTGCAATAGCCGGGGTGTATGGGACGCCGCAACTGCCGTCCACCGATGCGAAAGTCGGCAGCCCGCCAGATCGTTGTGCACGGATGCGCAGACCCGGCATCCTGCCCTTGTGAAGGAAGTGTCGAGCCGACGCCGTCATGCCCGGGCCTGCCCCGGGCATCTCTCGCAAGAAGCGCTTACCTTCTCCCGTCCAGGACTCTCGAGCCAAGCCGGAGAATGGCGCCGGGTTCAGCTCGCGAGCAGGACGCGCGGCGCGGCACCGATGCCGAAGCGAACCACATCCTTCGCCGCCCCCTTGGCGAAGGCGAAGGCGAGCAGCGTCTCATCGCAATGCTCGGCTTCGCGGGCAATCTCGTTGGCGATGCGCTGGGCGGTGGCGGTCGGCCCCTCGCCGGCGGAGAGCGTCGTCACCAGCCAATGCGCCTTGTCGCGGTCGATCACGCCGGTGGGACGGTTTTCCCAGACGGCGAAGTCGACAACCAGCGCCACGAGGTAATCTGCATAGGCCTTGCAGCTTTGCGGCACGGCCCGGTCGAGCGCGACCAGAACATCGACGATATCCCGCGTGACGACGACGTCGTTCAAGATGTTGCGCTGAAGCATCTTGACGTCTTCTTCGTCGATCGCGCGACGATCCATCACGCGATCGACGAATTCACGAAGCTCATGACCCATCATGTTCGAACCCCTGTCCGGCGTTGTTTTGTGCCGGTACGTTCCTGTTGTGGGAACACCATGAACCCGGTCCCCGCATCAGGTGGTTAACGCGCAAATCTGAACGGATATTCAGGTTAAACGGAACTGAGTCGACTTGGTTGCGAGGGTGTTACTGCGGGTGGCGCAGGCGCGGCAAAGAGCGGCCCTCAGCCCGTGTCGGCGGCAAGGGCGCCGGATGATATCGCCGCTGCGAAATCATGCAGGCGAACACGGACAAGGCCCAATTGGGTGAAGACATTCTGTGACGCAGACGCGGCCTGGAGATCAATCGCCTCCGGCCGGAACCACCCTTGTCATTCCAGGACTCGCGCCGCTGGCGCGCCCCGGAATGACAAAGGCTGCGCCGGGAAACCACGGCGATCCGCTGTGGATGGCCCTACGCCGCCACAGCCTTCGGCAATCCGAGCGCCGTCGGCAGCTCCGGGAACGCGCGCAACACATGCCGGGCACCGAGCGCGACGAGGCTCTCGACCGGCTGGAACCCCCACGAGACGGCGACAGGCACGACGCCGGCGGCAACCGCCATCTCGATGTCGAAAGAGCTGTCGCCGACCATCGCGGTGCGCTCCGGCGCCGCACCGGTCTCCGCCATCGCCCGCTGGATCATGCCGGGATGGGGCTTCGAGGGAGCATCGTCAGCCGACTGCACCGTATCGAACAGGCCCTGCCAGCCATGCCGGGCGACGATGAACTCCGCCCCCTTGCGCGACTTTCCGGTGGCGATGCCGAGCTTCAGCCCGCCATGGCGCCTCAGCTCGGCCAGCGTCTCGGCGACGCCCGCGAAGAGCGGCTCGTCCAGCGACGGATCGGTCTCGGCCTGCACACGCATCGCGCTGAAGACCTGGCGATAGGTCTCGGTCAGCACATCGTCGGGCTCGGCCAGCCCGGCAAGCCGCGCCATCGCGATGTCGAGCGTCAGCCCGACGATGCCGAGACCAGCTTCACGCCCGGGATGAACCCGTCCGCAGCGCCTGAAAGTCTCGTATTGCGCGCCGAGGATGATCGCCTCGGAATTGATCAGCGTGCCGTCGAGATCGAAGATGATGAGATCCATGCCGGGGCTTTATCCCGGATTGCCGAGGCAATCCACTGCAAGCCCGTCATGGCATCATACCGCGCGTGAGCGGCTCAGCCCCTGGCTTCGCGGGCGCAGGCATCGACCGCCTTGCGCAGATCGGCGCCATCGAGCCCCTTGGCACGCGCCTCCTTGCGGCATTCGGAGCGCTGGGCGAGATCCGGCCGCTTGCCGTTGAAGCAGGCGGTCAATGCCGCGATGCGTTCCGGGCCCTGCAGCTTGCGACCGTCGGCCTCTTCCTTGCAGGCGGCCCGCGCCGCCACCGCCGTCGGTTTGCCGTCGCGCGTGAGACCATCATGGGCATAGAGCTGCACGCCCGGGAACTTGCCCTGCATGCAGATGCGCATCGCCGCGCGCAAATCCGCGCCGGCGAGCGCGATATTCTCGGACACGCAATCCTGCCGGGCCTTCGCCCGCTCGGCGCGAGGGATCGGCTCATCCGCCGACGCGGCGACGGCAGCCGGCGCGGGTGCCGTCGCCGGCGCGGTGGTCTGCGCCTAGGCGGCTCCCGCAAGACCGAGAACAAAGCTGAAAACGATCAAAACCGAACGCATGGTCAGCCCTCCGATGACGAGAACATAGTTAGAACAGAAAGCGTTTTGTTCCGCAACTGTTCTCTGACGTTTCGTCACCGCCTGGGAGAGGCCTCACTCGTCCGGCGCCTCGACGATCGGATCGTAGGGCGCGTCATCGAAGCCGAGCAGGTTCCAGCTCTGGCGCATATGCGGCGGCAGCGGCGCGCTGACGTCGATCGTGCCCTTGCCGCGCGGATGCGGCAGCACGATCCGCCGCGCCAGCAGGTGCAGCTTGTTCTGGATGCCGCCGGGCAATTCCCAGTTCTGGATGTTGAAATATTTGGGGTCGCCGATGATCGGGTGGCCGATATGGGCGGCGTGGGCGCGCAGCTGGTGGGTGCGCCCGGTCACCGGCTTGAGCGACAGCCAGCCGAGCTTCTGCGCCGCCGTCTCGACCACCGCGTAATAGGTGACGGCGTGCATCGCGCCGTCCTCGCCATGCTTGGCGACGGCCATGCGCTGGTCGCCGTCATAGGCCTCCTCGCGGGCGAGATAGGTCGAGATCCGGCCCTGGCGCACGCGCGGCACGCCCGCCACCAGCGCCCAGTAGACCTTGCGGGCCGAGCGCGAGCGGAAGGTCTTGGCCAGCGTCGCCGCCGCGAAGCGCGACTTGGCGATGACGAGGCAGCCGGCGGTGTCCTTGTCGAGACGGTGGACGAGGCGGGGCTTCTGGCCGCTCTTGTCGGTCAGCACCTCGAGCATCTGGTCGACATGCCGCGTCGTGCCGGAACCACCCTGCACGGCAAGGCCAGCCGGCTTGTTGAGGACGATGACGTCGTCATCCTCGTAAAGCGTGATCGAACGCAGGAATTCGACCGTGTCGGTATCCGCCTTGAGCGAGCGCGGGCGCTGCTCCTGCGGCTCGAGCTTGAGCGGCGGGATGCGCACCGTCTGGCCTTCTTCGAGCCGATCCTTGCTGTCGGCGCGCTTGCCGTTGACGCGCAATTCGCCCTTCCGGACGATGCGCTGGATATGGCTGAAGGAGAGCTGCGGGAAACGCGCCTCGAGGAAGCGGTCGATCCGCATCTCGTTCTCGTCCGGCGTCACCACGAGCTGCTGCACGCCGGTCGAGAGCACCTCGGAGGTCTCGGCCTTGACCTGGGCGCGGGTCGGCTTGGGGGCCTCCTCCACCGGCCGCGGGCGCGGAGAGCGCTGCACGCGCTCCTCGCCGGCAGCCGGACGCGCGGCTGCCCTGCGCCGGGCATCATGGCTCGGCCGCTTGCCGCGCGGAGCCCCCGCGGATGGCGACTTGCCACCGCGCCCGGAGCCGCCGGGGCCCTTGCCGCCAGCGCCCTTGTTACCGGGACCTTTGCCGCCCGTCTTCATGACATGCTCCGCATCATCGCGAGGCCACCGAGCAGCGCCGCCAGCGACAGCACGACCGAGCCGATCACATAGGTGGCCGCCAGCATCATCTCGCCCCGCTCCCAGAGCAGGACGGCATCGAGCGAGAAGGCCGAGAAGGTGGTGAAGCCGCCGAGCACGCCGGTGGCGAGGAAGAGCCGCAGGTCATGCGGCACGCCCTCGCCGGCACGGAAGGCGAACCAGCCGGCGACGAGCCCCATCAGGGCCGAGCCGATGATGTTGATGGCCATGGTCCCGTAGGGAAAGCCCATGCCGAACCAGCGCGGCGAGACGACATTGATGCCGTGGCGCAGGGCGCCGCCGATGCCGGCGCCGATAAAAACGAAAGCGGTGGAGATCATCGTTGTGGAATAGAGCGCACGATCGCCTTGCACAAACGAAATCCGCCGCAATTGCACGGCTCGGTGCAGCCGAGCAGGAAGCCCGGCGTCAGGAATAGGCCCGGCAGGAACGATGGGAACGGCAAGGATGCGTCTTCAGCTTCGGATCGGCGGCGCAGGGCTGCTTGCCGCCATGGTCATCCTCGGCAGCGCGGGCGCCTTCGCCCAGCAGAGCGGCAGCACGGGCACCGACTGGCCGACGGAAAAATGCAACCGCTACAGGAAGGCCTATGACCAGTCGCTGGCGCGCCTCGGCAAGAAGGGCCTGGGCGCGGAATTCCTCGCCAGCCACGACGCCTTCCTCGCCTCGAACTGCCAGGCCCGTGCCGAGGTCTGCGCCCGCAGCAAGGAGGAGCTCGAGCTTGCCAACCGGCTCGTCGTGATGGCGATGAACAGCGGCATGTCCAGCACCTTCCTGCCGTTCAATTGCCGCAACTGAGCCCGGCTCAACGCTGGCGGCGCTGCCGCAGCCGGGGATGCACGTACAGCTCGAAGGCGATGGTCAGCACGATGAAGACGAGCGCAATGGCGAAGGCCACGACCCAATAGGAGACATCGTCCTTCGAGACGAACCAGCCCGCGATCACCGAGGGCACGATCATGAACAGGCGCGCCAGCAAGAACATCTCTACTCCCCCCGCTCCTGCCGGAGCTTCTCCCAATATTCCAGCCGCTTGCGGATCTCGCGCTCGAAACCGCGCTCGGGCGGATCGTAGAAGCGCTGGCGGCCCAGCACATCCGGCCAGTAGTTCTGCCCGGAGAAGGCATCGGGCTGGTCGTGGTCATAGGCATAGTCGGCGCCGTAGCCCTCCTCGCGCATCAGCTTGGTCGGCGCGTTGAGGATGGTCTTGGGCGGCGTCAGGGAGCCCCGCTCCTTCGCCACCCGCACGGCAGCCTTGTAAGCCATATAGGCCGCGTTCGATTTCGGTGCGGTCGCCAGATAGATCACGCAATTAGCCAGCGCGAGCTCGCCCTCGGGCGTGCCGAGCTGCTCATAGGTCTGCGCCGCGGCGCGGGCATGCAGCAGCGCCTGCGGATCGGCGAGGCCGATATCCTCGACCGCCATCCGCACCAGCCGCCGTGCCAGGAAACGCGGGTCCTCGCCGGCATCGAGCATGCGCGCGAAATAGTAGAGCGCCGCATCGGGATCGGAGCCGCGGATCGTCTTGTGCAGGGCGGAGATCAGGTTGTAGTGGCCGTCCTGCGCCTTGTCGTAGATCGGCGCGCGACGCTGAATCACGTCCGAGAGGCCGTGCTCGTCGAGGATTTCGCCGGGTTTCGCCGCCCGCCAGATCTCCTCGGCCAGCGTCAGCACGGCGCGTCCGTCGCCATCGGCGAAGCGCGCCAGCGCCAATCGCGCCTCCGGCGTCAGCGGCAGTTCCCGGCTTTCCAGGACCTCGGCCCGGCCGAGCAGGAAGAGCAGCGAGCCCTCGTCCAGCGACTTGAAGGTCAGGACGCGCGCCCGCGACAGCAGCGCCGCATTGAGCGCGAAGGACGGGTTCTCGGTGGTCGCGCCGATCAGCGTGATCGTGCCGTCTTCCATGACCGGCAGGAAGGCATCGAGCTGGGCGCGGTTGAAGCGGTGAATCTCGTCGACGAAGAGCAACGTGCCCCGGCCGCCCAAACGGCGCCCGCGCGCCGCCTCGAACACCTTCTTGAGATCGGCGACGCCCGAGAAGATCGCGCTGATCTGCTCGAAGCCGAGATCGACCAGCCCGGCGAGCAGCCGGGCGACCGTCGTCTTGCCGGTACCCGGCGGACCCCAGAAGATCAGGCTGCCGATCGTACCGGAGGCGACGAGCCGCGTCAGCGCCCCGTCCGGCCCGGTCAGATGCTCCTGGCCCGCGACCTCGGCGAGCGTCGTCGGGCGCAGGCGGTCGGCAAGCGGCCGCGGGCCGGACTTGTCCAGCCCCGAGGCTGAGAACAGGTCGCTCACCCCGGGAAGACCGAGGTGATCGTCTGGCCGTTGCGGGTGATCGTCACCTCCCAGGCGCGCCTGCGATCCTTGAGGATCGTCTCGACCTCACGCGACGTGGTCATCGCCTCGCCGTTCAGCGCCTTGATGATGTCGCCCTTCTGGAAGCCGACATTGGCCGCGGTGCTGCCCTCCTCGACCTCGCTGACGACGACGCCTTCATTGCCGGTGTCGATCGAGAGTTCCTCGGCCAGCGCCGGAGACATGTTGCCGACGGTCAGGCCGGCAAGCGGCGAACGGCTCGTCAGCTTCACCATGTCGCGCGGCCGGGTCTCGGGCGCAGCGATGAGCTTCACGGGGATCGAGATGCGCTTGCCGCTGCGCAGCACGCTGAGCATCGTCGTGCCGCCGATCGGCCGGGTGGCGAAGCGGTAGCCGAAGGATTCGGGATCGTCGACATTGACGCCATCGACCGAAAGGATGACGTCCGAGCGCTTCAGGCCCGCCTGGTCGGCCGGCCCCTTCTCGACGACGCTGGCGACGACCGAGCCCGCCGGCCGGTCGAGCCCGAGCCCGTCCGCGACCTCGGCCGTGAGGCTCTGCAGCCGCGCCCCGAACCAGGGACGCTTGACCGTCTTGACGCCGGCCTTGGCGCTGTCGACGACGAGGCGCACCATCGCCGAGGGAATGGCGAAGCCGATGCCGACGCTGCCGCCCGAGCGCGAATAGATCGCGGTGTTGATGCCGACGACGCGGCCCTTCATGTCGATCAGCGCGCCGCCCGAATTGCCGGGATTGATCGCCGCATCGGTCTGGATGAAGGATTGCGCATCGCCGACGCCGATCTGCGTGCGCGCCAGCGCTGAGACGATGCCCTGAGTCACCGTCTGGCCGACGCCGAAGGGGTTGCCCATCGCCAGCACGATGTCGCCGACCTGGAGTTCGTCGGTATCGGCGAGCGCGATCGCGGTCAGGTTTTTCGCGTCGGCGAGCTTGAGCACGGCAAGATCGGTGCGCGGATCGCGCAGCAGGATCGTGGCCTCGACCTCGCGCTTGTCGGCGAAGGCGACCTTCACCTCGCTCATGTTCTCGATGACGTGGTTGTTGGTCACCACGAGCCCGGCGCCGGCATCGACGATCACGCCGGAGCCGAGCGAGCGCTGCACCCGCTCGCGCGGTACGCCGAAGCCGCCATCGCCGAAGAAGCGGCGGAAGAACGGGTCGTCCATGAAGGGGTTCTGCGGGCGCTTCTCGACGCGCGCGCCATAGACGTTCACGACCGCAGCCTGCGTCTGCTTGACCAGTGGCGCGAAGGAGAGCGTCACCTGCTCGCGGGTCTCAGGCACCTGCCGCTGCTGGGCAAGCGCCGGCCACGGCGCGACGCTGGCCAGCAGAGCGCCCGCCAGGGCAGCCGCGGCCAAGGTCTTCCGATAGGGTGCGGGGCGGTGGATCATGCTCGTCCTCGTTCAGAAACAAAAAGCGCCGGCGCGGAGTTTTCCGTTCAGGCGTGGCACCCGCTATACCCGTGTAACGCCCTGCGGTTCCCGCAGCGGCATCTCCCAACCCGATATGGCCATTTCTGGCCGGATAGGAAGAGCAGGATGAGCCTGATTCGGCTTGTGTACGCCAGCGAGAGCCGGCTCGTCGACGCCAATCGCCGTGCGGAGCTGGACAGGATCCTGACAAGCGCCCGCCGCTTCAACGACCAGAACGGCATCACCGGCTTCCTGTTGGCGACGGAGAAGGCCTTCGCGCAGGTGCTGGAAGGATCGCGGGACAACGTGGCCGAAACCTATGGCCGGATCGTGATGGACCCGCGCCACACAGCCTTTCGGGTGCTTTCGGAAGAACCGATCGTCGCCCGCTCCTTCGCCGGCTGGGCGATGGGCATCGCCGAGCGCGACGAGACCACCAGCTTCATCTTCGGCCTGTATGGGGTGACACCCGAAGCCGACCTCCATGCCCAGCCGCTGGAGATCCTCGTCGACCTCGCCGGGGAGCTCGCCGGACGGCCCGCCTAAGGACTGCACAACCAAAGAAAAAGGCGGCCCCGAAGGACCGCCTTTTCCAATTCAGTCAGGGGAAGCCGATCAGGCGGCTTCGTCTTCCGCCGTGAAGACCGGGCCCGAATCCTTGCCCTTGGCATCGACGTCGCGGTCGACGAACTCGATGATCGCCATCGGGGCGTTGTCGCCGAAGCGGAAGCCCGCCTTCATGATGCGGAGATAGCCGCCGTTGCGCTCCTTGTAGCGCGGGCCGAGGACCGCGAAGAGCTTGCCGACCAGCTCGACATCCTTGATCTGCGCGATCGCCTGACGGCGGGCGTGCAGGTCGCCGCGCTTGCCGAGGGTGATCAGCTTCTCGACGACCGGACGCAGGTCCTTGGCCTTCGGCAGCGTGGTGGTGATCTGCTCGTGCTTGATCAGGGCCTGAGCCATGTTGGCGAACATCGCCTGGCGATGCTCGGCCGAGCGGTTGAAACGACGACCGCGGAAACCGTGACGCATTGTTTGGCTCCTTCGTTGCTTACGGCCGCCGTGCCACGGTACGGCCGTTCCTTATGCTCCGGCTGGGACCAGCCGGGCGGGGTTGGCGCGGGATGCCTCCCGCGCCGTTGAGGCTCAGTAGTGCTCTTCGAAGCGCTTGGCCAGCTCTTCGATGTTCTCCGGCGGCCAGCCCTGGACGTCCATGCCCAGGTGCAGACCCATGGTCGCCAGCACTTCCTTGATCTCGTTCAGCGACTTGCGGCCGAAGTTCGGGGTGCGCAGCATCTCGCCCTCGGACTTCTGGATGAGGTCGCCGATATAGACGATGTTGTCGTTCTTCAGGCAGTTCGCCGAGCGGACCGAAAGCTCGAGCTCGTCAACCTTCTTGAGCAGCGCCGGGTTGAAGGGCAGCTGCGGCGCGGTCGAGACGGCCTCTTCCTTGCGCGGCTCCTCGAAGGTGATGAACACCGCGAGCTGGTCCTGCAGAATGCGGGCGGCGAGCGCCAGCGCGTCCTCGGGGGTGACCGAGCCGTTGGTCTCGATCGCCAGCGTCAGCGAGTCCTTGTCGAGGTTCTGGCCCTCACGGGTGTTCTCGACGCGGTAGGAAACCTTCTTGACCGGCGAGTACAGGCTGTCGACCGGGATCAGGCCGATCGGCGCGTCCTCGGGACGGTTCTGCTCGGCCGGGACATAGCCCTTGCCGGTGTTGACCGTGAACTCCATGCGGATCTCGGCCCCGTCGTCCAGCGTGCAGAGCACGAGGTCGGGGTTCAGGATCGCCACGTCGCCGATGGTGTTGATGTCGCCGGCGGTGACGGTGCCCGGGCCGGACTTGCGCAGCGTCATGCGCTTGGGGCCCTCGCCCTGCATCTTGACCGCGATGGCCTTGATGTTGAGGACGATGTCGGTGACGTCCTCACGGACGCCCGGGATCGAGGAGAACTCGTGGAGAACGCCGTCGATCTGGACGGCGGTCACGGCCGCGCCCTGGAGCGACGACAGCAGCACGCGACGGAGCGCATTGCCGAGCGTCATGCCGAAGCCGCGCTCGAGCGGACGCGCAACCACAGTCGCCTGACGCTTCGGGTCGTCTCCGACCTTCACTTCGAGCTTGTTCGGCTTGGAAAGATCCTGCCAGTTCTTGCTGATCACGACCGCACTCCTGGTGCTGAATTCATCTGGCGGCCACCGCCGCCCCGGACAGGCGCCCGCCCCTGCGGGCGCCTCATGCAATGGTCAGACGTCAGACGCGACGGCGCTTGCGCGGACGGCAACCATTGTGCGGGATCGGCGTCACGTCGCGGATCGAGGTCACGGTGAAGCCCGCGGCCTGGAGAGCGCGAAGAGCCGACTCGCGGCCCGAACCCGGACCGGTCACCTCGACCTCGAGGGTGCGCATGCCGTGCTCGGCAGCCTTGCGGGCGGCATCCTCGGCGGCGACCTGGGCGGCATAGGGGGTCGACTTGCGCGAGCCCTTGAAGCCCATCGTGCCGGCCGACGACCACGAGATCGTGTTGCCCTGCGCGTCGGTGATGGTGATCATGGTGTTGTTGAACGAGGCGTTCACATGCGCGACGCCGGAGACGATGTTCTTGCGTTCGCGACGACGGACGCGCTGGGCTTCCTTGGCCATATCTCTTCTTCCATCCTTCAGGCGCGCCCGTCATGCCAGGCGCTGGGGATGCCGGCGGCCCGTAAGCGGACCGTCCGGCGTATAGACAGCGGGCCGACTTAGCGGCCCACTGAGATCACTTCTTCTTGCCGGCGATCGGCTTCGCCTTGCCCTTGCGGGTGCGGGCGTTGGTGTGCGTGCGCTGGCCGCGGACCGGCAGCGAGCGACGATGACGCAGGCCGCGGTAGCAGCCGAGGTCCATCAGGCGCTTGATGTTCATCGAGACTTCGCGGCGCAGATCGCCCTCGACGAGGTAGTCGCGGTCGATCGTCTCGCGGATCTGCAGGACTTCGGCGTCGGTCAGCTGGTTGACGCGACGCTCGGCAGCGATGCCGACCTTCTCGCAGATCTCCTGGGCCTTGGACGCGCCAATGCCGTGGATGTACTGCAGGCCGATGACGACGCGCTTGCCGGTGGGAATGTTGACGCCCGCGATACGAGCCATGGTCTCATCTCCATGTCGGCCGAAGCACCCGATGGCACCCCGGCGGTGGGAAAAAATCCTGCGTCCGGTGGAGGCCGGCTCATGCAGGACGTTGAACGGCTCCACGCGATAATGCGACGTCGTCCCTTCTCGCGAAGGCAACGGCATCGCTCCCATGAAACCGGATTGCGGCTCGTTAACGGGTTGGGCGCAACGAGTCAACCCGTCGCAACCAAGAAACATGCCAAGGCCGGCGAAGTGGCCGAAGCGCTGCGAGGTCAAGGCGGTAGCCGCGATTGCTATATAAGGGCCCCGTCATTCCAGGCAAGCGGCGGAACCGCGCCCGGAACGACGGACTCAAGCGAGAACCCTCACTTCTTCACCAGGCTGCACTTGCTCTCCGAGAGCGGCGCGATGATCTCGGCCGCCGGGATCTTGCGGACGACCTTGAAGTAATCCCACGGCGCCTTCGAATCGGCGGGCTTCTTCACCTCGACCAGCAGCATGTCGTTCATCAGCCGGCCATCCTCGCGGATCTTGGCGCCCGGCGCATAGAAATCGTCGACCGGCATCTCCTTCATCTTCGCCGCGACCGCAGGGCCCGCTGCCGTACCGGCCGCCTTCACCGCCTTGAGGTAGTGCAGCACCGAGGAATAGACGCTGGCCTGGATCATGCCGGGCATCTTCTTGGTCTTCGCCATGTAGCGGTCGGCGAAGGCGCGGCTCGGCTTGTCGGCGTCATGATAGTAGGCGGTGGTCGTAATCAGCCCCTTGGCCTTGTCGAGCCCGAGCCCGTGGACGTCGCTCAGCACCACGACCATCGCCGCGAGCTTCTGGCCGCCATCGACCAGGCCGAACTCGCCGGCCTGCTTGATCGAGTTGATCGTGTCCGTGCCGGCATTGGCGAAGGCGACGATCTTGGCCTTCGAGGCCTGCGCCTGCAGCAGGAAGGAGGAGAAGTCCGGCGTTCCGAGCGGCGCGCGCACCGTGCCCAGCGTCTTGCCGCCATTGGCCTTCACGATCGACTCGATATCGGCGGTGAGCTGATGGCCGAAGGCATAGTCGGCGGCGATGATGTACCAGCTGTCGCCGCCCTCGCGCAGGACCGACAGCGCCGTGCCCTTGGCCGAGGTCGCCGTGTCGAAGGTCCACATGAAGCCGGTCGGCGAGCAATCCTCGTTGAACAGCCGCGTCGTCGCCGGGCCGTTATAGAGGGCGATCTTCTGCTTTTCCTTGGCGATGCCGGCCACCCCCAGTGCAACGGCGGAGTTGGTGAGGTCCGCGATCGCGGTGACGCCGTCCACATCATACCAGCGCCGGGCCAGCCCGACGGCGATATCCGGCTTGTTCTGATGATCGGCCGCGACGATCTCGATCGACTTGCCCAGCACCGAGCCGCCGAAATCCTCGATCGCCATCTTCGCAGCCTCGACCGAGCCGAGACCGCCGAATTCGGCATAGTTGCCCGACTGGTCGTTGAGGATGCCGATCTTCACCGCATCCTGCGCCCGCGCCGCCGCCGGCATCAGCGCCAGCGTGCTCGCGACCAGCAATGCACCAAACCTCGTCATGCGCCTGCTCCCTGTCCTGCATCCGGACCCGGAAAGGCGCTTCGCCACCTGGTCGACGGACGCTTGCCACCGCTTTGCGCGGATTGGGTCTCAGCACATCCGCCGGGGGTAAGCCTGTCAACGCACGGGTGGAGCGAGAAAAGGCAAAGGCAATCCCGCAAAAGCGCACCGCGGAAATGAAAAACCCGGCCGGACCGCAAGGTCCGCCCGGGTTCAAACTTGTTCGCCTAGGAGCGCTCAGCCCTGCGCCGCCACCGAAAGCGCGTCGCTGATCGCCCGCGAGACGTCGTCGATCGGCTGCATGCCGTCGATCGCGGTCAGCTGGCCACGCTTGTCGTAATAGGGCGCAACCACCGCCGTATCGCGGTTATAGGCCTCGAGCCGGGTCTTGAAGACCTCCGGATCGTCATCCTTGCGCACCGGCTGCCCCGCCGCCCTCGCCTCCTCGGCGCGGCGGACGATGCGGTCGACAAGCTTGGTCTGGTCGACCCGGAGCTCGAGCACGGCATCGAGCTTCAGGCCCTTGCCGTCCAGCATCTTGTCCAGCGCCTCGGCCTGCGCCAGCGTCCGCGGAAAGCCGTCGAGGATGAAGCCTTTCCTGGCGTCGGCCTCTTCGATGCGGTCGGCGACGATGCCGATGACGATCTCGTCCGAGACCAGCCCGCCTGCATCCATCACGGCCTTGGCCTTCTGGCCGACCGGCGTGCCGGCGGCGACGGCCGCACGCAGCATGTCGCCGGTCGAGAGTTGCGGAATGCCGTGCTTCGCGACGATGCGCGCCGCCTGAGTGCCCTTACCCGCCCCCGGCGGCCCCAGGAAAATCAACCGCATCTTATCTCCGCGCTCCTCGCAACTTGGCCTTCTTGACCAGCCCTTCGTACTGATGGGCCAGCAGGTGCCCGTGAACTTGCGCCACGGTGTCCATCGTCGTCGTCACCACGATGAGCAGCGAGGTGCCGCCCAGAAGGATGATCGGAATCTGAGCATAGGTGATCATGAACTCGGGGATAAGGCAGACAATCGTCAAATATCCTGCGCCGAGAACGGTGATGCGGGTGAGGATGCGATCGATATGCTCGGCGGTCCGCTCGCCCGGGCGGATACCCGGCATGAAGCCGCCATGCTTCTTGAGATTGTCCGCCGTCTCCACCGGATTGAACACGATCGCGGTGTAGAAGAAGCAGAAGAAGATGATCAGCGCGGCGTAGAGGATCATGAACGCCGGCCGGCCATGCGCCAGATAGGTCGCCATCGTCGACAGGAAGCCGGTGCCGCCCGAGGCCTGCGAGAAGCTCGCGACGGTGGTCGGCAGCAGCAGCAGGGACGAGGCGAAGATCGGCGGGATGACGCCCGAGGTGTTGAGCTTCAGCGGCAGGAACGAGGTCTGGCCCTCGTACATGCGGTTGCCGACCTGGCGCTTCGGATAGTTGATCAGCAGGCGGCGCTGGGCGCGCTCCATGAACACGCAGAAGGCGATGACGCAGATCGCCATCACGAGCACGCCGAGCAGCAGGCCGGTCGAGATCGCGCCCTGGCGGCCGAGTTCGAAGGTCTGCGCGAGCTGCGATGGGAATTCCGCGATGATGCCCGCGAAGATGATCATCGAGGTGCCGTTGCCGATGCCGCGGCTGGTGATCTGCTCACCCAGCCAGAGCAGGAACATCGTGCCGCCGACGAGCGTGATCGTGGTCGAGAGCAGGAAGAACGGCCCGGGTTCGAGCACAAGGTTACCCGAACCCTGGAGACCCACGCCGATCGCGTAAGCCTGGAATACGGCCAGCACGAGGGTCAGGTAGCGGGTGTACTGGTTCAGGGTCTTGCGACCCTGCTCGCCTTCCTTCTTCAGCGCCTCGAAAGTCGGCACAACGCTCGAGAGCAGCTGCACGATGATCGAGGCCGAGATGTAGGGCATGATCGCCAGTGCGAAGATCGCGAGACGCCCGACGGCACCGCCAGAGAACATGTTGAACATGCCGAGCATGCCGGACTGGGTCTGGCGGAACAGGTCGGCCACCGCGTCCGGGTTCATGCCCGGCAGCGGGATATAGGTACCAAGCCGGTAGATGACGAGCGCGCCCAGCGTGAACCAGATTCGCTTCTTGAGTTCATCCGCCTTGGCGAAGGCCCCGAAATTGAGGTTCGCCGCAAGCTGTTCAGCCGCCGATGCCATGCGTCCGGTCCCTGGGTCTCAAACTGGTCGTTGAAGCACAACTGCCAACGCACGCGTGCGTGCTGTCTGCGGATTCGTGCCTTGCGTCAAACAGTCAAACGGCGGCCAAGGCGCTGGGCCCGGCCGCCGTTCGCAAACGTCATGTAGGCGTTCGGATCACGCCTGTGAAGCGGCAGCCAGAATCTTGACCGAACCGCCAGCCTTCTCGATCGCAGCCACGGCCGACTTGGACGCGCCGTAGACCTCGAAAGCGAGCTTGGTCTTGAGCTCGCCGACGCCGAGAATCTTGACGCCGTCCTTGGCCTGACGGGTGATGACACCGGCGGCGACGAGCGCCTCGATGGTCACAGCGCCCTTGGCGTCGAGCTTGCCGGCTTCCACTGCCTGCTGGATGCGGCCGAGGTTCACCTCGTTCAGATCCTTGGCGAACAGGTTGTGGAAACCGCGCTTCGGCAGGCGACGATACAGCGGCATCTGGCCGCCTTCGAAGCCCTTGATGGCGACGCCGGCGCGCGAGGTCTGACCCTTCACGCCGCGACCACCGGTCTTGCCCTTGCCGGAGCCAATGCCACGGCCGACGCGCATGCGCTGCTTCAGAGCGCCTTCGTTGTCACGGATATCATTGAGTTTCATGTGACGCCCTCCTCACTTCGCGTCGACGACGCGGACGAGGTGCTTGACCTTCTCGACCATGCCACGCACCGCGGGGGTGTCCTGGAGGGTCGAGCGGCGGCGGATCTTGTTCAGGCCGAGACCGATCAGGGTCTGGCGCTGGGTGGCCTCGCGGCGGATCGGCGAACCGATCTGCTCGATGGTGAAGGTCTTCTCAGCCTTTGCCATGATACCCCCCTCACGCTTCCGCGGCCGCATCCGTGCCGGCATCGCGGCGACGGGTCTGCAGGGCCGAAACCTTGAGCGAACGACGCGCCGCGACCGAACGCGGGCTGTCTTCGTTCTTCAGCGCGTCGAACGTGGCGCGCACGAGGTTGTACGGGTTGGAGGAGCCGAGCGACTTCGACACGACGTCCTGCATGCCGACCGCCTCGAAGACGGCGCGCATCGGGCCGCCGGCGATGATGCCGGTACCAGCCGGAGCCGCACGCAGCACGACCTTGCCGGCGCCATGGCGGCCCTGCACGTCGTGATGGAGGGTGCGGCCCTCGCGCAGCGGGATGCGGACGAGGCCGCGCTTGGCGGCTTCCGTCGCCTTGCGGATCGCCTCGGGAACTTCACGGGCCTTGCCGTGGCCGAAGCCGACGCGGCCCTTCTGGTCGCCGACGACGACAAGCGCGGCGAAGCCGAAGCGACGCCCGCCCTTCACCACCTTGGCGACGCGGTTGATGTGGACGAGCTTGTCCACGAACTCGGAAACTTCCGCTTCCCGGTCCCTACGCTCACGCGGCTCTCTAGCCATGTCTGTCCTCTTACTTGCGCGGACGAGGATCGAAGCCCCGCCGCTCGCTCGAGCCTAACCCCGTGCGTCATTGCGCGGGGAAGCCTAAAACGGATGCCGCCCGGCCGGCGCGAAACGCCTTGCCGGGCGAAACCCGATAACCTCAGAAGCTGAGGCCGCCCTCGCGGGCTGCATCGGCCAGCGCCTTGACGCGGCCATGGTACATGTACGGGCCACGGTCGAAGACCACATCCGTCACGCCGGCCTTGACCGCGCGCTCGGCAACGATCTTGCCGATCTGGGTGGCGGCTTCGACATTCGCGCCGGACTTGATCTGCTCGCGCACATCCTTGTCCCGCGACGAGGCGGAAGCGAGGGTGACCCCCTTCACGTCGTCGATGACCTGGGCGTAGATCTGCTTGCCGGTGCGATGCACCGACAGGCGCGGGCGACCATTGGCAACCGCCTTGATCGCGCGGCGGACGCGGGCCTTGCGGCGCGCAGTCACATCGTTCTGCTTGCTCATGGCTGGCGTCCTTACTTCTTCTTGCCTTCCTTGCGGAAGATGAATTCGCCGGCGTACTTGACGCCCTTGCCCTTGTAGGGCTCGGGGCCGCGATAGTCGCGGATTTCCGCGGCGGTCTGGCCGACGATCTGCTTGTCGATGCCGACGACGACGATTTCCGTCGGCTTCGGCGTGGTGATCGCGACGCCTTCCGGGATGGCGTAGTCGATGTCGTGGCTATAGCCCAGCGACAGCTTCAGCACCTTGCCGTTGACCGCGGCCTTGTAGCCGACGCCGTTGATCTCGAGGCGCTTCTCGAAACCGGCGGTGGTGCCGATCACGAGGTTGTTGATGCGGGCACGCGAGGTGCCCCAGAGCGCACGGGCGCGCTTTGACTGCGAACGCGGCTGGACCGCGATCGCACCGTCCTCCATGGCAACCGAGACGTCCTCGGGAACCGTGAAGGAGAGCTCGCCCTTCGAGCCCTTGATCTTGACCAGCTGGCCGGTGACCGAGGCAGTGACGCCCGCGGGAACCGAAACCGGCTTCTTACCGATACGAGACATTTGGATCTCTCCTGAAAGTGAGCGGGGCGCCTGTAAGGTCAGAAGACCTTGCAGAGCACTTCGCCGCCCACGTTCTGCTCGCGGGCCACATGATCGGCCATCACGCCACGCGGCGTCGAGACGATCGTCACGCCAAGGCCATCGGCCACGCGCGGCATTGTCTCGACCGACGAGTAGACGCGGCGGCCGGGCTTCGAAACACGGGAGATCGACCGGATGACCGGCAGGCCCTCGTGATACTTCAGCTCGATGTCGAACTCCGTCCGGCCGTTGCCGAACTCGGTCTGGCTGTAGCCGCGGATGTAACCCTCGGACTGCAGCACGTCGAGCACGCGGGCGCGCAGCTTCGAGCCGGGGGTGGAAACGCGGGACTTGCGACGCATCTGCGCATTGCGGATGCGGGTCAGCATATCGCCGAGCGGATCAATGATTGCCATTGTTCCAGTCCTCCTTACCAGCTCGATTTCACGAGGCCGGGAACCAGCCCCTTGTTGCCGAGCTCACGCAGCGCGATACGCGACATCTTGAGCTTGCGATAAACCGCGCGCGGGCGGCCCGTCACTTCGCAACGGTTGCGAACGCGGATCTTGGCCGAGTTGCGCGGCAGTTCGGCCAGCTTCAGGCGAGCGAGAAAGCGCTCGTCCATGGGCTGGTTGTCGTCATTGGCGATCGCGAGAAGGCGAGCCCGGCGGCCGGCGAATTTCTTCACCAGCTTCCTGCGGCGCTCGTTGTTCTCGACGGAGCTTTTCTTAGCCATCGATCTCTCCTGGTTTCCGCGTATGAACGCTTAGGTTCACTGCCGGAACGGGAAGTTGAAGTGCTTGAGCAGGGCGCGTGCCTCGTCGTCCGACTTCGCAGTCGTGCAGACGATGACGTCCATACCCAGGACCTGGTCGACCTTGTCGTAGTTGATCTCAGGGAACACGATGTGCTCCTTGATCCCGAGCGCGAAATTGCCGCGCCCGTCGAACGACTTCGGGTTGAGGCCCCGGAAGTCGCGCACGCGCGGCAAGGCGATGGTGACGAGCCGGTCGACGAACTCGAACATCTTGGTCTTGCGCAGCGTGACCTTGCAGCCAACCGCCATGTTCTCGCGCAGCTTGAAGCCGGCGATGGCGAGGCGGGACTTGGTGATGACCGGCTTCTGGCCGGCGATCATGGCGAGATCCGCGGCAGCGACGTCGACCTTCTTACGGTCCGCAGTCGCTTCGCCAACGCCCATGTTGATGACGATCTTCTCGATCGTCGGCACTTCCATGACGTTCTTGTAGCCGAATTCGGCGATCATCGCGGGACGGACGACGTCCTCGTAATGCTTCTTCATACGCGGCGAGAGAGCCGCCTGCTGAGCCTCAGCCATCGATCAGATCCCCCGAACGCTTGGCAAAACGAACCTTGCGGCCGTCATCGAGCACCTTGAAACCGACGCGGGTGGCCTGGCCATCCTTCGGATCGGCAACAGCGATGTTCGACAGGTCGATCGTCGCTTCCTTGCTGATGATGCCGCCCTCGGACTGCGCGGACTGCTTGGTGTGACGCTTCACCAGGTTGACGCCGCGAACGACCGCACGGCCGTCCTTCGGCAGGACCTGGAGCACTTCACCCGACTTGCCCTTGTCGCGACCAGCGAGCACGACGACCTTGTCGCCCTTCTTGATCTTAGCAGCCATCACAGCACCTCCGGCGCCAGCGAGATGATCTTCATGTGGTTCTTGGCGCGCAGCTCGCGCGGAACCGGTCCGAAGATACGCGTGCCGACCGGCTCCTTCTGGTTGTTGATCAGCACCGCCGCATTGCGGTCGAAGCGGATCACCGAACCGTCCTGGCGCTTGACGTCCTTGGCGGTGCGAACGACGACCGCCTTCATGACGTCGCCCTTCTTCACGCGACCGCGCGGGATGGCTTCCTTGATCGAGACGACAATGATGTCGCCGATGCGGGCATAGCGCCGCTTCGACCCGCCGAGAACCTTGATGCACATCACGCGACGGGCGCCGGAATTGTCGGCGACGTCGAGATTCGTCTGCACCTGGATCATGGCCTTGATCCTTCCAATCTGTGTATCAGCGCGGTTTCCCGGCCAGCCTCAGCGCTGGCGGGGACTACGACTGACGGGGGTCGATCGCCCCCTGGCCTCAAAACAAAACACGATCCGCAAAAGTGGGAACCACTCTTGCGGAGAAACATGCCCGGCTTCTTTCCTGCCGCGCCCGCCCCTGATTCGGGGCCGGGCGAAGCCGTCTCGAATCACGCCTTGGGGGCGTCCTCGAGCACAACCCAGCTTTTCAGCTTGGAAATCGGCTTGGACTCCTCGATCCAGACCGTGTCGCCGACCTTGAACGCACCCACTTCGTCATGGGCGTGATAGTTCTTCGTGCGGCGCACCGTCTTCTTGAGGAGCGGGTGCGTATAACGCCGCTCGACCTTGACCACAACAGTTTTGTTCTGCTTGTCGCTGACGACGACGCCCTGCAGTACGCGCTTAGGCATTATTCTCTCCTCACGCGCTCGCTGCGACGGTCTTCGACCGCTGCAGCGTCTTGATGCGGGCGATGTCCTTGCGCACTTCGGTGACGCGCGCGGTGTTCTCGAGCTGGCCGGTCGCCTTCTGGAAGCGCAGGTTGAACTGCTCCTTCTTCAGCTTGAGCAGCTCGTCCTGGAGCTGGTCCGTGCTCATGGCCTTCAGGTCGGACTGACGCTGTGCAATTTTCATATTGTCCTCCCTTACTCGGCGATGCGCTGAATGAAGCGGGTCTTGATCGGCAGCTTGGCGGCGCCGAGGCGGAGCGCCTCGCGGGCGATCTCCTCGGACACGCCGTCGAGCTCGAACATGATCCGGCCCGGCTTGACCTTGGCCGCCCAGAACTCGGGCGAACCCTTGCCCTTACCCATGCGGACTTCGGTCGGCTTCTTCGAAACCGGCACGTCCGGGAAGATGCGGATCCAGACACGGCCGACGCGCTTCATGGCGCGGGTGATCGCGCGGCGGGCCGCCTCGATCTGCCGGGCGGTGACGCGCTCGGGTTCCTGGGCCTTCAGGCCGAACTGGCCGAAGTTGAGATCCGTGCCGCCCTTGGCGACGCCGGAGATGCGTCCCTTGAACTGCTTGCGGAACTTGGTGCGTTTTGGTTGCAGCATGGCTCTTCTCGATCAGCCTTACGCAGCCTGCTCACGACGATCGCGATGGTCGCGATCACGGCCGCCTGAGCGGCCGCCCTCGTCGGAGAGGCGCTTGTCCTGGGCCATCGGGTCATGTTCCAGGATCTCGCCCTTGAAGATCCAGACCTTGATGCCGCACGTCCCGTAGGTCGTGAAAGCGGTGGCGACGCCGTAATCGACGTCGGCGCGCAGCGTATGCAGCGGCACGCGGCCCTCACGATACCATTCGAGGCGGGCGATCTCGGCGCCGCCGAGGCGGCCCGAGCAGTTGATGCGGATGCCTTCGGCACCGAGACGCATCGCCGACTGAACGGCGCGCTTCATGGCGCGACGGAAGGCGACGCGGCGCTCGAGCTGCTGGGCGATCGAGTCGGCGACGAGCGTCGCGTCGATCTCGGGCTTGCGCACCTCGACGATGTTGATCGTCACGTCGGCCTTGGTGAGCTTCGAGACTTCCTTGCGGAGCTTCTCGATGTCAGCGCCCTTCTTGCCGATCACCACGCCCGGACGGGCCGAGTGAATGGTGACGCGGCACTTCCGGTGCGGACGCTCGATGATGATCTTCGAGACGGCGGCCTGCTTCAACAGCTTCATGAGGGCGGCGCGGATGGCCATGTCCTCATGCAGAAGCTGGCCGTACTCGCCCTTGGCCGCGAACCAACGCGAGTCCCAGGTGCGGTTGATGCCGAGGCGAAGGCCGATCGGATTGATTTTCTGACCCATCGTTCTCTCCTCAGGCCTTGGCCGCAGCGACTTCGCGCACGATGATCGTGATGTTCGCGAAGGGCTTCAGGATGCGGGCGCCACGACCACGGGCACGAGCGTGGAAACGCTTCATGACGAGGGCCTTGCCGACGAAGGCCTGTGCCACGACGAGATCATCGACGTCGAGATCATGATTGTTCTCGGCGTTGGCGATCGCGCTCTGCAGGCACTTGCGCACGTCGAGCGAGATCCGCTTGCGCGAGAACTCGAGATCGGCGAGCGCGGTCGAGACCTTCTTGCCACGGATCAGCTGGGCGACGAGGTTCAGCTTCTGCGGCGAGACGCGAAGGTTGCGAGCGATCGCAGTGGCTTCGTTCTCGGGCAGCGCACGGGGGGCTGATGCTTTACCCATGGCTTACTTCCTCTTCGCCTTCTTGTCGGCAGCGTGGCCGTGGAAGGTGCGCGTCGGCGAGAACTCGCCGAACTTGTGGCCCACCATCTCCTCGGACACGGACACCGGCACATGCTTGTGACCGTTGTAGACGCCGAACGTCAGACCGACGAACTGCGGCAGGATCGTGGAGCGACGGCTCCAGATCTTGATAACTTCACTACGGCTCGAGGTCCTGGCGACCTCGGCCTTCTTCAGGAGGTATCCGTCGACGAACGGACCTTTCCAAAGCGAACGCGCCATGACGGACCTCAGTTCTTCTTCTTGCGGGCGTGACGGCTCGACACGATGAACGTATCGGTCCGCTTGTTCGAGCGGGTCTTCTTGCCCTTGGTCGGCAGACCCCAGGGCGTAACCGGATGGCGACCACCCGACGTCCGGCCTTCACCACCACCATGCGGGTGGTCGACCGGGTTCATCGAGACGCCGCGGTTATGCGGACGGCGGCCGAGCCAGCGCGAGCGACCGGCCTTGCCGTCGTTCCGGTTCATGTGATCCGGATTCGAGACGGCGCCGACCGTGGCGTAGCACTGGCCGGAGATCAGGCGCTGCTCGCCCGAGTTCAGGCGAACGATGACGTAGCCCTGGTCGCGGCCGACGATCTGGGCGTAGTTGCCGGCCGAACGGGCCAGAGCGCCACCCTTGCCGATCTTCAGCTCGACATTGTGGACGATCGTGCCGATCGGCAGCGAGCCCATCGGAGCCGCGTTGCCGGGCTTCACGTCGACCGAGTCACCGGCAACCACCGTGTCGCCGACAGCCAGGCGCTGCGGCGCCAGGATGTAGGCCTGCTCGCCGTCCTGATACTTGATCAGGGCGATGAAGGCGGTGCGGTTCGGATCGTATTCGAGCCGCTCGACGGTCGCCGGGATGCCGGTCTTGCCGCGACGCTTGAAGTCGACGAGGCGCAGCGTGCGCTTGTGACCACCGCCGCGGAAGCGGACGGTGATGCGACCGGTGTTGTTGCGGCCGCCCGAGGACGAAAGGCCCTCGGTCAGCGCCTTGACCGGCTTGCCCTTGTAGAGCTCGCTGCGGTCGACGATCACGAGCTGGCGAAGGCTCGGCGTGATCGGCTTGAAATGTTTCAAAGCCATGATGATTCCCTCACAGGCCCGTGGTCACGTCGATGGAGTGGCCCTCTTCGAGGGTCACGACCGCCTTCTTGACGTCCGAACGCTGGCCGGGACGGCCACGGAACATCTTGACCTTGCCCTCGGTGACGATCGTGTTGACGCTCTTGACCTTGACGTCGAAGAGCTTCTCGATCGCCGCCTTGATCTGCGGCTTCGTTGCGGTCTTGGCAACCTTGAAGACGACCTTGTTGTGCTCGGAGAGCATCGTCGCCTTCTCGGTGATGACCGGCGCCACGATCACATCGTAGTGGCGCGGGTCGAGGTTCTTGGCGGACTGGCTCATTTGAAGCGCGCCTCCAGCGCATCGACGGCCGCGCGCGTCAGGACAAGCTTGTCGCGACGCAGGATGTCGTAAACGTTGATGCCCTGGACCGGCAGCACGTCGACGTTCGGGATCGAGCGAGCGGCCAGGCCGAAATTGGTGTCGATCTCGGCGCCGCCGATGATCAGCGCGCTCGACAGGTCGAGCTTGCCGAAATGGCCGAGCAGCACCTTGGTCTTCGGCTCGGAAAGCGTGGCATCGTCGATCACGATGATGCCGGCATCCTTGGCCTTGGCCGAGAGAGCGTGACGCAGGGCCAGCGCACGGACCTTCTTGGGAAGATCATGACCGTGGTCGCGCAGGACCGGGCCGAAGGCCTTGCCGCCGCCGCGGAACTGCGGAGCCGAAGCCGCGCCGTGGCGAGCGCCGCCGGTGCCCTTCTGCTTGTAGATCTTCTTGCGGGTGCGATCGACTTCCGAGCGGCCCTTGGACTTGTGAGTCCCGGCGCGACGCTTGGCGAGCTGATAGCGGACCATGCGGGCGAGCAGATCGGCGCGCGGCTCCAGGCCGAACACCTCATCCGACAGCTCGACCGAACCGGCCGACTTGCCCTCAAGAGTGGTGATATCGAACTTCATCACGCGTTCTCCTCAGCCTGGGCCGCAGGAGCCTCATCCGCCTTGGCCTCGCCGGAAACCTTGAACTTGCCCGGCAGCGGCGCATCCTTCGGCAGGGCGCGCTTGACGGCGTCACGGACATGGATCCAGCCGCCGGCGACGCCGGGAACGGCGCCCTCGACGAGGATCAGGCCGCGCTCGACATCCGTCTGGACGACGCGCAGGTTCTGCGTGGTCACGCGCTCGGCACCGAGATGGCCCGGCATCTTCTTGTTCTTGAAGGTCTTGCCCGGGTCCTGACGGCCACCGGTCGAACCGATCGAACGATGCGAGACCGACACGCCGTGCGTGGCGCGCAGACCGCCGAAGTTCCAGCGCTTCATACCGCCGGCGAAGCCCTTGCCGGTGGTGGTGCCGGAGACGTCGACGAACTGGCCGACGACGAAGTGGTCCGCGGTCAGCTCGGCGCCGACGGGGATCAGCGCGTCGTTGCTGACGCGGAACTCGACCACCTTGCGCTTCGGCTCGACCTTGGCGACCGCGAAATGACCGCGCTCGGCCTTCGAGACATTCTTCACCTTCGCCGTGCCGGAGCCCAGCTGCACGGCCGCATAGCCGTTCTTCTCGATCGTGCGATGCGCGACGACCTGGCAGTTGTCGAGCTTCAGCACGGTGACCGGGATGTGTTCGCCGGCATCCGTGAAGATGCGGGTCATCCCGACTTTCTGTGCAATCACACCGGAACGCATCGGTGCATACCTTCCTTTGGGGTCATGTCCATCCGGAAGAACCGGAAACAGAGGACCCGTTTAATCGGATCAGAGCTTGATTTCGACGTCGACGCCGGCGGCGAGATCGAGCTTCATGAGGGCGTCGACCGTCTGGGGGGTCGGGTCGACGATGTCGAGAACCCGCTTGTGGGTCCGCATCTCGAACTGCTCGCGCGACTTCTTGTCGATGTGGGGCGAGCGGTTGACGGTGAACTTCTCGATGAGCGTGGGCAGCGGAATCGGTCCGCGGACCTGGGCGCCCGTCCGCTTCGCGGTCGACACGATCTCGCGCGTCGAAGCGTCGAGGATACGGTGGTCGAACGCCTTGAGGCGGATCCGAATGTTCTGACCGTTCATGGTCTTAGTTCTCCGTGACGTGAGAAAAGGCAAAGGCCCCGAAGGGCCCCTGCCCCTCACGCAAACGCGTTACGCGATGATCGATGCGACGACGCCGGCGCCGACGGTGCGGCCGCCTTCGCGGATGGCGAAGCGCAGCTTCTCTTCCATCGCGATCGGGGCGATCAGCGTC